>JBJACV010000001.1:0-503496 GCA_046604365.1 Nitrospira sp.
CACATAATGGTACCGATGCCGGTCCTGGGGAATCTGGAGACTCCGGCCCTGGTACCGTACGGTATTGTCGTTGGCCACCACGCGCTCCTCCTGCACACAGAGGATCTCGGCGAGGGAGGTCCCCACCCAGGGAATGAAGGCAGACGGTTGCCCGGTTCATCACGGCCCTCCTTTGAGGGCCACCCTAAACCGGACAGCTCACGTGCTACACAAACCGGGCAGATGATGGGCTCGCTACAGTTGTCACCCCGCTTGGTTGACAACATTTACGACCCTCGGAGACAATGTCGACCATGGCTACACCGCCGGATGCGACCCTGCCAGACCTTCCTGATCGCCTGTGCACCTGGTGCCGGGTCCCGATGAAAAAACGCCTGGTCGGTGGCAGGCAATTCGTCCACTACACCTGCCCCAAATGCGTCTTTCAACACACCACGAGGTTGGGCCCCAAACCGGCGCCCGCCAAACACTGAAGATATATCCTTGTGAGATCGACCTGCGGACCGGTCATACACAGTGGTCGTGTACGCTACCGGCGGGAGAAATTGCTCAACACTCGATCGTCCAGAAATTGAGTCAAGCGTTCCTTGTCTTCCGGGCTGATCGAGACGATCTTTGCTCCCAGCCTTGGAGACCGCACGTAGACGACTTGCAACTGGCAGGTCACCACTTTCTCCGGTGCCAACTCAATGACAAGCTGGACGATATCGCCGGTCTTGACGAGCATACGACTGTCAAGCCGAACACCATCCTCACTGACATCCACGACTTTACAGGGAACCGACAGCGTGCCACGCTCCAACCGACCTGTGCAGTTGCCCTCGGCACGCCAGCCCTTTCGTTTGAATCCCATCAGTCCAGCCTCCAAATTTCTGGAAGCATACCAAGGAGCCTCACGATCTCAAAACAAAATACCGAAAGACCCACTTCCGTCCGCAGGCAGGCCGAAACAACGAATCGGCGATGGCAGCAGGGCCGTTCAGGGATGATGTCCGCTACAACTTGCGCTCGACTAACGCACGCAGCTCTTCCATACGCTTGCGATTGACGCCCAAGTCTCCGTAGCCGGTGCGGGAGGCAGAACGAAACTGGATGATGTGCGCGTCGTCGTCGAAGAGAAACTCCACGTCGTCCACAAATCGAAGCAAGAGGCTGGTGAATTCGTAATGCAGGTAGGATTCGTCTTCTTCAACGAGCTTGACCCGAGGTAATGTCGCAATCACCGCTTTCAACGCCTCCTTCGCTTCTGCGCGAGGCTTCTTGTAGCGCAACGGCGCGATTGCATGCCCCTCATCCGTAGCCTGGGTGGACACGCAATTAGGGCTGGAGGGACAGGGTCGTAAGATACGGAGGCTCATGTGTCTCCTGCCAATGCTGTGCGCGAGGGCAGGGGCATACTGTCTCGCAACCAAATCTCAGAAATCAATACCGTATTGAGAGCAATCGGGTCAGAACTACCTATTCTGTGATGTGTGCTCAATAGGTCACCGTCGTCAGCGTCGGTCGCGCCTCATCCTGCTGTTCAACCTCCACTGAGACACGCCCGATGATACGGCCGTCTTCGGTTTCAACATCCACCCGCCAGTCGCCCGGACTGAGCCGCTGTTTGAAGGTATAGGCGCGATATCCGCCTTCACGCCCGCCTGAAATTTTGATGGGAATCCTGTCCGCATGGGCAAACGGCCGGCTGCCGTTGGCTCGGAAATACCAGTGATGATAGACCGTCGTGTCCAGATCGACAGGCGCAAAGACGGCGGTGAAACAATAGATCGGCTCATCGGCGGGAAACGTGCTGTTCGACCGTTTCCAGACCTGGTACCACTTTTTATCGAACGAGAGCTCGAACCGGTCGCCCGTCTTTTTCACCTCGTGGTAAATCCCGCCGTACTTGAGCGACAACGGCACGGGCGGAATCCAGTTGAGAAAGTAAAACCCGATCAGCAGGCCGATGACCGCAAAGGCGGGAGCGGTGACCCCGATCGCTTCACGCTGAGACCGCCCCGGATTGTTCCGATAGATCAGTTGAACCACGCGAAGAGTCACGCCTGCGCTCAGTCCCGCCCCTGCTAAGAATACGGAGGCATTCATGTACCCCGTTATGACCGGCAGAAAAAACGTGAAGAACGCAAAACACACCACGGCATACAGACTGACAAGCAGACGGAGGCTGGAGAGCCGGCTCCGTAGAAATTCGTTGACGACCAGCAGTACGATCAACAATCCAAAAAAGATGGCGCTACCGGTGAGCGTAGCGCTACGCGAATAGAAAATGGCATAGGCGCTGAAGAGACTCCCCAACAGAAACTGTATCGCCATTGGATAGTAGGGCTTCACACGCAAAGCCCCGCGTGTTAGAGGAGGCAGAGTACCGGTTCGCTCCCGATCGGGGGACAGCTCGACATCCAGCCGCCCGGTCAGCACGATCAGCACGCCCAAGAGAAGCAGATAGACCAAGAGAATGAGATTGTCCTGCAGCCGATCGATCCGGGTCAGGGTAACCGTGTCGTATGCCACGCCGGAGAGAAAACAGAAGGCAGGCACAACGGGCTTCGCAAGCAGGGCTTTGGCTGTCCCCATCGGGCTCATAACCCCACTGTGCGCAATGCCCTTCGATTGTTCAATGAAAATACTGAATCGTGCCGTAGGCCACGCTATGTTGGGGATGGATTCTCAGGGTGCTCAAAAAAGCCGCCCAACGCGGCCGCAGATGAGAAAAATACCGGAGGCGTACCCTCTGGGGTACGTTGAGGATTTTTTCGAGGCGAGAACAAAGTTGGAGGCCTTTTTCAGCATCCTGTCACACGAACGCGGGCAGCGGCGCATACGCGACCGGATGGCCGATCAACTGTTCCAACCAGCCCGCCATCGCCTCTTCATCGAGCGGAGCCCGATTCAAGCGCACTTCAATCTGGAACCCTCCGCTGCCTCCGACAATGCCGATGATGGCCGAGGCCTCCTCGCCTTCCTGCAGCAGATCCCGGGTTTGAAATTCACAGAGCGTGGCATAGAGCCGGCCATCCGGCCGAATCGCGTCCAGGATATCGGGTAACTCGTCGAGCGGACAATGCACTGAACAGCGATAGACGACGCGGGCGGCGGGCTCGATGGCCTGAAACTCCGCCAACGCGGCTTCCGAAAACCCGGTCAGATACACACGAACCCCGGCCGGTTCAGGAGCGTACGTCGCGGCAAGCTTGCTGGCCGGCACCAGAAACTCATACGCGTCCGTCGTGTTGTATTCAAACTGGCAGGGACCGAACGCGTCCGGCCATGAGCAGAAAAAAGGAATGGCGGAGTCATGCGGCCTGAGCACCACGGCATCTTTTTCGATCGCGGTCTCGACCGGCAATTCCAGCACTGCAATGGCATCGAGGAACGCTGCGCGCCGTTCATCCAGCCATTGCGCCCGCTGCCCGTCCCCCCGCGTCTCTCCCGGCGTGATGACCATACGAGCCTGGAGGCGGATACGGATGAAGGAATGCGCATGCCTGAATCCGATCCAGAACATGCCCTTCGGCTCATGCAGCGTGAGACGTTCCCGAATGCGCCAGGGATGGCTGATTGAACAGTAGGTGCCGATGTCCTGATGCCGAAGATAACTCGTGTGATAGGCTCCGGAGAGCAGAAAGAAATCGCCGCGCCACTGTTCCCGCACATGAATCAGCGTGACGTCTTCTGTCGCCCACGGATCAAGCTGGTCGAAGTCGTCGACGGACTTCACTGTCCATTCTTCGACATAACAAATGACGTCATTGGCCGGCGCAGCCGGCTTCAAGCCAAGCCCCCGCATCCGATCGCCCACGGCCAGAGCCTGGCTGAACGTCAGCGAACCCCTCGTTTCCCACCGCCGTTCGAGCACTGTGGCACATCCCTTCAAAGCGAGCCACAGCGAGGAAACTGCGGAGACGGAGGAAGAAGACCCCGCCGGCTGCCTCCTGGAGCGTCTCAGCCGCAGCCTGCTCAACCGTCCGCTTCGTTACCGTACCGGCCGCACAGCCTTCTGCACGACCATCGTATCAGCGATCAACCGTTCGATCCCGTCATCCAATGTCGCCGCCAGCAACTCCTGCACATCCTGTTCGCCGAACCAGAATACCGTCCGGCTCCGGGCGCCCTCAATACTGCGCGTGGTCGTGCTCTTGTCGTCCGCATTCTTAGCCTGAATCGTGAGCCGGCTCTTGGCGTCGATCACGGTGGAAAACACACGGCTCTTCGCACCGGCTGAAAATTCTTGCACCTGGCCGCTGATCACAATGTCGGCATCGGTCGACGATCCAGCCTGCCCGAGACGGACATTCCACGCGCGGTTTCCCCAGCCACGCGTTTTCAGGCGATTCACCAGTGCCTGGCTGATCATGTCGGCGGGCCGACCACCCACGACATCGAAATGCGTCACGCCGCCCCATAAGTGGGTGCGGGTCCCGATACGGGCTTTATCCGCGCGCCGGTCTTCAAACGGTTCAATCACGATCGTCACCGGCTCCATGTCTGCAGACTGTGCCGCCGGCTGCTTCGTTTGAAAATCGAGATACCGAAGCTCGCTCTTCCCCGCGCAACCGCCTGAGGCCGACACCATGAGCGCCACCCCACACACCAACGCCATGCGCATGATCATTCGTTTCACAGGATCCTCCTTGCGTAAAACCGTTACAGAATGACGGTGGCTCAGTCTACCCAAGTTACGGGTCGGAGACAATCGGGCCGTGAAGAAAGTTTAGGCGGTGATGATGGGACGCATGGCCCGAAACGTCTCACAGCTCAATTGCGGCAGCTGTCCGGCTTGAATCCGAGGATCGCTCAACGGCACACACCGGATGATCTTCATGAACGACCGCTCCGCCAGCACAGCGGCAAGCCTGGCTTTGCGATCGTGCGTGATGGGCAGCGTATAGCCCTCGCCCTGTTTCCACTCCCACAGCGTCGGTGCCAGGGAGAACTCCAGATCGTGTCCCGCCAGCTGGTGGAAACGGTCGACAAAGCGCTTCTTGTATTGCTTGAGGTCCGCCCCTTCGAGCAAGAGCGCGAACGCGGCATGATGCCCCCACCAAAACAAGATGCGAAAGGTAAATGTGTTCCGCCCCTCGAAATGCTTGGGACAATCCAGGTATTGATAGGGAAAGTCCTCGAGATGCTCGCCCTTCACCAACTGATGGGCCTGCGGATTGAAGCCCGGCGGCGTAGTCAGCGACACCCCGGCAAGCTCCGCGGTCAACGCGCGATGCGCCGCCTCCAGTTGCGCCCGCACCTTGGCCGTAATCACAGCCTTCTTTTGAAAGAAGCGGGCATCGGCCAACAGGCTGATTTCATCCGGAGTAAATAGTATCGGCTGGGTCACAGTGGCATGGGCTCACAAGCATCACGCTGACAGCATCATCTGAAACGCGGCATCCTTCGACTTGTCAGCTTGCCCTCCTGCTGCCTGTCAACTTCTTGCATTCACCGCTGATGCGTCTCGAACGCCGACACCTGCACGGTATAGTGCCGGCGGCAGTCGGCGCAACGCAACAACACCAGATCCTGAAACACGTCCATCTCACGCAACGTGATGGCCGAGCGATGGGTCATAATGCAGGCGCTTAGCAACTCTTCACCTGTGACGTCTCGGCCGATCTGCCCGGCTGCAACCAGCTCTGACGCCGTAGAGTCCTTCGGCGTCACGAGGCCCACCGTCAGATAATGGCCGGACTTGCAGGAGCTGCACGACAACACGAGCCGACGATCATCTCCCATCCGTTTGACCGCCACACAGAGAGGATGAACCGACCAGCACTGCTGAAGAAAGGCTCCGCTACGGACAATCTGTGTCATCGCCGCTCCCGATGGCTGACGACCGCACCAAGTCACATGGCCTTATCCTAGTCCCAGGCTAGAACTTCCACAGCGCGAGCATGAGGACCCAGCCGGTCACATATGGGATAAGACAGGAACGGAGGATCGCAATCTTCGCTTGGCGCGATGACCCATGCTGTGAGAGTTGTTCTTTATAGACGAATTCATAGGAGAGCACGAGCACCGTAAGCGTCAGCACAAATACCCGGCTTGTCAGCGGCCATGAATAATGGCCGCTGATGACAAAGTTCGCCGTGAAGAATCCGCTGCATAATAAGACCAACGGAGCCAGCGCCAATCGGACGGTTTCTGCGAACACCACCGGCCGGCCTGGACGCACCGACAACGGACTCGATTGTGAGCCTGGATTCATGACCCGACAGCCGTCGGCATCGTGTGCGTACCGGTCGAAGAAGGAGGAGCGGTCCCGTCCTGCGCCGCCCGGCAGGCTTTGCACACGCGCGGACGCGCTTTGAAAAACGAAACTTTTCCGCTGGCCAGGCACCCGTAGTGGACGAACTCATCGCACACCGTGCAGCGAGACCACCCGCCACGGAGCATCGTGGTATCCCGGTAGAGACCGTCTTTACAGACTGCGCACTGCCGCCCCTCGACCGGGAGCAACAGCGGCATCCACTCGCCGCCGCCTTTTCGAATACTCATATAGCCGGAGTATAGCGGGACGCTCAGCAGTAACACAAGCGAGTATATACGCGTATAAGGAGGAGCGAAGGTGACGAGATTTCAGGATATGGGGATGTCGCTGATTTGGAAGGGAACCGTTACGCAGCCGTGCGCTTTCGTCGTGCAGGTCCTCGTCGAGCACGTCGAGGCCGCCCTGCTGTCACACCAGCGGCATCCCGCAACGCACGCAAGGCCCGATTCACAGACGCTGAGTCAGGAAATATTTTCGCCAACTCTGGATCGACCAGAACGAGGTTCGTTCCTGCCATTGCCCGTTCATAATACTTCCCCCTGACGCCCCCCTTTAACTTGGTCAGGTCGTATTCAGGCCGAAGATCGTCTGCCGTTGTTTTAGAGGACGCCTTCCGCATACTGTTTCCTTTCGTTCAAGGTTACCCTTCTGGCACTGATGATTCGAACCCGCCCTCCACGATCGCAATGCGAGACAAACAACACACGGTCCTGCCTCGACATGCCAATAGTCATTTCTCGTGGTTCTTCGTCCGAATGGTCTGGATCCTCAAACGTGAGTGCGCCTGCGTCCTGGAAAACCGAGGCCGCTTCCTCAAAAGAGACACCGTGCTTTCGTCGGTTTCTCTGAGCCTTCCCTGGATCCCACTCATAGGTCACATGTTAGGATAGCATGTCTCTATACGAGTAGAAATAGTCGGGGCACCCCTGCGGACTGCGGTGGGATGTCCGGACGGAACGGAATCACGCAGTGCGCCGCTTCTTCATGGGCGCAAGAGGTTCGCCGAACACATCCTCAAACGACAGCCCTTTGCGCTTGCTCCTGTAAAACGCCCGGCTCTCGGCAATCTGACTCATGAGCGCCGGATCGCTGAGGACATCCACGGTCTCTTTGAGGCGAGTGTACTCATCGACATTGATCAGAATGGCAGCCGGACGCCCGTTCTTCGTCACGACCACTTCCTCCTCGCGCTCTTGCACGCCCGCCACGAGTTCCGGCAGACGGGCTTTCACTTCCGACAAGGACAATGTTTTGGCCATACTCCACCTCGTTTTCATGGCATGCACAGAACCAGACGTGACCCCACTCTGTAAGCTTGTTAGCTCTGCGAGTCTGCCAAAGTATGGATATGCCCTGATCGCTTTTCGATTGACGCAACATAATGGCCCTGTTCGGCTGACCAACTGAAAAATACCGCAGTGTCTCGGTCAATGGTCGCATCAAACGCCCCGGAAGGAATTTCTACTGTTCCAACCCAAAGGGGAACTAACTGTTTTTCCCCTACCAATTTCGCCACAAGCTCAAGTTTGTATGTTCCATGTGAAAAGCAAAACAGTGGTTCTGTGTGTAATGGATTGAAATGATGATAGGTCACGATACCGTTCTCTGGCACAAAAATGCCGCTGCCTCGGACAAGCTCTTTGTCTCCGTAACCCCAGAAGGAAAATTCTTCGCAGCGATCCCTCTCGCTAACCCGAAGAAATAGACTCTCAACAACCCAACCTCTCTTTCCCGTACTGAACAATAGCGTACGCAGAAAAATCTTGGCTTGAGGGATTTCCTTTCCAATAAAGTCGTACCGAAATGCAATAAATGAAGGATGGGTGGCGCACACCGTACCGCGACGAAAAATGGTGAACCACGCTGTGAATAGTGAAACCGCTAAAGCGATTACAGAAACAATTGGGGAAACAATTTCCATTTGGGACCGAAGAGTTAACAACGTTTAGAACGATCTGAATAAGTTCCGGATCTGCCAATTTCTATCCGTGTAACACACCACTTCGGCTTGTGAACCTTACGCCATGGCCGCTGTCGTTTCAATGGGTTGTGACGGTGGAATCATGCACCAAGCACCGCCAAACAGAACTTGTTTGACTCGAAGGCCATTCCAATAATCTTGCCGACGGGATAAACACCTCTTCCGCATGCAGGGTGCGCGAGTACAGAAGATCAATTGAATACCGAGCTGGGCCGTATCACTTCACGCAACGAGTTCTTGCAGAACTTCAGGATGGCGTTCGGCAACCTTGAAAAGGGTTTTTGCCGCCCCCGATGGTTCGCGACGGCCTTGCTCCCAGTCTTGAAGGGTGCGTACAGAAACTCCAAGCAGTGCTGCAAAGGCGATCTGAGAAAGCCCGGACACCAACCGAGCGTGTGCGACTTCTGAGATTTCGGGACGCCGGACGCGAGCACGGATACCGGCCTTCATTTCACGCACCGACGAGAGCAGTTCGGCGCCAATGTCCACTTTGGGCTGGCGCCTGGTAGATTTCTGTTGGGTTTTACGCATTCTCGATCTCCTTTTTGATTTGACGAAGCACATGCGCCGGGATGTTTTCACGCATGGACTTTCCGTAGACCAGCAGTAACCAGATTTCTCCCTTGGCGAGGCGATTGAAGTAAATCACCCGCACCCCACCACGTTTGCCACGGCCAGCACTCCCCCAACGAACTTTTCGCAAGCCTCCTGATCCTGGTACAACATCACCGGCATCTGGATTTGCGGCGATAAACGTAATGAAGTTTGTTCGATCTTCATCATTCCAGTAGTTGCTCGCGAGGCGGACAAACGTAGGGGTCTCGACAACCGTGAACATACGCACAATATACGGCATTGCCGTACCTGCGTCAAATGTAGCAGGACGCGTTCTATAACGATCCTCGCGATTGCCTACCACCGCGCCCATTGAGCGAGCACCGACTGCCATCGCTCCCTACTTCTTCCTCCTTTCTTTCAGGAGAGGGGGCTTGGTGGTCTCCTCATTGCGCGCATGCACCGAGCACCGCCCCTGATATAAACTCTAACCAGTCCCGCGTGCGCGGGGCGCGAGCACAGGAGACCACTGGGCCCCCGTTCCTGTCCCTCCCCCCGTTTGACTCATCCCCAAATCGTTTGTTACTCTCCGCGCTGGTTTTGGAATCTTCTCATTAAGAACCGGTTCACACCCTATGAACATCAAAGACTACCTCGAACAACAGCGAATCGCCGTCGATCGCTTCCTCGACGAAGTGACCCCGCCGGCCGTCACTCCGCCGACCACGCTCCATGAGAGTATGCGGTATAGCCTCATGGCGGGCGGCAAACGCGTACGGCCGATTCTGACGATCGCGGCGGCGGAAGCTCTGGGGCAAACGCCGCCCGGCCTCATGGCGGTCGCCTGTTCACTGGAACTGATCCATACCTATTCATTGATTCACGACGACCTGCCCTCGATGGACAACGACGACTTCCGCCGCGGAAAACCGACCAACCATAAAGTGTACGGCGAAGCCATGGCCATCCTTGCCGGTGACGCGCTGCTGACGATGGCCTTCGACCTCATCAGCAGGCCCGATCTGATGAAGGGCTGCGATCCGGTACGCCAGGTCCGGATCATTCAAGAGTTGGCCTTTGGCTCCGGCAACGTGGGCATGGTCGGGGGACAAGTCTTCGACATCCAAGCCGAAAACAAAGACATCGACCTCCCCACCCTTCAGAACATCCATAAGCACAAGACCGGCATGCTGATTCGTGCCGCCGTCCGCATGGGCGCCATTGCCTCCGGGGCGAACGACCGCCAACTCGACGAGATGACCGGCTATGCCGAAGACATCGGCCTGGCGTTTCAAATTGCCGATGACGTGCTGAACGTGACGGGCACGCGCGAGGAACTGGGCAAAAACCCGAACACCGACGCGGAGCGCGGCAAGAAAACCTACCCCACGTTCTATGGAACCGAGGGAGCCAGCAAGCTGGCGGACGACTGTGTGGCGCGCGCCATCGGACGCCTGGATTCGTTCGGCCCCTCCGCCGATGCCTTGCGCGGCATCGCGCGATACATTACAAGCCGCAAGAACTGACGTCGTTCGTGAAGCGTATCTCGTGAAACATACATCGAAACAACCGGGTATTCATTCTCATTTCACGCGCTTCACGCTTCACGCTTCACGCTTCACGTCTTCAAGATGAGAGCCCTCGTCACAGGCGCGACCGGATTCGTCGGAGCGGCGGTGGTCCGTGCGCTGATCAAAACCGGCGTCGACGTGCGTGTGCTTTCCCGTCGCGACAGCGATGTCTCGAATCTTCAGTCACTCACCGTCGACTATGCCTACGGCGATCTTCGGGATCACGCCTCCCTGCGCAACGCGCTGGCCGGATGCGGGCAGCTCTACCATGTAGCCGCGCATTACGCTCTCTGGGCCAAAGACCCTGCTATTTTTTATAATGTGAACGTCGAGGGCACGAAGAATCTCCTGGAAGCCGCGCGCGAGGTCGGCACCGAGCGCATCGTCTACTGCAGCACAATCGGCGCGATCGGACTGCCTCCCGATGGAGGCCCGGGCACCGAAGACACGCCCGTCTCGCTGTCGCAGATGGCGGGGCATTACAAACGATCGAAGTATCTCGCCGAGCAGGAAGTCTTGCGGATGGCAAAAGAAGGGCTGCCGGTCGTGATCGTCAATCCCAGCGCGCCGGTCGGCGAAGGCGACGTGAAACCCACGCCGACGGGTCAGATGATCGTCGACTTCATGAAGGGCCGGATGCCGGCCTATATCGAAACCGGCATGAACATTGTGGATGTCGATGACGTTGCAGAAGGCCATTTACTGGCGATGCAGAAAGGCCGTATCGGCGAACGGTACATTCTCGGCTGCAAGAATTTATTGCTGCGCGAGGTGTTCGAGATCTTGAGCAAGCTGACCGGCATCAAGGCGCCTTCTATCAAGCTGCCCCGATCGGCGGTGCTGCCCCTCGCGTATGCCAACCACTGGCTCGCGAACCTGACCGGGCGTCCACCGCGCATCCCGCTCGAAGGGGTCAAGATGGCTAAGTACAAAATGCACTATGACTGCAGTAAGGCGATCCGCGAACTCGGGATTCCCCAAGCCCCGCCGGAGGTCGCGCTGGGAAAGGCTGTGAGCTGGTTTAAGTCCCACGGCTACGCCTAACCCGCACATCTCGTCGCAATCTTGAAAGTACGCAGACGAGAGTGTTACCGTTTCCACCACGCTTCTAGCAACGCCGCTATCGATGGATATTCTCGTTCTGTTCTTGAAAACAATCGCGCTTCGCCCGTACGTCTTCCTCTTCCTTGCCGCATTTCTATTTGCTGCCATTCGATTAATCGGGTGGCCTCGCACCTGGCGCTTCTGGCTGATCAGCTGGATCACGGCATTTGTGTGCGAGTACTCCTCGACACGCACAGGCATTCCATTCGGCTGGTATTTCTACAACGGCTCCACCGTCGGAGAAGAGCTGTATTTCTCCGACGTGCCGTTTATGGATTCCATCTCCTTCAGTTTCCTCCTCTATGCCGCCTACTGTGTGGCGCTCTGTTTCTTCCTCCCTATAGAGCCATCCACACCGTCCGCCGGAATCGGGTTAAAACGCCTGCGATTCAATGTCCCGACACGAACAGGCTGGCCCCTGTTGCTTGTAACGGCCTGTTTGTTTGCCTTCATCGACATGGTCATCGATCCGGTGGCACTGCGCGGCGACCGTTGGTTCTTGGGCAAGATCTACTACTATCCCGACCCTGGCTGGCACTTCGGCGTGCCAATGGCCAACTATATCGGCTGGGCCGTGGTGGGATTCCTTTCTCTCGCCATCTATTTCCCATTGGACCGACGGCTCCCTGCCCTCCCGCCGCATCAGGCAACCACGTACCGGCTCTTGCTCGGCATCGGCCTCTATTATGGAGTGCTGACCTTCAATCTCGGCATGACCTTCTGGATCGGTGAATGGTTCATGGGCCTGAGCGGACTGCTGATGCACCTGCCGGTGCTCGCGCTCGTTGTCTACCGTCTTATCAATCTACCCTCCACCTCCTCCACCACCTCCTCAAGTGGCATTCGCTCAGAAGAATTTGTATAGTGGCATTGGACGGTCATGACAGGCTGAGGTTGAGCCAAGACTGCAGCTGACGTTACCTTGGCGTGAGCCTCAACCTGAGCTTTGACCTTCATCACGCTGGTCGATTGCATATCCCGGAGTACGAAGACTTATGATTATCGGCATTGCGCTGCTCGGATTTCTGTTGACGGCGACAACGGTGTCTGCGGAGAAAGCCATCATCTTGCATGTCGTCGGCACGGTGACGGCGATCGACAAGAAACACATTGCCGTCAAGACGACCGGTAAGACTGCGCCGGTTTCGGTAAAACTGACGAAACAGGTGCGGTTCAAAGACAAGAATCGCCCGGAGTTGAATGAACCGCCGGTAGTGGGCGACCATGTCATCATCGAAGCGAAGAAAGAAAACAAGGCCCTCTTCGCGACGGTCGTTCATTACTCAGCCATGAGAAAAACTACGGCTCCACTCAGTAGCGTCGCGCCATAGCTACCATGCGATTCACACGCGTGATCCACGAATCTCCCTTCCACGGCGGGCTGCGCAACGCCATGACGAGAGTGCTGATCACCGGCGTCGCCGTCTTTCTGGCCGTCACAACCGTCCCGGGCCTGGAAGCGGATAGCCTCACGGCGGGAGTCGCCGCTGTACTGGTGCTGACCATTCTCAACCTGATCCTGCGCCCCATCCTCTTCGTCTTGACCCTGCCCTTGATCGTGTTTTCCCTGGGACTCTTTCTGGTCGTGCTGAATGCGCTGCTGCTCGAATTGACGGCCTACCTTGTGAAGGGATTCACCGTCTCAGGATTCTGGCCCGCGGCCGGCGGCGCGCTGGTCATCAGCATCGTCACGACGGTCCTCAACAGCTGGACCGTGGACCGCCGCCGTATCGAACCGGCCGAATCACCCGTGGAAACCCGCCGTCCGCCCAAGATCATCAATCCCGATTGAGCCCCTTAGAGACATCCATCGGCGATGGGATGATTCAGTAGCTATTCCTAAACGATCCGGCTACAATGCCGCCGCGATACTGTCGATGAACCTATGACTACGACGACTACTCCTGCTGCGCGAACAAAACCTGCGCCAGAAACACATCTTCAACGGACGCTGAATGGCGCGCTCAATGAGCTGGCCATGGAGTCGGCACTGGCCGCGGTGTTCCATCAGGAGAACGGACCACTGATTGACCACGCGGTACGCGGATTCGCGCCGAGAGATGTCCAGGCGATTCTCCGTACGTTGTCTGCCCATGCCGCCGCGTCGGGGCCGTCCGGCCAAGATCCCGACGGCGGCCGCACGATCAAGCTGCGCCTGATTACGCCCGGCGCTAAGTCGCTGCTGGGTGTTCCGCTTCGCCATGGCAATCGAGCCTATGGCTACCTGGTCATCGGGCGAAAAGAAGGCGCTGCCTTCGCGAAAAAAGATAAAGCGCTCTTAGACCAGGCCAGCGACGGCATTACCAAAACGCTCGACCGCGAGGGGTTGTTCAATACCGACGTCGTCATGAGCCGGGCGTACGTGGCGCATGAGCCGGCGCCCCCCCAACCGGCCGGGCCGGAGATGTTTCCTGCAGTCACGGCGCAATTTACTCCGGAACTGCAAGGGAAGATCGAAACGGTCTTGACTGAAGTCGGCCAAGTCGTCGCGTATGACCGAGCCTGGGTCTGCCATTACGATCCGCTCGCGGGCAATGTCGAGGTGTTGGGACTTGGCGGGGACGCCAAGGGGGATCAAAAAGACGCCAAGAAAGATCTCAAACCCGGCCAACGCCTGACGCTCGACAGTTCAGCCGCAGGGTGGGCGGTTCGCCACCGCAAACCGCGCGTTGATCATGATCTGGCGTCCACACAAGGCCGCTTCCTGGATCACAAACATCTTTTTAAGGATCGGTTTCAGTCGTCGCTGGTCCTCCCCTTCTTCGTTCGCGGCCAAGTCGGCGGGACCTTGACGCTGGGATCGAAAGAGCCTCAGCGCTATCAGACGACCGACGCCCGTACGCTGGAACCCGTCATTCTCAAACTGGCGGATCTGATGCAGGCGCCGGCAGCGGCAGCGCCGAGCTCGACCCCGGATTTCGATACAGGGGAACCGAGCCTTCAGCCGCTGATCCCGGTCTCGTCTGAACCGATCATTCGTAAACAGGAACGCCAAGCCGCCATCGGAGAATTCAGCGGATTCTTAGCCACAGAAATCCGGGAGCCGCTGGCCTCGATCCGCGCACAGCTCGAAGAAGTGACCAGCGAAGGCATTTTGGACTTCGATCCACAGACACGCGTGGAAAACGCCATGCGCGACCTCATTCGAATCGAAGCGATCCTGAACGAGATTCTGGACTTCGCCAAACCGTTGGAGTTGAACCGGCACCTCTGCCGCATTCCCGAAGCCCTGGAGAGCGCCCTGGTCGTCCTCGCAACGGATCTTGAAGCGACACGTATCCAGGTGTCCAAAGATTACGCGACGGTCCTCGTGCCGGTGCGCGCCGATGAAGCGAAACTGCAACAGGCCTTCCTGAGCATTTTCAAGAATGCCTGCGAAGCCATGACTCCGGGCGGCCATCTCCATATTCAAGTCAGCCAGCATCGGGCCGGGAAAGGCTTGGAAGTCCAGATTCTCATCAAGAACGACGGCGTCCCGATCCCGGCCGATCTTGTCGACAAAGTCTTCGAGCCTTTTTTCACGACCAAACGGTCGGGAATCGGCTTGGGACTGCCCACGGTCAAAAAGATCATGGAAGAACACGGCGGATCGATTGCCATCGGCAGCGCCCCCGGCGAAGGCACCTCCGTGACGATCCGCCTGCCGGGCGTGAGCCGCGGCCCCTCCTTCCGGCATCGCGGCCGTGGCCGCCGGCCACCGCATCGACGGCCGAGCTGAGCGGTTTCAATAGTTTTGAGTTATCGGATGTAACTCATTATTATCCACCACCCCTAACGCCTCACCCCTTACCCCTCACGTCAGCCCTTTCCCCTGGCGAGATACGCTTCACGAGATACGAAAGACGCGCACCGGGGCCAATTGACAGAGAATACCGGCCATCGCTATGATTCCCGCCAGCTTGACGGCACTCATCGAGTACGGATTTTATCGCGACACTGACTCGTTCCTGCCACCTGTAGACAGAGGAGAAACGGTATGAAGCTTGTCATCGGCGCCCTTGCGACAACCTCCGGCATTCTGTTCGCGCTATCCATGGCCTCGGCCAATCCGGCGCTCCTTCCCAAGCATGAGGGCTATCCCATGATGAACAGTGGAAGCCCCGTGACCGGCCAACCGACGGCCAACGATCCCGGCCAATCGGATGCCCGTGGGGAAGCCTCGCTGCAGAAGTCTGCGGAATCGGTCAAGAGCGCCGAACAGAATCTGCAGAAACTCGACAATGCCCGGATTACCGAAGGGCAGGGAGCCGGACGGCTGCCGACAGTGCAGGGCCCCCAGATCAAGATTGCGCCTCCGGTAGCTTCGGCGACGAAGATTGCCCCTGATCGAAAGATCAAGTAACGCACTCTTTCAGCCAGTACATAACGGGGCCGTCCTGCAAAACAGGACGGCCTCGTTTCTTTTCCCGCCACGGAATCTTTATCCGAACAAGCCCCGACTCCTATTTGATTTCAATCAACCTGAACCGCCAGGGTTTCTTCGCCCAGGAACCGGCATACTCGACACCGATTCTTGGAAACGTCCCGATCTTTTTTCGAATGCCTCCGGCACCGCGATCTTCGAACCACACGTGCCGTCCCTCGGTCATATCGAATCTATTCAACGACCGATCGATGTCCAACTCTCGACAGATCTTCCCCGGTCCATCGATCAATGTTCCCTGAACTTCAATCGCTCGAATAAGCACCGCGGCAGGAAAGTCGGTCCGTTCCGTCACCACATTCAATAGGTGATACATGCCATAAATGAGATAGACATAGGAGACTCCCGGAGGACCGAACAGGACCTCTGTCCTGGCCGTCCGCCCTTTCGATGCATGACAGGCCTTGTCCTGAACCCCCACATAGGCCTCGACCTCGATGATTTTCCCGGCAATCCTTCCATTCCCATTTTCCCGCACCAGATACTTTCCAACGAGCGAGCGAGCCACCGTCAGCGTCGGGCGATTGAAAAATGCGCGTGCGAGCGGTCTGGACATGGGGCTACTGAACGAAAAACGGCAGCTGGGTGATGGCTCCTGGTGAAATAGTAAATGTTGAGAACCGACACTTTCAATTCCTTGGCTCTCCAGCCCGCATTATTCCTGACGGTTCGTCGCGAAATCGCAGAGCCGCGTGGCGAGAGCGGCGCGCGGAGCCCGGAGGTCCTGAGGCGTACTCGTGTAGTACGCCGAAGGCCCGAGGGGCGAGCCCGCCGACCGAAGGCTTGTCGCAGCAGCGGATCGGCGATTGGAGCAGAAGCGCTCATGAATGATGCGGGCTAACAACTAGAAATACCACGCAAGGCCCCCCATTACCGTGCGCGGGTTGCCCGGCACGAAATGGATGTCGTTGACTCCTGCCCCCTCACTGCGGAGCCGGGATTCAAACGCGAAGATCGCTTGTTCCCACTGGGTATTGAAGAGATTTTGCACGAACAGAAATGCTTCCAGCCGCCCATGAGCCAGTTTGACCGGTATGCGATACCGCTCCGACAGATCGAAAGTAATCCACGAGGGCGACTTGATGCTTCGATCTTCAACGAGCGGACGAACGCCGAGATAGGTGGCTTGCAGTTGGGACGTGAGGTCTTCCGGCCATCGCAGAATGGCCGCGCCATAGGCCGTGTATTCCGGCGCCAATGGGATGGCATCGCCGTTGCGAAATTCCGCATGTGTCCAGGTAAAGCTGCCGTTGACATAAAGCGGGCCCCAGACTTGACCCCGGGCGGCCACCTCCACACCTTGCCGCCTGGTCGCTCCACGAATCTCCGTCGTCCCCTCGTCGCCGATGAGGACGAGTTCAGATTTCAAGTCCAATCGCCACACCGTGGCGATCAACTCGATGCCCTGCGGGCCCCACGGCCTGGAGCGGACACCGACCTCATAGTTTATCGCTCTCGCGAGCGGGGAAGCTCCGATTGCCACAGCGGATCGGGCGTCGTTGCTGTGAAAGCCTTCTCCGTAATTGACGAAGAATTCGGTCTTCGCCCAGGGTCCGAGAATCATGCTCATCTTCGGAAGAACAAGGCCGGAACCTTTCTGTCCGGCCGGCTGTTCCGCACATGTGATACAGCGATTACTCACATCAAATGTAAAAAATTCTCCACGCACTCCTCCTGAAAACCTGACCCACGGTAACGGCTGAACTTCCGCTTTGACGAACGGAGAATAGGACACAGTAAAGGCATTACTGTCGATCGTGGTGCCGGTCGGAAATCTCCGTGTCTGAGTTCCCAATTTGGCGTGCACGTCGTCGACTCTCGTCTGAAACCCCACGGTCCCGATCATCGGCATCCCCAGGAGTTCTGCACGTTGTTTGAATCCGATATCGCCGCCATAGATGGCGCGACGGTCGAATTGCGCAAAGCCGTCGCCATTGACTGGATCATTGAGGAAAAACGTAAAATCCGTGAAGAGGTCCAACCGGTAATACTGGCCATAGGCGTTCGTAAAGAACTGACCGCCGGACGTCGTATCGTAGTGATAATTCAAATGGCCTGTCGTCCGGAGCGTGTTGCCCCCTTCATATGGATTGATCGCGCCAAAACGATCCAGTGCGCCCCTGGCCACTTCCCGCAGAGGAATCTCACCGGAGCCGTCCCATTTGGAATGAAGGAAGGTCGCCTTGAGACTGATCTCATCTCTTCCTGTCAGATGTGTCGTCACCTTTCCCAGCAGATTGGTCCGATAATATTGATTGTCGTTTTGGTACGGTCCGTTCGTGTAGAACCCCTCAGCGGCAAACAACGTGCGCACGCGGTCTTTGGTCGGAGAGAGCATGAGCAGGTACCGCTGCGTGTGATATTCCCCGCCCGCTCCCTGAATGATGCCTTCTTTGACCGTGTCGCGCGTCCGAAAGTTCACCACCCCCGCCGTCGAAAAGTCTCCATACTCCGGCAAGTACGCGCCCTTGTGAACATCGACTCCCTCGATCGTCTCCGGGATGATGAAGTTGAGATCCGTGTAGCCTTGTCCGTGCGCATGGGTTCGCAGGTTGATCGGCATTCCGTCGAGAAAGAAGCCGACATCCGTCCCGTGGTCCGCGTCAAATCCTCGGAGAAAGTATTGGTCTGCTTTCCCGGCTCCACCCGAATGTTCAACGGCAAGAAATCCGGGAATCAGGCGAAGAACTTGAGCGGGTCGGCCCTGCGGCTGGAGGATAATTTCCTTGTCGGGAATGAATTGCTGAGAAGAGGCCGCCACCGGTCGTTCAGTTATTACGGAAACCTCCGGGACGACCACCTCCGGCTCATCCGGATCGTGGGCCCAGGCCGGCTCACCGCCGGTTACGCCGGCAACCATAGCGATTAAAACAATGACAAAACGCCGCATACACCCATCCTCCCGGTGAAAGGTGTGGACGGATGAGACGTCCACGATAGCCTTTCGACAGCCGACGCATCGACTGGCGCAGACCCTCGTGGTCCGGCAACAACTCTGCTGGAAACAAAACCTCGGCTAGAATTGCCGAGAACCGCTGACGAAACGACTGACCCGCAAGAGAGACCGTGCGATCAACCCATCGAGAGTATGATCTTCGGACCCCACGATTTCCATGTGCGCGCGGTTCACCGGCAACAAGACCTTCTTGGCCTTGGAATGGAGAATAGCCTGCGCGATGTCGGGCGTGACCTCACCGAGCATCGCCCCGGGAAGAACCAGATTCAATGACGCCACAATCACATCCACGGTCGGCACAGTCTGCGCGATAGCCTGTGAGCCGACTCCCACACATAACGCGCCGGCTTCCTGCATTGCTTGGGCTGCCACGGTGTTGGTTCCCAGCGCCACAATCTTGTGGCTTCTCCCTATGGCATCATGCAGGCCCGCAACCAACAGCCGCCCGAGTCCTCCGCCACGTCCATCGATGACACACACGCGCATAGTTCAGACCAACCCTTTGCCGGTGGTGGTCATAGTCAACTTGCCATGTTTGACACCCTTCACGCTCACAAGCGCATCGGCAACTTTTCTGATGTCGGACCCTTTTCCCTTCACGACCAGCACTTCAAGACAATGGTCATGATCGAGATGCACATGCATACCGGAAAGAATCTGCCCATGATAGTCATGTTGAATATCGGTCAGCTTCCCCGTCAGATCGCGCACATGGTGATCGTAGACGAAGGTGATCGTACCGACGGTCTCTTTATTCTCATCCCATTCCTGCCCGACAAGATTGTCGCGGATCAGGTCGCGAAGCGCTTCCGATCGATTCGTGTACTTGCGCCGTTCGATGTGGCGGTCGAAGGCATCCAGCAAATGGTGATCGAGGGACACGCCGAAACGAACCAGCTTCTTCATGGCCTATCCTCATTTTATTGATAGCACGATTATATATTTCATAGCACTACTGAGACTAAAGATCAATCTCGAATCACCTTGTCTTACGAAAGTTTATCAGGAATGGATTTACAACTGAGTAGTTGTTCCCATCGAACGACTTACGACAACATCTCGTTCTGGGGTGAGGATATGACGAGCAGGAGACATCCGTCATCGGAGGAGGTGTCATGGTGTTCCGTACCAACTTCGGCACGATGATAATCACCGACCGTCATCTCCCGTCCGGCAATGGAGCACCCACCTTCGAGCACATAGAGTTCCTCAACCGCAGTATGACGGTGAGGAGCATACCTGGTATCGGGTGCAAAACGGAGAAGTGTGGTGGTCCGTCGTGAAATCGGATCAAAAGAAAGTAATTTCGCCATTACTCCTGGCGCAATTCCCCGCCAGGTTCCCTCCGACGCCTTGACGAAGGTGAGTCCATTCGAAGATGGTCCAGGGATCATAGAACGAATCAGAAGAGTCCGCAGGAAGTTTGAAGCGGAGATCCAGACAGATCGCAGCCAAGCGGACGAAGGTCTCGCGTCTTGAGGGAAACCTATCCTCCCTTCACTCACCCGCGCATCGCCGATCGGAACCGTTGCTTTCCCAAAAACTGGTGACGAGCCTTTGGCATCAAGTCGGGCACTCGATTGCACTTCGATTCGAGAGAAGAGCCGCTCCCGCACAGAATCCCGAGGCTTGGCAGAAACCAATCCTAAAGCCAATGTGTTGGCGGCAAGCTCAAACTGTTCGATTTCGCGAGCCGCTTCCAACGCGATGTGAGTGACCAGCCGTTCGCGAAGAACCGCCGGAGGCGCCACAGGAGCTACGGCTGAGGCTAAGGCATCCGCCGTCACGTGATATGCCGCTGCTTGGCGCAAGAAATCTGCGTTTCCGTGAAGCTTCATCATAAAGGCCTGCCGGTCCTCAGGACCCAAGAGCCCAAGTCCATGGAGTATCGCCTGCCCTTCCAATTCTTCAGGCAATCCAGTGTCCGTCACGGCTGCAAACCCGCTTCATAGGGCACGAGGGCATCGCGCAATTTGATCATGCCCAGTCGCATTCTTGTCTTCACCGTTCCTAACGGCAGCTGCAACTTCTCTGCGATCTCGCTCTGACTCAAGCCATAGAAATAGGCCAGCGCAATCGCTTGCCGCTGCTCCGCGGTCAGCGTACTCAACGCTTGCCGGACATACCGTCGGCGCTCTTGCCCCGCCACATTCTGTTCCGGCGTCTTTTCGTCACTCGCAAACAACTGAGCGGCATCCAGTGATTCGGTTCGCCCACGCTCGGCAGCCCCTGCACGAAATCGATCAATCGCCCTGGTGCGCGCCAGGGTCATCAACCAGGCACCCGGTGTCCCTCGCGTGTGATCATAGGTATGAGCCTGACGCCAGACCTGCGTGTAGACGTCCAAAGTAACTTCTTCAGCTGCTTCGCGGTTATTGAGAATTTTGAGGATGAATCCAAACACCTGAGGACTGGTGCGGTCGTACAGCGTCGCCAGAGCGGCTTGATCGCCCAGGGCGGTTTGGACAATCAGCTGCCCCCACTCCTGCTCCTGAATCACTCTGCTCGTTTCTAGAGACATCATCAACATAGAGCCTCCCCACTTATCTCTACGAGAGAGTCGGGGAGATCGGATTTCAGGTTTGAAACTTTTTTTCAGGTCTCTTTTGGGAGTGCAACCATATCACCTGGCAAATCACAGCAACAAGGATCCCCTTCTACAAAAGAGATCCAAACGAGAACAGGCCTCGTAGTGAAGAGCAGACCGCCGGCATGTATGGATTCAACAGATGGTGATCCAGTGCTGAGTCCTAGAAAATCGTCATTCTGATTGTCGAGAGGAGCACCTATGAAATTACTTGTCCATTCTATCCTCGGTTTCACGTTCACGGTTGGACTCTTGTCCGGCTGCGGTGGAAGCGATGCAGGCCCCATCCTTTCGCCCAACAGTCCAACGCCAACGGCTTCAGCAGATGATCAGCGCACGCCACAATCGGACGCGCTATCCTCACAAGAAGCGGCACTCGTCAGTCAAGGCGATTCGGAGCCCATCCCGGCGCCAAAGCCGGACCTGTAATCAAAACCCACCAATTAGGCGAATCTGTTCGCAAGGAGGACACTATGTTTGCTCGACTTCGACCATTCATCCTAGCGGTACTCGCAGTATTCACGGCAACACCGGTGATGTCTGCCAGCCATCGCGAGGCCCCGTTGATCGCCAATGACCCGACGGCGGATATCACGGACTTCTATTTCTTCAGAAGCTGGGAGAATCCCGATAAAGCCATCCTGATCATGAACGTGATTCCAGGTCAGGAACCGGGATCAGGGCCCAATTATTTCAACTTCGCGGACGATGTGCTGTACGAAATTCATGTCGACAATAACAAGAACAATATCGCGGCGAACATCGTTTACCAAATCCGGTTTAAGACGGAGATCCGGCAGCCAGGCAATGTGTTTCCATTGTCCTACGTCGCAATACCACCCATCACGGCCCTGACCGGTGGCGGATCGGAAGGGTTGCTTCTCCGCCAGAGTTATACCGTCACGGAAGTTCGTTACGGCCAACCACCGCGCGATCTTGGAACCGGTCCGATGTTCGCCGTGCCGTCCAACGTCGGACCTCGCACCACGCCGAACTATGAACAGCTCGCAGCCAAGGGGGTCTTCCCCTTGAAAAACGGCGGGAGAGTCTTCGCAGGTCAGCGGGATGAGACCTTCTACATCGACCTAGGAGGAACATTCGACACATTGAACCTGCACATCTCCCCGATTCTTTCCAACGCCGACGATGCCAATGACTCGACTCTTGTTGGAGCACCGGACGCTGGCACTGCCGATACGTTCAGTGGTTTCAACGTCAACACCATCGCGCTGGAGATTCCCATCAGCGAGCTTATCGGCCCAAACGGCAATAAAGTGCTTGGCGCCTATGCCAGCACAAGTCGGCCGAAAGTCACAATCCTCAAGAAGAACGGGGATCGTGACAGCAGCTCCCGCTTCGTCCAAGTGGCGCGCATGGGCAATCCGCTCATCAACGAGTTGGTTATCGCGACGAATATGAAGGACAAGTGGAATGCCACGGATGCGGAAGACGAGAATAACTTTGTCTCATTCTACTGCAACTCCGCTCTGGCTACTGCACTCAACACAGTCTTCCAGACTAGTTTTCCGACAACGAATCGCGAGGACCTCGTGAGTGCGTTGCTCCGGTATACACCAGGACCGCCGGTTTGCGGCTCCGGCAAAACCAATGAAGCGCTGGCCGATCTCTTGCGAGTGGATCTGGATGTCCCCGCCACTCCGGCTGCAGGTCAAAAGCGACTTGGCCCCCTGGCACATGATGCATCAGGCAACGCCACACCCGATAAGGCTGGCTGGCCGAACGGACGTCGTCCAAACGACGATGTGACTGATGTGGCCTTGCGTGTGGTGGCCGGAATCCTGACGAATCCCGCTGTGCCCAATCTCGGGGACGGTGTGAATTTCAATGTCGGATCGGTCGGTGGCAATAAGACCGCCAACGGGATTGCAACGGCGTTTCCCTTCCTTCCGACGCCGTTCGACGGACGTGATCGTCGGCATATCGATCCCAAAGAGGCATTCTAGCCCCCACCAAGCGGGTGCCGCACGATGATGCGGCACCCGCGACATTACAGGACAAGATCGTGGGTCAACAGAGAACCAGTGAGGAATCGAGGATGTCACTCCTACAGGGGTGGCTCGGTTCGCTCGTCCTTCACGGCCTCTTGATTGTCAGTTTCCTCCCGCTATTTCACCAATCGCTGACCGCCGTCTTCCAAGAACCGTTTTCCTGGGACGTCGCGCTCGTGCAATCAGCGCAGACAGCCGACGAGTCAGTTCAGACCGTCGATACCATCAAACCAGTTGTATCAAAACACCCGGAGCCGACACCCACCCTTGATCGCACGGCTCGATCGAGCCAACAGGCGGCCTCCTATACTGAACACACCGCCTCACAGACACCCAGAACTGAAGCACTGGCGACACCGGAACTCGCCTCCGGCACTCTCACAGCAGCCGAACCATCAGATGAACCGACGATGATATCGAGGTCGGATGAGCCGACATCGAGCCTGTCTCAGATAAGTAATCTTCCACCACAGCAGACCGATCCACCGATCGACTCACCGGCACCAGCGTCACCATCATTACAGGAAGTACTGACTGCCGCTTCCGCTGGAGAAGACGTCGCGCCTACAACATCAGCCACGGCATCTTCGCCCCCGGCTACGCGGTCAGACGCCACAGTTGTTTCTGCCGCGCGGCCCGACTACGGCTGGCTTCAGCAAGCGATCTTCCATCGTCTAGAGGAGCTCAAGCGATCGTCTCACCCGTCACTGGATGAATCACGCCCACTCAAGGTGCTGGTCAAGGCAGTGGTCTCACGGGAAGGAATCTTGCTGGACGCTGCAGTGGTGAAAAGTTCCGGCCTGGATCGCATCGATCAGGAAGCCGTGACGCTCGTGCAGCGGGCATTCCCCATGCAATTTGACCAGCCATTGGACCGACAGCAGGTCGCCATGCGCATTCCCATCACCTATTCGCGAGACTAGCCAATGATTCGATGGCTCACGGCTGGATGCGTGGTTGGTTGGGTCATGTTCACCCCGATTGGCGTCGCCTATCCTGAACCTTACCGCCCAACGGACGATGCCCAAATCCTCGAACGACTGAGTTTCAAGACGGCCGATCCCGTTGCTCGCGAACTCAACACACTGCGAACCGACCTTCGACGAGATCCTCGCAATCTTGAATCCGCAGTGAAACTGGCCACTCGCTACATTGAACAAGGCCGAGCGGAAGGTGATCCGCGTTTCCTTGGGCAAGCACAGGCGGTTCTCAGTCCTTGGTGGAGCGAACCGACGCCCCCACCTCCCGTCCTGCTCTTACGAGCCACGATCCGGCAAAGCGCCCATGAATTCGATCAGGCCCTAGGGGATCTCGACCAAGTACTAGCCGTACGACCGACCAATGCTCAGGCATGGCTCACCAAAGCATCCATTCTTCAGGTACAGGCCCGCTACGACGAGGCCCGACAAAGCTGTCAGCGGCTCGCACGGCTGGCTGCGTCTCATGTGTTGCTGGGCTGTTTGAGTGACGTTGCCGGCATGACTGGTCAATCGGCGAAAAGCCAGGAACTGCTGCGGCAGACCCTGTCGAAATCGACTCTTTCAGGTCGCGAGCGAATCTGGATTGCGACCATCGTCGCGGAAACGGCCGCCCGAACCGGATGGGCACGAGAGGCTGAGCAGTATTTCTCTGAAGCCTTCAAGGTTGGCATCAAGGATCAGTACTTGCTCGGCGCCTACGCAGATTTCCTGCTGGATCAAGGCCGCTATTGGGACATCATCTCCCTCGTCCAACATGAGACAAAAGCCGATGGACTACTCTTGCGGTTGACCTTCGCGGAACAGGCGTTGCAGCTGCCCACACTCCCAAACCATACCGCCGAACTGGCAGCCCGTTTTGCGGCCAGCCGTGCTCGCGGAACGACCGTCCATGTTCGAGAAGAAGCGCGTTTCACGTTGGCCATACTGCGCGATGCCGGACAGGCGCTGCTGCTCGCCCAGGCCAATTGGAAGGTACAGCGAGAACCAGCGGATGCCAGGGTCCTCCTCGAAAGCGCACTCGCCGCCAATAACCCACCGGCGGCCCAACCGGTCCTTGATTGGATGGAAAGTAACCGCGTGGAAGACTTTCGACTGCGACAGCTCGCAAAACAGTTCCAAGAGGCAAGATTCTGATGCGTATCCTGTTCGTCATTGTCTGGCTGCTTCTCACCGTTCCAGCGTGGGCCCATAAGCCCAGCGACAGCTATCTCTCCCTGTCCGTTCAGAACACGCACGTTGAGGGGCAATGGGACATTGCGTTACGCGACCTCGCCGATGCAATCGGATTAGATAGTGATGGAGACGGCCAACTGACTTGGAGAGAGGTCCGGAACAAGCATGGTGAGATCACGGCCTACGCCTTGTCGCGCCTTGCCCTCTCAGTTGATCAGCAAACCTGTGCGACTCAGGTGCTGGAGCAACTCATTGATTATCACACGGATGGAACCTACTCCGTTCTACGCTTCCGTGCTGAGTGCACTAAACCCATTGAACAACTCACAGTGGACTACCGGCTCCTGTTCGATATCGATGCACAACACAAGGGGCTCTTGCGGTTAACCCGAGGTGGACACACCAGCACCGCCATTTTCAGCAGTGAGTCTCCAACTCAGAAATTCTCGATCGCCCAGCGGTCACGCTGGACCGAATGCAGGCAATTTATCCACGAGGGCATCTGGCACATCTGGCTGGGCTTCGACCATGTTCTGTTCTTACTCACCCTCTTGCTACCAGCGGTCTTGATTCGAGAGGAAGGTCGCTGGCACGCAGCGGATGACTTTTCACCAGTGTGCTGGAACGTCCTCGGCATCGTCACAGCGTTTACTTTGGCCCATTCACTAACCTTGAGTCTGGCAGCCCTGGATATCGTCAGACTTCCATCCCGATTCGTAGAATCCACGATCGCCGCCTCGGTCGTGCTTGCTGGAATCGGCAATTTGTACCCCATGCTGGCGAGCAGACGTTGGATGGTCGCGTTTGGCTTCGGACTGATTCATGGATTTGGGTTTGCAGCGGTGCTCGTCGATCTCGGGCTGCAGCACGATTCACTGTTGTTGGGCCTGGTCAGTTTCAATGTCGGAGTGGAACTCGGTCAACTCGCCATCGTTGCCGTGTTCTTGCCGGTGGCTTATCGCATCCGCCGCTCCTGGTCATATCCGAGATTGGTGCTCACCGGGGGATCACTGGCGGTCATTGCCATTGCCCTCGTCTGGTTCACCGAACGGGCCTTCGATCTGAGGCTTACTCCGTTGTAGTCGCCGCTGATAGCAGAACCAATCTAAAGCAGACGCACAGCGTTTGCCGGAATCGTTTAAGCTGCCGAGGCTCCGCCTTATTCGCCCTGAATCGGGATGTAGAGCACGTTCCCCTGCCGGTTCACGAGCAGGAGCGCGAGGTCGGTAGGTTTCAAAGGATCGGCCAAACGCTGAAAGACCGTGAAGCTGCTGATATGCTGCCGGTTGAGTTCCAACACCACATCACCAGGCTGCAAACCGGATGCTTCGGCAAGGCTGCCTTCTTCGATGTCGGTCACGACGACGCCGCGGTTCACCGAGAGATCCATCTGCTTGGCAAGCTGAAGGGTTACGTCGTCGAACACGACGCCAGACAGGGGGTGCACGGTCGAGGCAGTGGATGCAACCTGGCTCTTTTTTGCGCGTTCGCGCGGCGACTCCTGAATTGTCAGTTCGGTTTGATAGACTTTCCCGTCTCGAATGAGCTCCAGGCGATGTTTGCTGGCGATCGGAGCTTGCGCAACGAGATTGCGCAGTTGGCCGCTATCCATCACATCCCGCCCGTCGAAGCGCACGACGACATCGCCGCGCTTGAGGCCGGCTCGTTCCGCCGATCCCTTGGTTTGCACATCGGTCACGATCGCGCCTTTCACATCAGGCAAGCGGAAGATCTTCCCCAGCGAAGGGCTCACGTCCTGCGTCGAGGCTCCCAAGAATCCGCGCACGACCCGGCCGGTCTTGAGCAGACTCTGCATGGCGGCGCGGGCCATGTTGCTCGGAATCGCAAAGCCCACACCGACACTTCCACCGGTCGGGCTGGCGATCGCGGTATTGATGCCCACCACTTCTCCATGGATATTGACCAGGGCGCCTCCGGAGTTCCCTGGATTGATCGGCGCATCCGTTTGAATGAAGTCTTCGAAGTCGGCCACGCCCACATCCGCACGTCCGACCGCGCTCACGATGCCGAACGTCACGGTACGGCTCAATCCCAGCGGGTTTCCGATGGCCAGCACAAAGTCACCGACGGCCAGTTGGCTGGAATCACCCCAAACGGCGGCCGGCAGATTCACCGCCTGGATCTTCACCACGGCCACATCCGTCTTCGGATCGGTGGCGACGACCTTTCCTTTGAATTGGCGGCGATCGGCCAGAATCACTTCCACATCGACGGCATCGGCCACGACGTGATGATTGGTAATGATGTAGCCGTCCGGAGAGGCGATGACGCCGGATCCCTGCCCATACTGCCGATGGGCCGGGGGCTCCTTGAACAAGCCGAACGGCAAGGCATCGTCGCTGAAGGCTTGATCGCGCACCATCACGGTAGACGCGATGCTGACCACGACCGGAATGACTTTATTGGCCGTTGTCTTGACCTGGCTCTGCAAGTCGTTGCCGGTCGTCACAGGGATCAGCTGTGTCCCGGCCAAGACCGATACCGGAACCGCCAGACTCCCCATGAGCCATCCCAGAACAGCGATCATTATATTCCCGCCTCGTTTCACGCGATGAGACTCCTTAGCCTGTCTTCTTCCAGGGCACCGAAGAAATGCCTGGCCAGCCTACCATGGGAATCAAGGCCGCACACTCATAATTCGATATGCCGCAGGCGGAATTCCCTCTCTCCGACCAATGTCTCACCGACTCCCTGTGTATCCCCGCAGACAAGAGGGTGCCCCGCATCGTGCAGTCTGTAAATACTCTGGCATCAGCGCCAAAACAGGGTCTTCCCTTACAACACAAAACTACGCGTCCACCATAAGCGTAGCTGCCCTTCCTAAGCAACTGACGTCTCAATTGCAGGTGCCCCCGGACGACATCAGCTGTTTCGACTCACCCCCGGGTACGTTGGGTGACAGGCGCACTATTGTGTTACGATGACATTCGACGGATACCTGCGTTGGCCACAATCGGATGCCGCTAGGCGATCTCACATAAGTGTGCTGCACGCGTTGGTGTAGTGTCAGTCGCTGCACGAGCGTGCAATGCCTGCGTTAGACAATCGCCCTGAATAGAACAAGCAGCACTTTATCATTTTCATAAATGATGTGTTTCGAACCGTCATTCTTTGACTTTGAGATACATTGTAGCTGAAGGAGTCCATGATGACACGGCTTGCGACCTTCGTTGCGTCTATTCTGCTGGTAACAGGCTCCAGTGTTTTTTTATCCCCTGGGCATGCGGAGGAAGCTTTGTTCGGGACCCCTAAGGGCGATGAAGGCACCAGGATTTTCAAGGCTACTGAGCATCCTCACTACACGGGCGAGTTTCGCCTCAAGGGGGATCGGGCAACCCTCATCGGGAGCATGGGCGATACTTCACCCTGGGACCACCTCGACTATGCAGGAAAGCGCCTTTATGCCGTGAAGGGAACGATTGAGATAGAGGTGAACGAACGCACCAACGCGGGGCGGGTGGTGGCGGAGTTCGTCGAGGGAGTGGATAGGTATCGAATCGTCTTTGATCGATTTGCCGCGAGAGCTCCGTTCCAAGACGGAGGCATTGCCACCCGAATCTATGAGCATGGCGATTCAAACAATGGCGATCCGTTGTATCCGAAAACCTGGTTGTACTTGGGTGGCTGGGGCACCGCAACGATGTATAAGAATGACGAGGTGCTTTACAAAGACTACGACGCGCACTTCATGGTCATGGAGCGTTCGCGTGACCCCAAGACCCATGAGATCCGATACCCGGTCAAACGCACGCTGCCGGGAGGCGAAACGGACCCGGCGGGGATGGAAATCGATTTGTGGGTCAGGTCCAAGGAACAGAACACCAAGAATTTTCCTCCCTTTGAGACCTTTGTCCATCTCTGTTGGGAAGAAGTGACCTGGCGGTAAGCAATGGGGACATCCCTCCAACCCATTCTCCTGCTGATTATTACGGCGATAGCTGTGCCGGTGAATGGGTACGCAGTTGAGAGCACAACCCACGTCTGGACCTTTGACCATGATTCACTCGATGCTCTTCCTTCCGAGTTCCAGGTGGGTACCTTGTTTGACGGGAGACCTGTCGGGGAGTGGAAGGTGCTTGACACTGATCGGGCAAAGAGTCCTCCCCGCGTGCAGGGACAGCTCATGGGAAAAGGCGCAGAGCATGCTTATAAAATGGTGCTTATCGACAGGATCAAGGCATCCGACATCGAGCTTGAAGTCTCATTCTTGCCGATCGAGGACAAAGCCGATATGGGAGGCGGCCTGATCTGGCGAGCCACAGATGATCGCAACTACTACCTGACAAGGGCAACCCGCTGGAGCAGAATATTCGGATCTACCGCGTCGTCAAGGGCGCGCGACACCTCATCCGGAACGTCGATCAGATCGTCGATATCCGGCGTGGCATACCCTCCGCGTCATCACGAACGGATGCCAAGTCCAAGTCTTTTTTGATGGAAAACGGGTGTTTGACCTGTGTGATCAGACCTTCACAACCGGCCATGCTGGACTTTGGACCAAATCCGATACTGTAAGCTATTTCGATGATCTGACAGTGCAGATTGAACACAAATTAGAACCACATCCTGAGTCCCGCCACAAATCGAACCTGACTCGGATGGCCACCCTCTTCGCGCACCAACGTGGCGGTCTCGCCGAAACTCCGGTCAAGCGAGAGTCCGATATAAGGAGCAACCTCCCGCCGGATTTCGTACCGCAGCCGTACCCCGAATTCCAGATTGTTCAGGCCGGAGCCGGTGGTGAACCGCTCCACCCGTTGCCCCGCCACATTGGTTTCAAACCGGCCCTGAAGGATCAGCCGTTGTGTCAGCAGAAAGTCCTTGGTGAATGAAAATCGCCCCGACACTTTGCCACCCTGGTCGATGAACAAAGCGGCCTCTAATTCATAGTTGTAGGGCACCAGCCCCTGGATCCCGATCACGCCGAACCCACGTGTGACGTTCTGTCCACGGAACGTTTGCGTCTCGACGCGGGAGCCGACCTGCAGATCGTAATGTTTCTGAATGAACCGGCCGTACAGCAATTGAAAGTCCACATCGTAATCTGCCTTGAACGCCGTACCCCGCTGCCCCTCGCTTTTGAACCAGAGCCGGTTATAGTCGCCCCCGTACCAGCCCTCGATATCCCACCGGTAGTCATCGCGATGCTGACCGGCCCCGGCGCTCGGACGGTATTCAAGGACGTCCACGAGTGTGAACAGATGCGGTGCCTGGTCGTTCACCGGACTGGGCCAGTCTTGCTGGGCCGCCATGGTCTTCAGAGGATTCAAGTCCACCGTTCCTACAGTTTGCGCAGAAGCGAACATGGGATCGATTCCGGCACTGAGCAGGCAAGCCATCGTTGTAGCCACGATGCCTTGTCGATACGCGCTCACGAGTGCCCGCCGTGCTCATTGTCGGCCACCTCAACGACTCTGAACATGCCCGCGTCCATATGGAGCAGCAGATGGCAATGAAAGGCCCACTGCCCCGGAGCATCCGCCGTCACAGCGACGGACAACCGCTCCGCCGGTTTGACGATCACCGTGTGTTTGCGCGGCAGGTACTCCCCCGCTCCGTTCTCCAGATTCATCCACATCCCGTGCAGGTGGAGAGGATGCTCCATCATGGTATCGTTCACGAACGTCAGACGCAGCCGCTCGCCATAGCGGAAGCGAATCGGCTCACGAGCCTCTGAGTACTTCTTCCCATCGAAGGACCACATATACCGATTCATGTGCCCAGTGAGATGGATCTCGATGTCCCGCTCCGGCTCCTGTCGGTCATGAGCGGGTGCCAGGCTTTTCAAGTCGGCGTAGACCAGCACCCGCCGGCCACTGTCCTCCAAGCCTCTCCCCGGTTCTGCCAACCGGTTTCGTGAATATTCGGCCACCATCTGATTACCGGTGCCATGATCGTCGGGACCATGTTTGCCGGGCTCGCCGGCGGCCATGCTGGCCCGACCTGTTCCAGCCTGCTCCTTGGCTGCCATCGACTGCCTGTCGGAACCATGGCGCCCGTGCTCCATCTGACGCACATGCTCCACATGGTTCCCGCTCGGCACCCCGTCTGACTGAGCCGTGCCATCCATTTTCATGGATTCCATGGGCATCCCCATGTCGTCCATCGTGCGGAGCGGACGGGATCGGCGAGCCGGGATTTCACCGCTCATCCCGGCTCGTGGCGCAAGTGTGCCGCGTGCATACCCGCTCCGATCCATGGTTTCGGCAAATATCGTGTAGGCCCGGTCTTCGTCTGGTTGAATGATCACATCATAGGTTTCCGCCACCCCTATGCGAAGCTCCTCCACAACGACGGGCTGGACATTCTGTCCATCGGCTTGCACCACCGTCATGGTCAGCCCCGGAATCCGCACATCGAAGAAGGTCATGCTGGCGGCATTGATCAACCGAAGACGTACCCGCTCGTCAGGGCGAAACAACCCCGTCCAGTTACCGGCTGGCGACAGGCCGTTCATCAGATAGGTGAAGGTGTAGCCGGTCACGTCCGCGAAGTCCGTCGGGTCCATCCGCATCTGGTCCCACATCAGATAGTTCTGAAGGGCCCTCCAAAATCCCAGACGCCCGACATCTGCCAGAAACTCGCCCGCCGTCCGCTTCTGGAAGTTATAGTAGCCGCCGGCCTTCTTGAGGTTCGCCAGCATGGTGTCCGGCGATTCGACGCTCCAGTCCGAGAACATCACCACATAGTCCCACTCAGAGTGAAATGGCTCCGGTTCGATGGGATCGATAATCAGAGGCGCATACATGCCCATGAGTTCCTGGCCGCCCGAATGGCTATGGAACCAATAGGTACCGCTCTGCTTGACGGGAAATCGATAGGTGAACGTAGTTCCAGGATCAATGCCGTTAAAACTGACCCCCGGCACACCATCCATCTCAGGCGGAAGCAGGATGCCGTGCCAATGAATCGACGTGTGTTCGCCGAGCTGATTCGTCACGCGGATCGTTGCCTGCCGCCCTTCTTTCAAGCGAATGAGAGGGCCTGGAATCGTTCCGTTGATCGTCACGGCGGTTGCGGTCCGCCCGTCCACCGTGAAGGAGTGCTCGCCGATGACCAGATCGATCAGCTCACCGTGCAGCGTCAGAGGCTGTGTGCCGGCGGGAATCTTGGGAAGGACTGCGCCGTTCGCACACGCAGAAAGAAAGGGGTGTGTCACGGCGAGTAGCCCCAGTGCTCCCATTCGTTTCAGCAGGCGGCGCCTGGGAATCGCATCCTCATTCATCGCATCTAACCCAGCAGGCTATATGTCCAGGCAAGCTGTAACAGAGTTAACCTGCGCAACCGGAACGCGTTGGGGATCAAGAGTTTCAATTTACGACTCGATGTAGAATGGCATCCAGTCCTTCTTCTTCATGTCCTTGGAGCATACATGATGACCATCATGCCGCCCAAACAGAGGAAGGCTCCTATCGTGTCATAGCGATCAGGTTGGGTGCCGTCGATACTCCAGCCCCATAGTAAAGACAGTACGATAAACATTCCACCGTACGCGGCATAGACGCGACCGAAATGGACCGGTTGAAATGTCGGGATGATGCCATAGAAAATAAGAATAATCGCGCCAGCAATCCCGTAAGCAAGTGGTCGACTTTCTCGGAACCAGAGCCACACAAGATACCCACCGCCGATCTCGCACAATCCGGCGAGCACAAACAGTCCTAACGAACTAAAGACGGACATTCTTGTATCCTTTCCGAGGGTACTCGACTACCGCTGTGGAACGCTATGGCGAGTAGATTCAAACACCAGACGGCTGACTCTCTTTATAAACTATCAGCGCGATCGCACAAGCGGCACACGTGGCCCCCACATAAAATGTAAACCGTGCACCGAATTGTTCCCAGACGATGCCCGCAAGCACACTGGCGACTAGCAGGGCCAGCCCACAGGCCAGGTTAAAGAAGCCGTATGCTGTCCCGCGCAGATCTGCTGGTGAGGCGCCGGCGATCATGGCCGCCAGTAAGCCCTGCGTCATCCCCATATGGAGGCCCCACAAGGCAACGCCCAATAGCACAATACCCCAGTGATTGTTGATGGCCAACACTACATCGGCGGCAATCAAGACAATCAGGCCCAATACGAGCAACCTCGTATGGCTCATCGTATCGGAGAGCTTGCCGAACGGATAGGCCGATAAAGCATAGATCAAATTCATTGCAACCATGACCAGAGGGACAAGCGCAATAGGCATTCCCCCTTGCTGGGCGCGGAGGACAAGAAAAGCCTCGCTGAACCGTGCCAGCGTGAACACCGATCCGATTCCCACCACCCACCAGTAGGTAGAGTCGAGTCGTCGGAGATTATCCCTTCGAATCGGGTTTGTCCTCGTCTCGGTTTGACGGCGCACAGGTTCTTGGACCCCGAACACCAGGAGTGCCACGGCCATCACCCCTGGGATGACGGCTACCCAGAAGACCGCCCGAAAGTCATTGGCCCAGATGAGCATCAACCCAACAGCAACCAATGGGCCAACGAACGCACCGACAGTATCCAACGACTGCCGCAATCCGAACGCTGCGCCTCGAAGATGCAGCGGCGCGATGTCCGCCACCAACGCATCGCGGGGGGCTCCTCGCACTCCTTTTCCAACTCGATCCAATAATCGTGCGGTTAATACCATGCTCACCCCCGGAGCAAGTGCAAAGAGGGGTTTGGTGAATGCACCCAAGGCATAACCAAACACGGCCAGCGCCTTACGCTTTCCCAGATAGTCGCTCAGCGTGCCGGAGAATACTTTCACAACCAGAGCAAGGGATTCGGCCAATCCTTCGACAAGACCGACGGCGATGGTGCTTGCACCGAGTGTCGTAACCATGAACAAGGGAAGGAGGCTATGAATCATTTCCGACGAGATGTCCATCAGCATGCTGACGAAGCCCAGCACCCAGACGCCGGACGGAATGTGACCGTGTAAACGCTTCATCTATACCTGCATCAAAGTTGAAAACCAGGATAGAGAAGCCGATTAAACACCTTGCTGTAACAATTCCAGGAATCTTTCATGGCATAAGAACATTCCGATAAAGCTGGCGCTTCATTGTGATTGTGTCTTGTTTGTCGCAAAGCCGGCCCATTTCCCTCTCATTCATGTTATCGCTTCTGTCGTGGGCCCTTGAGCAAGTGTGGAAGACTCTACCTTGCGTCGCAGAACGATTCTCTGCTCCATCCACCGATAGAGCACAGGAAGCACGATCAACGTCAACGCTGTCGACGAAAACAATCCTCCGATGACGACTGTGGCTAGAGGCCTCTGTATCTCGGAACCGGGGCCCGTCGCCAGCAGCAGAGGAATAAGCGCCATCGTGGCAACGACTGCGGTCATCAGCACAGGGCGTAAGCGCAAGACCATGCCGGTCAGAACCGCCTCGTCCAACGGCATCCCCTGCTCCCGCAACTGGTTGATGTAGGCTATCTTCACTACCCCGTTGAGCACCGCCACACCGAACAAGGCGATGAAGCCGACGGAGGCCGGGACCGACAGATAGAGCCCGCCAAGCAATAACGCCAGCAGACCGCCGACCATCGCGAACGGAATCGCGAGAAGGATGAGTGCCGCGTGCCGCAAATTTCCAAACGTGAAAAAGAGCAACAAAAAGATCAGGCCGATGACCAAGGGAACAACAATGGCCAACCTTGCCATGGCCTTCTGTTGGTTTTCAAATTGGCCACCCCATGTGACATAGTACCCGAACGGGAGCTGTACCTGACGCGCTACTCCTGCTTGAGCCTCTTCCACTGCACCCACCAGATCGCGCCCAACGACGTTGGCCTCAATCACGATCCGGCGGCTCGCATGTTCCCGGCTGATCTGCGCCGGTCCTTCCACAATTCGAATGTCGGCCAGTTCGCGAAGGGGAATACGGGAGCCATCTGGCGCAGTCACCCAGAGCGCCGCAATCGTCTCCACATCAGCACGCTGCGCGTCCGGAAATCTCACCATGATCGGAAAGCGCCACTGTCCCTCGAAGACCTCGCCGGCGGCTAGTCCACCGCCGACGGCTTCGATAACCTCCGTGACCTCGGCTACGTTGATTCCATGACGCGCGATCTTGGCACGATCAATGTCGAGCTTCAGATAATAAAGGCCCGAAACCTGCTCGACTCTTAGATCGGAAATGCCTCGCACTTGCTGCAGCACCCGTGAGATCTCGTCCGCCTTCACCCGCAGCGTCTCAAGGTCATCGCCGAACAGCTTGACGGCGACTTGAGACCGGACCCCTGATACCAATTCATCGACACGCATGGCGATCGGTTGGGACAACCCGAACGCGATACCGGGCACTTGCTCCAGTCGTCGGCGGACCTGCTCCTCAATCTCAGTTTTGGACTGCGCCTGCCATTCAGACTCAGGTTTCAGCAAGACGTACATATCGCTGAGTTCCATCCCCATCGGATCGGTACCCAACTCATTGGCTCCCGTGCGCGAAATCACGGAGCGCACATCCTGGATTTCCAGCAACAGCCGTTCGACCTCTCCCGAAATATTCAGCGATTGAGTCAGGCTGATACTGGGGAGACGCATCACATTTACGACCATCGTCCCTTCGTCCATTATCGGGACGAATTCCCGGCCAATGAACGGGACAAGAGCCGCCCCGCCGACCAGCACACACACCGCTACGAAGACGACCAGACGAGTTCTACAGATGGCTCCCTCCAACATTTCTCGATACAGCCGCCGTCCGCGCTCCAACAGACGCCCACCCTCCTGCGAGACACGCGGTTTCATAAGCACCGCCGCCAATACCGGGATCACCGTCATCGAGAGCACTAAGGAGCTCAAGAGGGCGATCACCACCGTCAAGGCCAGTGGAACGAACATCTTGCCTTCCATGCCTTGCAGAGTCAGGAGCGGGACGAAAGTCAACGCGATGATCAACTCTCCGAATAGACTTGGCTTCCGCACTTCCAGGACAGCGCGTAAGACGACCGGCAAACGGTCGGCGATCAAGAGAGCCCGCCCTTTGTCCTGCTCGCCCAGATGGCGCTCGACATTTTCAACCTGAACGATGGCCGCATCGACGATCATCCCCAACGAAATCGCCAAGCCGCCCAGCGACATCAGATTCGCCGACAGACCGACTTGCTGCATAATGAGGAACGTAGCCAGCGTTGCCAGCGGCAATGCCAGCGCGACAACGAGTGCGCCACGGAGATTGCGCAGAAACAGGTACAGCACGAGAATCACGACGGCAGCTCCCTCCAGCAAGGCTCGCTCGACTGTTGTGAGGGCTCGTGCCACCAATTCAATACGGTCATAGAACGGGCTCACCGAAACACCGGGCGGCAAGACACGATTGATCAGCTCGACCTTGTCTTTGACTGCTGAAACAACCTCTCGGCTATTGCCGCCACGCAGCATCACGGCAATGCCTTCAAGCATTTCGCCTTTCCCGTCCCTCGTCACACCACCCAACCGTATCGCCGTACCTGGGCGAACCTGCGCGACGTCCCGGAGATAAATCGGCGTACCGTTGTGTGCCGCCACGACGATCTGTTCCAAATCCGTTGCAGAACGAGCCAGCCCGAGGCCGTGGACGACCAACTTATCTCCGCCCTGTTCGATGTATCCGCCTCCGGTATTTTGGTTGTTCCCTGCGACAGCGGTGTGTACTTGACGCAATGTGAGTCCGAAGCTCGTCAAGCGATTGGGATCGACAAGCACTTCATACTGCTTCGCCTGGCCGCCCAATGTATCCACATCGGCAAGCCCTGGGACCGAACGCAACATTGGACGGATGACCCAGTCTTGAAGGGTCCGCAAATCCATGAGGCTGTGCGTCGAGCCCTCAACGAGATACATGAAGACTTCGCTCAACCCTGTACTGACCGGGCCCAACACTGGCTCGGCTGTGGCGGGCAGCCGGGACCGAGCCTGGAGTATCCTTTCCAGGATGAGTTGTCTCGCGAAATAGATATCCACCCGGTCCTCAAAGACCACCGTAATGACCGAGAGGCCAAAACGCGACACTGACCGCAGCTCAGTTTTCCCCGGCAGGTTTGTCAACTCGATCTCCAAGGGAAAAGTTACCAGGCGTTCAATCTCAGCTGGAGCTAACGCCGGGGCCCGAGTGATGACTTGAACCTGGACCGGAGTGACGTCAGGAAAGGCGTCAATCGGCAGATGCTGAAAGGCAGACACGCCGCCCACGATGAGTCCAAGAACGGCGAATAGCACAATGAACCGTTGTTCGAGCGATGTCCGGATCAGCCGTTCGATCATAAGGGGCCTCCGGTCGGAATCTGCTCGCGCAGGAGCTCCGCCTTCAGAGCATAACTACCCTGCGTGACAACCTCGTCATCTACGGTTAGTCCCGAAACAACCTGGATCTGCTCAGCGGATGCCTGACCGAGGAGAACCTCGCGGGATTCAAACTTTCTCGCCCCTCTTATCAAGAACACGACCGTCCGGCTGCCGACCTGCTGCACCGCTGTGCGCGGGATAGTCATGACGGATTGTTCATCTGTGACAACCGTGACTTCGGCAAACATCTCGGGCCGCAATCGGCGATCAGCGTTCGACACCTCCGCGCGCGCCGTCAGAGTCCGCGTTGTGGGATCGATCACGGCCCCAACGTAGGTAATAGCCCCTTGAAAGATCGCGTCCGGATAGGCAGATACCCGCAGCTCGATCGTGAGTCCAGTCCTCAGCCGTCCGGCTTGCTGTTCTGGAAAATCGGCGCGCACCCACAGGGTCGAGAGGTCTGCGACGGTGAACAGCGTCTTATTGGGGTCGATGACTTCGCCGATGGTGGCGTTTCGCTCGATCACTTCTCCGATAAAGGGGGCTCGAAGGGAGACCCGAGCAACCTCCGCATGGGGTAATGTCTGAACGGCCAGCCGCTGAATCTCCCGCTCGGTCATGCCGAGCAAATGCAGCTTTTCCTCCGCTTCATGCAGATCAGCTCGCGCATTCTCATAGTCGGCATTGCGACGCTGCTGTTCACCCACACCGATTGCACCTCGATCCAGCAAAGCGGTGGCCCGTTCGAGCGATTTTTCCGTAACGCTCAGCATGGTCTTCGCTTTGCGGTATTCCAACTGCGCTTCTCCATAGGCTGGGCTATCGAGCAACAGCAGTTGATCGCCTTCCTTCACGCGATCGCCGAGATTGGCAAACACGGCCACGATGCGACCGGGGACTCGTGCGCTCAAGTGTGCCAATCGATTGTCATTGGCTAGAATCTTTCCAGCTTGGGCATTGAGGGTCATCCGAATCGGACGAATCACCACACGATCTGTTTGAAGTTGCGCGAGGGCTGGACTCCCCTCCGGCAGTTCGATAATGCCGTGCTCAGCGGGTACCGTGGCTGTCTCGGCGGGAGGCTTCGGCTCATCGTCTTGCTTCGCTTGACAAGACAGACTCACGACGGCTACCGACAGGGACCAGACGATCCGAAAAGAAAACCATAACGCAGACATTATGAGGGGACTATTCATGGCAACCCTCCCACCGCCCGCTCCAGCCGGGCCAACGCAATGGAATGGTCAGCCTGTGCCTGAGCATATTCGAGCAAGGTCTGGCGGTACACGCGCTGAGCGTCAATGACCTCCAGTAGACTCGCCACCCCGTTTCGAAAACTGAATTGCGCAATGTCCAGAGCCTCCTTTGCCTGATAGAGGAGTCCTTTCTCAAAAACTTGAATCTGCCGCTGAGCGGTTTGCATTTCCTGAAAATATTGCGTGACCGCCTGTTCTAACTCGTGCTGAGCCCGCGTTTGCTCGGCTTGGGCGCGATGGTGAGCGCCCATGGCTGTGCCGATCTCACCCTGTCGCTGATACCATATGGGCAGCGGCACGCTCAGCCCCGCCGTCACGGATTCATCGCCGGCCTCCCGATGATACTGGCCTAACACCGACACGTTCGGTATGCGCGCCGCTCGTTCTTGCTCAAGGGTAAATTGAGCTTGCTCGACCGCTTTCTCTTGCCGCCGAAGTGTCGGATGGCGACCAAGCGCTTGCTCGGTCAAGGTATGGAGATCGAGGCCGGACCTCGTCGCTTCAAATTCCCCTTGAATGACAAAATGCCCTCCAAGCGCCTTCCCCGTAGCCTTGTTCAGATTGGCACGGGCGACAAGAAGAGCGTTATCCGCTCTCGCCAGATCTTTATCGGCTTTTTGCAGTTCCACCGTCGCTTTGACCAACTCAAATTTCGGCGACTCCTTTGTCTCAACCCGCGCCCGAATGAGCTTTATAAAATCCTCGACCGTCCGGAGATTCTCTTTGGCCAACTGGACATCCTGTTGGGCAAAGAGCAATTGAAAGAATGCTGATTTGATCTCAGCCGTAATCGCCACTTTGGCTTCTTCCATTCCGGCGAGTGCGCCGGAGAACCCCGCCTCGGCGGCGCGTTGTCGAGCGGCTCGTTTTCCAGGCCACTCCAGTGGTTGCTCGACCGTAATCGTCCGTTCGGTGATAGAGGTCCCGGTCCTCGGATCACGAATTGACCCGCGTCCGGCCGACCCCATCACTGTCGGGTTCAGGTAGGCGTCAGCTGCTACCTGTCGCCCCTGGCTTTCTTCAAGGACTGCCTCCACCCCAGTCATTACCGGGCTGTGCTTGAGCGCCAGGGTCAGGACTTCGGATAAGGAATAAGATGCAGCACGTGATTCAGCCGCCCTCGCGGTTGCGTAGAGGCGGCCAAAGTCAACTGAGCAAAACAGGACGAGCAAAATAATAATTCCGTGCGGAATCATGGGAAATCTCCTCCGCAGACAGCCTGATCCGGCGACTGAGAAAGGATGAATCCATCTCAAGCGTCCGCGATCGATTATGTTACTTGTTGCGTGAGCGCACGAAGCCTAGACGGAAGGACTGGGCGGCGCGCGGGAAGGGAGATCGTGAATGAACCGTATGCACGAGGAAACAAGCGAGGCGTGTTGTTCACGCCGCATGGAAGGGTTGGGATCTGAAATGGACGTATGCCCAACGGCAAGTGCCTGCGTCAAGAGCGGCTTACTGTGTTTGCGATCGGTTGAATCGCTGAGAAAAGAGAAACCGACCTCATAGTGCCGGTCGCGCGAGTGTGCGAACTGAGTAAACTTTATCGCACCGTCATGCCCGACATTTTCCGTTCCTCCAGCCTCCTGATGATCGTTGAACTCGCAGTCGAGATCCGGAGACCATACCGTGTGGACGGTCCCGCCGTGAGCATGCCCCGCTTCTCCATGACGATGATCCGCTTCGGGATGGACATGGAACAAGGGAACCATGAGCACCCACATAGAGACCCATATTAGGACTGTCACGCGAATCCACCCCACGTCTTTAGATATCAATCGCATGCGTAAAACTTACCACAGTTCTTCGACCCCATGCTACAAACGAGACGTAATACGGCGCCAGATCATGTAGAGAACCGGTATCACCAACAGCGTCAGCACTGTGGAGGACACCATCCCGCCGATCATCGGCGCAGCAATCCGTTTCATGACATCGGCGCCTGTACCGGTGGTCCACATGATGGGAAGCAAGCCGCCCATAATCGCGGCCACTGTCATCATCTTGGGCCGTACTCGTTGAACCGCACCCTCCATGATAGCGTCACGGAGATCCTGCACCGTGACCATGCGGCCTTCGCGCACGCGTCGCTCATACACTTCATCGAGATAGACCAGCATCACCACACCGGTCTCCGCGGCCACACCGGCCAGCGCGATAATCCCTACCCAAACCGCCACGCTGAGGTTGTAGCCGAGATAATGGAGATACCAGACAGCTCCGATCGCGGCAAAGGGAATGGACAGAAGCACGATCAGAGCTTTCGCCATCGAACGGAAGTTGAGATAGAGCAGCAAAAAAATAATCGCAATAGTGCCGGGAACGACCAGTTTTAATCGTTCTTCGGCCCGCACCAGATGTTCGTATTGGCCGGCCCACATCAGCCGGTAGCCAGGAGGCAATGTTACTCGGTCTCGAACCGCTCGCTGGGCATCTTCGACATAACTGCGCAGATCACGTCCACTAACCGCGACCGAGACCAAACCGACTAACGCTCCCGCCTCATCCGAGATCGACGGTGGCCCCTGGGTGATGACGAGATCGGCAATTTGACCGAGCGGAATCTGCGCGCCGCTCGGCGTAGGAATGAGCACCCTCTTAAGCCGATCCGGATCATCGCGCAGTTCGCGCTTGTACCGGATATTGACCGGGTACCGCTCGCGCCCCTCGACGGTGGTTGTGACTGTCTCGCCTCCGATGGCTGAGGTAATGACTGATTGCACATCTCCCACCGTCAGACCGTAACGGGCCGCTTCCCGCCTGTTCACGGTCAGATCCAGGTAATAGCCTTCATTCAACCGTTCGGCAAACGCGCTTTTCGTGCCTGGGACATTTGCTAAGACTTGCTCGATTTCTAAGCCGATTTTCTCAATAGTCTTCAGATCAGGCCCCAAGACTTTGACGCCGACCGGGCTTCGCACACCGGTCGTGATCATCTCGGTGCGAGTTTGAATCGGCATCCACCAAATGTTTGGGAAGCCTGGAATGCGCAGCTTGGTGTCCATCTCATCCAGCAGCCGGTCCCAGGTCATGCCGGGCCGCCATTGTGCTTCCGGTTTGAGGGTGATCGTGATTTCTGCCATGCCGACAAAGGCCGGATCAGTGGCAGTCGGGGCCTTTCCCATCTTGCCGAACACTCGCTCCACCTCAGGGAAGGTTGTGAGCAACTGATCCTGGACTTGCAACACCTTGGCCGATTCGGGAATCGAGAGACCGGGCACAGTGGTCGGCATATAGAGAATCGTTCCCTCGTTCAGCGGAGGCATAAATTCCGCGCCGAGGCGGGAAAAGATCGGCGCTGTGAATCCCACGACAACCACCGCCAGCACAAGCGTCACCCACCTGATGCGTAGTGCGCCGGAGAGGATTGGTCGATACAGCGCAATCAACAACCGGCTCAATGGATTCTTGGTCTCCGCTCGGATGTGTCCACGGATCAGAAGCACCATCAACACAGGCGCCAACGTCACCGAGAGTACTGTGGCGAACAGCATCGAGAAGGTTTTGGTGTAGGCCAAGGGCGTGAACAGTCGCCCTTCCTGCGCTTCCAATGCAAAGATCGGCAGGAACGACACGGCGATCACCAGCAGCGAGAAGAACAAGGGACGGCCGACTTCTTTGGCTGCTGCGATGATGGTTTCAATCCGGTCCGCATTCGGTCCTTGTTCCAATCGCTTATGCGCGTTCTCCACCATCACGATGGCTGCATCCACCATCGCGCCGATGGCAATGGCAATTCCTCCAAGCGACATGATGCTGGAGGTGATGTTCAGGTACGCCATCGGGATGAACGCGAGCAGCACTGCTACGGGCAGGATGAGAATCGCCACCAGGGCGCTACGCAGGTGACACAGAAAGACGACCGCGACCAGGCTGACAATAATAGCCTCCTCCAGGAGTTTCTCGTGGAGTACTGCAATGGCCCGATGAATGAGATCAGACCGGTCATAGGTGGGGACGATGCGGACGCCGTCGGGTAGAGCCGGCGTGATCTCTGACAGCCTGGCTTTGACCCGCTCGATCACGGCAAGCGCGTTCTCACCGGCCCTCATGATCACGATCCCGCCGACTGTTTGGCCCTTGCCGTCCAACTCGGCAATGCCGCGCCGCTGGTCCGGTCCAATCTGGACGTGGGCAATATCCCGGATCAAGATAGGTGTGCCTCGCCCATCCGTCCCGACAGGGATCAGCTCGATATCATCAATAGAACGCAGATAGCCTCTCCCTCGAATGACATATTCAGTGCCGGCCATTTCCAAGACACGGCCGCTCACCTCTGCATTGCTGTCCCTGACCGCTTCGACGATTGTTTTAATGGGTAACCGGTAGGCAGCCAACGTGTTCGGGTCCACTTCGATTTGATACTGCTTGACGAATCCGCCGACTGCCGACACTTCTGCCACGCCCGGCACACTTTCCAGTTGGTAGCGCAGGTGCCAGTCTTGAAGACTGCGGAGCTGCGCCAGATCGTGCGTGCCAGACTCGTCGACCAATGCATACTGATACACCCACCCGACACCAGTCGCGTCAGGGCCGAGAGTCGGGGCGACTCCGGTCGGCAACTTCCCGCTCAACTTCTGCATATATTCCAGCACACGACTGCGTGCCCAATATAAATCTGTCCGGTCTTCGAAGATCACATACACATAAGAGACCCCGTATTCTGAGACTCCTCGAACCCGTTTGACTTTCGGCCCGGCCAGCAGGGACGTGACGATCGGATAGGTGACCTGGTCTTCAATCAATGTCGGGCTGCGCCCCTGCCACTCGGTATAGATGGTCACCTGGACATCGGACAGGTCCGGCACCGCATCCAGCGGAACCCTGAAACCCGCCCACAGGCCCCAGCCTGCCAGCAGCACCACACAGAGGATGATGAGGACCGGATTGCGTGCACTCCCTTCGATCAGTCGTGCGATCATTGCGTTTCACCCCTCCCATCCCGCGGGCGCCGAGGCGCCCGATTGTCCCAACTACATGCCTCCGCCGGCGACTGAAAACTGAAACTTCTCGGCGATGGGCGACTGTCCTGGCACTGTCACATTGACCGTTGCTATCCATGTTCCGCCCATGCCGAGCATCACCGTACTTTCATAGATTCCGGCCTTGGTATGGTGCGCCGTCACCTTGGAATCAGTCATCCCTGGCATCGGCATGGTATAGACGAACAAGACTTGCGCAGTGGTCACCGGCTTGCCTGCCTGATCGGTGAGCTTGAGCCTGAGGAGAACCTCACCGGCCTTGGGTATTTCGGGAAGGGTCGTGAAGGTCAGAACATAACCAACTACCTTGCGGGCTTCGGAGGTGGCTTTGGTTGAGCCCGAAGTCATGCCAGACATTCCGGCCATCCCTTTCATGCCCTCCATCCCCTTCATGCCTTGCATTCCTTCCATCTTGCCTTCATGGGCACCGCGCATCTGCCAGTCAGCCATGCCGATCCGGCCCATCATGCCCTGCATGCTCGATGCCGATGCCAATTTACTCTCCGCGTCCAACAAGAAATTTGCCGAGGTGACGATTCGATCTCCCTCTTTGAGTCCTTCCCGTACTTCCACTGCATCCTGACCCCGGCGCCCCAACTTAACGGACACCGGCTCATACCGACCTTGCCCCCGATCCATGAATACGAGTTGGCGAAGCCCGGTCTCCAGCACGGCTTCCTTGGGCACGACTAAAGTCGTAACCGCATCTGTCTGCAAGGTCACGTTCCCGTACATGCCTGGCTTCAGCTTCAGGTGACGATTCGGAAATTCCAGCCGCACCCGTGCCGTGCGGGCTTCGGCATTCAGCGTGGGGTACACATAGGCCACCTTGCCGCGGAACGTTTCTCCGGGATAGGCGGCAAAGGTGACCGTTGCCGCCTGACCGACTTTCGTGGCCACCAGGTCTGACTCATAGATGTCGGCATGGATCCAGGCGGTGGAGAGATCCGCGATCTCGTACAGTGTCGTGCCTGGTTCCGCATACTTCCCCGGCAAGGCCTCACGTTTCATCACAATGCCTGAGGAGGGGGCGTAGACCGTGAGCACCGGCTCGGCTTGGCCACGACGCTCCAAGGCCGCGATCTGTGAGTCGGTCACATCCCAGAGTCTCAAGCGCTCCCGCGCACTTGCCACGAGTGCATCGGCGTTGACTTTCGCTTCATCGAGTGGGCTTTCAGCCAGTTGCGCCCGTGTTTTTAGTGCGAGGAGATACTCATCCTGCGTAGCCAAGAGATCCGGCGAGTAGAAAGTAAACAGTGGTTCGTCTTTACGGACCGGTTGACCGATCGAATTGACGAAGACCTTTCGAACCCACCCGGAAGTTCTCAGCGTGACTTGCGTAAAGCCACGCTCGTCGTACCCAACCGTTCCGACTGTACGAATCTCCTCTTCCAGCGTCGCATGGATAACTGACGCACTCCGGACGCCGATCAATTGTCTTGCCACAGCGGGAACAGCCACCGCACCGGGCGCCGCGTCAGACATGCCTGGCGTAGATTCCATGCCCTTCATGTGTGCCGTTCCCTCCGTCGGCATCCCGTTCACGTCCTCCATGGCATCCATGCCCTCCATCCCTTTCATTGAGGCGCCTTCCATCTCATGGCCCTTCATCCCTGGCATTTCGCTCATCACCCGATGCGCAGCGAAGAATCCCACGATGGCACCGACAACTACGCAGGCTACGGCGGCACCGATAACAAGACTTGTTCTCCCTATGTCCTGACTCATGGCCAAATCCTCCTCTTTAGCTGTTTCTATTCAGCTCGGTTCCGATCACCTGCTCGAGTTCCGCGAGTCGGTGTTCTCGCTCAACCAGCGCTCGGTAGTACTCATGTTGAAATCCTCGCCAGGCCCGCTGGGTATCAATAAGATCCAGGAACCCTCCCTTTCCTGCGCTATACCCAACTTGCGCTGCTTCCAGGTTCTGCATGGCCTGGGGCAGAATCGTGGTGTGATACAACGTCGCCACCTGTTCACTCGACCGGATCTTGGCCAGGAGGTCCTTCACTTGAAACCGAGTCAGGTTTTCTAACGCGTGCTGTTGTGCCTGTGTAGCAGCGACCGACGCAGCGGCTTCTTGCACACCCGCGTCATACTTCGGCTTGGTCCAGAAGGCGAACGGGATGGTCATTGACATGTAGGCACCAAAGCCGTCATTGGCTTGAAAGTTCTGAAATCGCTGAAACGCCACATTGAAGTCCGGATAATACTGACGCTGGGCCAGCGCACGAGACTGCTCGCTGTATTGGATCGCCAGTTCAGCGGCTTTCAACTCCGGTCTGGCGTTCTGGGCAATGCGGTACAGATCGTCGATGCTTGTGCTGAGCGGTACCAGCAACGGCTCCTGAGGAATGTCCAAGGGTGATAGGGGATCACGGTCCAACAGCGTATTCAATAGTGCTGCGGCGGTCTCGCGACGCTGTTCCAGGACAGGAAGTTGCTGGTGTAACACAGACAGCTCGACCTGGGCCTTGAGCACATCGGACTGGGATCCCTTTCCCGTTCGAAACTTCGCATTGGCGATCTCGATAAATTGCCTGAGCAATTCGACCTGTTCATGATGAATCAGGATCGCCTTATGCGCGAGAAACAGATCGTAGTAGGCCTGCTTGAGGCGGGCGACCAGCTCCCGTTCCTTCGCGCGGATTGCCTGTTCGGCCATATCGGCAGAACGACTCGCGACTTCGCCTTTGAGTCTGAGCTTGCCGGGGAATGGGAGATTCTGCGAGAGGCCGAAGATGTTGTTCTGCGTCTGCGTGACGTTGAAGGTCTGCGGAAAATTCCACAATTGGACGGACAGGGTGGGATCGTCCAGCGACCGTGCTTGCACAATCCGTTGCGAGGAAGCTTCCCATTGCTTGCGCGCCGCCACGAGTTCTGGATTTCTTGCCAGGGTTTCCCGGATCAAGTCCGATAACACCAAGAACGGTTGTGCAATCTGATCGACGGCATGGGCGATCTGGCGGCCACCTGTCGCGAAGGTCATGCTTACGACTGTTATGGCCAGCAACAAAAACCGAATTGAAAAAGTCATGTGACGGCCCTCCCCAAGAGCTTTCCTGCCCACGGCTCGCGCGGATCTCAACCCCGATTGCTACAAAAGAAGCATCTGGACGAGCTGAGATCTAGCACCGGGCAGATACCGCAATGATGAAACGGTATTAAGGAAGAACCGGAAAGATCAGATACGAAGCACTGTGCTTGCGAGAGACTGATGTGGAGGAGAACTCGATTCGAACAACGGATAGGGGTGGAAGATACACTGGAGTTGACGGCTCACAGTTTGAAGCACCGGCAGCATATGGTCTGCCGGCCAATGGTGGTCCATGTGCGACAAAGACGACTGCGGGGAAGACTCAACTCCCAGAATTTTGAAGGCATCGCATAACTGCCGAACCGGCTCCTCAACGGGGGTTGAACAGCCGTTCGCCATCGAGGCATCGGACGTCCCTGACAGCGGAAGAACACAGGCGTAGGCGTTGAAGCTGAACACCAGCAGAAACACTACGATGGTCGCAGCAAGAAATGATCGAGAATGATGGGAAGCCAATCGCATAGAGTGAGTCTATCCCTCTGTCAACTTAACCGTCAACCGTATTTCTCATACTGAAGCTCTTGATCGATTGATAAGAACAAAGCCACCACCCTTCTGGTTGGACGTGGAGAAACCTGCTCCAGCGTCATGTCTATTCATCAGCCACCTTATCCATCAGTCTGACTCCTCTCGTCATTCTTACAACAAGTTGGCGTCTCTGAGCCTCTCTCACCGTCAACACTGTTACAAATCCAGTCTGCGCAACCGGAGCGCATTGGCAATCACCGACACAGAACTGAACGTCATGGCGGCGCTGGCAATCATCGGGCTCAAGAGGATCCCGACGAACGGATAAAGAATACCGGCGGCAATGGGAACCCCGAGTGTATTGTAGGCGAAGGCGAAGAACAGATTCTGCCGGATATTCCGCATGGTCGCGTGACTCAAACGACGCGCCCGCACGATGGCCCGGAGATCTCCCTTGACCAGCGTGACACCCGCACTTTCCATCGCCACATCCGCTCCCGTCCCCATCGCGATCCCCACCTGCGCCTGCGCCAAGGCCGGCGCATCGTTGATCCCGTCTCCCGCCATGGCTACGATATACCCTTCTGATTGGAACCGCTTGATAACCGCCATCTTTTGCTCAGGCAAGACGTCGGCCTGAACTTCGTCGATTTGGAGTCGGCGTGCCACCGCCTCAGCAGTTGTCCGGTTGTCGCCGGTGAGCATTACCAGCCGCAGGCCTTCACGGTGTAACAGATCGATGGCCTCCGGGGTGGATGACTTGACGGGATCGGCCACCCCCAGCAACCCTGCCGGCTTGCCGTCGATCGCCGTAAACATCACGGTCTGCCCCTCATGCCTCAAGGGGTCGGCCTGAGCCAACAACGCCGAAGTCTCGACGTGCAGTTCGTCGAAAAACAACCGAGTACCCACGGCCACCACGCGACCTTCAACCGTGCCTGTGACGCCCTTCCCTGTGACCGACCGGAAAGCCTGAGTCTTGGATAGGACGAGGTTTTTCTCTCGGGCACCAGACACAATGGCCGCCGCCAAGGGATGCTCGCTGTTTTGTTCGAGACTCCCGGCAAGCCGAAGCAGTTCGGCTTCACTGAAGTCCGGCAAGGGAACTACCGTCATCAAGCGGGGTTTGCCTTCCGTAAGTGTGCCGGTCTTGTCCACAACGAGAATGTCCACCTTAGCCAAGGTCTCGAGCGCCTCGGCATTGCGGATGAGTACCCCCGCCGTCGCACCGCGGCCGGTCCCAACCATGATCGACATGGGAGTCGCCAGCCCCAGCGCACAGGGGCACGCAATGATCAACACCGCAACCGCATTGAGCAAGGCATAGGCCATCCGAGGCTCCGGGCCGTACAGCGCCCAGATCACAAAAGTGAGCGCGGCGACAAGAACGACGATCGGGACAAAATACGAGGCGACGATGTCGGCCAGCTGTTGAATCGGCGCCCGGGTGCGCTGCGCCTCACTGACCATACGCACGATTTGTGACAACAACGTTTCCCGACCGACTCGCTCGGCGCGCATCACGAAACTGCCTGTTCCGTTCACGGTTGCTCCCACTACCTTCTGGCCCGGCTGCTTTTCCACAGGGATAGACTCGCCGGTCACCATCGATTCATCGACGGCGCTCGCCCCTTCCAGTACAAGGCCATCAACGGGAATTTTCTCTCCCGGCCGCACACGCAACCGATCGCCAACCTGAACCTGCTCCAACGGAATATCTTCTTCACGGGCGTCGCTTCGGACAATGCGGGCCGTCTTTGGAGCAAGCCCCAACAACGCCTTGAGCGCACTGCTGGTCCGGCTGCGCGCCCGCAGTTCCAACACCTGCCCCAACAAGACTAGGGCGATGATCACGACCGCCGGCTCAAAGTAGACCGCAAGTTCTCCCCCGTGGGCACGAAACGAGTCAGGGAACAGGTCAGGCATGAAAGTGGCGGCGACACTGTAGAGATAGGCCGCACCGGTGCCGAGGCCGATCAGAGTAAACATATTCAGGTGGCGATTGACGACCGATGTCCACGCACGTTCGAACAGCGGCCGTCCGATCCAGAGTACCACCGGCGTCGCCAGCAGGAACTGAAACCAGACCAGGACTTTTCCGGAAGCAAGTTGCTGCAATGGATGGCCCGGCAGCATATCGGAAATCATCAGCGCGAGAATGGGTGAACCGAGGACCACGCTCTGCCAGAACCGGCGCGTCATATCTACCAGCTCCGGATTGACTTCCTCCACCGTCACCGTGCGTGCTTCCAATGCCATTCCGCAAATCGAGCACACGCCCGGCGCTGATTGCACGATCTCCGGATGCATGGGACAGGTATATTCGGTACGGGTCTGCTGAACGGTCACATCCGCCGGCTCCAACGCCATTCCACAGACGGGACACGCGCCGGGTCTTGATTCCGAAACTTCAGGATCCATCGGGCAGATATACTGGACATTGCCGCTGGTTGGAGCGGGCAACGGTTTCGGAATTCGCTGCTCCGGCGGGATCACGTAGTAATCCGGATCGGCGCGGAACTTTTCGAGACACCGGGTAGCACAAAAATAATAATTCTTCTCCCGATATTTGAATGAACCAGCCGCCGTGGCAGGCTGCACCGTCATGCCGCACACGGGATCGATCTCACCCTGCCCGACTGGTTGCATCATCGGCAGCGGCTTCCGTGGATTGGGCATCGTGACAAGCGCAATCGGCTTCTTGCCCAGCACACGCTCAGGGTCAGCGCGAAATCGTTCGAGGCAGGACGTCCCGCAAAAATAGTAGGTTGTGCCATTGTGATCATGGCGACCCGCCGCCTCGGCGGGATCGACGGTCATGCCACATACAGGGTCGATCTCAGACTTAGCGTGAGCGTGCGTAGGGGCTTGGGGGCTTGGGATGTTCTCGCTCATGCGGTCACCTCCTGCATGCGGCCTCCCGCAACAGCCGTTCGATGATCCAGTAATCATGGTCCGACTCCTTTCATCTTATCCCGTATAGTCACTCGATGTCGCGTTCAGAATTAAAGACGGAACAGACCGTCAAATATTACAGAGAGGATGCTGGACAGGAAGAACGTCTTGTAAACGCTCAACAAACCGGGTGGAAGTGATAGAAGATGCGTAAGCGAATAGGATGGCTATCCACAAGCGCAGTTGAGGCAGCCATGTTTGCTACAGATCCCACAAGCATCTTCAAGAGAGGCCCGTAAGGATTGGCGAGCTCTGTGCAAGCGAACCGTTAGATTGTTCCGTGATATTTTCAACTCTTTTGCGACCTGTGCCGGCGATTCGCCGTCGAGATCGATGCGTTTGATAAGTTCCGCATAGTTCCCGCGAAGGGTCGGAAGGAGACCGTGAAGGCAGGCACAAACGGCAGCCGTTACCTCATCCGGTGACGGCTCCTGATGATTGCCCGAAATGGTCAATTCCTCGAGGAAAGCCCGATTACGACGAGCTTCGGATCCCTGGGACCGATAATAATCAGCCACAGCATGGTGAAGGATGCGATAGAACCAGGCGAACACACTTTCTTCGTTGTGCAATGAATGGTGGCGCTCGACCGCTCGGGTGAGGCTTTGTTGAAGAATGTCTTGCACGACGCCTTCGTCGCCGACTCGGCGGCGAACAAACTGCCTGAAGACGGACTCGTTCTCAAGCAGCCGCTGAATGATCCCACTCGTTCTTCCCTCATCCATCATGACTCGCCACCAATCATTTTTTTGCATCCGCTTCCAGAATGCTCCGAATGACTGTGATGGCATTCTCAGGCGTCATGTTCGCGCCGTCGATTTTGATGTTTCCATCGAGTAACAGCGAGGGGGTGGAGGATACCTTGATCCGCTCGCCCCACCGCCGCCCATCCTCAAATGCCCTCGCCGGTTTGCCGCTTTCCATGCCGGCCTCGAATGCCGCAACGTCCAAACCGACCTCACGAATCAACAGCGAGCGGATCGAGCGATCCAACACGCCGCCGAATTTATCCTTATGGATCGTCCGGAACAGAACCGCTTTCATTTCGTTGCCTTTACCCATCGTCTTGGCCTGCTCATACATATCAAACGCGGTTGGGAGCTTTCCTGGAATGACGGGATATCCGACCATTGTCACCTCGATCTTGCTGCCGAACTCTTTCATAAGCAGCGGGAGTCCCGTCTCATCGAAGTGGTGACAGTGCGGACAGTAAAAGTCAGCGAACTCGACGATCTTAACCTTGCCTCGCTGATGGGTCGACGGCTCGTCCTTCAGGAGCTCGAACGCACCCTTCAGCTCAGGACTTGCCGCCAGTGCGCCGAATGGTTCGTTCAGCAGTACTGCCGTTCCCATGACGACAACCGCAACATTCCACACCGATCTCAATCGACGATTCATCGCACACTCCTTTCAGAAGTTTTAGTCCGGCTCCTATTATATCGAATGGAGAGTACTCCCGCCCTCTGTTATACTCCTGCCATGATACGGCAATACTGGGCGCTCACGTTATCCACGCTGCTGACCGTATCCGGATGCGCGTTACTGGACGGCACTGCGGAGTCCGATCCACCGGGCACACCCCAGATCACGTATGCGCAATTGAAAACGGCCACCGAGACATACAAGGGGCAAGCCGTCACACTTGGAGGCAAAGTCTTAAGCGCGAAACGGTTGAAAGAAGGCACCAGGATCGAGATTCTTCAGCTCCCTCTGCTGTCTTCCCTCAAACCGATATTCGATCTGAGCAAGTCTCAAGGCCGTTTCGTCGCCATCAGGAAGGAATTCCTCGACCCCGTCACGCTCCCCTCCGGCACATTCGTGACCATCTCCGGAGAAGTCACCGGATCTATGACCCTGCCGCTCGATGAAACGGAATACACCTACCCGGTCGTGGAGATCAAGAACGTGCGCGTGTGGCCGAAGGATGAAGACGAGCCGCCCCGCATTCGACCGTACATGGGACCCGGCCCCTATTGGGGCCCCTACTGGTCTCCGTACTGGAGACCCTGGCCGTACTGGTGAGCGCGAAAGGCAGGGCGAGCGCGAGTCGCTCACGTTCCAGATTCCCGCCCATTGCACCTTTCCAGCTAGTCACACCCTTCTCGCCTGTCTCGCTCATTACGGAAACCCCGCACCGAGGATCCGCTCAACCCGATCGTCACGCCCACCCAACTCCTGATATTTCCGATACTGCGCAAGCGCGCGTGGCATGTCCTTTCGATGGAGCTCGTAGAATACACCCAGGCTGTAGCGAGCCTCGGCATGATCAGGCTTCAGAGCCACGGTTTTCTCATACGCTCGCTCCGCCTCCTCCAATCTGTTCATGACGGTATAGATGACGCCCAGGTTGAGATGCGCTTCGGCGTACTCCGGGCGATAGCGTAACACTTCAAGAAATTCCCGCTCTGCCTCATCCGGCCGGTTACGGCTTCGATAGATAAATCCCAGGTTGAAGTGAGCGTCGACGAGGTCGGGCTTCGCGGCAATCGCTTGCTGATACGCAGCAGCCGCTTCGTCGAGATCCCCGTGCTTCTCGGCGATCTGCCCGCCCAAATACCAGGCATCAGCATGTGCGGGATGCGCCTTAGTGAGACGACCCACGGCGTCACGCGCATCTTGGTACTCTCCTTGATTGTCGCAGAGCGTTGCGAAACCGAACAGCGCATCGGCTTGAGTCGGTTCGACGGCCAAAACACTCGCGTAGGTTTTCTTCGCAGCGGCCACGTCTCGGCGCCGCTCATACAGTTTCGCCAAGCTGAGGTAAGACTCGATGTGGGTAGGATCGGCGGCGATCGCGCGGGTTAGTGCCTGCTCGGCTTCAGCCGGCTTACCTTGCAGCACATACAGGCCGGCTAAATCCTTCAGCACATCCGGGAAGGCAGGCTGAATCTTGAGCGATCGTGAGAACGCTTCCGCCGCCTTCTCCAGCTTGCGCTCTTTGAGATGAACTCTTCCGAGGAGGTAATGTCCTTCCGCTGATGAGGGATTCGACTCCACCGCCCTTCTTGCGGCATCAGCGGCTCCCTTGAGGTCGCCATGACGCAGCAGCATTTCTCCCCGTTCGAGATGAGGGGAGGCTTCATCTTTGCGGTTCGCCGGGGAGCCAACGGAAGCGGACCAGGACCGCGGCGGCGGAACGCAACAGATCGCACCAAAACAAAGGACGAACACCGCGACTGGGACAGACCAGTTTCCCATGGGACCCCGCATGTATACCCTCGACTTAGTAGAATACCCGGTCTCGCCTCAAACCTCGATCCCTATGGAGCTACAGAAGCAGAACGCCGGTTTCCGCAGCCTGTTTATCTTCGCCATTGAAACTATAAAGGCCGGGCTGCGGCAAATCAATGTGCGGAATGCATGCGCTCATCATGCGCGCGACAGGTAAGTTCGGGCGCGATCTGCGGTCTTATCGCTGACCCCATCGCATTAGACACACGTACTCAGGATTGTATACACTATGTCCTCGCTCGTGAGTGTTGGGGGAACAGAAACAATATGGCGAACAAGTCCGGCCGGATCGTGGCGCGTGAATTTTCAAGTCTTAGCGCGTCGATCGTGACAACACTGAAAGATCAGATCCTCCATTGGCGATATCCCCCGGAACACCGCCTGACCGAGGCTGAACTGTGCAAACAGTTCGACGTCAGCCGCAGCCCGGTGCGTGAGGCCTTACGGATACTGGCTACGGATGGGTTTGTGAAGAGAATGCCCAACCGGAGTTACAGGGTGAAGCAATCCAACCTTCAAGACATCGAGGAACTCTACGATGTCCGATTGGCCCTGGAGCTGTTTGTCGTCGAACGTTTGGCACAACGCAACGCGCCAGTACCGGACGATATCGCTGCGCTCAAGCGTACATGGACCGGCCTGTTGAACGGCTCGTCCAGAAAGGACGAGGAACTCGCCAGACTGGATACACAATTTCACGAAACACTCGCTCAGGCCTCAGGCAACAGAACTCTGCTGCGCCAGCTACGCGCGATCAACGAGCGATTGATGCTGTTCCGCATTATCGACTTCGCTAAGACCCACCGGGCGGCGAGCACTTGCCGCCAGCACCTGGATATCCTCAAATGCATTGTCGCCAAAAACGCAGCCGGCGCGCGCAAGGCTATGCAGAAGAATATCGAAGAGGGCCGAAACAATGTTCATTCGGCAATCAAAGATGCACTGGCAAGGTCCTATTCATTGTAGTGTGCTGATCCGCCACTGACGTTGTTCTACTTCGCAACATACTGAGGGTAACGCAACCAGACCGTCGAAGGGGGCCCGATGCGTCTCTTCGCTCTTTCAGCCGGAATCGAGGCGCCGACCGAGCGCTTCAGCGGAATTGTGCACAGCATTTTCGTTCGAGCCTGCAACATCGCACTTGAGTCCGGCGCCCTGCTGACCCTGGTCGCTTCGGAAAAGACTAACGTGCCCAACGGTCTCCGCATCGGAGCACCGGCGCAGTTCGCCTTTCCTGACTTCGTCCGTGTGGGAGAACCGGCTGCTTGCCGGGGTGGGACCGTCCGATTCACACGATCCCCTCTTTCCATCGATCTGCGGACCGCCGCGCGCTGGCATATCGACCTCAGCGGGTTACGGATTGATCTCCGCCGGCAGGACCAGGCAGCAGCATGGATGGTCGCATGGCAAACACTGCGCCAATATCAGCGCGGAGATACGATTCCCGCGATTATCGCGGCCATGGCTCGGGCTGAAGGAGTCTTTGGAACTGTTCCTGCCCTCCTTGAAGCAACCGAAACGTTGCAAGTGGAAAAGGCCTGCGCCGCAATCGGGCCGTTAATCGGGCTGGGGCCAGGTCTGACGCCGTCAGGAGATGATTTCCTGGTGGGATACCTGGCCGGACTGTGGAGCACAGCTAGGTTTAATACTGCACGACTGCGGTTTCTGGCATCGGTCGGAGTTTGGCTGTCCGAGGCTGCCTCTCAGACCAATATGATCAGTCAAGCCTCCATCCAGTCCGTCATCAGGGGAAATGCATCGGAGCCGCTCGCGCGGTTGGCGCAACAGTTGGATCGAGCAGATACCACCGACCGCGTCCGCGCGGAAACACAGGCCGCCCTACAGATCGGTCACAGCTCAGGAACCGACGGCGTGGCAGGGTTGTTGTTCGGCTGTGCTGCCTGGACAAAGCCCTCGTTGCCGGCCTCTCATTGCTTGGGGTTTCCATGCGCTTGACTTGGTATACAATTATGTGTTCAATTGGGCCACCGAACACACCCGACACGATGTCACAAGGTCGGAAATACCTTCATGATGCGTACCGCCATCTCGAACAAAGCTTTACCTTGCGAGAGGTGACGTTCGCCGTATAATCCACCGGCGGGACACCCCGCTCGCCCGACGTTGAGCGCCAGAATCCGTCCACGGCGCGGAACGTCGATGGGAGGCCGCACACATGGCCAGGGCGACCAAAGTCATCCGCAACTTCTATCGTGATTCGGTCTCGCTCATGCAGCTCTCCTCCACGTTCGCCAAGTTACCCGGCGTGGAACAGGCCTCGGCCATCATGGCCTCCGCAAACAACATCAGTCTCCTCAAGGAAGCGGGCCTGCTGGCCGGAACCGTCGAGGCCGGCGCCAATGATTTGCTGATCGCGCTGCAAGGAAACGCCGAGGCGCTCGATGCCGCGCTCGCCGCAGCCGAATCTGCGCTGAAGCAACCTGCTCCCACGGCCGGACATGGAACGTGCCATGCCGTCGCTCCTCGCAGTCTTGAAATGGGTTTCGAGGATATGGTCGAGGCGAACCTCGCTTTGATTTCCACGCCGGGCGAATACGCCGCAGCCGAGGCCTTCAAGGCGTTACGCCTCGGCCTCAACGTGATGCTCTTCAGCGACAATGTCGAATTACATGATGAAATCGCGTTGAAACGGTTCGCGCGGGACCGCGATCTGATCGTCATGGGCCCCGACTGTGGAACTGCAATCATCAATGGAATTCCACTCGCGTTCGCCAACGTCGTCACGCGCGGGACGATCGGTGTTGTGGCTGCGTCGGGCACCGGCCTCCAACAGGTCACCTGCTTGATCGATCGATGGGGTCACGGCATCTCACAAGCGATCGGCACGGGAAGTCATGATCTCCATAAAGACGTAGGCGGGATTACCATGCTGCAGAGCCTCAACGCCCTGGCTGCCGATCGATCCACCTCAGTCATCGTGTTGATCTCCAAACCCCCGGCGCCCGAAGTGGCGGAGCATGTCCTGGAGGCGGCGGGCAAGGCCGGAAAGCCGGTGGTGGTGAACTTTCTGGGTGCGGACCCTGCGCGCATCAAACGAGCGAATGTGTTCCCGGCCGATACCCTGGAAGATGCCGCCGCCGCTGCGGTCGCGCTCGCCGAGGGCAGGCCGCCAGATACAGGAAGGACCACGGACTCCCCGCACTCGATACCATCCATGTTTGCCCTCGGACAGCGCTACATCCGCGGCCTCTATAGCGGGGGGACATTCTGTTATGAAGCTTCGCTTCTCTTAAAGAAAGACTTGGGACGGATCTATTCCAATACTCCGGTGGAACCGGCGAACCGACTGCACGATGTATGGACCAGCCGGGAACATACGGTCATTGATCTGGGTGACGATCTCTTTACCAGAGGACGCCCGCATCCCATGATCGATCACCGTCTGCGCAATGAACGCATTCTGAAAGAAGCGGCGGACCCCCAAGTGGCGGTGATCCTCTTGGACATCGTACTCGGCTATGGGTCTCATCCCGATCCGGCCGGCGAACTGGCGCCGGTGCTTCATCAGGCCGCGGACGTGGCCAAGAAAGCCGGCAGACAGTTGGCCGTGATCGGGTTTGTGTGCGGGACAGCATCGGACCCGCAAGGTCTGTCCAAACAGGAAGACACATTGCGGGGTGCAGGTATGATCCTGGCTGAGAGCAATGCTCAAGCGGTGCGTATGGCAGCCGCCGTAGTGGCCGGCCGGGCTGGAGCATCGTCATGATGCAGACGTTGTTTCAGGAAAAACTGCACGTGTTAAACGTCGGTCTGGCGTCCTTCGCTGAATCGATCGCCAGGGCAGGCGGGGCAGCGCTACAGATAGAATGGGCTCCGCCGGCTCAGGGACAGCAGAACGTTGCTCGTGCGTTGGCCCAGCTGGTGAACCTTCCTTCCATTGAAGCAGCCAACCGAAGGGCCTTCGGCTTGTATCAATCATCTCAGCCGATTCTTCGGGATATCGGCATCGCGCGCGAGGTTCTCCCCAATATGGGGAAACGTATGATTCTGCACGGAGGCCCTCCCATCGCCTGGCAGAACATGTGCGGCCCCATGAAAGGCGCCATCATCGGCGCTATTCTCTATGAAGGGTGGGCAAAGGATACGGCCGGCGCAGCTGCTTTGGCTTCCGGCGGCAACATTGCCTTTGAACCTTGCCATCACCACGCCGCCGTGGGCCCGATGGCAGGCGCCATCAGCCCATCCATGCCGGTGTGGATGGTCGTCGATACGACGCACAACCGTCTCTCGTTCAGCAATTTCAACGAGGGACTCGGAAAGGCGCTCAGATTCGGCGCCAATGGTCCGGATGTGATCGACCGCCTCAGATGGATGGGACAGACGCTCGCGCCGACATTGCGGGCCGGGCTTGAAATCCTCGGTGGCATCGATCTCAAACCCTTGATGGCGCAAGCCCTGCACATGGGCGACGAGGTGCACAATCGCAATGCCGCGGCATCCTCTCTGTTCCTGAAGCGTCTGATCGTGGCGCTCTTGAAAACACGCGCACCGTCGGCCGACATCGCTGCGGCCGTGGACTTCGTCGCCGGCAACGATCACTTCTTTTTGAATCTCTCCATGGCCGCCTGTAAAGCCATGCTCGATGCCGCCCACGGCGTTCCCGACAGCAGCATGGTCACGGCAATGGCGCGCAACGGCGTTGAGTTCGGCATCCGCGTCAGCGGCACGGGAGATCGCTGGTTCACTGCGCCGGCGCCGATCGTGGACGGTCTCTTTTTCCCCGGCTACACCACGGCGGACGCGGCGCCGGATCTGGGAGACAGCGCGATCACCGAGACGGCCGGTGTCGGCGGCTTTGCAATGGCGGCGGCCCCGGCCATCGTCAAGTTCGTCGGCGGCGCGCCGCAGGATGCGATCGACAACACCATGGCGATGACTCACATCACGATCGGCCGCAATGAAGCGTTTACACTGCCGCCGTTGAATTTCGCCGGTTCACCGGCCGGTATCGACATCCGCAAAGTCGTCGATACCGGCATTCTGCCGATCATCAATACGGGAATCGCCCATCGTGAGGCGGGAGTCGGGCAGATCGGAGCCGGTATCACGCGAGCTCCCCTGGCCTGTTTCACACAGGCAGTGTCCGCACTGGCGGAGGGCGTCTGCGGCAATCGGTAAACGCGGAGGAGGTGACCATGGAACATGCCGGCAAACTTGCTGTGGTCGCGGTCGGGGGCAATGCGCTGATCCGGGACAAACACCACGAATCGATTCCCGATCAAAGCCGTGAAGCGGCCCTTACCGTCCATCACATCGCGGACATGATTGCGGCCGGATGGAACGTGGTGATCACTCATGGAACCGGACCTCAAGTGGGGTTCATTCTACGCCGCTCCGAATTGGCGCTGGAAGAAGTCCCGCCCGTGCCGATGGATTATGCCGATGCGGACCTGCAGGGGGGCATCGGATACATGTTTCTGAAAGCCTTCTACAACGAATTTCATACACAGCATCTCGATCGAAAGGCTGTGGCGATCGTCACGCAAACCCTGGTCGATCACCATGACCCGGCATTTGCCGACCCGTCCAAGCCGATCGGATCTCATATGGACGAACAGACCGCGCGCCGACTCGCGTCCCGTCAAGGGTGGGTGGTGAAGGAGGACGCAGGACGCGGTTGGCGCCGGGTGGTACCGTCGCCGTTGCCGAAGACCATCGTCGAACTGGCTGCGATCAAGACACTGGCTCGGGCCGGATTCGTCGTCATTGCCTGCGGCGGTGGTGGAATCCCCGTGATCGAGAATGAAGAAGGGGGACTGACCGGGGTCGAAGCGGTCATCGACAAAGACCTGGCATCAAGTCTCCTCGCCCGTGGCATCGGAGCCGATTTGTTGATGGTGTCCACGGGAGTCGAGAAGGTGGCCATCAATTTCAACAGGCCGAATCAGCAATGGCTGGATCACATGACCCTCGCTGACGCAAAGCGCCATCTTGCGGACAACCAATTCGACAAGGGCAGTATGGGACCGAAAATTCAAGCGGTGATCGAGTTCTTGGAAGGCGGCGGGCGGATGGGACTGATCACCGATCCACCCAACATCGGCCGTGCCCTGGCCGGGAAAACCGGAACCTTCATTGTCAGAGACGGCACATTACCATCCACCGTACAGCATTGAGGAGGATCTATGGCTGCATCGCGAAAACTCACGAGACGACAAGTGCTTCAAGGCACCGCGGCTGCCGGTGCGCTGGGAATGTTGGGCCGGTTCGACTGGATCGGACAGGCCTGGGGAGCGACGGACAAGGTCAAGATGGGGTTTATCTTTGTCGGACCTCGGGACGACTATGGCTATAACCAGGCGCACTTCGAAGGCAAATCGGCGGTGGCCAAGCTGGATTGGGTAAAGGCCTTCGATGAAGAAAAGGTGCCGGAAACCATCGAGGTCCAAAAAACCATGGAGAGCATGATCAAGTTGGACGGAGCGCAAGTGATCTTCCCCACCTCCTTCGGTTATTTCGACCCCCACATTCTCAAGGTCGCGCCCCAATATCCCAACATCCAGTTTCTGCATTGCGGCGGACTCTACCAGGAAGGGAAACACCCCAAGAACGTCGGCAGTTACTTCGGCTACATCGATGAGTCGCAGTATGTAGCCGGCATCGTCGCGGGCGGCATGAGTAAAAGCGGAAAGCTGGGCTTTGTGGCGGCCAAGCCGATTCCACAAGTCCTGCGGAACATCAACAACTATATGTTGGGGGCGCGCAGCATCAGGCCGAACTGTACGACCAATGTGATTTTCACCGGCGACTGGTCGTTGCCGGTTCGCGAGGCGGAAGCCACCAATAGCCTGGTCGACCAAGGAATCGACGTCATCACCTGCCATGTCGACAGCCCCAAAGTCGTCATCACCACAGCTGAAAAACGGGGCATCTATTGCACGGGCTACCATTGCAATCAGGCCAAGCTGGCGCCGCGTGGGTACCTCACCGGAGCAGAATGGAATTGGGCCAAGGTTTACATGGACTATGCCGAGCTGATCCGCAAAGGCGAGCCGATTCCTCACCTCATACGAGGCGGCTTGAAGGAAGGCTTGGTACGGGTGTCGGATTATCACCAAACGGTGACCGAAGCCGTTCGTACTCAAGCCGAAGCAGCGAAGGCAAAATTCATGAGCGGCTCGATGGTCGTGTACAAGGGGCCGATCAAGGACAATACGGGCCGCGTCGTGATCGCAGCCGGAAAGGAACATGTCCAGACGGATATCTGGCTGGAAAGTATGGATTGGCTGGCGGAAGGAGTCATCGGCTCAACCAAGTCATGAGCGACGGCATGCCGCACACTCTGCATAAAGCGCTGGAACCGTTCCTCATCATCGTCGGGTCCCTGTCGGTCTCGATGGTGCTGTTCGGCGCCTTTGTGGCTGCGGCTGGCGCGAATCCGTTCGAGGTCTATCAGACGATGTACCGGGCCGCGTTCGGAACATCGTTCTCCTGGCAAAACACGCTGATCCGGGCGGCGCCGTTGATGCTGACGGCCCTCTGTACGGCGCTTCCCGGGTATCTGGGGTTGATTATCATCGGCGGAGAGGGGGCTGTGGTCATGGGCGGCCTCTTCGCGGCCATCGCAGCCCTGACCATACCCGATGCTCCTCCCATGGTCGTCCTGACGACCATGGCCCTCGCCGGCATGACGGCCGGCGCGATCTGGCTCGCCATCGGCGGAGCGCTGCGGCACTATCGCGCCGTGAATGAGACGATCAGCAGCCTGTTGCTGAACTATATTGCGATCGCACTGCTGAACCACCTCGTCACCAGCACATTTCGAGATCCGGAGAGCCTCAATCACCCCTCGACGCATCATATCGGAGAGGCCAATATGATCGGCCTCATTCCCGGAACGGACCTCCATTGGGGACTGGTATTCGGCATCGTGGCCTGCATCCTCTCGTGGTTTCTCATGCACCACACGGTCTTCGGCTTTTCATCTCAAATCGCGGGAGGCAACGTGCGCGCCGCCCAAATCGCCGGGTTGCCGGTCGGGCGGTTGATTCTCATCGTGTGCTGCGTGGCGGGAGCGGCCGGCGGATTGGCGGGCATGGTGGAAGTCGCGGCCATCCACGGCAGAGCCAACGATACGCTCAACGCCAACTATGGCTATGCGGGCATTCTCGTCGCCTTCGTGGCGCGCAACAATCCGCTGGCTATCATACCGGTCGCCGTGCTGTTGGGGGGAATCCGGGCGAGCAGCGGATTATTGCAGCGGGTTCATGAGCTGCCGGATGCGACCGTGCTCGTCATGCAGGGCATCATCTTCCTCGTCATTCTGTTCAGCGAAACGCTGTACGGCCGCTTTTCACGAATGCCGAAGCAAGGAGCCGTCTAATGGAAGTCGGTTGGTGGGGCGTACTCATCGCGGTGCTCGGAGGAGCGATTCGCATCGGCACGCCGTTTCTCTTCGTCTCGCTGGGTGAATGCCTGACGGAGAAAAGCGGCCGCATCAATCTGGGCCTTGAAGGCACGCTGGTCATGGGCGCGATGACGGGCTATGCCGTCGCGCTGCACAGCGGATCTCCCTGGTTGGGAGTTTTGTGCGCCGGACTGGCCGGCATGATGCTCGGCGCGCTGCACAGCTGGCTGTGCAGTTTCCGGCGCGTCAACGATATCGCCGTGGGCATCGCGATGATGCTGTTCGGCACCGGGCTGGCCTTCTTTCTGGGAAAGCCCTATATCCAGCCATCCGCCCCCCGGCTGCCCTCCATTGATCTCGGAGGCTGGAGCGACGTGCCGCAACTGACCGCAGCCCTGCAGATCAATGCATTGTTCCTGTTAGGAATCGTCGTGGCGGTCGCGCTGGGGTGGATGTTGAAGCACACGGCGTGGGGGCTCAAAGTACGGGTCGTGGGCGAGAGCGCGGACGCGGCGCGCGCCCTCGGATTGCCGGTCGATCGCATCAGGATCATGAGCACCGCCCTGGGAGGATTTCTCGCTGGAATCGGCGGATCGTACCTCTCGCTCTACTACCCGTTCAATTGGAGCGAAGGCCTGTCGAGCGGCCAGGGCTTGATGGCGGTGGCGCTGGTCATCTTTGCCCGCTGGAAGCCGGTCGGCTGTCTCTGGGTCTCGCTCTTGTGGGGAGGAGCGGCGGCGTTGGGCCCTTCCCTGCAATCCGTGGGCATCACAGGAGGATATTATATCTTCAACGCAATCCCGTACATCATGACGCTGGCGGTGATGATCGTCACCTGTTCTCCACGGCGCAGTCTCACAGGGGTGCCGCATGAACTCACAGTGACCCGGTAGCGCATGGCACATGACCGATGACAACCATAAATTCACAGACTCTTGAGAGGTGACTTATGAGCACATATGTCAAAGCCGATCCCTATCCCTACCCGTTCAACGGTGATCTCAGGCCGGACAATACCGCCTTTCTCATCATCGACATGCAGACCGATTTCTGCGGTAAAGGTGGCTACGTCGACAAGATGGGCTACGACATTTCCCTCACCCGCGCCCCGATCGCACACATCCTGAAAGTCTTGTCGAAAGCCAGGACCATCGGTATGCACGTCATCCACACCAGAGAGGGACACCGGCCCGACTTGTCGGACCTGCCCGAGAACAAACGGTGGCGCAGCCGCCGCATCGGCGCCGGCATCGGCGATCCCGGCCCCTGCGGAAAAATCCTCGTGCGGGGCGAGCCGGGGTGGGAGATCATCCCGGAACTTGCTCCGAAAGCCGGCGAACCCGTCATCGACAAGCCCGGCAAAGGGTCCTTCTGGGCGACTGATTTGGACATGCTGTTACGGCTGCGCGGCATCGCCAATATCCTCTTGGCGGGCATTACGACCGATGTGTGCGTCCACACGACCATGCGCGAGGCCAACGACCGGGGCTTTGAATGTCTGCTGCTGGAAGACTGTTGCGGAGCGACCGATTACGGAAACCACCAGGCAGCCCTGAAAATGATCAAGATGCAGGGCGGCGTGTTCGGTGCCGTGGCGAAATCGGACGCCCTCATCGAGGCGCTGTCATGACGACTCCGGTTCCTCCGGATCTGGAGGCGCGCGGCATCACCAAACGGTTTGGGCCGCTCACCGCCCTGAAGGATGTCCATCTCCATCTCCGATCCGGCCGGTTTCATGCCCTGCTCGGCGAGAACGGCGCCGGCAAGAGCACGCTGGTGAAATGCATCATGGGCTATTACCGCCCGGATGGGGGAGAGATTCTCCTGGACCGGCAACAGGTCACGATTCGCAGTCCGCGCGACGCGCAGATGTTCGGGATCGGAATGGTCTATCAGCAGTTCACGCTCATTCCCAACATGACGGTACTCGAAAATCTGGTGATCTCGAAAGCCCGCCTCAATCCCGTCATCAACTGGAAAGAGGAACAGGATCAGCTGACGCAGTTCATGGCGCAGATGCCGTTCCAAGTGCCGCTCACCGCCCTCGTCAGTTCCCTTGCCGCAGGGGAAAAGCAGAAAGTCGAAATCCTCAAGCAGCTGGCACTGCGCAACCGCATCCTCATTTTGGACGAACCAACGTCCGTCCTGACGCCACACGAAGCGGACGAAGTCCTGGGACATCTCCACGCCATGACCCTGGCACAGCAATTAAGCGTGTTGATCATCACCCACAAGCTTCGCGAGGTGGCGGCGTTCGCGGACGAAGTGACCGTGCTGCGGAAGGGACAATTCGCCGGTTCCGGCAAGGTCTCGGAGATGAAGATCTCCCAGATGGCGGAAATGATGGTGGGGTCCGAGATCACGGCCAAGCCAAAGCAGCGGATCGAGAATTCGACCAAGACGCCCAAGCTGCTCTTGCGGGACATTCGCGTCAATGACGACATCGGCGTCGAAGTCGTCCGGGGCGTCCATTTGACGATTCATGAGGGTGAAATCGTCGGGGTGGCCGGCGTCTCAGGGAACGGACAGCGCGAGTTGGTGGAAGTGCTGGCCGGCCAACGGCCGGCCACGGCCGGTACCATCCATGTGCATGATGAACTCTACCAGCCGACTCGTGACAACATCACGCGGCATAAATTGTTCTGCCTCCCTGAGGAGCCCTTGCAGAATACCTGTGTGGGGCGCATGAGCGTGGCGGAGAACCTGGCATTCCGCAACTTCGACATGGAACCGCACGCCGTGGGCGGCTGGCTCATGAACCGCCCCGCGCTACGCCGGAGCGCGCACGGACTGATCGAGCGCTACAACATCAAACCGCCCTATCCTGACACACCGATCCAATCACTCTCGGGAGGCAATGTCCAGCGCGCTGTACTGGCCCGTGAACTATCGGCCGAAGTGAACATCCTGGTCGTGGCCAATCCCTGTTTTGGGTTGGACTTTCTGGCGACGGAAGAAATCCGGCTGCAGATCGTCGCCGCGCGCAACCGGGGCACGGCGGTCCTCTTAGTCAGCGAAGATCTCGACGAGATCCTGGAACTGGCCGACCGTGTCGTCGTCATGTTCAACGGTCAGCTGGTCTATGAAACCACGTCGTCCGGCGCCGATCTCGCGCTGATCGGGCGGCACATGACAGGACACAGCACATGAACACAGTTCCAGCCTCGCCCTCTCCCTATTCCCTGCCGCCGCGCGGCTCAGGCGCGCGAGTGGCGCTGGTGATCATCGACATGCAACGCGACTTCATCGAACCGGGCGGGTTCGGCGCAGCGCTGGGCAACCAGGTCGAACACCTGCAACAGATCGTGCCGACCGTGGCCACCATTCTCAAAACGTTCCGCGAATTGAACCTGCCGGTGATTCATACCAGGGAGGGGCACCGCCCCGACTTATCGGATTGCCCGCCGGCCAAGAAACGGCGCGGAAACTCAACATTGCGCATCGGCGATCCCGGCCCGATGGGACGGATCCTGGTATTGGGAGAACCAGGAAACGACATCATTCCACAATTGCGCCCCGAAGCCGGCGAACTGGTCATTGACAAGCCGGGCAAAGGGGCCTTTTACGCCACCGATCTTCAAGAACGCCTGAAAGCCCTCGGGGTCACCCATCTCGTCTTCACCGGCGTCACCACCGAGGTCTGTGTGCAGACCAGCATGAGAGAGGCCAACGACCGCGGGTACGAATGTCTCTTAGTTGAAGACGGAACCGAAAGCTATTTCCCCGATTTCAAGCAGGCGACGGTCCGCATGATCCAATCGCAGGGGGGAATTGTCGGCTGGGTGACCACTGCAGATCGTCTCATCGCGTCTCTCCGCCAAACCTACGCGGAAGGTGTCAGATGAGCCAAAGCGATGTACTGCTGGCTGTCAATGGCACGCTGATGCGGGGGCTCAAGCTCAACCCCAACATGGTGGCAGCCAAGGCCACATTTGTCCGGGAGACGAAGACCGAAGCGGCGTATCGGCTCTGGACGATTAACGACGAACACCCTGCGATGCTGCGCGTGACGGAAGGGACCGGGGTCAAGGTCGCAGTCGAAGTCTGGTCTGTCCCCCCTGCCGGACTGGCGGGAATCTTACTGAACGAACCGCCCGGTCTGTGCATCGGCAAGGTGCGGCTGGAAGACGGAAGTATTGTCCTGGGTGTGTTGGGTGAACCGGCGCTCGTCGAAGGGCACCGGGAGATCACCGAGTACGGCGGCTGGCGTGCCTATCGGGCACAGCACCCGCAATGAGCGAGCGATCTCTCTCCCTGTTATCCTACTGCCGACCGATCATTTTCCTGATTCGGTAACTCAACCCGAAAGGAGCGTCTTGCGAGCAGGAAAATACAATCACATGGTTCTCATGCTTCACGCCGAACTCGGGGAAATACCACCCCTGTTCCAACCTCGTATCGGCCGTCCCTAATACATCGACCATCGCAACGGTATGGCCGTTCGGAGCCTTGATCGCGATACAGGCCCCCATCCGGATAATATGGAAGTCGGGATGGACATGCAGGTAACTGTCCATCCGATGCATCCCGCTGCCCTCCAACGTATCTTTGATGACCCAGCTCCCTTGACCATCATAGGCGATGTATCTCTTATGGATCGGCTTGCCTCTCAATTTCGCATACCCGTTGTGGGCTCCCTCGAACAGCACCGTACCATCCGACTGCTTCTTCAAGATCGCCGAGAGCGGCTTCGCCCGGCGCGCCACGCGGAACACCTTCCACATTTCCGACTGTTCTTTCCCATCGACAACCACCGTGTTATGCGCGCGCGTGCTTCGAGCATAGGCTCGCTCCTCGCTCAGTTGATAGTCAAAGACACCGCTGTCGACGATGACGCGCCGCCCTCCGATGACCAACTCAAAGCTGAGGGTATCGCAATGAGCATGACCGGGTTGATAGTCGGGGCCGATGGCTCCGCAGTCGATGACGATCATGTCCTCCCCGTTGCGGCAGACGTAATACCCGCTCCCCGGCCGCTCATACAGGGTTAGTCCCGTGGGCGCGACAGGGGTGTGATAGCCCATCACTCGGTGCGCGTAATTGAAGAGTTGCAAAGGAGACGGAGCGACCCCGAAAGCAGCATCATTAAACAGTGGGATGTCCTGGTCCGGAAACACCATGCCATGAAGAAAATCGAGACTGGAGGCCACGGTTCGCCGAAGATGTGCAATCTCCTCACGTTCGAGCACCGGCCGTGAACTCTGGACGAGATTCAAGACGTCAAGATAGTCGCACACACAGATCGAATGATACATAGGACTTCGTTCATAATGGCCGCCGTCTGCGAGAAATTGCTCGTTCGATTCTTCCAGAAGCATCGTCCAACCCTGCTTGAGCCACCGGTCGGCATCCTCCCCTTCGAAATACATTCCGGCGAAAAACAGAGCCACGGCATTCTTGAGATAGTGGTTTGCCAGGATGTGCCGCTCGATATTCCGTTCAAGCCATGCCGTCTGCGCATAGAGGCTGTGCCTCCATGATTCCTGCACAACTTTGTCATGCCTCAGGAAGAACTTGATCCAGCTGACGATACGCACGGACAGGGCAGAAGGCTCCCACCCGTCACCCATGCCGGGAGAATTCTTCGCAATCCACTCCGAGATCAGCTGGACCTTCACCGTGTGCGACCGGTCCGGATCGAACAGATAGCCGAACCCATGCAAGTCACGCCGCCACTGCTTCGGCATATCCTGGCTGACCCAATCGACGCCGGCGTCAGGAAAAGTCCTTTCCTGATTGAGAAAACAGAATGAACGATCTCGTCCCGCTGGGCGAGAAGGCGGAAGGCACGGGTTGAGTCCAATGCCCGGCCTCAGACTCACACCACGAATCGGTCCAATCTTCGTCGAAGCTGGAAACAATCGAATCCGAATCAGGGCAAGCAGCTGTAGCGGGCGGAGATGTAGAAGGGTTCTTGGGTATAAAAGCACACGATTCATCACTGGATCTTGTTACATTGGCGGGCGTTAGTGATGGCTGGGTGCGTCATGGGTCGGCCTCAGACCGGATCTCTCTCTATGCCGAAGGCCGAAGTCGCCGATCATTTCCGGCGACAGCGGGAATCCCTCAGCCGGTAGGAGTTTAGCAGAACGGAAGGTGGATTTTCAGGCTCTGAAACAAGGGTGTCAACCCGCCGGACCTGCATTGTGCCTGTTGCTACCTTTTCATTTTGAGACCCTTGCCCCTCACCCGCGTTGCAGTGATCCCTCCTTTTTTCTTGGCATGCCTGTCAGACGATTTATCCTCGCCGATGAGCCCGCTCACTGATGTCCGAAAGACTCGCAGACTGCCCTGTCCGATCTTGGTGGCACGCAATCGGCCTTCCTCGATCCATCGATAGACGGTCCACTTACTCACCTTCAACAGCTTGGCTGCCTCCAGAATTCGAAGTAACACCGGTTCCACAATTCATCACCCAATCTGCTGCGCATGGTGGAAGAGCGCGAAATCCGCGCTCCTCCTGTTCGGAACCGGTGGAAGGAGGCAACCAAGCACCTGTCCCGAGACCACGCGATCACAAACCCATCTCGTTTGATGCTCACCGATGCATTCGATCGGCGAGCACAGTCGTCACTTCATCACCTGTCCACTACAATTCCATTTCAGCCGAGTAAAGGGCCGGGGCGAAGGACGAGGGAGGCACGCCTGCGCCCCGGATCAGTCCGGGCAAGGAGGCAACCTGACCCGGACATCGATAGATCGAGAACCATCATCAGTGTCATCACACACCGACACTTCAAATCCAGATCGACCGTCTTACCGCCAGAGGGGACGGAGCGGAGGCTCCCATCAGGAGCCTGCGCTCCGATCGGTCCGAGAAGGGGGGAGTGGGATCCGCCGGTCTCGGACAGCAGTCACTGTTTCAATCCAGCCTGGTCAGCCGGAATGACTCAGGGAGAACGCGATTGGGACTACTCCTCCCGATAAAGATCGGCAGAATGATCGTCCGCAAAGTTGAAAGTAGTGATCTAAAAGCGTCTCGCCTGAATCAGCCGAGCGTACAAGCCGGAGGAGCGCGAGAGTGCATCGAAACAGAAGGACAAGCCGGAGGTTGCGTGATGTGAGAAACAACCGACGCGAGGACGACCAAGCTGGGAACCTCTGCCGGAATCGAAGCCGTCGGACCGCTATGCGTGACCGCCTGACATGCCCAGGCGCAGAGAGGAGAATGCGCCGCATCATGATCGTGGTGCGCATGCTCACCGGAACTCGATGGCGCCGGCAACACAGGAGGGCAAGCGGCCACGAGACACACCAGCCCAAAATAGATCACCGCCGTGATTCCGGCGACGGCGCTCCCAATTCGGCTGATGCGAGAAGTAGTCATGACTGAGTCCCTATGCTGATCTATGTACCCGCTTCCGTCCATTCCGTCTACCGACGCCTGCCACTCCTTGCAACACAAGCGAAGAGCCGACAGCGCCCTATTCGACAGACACGGCATCATAGGCGCGCCGATCGAGCGCGGCTCCCGTGTATGTTCGAGTGCGGCGGCGAGAAACTCGCCCGAATGACGCCCCCCGAGTTCGAGTGGGCGACGCCATAGCCAATACCTGGGTAACCGGAGCGTGGGCCACTCCAGAATGCCGAACGGGCATGCCCGGGGCCTTTGACAGCGTTTCCGCTCGGACGGTAGCCGGAATCGATGGCTGCGGCAGCTTCAGCTTGAATCCAACACCCTTGATCGTGATGAGCCGGCAGCCATGAGCCTGATCCTGGTCGAGCAGCTGCCGTAGGGCATGAATATGGACATCCAGCGTATGGCCCTCAATGGCAAAGTTCGGGCCCCACACAAGGTCGAGCAATTCGCTGCGACTGTAGACTTTTGAAGGGGCCTGCATGAATGCCTCTAACAACGCGAACGGCTTAGCCGAAAGCGGCACGCGCTGTCCTCCGATTCTGACCTCGTGGACATCCGTATCCAGTTCGACGGCACCCGCATGATACACGCTTCGGCGGGAGCCACAATGCCCCGCTCGACGAAAATAGGCGCCGATGACCGCCAGGAATAATCTGTGGCCATCTCGGCACGAGTACACCCCGTCAGCCCCCCGTTCCAAATCACCGATGATGTCACCCTCGGTCGCCGTCATTTCGAGCGGCACCAGAGTAATGACAGGCACATGCGAGAGCGCCCGATCCGTACGCAGCATGTCCCAATCACTGACACGCCGATCGACCAGAATGAGTGCAGGCGGGCTCTGTTGCGCTGTCTCAAAAAGTTCCGTCATCGAAGCCATGCTCCGAACGCGATAGCCCGGACGCCGCAACTGCTCGTTAATGTCCTCAGCAAACGGCTTATCGGAAGAGACGAGAAACACGACGCTCGAACTCGCCTGTTCCGTCTGCTGTGTGCCCGCCCCGGCTCCGATATCCTGCCGTTTGAAAGGTCCCTGACGGCGAACGACCATGCCGACAATGCCGCACAAGCCTGAACCGAAGAGAATAACCGCCGCAGGCACCGGTACCGGCGCAACCGCGACCTGAGCCGTGCCGCGTAGGATGAAATTCCCCGATGTCAGAAACGGCACACCGAGGCCCGTAAACGGTTGTGTCCAGGCAATGTCGAAGGCGTTTGTCGTGGCATTGAATGTTCCGGTCGCCGGCTCACCGATGTTCAGCGTCGAATTCCAGAACGGCCCCGTCACTCCGGCAAAGAGGGAGCGGAGATCGACGGTGATCGTCGAGTCGCTGGTCGTACCGGTCGGCGCAGGCACCCCGGTCGGAACACCCGAGAAAGCCTGATCGCTGGTGAACAGCGAAAACGTATGGCCGCCGGCGGTAATCGGGGGAAAGATATTGGGCAGCGGCTGGTATTGGCCCATCACCAGCTGCCCGTCCTGCGTAAAGTTTCCGGAAACCGATCCGAAATTTCCGAAATTCAAGCTGATCGATCCACCGGTGATATCGAGCTGCGTAACGAACGCAGCCTGTGCAGGCTCTGCGTAGAACCAACCGGCCCCCAGCATTAGCGCACTTATCACAAGCCTAGGCACAAACATGCTCTTCATCTGGCATACCTCATATTGGCTTGCGTCGCGCGAATGCGGCAATCGCCGCCAAGCCGCACCCGAACAAATACAGGGCGGCAGGAATCGGCACGGCAGAGACGGACAGGGATGTCAAATTGCCGATGATGGTGTGGTCGCCATGACTGCCGGAAAATACCAGACGGAACTGTCCGTTTGGGTTCGTCACCGCACTGTACAGACTGAACAGATTGCGATCAGGCGGCGTTTCCGAAAGCGCATCGGTCGTAAACACCGAACCGGAAGGGTTGATGAGATTGATATAGAATTCTCTGGCAAAATAATCTCCCCCGTCGATAATCGGACCGGCCGGCACCTGATTTTGCACACTGGCCGACAACACATATGATTGGTTGGCCGTCGTGCCGCTTGCGTTGACCATGATCACGTTCTGCACCGGCCTGCCGGAGCTTCCGCTGAGATCCAATCCGAAATGATATGTATCTGCCGTAATGGGCTTCGTGACCGAGAACGACAGGCTCTGGATAGCTCCATTATACATACCGACCGTGTCTGAGCCGTTCGCGTCGGGCGTATCGGCCTCGAACGTAAATGACCCGCTGATCGTGCTGGCGGGATAGGAAAGGATCGGAACCGTGAAAATTCCGCCGAGCGAATGAGGATCTGCCGCAACAAACGTCCCGGTAAAATCGAACGTCATCGAATGAGCCGTAGCCGGCCTGATCGATCCGATCAGGCCGACCAACGCAAGCACCAGGGCAACCGATCTGAAGCGAAGTTCCATGGGACAAGTCTTTCCAGAAAAGCCGTTTGGCCTGAGCAACCCCTTACGCGCTCATCTTCCGACGGGCCAACCCAACCAAACCGATCAAACCGCTCCCGAACAAGTACACGGCTGCCGGAACCGGGACTGGGGCGGCGGTCGAACCCCACATCGTAAGCGTGTAACTTCCTCCGGAACCACCAACCCCTGCCGGATGGAGATGATAGTCACCGGTAGGCATGGCTATTCCAAGATCAGCCAACGCAAAGGAAGTAAAGGACGTAGCCGCTGCTCCTCCTGGAACCTGTGAATCATTCACATTTTCAAAAATTGACGCGCCAAACCACTGCGAGAGACCAGTAGTCGTCGACGTCATGTTGAAATGAGTGAATGAGCCTAAGTCGAAGTTAATGGTGTCCTGAAAAAAACCGCCCGTTTGATTAATAGTGATAACGGCCGGGTTCGCCGCATCTCCGTACCCGGCGCCAAAGGCGAGGTTCGGGTTATACGGGACGGCCTGGGCGGTCGCACCGATGGCAAGAGCGCTAACGGCAACGATCCCCACCATTGCAATTTTGAACCTATTTACCTTTTTCATGCTCAACTCCCTTGTGTGTGAATAGGATTCATGAGGCTTATAGGCATCACTCATCAGCACTGCCTATGCTTCAGCCTTCATTCTACGCCGAGCCAGTCCGACGAGACCGACGAGGCCCGTCCCAAACAGGTATACGGCGGCCGGCACGGGAACAGGGCTGACATTCCCGTCGACTGTCATGCTGATGAACATGTTCCGAGCCAGGCGCAGGTTAGCATAAGCGGTGCTGTACGCTGTTCCATTGCAGCTGGAGGAGATTTCCGTGCAGCCAATCGGCGTACCGTTCTGTACTTCCGTAAAAAGCGAGGCCAGGTCGTCCAACCGACTGCCGCCGATAACCAACGAATAGACGCCGGGGCCCAGGAGGCCTGACCAGGTGATGCTGTTGTCCAGTATGTCGCCATTGTGACCGTCTGCGACGGAATGACCCGTGTAGGTCATCGTACTCACAAGACCACCTTGATTCCCCATAGTGACATCGCCGTCAGCCCGATACACGCCCCAATTGGGTCCACCGGCATCAACAGCGCCGCCGCCCTGAGCGATAACCTCATCCGTAGCGTCAAAGAACGGCGACCAAGTGGCGTAAGCAGGAACAGTGGCCAGATACGCATTGTGGGCAGGGGTTTGCATAGTGGCGATCTGAGCCGCCGTCAATCCGTTTGTATCGGCCACTCCATCGTGAGATCCCGGGGGCACCATTCCGCTGAACAGAGAAAACCCGGGATTCAGCACCGATGCGCCGTTGGCATTAGTCGTTCCAGACACCGTGATGCTGACGTTGGATGCCTGAGTCAGGGTAAAAAAACGGAAGCGGTTGTTATGGGTGTCGGCCAGCGTATCGACCGTCCCTGTGCGATTGACGCCGTTGTCGCTCATGCCGGAGATCCACCCTGCGTTGCTGGAGACCGTGGGATTGAACCCGCCGCTTCCTAAGACACCCCAAGTATTGGTGCCTTGCTCGTAGAGAGAGCTGCCATAACCGACGTGCGCGAAGGCCGCGCCGGAAGCCAGTGTGAGAGCTACAGCAGAGAGAGCCCCTAGAATCAAAGCCTTATCGATCATGAAATCACCCCTAGGTTTTGTAATGTATGGGAGCATACTGCGCTACCCATCACGTTCATAAAGGACCACGGCCTACATCCACGGTCTGCGTAGTTACATACATGGCACGAGCTGTTCTGCCACGTCCTGCCGCCCCCCCCCACGCTTTCGGTCGGAGAACTTTCTTTATCTCCCTATTCTCCCTTCTCCCCCCTCATAAGCCCCTTGAAACACATCGTCTTTTGCTTGGCTACAGCTATACCAAAGGCTCACCTCGTCCTCCACAGCCGGATGCACCAGTTGCTACAGATGCAACATAAAATCACTCCATGGTAATGGATATCCCGCCGAACGCTCCGTTTATTAGAGCCTGATTCATGCTAGATGTAGAGGCATGAATCAGGCTCTCCATGCCTCTCCGCCAAGTTCCGATGGGAACAACCCCAAGTCCAAACCGCACAGAGGAACGCCTGCGCTCTACATGACCGTCACGATCACCGGGGCAGCCGTCATGATTCTCGAACTGCTCGGCACCAGGATCATCGGCCCCTTTTACGGTGTCAGCCTGTACGTCTGGTCTTCTCTTATCGCAGTAACCTTGATCGCGTTGGCCCTGGGATATTTTATCGGCGGACATTTCGCCGACCGGTTTCCCAGGATCCGGCTCGGCCACGTGATTCTCTTCTCAGCTCTCACGACAATGCTGATCCCTTTTTTCAGCGGACCGGTGCTGCTTCTGACAAATCCCCTAGGCCTGCGCATGGGCGCATTCGTCAGTGCGCTGCTGCTCTTCACATTGCCGCTCACCGCGCTCGCCATGGTCGGTCCCTATGTGATCAAACAGGCGACGCGCGATTTGAGCGGAGTCGGCGCGGCCTCCGGCACCGTCTACGCCGTCAGTACCATCGGCAGCGTGGCAGGCACATTGTTATTGGGCTTTTACCTGTTGCCGCTATTCGGCACCCGCGCAATTCTTCTTTCTCTCAGCCTCCTCCTAACTGCTCTTGGCCTCTTTGTCGTCTGGCGCAATCGCGCGACAGACGCGCACCCTCGATCACTTGTATCTTTCACAGCCGCCGCCGTGGCGATCGTCATACTGACGACATCGGGGTTTGCCGCTTCACGTAAACCGGTCGAAGGGTTTACAGTCCGGTCGGAAGCGGAGAGCACATACGGCTGGGTACGCGTAGTGGACGACGAGCGTCGGGGGCTCCGCCTGATGCTCTCGGATGCATCGGTCATCAGTGCCGTCGATCTGAAACTGGATCGAAGCGTACTGGGCTATCAGCAAATTCTAGGGTTGCTTCCGATGCTCCGCCCAGAGGCAAAACAGGCGTTGCTGATCGGTCTCGGTGGAGGGCACGTCGCGCGTGATCTGAAATCCCAGGGCATCGCGACCGACACAATCGAAATCGACCCCGCCGTCGCCGACGCGGCACAACGGTTTTTCCATTTTGAGCCGACCGGGCTGTTTCTGGTCGGCGACGCGCGTTATGAAATCAGGAACCTGACCGCTCGCTACGATCTGGTCATCCACGATTGCTTCACCGGCGGCTCCGAGCCCACACATCTCCTCAGCCGTGAGATGCTGAATGAGCTGCGAGGCCTATTGAACCAACAAGGCGTACTCGCACTCAACTATGTGGGATTTACTCACGGAGAGGGGTCGGACGCGGTGGCGGCGGTCTATCGGACGATCAAAAGTCTCTTCCCCCACCTGCGCGTCTTTATTACGGAGAAAGATGCCTTCACCGATTTCATATTTCTGGCATCTGAGAAACCGATTCTTCTGGATCGCTCCAGTGAAGACCGGCGCATGCGCTGGCTGCTCGATCATGAGCATACGATCGCGGACAACGAGGGCTTCACGATCACGGACGACTATAACCCAATGGAAAGCCGCCAGGTGCGCAAGTCCGAGGCTTACCGAAAACTCTTTCTCGATCGGATCGCGTTCGACCTGTTGCTGCGCTAGCCCGCTGGAACGGTCTGTCTAGTCAGTTTGTCTATCTGGTCAATGCAGTCGGTTCGTTTGTCCGGGTTGTCTCGTCTATCTGGTTACCTCGGTCCAAGGAGCGCCGGAGCGAGATAGACCCGAAAGACCAGAGATAGACCAAACAGACAAGACAGACTGCACTAAAACGGGCAACTCGTTTACCAGATCGGCGTGGCTTGATTGTCGCTGGCAGCCAGGCCGTAATAGTACACGGTGACCTGTTTTGGATTTCTCCCCACTGGAATCGTTGCAGTGATCGTATTGGTCGAGGCATTGATCAGAGAGACCGTGCCGTTGACGCCTGGTGTCGCGTTCGTGACCACTATACCCTTTGCCGATCCGGCGCCACGTGGACCGGTACTCCAGAGGTCCATGCCATGGAGTCCGCTGGATCCCACCGCCGGCAAATCAATCTCCGCCACAAAGGTCGGCGCTGCAGGAAACGTCGAGGGGTCGAAGACGAGGAGCTTGTCTACTTTGAGATTGTGTGCCTGCGCCGCAAACGCCAGATCATTGACCTTATTAGACTGGGTGACATACAGCCGCCTGCCGTCCGGCGCGAACTGGAACTTTGCCGGCCTGATATTGTCCAACTGAGGAATTGAAAAAACGGTTACGGTCAGTGGATCGGTAGGTGACGGCGTATCCAATCTGACTACGCCGAAGCTACCAAGAACCCTCGAGTTTGGCGGGTTGGCAATGGCATCCGAAATCACATCCTCGCCTGCCAGGAACAAAAACCGCCCATCCGGCGTCATACCGACCGAGTGATACACCGTCGTGCTCGGCGCCACAGGCGTGATCTCCACCGACCTGGTAATGATGGGATTCGCATTGGGATTGATTTCCACCACCCGACCGGGGCCTGAGAGATAGGCGTAGATCTTCTGCGTCGCCTGTGACCAAAACATGCCGGCCGGGGCCGCCCCACAGTTCTGGGGAATCGATACAGTGAATTGTTGGGTACATAAATCTATCAGCCCAGGGCTCTCGCTCCAGGCGACGCCCCCCCCTGCCAGTGGGACGAACCCCAACACGCTGACTATGCCCGTCGTCTTACTCGAAACAAAGGCATTTTGCTGAAGAGGAGGCTGGGAAAAGGCAATGAAATGGTCTCCTGTGCCGGAGAGACACACCCTCGATGTGACGCGTGGTGTTTCACCTCCGCCGACACCAAGATGTGAATTGTGCAAGACCGACACCGAACCGCCATTAGAGCAACCGGCAAGGGTGTCGATGCCGGTGGCCGGATCGCCGTCGTTCGTCGTCCAGAGGACTTCCTTGTCCACCGGGTCCCGGTAGATGCGCGTCGGCCGCTGGCCGATCCGCACTGCCTGATTGGCCGGATTCGTAGTCAGGAAATCTTCAAGAATCGGGGTTGGTGCGCCGATCGGATCGATGGCCGCCACTCGGTTTCCCGCCGTATGGGTGACGAAAATCCACTCGCCCAATGAAAATGTGACGCCACCAATCGCATCCGGCTGAACCGGTCCGAGCGACAGAGTGCCGATGACGGGCGAATTCTTCCCATCGAGCCTAAGGGTCGTGAGCGTTGTATCATCCTGATTTACCACCAACGCCATCGGCGTGGAGAGCGGGGTATTCGGTTCAGATCCGCTGTCTCCTCCGGAACTGCACGCGGCGAACAGAAAAATGACGAACACCGCCGCCTGCCTGCCGAAAGAAGACCACATCCCCCTGAACCCGTCGTTTTGTACACTGTGTTCCATAACGCCTTCTCCGGGAGCCATGCACCTGCCATTCGCTTGGCTCATTGCGCCGCCAGCGAAGGTGTCACAAAGGATTTGGTCACGCCCCCCACATAGCTGATTTCCTGCTGCAAGTTGCCGTTAAAATCCCGGTAAATAGGAATCTGGGCAATGAAATAGACCTGCGCAAAATCGAAAATGTTGACCACGGCGCCGGTTGAGAATGCCACATAGGTGTGGTCCGTTGTCGGAACGGAACGGCCGATGATGTTGCTGTCCAGAAGGACCGCTCTATTGAACGGCGCGGACCTGAATTCATACAACGCCGCCTCGATATTGTCTCGATCCTTGTACCGGAAATTGATCTGGTTGGTGAGCGTCAACCAGGGGAACGTGACCAGATTCAGTCCCGTATTCACCGAGAATTCCTGCCCAGCCCGGTACCCGTCGGAGTTACGCATGGTATAGCGCCAGTTCCCGGACAGAAACTGGTTCAATCGATGGGGAATGATCTCATAGGTTTGATAGAACCCCGGTTGAACACCGAAGGCGCCTCGCCCGATCTGCAAGGTGGACTCAACGAGCTGGGTGGGTGTGGCAAGATTTCCGTAATCTCCGGTTGGAAAATAGACGCCCATCTCCAGCACCATCATGCTTCGCAGAGTGGGTAATACGTTATACTTCACTTTCGCCAGGACGTCTCCGATCCCGCGATCCTTGGTCTCCGAGACCGCACCGGCGCCGATTTGCCCGACTGCGTCGATCATTCTGTAGGGAACCAGGACTTCAAGCCCGAATCGCTCGGTCAAGCCGTAGTTGATGTTCAACGCCGCTGTTTCCACCAGCGTCCTCAGTTGACTGACTTGGCTATTGGCAAGAATCAGCTGCTTGGTTTGCTGATTGGCGAACGGGATAGTGTTCACCCCGCCGGACGGAATTCCGTTGGGCGTGTACGTATAGTTCAGGTTCACCGTCAGCACACCCGCCGGCGCCACCGCCTGTTGCGAACCGATCACGACAAAACAGCTGACCGACCCACAGGAGCCCTCCGCCGGCGACTCGAATAGCGCCATATTCTGCGCCAGCACAAGTGCGCACAACAGCCTGAAAAACCGCTGGATGACAGCGTTCGTCATAACGCCGCTTGCTGACGCGAACGGGCCAGATCCGTGCCGGAGCTCCGGCGTCCGACTGGCATGGATACTTCCTGAAGCATGTGGGTTCTCTGCGCCGTCTCTGCCACAATCGCTCCCCCGACACAGTGCTGATTGATCAAAGCAGCCACCGTGTCGCTGAAAATCCGAAGGCTGCCCGCGCCAAGGCGAGTTCCGCCCAGCCGCCCGGCTTCTACCCACCGATAGACCGTCCAACGGCTGACGCTCAACAATCGAGCAGCTTCATCGACCCGCAATAATCGCTTGTTCTGCAATGCTAGAACTTCGTCCATGATCATTCCCTCCACACTCACCCGAGTGTCTATTGAAAAAAGTTTCTTGCACGTGACTGATGCCGTTCTCGCTCTCCCATCACCGAACAGCGGCGTAGCGGCTGAATACGGCGTTGACAGATTCGATCGGCCCATCGAGCCGCCCTGCATGAGGGCGCTCCGCACACCCACCATGTGAGGTGGTCTGCGTACAACAGTCCTATACCGGGCAACCGATTTAGCTAGAGGGAATACGCAGGAGGACCACGAGAGGGAGAAAAAACCAACTCGGTCTCGTCAACCTGGTCAGTCGACTCGATATCGAGGATGGTGAGAAAAGAAAGAGTTGGAACGAAGACGGTGTCTGTGAGCTCATAGCCCTGTCCTGCTCCGCAGAACCACGCGCATAGCGGAGAGGAGTGTGTTGCCGCCTTGTGATGACTGTGCTGAACTTCATGGGCGACGGTCGCCGGCGAAGCGAGCACGGGTACCAGCAGCAGACATGCCACCAAGGGCAGAACGAACATCTGTCGAGTCAAGCGAATCACAACACCCTACTTGGCCGACGCCGCCTGTATCGGTTTCCCACCCTGTATACGTTGAACGGCCTGAATGATCTTGTCTTCGGTCAGAAGTCCGCCCTTGATGTATTCCTGGACGACGCCCTTCTCATCGATGAACACGCTCACCGGCAATCCAAACACGCCGAACTGATTCGCCACCTTGTTATCCCGATCCATTAAGACCGGAAACGTATGGCCATGCTGTTTGATATGTTCGCGGACCTTTGCATCGTCTTCCAGTTCGTTGATCGCCAGCACGACAAACCCCTTCTCCCGAAGTCTGTCGTAGGTGACCTGCATCGCGGGCATCTCCGTCGTGCAGGGTTTGCACCAGGTGGCCCAGAAATTCACCAGAACGACTTTCCCTCGATACTGGCTCAGGCTCTGACTCTTGCCATCGAGATCAATCAAGCGAAAATCCTCGGCAGGGGCGCCGACCACCGGAACCCGCGACCCCATACTCCAGGCTAGCCCAGAGGCCAATATAAGCAGCGCAGCGGCGAACGCGACACCTTGCTTGATGGGATTTCGACTTGCCTGTTGAGACCTTGTGTTATCCATTGACTACCTCCGTCCCTGTCGACGATACCAGAATGAGGATCGAGACCACGAGGTTCACTGCCTATCGCAATCAACCCCGGAAATTGTTCGAATCAGTTTAAGACTTAGCGCAGAGGAGGACCGCGGGTGGCAGGAGACTCTTTGTAGGAAACCGGGAGCTGACCGATGCCGGCACACTCAATCTGTTCAACCGAAGTCCACTCGAAGGGAATGGGAGCGCCGGCTGTTTCCCATCCTTGCCCTGCGGCGCACATCCATGAGCAAAGGAGGGTGCCGTGGGTGGCTGTTTGATGCTGGGCATGGTGCCCGGCATGCTCAGCCGCTTGTGCCTGAGCCAAACCGCCGACGGACAATACGCACACCACCAACACCATCGAGATGAATTTACTGGCTGCGTGGTTCATCGCTAGATGACCGTATACATATATATATCCAAAATTACCACGGATGAATAGTAGTGGAGCGCCACAAGTCCTGTCAAGCCGGGGCGATGACCGCCAGCCTCCGCTAATTATAGGATTCATGGAAAAGATTGTGTATACTGCGTCGGTTAGGTTCTAAACCATCGAAGCGTTACGACACAACACAACCACTAAAGTTGCGGTGATATGGTCACACAAGTCCTCAATTTGATCTTCGGCAGCAAAAACGACCGTGAAATCAAGGCGCTCCTTCCGATCGTCGAGCGGATCAACAGCCTGGAATCCGGCCTCACCCCCCTTTCCAAGGAAGCTCTCGCGGACAAGACACAGGAATTCAAGAAACGCCTGGAGGCCGGGGCGACCCTGGACGACATCCTGCCGGAAGCCTTCGCCGTCTGCCGGGAGATGTCCCGCCGCGTGCTCAATATGCGGCACTTCGATGTGCAGCTGATCGGCGGCATGATCCTGAACAGGGGCCGGATCGCGGAAATGAAAACCGGCGAAGGGAAAACCCTGGTCGCCACCTTGCCGGTCTATTTGAATGCGCTCGAAGGCAAGGGCGCTCACCTGGTGACCGTCAATGATTATCTCGCCAAACGCGACGCGCAATGGATGGCTCAGCTGTACCATGCGCTGGGCTTGTCCACCGGCATCATTCAACACGATGCCTCCTTCATGTTCGATCCGACCTACGAGGCGTCGGACAAGCGGTTGCAACATCTCCGTCCATGCAGCAGGCCAGAAGCCTACCGCGCCGATATCACCTACGGGACGAATAACGAATACGGATTCGATTATCTGCGCGATAACCTGGTGGTCAACGATTTGCGCCAGTGCGTCCAGCGCGAGCTGAATTTCGCCATTGTGGACGAGGTGGACAGTATCCTCATCGACGAGGCCCGCACGCCGTTGATCATTTCCGGTCCGACCGATCAGACCACCGACCTCTACTATCGGATCAACGCGGTCATTCCGCAGCTGAAACCGGAACAAGACTATACGATCGAAGAAAAAACCAAAACGGCATCGCTCACGGACGACGGCAACGCGCGTGTCGAAAAGCTGCTCGGCGTGGACAATCTGTACGATCCGGCCAATATGGATCTCGTCCATCATGTCGTCAAGGCATTGCAAGCCTATGCGCTCTACAAGCGCGACGTAGACTACGTCGTCAAAGACGGGGAAGTCATCATCGTCGATGAGTTTACCGGGCGCCTGATGCCAGGCCGCCGATGGAGCGACGGGCTGCACCAGGCCGTCGAGGCCAAAGAGGGCGTCAAGATCGCCAACGAGAATCAGACGCTCGCATCCGTCACCTTCCAGAATTATTTCCGCATGTACAAGAAACTCAGCGGCATGACCGGCACCGCGGACACCGAAGCCGCCGAGTTCGCGAAAATCTACAACCTCGACGTGAATGTGGTGCCGACGAACCGCAAGATGATTCGGCTCGACTACGCCGACGTCGTCTACCGGACGGAAAAGGAAAAATTCGCGGCCATCGTCGAAGAAATCAGGGAGTGCCATGAGCGCGGGCAACCGGTGCTCGTCGGCACGATTTCGATCGAAAAGTCCGAGAAGCTCGCCGGTCTCTTGAGCCGCAACGGCATCAAACACAATGTGCTCAACGCCAAGCAGCATGAGCGCGAAGCCGAGATCGTCGCCCAGGCCGGGCGCAAGGGCGCCGTCACGATCGCCACGAACATGGCGGGTCGCGGCACCGACATTCTGCTGGGCGGCAACCCCGACTTCACCTACAAACAGGTGCTCTATCGGGAAGAGAATATGCCGGACGCCCGCAAACTGTCGCTCTACGAAGAAATCCGCAGCGATTGCGACAAGAACAAGCAGGAGGTTCTGGCCCTCGGTGGGCTCCACATCCTGGGCACCGAACGGCATGAGAGCCGCCGGATCGACAATCAGCTTCGTGGCCGAGCCGGCCGCCAGGGCGATCCTGGCACGTCCCGCTTCTACCTGTCGTTGCAAGACGATCTGATGCGCATCTTCGCCTCAGAGCGAGTCTCGCAAATGATGCTCAAGCTCGGCATGGAAGAAGGCGTCCCCATCGAGCATGGGATGGTCACACGCGCGATCGCGAACGCGCAGAAGAAGGTTGAAGCGCATAATTTTGAAATCCGCAAACAGCTGCTCGAATACGACGACGTCATGAACAAGCAGCGCGAGGTCATCTACCGCCATCGCCGGGCGGTGCTGAGCGGAGAGAATCTGACTGCAGACCTTCAAGATATGATGGCAGGGGTGGTGGACTCATCCTTGAACATCTATTGCTCGGCCGAACAGTACCCGGAAGAATGGGACATCAAGGGCTTGATAGAGATGATGCACAGCCAGTTCGGCATCGACATCACCCGCGGCAGCCAGGATAGTGGAGAGTCGCTCCGGGACCTGGGCCGCGATGCGCTCGTGGAAGACCTGCATACCCAAGTTCGAGAGGCCTATGCGCGGAGAGAACAGGAGTTGGGGCCGGAATTGATGCGGTTCCTGGAAAAGACCTTCATGCTCCAGGTCATCGACCATCACTGGAAGGATCACTTGCTCGGCATGGATCATCTGCGCGATGGGATCGGCCTCCGCGGCTATGGACAAAAGGACCCGCTGATCGAGTATAAACGCGAGGGATTTGACCTCTTCGCCGGCATGATGGAACGGATTAAATCCGATACGCTGGACCGATTGTTCCATGTGCAGGCCGTGCGCCAGGCAAGCGAAGGGGAAGCCTCAACCCCACCTCCGCCCCCCCCTGTCATCTCACGCCCTCAGCCTAAACTTACCTTGAATCGTGGTGACGAACCGGTTGCAGGGCCGACTCCCGCACATCGGGCCGATGACAAAGTCGGCCGTAACGATCCCTGCCCCTGCGGAAGCGGGAAGAAATATAAGAAATGCCACGGGGCGTGATGAAGAATGTTCGACCGCAAGAGTCAAATCCTTGGCATCGGCATGATGCGGGATGCTTCTATTATTGATCACTCAGGTTGTCTTCACGCATGCCACTATGGCAGCGTCGAAGCGTCACAATGTCGGCATATCCGGCCCTCACCCCTCGTGTAGTGCTCCCCTGAAATCAAGCCACCTGAGCTGATTGTTATGCCCGGTATTGGACCGGACTCTTATAGCCAAGTGCACTATGCGGTCGGCTCTGGTTGTACCACTGAACCCAGTCCCGAATGACCTGCCGTGCCTCCTCGAACGTCCGAAAGACATGCTGCCAGACACACTCTTCTTTCAGACTGCGAAAGAACCGCTCGATGATTCCATTCTGCTCCGGCGTATACGGCGTGATGAATTCCTGCTGCAGCCGATAGTCCCGACAGGCTTGCCGAAAGCGCCGACTCTGGGAAACGAGGCCGTTGTCACTCCAGAGGACCGGCGCTGCGACTGGGCGCAGCGTGCCGAACCGCTGCAGGCACGCCACTTCCACCGCCCGCTCCGCCTCCTTCGCGCGACTGCGGAGCGCAAACGCGTAGCCCACAATTTCCCGATCATGGCAATCAATCACCGCCGCGAGATGCGCCCAGCTATCCTGCCCACAGGGAATATGCGTCACATTCATGGCCCACCGTTCGTTACTCCGGCTGGCCCGACTCACCCACCCGTGGACTCGCGGCCGTGGGGGGACAGGCCCGCTGATGGCCCAACCACCGCTTCTGCTTCAACACCCGGTCCACCGCCTTCTTGTTCACGGGTCGTGCGGTCTGCCCGCGCAGCAGCGCCCAGAGATGCCGATACCCAAACGTAGGATATTGCGGAATCAACGCTCGGAGGTGCTCGATCCACGGGGGATCTGTTCCACAGCGGCGTGGGGCAGGGCCCACGCGACGATGGAGGCGTGTCCTGGACACTCCTAACACCAAGCAACTCCGGCGTTCTGAGACACCCGACACGGCGACTCTCACGCGTCGGATGTCTTCCGGTCCAAAGGGTACGGTTTCAAGGCCTCCCGTAAGATATCGTTGGCGAGGACGAGATCCCCGATCTTCTGTTTCAGTTTCTTGATCTGCTCGTCCTTCGGCCGCGTGCGCAACGCATGCTCGGCCCCCAAGAGAAACTTCTCCCGCCAGTCCTCCACCTCCGCCACCGTCAGCCCGTGTGTCCGGGCCGCTTCAGCCACCGAGGTCTCCCCCTTCAGAATACTCACGACCAGCGCCACGCGCCGTTTGGCTGTCCACCGTTCAATCGGTGCTGCTGCTTCTGCTGCCATGGCCACCTCCTCGGTCCATGCCAGGACCTTGTCTTAGGGGTGGTCTCAATTTCAAGGGGAGCAGGATACTCGTCTTCAGACCCTCTCTGTTTCAAAGTGGAAACCGCTATGATAAATTGACCAGCATGAATATTCGGATCGAAAGCTGAGCAAGCCGAGGCAGCTGCGGAAGATTCGAGAGAACAGCAATATCCTGTGCCGGCTGATTGCAAACTCTCCCTAAATCATCACATATTGCACGCATTTATAGAGGAACGCTCTCATCCACGTTCTCACGAGCGTGACATCTGCAACAGACTGGCCCGAACGGACGGAGCTTATAGTGCGTTTGCGTGAAAACTCTTACTTGCTGATCACAACGTTATCGCTCTTTGTTGTTTCATACATTTATCTTAGTGTAATCCATTCTCACACCAAGCTTGTGGAAGACCGTGGCGTTTATGATGATATTTGTTACTTACGACAGGCCTATCTCTTTCGCACACAGGGTGCGATCGGAGGCCTTGATACAGACAATTCGTCAGCACGCTATGCTGACTCTCTCATTCAAAAGATGGGGCTCAATGGAAAGCTTTGGTCAAATATTCCTTGTCATAACTTTCGTCAAGCTACTAATAAGTATGTAATTCAATATCCGCCTGGGACGGGATTTCTTCTCAGCGCCTTCCCTGAAGGCTCGCAAGCAAGTGGTCTTTATATTGCTTCGTCCACGACCATTTTCCTCATGCTCATGTGGCTGACCGCAACTGCGCGCTCGCAAGTAGCTGTTAGTGTGTTTGGGGTTATGGGTTCTCTCACTCTCTATCTTATGGTCAACCCAGCCAAATCCAGTTATTCAATCGCACCCACAATGCCTCTGTGCGTCGCAGTAGCATACTTGACCGTCAAGATGTTTTCTGTGCCGTCGTCAGCCACTAGAATCATTGCGGCATCATCAGCCGGTTTATTGCTCGGCCTCGCGACAGACATTCGACTTTCATCGTCGCTACTGGCATTCGGATACGCGGCGATCTTTGTCCTTACTTTCATTCGAAAGCGAACTTGGGTTACGTTTGCACAACCAATGGCATTTGGCATTTCCATGTTTGTAGGTACTACTCCAACTTTCGCGGCTAATCTCATTAACGGGGGAAGCCTTTTCACTACGGGTTATGCATCGACTTATGCCACACAACTCACAACATCGTTTGCCACATTCATCACTCAGGTCAAATGGTATTTATTTTCAGGAACGCATAGCGTTCTCACATGGCTGTCTCTAGCGCTTCTTGCAGCTCTCGCTACGGTTGTTGAAAAGAGAACCCTCACCCCTCTGCGGCTACCTCTATCTATCGCATCACTTACTTTGGCAGCCAATCTAGTGTATTTCATTGCACTTCCCGTACCCTCTCAATACTACACGGTGCCGCCAGTAATGTTGACATTATGGGTTTGCACATTCGTATTAGCCTTCCTGCCGAACAGTGAAGAGACAGTACTTTCTAAATCCCCTATTAAGGCATCCGCGGCAGTCGGGGCTACGGCCTTGATTGCCGCGGCTATCCTTCTTGTGTACGATGGCATGTTTTCTCGTCCCCAATTTGCCCCAAGCGTGGCAATCGAATCCAACGCGGTCATCTGGATTGGCGGGGACAATTGGAAAGATACGTGGAAGGCAGATGGGCTTGGTCTAGGATTTCAATATCGTTTCCAGCGCCAGACAATTTCCGGGCTCAGCACCCTGCCAATTTTGGACCAGGACAGGGTCATCGCGGCGGTTACAACAGATTCCCGGCCTCAATATCTTGTTGCAGACAATGAAGAAATGCAGAAGATTGTTGCACGCCTGACTAAGACAGGCGCTCTTTCTTTTTCGGGGAAGTCCTTAGGTGCCGACATTTACCGAGTTGGCGGCTAGAATTTGGAGGCTAGGATTTTTCGCGAGAATCGCAGGAATCGACGAGGCCGTCATTCGGCAGTATGTTCGGCAGCCAATTGCAATGGCTGGACAACCTACACCTTTTCAAACACAAAAAGATTATTTAATCCAAGCTGAAAGGTCTTCTTCGATTTTAGCCTAAGAGTTTTTGACAAGACAACAACAAGGGACTGAGGATCAAAACCGTGATGTTCTTCCAGTGCCTGCCCGTCGATTAATTTTAGGAACTTCAGCACATCTAATATCGTGTCGACACAAGGATGCGGCACAGTAACAATCAATCGCCCACGGTCAGAAAGCATTTCGGCTATCCTATGAGAAGATTCGATTAAATCCTTCTCTGCGAAATGCTCAAACACAGCAAGGGCGAATATGGCATCGTAAAGACCTCGATGCTGATTCATTTCAAGATCACCCGGGAAACAACCCTTAAAAATTCTAGATTTCGACGATGATATGGAATTACGAGTCAATCTCGGGTCGCAGCCATCAAGCCGCATCATGCCGTTATCCAAACGACTCAATAAGTAGCCATCATCGCACCCAATGTCGAATACGGCTTTCATCTCACATGGGATGGCTTTTAGTGCAACCGTGACACGCCATAGACGAAGAATTTTATCAATGAATTTCAATTCGTTTCCCCATCACAGCTCGACCGGAAAAGAGTATACGAATCTACGTATACCGCAGGCATCCCCCAAAGTGCCGACGAATAGGACCTAATCTATCTCGGCGAATTTCTGAGATCTATAGACATATCACTTCTTGGGGCTTTGGCACGGAATCATTCATGAGATCGCCTAGTTGGCAATGCGAGAAAGCCCATGATCAATGAGGTCAAGAACACGATCCCCCCAAAAGTAATAAATAGAGTCGAAAGACTTACAGCTCTTAGGAATTCACCTTGTTGCAGCTCACCAAAGTCCTTATTGCCCCATTGGGCCAAGAGATCGACTCCCAAATACAAGCCGATAGCCATGGTAAAAATGCCAGCTATCCCCCCAATCTCTAATATCGGTGACTTTCGGACCCGTTCGAGAAATTGATGTTCTTGAAGCAAGCCTTCCCGCATGCCAAACATTCGTACAATGACTCCGAGCAAAGAAGACATCAGGCCAAGAGTCATGCCGGCCTGAGCATAAAAAAGCGTATTGATGTCAAAAACCAAGTTGGCGACTTTTAATGGCCTTACCAGAATTAAGAAATAAAACATTGAGCTAACGACAAAAACTGAAACCCCAGGAATTACAAATAACCAACGAGGGCTGAAGAGCATCATGAAGCGAAGGTGACGCCAACCATCACGCCAAGGCCGCAAATGTGGCGGCCGTGAACGGCCATCTTTTGATAAAGTTGTAGGCACCTCGATACATTTCATCCCAAGCAAGTTCACCTTAATGACCATTTCTGAAGCGAATTCCATACCTGTCGTTCGAAGATCCATGCGCAAAAAACTATCCTTCCTAAAGCCACGCAACCCACAGTGAAAGTCCCTCGAAGGGCACTTGAATAGAGTGCGCCCGACCCAAGTTAAAACAGGATTTCCAATATATTTATTCTTCCACGGCATTGCCCCTGGTGCTATTCCCCCTAGAAAACGATTTCCCATGACCAAATCGAAGCCTTGGTCAAGCTTCTCAATAAAAGCGTCCAGACTACTGAAGTCATAAGAATCATCCGAATCGCCCATAATGATGTATTCACCCTTAGCACTAAGCGCACCATAATACAGAGCTGAACCATAACCACGTATTGGAACATCGACAACCCGAGCCCTATTTCTGCGTGCTATCTCTTGAGAACCGTCGGTGCTTCCATTGTCAGCGACGACCACCTCTCCATCGGTACCTGTACGCTCAAGCCAATCATTGGCTTTTCTAATGCATCTCTCGAGCGTCTCAGCTTCGTTAAGACATGGCATTAGGATCGTCAGTTTCATTTACAGGCTCCAAGACATCTTTGACCGCAACGGTATAGATCACCCCTTATTTGCCCAATATGGACCTTGCTTCACCCGTCAAGAGGTTTGTACCACATAGCATTGGGGCCTTCAGCAAAATTGTGGACGGCCCTGCATGTCAGGGATGGAGATCCCTCCAGTTCTACGCATGACTGTGCAGCGCGCTTTGGACCCACACCAGAAGAGGAACGGATCTAGAGCTAGGGAAGGTCTGATTTTTTCTCCTCGCAAGATGTGCTACGGATAGCGCAGCACTGAACGGGAGGCGCATGTACGCACCAACAGACCTTTGCCGAAGTCACCTTCGAGCAATATCGCAAGCTCACCCGCCGGGAGCAGTTTCTCGGCGAAATGAATCGCGCGATGCCATGGACGGCATTGGTGGCCGTGATCGAACCGGTGTATCCCAAGGCCGACGAGCCTGGGTGCCCACCGGTGGAGATCGAACGCATGCTGCGGCTGCATTGTCTGCAACAGTGGTTCAATCTGTCGGATCCGGCGGTGGAGGAAGCGTTGTACGACTCGCAGGCCATGCGGCAGTTCGTGGGCGTTGCTCTGGGCCGTGAGCCCGTGCCGGATGAGACGACGATCTGTAAGTTTCGGCATCTCTTGGAAGCCCACCAGCTGGGTGAACAACTCTTTGCGCGAATCGGCGCGTATCTGCCCCCCACGGGCTCAAGGTCAGCCGGGGCACTGTCGTCGATGCCACCATCATCAGTGCCCCCAGCTCGACGAAGAATCGCACGAAAGAGCGGGATCCGGAAATGCATCAGACCAAGAAGGGGAACCAGTGGTACTTCGGTATGAAGACGCATATCGGCGTGGACCGCCAGACCAAACTGATCCATTCGGTGGCGGCCACGGCGGCGAATGTGCATGGCAACCAGGTGTTACCGGAGTTGCTGCATGGGAAGGAGACCCGAGTGTGGGGCGATGCCGCGTGTAGTGGGCAACGCGACGTGATCCGACACCACGCGCCCAAGGCCAAGAGCTTCGTGCAGACCAAAGCCCATCGTCATCGGCCGCTGACGGAGGAGGAACGGGCCCGCAACCGCACGAAGTCGAAGGTGGGGCGAAGGTCCAACAGGCGTTTTTGGTGATCAAACGGATCTTCGGATGGACCAAGCTTCGGTACCGCGGGCTGGCGAAGAATACCTATTGGCTCCAGATCAGCTGCGGCTTGGCGAATCTGTATGTGGCGCGACGGCGCCTGTTGGTGGGAGTCTAGCGGAAGGCGGTGCGACCGGGGGCGCGGGAAGCCCGACAGCGGGCAACACCCGAGAAAGACGCTCTCAGACCAGTAGATTCCCCCTTGATGGCTCGGATGAATTCACCCAGAAACAGAGTTCTTCCTGCAAAGGTGAATTAATCGGACGTTCCCTAACTCTTCCCACCGGGATCCAGGCAGAAAACAGAAATAGGAAACGTGGTCATTCCGTTTGACTTATCTGTTTGATTCAATTCACTTGGCTCAGCCTCGCCTCCCCCCTGTCATCTCACGCCCTCAGCCCAAACTCACCTTGAATCGCGGTGAAGAACCGGTCGCAGCGCAACCCCCCGTGCACCGGGCCGACGGTAAGGTCGGCCGCAACGATCCCTGTCCCTGCGGGAGCGGAAAGAAATAGAAGAAGTGCCATGGGACGTGACGACGGGATCGCTGGTTCTGGTTTGCGCCAACTCAACCGTTTTAACTCGCTTGATTCATAAGCGCTTCTGCCGTAATCGCCGATCCACTGTTGCGTTCTTCGTCGCTCGTATCTCGTGAAGCGTGAAGCCCGCTTCGTCGACGATGCGAGGCGAGCGAGGGCAGGACGGAGAGAGCATTTCTGTATCGGATATCATTGTTCGCGAGATACGAAATACGCTTTACGAGCGACGAACAACGGCGCAACGCGTAGGCCGAACTCCCATAGGTCTCCGGGTCTCCCGCCAAATACGTTTTTGTTAGGCCGATCGAAGCCACTGGGGTAATATGCCTCACATTATGACGCCTGAATCCTCATCTGCGAGAAAAACAACGATTCTGCTGGCCGACGATGAGTCGGCAATCACCTTGCTCTTCGAAATGGACCTGACGCGCCGTGGCTATCGCGTACTCCAGGCTCATTCCGGCTCCGAAGCGGGTAAGATCAGTATGGAGTTCCCGACGCCCATCGACGTACTGGTCACCGACTGGAAGATGCCGGACCTAAACGGAGACGAGCTGGCCCGCCGACTGTTGGTTGAACGTCCCGAGTTGAAGATCATCGTAATGTCCGGGCATCCCGATGCCGCCGACGTCATCGCCGGTTTTGCCAAGAATCAAGCTCTATTCCTCCGTAAGCCGTTCTCTCCTGCACGGCTCGTTGAAAGCATCGCTCGGCTTCTCGATATATCTGACAAACCCGGTGAGCACGCAGCCTAAGTCTTTCAGCATTCTTTCGCGATCAGGAAGAAGATTCCTCCTGACTTCTCCTTGACTTAGATCCTCACCAACAGCTACCCTACAGAGCTTTTCGCCTCTACCGATGGGGGATGCAGACCCATGAGGCAGGGGTGTCACTTTTTTCTGGACTCACGGCCGGAAGGGAGTTTCGTGTGACAACAGGGCACGCTGAACTCGTGGCTGCCATTGCCTCTGAGATTGCGGTCTCAGGCCCGATTCCTTTTGTTCGTTTTATGGAATTGGCCCTGTATCATCCACAATTCGGCTACTACACCCGCTCGCCGGAGACCGGGACAGAACGGATCGGCTGGACCGGTGATTTCTACACGAGCTCTGACGTCCACCCCACTCTTGGGCACACATTGGCCAGACAGGCAACGCAGATCGACCGGTTGCTGGGGCAACCCGATCCCTTCACCGTCGTCGAGATGGGCCCGGGCAAGGGCTTGCTTGCCACGCATTTTCTATCAGCCTGTCGAACAGAATCGCACTCGCTTTTCGAGCGTCTTCATTACATCCTGATCGATCGTAGCCCCGCGATGCGCGAATCGCAGCGCCGACACTTATCCCAGTGGCTCAGCAGACCCGGCTTGGTTTCCTGGACGGACGGTCTCGATGATCTGGCGCCGGGGAGTATTACCGGCATGTTTTTGAGCAATGAATTGCTCGACGCCTTTCCAACTCACCGCATTCAAGTCACGGGCGGTCGGGTCGAAGAGCTCTGGGTGGACCGGCAAGACGGGCAATTTGTGGAATGTCTGAAACCGCCGTCGACAGCCGCACTCGCGCAGTATGCACAGGGCTTGGCTGCCCACTGGCCGGACGGCTATCGAACCGAGATCAATCTGAACGCCCTGGATTGGATACGGCAAGTCGCCCGAAGCCTCAAACGTGGAGTCGTTTTCACGATCGATTACGGACATACGGCGCAGGACCTTTATCGATCCGACCGGAAAAACGGCACGTTCCTCTGTTACTTCAAACAGTCAGCCCATGAGGACCCCTTCACGCATGTCGGCGAGCAAGACATGACCGCCCATGTAGACTTTTCGAGCCTGGCAGCGGCGGGTGAAGAACATGGCCTGCAGGTCACGGGATTCACCAACCAAATGAGCTTTCTGATGGGGCTCGGCGTGGAACAACTGATCGCATCGTTGGAACCGGAGAGCCCGGAGTTCCGCGCGGCTATTCATCTATTGAAACCAACCGGTATGGGCGGCACGTTCAAAGTATTGGTGCAACATAAAGGCATCGAGCAGCCGCGGCTTGACGGATTGCAATTCAAGCCATTTTTCATCGATGCACTCGCAGCGACGGGGGACCGCATCACCCGTCACACGTCGATCACAAACCAAGCGTTCGCAGCTCCAGGCACCTGACAAGTACCGTATGACTATTGACGAGAGCCCATGAGTGACTTAGCCGTTCCGGCCAACTATCTCCCGATTCTGATTTTCATCGGCGTCGCCATTGCGTTCTTCACGGTTGTGATGTTCCTCGGCCAGTTCGTCCGCCCCAACCGTCCCTATCGGGCAAAGATGGCTCCCTATGAAAGCGGGAGCCCGCTGTTTCAAGATGCGCGCGTGCAGTTCCCGATGCGCTATTACATCGTCGCGATGCTGTTCGTGATCTTCGATATCGAAATTGTCTTCATGTTTCCCTGGGCGATTGCGTTCAGCAAGCTCGGGCTGGTTGGGTTAGTCGAGATGGTCGTATTTATCGCTATTCTCGTCGTTGGCTTTTGGTATGCCTGGATGAAAGGGGCATTGGAGTGGGATTGAAGAGCGGTGGGGCTATCCTTCGTGCTCGCCCACCGCGCACACAAAAACAATATGGACGGGACTGATGGGCGGTGCTAGGTGGATGCGCGCAGAAAAGGACAGCCCCACCGCCCTTCTTGGAAAAGATAGAGTAAAGCAATGAGTCTTCTGGAAAGACAATTCGACGCCAATGTCATTACGACGAACCTGGATGCCGTCGTGAACTGGGCTAGAAAATCAGCCCTGTGGCCGATGACCTTCGGGCTTGCCTGCTGCGCGATCGAGATGATCGCCAGCGTGTCCTCGCGCTACGACCTTGACAGGTTCGGAGCCGGTGTGTTTCGCGCGTCACCCCGGCAATCCGATCTCATGATCGTGGCTGGAACAGTCACACGCAAGATGGCACCGGTGATCAGACGGATCTACGACCAAATGGCGGAGCCGCGCTACGTAATTTCGATGGGCTCGTGCGCAACGTCAGGCAATCACTACAACAGTTATGCCGTCGTGCAGGGCGTCGATCAAATCGTGCCGGTTGATATTTACGTGCCAGGCTGTCCGCCACGGCCGGAAGCGTTGCTGGACGGGCTCTTGAAGCTGCAAGAAAAGATTCAACGGGAGAAAGTGTTCATAAAGTAACGTCCGAAAGTCGAACGTCCGTGAAGTCTGAAAGCCGCGACCTTGAACTTGATGACTTTCGACTTGATGACTGATCGAAAATGCAAACCCTGGTTGAAACATTGATGAAGCAGTTTCCCGGCTCGGTGCTGTCCGTCGACGTCGACACGGCGCGCGCAGAGGTGACCGCCCATGTGTCGGCGCCGAAAATCCTGGAGATTGCGCGCTACCTGCACGACGCACCCGATGCCTGCTTCGACCACATCACCGACATCTGCTCGGCGGATTATCCCGACAGCCGGGAACGATTCGAGATCATCTACCAACTGCTGTCGCTGCCTCACAGCCGGCGCATTCGCCTGAAAGCGCGAGTACCGGAAGACAATCCGACCATCGATTCGGTCACAAGCGTGTGGCGGGGCGCCGAGTTTCTGGAACGCGAAGTCTTCGATATGATGGGCATCCAGTTCACCGGCCATCCAGACCTGCGCCGTATCCTTCTGCCGGAGGACTTTGCGGAAGGCTATCCGCTACGGAAGGATTTCCCGACCGAAGGCCGCGGCTGGCGCAGCCAGTTCGACTTTATTCCACGACTCGATGAACCGCCCGCTGAACAGGCCGGCGGCGAGTTTTCCGAAGAGCAGAAAAAACCCTACCGATCGGAACCCCGCGCATCCGGATCGCGACGGCAGGAAGAGTTGCTGTTGAATCTAGGGCCGCAACATCCAAGTACGCACGGCGTGCTGCGCGTCGTACTCGAGCTGGACGGCGAACGGATCGTCAAAGCGACGCCGGACCTGGGCTACTTGCATCGCGGCGTCGAGAAACTGGCCGAGGGCTTGGCCTACATGCAGATCATTCCGCATACCGACCGGCTGGATTACGTATGCGCCATGGCCAATAACTACGCCTATGTGCGCGCGGTCGAGAAGCTCCTCTGCATCACCGTGCCTGAACGCGCCGAATATATCCGGACCATCGTCGCCGAGATGCAACGGATTCTCGGCCACCTTTTCTGGTTGGGCACCCAAACCCTGGATATCGGCGCCATGACCGTCTTCTTCTGGACGTTCCGCGAACGGGAAACCCTGCTCGATATGTTCGAGCAACTCTGCGGCGCCAGACTCACACTGAATTACTACCGGATCGGCGGTGTGGACAGCGACTTCACACCTGAACTCGTGCAACGGCTCAAAACGTTCCTGGATACGTTCCCGCAAAAAGTCAGTGAGTACGACGGCCTGATCGCCTCCAACCGGATCTGGATCGGACGAACGAAACATATCGCGGTCATTTCCGGTGAGGATGCGATCAACTACGGCTTGACCGGCCCGACGCTGCGCGGCTCCGGCGTGGCCTATGACGTCCGCAAAATGGAACCCTACGGCGTGTACCATAAAGTGGACTGGGAAGTGCCGGTCGGGAAAAACGGCGACACCTACGATCGCTACTGGGTCCGCATGGAAGAAATGCGCCAGAGCGCCCGCATCATCTCGCAATGCCTCGACCAGCTGCCGCAAGGGCCGATTATCGCCGACGTGCCGCAATATATTCCGCCGCCCAAGCAGAATGTCATGCGTGATATGGAGAGCTTGATTCACCACTTCATCATTTTCACACAAGGCTTCAAGCCGCCCAAAGCCGAGACGTATTGCGCCACCGAAGCGCCGAAGGGCGAATTGGGCTTCTTCATCATCAGCGACGGCAGCCAGCGTCCCTATCGCCTGAAGATTCGCTCGCCCTCCTTTGTCCATATGGGCGCGTTCGATCACATGGCGCGCGGCTACTTGATTTCTGACGTGATTACGATCTTCGGAACGTACGATGTGGTCATGGGGGAGTGCGACAGATGACGTTAGGCGTGAAACGTAAGGCGTCAGGCGAAAGAACATATCGCTCCCCTTACGCCTCACCCCTTACGCCTTACGAGGGACGGTCGAAGAGGACGGTATGCTGAAAGAGAAATACCAAAAAGAAATTGACGAAATCATCTCCCGCTATCCGGTCAAGCGCTCGGCGCTGATTCCGCTCCTCTATCTGGCGCAGCAGGAACAGGGCTATGTCACCGAGGCTGCCATGAAGGAGATCGCGCAACTTCTGAAACTGACGCCGCCGCAAGTGTACGAAACGGTCACGTTTTATACAGTGCTCAACCTGAAACCGGTCGGGAAATTCCACATGCAGGTGTGCAAGTCGCTCATGTGCGCTTTGGCAGGCTCGGACACTTTGCTCGGATGGATCAAGACGAAACTGGGCATCGCGCCCGGAGAGTCGACGCCTGACGGGCTCTTTACTCTCAGCGCGGTCGAATGCCTGGCATCCTGTGGAACCGCGCCGATGATGCAGATCAACGACGATTATTATGAACAGCTGACCGAAGCAAAGGTGGACAAGATTCTGGGGGATCTCAAAACATCGGGAACCAGCGATTTGAAAAGCGGCCCCTACATGTGGCCTTTGCCGGTGAATGCCGTAAGGCGTGAGGGGTAAGGGGTGAGGCGATGGCGAAGTGATCTTCGGCTACCCTTTCACGCCTAACGCCTCACGGACAAAGACTATGCCAAAACACGAACTCATCTTATTGAAGAATATGTCGCAACCCGGGTATAGCGGCTCGCTGGCGGACTACGAGGCAACCGGCGGGTATCAGGCCCTGCGCGCGACGCTCGGGAAGACTGCTCCCGCGGATGTCACCACCGCAGTCCGAAAGTCAGGACTGCGAGGCCGCGGCGGCGCCGGTTTTCCGACCGGTGTGAAATGGGGCTTTTTGCCGAAAGACTACCAGGGACCCCGCTATCTCTGCTGCAACGCCGATGAAAGCGAACCCGGAACATTCAAAGATCGCCAGCTGATGGAACGGGACCCGCATCAAATGTTGGAAGGTATCGTCCTGGCCTGCTATGCCATCGGCGCGGAATCTGCCTACATTTATATCCGAGGCGAAATGGTCCTGGGCTCGAAAATTTTGGAGCGGGCGATCGGCGAAGCGCGCGCCGCCGGTTATATCGGAAACAACATTCTCGGCACGGGCACTCATGTCGACGTCTGGGTGCATCGTGGCGCAGGCGCCTATATCTGCGGCGAAGAGACGGCCCTCCTGGAATCGCTTGAAGGCAAACGAGGCCTTCCTCGCATAAAACCCCCGTTTCCCGCCACACACGGCCTGTATAACAAACCCACCGTGGTGAACAACGTCGAGACACTCGCCAATCTGCCGCACATTCTTACGCGAGGCGCCGAATGGTTTGCGGCGATCGGCTCGCCGCCGAAGAGCACCGGCACCAGAGTCTTTTGCGTCAGCGGCCATGTGAAGCGGCCCGGCAATTACGAAGTCCCGATGGGGGTGACGTTCCGTGAGCTGGTCTACGAACATGCCGGCGGCATGCGCTCGGATAAACCGATCAAGGCCTTCATCCCCGGCGGAGCGTCGGCGCCGTTTCTGACGCCGGATCATCTCGATGTCAAATTGGACTTCGAATCGGTAGCGGCAGCCGGGTCGATGCTGGGATCCGGAGGCGTCACCGTGATGGAAGAAGGAACGAGTATGGTCTGGGCAGCGCTCAGGCTGATGGAATTTTTCTACCATGAGTCCTGCGGGAAGTGCAGCCCATGCCGGGAAGGCAGTTCCTGGCTCGTTCAAACGATGCGCCGCATCATGGCCAAACGAGGGCGGATGGAAGACCTTGAAACCTTGTTGGATCTGTGTAAAAACATCGCCGGCCGTACCGTCTGTGCCTTCGGTGACGCAGAGGTCGCCCCGATTCAGAGCACCTTGAAATATTGGCGAGACGAATACGTGTCCCTGATCCGCGAAGCAGAAGCAGCCGACCTGATCATGCCGGAGGCTGCGGGAATACGACATTGAGCGCGAATCGTTATCCGCCGGCATGCTGCGCTCGCCTCGCGGCGAAGCCGAGAGTGTAACGGTTCACGGCTAACGAAAACCGACAATTATGCCTGACGCCACAAAAACAACCGTACGCCTTACCATCGACGGAACGCCGATCAGCGTTCCCAAGGGGACACTCGTGATCGAAGCGGCCCGGCGCATCGGCGTCATGATTCCGCATTTTTGTTATCACCCGAAACTGAAGCCGGATGCCAATTGCCGCATGTGCCTCGTGGAAATCGAGAAGATGCCCAAACTTCAAACCGCGTGCAGCACCCTGGCCGATGAGGGGATGAGCGTGCGGACGGCCACCACCGTGGTCAATGACGCCCATAAATCCGTGCTCGAGTTCATTCTGGCCAATCACCCGCTCGACTGCCCCGTCTGCGACCAGGGTGGCCGGTGCGACCTCCAGGATTTCTCACATCAATATACGCCGACCACCAGCCGATTCGTGGAGACCAAGCGCGTTTTCCAAAAGGACTACTTCAGCCCGCTCATCGAGACACAGATGAACCGCTGCGTCCAGTGTCTGCGCTGCGTCCGCTACTGCGACGAAGTGATGGATGTGAAGGCGCTGGCCCCGGCCGGGCGCGGCACCATGACTGAGATTAAACACTTCGGGCCGCACCCTCTCAATTGCGAGTTTTGCGGCGGCTGCGTCCAGATCTGCCCGGTCGGTGCGATCACCAGCCGGCTCTCGATGTACGAGTACCGGCCCTGGATGCTCAAACGGGCGGACACGATCTGCGGCTACTGCGGAGACGGGTGCCAGATCACCGTCCAAACGAAGGGGCAGGAGCTCATTGAAGTCAATTCTGCGCACGGCGCCGGACGCAACAACGGCGATCTCTGCGCCCGCGGATTTTTCGGATTCCATGCGGCCAAGCACCCGGAACGGCTCACCCATCCGCTCATCCGCCGTAACGGCGTCCTCGTACAGGCCACGTGGGAAGAAGCCCTGGAATTCGTGGCGGACCAGGCCGGGAAAATCCACGCCGCCCACGGCGGACAGAGCTTCGGCGGGTTGATTTCAGGCCGATGTACCAACGAGGAATTGTATCTCTTCCAAAAGTTTATGCGGGTGGTGATCGGCACAAATGACATCGACAGCAGCGCGCGCTACGGCCACCTGAACGGAATCCAGGCCATGCGGCGAATCCAAGGCACGCATCGTTGGACAGTCAGCTTCGAGGACATTACATCCGCCGATGTCTTGCTGCTGGTCGGCACGAACATCACGGAATGCAACCCCATTACCGGCCTCAAAGTGAAAGAAGCGGTGAAGAAGCGGGGTGCTACGCTGGTCACCATCGAAGCGTTGGAGCCATCCATCGAACCGATCAGCAACATCGCCAATCTATCCTCCCATCACTTCTGCGTCCCGCCTCCACGTATGGGGAACGCCGTACTCGGTCTCTTGAAGGCCCTCATTGAGCAGAACCTGGCGCATCCGGATTTGACGCAACAGCACCCGGCATACGTACGCGCCGTCACGGACATGCTGGGACAGATCTCTTGGCAAGACATGCAGACTGCGACAGGCAGGGACGCTGCCGCGTTTGCCGATGCAGCGAAGGTCCTGGCGGCGGGACGGCGGGTGATCGTGTTGGCGGGCCAAGGCTTGTTGCGAAGCGCAGGCGGCCATCACGGATCGCTCAACCTGCTCGACCTGCTCCTGCTCATCGGGAAACTGGATCAGCCGGGATGCGGCTTCGCGCCGCTCTCAGAGGAAAACAATGACCAGGGCGCTGTCGAGATGGGGGCGGCTCCGGAATTCTTGCCGGGTCCGTTCGACATGACCGATCGGGAGGGCTGTAACCGTATCACGGCGCTGTGGAAGACCGCACTCCCTCCGCACAGCGGCGCTTCCCTTGTTGAAATTTTGCATCGGGCGGAAACCGAGGCCCTGAAAGCGATGTTTATCGTCGGGGAAAACCCCGTGGGAAGCCTCCCAACTCAGATCCGCGCGGAAGAATCCCTGCGCAAACTCGATCTGTTGGTCTGCCAGGAACTGTTTCTGACGGAAACCGCGGCCCTTGCCCATGTCGTATTGCCGGCCGCCTCTTCAATGGAAAAAAGCGGAACTTTTACCAACACTGAGGGCCACGTCCAGACCGTCCGCCCTGCGATTGAACCGGTCGGAGAAAGCCGCCCGGACTGGGAAGTGTTCGTCGCCCTCTCATTCCTGATGGGGACGCCGCTGGAATATGCTGAGAGCCGGGACATCCTCAAAGAAATCAGGAGCCTGATTCCCGGCTACGGATCGCTCGGCCCAGCCCCCCTGCCGACGAGAGTCGACCATACGGTCATCAATCACTACCTGACCGACGGCTATCAGCACGATCTGGCCGCACGGTACAGACTCGGCATTGCAGCGGCTCAACCCGATGGAATCGTGCAACTGGAATTGGTGCAGAGTTTGTTCCACTCAGGAAAATTATCCACCAGATCCAGGGGACTGATGGAAGTGGAAGGCAGGGGTGCGCTGAGAATCAATCCACAGGATGCGGCGCGCTTCGCGCTGAAGGACGGAGATCGCGTCCGCCTCTCCAACGTACAGGGAGAAATGACCACGACCATCACCATCCGGGAACGGGTCCCCCAAGGCTCGGCCTGGTTCCCCGACCACTTCAGCCAGACGTCCGCGCGTCTCTTCGACTGTATACTCGATCCCGTTACCCGGACGCCGTCCATCCGGACAACGTCCGTCTCGATGATGAAGGTGGCATGATGACATCACCGTTCGATCTGTGCCGTTATCCAGGAGTTTTATCGTGACAGAATTAGGGTTGCGCCTCGCCGTGTCCTTTACTCAGATCGCCGCGGTCACCTGCATCGTGATCGTGACGGTGCTCCTCCTCACCCTCGCCGAACGGAAGGTGCTGGGATGGATGCAAGACCGTATGGGCCCGATGGAAGTCGGCCCCTACGGCATTCTCCAGCCGTTTGCGGATGCCATTAAACTGTTCTTCAAGGAAGACATTGTCCCGGCAGGCGCCAACAAGTTTCTGTTCACCATGGCGCCGATTCTGGCCCTGATTCCCGCCCTCATCGGATTCGCCGTGATTCCCTGGGGCCCGAACCAATCCCTCGAGATCGGCAGCTTCTCCATAAAACCGTTCATCATCAGCGATATCAATATCGGCATTCTCTATATCTTGGCCTTTGCCTCGATCGGCGCCTACGGCATCATCCTGGGCGGGTGGTCGTCCAACAGCAAATACTCCCTGCTCGGAGGGTTGCGCTCGGCGGCGCAAGTCATCAGTTACGAACTCAATGTCGGACTCTCCATCGTCGGTGTCCTGATCATGGCCGGTTCGCTGAGCCTGGTGCAAATCACCGACGCACAGGCAGGATGGTTCTGGAATTGGTATGTCTTCGCCTTCCCGGCCCCGCAAATTTTCGCCCTCGTCGTCTACGTGATTTCCGCGGTGGCGGAAACCAACCGCGTTCCGTTCGACCTGCCGGAAGCGGAAAGCGAACTGGTCGCCGGATTCTTTACCGAGTACAGCGGCCTCCGGTTCGCATTCTTCTATCTCGCCGAGTATGCCAACATGGTGCTGGTTTCCTGTGTGGCTGCCGCCATGTTCCTCGGAGGCTGGAACGCGCCGTACCCTGGTACGCTCATCGGATATCTGGGTCTGCCGTCTTTTGCCTGGGTTGAAAACACGATGTGGTTTGCGGTTAAAACGTACTCGTTCCTGTTCCTCTTTTTCTGGCTCCGCGCTACGTTGCCGAGACTGCGGTACGATCAATTGATGCGATTCGGCTGGAAGGTCCTGCTGCCCATCGCCCTGGCGAACATCGTGGTGACGGCGCTGGCGGTATTTTTCTACCAACAGATGAAGTAACGCACGAGACCACGTATGACACCTCCGGCAACAACCAGACGCACGGACCTGTTGGAATGGTTCAAGACCATCACGTTCTACGAGATTCTCGTCGGCATGAAGTCGACGCTCTCGCACTTACTCCATTACAAGCCGGTGACATTGCAATACCCCCACGAGAAACGCGCATTGCCGGACAACTATCGCGGCATGCTTGCGCTGCTGCGTTACGACGATGGAACGGAAAAATGCGTCGGCTGCGACCTGTGCGAAGCCGCCTGTCCCTCACGCGTCATCCGCGTGGTCAGCGCCGAAGTGCCGGGCGAACCGACGAAGCGCTATTCCAAGGAATATTACATGGACATGACCCGCTGCCTGTTCTGCGGCATGTGCGTGGACGCCTGTCCCGTCGATGCGCTGGGCATGACGCGGGAGTTCGAATGGGCGGTCTACGACAAACGGCAGCTTCACTTGAACAAGGAGCAACTCCTCGCAATCGGCGACCGCTCATATCCGATCCGCGAGAAGCGTCTGGAGCTGCAGCATCCGAACACGGCCTTCTTCAACGTCGCGTTCAAGCACATACCGCAAAAACCGGAATGATGAGCAGCGTCGACTATCGACTGACCGGCCGGCGCAGCCGAGTCGCGCCGGTGATGTCACGCTCCTGTTAACAGCGAGGTTCCCATCGTGGCGCAGTTGTTTTTTGGATATTTTGCCGGAGTCATCGCATTGACCGCCGTGCTTGTGGTGGCGCTCAGAAACCCTGTCTATAGCGCGCTGTCTCTGTTGATCTTGTTTTTCCATGTGGCCGGGCTGTACGTCACGCTCCACGCCGAGTTCCTCGCCGCCGTCCAGCTCATCGTGTATGCAGGCGCCATTTTGGTGTTGTATCTGTTCGTCGTCATGCTGCTGAACGTCAAACAGGACGACCGTTACCACCACCAGTGGCGGGTTGCCGCATTCGTCTGCGTCCCCTTGCTGCTCGAATTCCTGGTGCTGCTTGCCGGAAACGGCGTGGCTCCGCGACCGAGCCCGCTCACGGCCGAACAGACAACCGCGATGAGCGACAATACGATGGCCATCGGCACGACGCTGTTCACGACCTATCTCTTCCCCTTCGAGGTCGCCTCCCTGATTCTTCTGGTGGCAATGATCGGCGCCATCATCCTCGCCAAGCGGGACATCGGCGAAGGCGGTGAAATGTGAGCCGTCAACCGTTCGACGAGGCCCGACGGAGCGTACGGCTGACCGCGCTGATTTGTCCGCCTCGTTTCACGAGGCAGCCATGACCATTCCCATTTCGTACTACCTCATTCTCAGCGCGATCGTCTTTTTGACGGGTGTGGTCGGGGTGCTGATTCGGCGCAACATTATCGCTATTCTTCTGTCGGTCGAGCTGATGCTGAATGCGACGAATATCAACTTCGTTGCATTTTCAGAGTACCTACAAGACATGGGCGGACAGGTGTTCGTGTTTTTTGCCCTGACCGTGGCGGCGGCCGAGGTTGCCGTCGGGCTGGCCATCATCATTGCGCTGCACCGCGCCAAAGATAGTATCAATATCGAAGAATTCAATTTACTGAAATGGTAACAAGCTGGCAAATGGCAAATCGCAGATGGCAGATGGCATCGGCAGAGGTCCGACGCTCGTGCTATCAGCTATCAGCTATCAGCTCTTAGAATTATGCTTTACACGCTCATCCCATTTCTTCCGTTGGCAGCTTTTCTGGTGCTGGGCCTCGGCGGAGCGCGCATCAAGGAACAGGCTCACCTGGTCGCCGTTCCAGCCGTCTTATTGTCATGCCTGTTATCCATCAGCGCATTTACCGAAGTGGCCTCCGGATCCGTCATCTCCGTTCCGCTCTACACCTGGCTCACATCCGGCAATCTGGACGTACATATCGGCCTCTATATCGACCGGCTCACCGGAGTCATGCTTCTGCTCGTCACTATCGTGAGTTCGCTGGTGCACATTTATACGATCGGCTACATGCACGGCGAGCCGGGATATGCCCGCTTCTTCAGCTATATCGCGCTTTTTACCTTCTCGATGTTGATGCTGGTGCTGGCCGACAATCTGCTTCAGCTGTTCGTCTTCTGGGAAGCCGTCGGCCTCTGCTCCTATTTGCTGATCGGACATTGGTATGAACGCGCGTCGGCCTGCTCGGCGGCGACCAAAGCCTTTCTCGTCAATCGCGTCGGCGACTTCGGCTTTCTGCTGGGCCTCCTGCTGGTCTGGTACAGCTTCGGCTCGCTGAATTATCACGACATTTTCCCGGCCGCGCATGAGGCCGCCAATCAGACGATCAACCTCTTGAGCCCTCTGGGTGGGATCTGGGACGTGTCGCTGTTCACCCTCATCGGCCTTCTCCTATTCACAGGAGCGATCGGCAAATCGGCGCAAGTCCCGTTGCACGTCTGGTTGCCCGATGCCATGGAAGGCCCCACTCCCATTTCAGCCCTAATCCATGCGGCCACGATGGTGACCGCCGGCGTGTTCATGGTCGCGCGTCTTGCGCCGATCTATAACCTGTCCCCGGTGGCCATGCAGGTCGTCGCCCTGGTCGGCGCCGCAACAATGGTCGTGGGTGCAACGATCGCGCTGACTCAGACGGACATCAAGCGTGTGGTGGCCTACTCGACGGTCAGCCAGCTCGGCTATATGGTCATGGCCTGCGGCCTCGGCGCCTATGCGTCCGGCATGTATCACTTGCTGACTCATGGCGCGTTCAAAGCCCTGCTGTTCCTGGGCTGCGGCTCCGTCATCGTGGCGCTGCACCATGAACAGGACATCCGCCGCATGGGCGGACTCAAGGACAAATTGCCGGTCACCTACTGGACATTCGTCATCGGATCGCTCGCCTTGGCGGGGTTCCCTCTTACGGCAGGCTTCTTCAGCAAAGATGCTGTCCTGGTGGCCGCTTGGCTGTCAGGGCCGCTGGGACAAGCGCTCGCGGTGTTGGGGCTGCTCACAGCGCTCATGACGGCCTTCTACAGCTTCCGTCTGGTTTTCGTGACATTTTGGGGACCGTCGCGCGTCGATCCGCACCATGCGGATCATATTCATGAGCCTTCACGGACAATCACCGTGCCGCTTTTAATCCTGGCTGTCCTCAGTATTCTGACCGGGTACCTCGGCATTCCGTCATTCCTTGAGCCGGCCTTTTCGACGGGGGGCGAACATACGGGGGAACATGACGCGGCAGGCCTGGGCATTATGATTGCGGCGACCGTAATGGGGCTTGCGGGCATCGCCGGAGCGTACTACGTCTACGTACTGAATCCGGATCTGCCGGATCGGCTCGCCCAGCAGTGGGAGAGTCTATACAAAGGCTCATTGAACAAGTGGTACGTCGATGAAGCGTATGACCGCGCCTTCGTCAAGCCGACCATGATGGCGGCCTCTGAATTATGGAAACGCGTCGATGTCGAAGTGATCGACGGCGCCGTCAACGGCGTCGCCCGCGGCGTCGCCTGGAGCGGATGGCTGCTCCGGCTGGTCCAAAGCGGGCAGACGCAGCATTACGCATTGGCAATGGCAGGCGGCATCGTCGTCCTTGTCACGATGCTCATCCTGTTTTAGGAGACCGTCACTGGTCGTTGGGCCATGGGAACACCGACCGCTTGGCCTCCGGCGAATGACAATTAACGAATGACACATTCCTTTCCCTGGCTCACTCTGCTCATCGTCCTTCCGCTTGCCGGAGCGGTGGCGCTGTGTTTTGCAAAGGAAGCCAGCGTCCGGTTGATTGCACTCGGCATCACCGCCGCCGATCTGCTGCTGTCGCTCCCTCTCTGGTGGCTCTTCGACTCATCATCAGGCGGTATGCAATTCAATGAGACAGCCCTGTGGATCTCCACCCCGCCGATTCACTACCGGCTGGGCCTTGACGGCATCAGTTTACCGCTCGTCCTGATGACGACGATGCTGATGCCCCTCTGCGTGCTGATTTCCTGGCGTTCGATCGACCAACGGATCAGAAGTTTCATGGCCATGCTGCTGGTCATGGAAGGCGCGATGATCGGCGTCTTTGCCGCGCTCGACTTCGTGCTGTTCTACGTGTTTTGGGAAGCGATGCTGATTCCCATGTATCTCCTGATCGGTGTGTGGGGCGGGCCAAACCGAATCTACGCCGCAGTGAAGTTTTTCTTGTACACCCTGGTCGGAAGCGTGCTGCTGCTCGTCGCGATTCTGGCGTTGTACTTCCAGAGCGGCCATACGTTCGACATCGTGCAATTGAGCCAGGCCGCCGTCCCGGCGTCATTGCAGTTCTGGCTCTTTCTCGCGTTCTTCGCCGCCTTCGCCGTGAAGGTTCCGATGTTCCCGTTCCACACCTGGCTGCCTGACGCGCACGTGGAAGCGCCTACCGCCGGCAGCGTGATCCTCGCCAGCGTGCTGCTCAAGATGGGGGGCTATGGATTCGTGCGGTTCAGCCTGCCGATGTTACCCGATGCCTCGATGGCCTTCGCGCCGCTGATGATCACGCTGTCGATCGTCGCCATCATCTACGGCGCCTACATGGCGCTGGCCCAGACCGACCTGAAAAAGCTCATCGCCTATTCGAGCGTCAGCCATATGGGTTTCGTCACACTGGGGCTGTTCACGTTCAACATCCAGGGCATCGAAGGCGCCGTGATGCAGATGGTCAACCACGGCATCACCACCGGCGGCCTCTTCCTCTGCGTCGGCGTGATTTATGAACGCACCCACAGCCGCCAGATCGCCGACAACTCGGGGTTGACCACACCGATGCCGCGCTATGCCACACTCTTGGTCATCTTCGGTCTCTCCTCGCTTGGCCTGCCCGGCACCAACAGTTTCGTCGGCGAGTTCATGGTGCTCGCAGGCACGTTCATCTGGAGCAAGCTTGCGACAGCCCTGGCCTCGCTCGGGATTATTCTCGCGGCCGCTTATATGCTCTGGATGATCCAACGTGTTGCGTTCGGCCTCCCGTCTCCACATGTGGTGCCGGCGCTTCGCGACCTGGACCGCCGGGAGATGGCCACACTGATTCCGCTCGTTGTGCTGGTCTTTCTGATCGGGATCTTCCCGAATCCGATACTCACCCGCATGCACGCAAGCGTGAATCAGGTCCTTGCGCGCACATCGGCTCCGGCGACAGCGATGCACCCTGATGATCAGCTCTTGCCGGCACCGACGGACAAATATTCTCTGGCCATGGAGACGTCCAGGCCATGACATTCTCACCCGGAGATCTCTTCCTCATTCTGCCCGAGCTGCTGGTGATCACCGCCGCCTGTCTCGTGCTCGTACTCGATCCGGTGCTCTCGTCATCTCAAAAAGACGGGCTGGCCTGGCTGAGCCTCGGCACATTGGCCATCTGTATGGGTTTGATCGCCTCGCAGATGAACCATGCGGCATCGGCCTTCGGTGGGATCGTCATTATCGACGCCTATGCCTGTTTTTGGAAGCTGCTGCTCTGCTTCGTCGCCGGCCTGACCGTCCTTCTGTCCCATACCTATTTGCGGGAAGAGCGGCTGTATTTCGGCGAATACTACGGATTCGTGCTGCTCTCGCTCTCCGGCATGATGGTCATGGTATCGGCAGCGGATCTCCTGACGATCTATCTCGGCACGGAATTGATGTCGCTCTCGCTCTATGTCATGGCAGGACTCAAGCGGTCTGAACCCCGCTCGCTGGAGGCCTCGGCGAAATACTTCGTGCTGGGCGCCTTCTCATCCGGCATTCTCCTGTACGGCATCTCCCTGCTCTACGGCGCCACCGGCAGCACCAGACTCCCCGCCATCGCCGCCGCCATCGCAGGCCGAAGCCTGGACGATCCGTTACTCTTGGCCGCCACGATTTTGCTCGCCGTCGGATTCGGATTCAAACTGGCCGTCGTACCGTTCCACATGTGGACTCCCGACGTCTATCAAGGAGCGCCAACCTCCGTCACGGCATTCATGGCGGTGGCGTCCAAAGCCGCCAGTTTCGGCGCATTTCTCCGCGTCTTCGTCGAAGGGCTCGGCGGCCTGAAAGCCAATTGGTCTGCCATCTTCCTGCTGCTGTGCATCGCCACTCTGGTGCTGGGCAATATCGTGGCGTTGGTACAGACCAATATTAAACGGATGTTGGCCTATTCCAGCATCGCCCATGCCGGCTATGCCTTGATCGGTGTCGTGGCGGCAGGAGTTGCCGGCACCCAGACCGGAAGGGCAAATGGCATCACCGCAGTCATGCTCTATCTTGCGCTCTATGCCTTTATGACCTTCGGCGCATTTACCATCGTGGCAATGCTGCGCAAAGACGGGCTCGATGGCGACGAGATCGAGGATTTCACCGGCCTTGCTGCACGCCATCCCCTCGCGGCGCTGCTGATGCTCGTCTTTATGGTGTCGCTGGCCGGAATCCCTCCGACGGCCGGGTTCATCGGAAAATTCTACGTCTTCATGGCCGCGGTGGAAGCGGGACTGACCTGGCTGGCGGTCCTGGCCCTCGTGTTTGCGGCAATCTCGGCGTACTACTACCTGCGCATCGTCATGGTCATGTACATGCGAGAACCTGACCCACTGACAGCAGCCTCGCCCCGTCTCATCATGTCGCCGGCCCTCTCCATTGTGCTCGCCTGCGCAGTGGCGGGCGTGATATTTTTCGGCCTCTACCCCAGTCCCCTTGTCAACCTCGCCGGACACGCCGTCTTAACGTTCAAGTAAATTCCTCTCCTGCAAGAATGAGATGCGCGGTATCGCAGCTCATGCTACGCTGGCAATATGCGAGTTCTAAAACAAGGATTCCGTTTCCTGAGCGATGTGTTCCACGCTTTTCTACGGCATGGCTGCGCCAGCCTGGCCGCATCGCTTGCATTTTTCTCCCTGCTCTCTCTCTTTCCTCTCGTCTTCCTGCTGTTGTACGGCATCAGTTTCCTGGTCAGCCAGGATGTGATCGGCGAACAGTTCCTCTTGAGCTTCCTGAAAGGATTCCTGCCCTCGTTGGGCGAACGGCTGGCCCATGAACTCCACCGTGTCAGCGAGCTGGAAAGCGTGCGATGGGTGGTGTTCCTCTCGTTCTTTTGGTTCGGAGGGCTCGTCTTCTACGAATTGGATTATGCACTCAACGTGGCGTTTGAAAGCACCCGCCGCCGACACCCGTTGATCTCCACCGCGATATCGGTCGCCTTGCTCGGCGCCACCGGACTCCTGCTCATCATTTCCTATGTCGCAACACAAACCCTCAACTTTTTGACGGCCTATGCGCCGAGACTCTGGGGTCTGGATCTCGTCGCCCTCGCCGCTCATGATTTCCAGTTGACCTATACGTTGCCGTTTGTCCTCGCATTTTTTGCCGTCGGTTTCCTCTACCGGTACGTTCCCCGTCGACGGCCAGAATGGCGGGACGCGATGGCGGGCGCCATGGTATTCGGCGTTCTCTGGGTCTCCGCCAAATTACTGTTCGTCACCTACAGCAGCTACGCCACGGTGTACGTCCGGCTCTATGGCTCCCTGCTGGAGGTGATCTTCCTTCTGTTGTGGGTCTATTATTCGGCAGGGCTTCTCCTCCTCGGCGCCGTGATCGCCCACAATCTCCAGCAACGAACGCAAATACCATCCGCCGCACCGGCAAAAAGCGAATAACCAGGCCGTTGCCGATTCGCCGTTTCTTCCTCGTCGTCCGTATCTCGTGACGCACATCCCGCACCCACAGGTGTGAACAACACTCTATCCATCCTGCGTTTCACGAGGTATGCATATGTGAACGATTTCTCGACAATCTGCGATAGCCATTGTCCGCCGATACTAGCCTGGAGCTCGCTTTTCAGCCCCTGCAACTTCCGGCCTTTTCCTGGCCTAGCGGCCTTTTCTACGATAGGATTTTGCCCGACTAGGTCATAGGCCAACACGATCGTTTGCGCCGCGTATTCGTCGCGAAGAAATCGGATCTGAACACCCATTAGGATACTCGTATGCTACAGCTGAATAATGAGACCTTGACCATGTTGGGCGTCATCGGGGGCATGATTGTGATGACGCTCACCATCGTGGATTACCTCATCAAATTTCATGATCGATTTAAGGATGCAAAAGAAGCTCCCCCCGCTCGTAAGGACAAACCTTCCCGTGAGCGGCACGAAGAGGCTGAGCCTGATCTCCCGCCATCACCTTCGAAAGGCAAGAAACCGAACTGGACCTTCCGTCCGGCATTCCCATTTTTGTTGTACCGCGAACTCCTCACGATAGTTCCGACGGGAGTGTTACTCAACTATCTCGGGCTGATGCTGAGCATTCGATTCAACAGCATCCTCTACCTCGATATGACAGGAACCGCCCTGGTCGCCTTTCTTCTCGGACCCTGGTGGGGCGCCATCACGGCGCTGATGTCCAGCGCATTCGTCAATTGGCTGGCATACCCAGGAGAGGGTGCTAATACGGCGATATTCCCCTGGGTGCTCGTTAATATGACCGGCGGGCTTCTATGGGGATTCCTTGCCCGGGGACTCGGATTTCGAAAGTATCTGCGTACCGCTCATAATTCGTCGCTCATCCATATCTGGTTTCTCTCTTCGTTCGGACTCTTGAGCGCAGGGGTGATGAGCCTCCCAGGCGCGGTGCTCCAGATCACCCTGGCACAGCAGCAAGCGCTGTCGATGGATCAGGAGCTCAGAGCGATCCTTGAGCAAACTTTGACGCACTGGGAAATGGGAATGGAAAACTACCTGAATCCTGTTCTCGGTGCAGCATGGGCATCGACCGTCGTCGGTACGATCCTCACCATCCTCGAACACTTCTTCCGATATATACCAGACAAGACGGTAAGCGTTGCGATCGCCCTGATTATCGTGAAGTACGGCTTTCCTCTATTCGAGCAAGAGCTGATCCATGGGGGCCCGGACAAGGATTACCTTCGCGACAACCACACCTCTCCCCTTCTTCTGGGAGTGTTATACACACCGGTATTTCTGGTGTTCATGACCGCAGAAGTGTACGACTTTCTCAACAACTGGGTATTATGGAGCACACCCTGGCTCGTCATCTTTTCCGGATATGTATTCCTGAAATACCTCGGACCGTCCGATGACGAGGCATACGACGCCGCTGTAGCAAGAGCCTCCCGGTATGGCCGCGCCCTGAAACCGCTGGAACGGACTCCGACGCATAACTTCTGCCGCCGATTGACTCTCGCAACTCTGCTCTCCAGCGCCACCTTTGTGATTTGCCTCACGCTGGTACTGCGGAACTTTTCCGACATTGCACTGAATTTTCTCTGCGTCGTGTACGGATTTCTTCTGGCTGTCCACGTGGTCCGTGTCGCCATCGCCCAAAACATCTCTGTGGCACGGACTGAATGAGACCATGAGGCGTCGCTCGTCTCTTGTCGTCCGCGAGATACGTTCATGAAAAACGCTTCACGTTTTCCGCAGCTGCAAATAATTCGCAATAGCCGACTGCGTCACCAGTCCGGCAATCTGCCCGTCTTGCATCACGACAAGCTGATCCCACCCGTCCTGCGCCATGCATTCCATCGCCTGAATCAGCGACGCATCCGGCTCCACGATCAACGACGGTGACAGCGGGCGCATGACCTGCCCGACTTGCCGCCAGGGCCACATCGCCGACGGGACGGTCTGGATCTCATCCACCGTGATAAGCCCGGCGAGTTGTCCACCATCCACAACCGGGAAACTGCCATACCCATAGGGCTGGAAGTACTGCGTCACCGCCTCATCCAGCGAGCATTGCGCAGGAATCGACGTGACCGTCCGCACCATCAAGTCCCGCACCGGGACCGTGGCAAGCACCTGCCGGAGCGCCGCTTGACGGCGGCTCGCGAGCGCCGCGGCAAAAAGAAACATCCCGATGAAGACCACCCAGCTGCCGTTCGAGACCATCGAAGAATCCAACTTGCCCATCAACGCCCCGATAAGCACCGCAAGTCCCAGCACACCAAGCAACGCACCGAATCCAAGACCGACGACGGCCGCCTGTTTGGTCGCCCGATAGAAATCCTTCCCCCAGGCCCAGAGTCCCGCGCGTAATACCCGCCCCCCGTCCAAGGGAAATCCCGGAATCAAATTGAAGAGCCCGAGCTGGAGGTTCACCATCCCCAACAAGGCCCCAAGCATGACCAGGCCTTGAACATCGCGCGGCGGCTGAATCGATTCAGCGAGCGCGGTGAATCCGAAACAGGCCGCTCCCAGCACAAAACTCACGATGGGACCAGCCACGGCAATGAGAAATTCCGCTCGTGGAGTGGGCGCTTCTTTCCGCATATGGGCCACGCCCCCGAAAATGAACAGGGTGATCCGTTCGATGGGAATGCGATAGCGTAGCGCCACATAGGAATGGCCAAGTTCATGCAACAGGACGGAGAGAAACAAGAGAAGCGCGGCAACACCGCCCATCGCCCAATAGCGTGCGGGCGAGAGACCCGGCAACTCCTCCGGCAAATACCCGGTCGACAGAGTCCACGTGAGGAGGAGAAACACCAGGAACCAGGATGCATGCACTCGAATAGGAATCCCCAATGCACGACCGATTTGCCAGGAGGGCCATTGCATGAACACACCGTAACAGTTCACAAATAACGGGTCAATTTATCGCGCCAAGCCGGGCTTCAGGTATACTAGTCCACATGGTCCTGCGATCCCCCATCTGGATTCTCAGCCTCCTGCTCATCGGCGTCGTGCCGCTCGGCATTTCAGCCACGAGCACAGCCCAAGTCATCAAGTCCGGGCCCCCTGCCTGCCCGGGCGTTGCGTTGACATTCGACCTCTGCCCCGTCAAGAAGGGCTCAGGCTATGACAAGCCGCTGATGGATTTTTTGATCCAACACCGAATCCCTTCAACCTTTTTCATGTCCGGTAAGTGGGCGGCCAAACACGAAGAAGACGTGCGCCATCTGCTCGGCATAGTTTTTTTTGAGATCGGAACCCATGGCGAGGCACACGCCCATCTGCCGATGCACGATGCTGCAGAACAGCGGGCTGAAATTCTCCGCCCTGTTACGATGCTGCATGAGCGCTATGCCCACACAGCCGCATTGTTTCGTCCTCCCTATGGTGAATATAACGACGTGACCATCGATGTCGTGAAAGCGCTTGGCCTCCGGTTTATCCAATGGAACATCGAGTCCGGCGACCCGGACCCTACGCTATCGGCCGATCAGATCCTGACCCGCATTGAGCAACGCGCCAAGCCGGGCAGCATCGTGGTGCTGCATGCCAATGGGAAGGGGATACAGACCCGCGCGGTGATCGAACGATTGACGACGGACGTGCTTCCCCGCAAAGGACTTCGGCCCATGACCGTCAGTGATCTGTTGAATTGCGCACCACCAGCCCCATGAACGATTCCCGAATCAGAGCCATGCAAGCCGAAGACCGCGCCGAGATCGTTCAGCTGTTGGGCGAATCCGATCCTTGGAGGACGCTGGGCTACACGATCGCCGATTGGAATCGGATTTTTTGTCCCCTGCCGCAAGGGCGGGACAGTTATGTGGCTGAACTTGACGGGCGCGTGGCGGGTGTCGCCCTTGTGAAACAGAAGTTTCTGCTCGGTGACTATCTGGAACTCCTGGGCGTAGCCGAATGGGCCCGCCAAAAAGGAATCGGCAACCTGCTGCTCAAACATGTTGAACAACTTGTCTTCGAACGAACAAAGAATCTCTTCGTGTGCGTCTCGGACTTCAACCAATCGGCGCGAGACTTTTACAAGAAACAGGGCTATCAGGAAATCGGCCCGATGCCGAACTTTCTGATTCCCGGCAGCGCTGAAATACTCCTGCGCAAGACGGCGGGACCCGCCCGAACATCGACATGAGAACGTCAATCGTCATACGTCAAACGTGAAGAGGGGGGTCTCAAGGTGCGTCCGACTTCTTACGATTGACGCTTGACGAGTATAAGGACATCACAATGAAGGTTATCAAGCTGCTGCATACCCGCATGCGCGTGAGCGATCTGGATCAGACGATTCAATTCTATACGAGCGTGCTGGGCCTGGAAGTGATCGAGCGCAAGACCTCCCCGCGTGGATCGCAGCTTGCCTTCTTAAAGGTCCCCAACAGCGATGAACTCATCGAGTTGACCAGCTTCCCTCCCAGTGGGCCGGTAAAAGTCCAGGAGGATCTGGTCCATCTGGCCTTGCAGGTCGAAAGTCTCGACCAGACAATCGCGTCGCTCAATGCGCAGGGGATCAAGATTACCGATGGTCCGACGAAGACGTCATCCGGCAGCCGGTTCATCTTCATCGACGCTCCGGATGGCTATGAAATCGAGCTGATTGAACGCCCGACCGGCGTGAAGATCGTCTAGTTCCCGGAATCCGCCATTCGTCAAACGACAAGCGTGGAATCTCAATCTTCACTCTCTCGTCCACATTGACGGCATGACTCTCCCCGCAGTACCTTCTTTCCTTCGAATGGCGCATGACGATTGACACTTGACGAATCTGGAGGTTTGCAGAGATGAAAAACGGTTTCTTCCGCGGTCACGGCCTCGGCAATGATTACATCGTAATGGACCCCAAGGATCTGACGTTCAAGCTGACACCGAAAACCATCAAAACAATTTGCGATCGGAATTGGGGGCTCGGCAGCGACGGGATTTTGACGTTGGTGCCGTCAAGGAAGGCTGATTTCGGCCTGCGCATTTTCAATCCGGACGGCAGCGAAGCGGAAAAGTCCGGAAACGGACTCAGGATCTTTGCCCGGTACCTGCACGCCACCGGCAAAACAAAGAAGACGCATTTCACGGTCGAGACGAAAGGCGGGCTCGTTACCATTGATCTGCACATCGATCGGCATGGAGATGCCAGCGCCGCTACCGTTGAAATGGGGCACGCCACGTTCGAGCCGGCTGCTCTTCCCTGTGCACTCGATGTTCCTGAGCTGATTCAGCAACCGATCAACGCAGCCGGCCGTGCGCTGACCTTTACCGGCGTCAGTGTCGGGAACCCCCATTGCGTCGTCTTCAAACCAACTGGGGAATCGTGGTCACGCGAAGAACTCCTGCGCTTTGGCCCTTCGTTGGAGAATCATAACCTCTTTCCGAAGCGGACCAACGTGCAACTCGCCGTTCCAACCGGGCCAAAGGAGATCTTTATTCTGATCTGGGAACGGGGCGCAGGGGAAACGCAAGCCTCCGGGTCCTCTTCCTGCGCAGCTGCTTGCGCCGCGGTTCGCCTGGGACTCGTCAAAAGCCCTGTCACCGTGAAGATGCCGGGCGGCACGCTGAACATCGACGTGACGGCGGATTTCAGCCTTACGATGAAAGGACCGGTGGCAGAGGTCGCCAGAGGCACACTGAGTCCGTCATTCGTGCGATCGCTGAAGTAGCAGATCTCCGGCAAACAGCCGTCAGCCATCAGCTTGAATGGCATCCTCCGGATTGCTCGCCATCTCTCCGCGCCGTACAATGTCCCGTATCACCCTGTTGTTTCTCTTACCTGAAAGCTGAAGGCTGATCGCTGATGGCCGCCACATCAGATTTACAATCCAAGCTCGATCATCTGCCGGACAACCCCGGCGTCTATCTTTTCAAGAACGGCCAAGGCGAGATTCTGTATATCGGAAAAGCCGCGATACTCGCCGATCGGGTTCGATCTTACTTTCAGAAAAGCGCAGACCACAGTCCTAAAACCAGCCTGCTCATCGGTCAAGTGGCTGACCTGGAAACGATGGTGACCCGATCCGAGCTTGAGGCCCTCATCCTTGAGAGCAACCTGGTCAAACGCCACAAGCCACGCTTCAACGTCGTGTTGCGGGACGACAAGCAATATCCCTACGTACGCCTGCCGATCAAGGACGATTTTCCTCGGCTCTCGATCGTGCGCCGCGTGGAAAAAGACGGTGCGCTGTACTATGGGCCCTATACGCCGGCCAACGCCCTGCGCGAGACCTTAAAGGTGATCAAGCACGTCTTCCCCCTTGCAACCTGTTCGATCGACATCGACGGAACAGCCGAGCGCGCCTGCATCGAGTTTGAGATCAAGCGGTGCATGGCTCCCTGCACCGGCAACCAATCGAAAGATGACTACCACCAAATCGTCAAGCAAGTCCGGCACTTTCTGGAGGGACGAGATCATGAGTTGCTGGATGACCTGCGCGCCAAGATGGAAGCCGCAGCCGGCCGAGAGGAATTTGAGGAAGCCGCCCGCTTACGCGACCGTCTTTTCAAGATCGAACGGATGCTGGAGAAACAGCGCATCACACAAACCTCCGCGACCGATCAGGATGTCATCGGCCTGGCACGGCAAGGCACGGCGGTGGATCTCCAGATTCTCTTCGTGCGCGGCGGGCTGCTGATCGGGCGCAAGGACTTCTTCTGGCCTCAATCGGCGGACACACCGGATGAAGAACTCGTCCGGTCCGCGATCGAGCAGTTTTACAACAAAGACGGCCAGCCTCCGAAAGAAGTCCTCATACCGACCGAGTTGGAGGACACCGTCCTGATCGAGCAATGGCTGTCCGACAAGCGCGGAGAGTCCGTTCGCGTGCTGGCGCCTGAGCGAGGCGCCAAACACCAGCTGGTCCTCCTAGCCGAAGAAAATGCGGCCGCAGCCGCGGCGAATCATCTACGCGATGAAGAACTCGACCGGCAAGCGGTGGAAGACTTGAAGCGGATGCTGCGTCTTGAGCAAGCCCCCCGCCGCATTGAAGGGTTCGACATTTCTAATACGATGGGCAATCAATCGGTTGCATCGATGGTCGTCTGGGAAGACGGCCGGATGAAGAAAGCGGACTATCGCCGGTTCAAAATCCAGACTGTCACGGGAGCGAACGACTTCGCGAGCATGCAGGAAGTCGTGGCCAGACGGTATGGCCGGTCCGAACACCTGGCCCGGCCTGATTTGATCCTGATCGACGGCGGACTCGGGCAACTCGCTGCCGCAATGGAAGGGCTGAAACACGCCGGCCATCACGACCAAGCCATTATCGGATTGGCCAAAGCCCGGGGTGAAAAGGAAGAGCGCATTTTCCTCCCGGGCCGAAAGAACCCGGTCGTCCTCAGGCCCACCGCTCCGGCCACACATCTAGTCCAGCGCATCCGCGACGAAGCCCACCGATTCGCTCTCAGCTATCATCGAAAGCTGCGCGGCAAAGCCTTACTCGCCTCACAATTGGATCAGATCGTCGGCATCGGCGAGAGCAAACGCACTCGCCTGTTGAATCAGTTTGGGAGTCTGGACCAGCTGGCAAACGCCAGCGACGAAGCGCTTCGTGAAGCAGGATTAAACACCGACACCATTCAGCAGCTCCGCGAGGTGTTGAGAAACCAGCCTGCGTTCGCAGGAACCACAATGACCATCCAAGCACGCTCCAAACCCCGCTTAGAATAGGTATCTGAAACTGAACGTGCCCAGATGAATGCTGGCATCGTAGGATCCATTGACCGCCGGATTCAGGTTACCGGTCACCTGAAATGAGTTGTAGAACCATTCCTGATAGGCCACATCAAGTCCGATCGCCTTCGGCCACAATGCCGATTTATCGCTACACGGAATCAGCCCCATAAACTTTCCATGGCCTTTACACAGAAATCCCGCACCCACCGACAGCGTGTGGGCCGAAAGGGAAATCGTGGCAGGATTGAACGTCATAGAAGGCACCGGATTTTCTGTCCTCGTGTAGCCGGATCGCACGGCGACGTCCCAATGCGGAAGCCAGCTCGGATCGAGCCACTTGTACTCAGTCCCGACCGCCACGACCGGGACGTTTGTCCATTCTGACGGCTGTGGAATCATGGCTCCGTTGGACAACCGCACGTCGAGATTCCGAAATGAACCCCATCCCACAAATTCGGCATCAACCTCGATCTTCCACTCCCGCTCAGGAGTCCGAACCGGCCACACCGCAACGGCTCCGGTCACGATTTGGGGAAGCACCAGATTCGTGGAAGCATCGGCCACCTTGGCTCCCCCGACCAACAAGACTCCGCTCAATGGCAGGACAACCTGAGTCCGGTAGATCACCCCGATGGAGACCCGTGGCTTCCCATCTTCACCTCTCAGTGGTGTCACAAGTATGCTGACAGTCGCGCCGGCCCCCGGCGCCTTTCCGTTGAGCTCAACGGACGCGCCTGCCGGAATACCAAAGGCTCCCGCCCCAACCGATTTTTGTTCCGCGTGCCCTTGCCCGAGAAACGGCGCAAAGGTATAGATATCCGCGCTCACTCCCACTGACATATAGTCGGTCACTTGATAGGCGATCGTTGGCTTGATCGCAAGCAACGGAAGGGCGGCGGAAGTCGCCGCGGTATTGAACGGGCCGTCCGCCGGATACCGTGTGAGGAGGCCAAACGGTGAGTTCACGCCGAGTCCTACCGTCACAGCAGACAAGCGTGGCAGGCCGAGTGCCGCGAGGTTGGCGCTTACATAGCTATGCCCAGGAGGGGGAAATGCAATAGTTCCTCCGAAGTCTCCATGTGTCTCGATCCCTGAAGCACTCCTTGCTTGAATCGAGCCTCCGAGCAAGACAGTTCCGAACAACGCTTGCACACCCTTGACCTGGCTGAGCGCCGCGGGGTTATAGTGTATCGCCGACGGATCATCGGCCTGTGCCGAAAAGGCATTCCCCTGGCCCGCTGCAACGACACCTTGAGGCTGAAAGCGAAGGGCCTGCGCCAAGACCATGGAAGATACAAGTAGAAGTGTGCACCCGGCTACGAGGGCTACTGCAATTTTGCGACAATCCCGCACCATTTCACACATGCGACACAGCAAGTCCGGCTCCTCTCAGCCGCGCAAGTACAACCTGAAACCAAATGACACATCAACAGAAAAATAGACTAGGTCCATATGGTCCTGCTATATAGGTCTATATGGACCCATCTCGTATTTCTTGAGCAAACTATGATAACGTCCATCATAGCATGATGGTGTGAACCCACATTGAGAAGAGGTATCGTATGCGTCGACCTCTCGATCAACTTGCACGCATTTCTGAAGATACCCTACGAGACACCTTTCCCTTTATTCGACACAAACGTGGCAAAAACGCAGCGGTGCAGCCTCCTTTCCAAGCACACCACGGGCGGCATCTACAGCCAGCCCCGCTGGCGGCAGTTCAGCGCCGACCGTTTCCAGCAGAACTCTTCGTGGATTTCACGAAGCAGGAACTGCAGAAGGTGTGCGAAATTTTGCATTACTCGATTGATGCCACGACCGGAGAGGACGTGTATCAAATCCTACAGATGATCCAACAGGTGGTCTCCTGCCCTCGGGTGATTGGCGGTGTCGTCCAGTTGAACTCAAATGGATCTTTCCAAGAATTCAACAGCGTGCTCAACGTCAGCTATTCAAATGACTGGCTCTATAAGTACGGCCGGAATGGATACGCAGCTGTTGACCCCGTCTTGCAAGGGGCCATCAATACCTTCGAAACTCAAGTCTGGGAACAAGCCTACGAGACTGCCGCATCCGTGAAGCAGCTTGAGTTCGTCGAAGAGGCCCGTTCCTATGGCCTGACACATGGCATTACTACGGGCATGCTTGAGCATCAACGCGGCTTCGCGTCGTTCTTCTCCTTCGCCGGAGGGGACGCTGAGAACACCATCCGATATAAGAATTTGCTCGAATATCTGCTGCCTACCCTGCATCGAGTTGTTATCGCTAATGCGAATACCCCTCCGGTAAATCGCGTGAAGGGGCTTTCACGGCGTGAGATGATGGTACTCGAGTGGATGAAACAGGGAAAAACCAACTGGGAAATTTCGCGAATCATCGGTGTGACCGAACGCACCGTCCGCTTCCACGTCGAAAGTATCTTTATGAAGCTGGACGTTGGATCCCGCACTCAAGCGGTCGCTTTCGCGATCGAGCAAGGCCTGTTCCCTTCCGGGTAGCAAAACAGCATCCGCTCCGCCTCTGTCTCCTGCCTATGCCGCAATGAGGGTTTGTTCCGGGTCCTTGACCATCTTCTGCTCTTCTCGACCGTCCTGATACACCGTGATCCCAGTGCGATCTTCTTTTGAATCCTGGGCCATAAACGCGCTCCGTTCAAAAGAGGCGGAACCGTCGACCGAATTGATCCAGTGATAAAAGGCCGGTTGCTTCACCGGACAAGTGTCGTGGAACTGCTTCCAATCAAGTACCGCCGCGATTGAGAGCGCTTTCGCCGGGGGAAGCGCAACAGCCGGACTCACGGCTTCACACGTGAACCCCATTCCCCGAAGCACACGCAGGAATCGCTTCTCAACAACCATGTAGAGATACCGGATCTCATTCTGCATCGACCATTGATAGACTCCTTTGAACAGCACCTGCATCAGCCGATTCGAGAGGCCTTTCTCGGTGAGCGTAGGATCGATGGCCAGTCTGGTAATCTCAACGGTGTCGGGTGCCTTTCTGATTACGCATTGCGGAAGCAGGCATGCACGGAACTCACTTTCCAGCATGAACGGAAACGACGAATTAACCATACGAAAAACGCCCCGAAGCTGATGGTTACCATCGAATAGTCCTACAGCCGTGGCATGGGCATCATAAGAATCCGCCTCCAATTCATCCTGGCTTCTTGGAACCCAGTGGAGCCGATCGGCGAATACTTGATGACGGAGACGGAAGGACGCGCGCAGCTCGTGCTCGTCCGACAACGTCTTGACCAACAGGCTGTCCTCCCAAAACTCGACCTTCCGAGCCTCCTCCATCAACAACATAGGGTCCTCCCTTTTTAAATGAACTGCCGCCGCGAAGACGCTGGGACAATGCCGCGTCTGACAGTTCTGCGTCACCTGGCGGGTACGCCAGGTGACGCAGAACGTGACAATTCGGTATGAGCTTGTTTGTCGTGGCAACGTATCCAGACAACAACACAACAGGCTCTTAAGGGAGGTTTGCACATCATGTCGGACGGCAGGAAAGGATTCCGCATTCTGGACGGGTTTCGGCATTCCGCACTCGATACGCGTGCGAATCACGCGCCGAGTCCTTCACAGCGCACGGAAGGCTCATCCGCTCACCGTGGAAACCCGAAGATGGAAGATCTGATGGATACACTCCGGACGATGGAGCAGCGCTTGTCAGCCCTGCTGGAAGACCGCACCCATATCGGACGCGATCTTCACGACTGCATCCTCCAATCGCTCTACGCCATCGGCTTGAATATCGAGACCGAGTGGCGGAGGCACCGCCAGACCACTCCGGAATCGGAACAGACTCACGCCCACACCATTGAGCAAATCAATCGACTCATTCACGACATCCGCCAGATGATTCACGGGCTCGACGAGGGTGTCGTGCAGGAATTCGATCTGGAGACAGAACTCCAGACGTTGAAATCGGTCTACGATCAGATTGGCCATGTGCGGATCCGTTTGGATCTTCACCCCGCTGCCATTGAGGTTCTGACCAAGGAAGAAGAACGGGAGATTCTAAGTATTGCGCGGGAGGCCCTTAGCAACTGTGTCCGCCATGCCAGGGCTACCCATGCCACGATCTCGATCCGCAGGCGCGGCGACAGAATCCGTCTGCAGATCAGCGACGACGGACGAGGTTTCGCTACGGGAGATGGCCGGCCGCAGGGCTACGGCCTTGCAAACATGACCGCCCGCGCAAAAAAGATTGGCGGAACATTGCGCATTCAATCCGAGGAAGGCCGCGGCACGGATATCATTGCGGAATTCTTGTTGGAGCCCATTCTGGCGCCTGTATGAAACGCCCTACTCGGATTTTAATTCTTGACGATCACGAACTCGTCCGGAAGGGGCTCCGTACCTTCCTCGACCGTGAACCCGACCTGCTGGTGGTGGGAGAGGCAGGGACCTTGGCTGATGCACTGCCACTCGTGGCGCGTCTTCATCCTCATCTGATGCTACTCGACATGAAGCTACCCGATGTCTCCGGTATAGAATCCTGCCGGCGGCTTCTTGCCGCCGCGCCCGATCTACGAGTCCTGATCCTGACCGGTCATGCCGAGGCCACCATCGTTGCCGCTGCCATCAAAAGCGGCGCCCATGGCTACATTCTGAAAGACGTGAAGCTAGACGATCTCGCTCAGGCCATCCGTACGGTTGCAGCAGGCCGTGGCTACCTCGACCCCCGCATTACCCAATATGCGTTACATTGGATTCGCACCGGGGTATCCCAGGCATCCCCTCTTCAGGGACTGAGAGCGCTGTCGCCCCAGGAGCGCCTGATTATGCCCCTGCTGGCACAGGGTAAAACCAATAAGGAAATTGCCGCTCAGTTGAAGCTGAGTGACAAAACCGTCAAGAATTACCTCGTCAACATTTATACCAAGCTCAACGTGAACCGCCGCACGGAAGCCGTGGCCTGCTTCATGCGCGAATGTCCTTCCAGCGAAGCCGAAAATCCCATCAGCCCGTCTGCCTGACGACGATCCATACGGCATCACGGTGTATTCAAAATATTTCCGGCTTTGAGTCGTGAATCACTGGACATTGATCTTGTCGAATCCAAACCGGGATCTCGAAGCACCCCAACAGACACCGCCTCGCGCTCAACCTTATCCTGAGGCTGAACCCGTTCTGATCCACAATGCCTGAGAGGTTTGTTGACGCGCTTACGACGGCACACTAAACCAGCCGACAGGGCAAGCTCAAGATTCATAGCGGACTGCCGAGAAAGGAGCGTTGAGTGCCCTGTCAACACACGCGGCGGAAAAACTCATGGCCTTATCGTCATCGGAGACGTCACAGCCGACGCCGATTCTGCTGATCGAGACTGAGAGAGGCCATGCCCTCAAGTTGCAAGGTCTGCTGCTCAACCTTTTTCACGAATCACTCGATCTTGGGGTAGCCCGTTCCTTACGGGAGGGCATGACCTACCTCTCTTCACATCGAGTTCCCTTGATACTTATCAGCCTGGCAGTATCCGACTACAAAGGGCTCGACGCTGTCCGCGCCTTGCGCTTGACCGCGCCGGACAGCGGGCTCATCGCCTACGGTACCATTATCGATGAGACTATCCGGCTCAACGCCATTCGCGCCGGAGCCCACGAAGTCCTTTCCATCGCCGACACCTCGCCGGATGTATTCCGGCTCACAGTCGAATGCGCCATGATCCGAGCCAACCTACCGAGAATCGGCGCCAGATCGGCGCCGCCCGAACAACCAACCGCCGTCCCGTCGAGAATGCCGGAGCTGACGCATGCGTTGAACAATGCCATGACCTCCATCAATGGCTTCGCCGATATTCTTCTCACACGACTCCCAACAAACGATCCGGCATGGGCCTGCGCCGAGCAGATCAAACTATCCGGGAAGCGGGCCGCGGCCCTGGTGCAAGAACTGAGAACGCCCCACGAGTCAGCACCTGTCCTACTGACAGACGCCACAGACATCGCACCACAAACTGCATAAGCAGCTGCGGTTCTCCCTTCAAATTGACAGTCCTTCAAGCAGGAACTAGGATACGATCGGGTGTGCGCCGTTACGGGTCATGCCCCATACATACGTTCATACTAATCCGCTCAAATCACGTATCCCGTTCAGGAGGAATCATGTCCGAACATTCGTCGTCGTCCGCGCCCGCTTCCAAAGCCTCGCATCCAGCCAGCAACGTCGTCGAACAGGTCTTCGAGTCCGCGGTGTTCGCCAGCCGGTGGATTCAAGCCCCGTTGTACGGCGGGCTTATCGTGGCGGAGTTGCTCTATGCCTACAAGTTTTTGGTCGAGCTTTGGGAGATGGTGATCCACATCAATAAGATGGATGAAACCGCCTTCATGCTGGGCGTCTTGGGATTGATCGATGTCACGATGGTGGCGAATCTGCTGACCATGGTCATCATCGGAGGCTATGCCACGTTCGTGAGCAAGCTGGACTTGGAACAGCACCCGGACCGGCCGGACTGGCTGACCCATGTCGATCCCGGCACGATCAAGATTAAGCTCGCGGCCTCGCTCATCGGTATCTCCAGCATTCATCTGTTGAAAGCGTTCGTTGACGTGGCGAACGAAAACCCCGAGCACATCAAGTGGAAAATCTTCATCCACATGACGTTCCTTGCCTCCGCCATTCTGCTGGCCTGGACCGACAAGATCATGCAAAAGGAGAAAAAGCACTGAGGAGTCAGAGCGCCCCTTCCTCTGATTGACCGAGACAACAGCTCGCACAGTGTCGCTGCTGTTTCAGGCAGAGTGCGGGCGCATGGCGGCAATCGACTCTTGTGGTGGCAATGATTGTAGCAGGCACTATCCAGATGGTATCGGCGAACCCCCTGCTCCGGCGGCAGACTTGATCGCTTCGACAGTCAGCGGTTTTTCTAGATACCCATCGACAGGGAACAGGCTGCGCGGCTCAATCTCGCCGCTGAATGCCTCGCGACCCAGTCCAAGAATCCGAAGTTGTGGGAAGCGCTCTTTCAGCCGTTGCACCTGAATACGTTCCGCTTCAGATACCAACAAGCCGAATTCCACAACCACTAATACCGGCGCAACTTCCGACCCTGTGTTCCGGAATTCTTCCACATCCGTAATGGTATGAACTCGATACCCGAGCCTTTCTAATGTTTTCCCAATAACGGCCTGACTGACGGCTTCCTGTACATACACCAGCGCGGAGCGAGGCTCGGCCGGCGCTGGCCCACCGTCACCTGTTTGAGCAAGCGCGAGTTCAAACCAAAAGCGGCTTCCCTTCCCAAACTCACTTTCGAATTCCATCGTTCCACCCATCAGCTCGACAAGTTGCTTGGCGAGTGCCAATCCTAGACCGGTCCCTCCATACTTGCGTTGATTGGACCCGTCTGCCTGCACAAAAGGCTGAAACAATCGGTGGGTATCGAGCTCACTGATACCGATACCCGTGTCGCTCACGACAAACCGGATACGACTCACACCGGTTGATACGCCCGGCATCGATTCGCCGGAAGGCTGAGCAACCACGTGGACTTGCAAACAGATTTCTCCTCGCGCCGTAAACTTCACCGCATTACTCAGCAACACCGAAAGAACCCGGCCAAGGCGAACCGGATCTCCCCAAAGTTTCGTCGGTACGGTCGATGCAATTTCGCGGTGAAGGAAGATCCCTTTCTCTCTCGCTCGACCTTGGAATAGAGCGAGATTCTCATCGACAACTTGGCCCAACACGAATTCCTCTCGGCTGAGTGTGACCCTGCCTGCATCCAATTTTGAAAAATCCAGAATGTCATTCACGATCTCAAGCAACGCGTTGGCCGACAGTTTGATCATCTCGGCACAGTCCCGCTGTTCCGGTGTGAGATCTGTGTCGAATAACAGCGCATCCATCCCGATAATGGCGTTCATCGGGGTACGAATCTCATGACTAATCGTAGCAAGGAATTCCGACTTCAACCGCGCACCTTCAAGGGCACTGTCGCGAGCCCGAACCAATTCGTCTTGGCTGTCCCGCAACTCCTGTATGGCTTGACCCGCTCGTAGCATGTAGCGCACCCTATGCCCAAGCAAGAGACCATTGATCGGCTTGACGATGAAGTCGGTGGCTCCGACGTCATATGCTTGGGTAATCGATTGATAGTCTTCCAGTCCCGTCATGATAAGTACCGGAACGTGCATGCCTTCCGGCAATCGTCGCAACTCGGTGCAGACTGCAAACCCTTCCATTTCGGGCATCAAAATGTCCAGCACCACCAGATCGGGACGTCGCCGGATAAATGCCGAAACCCCAAGTCGCCCGTTTTCAGCCTCCTCGACCACCCACCCTGATTGTTCGAGCGCCTCACGGGCCAGCAATCGTGCGACTGCATCATCGTCGATGATCAAGACCGTCGGCTGGCGTTCATTCATCATCATGCCGCCGTTCTCCTTTTGATAAGTTCTCCCTGGAGGGCGGCACATGCCGCTGCGTAGTTCCGTTCAAGTTTGCTCAAGGTTTCATCAGCCCGACCCAACTCTTGGCTAGCCCCCATCATTTCCAACTCGCGACAGACAGCGGCCAGGATGCACGCTCCCAGTTGGGCGCTGCTCGACTTGAGACGGTGTGCGACGGCATGCAGTTCAGCCGCATCCTTCGAAAGAACGGCACAGCGTATCTTGTCGACCATTTCCTGCGATGTCTCGATATACTGCGACACCACGCGAGCGAAGATATCGGGGCGTCCTGGACGTTGCAGCGCGAGGATCCCGGCTAACGCCGCTTGGTCGATGATCGTACTCTCAACGCCATTCCCATCGTGCTCACTCGATTTTTGAATAAGCTCTCGCCGTTCAACTCCCGAGTGTGGCAACAGGACGGTTTGCGGCCTCTCGAACCTATCGGCTTGGACTGTTATCTGTTTCGGGAACCAGCGAGCGAGTACCTGCTCAAGCTGTGAAAGAGTAAAGGGTTTGGTGAGGTAGTCGTCCATACCGGCAGCGAGGCACAGTTCGCGGTCACCCTGCATCGCATGCGCAGTCAAGGCTATGATCGGCACACGACGCGTGGCTTGCTGTTCGCCGTCATTCCTTTTCCTTACCTGAGCTTCACGTTCCCTGATCAGTCTGGTTGCAGTAAACCCGTCCATCCCGGGCATCTGGCAGTCCATGAACACCAGCGTATACTCCGTCTTGGCTATCGCAGCAACCGCTTCCCACCCGTTTACCGCCGTGTCTATCCGACAGTTGAGCGTTGCCAGCATGCCACAGGCGACTTCGCGATTAACCGGGTTGTCTTCGACCAACAGGATACGTCCTTCTGCTAACCTGACCTGCCGCTGATCTGAGACTCCAGAATCAAGACCTCTCACCGACGTCGCAGGCAGTAGCAACGTATGAATGGGGTCACATCGCTTGAAGTAGGCGGTAAACCGGAAAGTGGAGCCCTCACCCGGATGGCTCTGGATCTCAATGTTCCCGCCCATCAATGTGACAAGCTGCTTGACGATCGCGAGGCCCAACCCGGTCCCGCCATATTTCCTTGTCGTCGAGCCGTCGGCTTGGCAAAAGGCATCAAAGATATGGGCTTGCACCTCGGGAGAGATACCGATGCCCGTGTCCCGTACTGTAACCGACAACCCGTACTGCTCCCCCTTCTGGCCCTCAAGCTTCACAGAGACTTCAATGAGTCCCTGTTCTGTAAATTTGACCGAATTCCCGACCAGATTCACGGCGATTTGTCTCAGCCGTGTGGGATCGCCAAGCAGATACACCGGAATATGAGGATCAATCTGCCAGGATAGTTTCAGTTGCTTCTTCTGGACAGCTGGTCCCGACAAATCGACCGCTTCCTGAATCGTTCGTCGAACCTCAAAAGGAATCGTCTCCAGCCGTAACTTGCCGGCTTCAATTTTTGAAAAGTCCAGAATGTCGTTGATGATCGCGAGCAGCGCCGTCCCGGATCGATGGATCGATTCAGCCAGATGGTGCTCCTTGTCGCTGAGGGTGCATCTAAGCAACAGTTCCGCCATTCCCAGAACGCCGTTCATGGGCGTCCGAATCTCGTGACTCATATTCGCCAGAAACTGACTCTTGGCGCGGTTGGCGGCTTCGGCGGTCTCTTTAGCCTGACGAAGCAGCTCTTCCGCCGTTTTCCGGTCCGTCACATCGATATGGATGCCGATCATATGGGTCGATAGCTCACCGTCATTCGTGATCAACGTGCCGCGGGAAAGAATCCATCGATACGACCCATTCTTATGGCGAAGACGGTGCTCGAGTTCGAACTGAGCATCCTTTCGGCCTAAATAGGCTTTGATAGCGCCCAATGCACGATCACGGTCCTCAGGATGGAGTCGGCCTTCCCATTGCTCAAAGGTATTGTCGAGTTCGTGATCCTCGTACCCTAATTGCCTCTTCCATTCGGGCGACAGGTACACATCATTCGAGTGGAGATCCCAATCCCAAATCCCGATGTTGGTATTCTGAACCGTCATGGCCAGGCGCCCTTCGCTGGTTCGCAGTGCTTGCTCGACCTTCCGTCTGTCGGCCGCTTCTATCGCCAACGCCACCGTATTGGCGACGGACGCGGCAAAATGTTGCTCTTCATGCGTCCACCGCCGCATGGCGCCGATGTGCTCATGGCAGATCACACCAATCATCCTGCCTTCCGATAGGATCGGAACGTCGAGCATGGACGCAATCCCCAGCGGAGCCAAATACCCTTCGGTAAATTCCGCGGTCCTCGGATCCCGTTGCGCATTATCAGCGGCTACGATTCGTTCCGTATCCAATTCCTGGAAATATCGAGGATACGAGGCCGCTGACAGTTCCAGGCCCTGAGAATGTTCTCGGGTGGTCAGTTGATAGAGATCGACACAGTGTATGGAGGAGCGATCCGCCGTAAAAAACCAGATGCTGGCCCGCTCCGTGTGGAGACACTCGGCGGCCACGCGCGTGACCGTTTGAAACGCTTCTTGGAGATTCACGCCATAGATCTGCGGACTCCTGGCCAGCTCGGACAACCCTGCCTGGATTCGTCGAAGAAGACCTTCCGTCTGCTGCCGTTCCAACTCCACTTGTTTCTGACGGCTGACATCTCTGAATACAAGAACCGCTCCGATTACTCCGCCGTCGGAGAGCATGGGAGTCACGACCAGAGAGATCGGCACAAGCTCGCCGTCTGCTGTCACCAGCAAACCATCGTCCGTGCGGTACGGCTCGCCGGATTCAAGCGCTGGAAACGTCGCGTCGGCAATCAAACATTCCTCTCGATACTCTTCCGGCCCCGGAGAGATCATTTGATACACGGGACGTTCTGCGAGGGCTTGAGCCTCCTGTCCGAATAAGAGCGCCGCCTGATTGTTAATCATCCGGATCTTCCACTCCGAATCCACGACGCAGAGTCCATCTCCCATGGAATGCAACACCGCTTGGATCTTGTTGCGTTCCTGTGCCAATTGCGTGTCGCTGGCTGTTTTGAGCTGGGCATAGAGATTCTGCATTTCCTCTGAAGACAGGGCAAGCGATCGCTCCAGGAGGGCATGCCCTTGATCGGCTTCCACGTAGCTCTGGCCGATCTTCTCAAGCAGCTCGCCCCACACGGTCGGCACCGATGGAGGCTGCGCGCCGTCGAGACCCAGACGTTTCAATTGTCGAGCCAACAATGGATGCATGGAAAATCACGCCGCTTCGCTCAATGTCGTCAGTGTCATCGTTTGATTGTGAAGGTCACACGTTCCAGCCGTATACGGCGAAATCTCGCCGTAGGAGTAGAACCCGATCTGTTGCGTCCCTTTCGGAAGCACATCCAGCGTTGCCTCGATTTCCTCTTCAGTCCGGCTGCCCAACACGAGTCGACGCCCGACACAACTGATCGCGACGGCGAGGGTACACGAGTCGACGTCAACCGACAGCTTTGTGGAAGAAGCCGCTTCCGAGGCTCCTTGGACCAACCGATCAAAATTCGCCTTCATCAACTGCGCGAGAGCCCCTTCCGGAATGTCGCCGGCGAATGTGAGCGATTGTTCAGGCTCGTTCACGGCTAAAATAGTTCGAACAAGACTCTTGGCATCCGTGTTGCTGGCTCGCAGAGCAAGGGGGAATAAAAGCCCTGTAGCCGGTAAACCGGAGGCCCGATCACCGAGATATTCCTTGTAGAGCTGAAGTGCGGGGCGATCATCGAGTTCAAAGAGTATGTTTCCTTTGGACTTGGTGACACGCCGCTCGGGGCCGAACCGGTCCCATCCCCCTTTGGATCCATGCCCGATCCGAATGCGATCACCATAGAAACCAACTGCCGTCACAAAACCTGTTTGCGGCCATCGGTTTTGCAATACCCAGGTACGACGAAATCGGTCACCATCGCCCGCCAATCCACCGGTCACCACAACCGACGTCGGGACCTCCGAATTCAACCCCCGCACCAGTTCGCTTCCATTCACCCGAAGACCGTCTGAAAAGACGAGGATCCCTTTTAATCTCGAATCATTAAGCTGCCGGGCAATGTGCCGTCCCGCCGCGAACGAGTCATCCACCGACTGGGCTGGAGCACTCGCGATCCTGAGATCCGTATGATCAAACCGCACGATCGCGGCGCTGAGACTTTCATCGAAGATTTGGGTGCCCCAAATTTCGCCGGCCGTGGAACACCCGATGATCGCCGATTGAGGGTACCGGTCGGCCAACTCGGCGATGGGGGTGGCCGAATCGAGAAAATTCGATGACCCGAACAACAAGATCAATGTTCGCGGAGAATCAATCTGCGGTAGATTTGTTACGGACCATTGTTGTTTTCGGTCATACCGGAGTGCATGGATCTCCATTCATTGGTCTCCTTCACCACAGGGTTTCACGGCAACCGTATGCAGCAGCCATCAGAAAGGGCATACCAATACCCTCCTGGCACGGCCGGCGGCATAGTCCGGACAGGCAAGCTACATGAATTCGCGTGACTTCAGCAGCTTATGCGGATCAGTTCGGTATTGTGTCGGTCGCTCAACTGGGAAACTTGATGGGAGCTTGATACGAAGGCTGAGATAGAAAGGAGATTGGTCGCCCAATCTGTCGGCTGAAGCTTAGCCGATATGTTGCTCCATGGTCAGGGAACAGCTCTGCTGAACAGGGGCCAGGAGAAGGCTCGCATTAAGTCCAGGCCGCAGTGAGAACTCCCTTGGCATCCCGCCAGTGGGGGGTCCAAGCAAGGGCCACAAGTTTAACCGCAATGTTGGCCTTGGTTGGCTTAATCAAAATCGTTTCGAACTTTTCGTTCAACGGATCGGAAGCCGCGGCCAACGCATCGCTCTCCGCCTTGAATTGCGCTTCGAGATCGGCCAGCTGCTGTTGGAGCGCCGCCACGTTTTCTTCCGCCGCCCCGACATCCTGCGACTCTTTCATGACTCGTCCTGCGCTCCTGATTGCCGTCGTGGCGCGGCCGATATTCGAGGCACTGATCGTCTTCCGGCCGAGAAACGCCCCGAGGATGGAGGCTCCGACAGAAATCGCCGCCTGCACTTGACTGGAACGGGATTCAGCCTGCTGCTTTTCCTTTGCCAGCTCTGCTCGTCTGATACGCTCTTGAAGCGTCGTCATCTTCGAGGCATATTTCTGGCGCAACATCTCGGTGCCCTTATCTCGCTGTTCCCGCCCGGTCTGCTGTAACCGCACGCGAAAATCCCGCTCGGACTCGTCCGGCGTTGAGACTTCCTTCGTGCTGGGGCTTCTGAACAACTCCACCTTCTGCGTCCTGAACAGCCAGCCGCCGAAATCCTTGCTCCAATCGGCATAACTCTTGGCCTTGCCGGCGCTAGCCGGCAGCGCAAGAAACTGCGCATCCTCCTCTGGATTCTGTTCCAGATCGGCCACGACGAGATCCGTCGCTGTCGACCGATCCCAGTCCACGGCCACGGGACCGTCCGCAATCGACGCCAAGACTGTCACCTCCTGCGTGCTATCGACCCCGCTCTTTGCATCGGAGAAGCGAATCTGTGAGGTCCCCAACAACATCGGCGTATAGACCAATTCACTTCCGTCTGGCTTACTCCCACGCAATGGCACAAAATACTGCGGAACATCCGGAGGCAACATCGGACGTGAAGCGTGAGGCGTGAGGCGTGAGGCGATTGGAGAAGATGCCGACATGTCCTTCCTCTCACCCCTTACGCCTGACGCCTGACCCCTCACGGAATCCATCAATGTCTTGATCTGCGTCCTTGTCAGAGGCCCACGAAGGTAGGAGAGACACCAGCGGGTCTCAAACACGACTGGTTCGTTCTCATGGACATTATTCATGAGAAAGATACGATTCCCGAGGCCCGCAAGCGTCTGCTCCATACGCCCTCGATCGAACTTCTTTCCGGCACTCGTCGAAGCCCCTTCCAATCCCTCAAGCACCCGCGCTTTGTCCCGCTCCGTCTGCAATCGCCCGATGAACCAGGTGCCGGTGTTGGCCAGCCCCTTGTAGTCGAGATCGACGGGATTCTGTGTCGCAAGGACCACCCCCAAGCCGAACGCGCGCGCCTGTTTGAGCAAGGTCATAAGCGGCAGTTTTGAAGGCGGATTGGCCACCGGCGGGAAATATCCGAAAATCTCGTCCATGTAGAGGAGTGCGCGCAGGCTGGTTGTGCCCGATTGCGCCCTCATCCACCCGACCATTTGACTGAGCAACAGCGTGACAAAGAACATCCGCTCGGCATCGTTGAGATGCGCGATGGAAAAGATCGCATGCCGCGGTTTACCCGCCGACGTATACATCAGCGACTGAATGTCGAGCGCTTCACCTTCCAACCAGGCCTGAAATCCCGGAGCAGCCAGCAGATTGTTGAGCTTCATCGCGAGTGCGAATCGATCTTTCGAGGGGAAGAAGGACTCCACATCCATCACACCGATCTTCGACACAGGCGGCGACTGAATGGCGTGGATCAATGTCGCCAGATCAAGATCCTCTTCTTTCTTCCAGGTCTGGTCGAGAATCGTGGACAAGAGAATGTGCTCGCGGCTTTGGATCGGATCGGCCTCGATCCCGAGTAAGCCGAGCAGACTCGTCACAGTCGTGCTGATGCGTTCGCGCAGCAGTTCTGCGTCTTCACGCACATCGGCGGCCGGTGCGGCAAACGATTTGAGAATAGAAACCGGGAACCCGGCATTGCTCCCGGGCGTGTAGATCACCACATCCGCCGCATCCCGAAGCCGCTGAATGCGGGCACCGTCCTGCTGCCATCCGGCGAGGCCTTTTGCCCACAGTTCAGCCTGCGCCTTGGCATAGTCGGCGGGAGCCAGCCCTTTCTTGCGCGCGTCATCTTCGTTGATCCAGGGCTGGAAGTCTTCGCCTTTGAGAGAGGGGAACGTGAGCATCAAATTGCCGAGATCGCCCTTCGGGTCGATAATGATGGCGGGAATGTTGTCGATCGCCGCTTCTTCGAGCAAGGCCAGACACAGACCGGTCTTGCCGCTGCCGGTCATACCGACACAGACCGCGTGCGTCACAAGATCTTTCGAATCGTACAGGAGCCAGCCCGGCTTGGCCTGTTTGGCCGCCAGATCATAGGGCCGCCCCATGTAAAAGACTCCGAGCTTTTCGAAATCTTCCGCTGACCCGCCCACGGAGGGCGCTGCAGCAGCCTTTACCGGCCCATTTGTCTTCGTGGTTTCTTTCTTCTTAGTAGGCATCGCTCACCTCAACTTCGAATTCTTCACATTTCCATTCCAAAGGGAGCCGGCTGCCCGTTCTTTACTGCGCGCATGCACCGAGCACCGCCCGCAATCCAACAATTCGATCATTCCCGCGTGCGGGGTGCGCGAGCAAAAAGAATGGGCAGCCGGTTCCCGCCCCGCTCACCATTCTTTGAAGATTATGAAGACGGCACCAACCATCATGCTGAAGCCGACCACATAGTTCCACTTCAACGGCTCTTTCAGATACAAGACCGAGAAGATGCAAAACACGACAAGGGTAATCACTTCCTGGATTGTTTTCAATTGGGGCGCCGTGAATTCATAGTGCCCAATCCGATTCGCCGGAACTTGCAGGCAATATTCAAAAAACGCAATTCCCCAGCTGGCCAGAATCACGATCCACAAGGGCGAATCTTTGTACTTCAGATGCCCATACCAGGCAAAAGTCATGAAGATGTTGGAAACGGTCAGCAAGAGAATCGTGTGCATGAGCCTCCTGAGAACAGAGTGGAGTGGATGGCTTATAGCAGATGGCACAAGCGCCAGACTGAGTGAACCGGCTGATGGCCGCGATCATTGACTCCCACACCCCCCACCCTTCCTCGCAGTGGGGTGGAAGGGATGGAGCTTTCGAAGGTCGCCATAGCGAAAGTGACGAGGTGTAGCTGAAGAAGGTGCCGCGGGCGACGGCATGCGATGCTTCATCGCGCCTTACAGTCGCACGCGGCCAAGAGTAGCGATTCAGCTACCGTCAGGACTCATTGCATCCTGGCGACGCCGAAAGCTCCGTCCTTTCCGCTCCGCTTACTACAACCCCGCCTCTCTTAACACCTGTCCCGTGTAGGACCGCTTTGCCTTGGCAATTTCTTTCGGCGGTCCTTCAGCGACGATCTCGCCGCCGCGATCCCCGCCTTCCGGCCCCAGGTCGATGATCCAATCGGCATTTTTGATCACGTCCAGATTGTGTTCGATGATGAGGACCGTGTTCCCGGTTTCGACGAGCCGATCCAGCACGTCCAGCAACCGCTGCACATCGGCAAAATGCAGTCCGGTCGTCGGTTCATCGAGAATGTACATCGTGCGGCCGGTCGCCCGCTTCGAAAGTTCCCGTGACAGTTTCACCCGTTGCGCTTCACCGCCGGACAGCGTCGTCGCAGACTGGCCGAGCTTCACATAGTGCAACCCGACATCGTGCAACGTCTGGAGCTTGGTCTTGATGAGCGGAATATGCTCGAAAAACTCCAGCGCGTCATCGACAGTCATGTTCAGCACATCGGCAATGCTCTTGCCCTTATGGAGAATCTCCAGCGTCTCACGGTTATAGCGCTGGCCCTTGCAGACTTCACAGGTTACATAGACATCGGGGAGGAAATGCATCTCGATCTTGATGAGCCCGTCGCCCTGACAGGCCTCGCAGCGCCCACCCTTAACGTTGAAACTGTAGCGGCCCGGCTTATAGCCGCGGACGCGTGACTCCGGCAGATTCGAAAAGAGATCGCGGATATAGCCGAACAAGCCTGTGTAGGTGGCAGGATTGGATCGCGGCGTGCGGCCGATCGGCGATTGATCGATGTCGATCACCTTGTCGAGCGCCTCGACGCCTTTCAATTCCTTACAGCCGTCGATTTTCGGCTTCTTGTGATAGAGCAGTTGGGAGAGCGAGTGAAAGAGCACCTCCAGCACTAACGTGCTCTTCCCGGAGCCGGACACACCGGTGACGCAGGTCAGCAACCCCAACGGCACTCTCGCCGTCACGTTTTTGAGATTGTGTTTTTGCGCACCGACGATGGACAGATACCCTTTGGGTTTCCGCTGCCGCTGCGGGACGAGCACGGTCTGAGCCCCGCGCAGATATTGCCCGGTGATGGAGTCGGGATTGCCCATCACCTCCTGCGGCGTCCCTTGCGCGATCACATGGCCGCCATGCGTCCCGGCACCCGGCCCCATGTCGAGCAGGTGGTCCGCTGCCATCATCGTTTCCGCATCGTGCTCGACGACAACCACCGTATTGCCGAGATCACGCAGCCGCAGCAATGTCTGGAGCAATCTCCGGTTGTCCCGTTGGTGCAAACCGATCGACGGCTCGTCGAGGATGTAGAGCACTCCGACAAGGCCCGATCCGATTTGTGTGGCCAGCCGGATACGCTGCCCCTCCCCGCCGGACAAGGTCGCCGCCGCGCGATCGAGCGTCAGATAATCCAGTCCGACGTTGACGAGGAAGCCCAGCCGCTCGCGGATCTCCTTCAAAATCCGATGGGCGATGACCAGCTCCCGGTCGGTAAACTTCAACGTGATGAAAAATTCGGCCGCGGCCCTCACCGAGAGCCTCGTCACCTCCGAGATCGATTTCTTCGCCAGTTTGATGGACAAGCTTTCAGGCTTGAGCCTCGCGCCGTGACAGACATCGCAGGGTTCAAGCAAGGTGAAATCGTCTTCCTCCGGACAGCCCGGCGCCATGGCAAACCCGATGCCGTCACAAGCCGGACAGGCGCCGTGTGGACTATTGAAGGAAAAGATCCTGGGCTCGACTTCCGGATAACTCACGCCGCATTTGATACAGGCCAGCTTGTCGCTATAGAGCCGGGGTTCGCCCTCTTCCGTCATGACGCCTACGAGCCCGCCTGCCAGCTTCGTCGCCGTCTCAACCGAATCGGCCAAACGACGCATGAGCGCGTCTCCGGATTTGATGACCAACCGATCGACGATGATTTCGATGGTGTGCTTCTTCTGTTTGTCGAGCGCAATCTCCTCACCTAAATCCGTCATCTTGCCATCGACGCGGGCACGGACATAGCCGGCCTTTCGCATCTCCAGCAATTCTTTCCTGTACTCACCCTTCCGCCCGCGCACAATTGGAGCAAGGATCTGAAACTTGGTCCCTTCCGGCAACGAGGCAATCGCGTCGACCATTTGCTGGACGGTCTGAGCCGTGATCTCATTTCCACATTGGAAGCAATAGGGCCGCCCGACGCGCGCAAACAGCAACCGCAGGTAATCGTAAATCTCCGTCACGGTGCCGACGGTCGAACGGGGATTGTGGCTGGTGCTTTTCTGCTCAATGGAGATGGCAGGAGACAGACCTTCGATTGAATCGACATCCGGCTTCCCCATCTGCTCTAAAAACTGACGCGCGTAGGCGGATAACGACTCGACGTACCGGCGCTGCCCCTCGGCATAGATCGTGTCAAACGCAAGCGACGACTTGCCGGATCCGCTCAAGCCGGTGATGACGACGAGCTTGTCACGCGGAATCTCGACATCGATATTCTTGAGATTGTGCTCGCGCGCGCCCTTGATGACGATTGAGCTGCTCATAAGCGGCGAATTATAGCATCCTGTGATATCGGATAGGCGAGAGGTTAAGATCGTCTGCGGGATCTGCGGCGTGTGCCGTCGAGAGCCTCACCCCAGCGGATCAGAAACGCCGTCACAAACTCATGTTCCTCCGCGGGCGGAACCGCCAAACGAGCCAAGGCAAAGGCGACGGCCAACGCAATATGGTACCCCTCCGAGCGGGAAGCCACAGCGCGGCGGTAGGCAGGATGTGTGTCGTTGATCACGACGGTGGATTCGACGAGACGGCCAAGGTCAGGATCTCCTTCATGGGACTCGAACCGGATGGTGAGACCGTACCGGCCAGGCCTAGACCGTCCTTTGCCTCCGGGCACAACGGCAATCCCGGATGAAGAGTCCGACTGAGACTGTGGTTCCTGTTGCGCGGCTTCGTCCGGCGGCTTAACTTCAGCTGAATCCTGCAGCGCATCCGGAGGAATCACCGCTTCCTCCAGCACCTCCGCGCCGGTCATGACGGACATCGCAAGAACCGCATGCCCGTCTTCTGCCGACTTGGTTTGTCCAATAGGCAACCGCTTCTGCCCACCGGCTCGCCGCTCGACCAGCGAGGCCAACAGCGGAAACTCTTCCGCCAGGTCCACCAAGACTGTTTCCAGATCGCGCTCCATCGGCCTCACGGCTCGGCGTCCGGCCTTGTCTCCGGATTCCCGAGTATCTCCCCAATGGGCGAGCTGCTGCGAAACGGCCTCTTGAATCGCCTTGCGATAACCCAAGTACAGCGCGCCCCTGGTCCCGACGCGAACAAAATCGCCCTTGTTGAGCGTGAGCGCGGCGGCCAGCGCAGGCGCCTCGATCATCCCGGCCATTCTGTCCGGAGCGGCCGGCGTAATCCCCAGCCAGTCCCATCCTCGCTTGATCACCTTACCAAACGTGCTGATCGCCAGGCCTCGCTGGTCCTCCGGAAACGGGGATTCGCTTCGCGCCAAATAGCCGACCGCCGCCGGCTTGCGTTTGCGCGCGAGGCAGACTGCGAGTTTCGATAACTCCGCGCCGTCGACATGCTGACGCGCTAACACCCGGCCGTTGACCTCGAACCGGAAGCCTTTCGGATAATGCGCGGCCAACAGCTCGTCGAACTCCGACTCCAGTAGCGGCTGATACTGTCTCCGCAGCGTCCCTTCGAGATAACCCTCGTCCAGGAGTGGAGACAGCGCATTGTGCAGCTTGAGTTGCACCGCCGTGCCATGATCGGCCACCAATCCCAACGGCGGAATCCATTTCCAAGGCGCCTTATGGCGCCCAGCCAAATGCCAGCGGCTCGCGACATGCTCTTTGCCACGCCGGGTTTCCGTGGCGACATCTTCGCAGACCAGCAGGCCCAGCTTGATCCCGACTCCGGCGAATCCGATGCCTTGTCCCCGCGTCTTCGTGCTGGCAGCAAGATCGTGGTACCGCACCAGATCTCTTCGTCTCATGCCCGATCCATCGTCCACAATAGTCAACGTTGAAGCAACGGGATCGACTGTGACGCACAGACAGGTCGCGCCGGAGTCCAACGAATTGGCGACCACTTCGGTCAGAATGGTTTCTTCGAGCGCGCCCGGATAGGCATCGCGCAGGTCTTCGAGCAGATGATGCAAATCAACGCGCGTTTCGCCCAAAACAGACACCCCTTCTCAAATCTAGTTACTACCCTCTCTCCTACCCTCTTTCGCCAAATAGCAGGCCATTGATTGGCTCTTCTCTCCTTCCATCACTACCTAATTCACTACCCATTTAATTGGGTAGTACCCAATTCCCCTTCCCATCGGCCCGTCCTGCGCCATTCCGCGTTCTGGCCGCGCCCTAAGCATTCAACTCGCAGCTCCTTCCGCAGGGTCTTCAGGACCTGACGGATCAAGTCCACGCTGACGCCGGGGCTCTCCCGCTGGATGTCGGCGATACGGAAGTTGCCGATGGATCGCCTGACAGCGCTCATCACCAGATCGGTCTTCGCCCCGCGCTGGCTTTTCATCTGGCCGACTCGCTCCTCGAATTCCTTACACACCTGCTTGAGGATGTAGAGCAGAAAGTTGATCGCCGGCCAGGGATCGTGCTTGCCCTGATGCCAGCGCCGCGAACTCTGTTCGAGGACTTCGTAGTAGCGCTCTTTGTTGTCTTCGATCAGGCGCTCCAGACTGATATAGCGCCCGGCTTCGATTCCACAATGGTAGCAGGCGAGCAGGAACAAGAGGCGCGAGGTACGTCCATTGCCGTCGCGAAACGGATGGATGCAGAGAAAGTCGAGGTTCAATGCAGCAGCGAGCACCAGCGGAGGTACCCATTGCTCACGCATGCCTTGCTGCCAGAGATCGACCGTCTCGGCCATCGCGCTGGGTGTCTCCTTCGGAGACAGGGATTTGAATCGGACACGGCTGCGGCCATCAGGATAGGTCTGGATGATGCCCACATCTTTTTCTTTGTACGCCCCAGCGTCCCAGATGTCGCCACGAGAGAGTTTGTGGAGGGCTTTGATCGTGGCTTCGGAAACAGGCAGCTTGGCACCCTTCTCATGGACAAGCTTCAGCGCGTCACGATAGCCGCGCACTTCTTCTTCGTCGCGGTCGCGCACGGCCGATTTGCCGAAGAGGAGCGTGGCAATGCGGGACTGATCCACCTCCACACCCTCGATGCGGTTAGACGACACGGCGCTTTCGATGAGCGCGTGCTCGCGCAATGCTTTCAGTTTCTGCGGCGACTGGCGAGTGAACAATTCCTGCTTGCCTCTGGCCTCGGCGAGATCGGTTAGATACCACGTCGTCTGCGTGGGCAACGTGGGCGGTTCGGCTGCGAGTTGGCGGAGCGTCATCATAATTGGAAATGCAACAAATTTTCCGCCGAAGGATACGCGTTTCCTAACAGGAAATCACCCTTCTTGAATGTGTACGAGGCACCGGCTACTCAAGATGTCTCTGTCCTTACAGAGGTCTGGTGCTTTTACCTGTGAACTATCTCTCCTACTCCCAAGCAAGCTAATAACGTCATCCTAGCCTGATCCGGCTTGACACCGCCTTGAACCAGGTGCTACCACCATCGGCATGGTACAGGTCCAAGAACCGTCCGTACGTCAGGAACCTCCTGCACCCCCTCAAGCCGTCTCGACATGGTCGGGACCAGCCAGGGAACAAGCCGTGCAGCGGATGTTCACCTCCATCGCCGGTGTCTATGACCTGAATAATACGCTCCTCAGCTTCGGACTCCATTACCGCTGGAAACAAATCGCCGCATCATTCGTCACGCCGGTTGAACAAGGGACGGCCCTTGATGTCGGAGCCGGCACGGCGGATCTCGCGCTGCTGGTTGAGCCGCGGATGGGTGCAACTGGACGCGTGGTGGCATCCGACCTGAACTATGCCATGTTGGCCGAAGGCCTTAAAAAAGTGGCCGGCAGAGGACTGGCCGGCAAAATCACCTGCTTGCAGGCCAGCGCGGAGCATTTGGGATTTGCCGACAATACCTTCGATGCCGTCACCACTGGCTTCTGCATGCGCAATGTCGGCAACCTTCCGCAAGCGGTACGCGAAATCCGCCGGGTCATGAAGCCGGGGGGGCGTTTCATCTGTCTGGAGTTTTCACGCCCGGTGTTCGGCTGGTTGCGAGCCCTGTACGATTGGTATTCGTTCAAACTCCTGCCATGGATCGGCACGAAAGTGGCGCGGGATAAGACGGGCGTGTACGAATACCTCCCGGCATCGATCCGTACGTTCCCGGATCAAGAACGGCTCTGCCAGATCTTGCGTGAGGCGGGCTACAGCCAGGTGTCGTATAAAAACCTGACCGGCGGGATCGTCGCGATCCATGTGGCAACGAAATAGCCGTGAGGCGTCAGGCGTGAAATGTAAGGCGACAAAAAGAATTTCATCACCCCTCACCCCTTACGCCTTACCCCTCACGAAGCAACCACTATGAATTCCATTCTCTATATCTTCCTCCCCTGCAAAAAGGTCTATCCCATCGGGATTACGTATCTGGCGGACTTCATCCACCGGCGGAAGCCGGAAGTACGGCAGCGCATCCTCGATCTGTCGCTGTTTCCTGTGCCGCAACGGAGTCAGGCGATTCGCAATGCGGCTGCCGACTTCAAGCCGGATCTCGTCTGCTTTTCCTGGCGCGACATCCAGATCTTTTCGCCTCACGAAGGCGATTCGTCGCTGGAGCATGCGTTCAATTTTTACTTTGCCAGCAACCCGCTGAAGCGGATCGCTGCCTCGTTCGCGGGAGTGAAACAGCTCTACCGGTACTACAACCATATCTATACGATCCTGTCCTATCCCTGGTTGATCCGCAAAGAGTTTCCCAAGGCTCAGATTATGATCGGCGGTGGAGCCTTCACCGCGTTTGCCGACCAACTGATCGAAAAGCTTCCGGAAGGCACGATCGGCCTGCTGGGGGAAGGCGAAGATGCGATATTGAAGGTGATTGAAGGACGCTCGATCGAAGATGAGCGCTATATCATCAAGGAGGGGAATTCCGTCAGAAAGGGCAACCAAGGCTCGCCGGCCTTGCTCGATGCCTTGACGGTCGATCTCCCCTATCTCACCTCAATTTTCCCCCAATACCGCGAATACCAGCACGAGTCGATTGGGGTCCAGACCAAGCGCGGGTGTCCCTATGACTGCGCCTTTTGCCTTTATCCCTATATCGAGGGCAAGCGTGTGCGCTATCGGCCTCCGGATATGGTCGTCAAGGACATTTCACAGCATTACCATCAGTGGGGGACGCGCCGGTTCTGGTTTACCGATGCGCAATTCATTACCGGGAAAGAAGCCTATCCGCAATGCACGGAGATCCTTGAGCGGATTCTTGCCGAGAAACTCGATATCGAGTGGTCCGGCTACATCCGAACATCATTGATTACGCCGGAATTGGCCAAACTGATGGTGCGCTCTGGCGTCGGCGACTTAGAGGTCGCCATCACATCCGGCTCGCAAGAGGTTCTGAACAACCTCCACATGGGGTTCAAGTTGGAACGACTCTATGACGGCTGTCGTTATCTGGCTGAGGCCGGTTTCAGGGGAAAAGTCATTCTGAACTACTCACTCAACAGCCCGAAAGAGACGGAAGAAAGCCTGCTCCAGAGCGTGGAATCCTACAAGATGGTCGCGTCGATCCTGGGTGAGGAGCGGGTCTTCCCCTTGATGTTCTTCCTGGGTATTCAGCCCAATACGGATCTGGAACATCGGTTGCTCGAAGAAGGGTACCTGTCGGCCGGGTATAACCCCCTGATGTTGACTCCGACCAGCATCAGAAAACTGCTCTATAACCCGGCGCCGCTCAACAGCATCATCGCCAAGGCCTGCCTGCGCGCCTGGGAAAAGAAACAAGGCAGTCGAGACCCCAGAAAATGGACCGGCTCTCTCTCTCAATCCGGCGCGGAAACGCCTTCGTATGCGGACAAGAACCTGAGCAAAGGCATCGAAGGCAACTCGGGACGAGACGCTTTACTGGCGATAGAAGACATTCTCCGGTCACGCCGGCCCTTCCCCACTCCTTCACAGACGGGGGAACCACGCGTAACTTCAGCCAGATGAAAATTCGTCACCCGTCATTCGTCAACCGGGCAGAGAATTCTCTGATTTCCCAGTCGCTTGACGCTTGACCATTGACGTGTATCGTCCCCCCCACTGCCTTCTTGCATTCCAGTTGAAGCCAGTGCTATCATCCGCTTTCTTTGCGGCGATGTTATCACGTCAACTATTTGGTTTTTCACACGATTACGGCGTTTCGCCTGTCTCATGATAGCGCCCTAAGGAGGCGCCTCCATGTATAAGACTATCTATATCCCGGTTGACAACTCCGATCATTCCAATACGGCCGTAGATATCGGCGTCCACATGGCCAAGACATTTGGCTCCAAGATTGTCGGCAGCCATGTCTATGCCGCTAAGATGCACGACAAACGCTTCAAGCAGATGGAAGCGGGCCTGCCTGAGGAATACCACGACGAGAAGGAACTCGACCGCCAACGTCAGATTCACGACTCGCTGATTACTCGCGGGCTTCAGATCATCACAGATTCCTATCTCGACTACGTCGACAAGAAATGCAATGAAGCCAATCTGCCGATCGAACGCCGATCGCTCGAAGGGCGGAATTGGAAAGTCCTGGCCGAAGACATCAATACCAACGGGTACGATCTCGTCATCATGGGAGCGTTGGGTGTCGGCGCAGTGAAGGACAGCGTTATCGGCAGCAACACGGAACGTGTGGTCCGCCGCGTGCGCAACTCCGATCTGCTGATCATCAAGAACACCCAGCCGATGACGATCGGCAAGATCGTGGTGGCCGTGGACGGCAGCCCCTATTCTTTCGGCGGCCTGATGACGGGGCTTCAGCTCGGCAAGGCCTTAAACATGCCGGTGGAAGCGATTGCGGCGTTCGACCCCTATTTCCACTATGCGGCGTTCCACAGCATCTCCGGCGTGTTGAATGAGGAGGCCGGCAAAGTCTTCCGTTTCAAGGAACAGGAAAAGCTGCACGAAGAAATCATCGACAGCGGCTTGGCGAAGATCTACCAGTCGCATCTCGATATCTCCCGTGAAATTGCCCAGGCTGAGCAGACCGACGTCAAAACCACCTTGCTCGACGGCAAGGCCTTCGAGAAGATCATTCAATACGTGCGGAAGGACATTCCGGCCTTGCTGATCGTGGGCCGTATCGGCGTCCATAGCGACGAAGATATGGACATCGGCAGCAACACGGAAAATCTTCTCCGGAGCGCGCCCTGCAATGTGCTTATCTCGAATCGGAAATACGTGCCGCCGATCGATACCCAGGCGGAATACACGATCGCGTGGACCGAGGAGGCCTTGCGCCGGATGGAGAAAATCCCGGTCTTTGCGCGCGGCGTAGCCAAGACAGCCATTCATCGGTACGCCATCGAGAAAGGTCACACGATCATCAGCAACACAGTCGTGGACGCAGCGGTCGGGCATATCCTGCCCAAAGGCGCCATGGATGCCATGCGGGCACTCGGTGGCAATCTGGATGCGGCCGGCATCGATCGCGACAAGATGCAGGCTGACGAAGCCGTGACGAAAGATCTCATGGGCCCAACGTTAAGCGGGATCATGACCCAGATTGTCGAAGAGAAACCGAAGGCAGTCGATGCCTCCACTCAGGCCTACCTGGACCGCATGAGTCAAAACTACTTTGTCTGTGACGGCTGTGGATACATCGGTAAGGGCGATGCACCGGTCAAATGTCCGGTGTGCAGCGCTGATGGGACGAAATTCAAGCAAGTCGACAGGAAGGTTTTTGAAGTCGCGGCGACGGCTGAAGGGGAACTGGAAACGGACCTCGCGTACGACGATGTGCCGATGCAATGGACCAAAGATGCAAAAGAAGCGATCCGGGCTGTACCGGCTGGATTTCAGCGGCGCCGCGCCAAGGCCAAAATTGAAAAAACCGCGCGCAAGCTGGGAATGACGACGATCACGCTCGAATACGCGGCCCCGATGATCAAAGAAGCGGCCTCAGAAGACTACACGCCGATCTTCGCCAACAAAGGCACCGGAACTTCCGCTGAAGCGGCGGCCACACTCGCAGCCGTCAACGGAAACGGATCGCGTGAAAACGGCGCACCGGAAGCGGGCAACGGCCACGTTGCGCTCGATCCCTATACCTGGAGCGTCGAGGCGCAGGCTCGGCTGGAGCGGGCCCCGGAAGGCTTCATGCGGGACTGCACGAAAGCGCTCATCGTCAAGCACGCGGAAAAGATCGGCGTGACGCACATCACCATCGAGGTCGCAAACGAAGGCATCGAGCAGGCGAAAGGCTACATGGCGGAAGCCATGAAGACCGGCAACCTCAAAGACATGATTGCCGACCTGACGGGCAAGTCTTCGACTTGAGTTGTGAGTTGTGAATGTTGAGTCGTGAGTTCAAGATCCGCTGCCGACAGCTAATCACTGAAAACTAAGAACTCAACACTTTTTTATGGGCAAATCGCTTCCCATCTTTAACGGCCCCGCTCTGACAAGCGCGTTCGGCTCCATCCAACAGCAGGTCACTCAATTCTTCACACCGACACCCCAGGGCGAAGCCCCGCACGACGGCCGAACCGTCGATGACTTCAAGCCCTATCTGGTTGCCCTGAACCTGACTAAACGTTGCAACCTCAAATGTGACCATTGCTACCTCGACGCCACAACGAAGGCCGCAGGCGGCGACGACGAACTCTCCACGGAAGAATGTTTCAGGCTCATCGACCAAATCGCCGAGGTCAACAAGGGGTGCCTGCTCGTTATCACCGGAGGCGAGCCATTGGTGCGCCCGGACATCCTCGATATCGCGCGCTATGCCGTGAAACTCGGCTTCATGGTTGTCTTTGGAACGAACGGGATGCTCATTGATGACCGGATGGCCAAAACGCTGGTCGAGATTGGCGTCATGGGCGTCGGCATCAGCATCGACTCGCTCGATCCGGCCAAACACAACGCATTCCGCGGTGTCCCGGGCGCCTGGGAAGCTGCTGTGGCTGGAATCGAGGCCAGCAAACGAAACGGCCTCCAATTCCAAGTCCATTTCAGCGCGCAGCCGATGAATTACACTGAACTACCGACGGTCATCGACTGGGCCCATCAACTCGGCGCCCGCGTCTTGAATGTCTTTTTCATGGTTTGCACGGGGCGTGGAGAAGAGCTGACCGATATCACCCCGGCTCAATACGAAGAAGTGCTCGGATACCTGGTCACATGCCAGGACAATTACAAAGGCATGCTCGTCCGTGCCCGTTGTGCGCCGCACTTCAAACGGCTGGCCTATGAAAAAGATCCAAATTCTCCGATTACCAAGGCCACCGGCTATATGGGCGGAGGCTGTCTCGCCGGCACGAACTACGCCCGTGTGACACCCAACGGCGAATTGACACCGTGCCCCTACATGCCTCTCTCAGCCGGCAATGTCCGCCACAACAGCTTCGCCGATCTCTGGGACAAATCGGACGTGTTCAATTCGTTCCGGTATCCCCAGCTCAAAGGCAAGTGCGGCGATTGCGAGTACACCGATATCTGCGGAGGCTGCCGCGCCCGCCCCTATGTCGACCATGGAGACTGGCTGGACGAAGACCAGTGGTGTCTCTACACACCGAAAGGCGGCGAGAAAATCAAGGTTGCGTTCAATACGCCGGAAGAGTCCGAGGTCGCCTGGGACGACGCCTCGGCGCTCCGTCTCAGCCGCATCCCATACTTCCTTCGCGCCATGGTGAAAAAAGGGGTCGAGAAGCACGCCCGCGAGAATAACATCCCTCTCATTACCATCGAGTTGATGGAAGAACTCCGCAAAAAGCGATTTGGAAACGACGCCCCGGTCTTTAAATTCGATCGTGACACGTAAAACGTGAGACGCAAAAAGTTCCGGCTTCCGGAAGCTTTCCTTCTCTCTAACGTTTCACCCTTTACCTTTCACGTTTCACGGCACTAGCTATGGACGCTCTGCAAAGCATTGTCATCGATCTCAACACGCTGATTCCGATCATCAACCATTGGTTTCATCTTCTCTCGGCGGTCATTTGGATCGGCGGGTTGGCCTTTCTCGTCATGGCAGTCACGCCCGGCCTGAAACAGGCCGTCGCGAAAGATCAGATCAAGCCCATTACCGATGCGTTCTACCAGCACTATAAGAAAGTCGCCGGCATCCTCCTGCTCATCTTGCTGTTCACCGGCGGCGTCAACCTCCATTACGTCAACCAGGTCGTCACCTCGCAGACCGGCGTCGGTATACCGCACCATGCCAAATACCTGATGGTCTTGATGATCAAGCTTCTTCTCGTGCTGGGCCTCCTGACGCTGTTTCTATATACGGTCATTTTCAAGTCAGACGACGAGACCGATGAGGGAGAGTCCTATGAAGCCATCCCTTTCCAACGCGCCGCCCTCTGGATGGGCTTTTTTATCATTCTCTGCGCAGCTGCCATGAAACATCTGCACCAGTAACATCCTTCCTCCTCAACCATTCCTTGCCGGCTATAGAGAGTAGTATTCAACCTTATGGGAGGGAGGGGCACGCCTTCACAGACCCTGACTCAAAAAGCACGTCACAACAGGCTTCGGTGAGGCTAGACCTGATCGAGAATCTGACTCATCCCCATTCGGCCTTAACCGATATCGTGATCTTCCGGCAATCCTGCTGGTCCACGCCTATCTGGATTGCTTTGAACCGGAGAACGCACGTTTAAAGACTCCTTTGAGACCGAAGTACCCGATAGAGTCTTTTAGATTTGAATAGAGCCGCTTGACGGGATTCATGTCCGGATTCGTCACGTACTCCATCGTCAGGGCAATCCGCTCTTCTCCCTCTGCCAATGGTGTGACGGCATGCCATAGCTTATCGCCGTTGAAAATCACCATATCGCCGGGCTCGGTCACCAGTTCAAGATGGCGCGGCTGTTTCGATGGGTCGTCCTTAAAAAGTTCGCACACCAACTTGCAATGAGTCGATCGGTCGACCAACCCCATCAAGATCGTGTAGCGCGCCCCTTTGTAGTACGACGTATCGTAATGAAACCCAATGTGGTCGCCCGGCTCGGTATAGTAATAGAGCGCACACGAATGTGGATCATTATCCGGACAAAACGTCAGCTTCGCGTCAACGAGCCCGCTCAAGAACGACTTGAAAGAGTCCGACCGGTAGAGATCTAGAAACCGGGGAGCCTTTTCCTGCACCGTATAATAGCTGACGCTCCCTCCCTTTTTATGGCCCGGGATATAGTTCCGATTGAGATCCCCCTTGACTCCCTGAGCCTGAGGCACCAGCGTATCCTCGACGAACGCTCTCGGCAGGAATTGCTTGATGACCAGAAACTCATTCTGATCCCAATACTCACGACGAAGACGTTCAACGTCCAATCCTGCCACCGCCCGCTCGACTGCTTCTGCCACAACACTCGCTTGAACCGTCATATCTCCGAATACCCCTCTGCTCTCGCCGTCACACCTCGAACACCATTCGTCATCAAACCCCAGATCGATGCTTCACGATTGACACCTGACCCTCTGCTGCATGCCGTCGCCCCTATGGTCCATTCAACACCGGAGCCTTAACGACTTCGACATCCGGCGGGGCTTTGAAATCGAACACCTCGTTCCCTAATCCAGCATTCGGTTTCAACCCTGAAAACTCAAACGTTGCCACATTGCCGCTGATCTCGTACAACGAGACGGTGCGAAGAAAATACGTCTTCGGAAATACTTCCACGACAATCCGCTGAAGATTCCTCGATGCCTCATGCTCCTTGGATTTAGGAAACAACGTGATCAGACGAACACCGCCGGTTCCCCGCTTGTTCCCTGGCGTCGGCTCGACATCAAACGATTGGTTCAAACTGGCTGCGCCCTGTAGAAGCTCCAACGGTGCTTGGGATGCCGCCATCTGTGTCAATTTTCCGACCAGCACCTGTTTGTGCTCCGGTACATAAACCCTGACATCGTCCCCGTTGACATAAATTTCTTCGTGCGCGGGATCGAGATAGTCCCACCGCAGCCGGCCCGGCTTCTTGAGATACACCTTGCCGGACGAGACCACCGGGCGCTCGAATCCTTCTATCCTCGTCTTCTGGACAAAGTCCGCTTGGAGATCCTTGGTCTTTTCATACCGGGCCTGAATCTGCTTCACGACGTCACGGACCTCCTGTAGCGTCTTGTCGTCGGCTGGTCCCTCGGCTCCGACAGCCGGGGAGGCAAACAACAGACCGAGCAGGACCAGAGGCCAGTAGCGGTTCATGCTTCTGCAGTTCCGACCGGCCCGCGCCGGCCAAGCACTTCGCGGCGTCCATCCCGCCCCGCCGCGCCGACGATCCCCTCCGTCTCCATCTGCTCAATCATACGGGCGGCTCGCGGATAGCCGACACGTAACCGGCGCTGAATCAGCGAGGCTGACGCTTGCCCCGTCGTCAGCACCAGATCTTTGGCCTGTTCATACACCTCATCTTTTTCCTCTTCCTTGGCTGCTTCTTCAGACTGAAGCGATTGCAGTTCCTGATTATACGTCGGCAGCGCCTGCTTCTTCACGAAGTCGACGACAGCACCCACATCGTCATCCGACACAAAGGACCCGTGCAAACGAGCAAGCCGACCAGTTCCGGAGGCCAGATACAGCATGTCGCCCCGGCCAAGTAGCGCCTCCGCGCCATTGGCATCCAAAATCGTCCGTGAATCGGTCTTTGAAGAAACCTGGAACGCAATACGCGCGGGGAAATTGGCCTTGATCAATCCGGTCAGTACGTCAACAGACGGCCGCTGGGTGGCCAGCACGAGATGGATGCCAGATGCCCGCGCCATCTGCGCGAGCCGTGCAATTTTGTCCTCCACGTCCTTGGGAGCCACCATCATCAAATCAGCTAATTCATCGATCATCACCACGATATACGGCAGCGGCTCCGGCGGCGTCGGGGCAGGCCGCATGCAGCCAGGCTCACCCTCGGCAATCGCCGTCTCACCGGCAGACAGCCGTTGCTCTTCTGAAAGAAACTGCATCGGCAGTTCCTGCTGCTCGACGAGCGGCACGGTCCGATCGGCAAATGCCTCGTGCAAACCGGCAACTTTTCGATTATACGAATCAACATTCCGCACGCCGGCCTCTGCCAAGAGCTTGTAGCGTCGTTCCATCTCAGCCACGACCCACCCCAGTCCCTTGGCCGCCGACTTGGGGTCCGTGATCACAGGCCGCAAGAGATGAGGGATGCCCTCGTAGGACTGAAATTCCAGCATCTTCGGGTCGATGAGTAACAGCTTGACCTCGCTCGGCTTTGCGGAAAAGAGAATACTTAACAGCATCGTATTCAGGCTGACGCTCTTGCCGGCCCCGGTCGCGCCTGCAACGAGAAGATGCGGCATGGTTTTGAGATCTGCGGTGACCGGTGCGCCGAAAATATCCTTCCCCAATGCCAGCGTCAGTCTCGAACGGGCCCGCGTGAAGGTCTCGCTCATCAAGACTTCCTTAAGAGATACCGTTTCACGGAAACGATTCGGCACTTCGATACCCACCACCGACTTACCGGGCAACGGCGCAACGATGCGCAGACTCACGGCTTTGAGCGCCAGCGCTAAATCGTCGGCAAGACTGACGATGCGCGCCACCTTAGTGCCGGGCGCCGGTTCAAACTCATACATCGTCACCACCGGACCCGGTCGCACTTCTGTCACCCTGCCGTCAATGCCGAAACTGGCCAGAGCCTTTGATAGGACCTCCGACTGAGCCTTCAGCTCCTCATCGTCCATGCGGCTTATGGGACCAGAGGGATCGCTGAGTATGGCTTCGGCATCAGGCAGGCGGTACTCACCAGACTCGACCGGTGCAGCCACAATTTCCGGTTCGAGCTCTTCTTCCTCCACCGCAGTGGACGGAGGCATGATAGCCTGCTGAATGACGGGCGGTGCTGAAACAAAGACCGGCTCTCTCTCTTCTTCCGGCTCAGCGCTCGGATCCGTGTCCCTACCGGCCTGAATCCGTTTGGGCCTCCTCGGCGGCTCACTCCGCTTACTACTCTCTTCCGGTTCCTCCGCCGAGCGCTCCGGAATCGCCGCGGCCAACCTTTCTCGGAGCCCGGCCCAACGTTGTGGTATTCGACGAACCGCTTCCCCGATCGACAATGGGGTGGTAAACAAGAGGGAGACAAGAAATCCTGCGATAATGAGAATGTGCGCGCCGGTGCCGGCAAACACAGCCCGAAGCCCATCCCCAACTAATTGGCCCACCGCTCCGCCAGGCATACCACGAGAAATCATTCCACTCGCCAATGTCGGAATTGCCGTCGTTTCAAGATGAAGAAACGCACTCAGAAAGAACACAGCAGCCAGGGAGCTCCCGGCCGTCCTAATGCGGATACTGGCGGGGGTCTGCGAGAAACAGCGAATTCCAAGCCGGCCCAACAAGAGGGGAAATAGATAGGCCGCCCCGCCAATCAGGTAAAATAACCCGCCAGCCAAAAGTGCGCCGAAGGAACCGATGAGATTGCGTGGCGGTCTGGACGCCGGATCCCCCGCTGCGACGGTTTGTGCCTCACCCGGTACGAACGAGAGGAGACTCAGCAGCATCAGCAGGCTGATCGCAATCAAGACCACGCCGATCACTTCGCGCTGAAGATGAGAAGGCGGAGAAGGGGCCTGGCGGGCTTCACGCCGCTTGACCGAGGCAGTAACACCCATGCCGCGGATGCTAACACAGGGGGAAAGTCATTTCAAACAAGGGGGAGCTGAACACGAAGAAAAACCCGTCGATTGTGATGTTATCTGCCGTTGCTTTCATGAGATGGATTATGGATTGCTCATTCATTATAAAACGAACAGAGCTGGTAATCAGACGCTCCGGCCGGTGTGCATCGAGAGCCGGATCAGAATCGGTAATTGAGCTCGAACAGGTGAATGTCGACGCCGAGCGATTTCGAACCATACATGGTGGCATCGGAGAAATGTTGAAACCGGTACCCCGTATAGAAATCACTGACCAGGTTCATTCCAAAACCTATGGTGCCGACAATTTGCGCCGGCCCTCCGAAGTCCTGCGCGCCGAACTTATGTCTGCTGAACAATCCTGCGCCGGCGCCAATATCCATGGAGACGGCCTCGTTTGGAGTGCTGAGGGTAAGACACGGGACCACCGTGACCATGAAGGCCGTGTCGCCCAGTGATACGAGTTGCCCGGCGGAACTATGTAGCCGCATATCGAGCTTCATGCCGGTCAGCGGGTCCCGCCATCCCAATGGAAGGCCCAAAACTGCCGCAAGATCATACTGCTGGAAGTCTTCAATTTGATCTTTGCCAAACGGAGATTTGCCGCTCACGCCGACTCTGGGCCCCACTCGAATGAGTGTGATAGCATTCCGTTGCTCCTCATACGAAACGCCCCTCTCAGTCTCATCCGTCTCGGCCACATTCGATCGAGACCCAACCATTGCAATCATCATAGGCTCTGCCCAGCCCAGAGAAGAGCCCATCCCGGTCAACAGGATACTCAGGGTCAGAAACTGGAGAGGAAAGAAGCGCATAATCGGCCTCGATCGAGACCATGTCCGTGCCTATTGACAGAAACAGGAACGACCATGCCCTGTAGCGGGAGAAGTCTGGACGGTTCAACCGTCATGTGGACTGCTGGTGGGAAATGCTTGCTCTACTTAATCTAAAGCAATATACGAGCCAAGCTTTGATCAGTGAGGCAGAAAAGAACTTCTGAACAATACCAGTCACTTATGGCCACAATCAAAAATCTGTTTGGAAACCTTGCCACGAGACCATCCAGGTCTGTTCAAGAATGAACTGCAAGCGGGAGGAATAGAACGCCGGATCGGCTCAGTCGCGGCTCGCAGAGTCACGACGATTTCAGCAGAAGCCTTCGTCAATAATGGGAAATCGGCTACAGGCTACGAGGAGACGGGAGGCGAGGTATGGCGGATGATCTTGCCTTCGACCAGGTACACCACCAATTCGGCGATATTGGTGGAATGATCGGCCACTCGCTCGATGTATTTGGCAATGAAACTCAGGCGGATAGCGCGTGTAATCGTGTGCGGGTCCTCGATCATGAACGACAGCAGTTCACGAAAGATCTGTTCCATCAGTTCATCCACAAGGTCATCGTGCGCGAGTACTTTTCGGGCCAGCGCCGAGTCGTCTTTGACGAAGGCGTCGATGCTTTCCTTCACCATGATCCTGGCCAGATTCCCCATCCGCGGAATGTCGATGTAGGGCTTGAGCTGCGGCTCCTCGTTCAGCTCAATCGTCCGCTCGCAGACATTTTCGGCCAGGTCGCTGATACGCTCGAGTTCGGTGGAAATTTTCATGGCCGTCGTCACCAGCCGCAAATCTCGTGCAGCAGGCTGATGCAGCGCCAGTAGCCGGATACAGTCTTCATCGATCTCCACATCCAGCGCGTTTACTTTGTGGTCCTGTTCAATGACACGGCAGGCCAAGGCCGAGTCGCGTTTCACCAGCGCAGCCAAGGCCTTATCGATCTGGTCTTCGGCCAGACTGGCCATATGCACAAGTTTGGTCTTCAACTCGGCGAGTTCTTCGTCTAAGTGGCGGTGCGTCATCGTGTCTATCCGAATCGTCCGGTAATATAGTCTTCCGTCTGTTTCTTTGCGGGCGTAGTGAACATCTGTTTCGTAAGACCGAATTCCACCAGTTCACCGAGATACATGAAAGCCGTCCAATCGGAAACCCGCGCCGCTTGCTGCATATTATGTGTCACAATAATGACCGTCAGGTCTTGCTTCAAGGAAAAAAGCAATTCTTCAATCTTCGCGGTGGCCACAGGATCCAACGCCGAGCAGGGCTCGTCCATCAGCAAGACATCCGGCTTGACCGCGAGTGCGCGGGCGATGCACAGCCGCTGTTGCTGACCTCCTGACAGACCGAACGCACTGGCATGAAGACGATCCTTCACTTCATCCCACAATCCCGCGCCTTTGAGCCCTTGCTCAACAATCTGATCCAGTTGATTGCGCTGCCGCATACCATGAAGACGCGGCCCATAGGCCACATTCTCATAGATCGATTTGGGAAACGGGTTCGACTTTTGGAATACCATCCCGACGCGCTTTCTCAGATCGGTCACATCCACATCGGGGCCTAGAATATTGACCCCGTCGATCAGGACGGTTCCTTCCAAGCGAGCGCCTTCGATCAGATCGTTCAGACGATTAAGACAACGCAGCAAGGTAGATTTCCCACAACCGGACGGCCCGATGAACGACGTGACCTGATTCTTTATGATCTGCGCATTAATGTTGAAGAGCGACTGGTGGGCGCCATAATAGAAATTGATCTGATTCAAGCTGAGCTTGGCCTCTTGAATGCCGGCATCCTTATCAGGCGGCTGCGCATGCCGGTTCGACACATCAGGCGCTTGTGAATGGAGTGTCGGCGCTGAGGATGGCTCGTGTGCCGACAAAGGAGACGGATACATGGGATCTCCTATAAAACTGAACCGGCGTACTTCTTACGCAGATGATTGCGAAGAACAATCGCGGTTAAATTCAAAAGAATCACGACCGTAATAAGGACCAACGTCGTGATATAGACCATCGGCTTGGCAGCTTCTACATTTGGGGACTGAAAGCCGACATCGTAAATATGGAATCCCAGATGCATAAACTTTCGATCGAAATGAAAAAACGGCCAGGAACTGTCTAGGGGAAGCGCAGGCGCTAACTTCACGACTCCCGTAAGCATGAGCGGCGCCACCTCGCCCGCAGCGCGGGCCATTGCCAAAATCAATCCGGTCAGAATGCCGGGCAGCGCAGAGGGTATCACGACTTTGAGCATCGTTTCCAACTTGGTTGCGCCAAGCGCCAACGATCCTTCCCGAAACTCACGCGGCACGGCCGCCAGTCCCTCTTCGGTCGAGACAATGACGACCGGAACCGTGAGCAGAGCCAGCGTCAATGAGGCCCAGAGAATTCCGCCGGTCCCGAAGGTCGGCGTCGGAAGCCGCTCCGGGAAAAACAATGTATCGAGAGTTCCGCCGATCGCATAAATAAAAAACCCCAACCCGAAGACACCGAATACGATGGAGGGCACCCCGGCGAGATTGTTGACGGCAATTCTCACCAGGCGGACCATAGCCCCTTGGCGGGCATATTCACGAAGGTACAGCGCGGCGAGTACCCCGAATGGAACCACGGCGAGACTCATGATGATGACCATCAGCACGGTCCCGAAAATAGCCGGGAAAATGCCACCCTCGGTATTGGCTTCTCGCGGTTCAGTACTGAGGGCAGCCCATACGTTCGCAAGATAGATCCAGCTTTTCTGCCACACACCCATTTCGTTCGGGCGCAAGGCGCGAACAATCTGCCCGACTGCGATCTGCTTTTCTCGCCCATTCGCATCCACCATGACGACGGAATATTCATCGAATTGTGCGCGTAACCGATCCAACTCCTCGGTTTGTTGCCGATAACGGGTTTCCGCGGAAGCCACCTGGTCTGTAAGCTCCGACGAAACCGGCGCGGCGGGGTGCTCCGATTCGAATGCACGAGCTTTTAACCGCAACCGCTCGATATCCGCATTGATGGCGCCGATCTCGAATTGCTCAATCTGCTTGATCTGTCTATGGAGGTCCTCAGCGCTGCTGATTAATGGCCCCAACGCCGTCCAACCAGCTTCATTCCCTTCTGCCAGGAGCTTCTCCCCGCTATAGACCGCTTGAATCCTGGCATACATGTTGCCCCACTCACGACGCTCCAGTAGGACGACATCGGTCGGATAAGCCTGCGACACAATGTGATCGTCGTTGACCCATTTGAAGTCGAGCCCTGACAAGTCTCGATTGCCGATCTTGACTCGAACACGGCTTTTCCCTTCAGGCCGATCCGGCGTAATCGAACGCGGGATGACTTCACGCCCCGCCAATTGCCCCATGACATGCTGCCCGTCTTTGAGGGTGAGATCAATGATGTCCGAAATCCAAAAGTATCCTAATCCGTTGATCATGATCAGCAGCAACAACCCGAATACCATGAGCAACGACAGCGACACACCGGCGGCACAGCCCCAAATAAAGACATTTCCGGTCGCAAGCATCTGTTTGAATGGAGTACGCATCAGTATTGGCTATACTTTGTGCGCAATCGTTGCCGGATCATCTCCGCAACGGTATTGATCAAAAATGTAAACGCGAATAACACCAGGGCCGCCAAAAACAGAGTGCGGTAGAGAGTCCCACCATGAGGAGCCTCTGGAATTTCTACCGCGATATTGGCCGAGAGTGTGCGAAAGCCGTTGAATACACTCCATTCCATAATCGGGGTGTTCCCGGTTGCCATAAGAACGATCATGGTTTCACCGATGGCCCGACCAAACCCGATCATCAACGCGGAAAAGATCCCCGGGCTGGCCGAGACAAGCACCAGTTTGACCAAGGTCTGCCAGCGAGTGGCTCCCAGAGCAAGAGACCCGGCGATTAAATGTCGCGGGACATTCGTCAACGCCTCCTCGGAAATACTGTAAATGATCGGCACGATCGCAAAACCCATCGCGAATCCGACCACGAGGGCATTGCGCTGATCGTATCGAAGCCCCCAATGGGTCGCAAACCACGTCTTGTAGTTGCCGCCGAAGAGAAGTGACTCCATCGGCTGATTCAGGGCCAGGCAAGCCCAGACGACCCCGATGATGACAGGAATCAGGATGAACGCCTCCATCCCGGGGCGCAGTCGACGAGTGACCGTTGCCGGAAGATACTGCCAAAGAACCGATGTGACGATAACACCGGCTGGCACAGCTACCATCATGGCCACCATCGCGGGGAAGATCCGCTCGAGCATCGGAGCGATCCACAAACCAGCCAAGAAACCAAGAATGACCGTGGGAAGCGCCGCCATAATCTCGATGGTCGGCTTGATCTTGGCACGAACATGCGGAGCCATGAACATCGCCGTATAGATGGCGCCTAAGAGAGCCAGCGGCACCGCGACCAACATGGCGTAGGAAGTTCCCTTGAGTGTGCCGAAGATCAGCGGCATGAGACCGAACTTCGCTTCAAAATCGTCGGCGCCGCTGGAGGATTGCCAGACATGCTCAGGTCTGTCGTAGCCCTCGTACCACACAGGGGCGAGCAATGTCGCAACCGTTGTCTCCGGATGGGGATTACGAATTGCATAGGTCCGCAATTCTCCCTGATCGGAAAGGATCACCGCGCCATCAGCCTTGGGAGAAAACGCAAGGGCACGAATCGCCTGGCCATTGCCCGACAATTTCAACACCGTCTGCGAAGAAGTCGCGTAGTGAACAAAAAGATTGCCTTGCGCGTCGCCGGTGATGAATCCCTTGTTGCGAAGCGATGGGGAAATTCCGGTCACAGAAGCAGGATGTGTGTCCAATCGATGAATCAGACGAAAGCGTGTCACTGGACTTTCTTGAGCCTCACGCACCGGCATCCATACCGACACCTCGCCTGCGCCGGTGCCGATCACCAGCGAACGGTCTCCGATCAGGTAAGACAGCGCAGTGACCGCAGTGCCGGCTGGAGCCACCGGGATAGTTTCGGAGAGGCTGGGCTGCATGCCCTCTCGTAGCTCGTAACGATACAACTTCCCGCCAGCCGTGCCGACCGACAGCGTTTCGCCCCGGCTGTCAAAAATGAACGACGTCACGGACTCATTCCCATGATTCGTCAGCGCAACTGGCGAAGAGCCCGATACCCCGGCTGCATACCAGAGACGCCCTTGGTCTGTAAGAACCGCCGTCAGTGGCCCTTGATCCGTCGGCTGGTAGGCCAGGCGAAGAATACGCTCAGTGGCGGGAGTCACCTGCACCGAAGGTCCAAGCGCGATTGTCGGCGTGATCCGGCGCTCGCCTTGATCGAAACCGGACGTAAATTCGATCGTCACCGGAATGAGACGACCATCGTTCGTCGCAAAGGCAAAACGATGACCGCTCCCCGCTGCGCGAGCGATGGACACAACATACACATCGGCGAGACCTGCCGGAATTTCCACGGCGATGGGCGCGCCGGATTGCGCGTTAAAAAAGCGAACCTGCCGCTCGGCCCCTCCCCTGAGCAGATAGATGATTTCTTGATATTCATCCAGCCCGACAAGGCCGGATTGCGAAAGCCCCCCTCGATCGGGATCGCCGGCAAAGTACCCGCTCTCCGTCCCGTGAGGAGAAAGAAACAAGGGAACCACTTCTTTGATCAAGAATACGAACATACCGATGATGCTCAGGATGACAGCGGTCCCACCCAGCGTAACGATGATTTGGGCGAGTCGATCGAAGACTCGACGCCGTATGGCGCTCGTCGAGCGTTTCAACGGCAACTGGGGGGGCGTATCGTCATACGCCCCCCCAGAGGGAGAGAGACCCAGAACGTGATCAGCGTCGCTAGTCAAGCTTCTGCAGTTCTTTCTCGATCGTGCTGGTGTTCAGCGGGAAAAATCCATCCTTGACCACGACCTGCTGTCCTTCTTTGCTGTAGATGAACTTGATGAACTCTTTGACGATCGGATCAAGTGGCTTGTTGGGCGCCTTGTTTACATACAGATAGAGATGCCGCCAGAGCGGGTAGGACCCATTGTCCGCGTTCTGTTGGGTGGCCTCTTTAAATGGCATGCCGTCTTTTTCGGCGAGAGGAACCGGCCGCACGTTCGAGGTGAGATATCCGATGCCGCTGTAGCCGATGCCGGCTTGATCTTCGCTCACGCTTTGGACCACAGAGGCGGATCCAGGCTGTTCCTTGACCTCATCCTTGAAATCGCCGTTCTTGAGAGCATGTTCCTTGAAAAAACCATACGTCCCGGAGGCTGAGTTCCGGCCATAGATACTGATGGGATTGCCGCCCAGTTCACCTTCCACACTGGCCTGGCTCCACAACTGAATGTTCTCTTTGTAGCCCCAGCGCCGGCTCTTCGAAAAAATCGCATCGACTTGTCCCATCGTGAGTCCCTGAACGGGGTTGTCCTTATTGACATAGACGGCAAGCGCGTCGATGGCGACCGGGATTGCAGTGGGTTTATATCTGAATTTTCTTTCGAAGGCATCGATCTCGGTGTTTTTCATCGTGCGAGACATCGGTCCGAGTTGCGCTGTCCCCTCGATCAAAGCCGGAGGCGCGGTGCTTGATCCTTTTCCTTCGATCTGGATTTTGACGTTCGGGTACTGTTTGCGAAACCCTTCGGCCCAGAGTGTCATCAGATTATTGAGCGTGTCCGAACCAATGCTATTGAGATTGCCGGATACCCCGCTGACCTTGACGTAGCCTTTCAAGGTCGGATCGAGCGTGATCGGAGCATCGGCGAACGCCGGAGCGGCCGTAGCAATTGCGACAAAAAGGAACGTAGCAGTACCAGCATTGAAGCGGGCTCTACGGTCCACGAGTGTGTCCATCATGTATCAATCCTCCAAGTAGTTATAGTGACCCTTACCATTGGGCAGAACTTGCCGTGTTAATTCTGTGTTAACTAATTGTTAATTCTAACTGCGCGCAGACCCTTCGCAGTCTTGCCGCCATACGCCTGTTCTTAAAAAGAGACGTCCCATTGGACGCGAACCCTATCAATTGGGGTAAATCCACCCTCTCGCGTGAGATGGGAGTAATCAACCGTGAGCTTATTGCGATGCCCGGCAAAGAACCAGTTGGCTGCGACCGTATGCTCTCTGAGCAAGTCTCTACCCAGGAGACCTTCCGGATCGACGAAGGCATACCGGTAGGCGAATTCCAGCGGACGCGGAATGATATCAATCAGAGCATGGGGGAAATACCCGACTTGCGCATACGCCCCGTAACTGGTCCCGTGTGTCGACCTGGACTGATCGATCACCTTCTTGACATGAAACTCTTCTTGAATAGAGAGCCCGTTCCACTTAAAGGCAAACTCTTGGACTCCCTGATTGATTTCAAATCGGCCATCCACCACTGGCAAAGTATCTATGGTAGCCGCTCGGGAAGTGGTTGGAAACGTGAGCCGATCTGTTCTGTTATGGGCGCCGGCAAATGCGATACTGCCGATCGGCAAGTCCGTGTACTCCGGATCGGATTGCGAAAATGGGACATCGCGCCCCAAGAAGTTCCACTGAATCCTCCCCATATAGAGCATGTTCTTGTCATCATTGTGAGTTTGATTAATGCCTGCGCCGGTGAAGACACCGATGTTGTACACCAGATAACCAGGAGTCCCCTCGAAGAGATGGCCGCCCAGCCTAATTCCGATCTGCCGATCTAGGGTAAACGGCGAATTAACGATCGACCGTTCAACGAACTGCTGTGAACCGGACGAGTCTACTCGTTCTCGGTTGTATTCGATTTTCCATTGCCCCACACGCAACGTCGCCCACTTGAATGCGGCGATATCCAGTCGATAATCGAGCATCGTGTTGCTCACCCAGTCATATTCCGTATAGTACTTGAACCATGGCGCGAAGCCATGCCCGCCGATCTTGATACGAGCGCGACGGACACGAAACGAACTTACGTCTTTGTCATTGAAAGCGTTAGCACCAGCGTTCGTAAAAGCATCGCTCTCCTGGTCATAGGAATAGCGAAACTGAAGCCGGTTTTGTATCAGCATTTCAAACTTTCCGTCGCGGGTCTGGAAGTCGAATCCATCTTTGTACCGCATAGAGATCGGAAACTCTTGGTCTCTCTTCTTGTGCTCCTCCTCAGCCGCTTTTTCGGAGTCGGCTTTGGCCTTGATCCATTCTTCTTTGGTAAGCTGCCCTTTTTCATAAAGAATGTCCGCGAGGTCATGTGCGGCATGAGCTCTGTTGGCTGAAAGGATTAACCCAATACCGATCACACTTACGCATACGACCGTTGTCCACCACGAACGCGTCATTCGAATACCTCCCTAATAGTAGTTGTTCCTGCTTCGCAATCGCGGCCAGGATAGTTACGAAGAATTAAGGTGGTGCTATCGGCGGGTTACAGAAATGTTAATTGTCGTTGTGCTAGCCTGCATGATGTAGGCTTTGAGGAATTCGGCTACTGAGACGATGAGCGAATCATCAAATTCTAACAAGCCCGATCATGCTGAGCCTCCTCTCTGGTCGATGGGGCTGGCGGTAGCCGTCATACTGGGCGCTCCTCTTGTGTTGTACTCGCTTGCGCCAACCGGTCCGCTTCGCGAAGGTGACACGGTATTTTCTGACGGCCAACAACGCGTGCACCTCACAACTCACACGGCAGAACCGCGTCTACAGCCAGGAGACACCTGCCTGCTCGACCCCAATAGCCCTCTGATCATAGTCCACACTCCGAATGGCCAACCGGACAGTTCAATTACCGCGCTGGTACAGGGCAATCCGGCGACAGAATGGCCTTTCTGTCCGCTGCATGCAGAGGTAGCGATGAAGACACACCAACTATTCCAGAAGCCCGCGCTTCTGACGGAGATCCAGACGATGCTGGTCGGATTATTGAGTCGATGAGGGAGGACGGCTAGGCTTTCAACCGTGAGGTAAACTTCTGCCGGAACTTTGCAACCTTGGGGCCGACGACGAACTGACAGTAGCCCTGGAGGGGATTTCGAACAAAATACTCTTGATGATAGGCTTCGGCTTCGTACCATTGCGCAGCCGGGACAACTTCGGTGACGATGGGAGCAGGATACAGTTGTTCCTGTTCCAACTTTTTGATCAGCGCTTCGGCCGTGTCGCGCTGCGCAGGTGTGTGATAAAAGATTGCCGACCGGTATTGCGTCCCGATATCGTTGCCTTGACGATGACGCGTGGTAGGATCGTGGATCAGGAAGAAGATTTCAAGCAGCTCACTGTACGAGATGATGTGTGGATCGAAGGTGACTCGAACTGCTTCCGCATGACCGGTACGACCGCTACAGACCGCTTCATACGAGGGATTGTCGACAGCGCCGCCCATATAACCTGATTCGACGGATTCAACTCCCCGAACCTGGTCGTAGACTGCCTCCAGACACCAAAAGCAGCCGCCTGCGACAGTGCACACCTCCCGTTCGAATTGAGCCGATGGCATCACCATTCTCCTCGCACTATTCACGTCCTACTCATAGGCGATGAATTACTCTTCCTCTTCTTCCTCGATATCCTCAATTCCCTCATAACTCATCTCTGGAAATACGGCCGCTGCCTTTTCGCAGGCGGTTTCGACCATTTCTTCAGCATCTTCTGCAGAATCTGCATCTACCAAAAACTTCACCGTAATTGCATACCGTTGTTCCACCGCTAACTCCTTTCTCTGCCTGCCTCCCCGGAATCGCTCAGGCGAATATTCCGAGCGTCGTTGTAAAGTCTCATCGTGAAAGAGGGCACCCACGCAGATGGCTCTGTCATGGAGGGCCGTACTTTCTGACAGATGCATCCGCTGTGTCAACTATGGCAAACAGAAAGTGGATCAAGGAAGAAATCAGGGCAGGATGAATCTCTATCGAGAACGCTGACTCAGAGGAAAGACGGTGAAGCATCTACAGGAAAGGACGAACGATTATTCCTCACATTCTAGATCTTTGAGGATGGTCTCGATCTTTGATACCTCTCTTGGAGAAATACGTGTAAAAGCGAGTCCGAAGGTATTGCCCTCAACCCAGCGGACCGTGGCTTCATCGATCCGTAGCGGCCAATCCAATCCGGGCACATGGAGCCGGCATTCAAATGTCGCTCCTTGCACAACCTTCATGTCGCTTTCGATCTTGCACCCGCCTGAGGAAACGTCGAGCGTCCGGCCTTGCCCCTCTTTATTCTGTCCGGAAAAGCTACTGCGGAATTGGGTTGTGAAACGTGGCAGAATACGCCGCTCATGCGACGATGACTTGGCAGGAACCTGCTCGACAACCTCCGACTTGAAGAGGGCGCTAAGTTTTTTTAGAGCGTGCGCCGTCATCCCTCCCTCCACTCTCCGAGCGAGCTATCGAAATGGATCGGCAGACCTCTCTCCAATCGTTGCCCCCGAGAGAAGTCTGCCGAAAGACTCGCAACAACCATCATGTGCGATACTGCTCACTTCTTGATATTGAGCAACATATGCCCGCGGCGGTTCTGTTGGTAGCACGATTCATCGTGATCAGAACAGAATGGCCGCTCCTTGCCGAAGGACACGATCGCAACCTGTTTCTCACTCACACCCGACTCAATAAGATAACTACGGGCGGCCTTTGCCCGTTTGTCGCCCAGCACCAAATTATAGTCGCTGGTGCCTCGCTCATCACAATGTCCTTCGACCCTCATAATCGCTCCCGGATGTTCCTTGAGGTAGGCGGCATCATGATTGAGCGCCTCCATTGCAGCATCCGCCACAGCCCATTGGTCGTATCCGAAGAACACATCCTGAAGGCCTGCCTCCATCGCCGCTTTTTCCGCTGCTTTCTCTTCTTTGGTGAGTTCGACCCGCCGTTGAGCGTTTCGATTCATCGACGTGGAAAATCCCCCTTGCCCCAGACGCTCTTCCGATGGATTCTTGGAGAAACCACTCAACTCGCCGCTGGAACCTCCACGAGAGATTTTGGGGATATCCCCGTCACCGTCGGACTGGAGCCACTTCGTCCCGCACCCTTGACTCGACAGGACAATCATCCCCATGATGACCATGGCTCCGGACTTCGCAATCATTCTATTCATGACTTCTCTCCTCTGAATGAAGTTATCAACTAGCCGTTCAATTTGTTCACGAGCCTGCGACCTCTATGATCGGCACTTCGCGCGCCCCCAGAGGACACAACAAATATAGCACCGATGCTGAAATCCGCCTGATTCGGTGGATACTCTATGCACGAACGGAGCAACCGCGTAGTTTCAATGACTTACGAGATTGCCACAACAGAGAGAGTATGATGAGGTCGTGCCCATCGTATCTTTTTCACGGGTCAAACGATGGTACAGGCTGGCTGGCTCAGGAAAAATACGAAGAACTCTACAGCAGCGGCCTTCCTGAAGAATAAGCAAGACAATAACGCGTGCGAGAACATGAGCGCACAGCCGCCAAAGAAGAAAACACACGGCATCGCCCCACAAACGTCGCTATCCGCAACGTTCAATGGCTAGTGACTCGCTTCCGGTCAGACCAACGGATCGGTTGCAGGACAGTTCCCAACGCCGCGATCGCGCAAATGAACAGCAGCATCGCCAGAACAACCATTAAAAAGAATCCTGCTTTCATGTCGTGCATCACAGGGATCATACCGCCTCCCTCCTCTTGCTCGACTCGTCCACTCCGCCAAACTGCGCCTGGAACCTATCTCGGCAGATATCTCTGCCTGCTAAACGCCTTTGCTTGAGTGTACATCTTCAATGTACATCGTGCCGAAGAAAAGGTCTATGCCGCTTTAGAGGTGGAACGCCATTAGAGTAGGGGTGGGAAGATCTTTCTGAACCTAAGACCAGATCGCTCACAACTCATTGATGTTATTGATATCAATGATTTAATTTAGTCTGGTGCGCCCGGCAGGAATTGAACCTGCGACCTACGGGTTCGAAGTCACAGCCAAGCGATTCAGACTCACTGGAAACACCAATAAATCAGGACATTACGCAGGCAGAAGAGTGAAAATCGCGGCAAGATTTCCGCAACCCTGCAACCTCGGCGCAACCAGCATCGTGAGCGACTTCCAGTTTGATTCTGCTGATATTTCAGGAACCCATCAACACGATCATCCTCCGGTCGTCCGACGGAGAGAATATTCTTACAACGAGTTACGCCCGATAGAAGAAAACGCGTTTGAAATAGGCAAAACCTAGACAGACAATCCACCGTTCCAGCACGCCGCGTGCCCCTCGGATTTGTGATGCTCTCTTAAACAACCCATCAAACCATTTGGCTAGTTCTATGCAGAGTGCGAGACGCAAGGTGTTCTGACGCTGGATCTCCAGCAACATAAGCCTCTTCACAAACGCACGCACCTGTTCCTTCTGAAGCCTTCGGTCAGCTCAACCACATGCAACGTACAGCGAGGTTTCGTCATATCACGAAACCTCGCTGCGCATCGGAAGAACGACAAAGTCGACAACTCTCGCACTATCAGCATCTTGCAGCATTCACGATCATGGCACCAAGTTTGGAATATCCGTCTGCATCTCTGGTCGATTATCACAAGTGACCACGCAACGAAATGGAGCAGCCATGAAATCCCTACTTATTCTGAAATCAAAACAAGATCTCGCCATTACCGGATTGCTCTTTGCATTTTTCTTTCTGGTCATCGCGGTCTTTCAAGTGTTGAAACCCCTCAAGAGCGGGCTGTTCGTGGAGCATTACGGCGCCCACGTGGAGCTCTACGCCAAGCTTGCGAACATCCTGATCGCGTCCATCGGCGTGGGAACGTTTACCTTGCTCTACAACAAGCTGCGCCGGCAGCGATTCATCTACACGCTGAGCGGGTTCTTTCTCATGAGCTTCCTCGGCCTTGCGTTCGCGCTCGGAGATGAGCCCGATCCAGTCCTCATCTGGACCTTCTATCTGCTGGGCGACCTCGAGGCCACAATGATGGTCGCAGCATTTTGGGCATACTTGACCGATCTTTCCCATGGACCAGAGGCGAACCGGCTGTTCGGGCCGATTGGAGCGGGCGGTGTGTTGGGCGGTTGGGCCGGCGTGTCGGCTGCAAAGGTGTTGCTCTCGACCATCGGAACGTCGGGACTCTTGTGCCTCTCCGCGCTCTTCATGGGTGGCGTGATGCTGATCGTTGGATCAACGGAAACACTGCTCCGGAGGTCACAGGTATTCACGCCCACGATCAGACGCGAGGCAGGGTCGAAGGCTGAGTCATCCTCCAGAGGGTCATTGTGGGAGGCATTTGAAGGCGCCAGGTTGGTCGTTCGCTCACGCTATCTCGCGAGTATCGCCGCCATCATGGGTTTGTACGAAGTCGCGTCACAGCTGATGGATTACCAGTTCAAACTCGCGGCCGAGAGCATGTCCGGTGTCCAAGCCACGCAGGCCTTCATGACGGATGTGTATCTGTACGCCAGTCTCTTAGCGGTCATCACCCAGTTCTTTCTGGTTGGGATTGTGATGAAGCGGTTTGGTCTTGGCGCAACGCTGCTCGTCCTGCCGGCGGCCGTCATCGTCGGGTCATTGGGATTTCTGGCCATGCCGTCGTTGGTGGCAGTCAGCCTTCTGGTCATTTTCGACAACGGCCTGAGCTATTCCATCCAGCAGACCGGACGGGAGTCCCTCTACCTCGCCACCGGTCCGGACGAAAAGTATAAGGGTCGAGCGTTTATTTCCATGTTCGTGCAGCGGACCGCCAAGGGAGTGAGCATTCTCGCGGTCATTCTGCTGGGGATGGCAGGAGTCGCCGCGCAGTACTTGAGTCTCCTGACTATCGGGATCATGGGGGTAATGATGCTGCTGAGCATCAAGGCTGGACGGCACTACGCCTCGGTGACAAACCGGAATACCTCCGTCGAACCGGCGCAGAGCGACCTGACAACGGCGTCACTCGGGCTGGATCGTCGGCCATTGGCTGCAGCGGCATAACTTCGATCCGGAGAATGAGCAAGTTCAGAGATCACCACAGATCGTTCCATCATCATGAGAAAGGAGACCACCATGAGTTGTTCACGTTGTCAGGGGTTGATGGTGAGAGAGTTTATCGTCGATTTGCATGTCTCTCCAACCGGAGGCAGAGCCTGGCGCTGTGTCTCATGCGGCCAGCTTGTCGATCCGGTCATCGCGTCCAACAGGCTGCGACATCACCAGGCCGTTCGACCAGCGAAACGGAGCAAACGCCATCTGGATCTCGTGGCAGCTTGAGTCCAACAGAGGAGCACCAAGGGAAAGGTGCGGTGGAGAAGAGGACGTGTATCTGGTTATTTCGGTTTCGTGAGGCCAAGCTTCTTGATGCGGGAGACCAAGGTCGTGGGCTTTACGCCAAGCCGTTCTGCGGCGCCGCCAGGACCGTAAATTCTCCCATGACTGCGTTCCAAGGCCGCGATCAGGTTGGTCCGTTCTCGTTCTCGCATGACGTCGTCGGTCATGATGTCGGTCTGATGCGGAGTCACGCTCGGCCGACCAAGCCTCGTGGCCGCAAGTGACAGACTTTTCCCACGAGGCAGATCAAACTGAAGGGGACGGCCTTGCGAAACGATGACGGCTCGGTTGATCACATTCTGTAGCTCCCGCACGTTTCCCGGCCAATCGTACTGCTGCAAGACCGTCATTTGATCGTCCGACAATGCCGGTCTGGGATATTTGAGACCGCGGGAGGCTTGATCGATGAAATACGCCGCGAGCAACGAAATATCCTCCTTCCGACGGCGCAACGGCGCCACCTCGATGGGATAGACATTCAAGCGATAGTAGAGATCCTGCCGGAATCGTCCTGCTTCCACCTCCTTCATCAAGTCGCGATTGGTCGCGGCGATGATCCGGACGTCGACCCGACGAATCGTGTCTTCTCCCACCCGCTCATATTCCCCTTCCTGTAGGACACGGAGCAGCTTGCTCTGTAGTTCCAGCGGGATCTCTCCGACTTCGTCCAGAAACAAGGTGCCGCCATCGGCCGATTCGAATCGACCGGCTCGATCCTTCATCGCGCCGGTAAAGGCGCCCTTCACGTGGCCGAAGAATTCGCTTTCATAGAGCTCTCGTGGAATCGACGCACAATTGACTCGAACCAATGGCTTATCCTGACGCCGACTACGTGTGTGGATCTCACGTGCCACCAGCTCTTTGCCCGTTCCTGATTCGCCGAGGATGAGGACGGTGGCGTCAGTAGATCCGACGAGGTCGATCTGACGAAGAATCACTCGGAGGGTCCGACTCTGTCCAACCAGTTCCTGAACTGCTCGTTCCGACCTCGCTATCGGAGCAAGGTACGGCTCCGCCTGTTTAGTCCGAGTATCGAACCAAGCGGTTTCTTCGATTGAGGTTATCACTGGAGCCATGATTACACCTTCTCACTCATGTTCGATGCGGATAGAAAGTTCATCATCGCCTCACGAAGGGGATTATTCTCCATAGTCAATGTGTTGTCTGTTAGCTGGAGAACAGTCGGCTCGGTTGTCGCAGGAAGGACAGGCGCGCTATTCGAGCGCCGCAAGGTTTTGAATGCAGATTAAGGTGCGGTGGTAGTCAAGGACCCCTCGGCTCTTGAGGTCGTTCAGCAGGGTGCTGACAACCGGCCTGCTTGCGCCGACGAGATCCGCGAGTTCCTGTTGAGTCAGTTTGATGTCCAGTTCGAAGCCGTGCCGACAATGTCCACCCTGGCTGCCGGCCAAGTCGCGCAGAGTTTCCGTGAGTCTTGAGCGAACGTCGTGGAACCTCATCAGTTCCAGCTTTCGCCGGAGCGCATGGATCTCAATAGCTTGCGCGTCGAGTGCGTGCCATGTGAAACCTGCGTCGCGTGTCAGCAGCTTCCGTATTTCTTTGAGCGGAACTCTGTAGAGGACGGTACGGCCTTTCGCCTCAGCTGTATCTGTGATCGTCGTAGGCGAGCGATCGGTTAACGCGGCCCCAAACCACTGTCCTTCCGTCAGCACCACCAGCACGAATTGATCCCCGCTGCGATTGATCCGCAATAGCTTCACACGCCCCTTCACCACGATAAAGACGTCGGCGCATGTGTCCCCCTGGTGATGAATGACCGTCTTGTCGCTCAGCCTGAGCACGGTGAGCGAGGGACAGTGCCGCCGCCAATCTCCTTCCGACAGCTCCGTACGGAAATGAGGGGACGAATGACCGTGCAGGCTCATCGAGGATCTCGAACTCGTGTGGTGCAACCGTAGTCGCGCGATCGAATGCCGGCCGACCGCCCTCACCTTAAACGAGATATCGTCGCGATACAACGACTCCTTGGTGATGACGAATCGTCGTGATCGCTCACGTGGACGTCAGCCAGAAGCAATTGGTCACAATTTCAACGCGTTCGCATCATACGTCGGCGTGGCACGCAGCTTGACATAGTCACGACTCAAGCAAGCCGTCCAAGAATTCAATGGAAGCATTCTTCCACCGATCGACGGATGCGATGACGACACAACACTTAACTCGTAGGAGGACCGACATGCCACGTATTCAACCGCTCGATCCAGGAGCCGCACAGCCGAAGGCCGCTGAATTGCTGACCGCCATTCAACGCCAACTCGGGGTGATGCCGAACATCTTCAAGACCCTTGCCCATGCGCCGGCAGCCCTGAGCGCCTATCTGAACTTCGCCAAGTCCTTGGGGTCCGGCACGCTCTCCGCTGCCGAGCGGGAGCAAATCGCCCTCGCAGTGGCAGGCGCAAACCGATGCGGGTACTGCGCCTCTGCCCACACGGCCATGGCACAACAGACAGGAGTGCCAGCGGAAGAATTGGGCCGCAATTTGAACGCGAAGTCCGAAGATCCTCGCACGCAAGCGATGCTGACGTTCGTCAACCGCGTCGTGTCCTCACGCGGCAATGTGACGGACACAGATCTGGCACAGGTACGGTCTGCGGGCGTATCGGATGGAGAGATCGTGGAGATCATCGCCAACATCGCGATCAACGTCTTCACGAACTACTTCAATCTCGTGGCGGGAACAGAGGTAGATTTTCCGGTCGTCGACGTGGGCCAAACCCGCGCCGCGTAGTGGTCCTATCACATTCACACTTTCACATTCACAAGGAGGTTTCCCATGCATTCGATGAAGCAAGCCGTTCTGGGGTTCACGATGTTAATCGCCGCAGCCGTTTCGGCCCCTGCGTTCGCAGCGGATTACACCCATAGCACGCCGGGCGCCGGCGGCTATGACGTGGTGGCCTATTTCACCGACGGGAAGGCGATGAGAGGCTCGGGCTATCACGTCGCCGATCACAACGGCGTGACCTATGCCTTCGCGTCGGAAGAGCACAAGAAGCTCTTCGTCTCAAATCCGACGAAGTACCTGCCCGCCTACGGTGGCTACTGCGCCTACGGTGCGTCGGTCGCAAAGAAATTCGTGGCCGATCCCGAAGTGTGGAAGATCGTCGATGGCACGCTCTACTTGAACTTGGATAAGGGGATCCAGGTCAAGTGGGAAAAAGACATCCCCGGAAACATCAAGAAGGCGGACAAGAACTGGACCGCCATCAAGGACAAGGCTCCGGGAGACCTGTGAGCGTTGCGGGAGGAGGCTCGTTATAGAAACGGCGAGTCTCCTCCTGGGCTGGATGCAGAGGAAAGGACGCAAGACATGAAACGGAAGATGATCTCAATCGCCCTGTTGGCAGTGGTCGCGATCCCTTTGATAGGGGCAATGAAGAGCAAAGGTGAACGATCCTTTGCGCCGAACGTCGACATGATGACCGGGACGATTCGAGTGCCTGACAACTACGCTGAGTGGCCCACGCTCGGAACCTGGACCCATGCGCAGACGGACGAGAAACTGGAGAAGATGGGTCCCGGCGTCCATGAGTACCACGTTGTCTACACGCAACCGGAGACCATCGCCTACTACCGACAGCATCGGCACTTTCCCGATGGGACCGTCCTGGTCAAAGAGCTCTTGGATGCCAAGACCATGCCCATGACGACCGGGCCGGCAGTCGGACATGCAACAACCATTAAAGGATGGTTTGTGTTGGTCAGAGACACCGAAGGTCGTTTCAAGGATTCCAAATTGTGGGGGGACGGTTGGGCCTGGTCTCTCTTCAATGCCGACGATCCCAAGCACACGGTCTCAAAAGACTACAAGACCGAATGTGTGCCCTGTCACTTGCCGGCACGCCAACTGGCCCCGGAAAAGGCGATGGACGCCGACAAGTGGATTTACTCGTTTGGCTATCCCGTGCTGCAGAAGCAGTGACCTGCATCTTCAGTCGCAATGGAAGGAGGTGAGATCCATGTTGACGAGCAAAAACATCTGTCTCGCATTCGGTTCGGCTTTCATTCTGGTTGGATTCCTCGGGTTCGTTCCAAACCCGATCGTCTCAACAGAAGGCTTCTTTGAGACGAATGCGCTGCACAACCTGGTGCACGTGCTGACCGGTTCCGCATTCCTGTTCGGCGGGCTGGCAATGGAAGGGAGAGAAGGGTCTGCGCTGAATGTCATTACGGCCGCGTACTTCGTTGTGGCGCTCCTCGGGTTCATGACGAGCGGCGACATGCTCTTGGGCTTGGTCCATATCAACGAAGCCGACCGATGGCTTCATCTAGGGTTGGCGATCGCCATGTTGGTTGGGGCGGTCGTGAGTTCCAAACAGCGACCTGTTACTCAGTGGGCCTAGTCCACCCCGTAAGACGGTGCAATCACGCACCAGGACTCTCTCGGTCGTCGATGGTGATGAGCGAGAGCAATTTATTCACTTTGTTTCGGAAAGGAGTTTCATCATGAACACGATCACGAAGTCTTTAGGCTATCTCACTCTGGCGAGCACCGTGCTAGTGGGCTGTGTCACAGCCACCAACCCGGCGAAGGCGGAGAAAGACAAGGGACCGAACGATCTGGAGATCGCTCACATCGCCTATACGGCGGGCAACATCGACATTCGTTACGCCCACCTGGCCTTGGCGATTTCAGAAAATCCTGAGGTCAGGCAATTTGCGGAACTGATGGTGCGTGACCACACAGCGGTGAATAACAAAGCGTTGGCGTTGGTCAGTAAGCTCCAGATTACACCGCAGGACAACCCGACAAGCCGGCAGTTGGCGCAACGGGCGAATGACATCCGGAACGAGCTGGCTCAGCTTCGTGGAGACGCCTTCGACAAGCGCTATGCGTCCAACGAACTCGAGTACCACAAGTTCGTGAACAACGCCGTCGAGAATGCCTTCATTCCCAATGCGAAGAACGAGGAGCTCAAGTCACTCCTTGGTGCCGCATTGCAGACGTTCAAAGCACATGAAGGGCATGCATCTTCAATGAACCAGAAGGTCAGTTAAGAACGAAGGAGTTCGACCATGTTTCGGACGCTCATGATCACAGTCCTGAGTCTGGTCGTCATCGGGGAGGCCGGAGCTCCTTTGGTGCTCGCAACGGCCTCCCCCTCCAGACTTCATCTCATCGAGATCCAAGCCTTTCGTTTCATGCCGCAACAGACCGTTGTGGCTCCAGGCGACAGAATCCGATGGATCAACCGTGACATCGTTCCACACACAGTCACGGCGGAGGGAGGCCGGTGGTTGCCACGGATTTTGGCGGAAGGAGAATCGTGGGAATTCGCCGTTGATGCGGGTGGAACCTACGCCTACTTCTGCGAGTTTCACCCTCACATGAAAGGCTCGTTGGCAGCTCAATAGGTGTTTGGGTCCCAACATTCCACACAGAGGTGCGTCATGCCGATCATTACCATACAGCTCTCGGGCGGTCCTGTGACTCAGCTACAGAAAGACGCACTCGTTGCTCGCTCAATCGACATGGTGAGGGAGGTCCTGCACCAAGATCCACAGATGACGGGCGTGCTGATCGAAGAACGAGGCGCGGAGTCCTGGGGCGATACGCTAAACCCTGTGATCCATCGCTTTCGCAGCACCAAAGAATATCAACAATGTTTGAGTGCCAGATGGCAACGGGGCAAGCGATCGCCGGAAGTCTCAGCTGAACCAGACCGAGGATAGCCTCACCTGAATACATAGGTCTGTAGGGAGCGTGGCTCTGGTGAACTTGGCCGAGTTCAGGGCACACCGTGGCTCGATATGGCTGGTGCGAGTTTTGAAGAGAACGGTCAAACCAGTAATGAAAGAGGGAGGTGCAAGATGAAGGGAAGGCAACGAGTACACATGTCGGTGGCCTTGGCTGGCATTGCAGCGATGGCCGTAACGGGTACCTTGGGGCTGACCGCCCAGGTGCAGGCCAAAACACACGACGTGAAATTCACGGCGATGGAAACGGAGATTGTCGTCGAAGGCACGGGGGAGAAGTACAAGGCCTGGACGTTTAACGGGCAGATGCCGGGCCCGGTGGTGCGAGTGACGGAGGGCGACACCGTCGATTTCACGCTCGAGAACCCGAAGACAAACGCCTATGGGCATTCGATGGACTTCCATGCGGCTGAGATCGACTTCTTGAAGAACTATCGGGAGATCAGGCCGGGTGAGACTATTCACTACACCTTTGTGGCTAAAAAGCCTGGGGTGTTCTTCTACCACTGCGGAGCACCCCCGATGGTGCAACACATTGCGCGCGGCATGTTCGGGGCCATCATCGTGGATCCGAAGAACGCCGACGCGTGGCCGAAGGCCGATCGAGAGTACGTTTTAGTGCTATCAGAGTTCTGGAAGAATCCCGACGACGTGCAGGCGATGTTTGATCGCAAGTTCGACAACGTCGTATTCAACGGCGGGATCTGGAAGTATCATCCGTTCTTCATAGGGGCGGCGCCCTTGGAAGCGAAACCCAACGAACGGGTGCGGTTCTACCTTGTCAACGCGGGCCCGAATGAATTTGCGGCTATTCACCCGATTGGCGAGATCTGGGACAACGTCTACGAGAGCGGTAATCCGGCTAACAACCTCAAGGGAGTCCAGACCCATGTTGTAGGGCCTGGCAGCGCAGCGACTTTTGATCTGGTCTCGGAATCACCTGGGATATATCCGATCATCACCCACTCGCTCACGGCAGCCCTGCGGGGTGCCATTGCAGCCTTGGTGATCACCCCAGTGGCGCACGATGCGACGTTGATGCCGTTAACCCCATGGAATCCGTAAGTCATTTCTATCCGACAGAAGAATTCCCAGGATGCCGAGAGGAGTGGAAGCGACATGCGTTTATTAAATGTTCGTTTGATGGCCGCAACAGTGTCGTGGCTGTATGCCTCCCACGTGCATGCTAACGGATTCGGAAGTGAATGCTGGTGCATCGAGTGTGGCTGTGTGAGGTCACTGGGATCGACATCTACGGAGACGCCAACAGGGCTAGCTGGCGTTGTCAACGAGATCAGCGCACGAGGTCAGGATGTCGTCAGCGATGCCAAGTATCTATTGACGTCTCCCCTTCGGATCGATGGGAAGAGCGCGCTGATCGCTGGGGGGGTTGCCGCCGCCATCGGCGGCCTGATGGCCGCGGATAAGCCGATTCAACGGGCGTTCCAGGAGAACCGCTCCACCGCGACCAACGACATTGCCCGCGGCCTGGAAACGATCGGGTTCTCCAGAACGGTCCTGGGGGCCAATGTCGCCTTGATCGGGGCCGGATGGTTGTTCCGAGAGCACGAAGCAGGCAATCGGTTGATGCGGACGGCGCTCGTGAGTCTTGAATCGCAATTGTTCGTGGAGGGCATCGTGGGTCTGACCAAGTTCGGCGTCGGGCGAGCTCGGCCATTTACGGGAGAGGGCACCCATTCGTTCGTGCCGTTCGAAAATTTCGATAAATCGTTTCCTTCCAGCCACGCAGCCCGATCCTTCGCCGTGGCTGCGGTGTTCGCGGAGTCCTATCCGCAGCCAGTCCCGTTCCTGGCCTACACCACGGCCACGTTGATCGCGCTCTCGCGGATCCAGTTGAACGAGCACTTTGCGTCCGATGTGCTGGCAGGTGCGGCGCTCGGCTTCTTCGTCGGGAAGGCGTTGAGTTGGCGGCATAAGAATCCTGATTTCCTCTATGGGATGAACATCGTGCCCTTTGTGCCGACTGCAAGCAGTGGCCTGGGGCTCACCGTTCAGGGTCGGTTTTGAAGGATCAGGAGGATCGACGTACAGCCAGCGCGCGACACGGGTAAGTCGACAGAAAGGAGGGGCCACGATGAAGATCCAAATCCATTCCGTCGTCTCCCTGCTCTCGTGGACCCTCCTTGCGTTCGGAGTAATCCATGAGACGGTTGACGCGGCACCATCGCCGGATGACAAGCAGTTGCATGGAGCTGCGCAACGACCTGATTTCATTCAGGGCCACGAGGAGACGACTCCGTCACGCACAGACAAGAAGTCGGAACAACGCACACCCGAAGACGAAGAGAACCGCTGGGTCAATCGACTCCTTGCCGCGCCGGAATATGCGTGGGCGGGACTTGCCTATCCCTTCAAGAAGTTTGCGATCGCGTACGAACAACATGACCTGATGAATCGCGCCTTGGATCTTTTTCTCAACGACGAACGAACCGGCGGTGTCTATCCTCGATTTGCCATCGGCGGAACGCTAAGCAGCGGCATCGGCCTGACCGCCTTCGACAACAATCTCTTTCGCCGAGGGAAAGAAGCGCGAGCGTCATACCTCTTGGCGACGCGGGAAAATCAGGTGGGCGAGCTGTTCTACCGAGATCCCTCCCTCTTCGGATCTCAGTGGACTCTCCAAACATCTGGATTTTGGCTGAACTTCGACGAGGGACACTTCTTTCTCGGAGGCAATCGTTCGCGGGAAGAGGATCAGACCAATTTCCAGCTGAAACAACTGGCATGGGATGTGACCGTGGGACGTCAGGTGTTCGGCGATCTGAGCGCGGCGATCACCGGCCGACTGTTGATCGCGGACGCCAAACCGTCAGGGAGGCTGCCGGCCACGCCTGTTTCCATTGCGGGCAACAACAGCTCCATGACCGCGCTCGCCATCGAACCAAGCCTCCGGTACGATTCGCGGGACAATCCCTTCAGACCGACTACCGGCTGGTTCCTGGAAAGTGCCTTTACCTATACCGACCAGATCGATCGGGATCAGTTCCGCTATCTCGGGTACCGGGTGGAGCTCCAGCGGTACATTCCTGTCTTTCGCGGCGATCGAGTGCTGCTGCTCCGTGCCTACCTGGCGAAGCAAGATGGTGTGGGCGGAGGCTCGATCCCATTCTATGAGTTGAACCTCCTGGATCTGAACAACGGCTTGAGAGGATTCGACCGAGGCCGTTGGCAGGATCAAGGCGCGTTGCTGTTCAATATCGAATGGCGATTTCCCATCTGGCAGGATGTTGAGGGAAGTATCTTCCTTGATGAGGGACAAGTATTTCACAACTACCAGGATATCGGGCTGAAACGTTTCCGATACTCCGCGGGAGGAGGGCTTCGATTCGTGTCAAATCGTAAGTTCGGCTTTCGGATTCAAGTGGCCGCCAGCGAAGACGGCGTGCTGACGCTGATCCGAGGCAATCTAGAATTTACCCGGCAACGTGCCGCCACGCTGGGATTTTAAGAGAGGTGACAAGATGCGTACACGCGAAATCGCCATCCACATGCTATGGGGCGCCATCCTTCTCTCGCTGTTCGGCGGATGCTACAGCCAATCTGCTCTAGAGCGACCGGCTGGCTGGCAAGCCGACGACCGGAGGCCAATCCTCGAGCCGCAGGAAGAAGCCGAGGGCCAGTGGGCGCTGTGGGACGGTGCTGACAAAATGATTTTCTATCGAGTCGGGCAGTTCCTCAACGTCGGTCGTTCCTTCCGGACAATCGGAACCTGGGCGGGGCTAGCCGATCCGCTGGAAGCCCAGAACGTCAATGCCTTCGACGAAGTGCCGGATTCGACCTGGTTTACCAATCGACACCACGTCACCTCTCTGTCTCAACAGGCGCTGGATCGAGGGACCACGACGGAACAGGGCGCACCCGATATGACTGGCCCCTGGGAGGCCATCAGTGGAAAGGAGAGCTTGGGATCCACGCCCGGGTTTGTGATCCGAGACCGGAAGAACGATCTATATCTTCTCAAGTTCGACCCGCCGCTCCATCCGGAGATGACGACGGCATCGGAAGTGATCTCCTCGCGGTTTCTCCATGCGGCCGGATACAACGTGCCGGAACATTACTTGGTCGAGGTCGATCCGTCACGCATCACGATCGGTGAGCAGGCGAAGTTTAGGGGCCGGTACCACGTTCCAAGGCCCATGACCCAGGACGATATTGAGGCGATCTTGGAACGGGTTCCCCATCGGCCGGACGGCACCATCAGAGCGATGGCCAGCAGATTCTTGCCGGGAATTCCGAAAGGGCCATTCCTCTATGTCGGGCAACGCCTAGACGATCCGAACGATCGGATTCGCCACGAAAATCGCCGTGAACTGCGGGGGTTCCGCGTGATAGCCGCCTTTCTCAATCACACCGACACCAAGGCGGCCAACGCGTTGGATATGTATGATCCGGACACAGAACATTTGAGACATTATCTCATCGACTTCTCGTCGACATTGGGCACGGACAATGCCGATCCTCAATTGCCACGCTACGGCAACGAATATTTTCTCGACTTCGGCGCCATCGGCCGGTCCTCGGTTGAGGCAGGTTTTTATGTGAAGCCCTGGGAGGTTCCCCTCCGAATGGAGTTTCCGGCTGTCGGCTATTTTGAGTCGGAGTATTTTGAGCCCGAGCGCTGGCGGCCGACGTATCCCAACCCGGCGTTTCTCCGAACGACGGTGCGCGATGCCTATTGGGGAGCAAAGCTTGTCACTGCGTTCACTGATAAGGATATCGACACCATCGTTCACACCGGCGAGTTCACTGATCCGCGCGCTGAGCGATATGTCGCAGACACGCTGAAAGCCCGCCGCGACAAAATCGGTCGACATCACTTCAGCCTGGTCAACCCCCTCGATCAATTCGAATTGAGGGAACACGGCGGGACCGAACTGACTCTGAAGTTTGAGAATCTCGCCGTCTTGCGAGGATATGCCCCGAACGAGACTCCGACCTATCGATATCGTGTGAAGCGTTTGGTGAAATTCGGCATCGATTCGGAAGTTCTTCCTCCGCAGCGCGTGCATCAGCCGACGATCATGATTCCCTATGAATCTGAGGGTATCGGGCCGGCGGTTTCTCCCGATAATCTCTTCCTGCTTGTGGAGATCCAGACGAGTTACGACGACGGGAAACACTGGAGTCCGAGAACGATGGTCTATCTCCGATTCGATCCCACAACGAAGAAGTTTCAACTCGCGGGGCTTGATCGGGAGAGCTGAGCCACACAGTGATGGCACGCATTGTACTGGGCGTCGGCTAAAAAAATGACGACGTAATCGTTGAAGGAGCATGATTATGCAGAGACATACCCACTCATCAACCGGTTTCTTTACCGCCCGACTGGTTGCCATTGGATTGCTTCTTGGCTGCCTCGGAGTCATGGGTTGCGAGATCAGACCGAAACCCTTCCAGCACATGGTGGAATATGACTCGATCTCCTCTTGCCGGGAAGGATCTGCTCACTGTTCTTGGGAACGTTCCGAACAAGAGTCTGAATTCTCGGCTCTCGTCAATTGCCTGCTGGCAGGGGCGAATGTGCTGGAGATCAAGGAAGAGCGGGGCCAAGCTCCATCGCCGGTACGCAGAGTCGTCGCGCCAGTTCCACCTCGGTTCGGGTACGAACGCAGATCGACTTTTCTTGGGATTTCAGACAGGTGCTCCGAAAACGGCACCGCCTGTTCCGTCGCGAGCCGACATGATCGGCCTCTCACCTGGGCGAGCTGCGGGACACGGCAATTGGACGAAGGCGAACTGAAAGGTGGGGATGATCGTCTTCGAGCCCACAGCCTGGACCACACCGACGTCGTGACTGGATCGCTGACCGATGCGACCGACAACTATGCTGGTCCGTCTGGATTGGACGGCCCCGATCATTGGTATCGGTTCACGATCAACGAACCAACGAGAATCGAACTAGCCGTGGCGGCGAATAGAGCCCTGTGGTCCGGCGTCGTCGGCCTCGTCCAATCGGCTTGGCAGCCAGCGCTATTGCTCCTCACGTCGGACGGAACGCAACTGCAACAAGGCTACGTGCTTCGAGCCGGTGTGACGGCATTGCTTCCCGCGGAGATCGACCCGGGAACCTACTACGTGGTCGTCGACAGTTCTGATCGAGAATGGAAACGGGGGGATGGGCTCTATCGACTGTATGTGGGATTCAATCGTCACCTGATGGGATCTCCCGCTCGTCTGAACTCTTCTCGAGATGTGCCTAAGGTCGCAGAAGTGGAATGACCAACACCTCGGCACACACCATCACGTTCGCACGCCTCTCCGAAGTCTCAAGAGACGACGTTCTCGATCACATGTCGGATCCTCGCCTCGCCACGCACATGCCGTTGCTCACGTTCAAATGGGACCACGATACTGTGACACAGTTCGTTGCGGCTAAGGAAGAGTCCTGGCACCGCGATGGCCTTGGCCATTGGGCCATCCTGTGTAACGGCCGCTATATCGGCTGGGGAGGATTTCAGAAAGAATGTGACGAGTGGGATTTTGGGTTGGTACTCAAGACGGACGCCTTTGGGCTTGGCCCCACTATCGTAAAGAAGGCAATGGAGTTTGCCAGAAATGATGACCGTCTTCCCTCTGTGACATTCCTTTTGCCGCTTTCACGAAAGAACCTTGGCGCACTTGAAAGGCTTGGAGCAAGGTGGGTCGGTGAGGTTGAGTATCATGGTGCCACATTTCGAAAATTCAAGCTGGATACCAAATGACCGCTTCGTCCGCATCCTGATCGTTCTTTCATCACGGATTCTTACGCCTGAATCGGTAACCCGCTGGGTTTCTTGATCCCCATTTTCTTCATACGCGAGGCGAGCGTCGTGGGTTTAAGCCCCAAGCGTTCCGCGGCGCCGCCGGCTCCATAGACTCTCCAGCCTGATTGTTCGAGCGCAGCGATAATATTCGCTCGTTCCATCTGACGGAGATCTGACTCAGCCAATACGTCATCATCCGCACCCAGTGGCGCAGAGGTCGGGGATGTGGGCGCAGAACTCTCTGCAGGATTTGGATAGATCGGGAGTTCGAATCGGACTCTCCCACAGCGCGAGGCAATCACAGAGCGTTCGATGATATTCTGCAACTCGCGGACATTCCCAGGCCAATCATATTCTTGGAGCCGCCGTCCATCGGATTCCGTCAGTCCAGGCCCTTCACACCCCAGCTTTTTCCTGACCTGCTGCAGACACCTGGCCGCGATCAGAGGAATGTCCTCCCTGCGATCGCGAAGAGGAGGGACCTCAATTGGGAAGACGTTCAAACGAAAATAGAGATCTTGCCTAAACCGGCCTTGTTCCACCTCCTTAATAAGATTTCGATTAGTCGCGGCGACGATTCGGACGTTTATCTTTCGCGTGCGGTCGTCGCCGACGCGCTCGTATTCCCCTTCCTGCAACACTCGCAGCAACTTGCTTTGCAACTCCAAGGGAATTTCTCCAACTTCGTCGAGGAAAAGGGTCCCGCCGTCGGCCATCTCGAATCGGCCAGCACGGTCTTTCAAGGCTCCGGTGAAGGAGCCCTTGACGTGCCCGAAGAATTCACTTTCATACAACTCCCGTGGCACTGAGGCGCAGTTGACTCGAATCAGGGGCCGACCCTGTCGCCGGCTCCGTTCATGAATGGCCCGGCTGACGAGTTCCTTGCCGGTCCCGGACTCCCCTGTGATCAGCACGGTCGCTTCGGTGGGCGCAACGACCTCAATGAGTTTTGCGACCTGTGCGATGGCCAGACTCTGGCCGACAATGTCTCCAAACGCCTCCGATTCGGAAAGTTCTTCACGCAAGTACGTGTTTTCGGCGGCCAACTGAGCACTCAGCCGCTCGATCTCTTCGAAGGCTCTGGCATTCGCGATGGCCGCTCCGGCATGGTCGGCGATCATGCGCAGCCAGACCGGCTCCTCTCGAGGAATCTCAACTCTCGAAAACACTCCGAGAACACCCAATACTTCTCCTTTATAGGTAATCGGCTGTCCCTCAAATCCTCGTATCCCTTCTTGCTGCGCCCATTCGGGGCGAGCAATCCAATGGCGATCCTCATTGATCTCACGGACGACAATGGATTCACCGCTCCTGGCAATTCGCCCGACCTTTCGGACCCCGAGCGGAAAGCGGCGGAAACGCCCCTGCAAGTAAGACCAGTCTTGTGTCGGATCTGCCGTCGATTGTCCGGCGCTCGCGACCAGGTGCAGGCAGGCCGTCTGGTCGGGACATTCCTGACGCATCGGGCAGGAGGCACAGATATCACCCGGCCTGATGAGCCACACACGGGTAAGGGCGACATGTGGGCGTTCGGCCAGCCGTCGGACAACAAGAGATAGGAGCGCGTCCAGTGACCGCTCTTGCGCCATATCGAGCAGGAGGCTCTTCAGCGACTCAAACTCCACCTCGTAATCAGCGGCCGTCTCCATCTCGTGAAGATAGATCAATCCGGCAATACGATGCAACGACCATTCGTGATGCACGAAAACTCGTTGCAGTACTCATGATCGAGGAACTGAGAAAGTCCTCTTATTGCAATGGTTTCTGAGTTGGATGTCCTTGGCACATGATTTGAGAAAGCATTAGGACAGAACTCGATTCTACCAAAACGGAGGTGACAGCATGGCCAGTACATCTACTACCGACAACAGCATCCATGACAGGCTTCAAGAGCTGTTTAGCTACATCCGATCCGGACGCATCTTCGACGGAATCAATGAATTCTATGCCGATGATGCGGTCATGCAGGAGAACAACGAACGCCCGACGGTCGGTCGGCAGGCCAATCTGGAACGGGAACGCCAATTCATGCGCACGGTCAAGGAATGGGAACGTTTCGACGTTACGGCCCACGCAGTGGGCGACAACGTCACGTTTTATGAAACCGTGATGGACTGGATCGCGACGGACGGGACACCGGTTCACGTCGAACAAGTTGTCGTTGCGAAATGGCGGGACGGCAAGATCATCCACGAACGGTTCTATCGCAACCCATGATGCCGTCGTGGCTGAAGCCATCAGGTGCTTTCACGTTGCAACAATATAAAGGAGAAATAACATGATCAGCACGAGCATCGAACAATCGTCGTCATCTCAGGTGTCCCACATTCGGCCGCCGGAGACCATGAAAGCCGCAGTGCTTCGCGAGTTTGGAGGACCAGAGGCCTTGAGTTATGAAGACATTCCCACCCCTCGCCCCAAGCCTGGTTTGGTCCTTATCAAGGTGCTAGCAGCCGGTCTGAACCGGCTGGACCACTATCTGCGCGAAGGCTCGGTGATGCCAACACTTCCGCTCCCGCACGTCTTGGGTGTCGACGCAGTCGGCGAAGTCGCAGAACTCGGTGATGAGACGAATGGTTTTCAGATTGGGGAACGAGTTATTGTGCCGGCTGGATACACCCTGCATGAGCAGGATGACCGGAATCGGCCGTTAGCATCATCCTCCAGTTTTGTCGTGCCTGGCGTCCATGTCTGGGGTTCGTATGCTCAGTACATGGAGGTTCCGGCTCGATGGGTCGTCAGAGACAACACAGGACTGTCCCCTGCTGAAGCCGCCACATTGCCCGTCGTCCTTGGCACGTCCGTGCGCGCCGTGAAACAGGTGGGCGAGGTCAAAGCCGGACACACGGTTCTCGTCACCGCAGGCGCTTCCGGATCGGGACACATGCACATTCAGGTCGCGAAGGCGTTGGGAGCAAGAGTTGCCGCGACTGTCCGAAGCGATGAGAAGGGCGAGTTTGTCAAATCCCAGGGAGTCGATCTGGTGATCAACACCAAGAGGGAAGACCTGGTCGGCCTTGTGAAGGCTTGGACCGACGGAAAAGGCGTCGACGTTGCGATCGACAATGTGGGAGGGACAGAACTCATTCAGACCATCAATGCCGTCCGACCGTTTGGGATCGTCGTTCTCTACGGATTCATGGGGGGCGAGCACGCTCAGGTCAACGTTCGAGAGCTTTTCTTCACGCAGAAACAACTACGCGGAACGATCTTCGCCGATCCGGAGGACTTGCAGTGGGGATTGGAGCAGGTCAGGCTCGGTCGGATCAAACCGGCGTTGGACCGGACGTTCCCTCTCAGTCAAGCACCTGACGCTCACCGCCTCATCGCCACCAATCAAGTGAAAGGCAATTTCGTGCTGCTGCCCTGGGAAGAATAAATGTGCTCAAAGAGGCTTAGGGCCGGGACTGCTCTTAAGACAATTACTGGCTGAACCTGGACACTGTGGAAAACGCGAGGGGCTAGGTAAGACCCTTATGAAGGAGTTCAGCGATGGAGAGGTGGGTATTATGACAAATGTCTCATGCGGTGATGGCATGACGATACAGAGGAAGGAGGAAGATCCATGAGTAATGCCCCTACAAATTTGAGTGAGTATGACGCGATCACCAAGGTCGTCCAGCACTACATCGATGGGGCCAACTCCGGCAGAGGCGACGATATGAAACCGGCTTTCCATGAGGACGCCACGATTTTCGGGTATGTTGGCTCCAATCTGTTCGCAGGCCCTATCCAACAGCTCTTTGCCTGGAATGACGAGAATGGTCCAGCGACCGAGCTTCAGGCGAAGATTGTCAGCATTAACCTTATCGGCACAGTTGCCACCGTACGGTTGGAACTGGAGAACTGGACTGGTCACCGATTTACCGATTTATTCACCCTACTCAAGGTCGAGGGAGAATGGAAGATCATGAACAAGGTTTTTCATGTCCACCCAGCAAGTGTGGTAAACGAGGCAACCTGAGGAAGGGCCTTGGACTATGCTGGCACCGATCCGCGACGGTGATCACTGGCGGATTATCACGAAGGGACTCCAGGCCCTCTCATGTGAAGGAGAAAGGCATGCCGTACATTAATATCAAAGTGACCAGAGAAGGCGTTACCGATGAACAAAAGGCGGCGTTGATTGAGGGAGCGACGAAGTTACTCGTCGATGTGCTAGACAAAACGCCTGCAACGACCGTTGTCGTCATAGACGAGGTCGAGATGGAAAACTGGGGCATCGGCGGCCTGCCGGTTGAAGCGTTTCGAAAGCAAGCCGCTACGTCGAGGCCATCAACTGATGTCAGGCAGGAGATACGCGCCGCCGCATCGCCGCGAATCAAGTGAGCGGCTTTTCAGAGACCCAAATTCCACTTCGTAATCAAAGCCTGCTTCATTCAGTGAAGACCGATTAATCCGGGCACGCGATGCAACGAGAGGTCATGAGACGCTGACATTCTTATATAGGATTGAGTCTCAAGGTCGCTGTAGAGGTAGAAAGACGATCAGACAGAAAGGAAAGGAACTATGAGCGTCACGATTCGTCCTCCGTTTACCTACGACACCGCCCTGGCTAAGGTCCAGACTGCCGAGGATGCCTGGAATAGCCGTGATCCGGAGCTGGTCTCGCTCGCGTACACCGAAGATTCGGAGTGGAGAAATCGGTCGGAATTTTTCCGAGGTCGAGAGGCTATTCGTGCGTTTCTTACCAGGAAGTGGAAACAGGAACTAGATTACCGCTTAAAGAAAGAATTGTGGACCTTTGGAGGAAACCGAATTGCAGTTCGCTTTGAGTACGAATGGCACGATGCGGGCGGCCAGTGGTATCGCTCGTACGGAAATGAGATGTGGGAGTTCGATGAGGAGGGTCTCATGACGCAGCGGTATGCCAGCATCAATGATGTCCCCATCCAAGAAACCGAGCGACAGATATTTCCTCCTGAGCGATCAACGGCACAGCCGGGGGTCTCATCATGACACTTCGAGTTGAAGGGCTGTGGCGTTACCCGGTTAAGTCATTGGCAGGCGAGACGCTGAAAGCAGCTGAGCTGACTGCAGATGGCATTTCCGGCGATCGAATTGTGCACGTGCGCGGTCCAGAAGGGGTACGTACCTCACGTCGGCACTATCGCTTGCTCGGCCTCCGCGGGACACTTGATCCCGACAGTCAGGTGCAGATCAACGGACATCCATGGAACAGCCCAGAATCGTTAGCCGCCGTCCAGGCGGCAGCCGGGAACGACGCGTGGCTTGATGCATACGAGGGACCGGAGCGCTTCGATGTCCTTCCGCTCTTAGTTGCAACCGATGGTGCTGTCGAAGCCTTTGGGCGCGACATCCGCCAGCTGCGTCCCAATATCCTCATCGGTGGAGTGCATGGAATGGACGAGATCAACTGGCCCGACAATGAATTGCACATCGGTGACGCTGTGATCCGGCTGGACTCACGTCGCGGCCGGTGTCCGATGACGACGGTGGACCCGGACACGCTCGAACGAGATCCTGAAGTTCTGCGGGACATCGCCCGTCGATTCAATGGTCAACTGGCGCTCAATGCCGACGTGCTGCACCCTGGCATGATCCGAGTGGGGGACGCCGTAACACTCAAGCGTGCGGCTCCAGTGCTAACTAGCAAAAGTAGCCCACCGATGTTCAATCAACCAAGTAGGCGATCGAAATGAGGCTAGATCGTTCGGGTTTAGGATACAAACTTGGATTCATGACGGGAACCGTGATAGGCCACGAGTGGCCTCGTACTCCTTTTACTGTTTGGAAGGGGGAACCGACATGAGGTTAAAAATACATACGAGTTCCACTGCGCATGAGGACTCACGGCGAATCCTGGAAGCGCGTGAAAGGGAATACGGCTTCTGGCCATACTTTTTCGGCGCGCTGGTTGTGTTACCTGCCGCGGTCTTCTACACAGCCGTAAGGCCAAGACCCCTCTCGATTCCCGATTGGCCAGACAGGTATGGAGCCTCACAGCCAGCACTTCCACGTGATCATCGATCGGTCCAGCTAGATCAATCCACGGGAGGAGTGGAGAACACGATGAGGCAACGCGTTGGATTGTGCCAGGAGATTTCTTTCCATGCGATCTTTCACATCATTACTGACTGAAGTCCGCGCCTGTGCCATCTGTGCAGAACATCTGTTGCATGGCCCCAGGCCAGTCCTGCAGTTGCACCCGAACGCTCGCATCCTCATTGCTGGTCAGGCGCCAGGGAGAAGGGTTCACGAATCGGGCATCCCCTTCGATGATCCCAGCGGCGATCGTTTGCGTGAATGGATGGGAGTCACACGCGAAGTCTTTTACGACCCGGAATACGTCGCAATTCTCCCGATGGGTTTCTGTTTCCCAGGCACTGGTAAGTCTGGCGATCTTCCGCCGCGGCACGAGTGTGCACCTGCCTGGCGGGAACAACTGCTCAGTCGCCTCCGTCACTTGAGGCTTACGTTGGTTATCGGCCAGTACGCGCAGGCATACCACCTAGATGCTTCAAAGTCGTCAGTCACTGAGACAGTTCAATCCTGGCGTACTTATTGGCCCGATGCCGTTCCGCTCCCTCACCCAAGCCCGAGAAACAACATTTGGCTCCGACGAAACCCTTGGTTTGAGGACGAGCTTCTGCCAGCTCTACGCGAGCAAGTCTCCAAGGTGCTTCGCCAAGCTAAGGTGTTCCCCTGAAGGAATGCGAAAGCAATGAGGGTATTGTACACGAAGGATCTTACCTCGGGGACTCACTTCATGTCAGTGAGCTAGATTCACGCTCAAAATCTGTGTAGTTCATAGAAGGGTATTGTTCCAAATCGAGGCTATGAGGCCTTCCGATGTCGATAGACTCGCGTTTCTTCCGTCATGGCCATTTTCTGGTACCAACGAACAAAGTCGCGATACCATCCACGGGTATTATTCACATCCAGCCGAAAAGCCATGGTAGGAATCCAGGGCCACCGGGTAGACGATCGGACTGGTGCGACTAGAGGAAACGGCCACAACCACCTAACCCGGGTGGGAAAATTTGGATGCCCCTTGACAAGCGGTGACGCCCTGCTACTCGCATCAGGCACGCGAGGGCGCTTTCAGTTCCCCTAGATCCACCGTGACCGTGCTCTTCCGTTCCCCCACTACCCCATCAGCTCACCCGCACTAACCCAGGTCAAGACACCCCGCGCCCACCATCGACCTGTGTCTGATTCTAGTCGTCGGAAGAAGAGTCCGGAAGCAGCCATCGGAAGGGCCTACGAGCATTGGCGCGAGGAAACACCAAATCGAATATGTAAGACAACTACGGGCTAAAGCCATATCCTGCAACCTCTTAAAATCCGTGAAATATGTACAAGACGGAGTGCCAACAGGATCGTCAGGGAACTGGCTCGGCGGGGCCCGCGCGCAACGGAGGAAGAATTGATCTTTGAGACGGAGACGTGTAGGCTGATACCTAGTTGGAGCGACGCAGATGACTACGGCGTATGAACAGACGATTCTTCAGAAACTTCGGCATCTTCCCCCCGAACGTTTAGCCGAGGTGGAGGACTTCGTGGATTTTCTCGCCCACTGTCAGGCCGAAGAGCGCGGTCTGACTCAGGCCGCTGGCCAGTTAGCCACTACCGCCTTTGCGCGGGTGTGGGACAACCCCGCTGACGCCGACTATGACCGGTTATGACTTCGGGGATGTAGTTCTAGTCCCCTTCCCGTTTACGGATCAGTCCGCCGTCAAACGCCGTCCTGCCGTCGTCGTCAGCAGCCCAGCCTACCATCAGGCTCGCCCCGATCTCTTGATTATGGCAGTCACCAGTCGGCAACCCTCTTCCCTCTCCGTGGGTGAGGTGCAGGTGCAAGATTGGCAAGGGGCGGGATTGCTTAAACCGTCTGTCCTTAAACCCATCCTCACGACCATTGACCCTGCCCTCGTCCTCAAGAAACTGGGACGACTCAACGCGACGGATCAAAGTGCGCTTCGCCAGGCCCTCCAAACCATGCTCGGGTAAGTCCTCCAGTTCCTCGCTTTGGTAACAACCGGCGCTTCCGTACAAGATCACAGGCGGCATGATCTTGCACGCCCCGAATAGCTAAGGAAGGTGAACACACCATCGATACTTTCCTCTCTACTCCTCGATGCTGGCTGAATAGGAGTACGGAATAGGAACGGTCTCACAGGTCGGACTCGTACACCGACCTCTTCTCAACATTGTGTTGCGTCCCTCAAGGACGCTGGGGGCGCAACAGACGCTCAGAGTCTGTGGCCACGAACGGCTGCAGGCGTGACACCGTCCTCGGTGGCGCGGTTGCCACGGGCGTGCCACACCCCCTGACGGGCGATGTACGGTCGAGCCGCGCTGCGCGACACGACGGTGCGCTGAGCTGGCACGGCGTCTCCGGACGCGGTGCCTCAGATGCGTGACTGCCGAAGCCTCTCGCCCGGCCTCCCCTACTTTTTCGGTATGGTCATAAATACTGAACCCTCTCATAAGTGCCACAGTATCACGCGCGGTCTGCGCTTCCAGTCTTAGGCAAAACGCATGATGACACAGAAACTCTCTGACCGGATGAAAAGCGATTCAACAATCTCAACAAGAGACTGTAATGCTGGGTGATCTCCTCGAGCCAGGGTATTTCGATCTCCAGGCGCTGGCGACCTACTCATCCTGCTCGGTCCGCTGGCTGAGGAATCGTCTCGTGGATCGCGTGCGTCCACTGCCTCACTACCGGATCGAAGGGAAGATCCTGGTAAAGCGAGACGAGTTCGACCGCTGGCTGTCTGGTTCGCACGTCGCCAACTCGGCTGAGGGACTGAGCGAGATCGTTGACTCGGTTGTCGCTCACATGCGGCCGTCGAAGCGGAGCGCTTGACACCGGGAAAGGGAGTCACAGACACTATGCGTCCTATGGGCGTCGCGATTCGAGAATGGAAAGGGGCGTGGTGGATTTTCATTAACCCACGGTACGCGCAAAGCGAAGCGTGTTGGCGTCGGAGCGCCCGCCAAAAAGGCCGCCCAGTATGCGGCCCAACAAATCCTGGCACGGCTGGCTCTCGGACAGTCTGCGTTGGACCCTCCTAAAGCCAATGTGACCTTGCAGGCCTTTGCGACACCGTGGCTGGACCATATCAAGCAGGTCCGCAAGCACACGACATACGAGGACTACAAAAAGCGCCTCAACCAATGGATCCTGCCAGAACTTGGCTCGTTACGATTGGCTGACATTACCCGCGAAAAGGTTCGAGGCATGGTGACCGAGCAGCTCAACCGGGCATTATCTCCTAAGACCGTTCAGAACAACGTGCGAGTATTGAGCAGCCTTTTGAGTCAGGCTATTGAAGACAACCTGATCCCCGTCAATGTGGCACTCAAGCCAGGCAAGTTTCTGCCGAAGGTCTCAAAGCGTCGGCAAGTAAACCCGTTCTCTCGCGAAGAAGTCTCGATCTTCCTTGACGCAGCCCAGCGCCATGCTTCCAAATATTATCCATTATTCCTTTGTGCCGTCCGTACCGGATTACGACTGGGCGAACTCCTTGCCCTCCGGTGGGGCGATCTTGATTTCCAGAGCCGCTTCTTGTTGGTTCAGCGCAACTATACGCATGGCAAAGTGACGACCCCGAAAAGCGGTGAGAGCCGCCGCGTAGATATGTCTCAAGCATTGACTCAAACGCTTGCCGACCTCCACACTGAGAGGCACCTCGACGCGTCGGCCAACGGGTGGTCCAGTATTCCGGAATGGGTCTTCTGTAGTGAAACGGGAGGCCTGCTCGACGGAGACAACCTACGGCATCGAGCCTTCTATGGCCTCCTGAAATCATCAGGGCTACGAAAGATCCGTTTCCATGATCTCCGTCATACCTTCGCCAGTTTGTTGCTCCAGCAAGGCGAGAGCCCTGTCTATGTGAAGGAACAGATGGGGCATAGCTCCATCGCGATCACAGTTGATCTGTATGGGCACCTGATTCCCGGGGGAAATCGACAGGCGGTCGATCGGCTCGACGAACCGGTCACCCGACGTTGGAAGGGGATTGGATCTGCAACCCCCGCGCAACCAGCGAGGCCTATCGGGGTGGGGGACTCTGCTAACTCCTTGAATCTATGGTGCGCCCGGCAGGAATTGAACCTGCGACCTACGGGTTCGAAGCCCGGCGCTCTATCCAACTGAGCTACGGGCGCACGTGTGGTACATGAATCATGTTATGCGAAGGCTTGTCAAGAATACGATCCGATACCACAGGCAGCACTCACCGGTTACAGCCGGGCAAGAATTTCGTCTGCAATCTGCACGATCGGCCGTCCATCGGTTGCAATGACATGATCAGCCGCAGCCTCATACTTCGGCGTTCGCTCACGCAAAACATCCTGCACTTCGTCGATGAACGACTTGGTTCCTGTCAATGAAGGACGTTGCGTATCTCGTCCGATGCGTTTCGTGATTGTTTCGACCGAGGCCGTCAGCCAGAAAATGGTGCCTGCAGTTTTCAGCCTGTCGACATTTTCCGGTCGAAGGATTACACCTCCCCCTGTATCGATAACCAATCCATCCCCATGCGCCAAATCCCGGCAGACCTGAGATTCAAGATCGCGAAAATAGTCCCACCCATGCTGCGCGACAATCTCAGGAATGCTCTGCCCGGCTCGTTTCACAATCTCCGCATCAGTCGATACCATGGTTCGGCCAAGGCGCGCGGCCACCACTTTCCCGATCGTGCTCTTCCCGGTTCCACGATACCCGATGAGCACGACATTCATTGAAAATGAGACTCCAGCACAAATCGCATCACCTCGACCGGAGCCGGCTGGTTGGTCCAGAGTTCGAACTGAGCAACCGCCTGATTGAGAAACATCTCGATGCCCGAAATCGTCTTGCAGCCTGATCGCTTGGCCTCTTTCAGAAGCTTTGTCTCCCGTGGATTATAGACAACATCCATCACCGTGAGACCAGGATGAAGCAGCGCGGCCGGGACGCACGTGGCGTCGGCGCGAGGCGACATGCCGACAGGAGTACAGTGGATCAGAACTTGTGCGTCGGGAACGGTCCGGCCTAGCGCGCGCTCATCGAGAGGATACTCCTCAACGGTTACGGAGGTCTTCGCTCGAAGGTCCCTTGCCAGCGCCACCCGTTCTTTATCATCGACTCCGAGCAACATCAGTACCTCTGCCTTTGACTCCGCTGCCAACGCAAAGGCAATGGCCCGCGCGGACCCCCCTGAACCCATCATGACAATACGCTGTCCAGCGAGTGTAGCCCCACCCTCGCGCAACGCGCGCAGCGCGCCGGTGGCGTCGGTGTTAAACCCGACCAACCGTCCTTGTTCCAAAACGATGGTGTTGATCGCCCCGATCTGCCGCGCGGTCGGTTCTATCTCGTCAAGAAACGGCACGGCCGATACCTTGTGCGGGATCGTGACGCTGGCGCCGCGAAAGTTCCCAAGGGCGCGGAGCCCTCTGATTGCATCGCCGATCGATTCGACCCTCCAGGCAAGATACACATAGTTGAGGGCAAGCCTTCGAAACGCCGCATTATGAATCGCCGGCGACAACGAATGTTCGACAGGATTGCCCATAATGCCGCAAAACTTAGTCTCAACGTTGATTTCCATTACGGCAACACCCTCACCACACTGTCATCCCGCCATCGATCGTGAATGTTCCCCCTGTCACCCACATCGCTTCATCGGAAGCAAGGTACAACACCATATCGGCAACCTCTTCAGGTTTCCCGGGCCGGCGAATTGGATAGTGGTCAAGGATCGGATTGAGCTGCGCCGGATCGGCCATGAGCGGCGCAGCCATTGGGGTTGCGATCAGCCCGGGGTTGACCACATTGCAACGGACGCCGTCTTTGGCATAATCGATGGCGATCGCGCGAGTCAGCGCGTCCAGCGCGCCTTTGGAGGCAGCATACACGGGCAGATAGGGAATGCCGACCAGGCTCGCTATCGATGAAATATTGACGATCGATCCCCGCCCCCGTTTCAACATTTCGGGGACCGCCGCGCGCGTCATGCGAAATACGCCGGTCAGATTGACATCCAGCACACGAGCCCAGGTCTCATCGTCGATTTCATGAAGCCGGCGGCCGAACTCTCCGACTCCGGCATTGTTGATCAAGATATCCAGACTGCCGAATCGCTGGATCGCCGCATTCACAACCGCCCGCGTATGGCGGTCGTCCGTGACCGAACCGGCAACTGCAATCGCCTTGCCGTTCCGCCGAGTAATCTCATGGACTACACGATCCAACTCATCTTGACGACGTCCGGTGATCACCACCGCCGCCCCTTCCCGCACAAACGTCTTGGCAATGGCTTCGCCGATTCCCGCATTGCCTCCGGTCACTACAGCCACTTTCCCTGCCAGCCGGCTCATCTGGTATGCTCCTCTCCCCAATTTCCGGATGCCTCCTCAGATGTTCCTTGATTCTCGGCCTCCTGTGTGTTTGCAAAGTCCAGCAATCCAGGCTCAACTTTTCTCGCGACCGTGATGAACCCCGAATGGGCAACCATGCGGTGATCGGGCCGCACACTTCGACCTTGAACCGACCAGGTCCGCAGCAGTGTCTCAAATGTTTCCACCATGGCAAAGACTGCCGTCCGCTCAAGTGCCTCGACCGTTTGCATAACTTGGGGAACTGTGGGAACAAAACTCACATAGATCCCGCCGGACCGAAGAGCACCGGCAGCATGAGGAATCACCTGCCATGGCTCCGGAAGATCGAGGACCACGCGATCGAACGGGATGCCATCATCAAGCAGCTCAATGCCCTCATAGGCATTCTTGCGCAATGACACCAGGTTGGAGACAGACCCCATATAGCGCTCGATGTTGAGCAGCGCGGTGCGTGCAAAATCGTCCCGCACGTCATAGGTCACCACCAAGCCTCTCGGCCCGACCGCGCGCAACAGCGCCATAGTCAGAGCTCCTGAACCGGTTCCGGCCTCGAATACTCGAGCCCCTGGATAGACATCCGCCCACATTGGGATAAGCGCAAGATCCTTTGGGTAAAGCACTTGCGCGCCACGTGGCATCTTGAGCACATAGTCCCCAAACGTCGGACGGATCGCCAACATCTTTTTCCCGCGGGACAACGTCACCATGGTCGCATCAGGACGCCCGATAAGCGCATCGTGCGCGATAGTCTGCCCACTGAATTGATATATTTCCCCGGCCTTCAGCGTCAGCGCATAGTGACGCCCCTTCTGATCGACGAGATGAATCCGTTCACCACTGGCAAGCTGCAACATGGCGGCATTCTAGGAGGTTCATTCTATAGTTTGCAACCGAGCACCCGTCCTTCGCCCCGATGTTTCATGACAATTCGTCGCGGAATTATTTACGGAGAAATAAGGCCTGAAAACCAATCACCCATCGCACGCAATCGGATCATGACATCGAGTATTGGTCGTCTTAATCCCGCCCAGTCCCGCACCATAAGCCATATGCCCTAGACTTCAAAACCGGATGCCATCTCAATTCGTAGATACACTGATGAATGATGCCGGTTACTGAGCCGTCACCCGAATGGTGTGGCGATTGGGCCCTTGGACTGTAGGCAATTCTGCATAGTTGCCGCACAACTGAGACAGAACGATCTCATCTTCTTCATTAAGTCTCTTTAATAGTCTTGCAATTTCGAGGTGATCGCGCCAACCCGTTCTCATCTTCAATCCAGCACTCCTTTTGCTTGGATAGAGCGATAGACAAAGGTAACAACCAGAATGAATCCTCTTGCTTCCATCACGCTCTAACAGAAGTAGACGGATAGGCAACCACGAGATGAAAGGTGATGCCATGCATGATGAAGGACTTCGGACGACGGATGAAGTTGAAAGCAAGGAGACTGTCGATACCGACGTGGACGCCGATGACCAGCAGGCAAGCGGCTTGCTTGGGGTGATCGGCCGTAGCGACACACAGAAAGCCGATCAAGAAGAACAATCTGCACCAGCCATGCGTACGAGTCATGGTGCAAGTCCGTTCTTATTGGAGTCCCTGTACTTCCGCTCGTTCGGTCAGAGGGATCTGCTCACACGCGAAGAAGAAGTGGCTGTTGCAAAACAGGTCGATCAGGGCACACGTCGAATCCGAGTTGCCTTGCGCCATGTCCTAAACATACTTGCCCGCTCGAAACACACGCCGGCTCTGTCAGATTCCGTCAAAAAACTTCAACTCATCAAGCGACTGAGCGGACTCTCAGCCAAGGCGCTGGATGATACGGAGCAGACACTCCTTGCCGTGCTGAAACCGGCGGTTCGCACGATGAAACCTGCCGCTACGACGGGAAAACGGCTGAAGGAGCTGCTCGATGAAATTCGGTCCGCGCGAGTCGTCCTCGAACGAGGCAAAGACGAACTCGTGCGGCGAAACCTGCGATTGGTGGTTGATGTTGCCAAACACTACACCGGCCGAGGGCTCGCCTTGCTCGACCTCGTCCAAGAAGGCAACATCGGCCTCATGAAAGCGGCCGAGCGTTACCAGTACCGAAAAGGCTTCAAATTCAGCACTTATGCCACATGGTGGATTAGACAAGGCATTACGCGGGCTATTGCGGATCAATCGCGAACCATCCGCATTCCGGTCCACCAGACCGAAGCCTCCCATCGCATTGTTCGAGTGACACGCCGACTTGGACAGCAATTCGGACGTCCTGCTCGCATAGAAGAGATCGCACACGTGCTTCGCATGAGACCCGATCGGCTCCATGAAACTGTTCAGGCATTCCAAGAACCGGTGGCGCTGGAAACGCCGATCGGCGATGGAGAGACTCAGTTCGGGGACATGATTCCGGATCAACTTGCAGTTCCCCCCGATGCCCACGTGCACCGAACTGAGATGACGACGCAGTTGGATCGAATCCTCGGAATTCTCACACCGAGGGAACAAACAGTCATTCGCCTCCGCTTCGGGATTGGTTATGAGGAGGCTCGCACCTTGGAACAAGTGGGCCAGAACTTGTCGGTCACGCGCGAGCGCATTCGCCAGATCGAAGCCAAGGCGCTCAAAAAGCTCAAGACACCTGAAATTCGAGAACTCTTCGCTGCCATCAAGTAAGCACCCTGGTTATTCGCAAATCCGCAGGCCGGGCGAAAGCCCGGCCTGCGAGATCCCGCTTTCCCCCCGATAACTAGTTATGCGACAATGTTTCGTCTATGGATGTGCGCGACATCACCGCAAGAGACTCCTCCTTGCCGACACATCGCTTGTTCCGATGCCTAGAAATTTATGCAGACCGCCCTTTACTCCGAACGGTGAATCAGTGACTGAGTCCTGCGCCTTGGAGCCTCCTGCCCGCACAACAGATCCTGCATTTCCAACTGCCATCGCTGGATCACTCCTTGTCTTCCCCACACCTGTCCCCTATTCCATCGCATGGGAACTACAGTCACGCCTCCACCATGAGCGCCTCTCGGGTGTGAGGCCGGATACAGTCGTCATCCTTGAACACCAACCTGTCTATACACTGGGGCGCAGCACCCACGCGTCCGATTGGGGCGGGGATGAAGCCCTCTTACGCGTCAATGGAACGGCACTCTATCGGGTGAATCGCGGAGGATCAGCCACCTACCATGGCCCCGGACAAATCGTCGTGTACCCGATCCTCAAGTTGGCTCAGCACGCTGCAGGCCCAAGACGACTCGTCCAGCTGCTTGAAGACGTGATCATTCGTCTGCTCAAACACTGGAATATCGACGGCCATCGAATCGAGAAGAAACCGGGGATCTGGGTTCTGACGCCTCAAGCGGCAAAGATCGCGTCTATCGGAATCCGCATCGAACGAGGCATCACCCTGCACGGATTTGCGCTCAACGTCGATATGGACCTGACGCCGTTTCAACGAATCCGTCCATGCGGATTCGCCGATTGCCTGGTCAGCTCCATGAGCGTGCTATGCGGCAAGACCATCCCTCTCGATAAGGTCAAATCTGATCTTGCCCGGATATTCGGTGAGGTGTTTTCGATTGAGTGGACGACCGTAGCAACACACCCCGGTAACCGCGTTACTGCAGCCGACGAGTTCGCATCAATCAACCGATTCAACTTGTAACGGATCGAGGGCTTATGCAGGAGCTTGACACCCACACCTTTCGTTTGGCGGTTGCGCAATTCGATCGAGCAGCTGAGGCGATGCAGTTGGATCCAAACCTGCGTGAACGGTTGAAGCTGCCCCAGCGTTCGCTCATCGTCAGCCTGCCGGTGCGCATGGATGATGGACGGGTGGAAGTCTTTACCGGTTATCGGGTGCAGCACGACTCCTCGCGCGGCCCCTGCAAAGGAGGCATTCGGTATCATCAGGACGTGAGCCTCGGAGAGGTCTCGGCCCTCGCAATGTGGATGACGTGGAAATGCGCCTTGGCGGGCTTGCCCTATGGTGGAGCAAAAGGCGGCATTCAGGTTTCTCCGAAGAAGTTATCCCGCGCTGAATTACAGCGACTGACTCGGCGCTATACCGCTGAAATTTTTCCCCTCATCGGCCCCGACAAAGACGTGCCCGCCCCCGACGTGGGAACCGACGCGCACGTCATGTCATGGATCATGGATACCTACAGCCAACAGGTCGGCTATGCGGTTCCAGGCGTGGTGACCGGCAAACCGCTCTCGCTCGGCGGCAGCCTCGGGCGCGAAGAGGCCACCGGACGAGGGGTCGTCTATGTCACACTGGAAGCACTCCGCCACCTCAAGCTCTCGATCGAGAATACGACGGTAGCCATCCAAGGCTTCGGGAATGTCGGCTCCCACACCGCGCTCATCATGCAGCAAGAAGGCGCGCGAGTCGTCGCCGTCAGCGATGTGACCGGGGGCATCTACAATGCCAAGGGGCTGGACATCCCTGAACTGATCAGGCGTTACCGGAACTCCGGACAAGCGCTCTCTGAGATGAAGATGGGGGAGCCCATCACGAACAAGGAATTACTACAACTGGACTGTACGGTACTCGTCCCTGCAGCACTCTCGGAGCAAATTACTGAAACAAATGCCGATCGTCTTCGCTGTCGCATTCTATCGGAAGGGGCGAACGGCCCGACGACCCTGGAAGCCGACCGCATACTCGAAGAAAAAGGCATCTTCATCATTCCCGATATTCTGGCGAATTCAGGCGGAGTGATCGTGTCGTATTTCGAGTGGGTGCAAGATCTTCAACGATTCCTTTGGAGCGCAAACGATATTCAGCGTCGGTTGCACGATATCATCACGTCGGCCTTTCATCGCACCCTTCAGTTCTCGAACGAACGGCGGACATCGATGCGCATGGCGGCGCTCATGAGCGGAATCGACCAAGTCGCCCAAGCGCATCTCCAACGCGGATTGTATCCGTAACGGAGCGGCAGACAGTGGCACGAGACGACGTAGCGACAGCGTGGAAACAACATTGTGTGGTGGGCTGGCCCCAATTCTCAAGCCCACACCAAGGCCAGTTGATGACCCTCGATACCGTCATCAGCGGGTGTGTGGTTTTCTTTTTGGACAGCCCCGAAGGACTCGACCGCCAACGGATGGCCCTTGTGAGAGACTGTTTGGACGAGCTGACCGAGCTGACCGCAGAACTGGATACAGACTCCCAAACATACTTTCTCCGTCTGCGGCAGCTCGGAGAAATGCTGCTGACCACAACACCACAGACGTAATCGTAGTTCAGAGTAAAGGAGAAGCGAAATGGGGAAGCATCGTGTGGCGCTCATATTAGTCCTGGCTATTGTAGGTCCCCTCGCCAACCTTATCCCTTCGGCTCACGCCGAACCGTATGAGCTGAGTAAGCACGACGTGACAGAGTCTGCATCGATTTCGAGCGCCACCATCTCGCTCTTCGGCATTAAACTCGGTGACTCAGAGACCGCCGCCATCGAGACCCTGGTCAATGGAACAATATCGGGTGTCAAGGCCGAGCAGGAAGCGGCCTTCATCTTCCTGCTCGATCAACGAAAGCCGACCGGCCCCATGGCCGGCGTGCGCATCCAGGATGGGAAAGTCGATCTGATTTTTATCAACAACCGATTCGCGCACAAGACCAGAGGCATCTTCCGCAATGTCCTGAACAGCGAAAGCCCGGATGACATCCGTAAATTGCTGGGCAAGGAAGACTACGGCGATGAAAACGTGCTGGGCGCTGTTATGGCCTACGATAAGCAGGGCTTTCAGGTGAACTATCTGGGGAAAGACATCAACATCGAATTTGTCCTGCCGCGTTAACTCACCGTACCCCTCGCACTCGGCGACCCCACCCCTTCGGATGGAGTCGCTCGAGCGTGCGGAGTTCCGCTGTTCAGTGCATAGTGCTACCCGATGCCGACACGCCAGACTTTTCTCCGGTTGCCGCCTTCGAATGCCCTTTTGCGCTGATTCGATCACGAATCTTGTTATAGATGCCATTCGATAGAACCTTGCGGACTTTCAATTCATCAACGGACGAGTACGGCCGGCCCTCCACAATCTTCTTCGCGTGCGCAGTCCCGACGCCTGGGAGTGACGTCAGGTCCGTGAGCGTGGCCGAATTGATGTCGATCAACTTCGTGTCGCCGCTGCTTGTCCCCCCAGCCTTTACGGTTTCTGATTGGTGCAGTGGCTTCGGCGGCGTGCCAGCTGTGGTGGTTGAAGTCAGCACGAGCAGGGCGATTGAAAGGACCAGGAATCGGACAGAGTAGTTCATGGCATTCCTCCTCGATTGCAAGAACCGTTGGATAGTTGTGTGGATCTCAACCGTGCGCCTCGGTTGCTGGCGATCCGTTTCTTGCCGGCCCTAGGCTTACTGCGAGATTCGTTCCGCCGTCGAAGACAAGGGAAAACCAGATGATTGACCGATTTGGCTAGTCCGAGCCGTATCTCGCAGGAGAGGGCTCGTATCGGGAAGGATACAGCCAAGGGTGATTGGATGGATCAGTGGTTCCCAGACGCAGAGATGGGCGCTGCAATGAAAGAGGCGAAGAGACCGGCGGACTTCAGACCACCGCCGTAACACCCAACGGTCTATCGCATGACAGAAAACGGCTGGAGATGGGCTACTGAGTGGTTTCCGAGAGTTTCAGGCCGTAGTCGATGAGGCTTTTGGCAGTGTTCCAGCGGCGCTTGGAGTTGAGAATGACGAGCAACAGATCGCTCCCGTTGTGAGAGACTTTGGCGATCAAACATCGTCCGGCTTTTGACGTGAATCCTGTCTTTACTCCCTCGACGCCGGGAATGCGCCCCAACAGACGATTGGTATTGTGCAGAAGATAGGCCCGATGGCCGCTCACCGGCGTGATCATCTCCCGTTCTTCACGGACGAGTTCACGGAACACCGGATTCTGCATCGCAGCTTCACTAAGCCGAGCCAGATCCTCAGCTGTTGAATAGTGCTCCGCTCCATCGAATCCACATCCATTGCTGAAATGGGTGTCATTCAGCCCAAGCTCGAACGCCTTGGCATTCATCAGCGCAACAAACTGTGGCTCATCGCCGCCGACATGTTCGACGGCCGCCAGACACGCATCATTTGCAGACACAATCAGCATCGCCTTGAGCAAATCTCCCAAACGAAACACCTCACCGGTTTTCAAGCGTAAATGCGTCTTGGGCGCGCGCGCGGCATTCTTGCTGATCGTAGCCTGTTCATCCAAATGCCCTCGCTCGAGAATGACTAGCGCCGACATGATTTTCGTCAAGCTCGCCGGCGACATCCGTTTCTCAGACTCATACTCGTAGAGAACACGGCCAGAGCGAAGCTCTTTCAGCAGCACGCTATGGGCTGGGACGGTTCTCCAGGGCAGAGCCCTATACGGCACACCAGGATCTTGAACCGTCTCTCCAGTATGCCGGTTGTGATGTACGGCTTTCGCAGACACGGTGGATGGAGATCCAGCCAACAAGCATGCACACAGCAGTATCCCGACTCCGCATGACCCAAAGAAGTGACACACAGACCATGGCATTCTGTAATACTGGCTTGGATTATTCTGCATAATGATGAAGCTGCCCTTTACAGTGAGAACGTCTCCCGCACCTTATCACCTTTCAGTCCACTATCAATCACTTTATGAAAAAACCGGAGCAGGTCGGCCAGATCAATCCAGAATCCGCAGTTGAGGCAACGGGCATAGATTCTCCTGTTGATGAGGGTATAGTGCCGCTCGACCATCATGAACCCTTTGCACTTGAGACACTGCATACATGCCCTATTCTCTCCGCTTATCGAAGGCGGTTCATCACCAGCGCCACACATCCGGCGAGCAATCCACCGCCGATGAGGGTGGTGCCGAAATAGACGAAGACATTGGTATCCCCGGCGGGCTGAGTCCCCTCCCACAAGTCGCGCACACCGCCCTGGACCATGAGGACGGACAGGGTCATCAGCGCCCCCATAAGAAACCACCAGGCAAAGGATCGAAGCGCCATTGTTAGTCTCACATCTTGCGCGGTAACTTGCTTGCGGCCACTCTAGCGAAGGGCCCCAGGGCTGTCAAGAATAGCGGCTATTGCTCTAGGACTACTGAGCCACCACTGCACTGTGCAGTGTTCCAAGCTGAGATCCTACTCTTTTGCCTCCGGTTTCAGCGCCGCTTTCACCCCGCGATGAAGAAAGATGGAGACACTGCCGCTTCCGTTGTCGGCAATGACCAATCCCGGTTCTTCCGTCCCCGTCGTCGTCACACGAAAAGAAGAGATGGCGAAAGGGCCGGCCTTCGTCCGGTAATTTCGAGGCGGGTAGTGGAACGTCCCATCCCCTTTTCCAAACAAGATCGACAAATCACTCGATTGGAGATTGACGATGGCCACATCCATCCAGCGGTCTCCGTTGAAATCCCGTGCAAGCCCGAAATTAGGCCCCGCATTGGCGCCGGAATCCCTGCCGGGACGAAATGTGGCATTGCCGTTGCCGAGCAGCGTCGTGAAACTGTCTCGTTCCCCATTGATCACTAACAAATCACTGTTCTGATCGTTGTCGAAATCTGCGAAACTGACTCCCAGCGGTCGCTTTCCCGCCGAATAGTCCTTGGGGCCTCGAAACGAACCATCGCCATTACCCAGCCAAATCGACACCGCATTCGACATAGGCCCTCCGTTCGTCACAACCAAATCCAGCCTCCCATCCCGATCGAGATCGGACAGGGCCACAGAAGTTGGAGTGTCACCGTACTCATATTGGGCACCATGCCGAAACTCCCCCGTCCCCGTACCCAGGAAAATCTTGACCTTGTCGTTACGAAGCGCCACGACCAAGTCAGAATGACGGTCGCCATTCACATCGCCGATCGCCAATGCGACCGGGGTCCGATACACCGGATAGTGGGGCCCTTCGGCAAATTTCCCATTCCCATGTCCGAGCAAGATCGCGATTTCGTCGCCGCCGGGACAGGCCAACGCCACATCGGCATGCCCATCATGATTAAAGTCATCCATCGCAAGCGCGCGCGGCTCCTGACAGACATGCACCTGCACTTGATCCTGAAATGTTCCGTCGCCGTTACCTAATAGGATTGAAAGCGTGTTGCTGGCAATATTCGTGGTAACCAGATCGGTGAGAGAATCGTGATTGAGATCACCGGTTGTAATGGTAGTGGGATTCTTGCCGACTTTATAGCTGGCAAAGTAATAAAAGAGATCTGGAGGATTATACGGTTCGGCTTTGGAGCAGGCGATGAAACCGCCCAATATCAAACAGACCGACAGGACACCGAGCACATGCCTTCTGGAATGGGATTCTCTGAAACTTGACACACTCACGCTGTCTTCCTATACCGACAAGGACGTACCGATAGGCCTATTGCCACGCTCCCCAGAATGCCCAGTATACAGAGGCGTTCTTTTCTCTGGCAATGTTGCAGAACATACACGGCAACCTTTGAATTTCACTCTCTGCTTAAGCTAGAATACATCCTCTTTTTTGAGGAGGGCTCCAATGAGTAAGATTGTGAACGTCGATATCACGATGTATGGAATCGCTGAAGTGTTGCACTGGTGCCATACTCGCAATAAGGGTCGCGTCGGAGGTGTGGATACGGCCGGCTTCGATAAGATGAAGGCCTACTTGGCTGAAAAACCCCAATCGGGTGATTACTTTACGCTGGACCAATTCTGGAAGAAAAAAGTGACGCTCCCGTTGACCGAGGAAGAAGTGGAGACGATCGACCGTTGCCTCTACGACATCCCTAACTTCGACAATGATCCCTTGCCGCAAATTCGTCACAAGTTCTGGCCTCAGGAGAAAGCAGCTCACTGACGATCATTCTCATGTGCGCCTCGTGGAGCGCGGAACTGAACCGGAAAATGGCGAGTTGAGAATGGTGAGTTGCGTCTGATGACTCACAACGCAACACTCATAGCTGAAGACAGCGCGGGGGCTCGGCTTGGAGAAACAGACGAGCGTAGAAGAAGCATTCGCACCACGAATGCTGCGGGCTAGAGCGGCCCTTCGCCCTTGAGGTACTTGCGGAATTTATCCATCAGCTCGGCGCCCAGCGTACCTCCCTCCGGCTTCTTGGTCGAAGGATCGGCGAAGTGGCTGCGAATTTCCTGAAGGCGTTTTTCCGCTTGATCGTTTCCTTGCAGCCGCTTGGTTTTCTCGAGCGCGGTCCCGAACGCGTCGAATGTCAATTCCTGATACCCGAACGAGCGAATGCGCTTCACCGCTTTCATCATCGCTTGATTTCTGAAGATCGTCAGATGAGCGTCGTCGATTTCAGAAAGTCCGAGCTTCCGGGCCCGCCGCTCCGCAGCCTTTCGAATCCCGCTTCGCACAAAGTCCGGTGACGTTTGCAGCCGCTTCCAGGCTTCGTCGGTCCAGGCAACACGCTCGTGGGGCGTCTCCCACAGTTCACGAAGGACGGCTTCATCGATGCGGGAAACGTGCTTTTCCTTGGCCAGGTCCTCGGCATCCCGTTTCATCATATCGGTGACGAAATCCAGCGCGATGGGCGGCGACTGTTTGATTTTTTCCTGCAACTGCGCCAATGCGCCCTCCGTCCATTCCATTGGAGATCCGGCGGATTCTTGAAGATCGCCGAGCGCTTCCACCTTCTCGTAGAGCTCGACATTCACTTCGAGGTGGCCTCGCTCTTTCGCGATCTCCTCAGCAATTTGTTTAATCATGGCCCGCATGAACTCAGGAACGTTTGCCAGACGCTCCTTGGCGGCCGCGGTCCACGGCAGGTGTCCCTGCGCCATATCCTCGGCAGCCGCCGCCAGCTCGGACTCTCCGCCCATGCCGCCCATCATCTGCCCCTTGAATCGGTCGAGAATCTCCTCCGTAATCTCTTCATAGCCCAGTTCCCGCGCCTTTTTCTCGGCGACACGGCGGACCATGCCACGCAGAAATATGGGCGCACGTTCCATACGCTTGAGTGCGCCGGCAGTCCAGCGAAGTTCTGATGCAGCGGATTCCGGTGAATCTGAAGTCGGCACAACGACCCCTTTCAAAGGGCTATTGATTCAACAGCTCTTTCAATTCCTTGCCGGCCTTGAAGAACGGCACTCGCTTGGCCGGCACAGCCACCGTCGCCCCTGTCTTCGGATTACGGCCTTCCTTCATGCGGCGCGCCCGCAGACGGAAACTGCCGAACCCGCGAATCTCCGTCTTGTCGCCGTTTTTCAACGAATCTCTCACACAGTCAAAAATCGTGTTGACGACCACCTCGGCTTGCCGTTTCGTCAACGTCGTGACTTGCTCGGAAACCCGCTCAATGATCTGCGCCTTCGTCATGCCTTTCTCCCTTCGCTCAGTTGATCCAAGCTCATTTCCTTGGAACCTGCCGGCACACACTGCCGTCGCTAAAAGGCCATCAGATACTTCATGCTCACACCCGGATGAAAGTCCAGCTTGGGAAACAGCCGTGTGAACTGCGACTCCAGCAACTCGCGAACGGAAAAACGCCGGCGCGGCTCGACGACTTTCGGCTCGCCTTCGATACCGACGGCATCCGCAGCCAATTGGATGGCATCGTCCAAGTTGCCAAGTTCATCGACAAGCTTCGCCTCCTTCGCCTGACGTCCGGTAAAAATTCTTCCATCCGCCAACGCCTGGGCCTCGGCCAGCTCCATCGCCCGCCCCTCCGCCACCGCCTCGATGAACTGCTTATGCACATCGTCCATGACGGCTTGCATCAAGCCCCGCTCTTCCTCGCTCATCTTGCGGAGCGGAGACCCGACATCCTTGAATTTCCCGCTCTTGATGACCACGCCTTCGATGCCGATCTTTTGAAGCAACCCCTCGACATTGGCCGTCTCCATGATAACGCCGATACTACCGGTCAACGTCCCGGGATTCGCGACAATCCGATCCGTCGCCGCGGCAATATAATAGCCTCCGGAGGCCGCGACGTTCCCCATTGAGGCAATCACTGTTTTGCTGGTTTTGCTCCGAACCTGTCTGACCGCATCGTAAATTTCTTGCGATGGCACGACCCCACCGCCGGGACTGTCGATGCGCAGCACGATCGCCTTGACGGAAGGATTCTCGCTGAACCGCTTCAACTCTCCAACCGTCACCTGCGAATCCATGATCACCCCTTCAACACGGATCACGGCGATCCGGTCCCCGGACGACAAATCGAGATCCGGAAACAAGACATTCAGAAGAACCATCGCTCCAAGTCCGGCCGCCAGCACCCAGAACATCGTGCGTAACGGCCGGCGCTTGGGTGCGCGCTCTTCCCTGATCGATTCATCCGCCATGATACGTCACCCGCTTCAAGAGCAGCGTCAGTGGATTCGTGTTTAGTCGTCCGACTGTGATCGCTTCCGGTTCTGCTTGGCCGCACGACCAAAGCTTTGGTCCGGAACCCCCTGCGACGAATGATACTCATCCACCTGCTTACGATCAGTATCAAGCTGATGGTCGCGAAGGCTGAGCGCAATCTTGCGTTCTTCCCGATCAACCTTAATGATCTTGGCGGTCACGCCGTCTTGAAGTTTGAACTTTTCTTCAAGTTTGACTTGCGGCTCAACGCCGGTCTCGCTGATATGGATCAACCCCTCGACTCCGCCATCCAACTCGATGAAGATCCCGAAATCAGCGACCTTGCTCACTTTTCCGGCGACCGAATCTCCCACATGGTATTGCGCAGGAATGGCATCTTCCCACGGATCACGGGTCAGCTGTTTATACCCCAGCGACAACCGTTCTTTCTCTTTGTCGATACGCAACACAATGGCTTCAACCTTCTGCGCTTTTTTGAAGAGTTCAGAAGGGTGCTTGATATGTTTCGTCCATGACATGTCGGAAATATGGATCAGCCCGTCGATGCCTTCTTCGAGTCCGATGAAAGCCCCGAAATCGGTCAGGCTCTTCACCTTCCCTTCGATGCGTGTCCCGATGGGATATTTGCTTTCAATCATGTCCCAAGGATTCGGGGCAGTCTGTTTCATCCCGAGCGAGATTTTTCGGCTCGCCGGATCGACGTTCAACACCGCTGCCTCCACCTGATCGCCCACCGCCACCACCCTCGACGGATGCCGCACCTCATGGGTCCAGGACATTTCCGAAACATGAACCAGACCTTCGACGCCCGGCTCGAGTTCCACGAACGCTCCATAATCCGTGAGACTGACAACGCGTCCGCGCACCCTCGTGCCGATCGGATACTTACCCGCAACGTTGGTCCAGGGATCCGCGCTTTTCTGCTTGAGCCCCAACGAGATGCGGCCTGTTTCCCGATCGTACTTCAGTACCGTCACTTCAACCTTATCGCCGACGGTAAATAATTCCGAGGGATGCCCCACACGCCCCCAGGACATATCAGTGATATGCAGCAACCCGTCGATGCCGCCAAGGTCAATAAAGGACCCATAGTCTGTAATGTTCTTGACCATGCCCTGAATGAGCTGCCCTTCCTTGAGGTTGGCCAGCGTGGTCTGCCGCTTCTTGTCTCTGGTCTCCTCCAGGAGGACCCGGCGGGACACAACGACATTGCCGCGGCGGTGATTGATCTTGATGATCTTCAGAGGGAAGGTCTTGCCGACAAGCCCGTCGAGATCGCGCACAGGATGGAGGTCGATTTGCGAGCCCGGCAGAAACGCTTTGACCCCGATATCCACCATCATGCCGCCCTTGATGCGCGAGATAATCTTGCCTTCGATGCTCTTTTCGTCCTTGTAGAGCTTTTCCAGCTCTTCCCAAATCTTCATCTTGTCCGCCTTCTCTTTGGACAAGACAAGATTGCCGTCCGAGTCTTCACATTCTTCGATGTAGACTTGGAGTCGGTCACCGACCTTGAGATTTTGAAGTTCTTCGGCCGAGAACTGATCGCCTGGAATCACCCCTTCCGATTTGTAACCGATATCGACGACCACCTTGTCCTTGGTGAGCGCCACCACACGGCCCTCGGTAATCGTTCCCTCTTCGAGGTTACGGAATGTTTCTTCGTACAACGCGGCTAACGTCTCGCGGTCTAACTGCGCTTCACTGTCTTTGGACACTGTACTCATTGTAAACGTCCTACCCTTCCGACTCGCGTCGGGTGCTGATGGTGAATGACACCGGGCTCACTCAGCGTTGCGAGCACCGGCGATCGGTCCCTGCGGTGTTGCCTGCGGCTGGGCCCCTTTCCCTGCGGGAGGAGGCACGTCACCCAGCACTGCAATCTGTTCAATCACCGTCCGGCTGACCAGCTGATAAAACTGTTTGGTCTCAGCTTTCTCTTTCCGCTCTCCCGTTTCAAACGTAATCGGATCTCCGAATCGCACGGTAATTTGGCGCCATCGAGGCCACCGGGCTCCGGTCGGCAGAACATCGAACGTCCCTTTCAGATAGGCCGGAACCACCGGGCATCCTGTCTGCGAAACAATCACCCCGATGCCGGCCTTGGGCGGCTTGAGATGCCCATCTCGGCTTCGTCCGCCTTCCGGGAAAATGACCACCACTTTGCCGTCTCGAATCAAACTGATGGCCTTCCCAAACGCCTCTCGATCCAACCGGCCCATCCGTACGGGAATCCACCCCAGCGACTGCAGAATTCCATTCAGCACTGGAATAGGAAACAGATCGTTGCGCCCAAGATACCAGGCCCTCCGGTTCATCCCGCAACCGAGCATCGGGATGTCGAGGTAGCTGGCATGATTCGCGGCGACCAGCACCCCTCCCGTGGCGGGAATCTTCCCCATGACCCGATAACGAAACCATAGTATGCCGATCGCCCTTGCCAGAATCCAGAGAATACCGTACACAACGTTGGTCACAACGCAGCCGAGACCGCTGCCATCATTTGTTCCACCACCTGATCGACATTGAGCGCAGACGTGTCGATGGGCCTAGCATCGGCGGCGGGAATAAGCGGCGCAATTGAACGGTTCCGATCCCGCATATCTCGACCCGAGAGATCCTGATACGTCTCTTCAATCGCTCTTCCGTGACCTGCAGCAACCAGCTCACGATGGCGGCGCTCCGCTCGTACGGTCGCATCCGCCTCCAAGAAAAATTTCAGCGGAGCGGAAGGGAACACCTTCGTGCCGACATCACGTCCTTCTGCGACGACCGAGCCCCGCTGCCCGATTTTGCGTTGGATCGGCAGCAACCACTCTCGAACCGCCGGAATGGCAGATACGATGGACGCCGCCCCCGTCACCTCCGGCGTGCGAAGCTCGCCGGTGACCTCACACCCATCAACTAAGACCTGCATTGCGCCGTTGTGAAACTGCATATGCACCGAGGTACTGTTGAGCAATGCCGTCACCTGTTCATGGTCCGTCGGCTGCACCTTCGATTGAAGCACCTTCCACGCAATGGCACGATACAGCGCACCGGTATCGAGATAGAGATACCCGAGCCGGGCTGCCAGCAACTTGGCCACCGTGCTTTTGCCCACTCCAGCCGGCCCGTCAATCGCGATGATCACGCAAAGCCCCCATCCACGTCATGATGCCTTCAAGACAGAAGGCGTTACCGCTCTCTCGCCTCATGCGTCAACAATTCGGAAAGCGCGGCCTCGAACTTCGGGAAAGAGGTTTCCACGCAGCCACAGTCGGCAATCGTCATACTTGTGGCAGCGGTCAGCCCTCCAATGGCCAACGACATCGCGACCCGATGATCTCCATGGCTTTTCGCCTTACTGGCGGCGCTCAGGCGGCCGTTCTCTCCGGCTCTACCAAGCCCACGAATGACCATGCCGTCAGGCTTTTCAGTAATCTGCGCCCCCATATCCCTCAGTTCGGCGCTCATCGTCGCAATGCGGTCGCTTTCCTTGACCCGCAACTCTTCCGCCCCGGAAATAACAGTGTCACCCTCCGCGACCGCTGCGGCCACACAAAGGATAGGAAACTCATCGATCGTTTGCGGAATCAGTTCGGAGCCGATTTCGATACCTTTGAGTGAAGCGGACTTGACCCGCAGATCAGCCACCGGTTCTCCCGCTTCTTCCCGTTGACCAAGGATCTGGATATCGGCGCCCATCCTGTTCATGACATCGATCAAACCGGTCCTGGTCGGATTGATACCGACATTCCGGATCATGATATCCGAACCGGCCACGATCGTGGCGCCGACGATAAAAAATGCGGCGGCTGAAAAGTCTCCGGGAACGACGACACGGCGCCCGGCCCATCCAACAGCAGGCCGCCCCTGCATGATCAACCCGCCGCTGTCGCGCGTGAGGGAAATTCCAAAAAACTGAAACATGCGTTCGGTATGGTCACGCGAGAGCCGCGGCTCCCGCACCCTGGTCGTCCCTTCCGCAAACAACGCAGCAAGCAAGAGTGACGATTTGATCTGCGCACTGGCAACCGGCGAACGATACTCGATACCATGCAGCCGCTTACCCGTAAGAGCCAACGGAGCCAGTTCTCCACCCTTGCGTCCTGCGATGACCGCCCCCATCTCGCGCAAGGGTTTCACCACCCGCCCCATAGGACGTCGGCGAATCGACTCGTCGCCGGTCAGCACAGTGAAGAAATCCTGGCCGGCCAGCAGCCCCGACAGCAGCCTGATGCCCGTGCCTGAGTTGCCGCAGTCGATCGGTCCATTCGGCTCACTCAGCCCCCACAACCCCTTGCCGTGCACGGTCAAAAGATCGGGAGTCTCCTCGATCCGGATACCGAGCGACTGAAGAGCCCGCATCGTATTCAGGCAATCTTCACCCCGACAATAGGCCGACACCGTACTCATTCCTTCCGCCAGGGCCGTAAGGATGATGGCACGATGGGTAACGGATTTGTCTCCTGGAACCACGATCGTTCCCTGGAGTGGCCGGCCTGGATTGATGGTGAACGTCGTCATGGTCACGTCACGCTTTGACCGGAGCAGGCACGCTCAATTTTTCACGCTCGCCTTTTGCCCGTTCGAGCGCCTTTTCTATTCCGGCCGCATCGCCGGTCTTGATCAGCCGCTTGAGATCTTCCAACGCCTTTTGATACTCGTCGATATAGGACACCAGATTATCCCGATTCCACAAGAAAATATCGCGCCACATCTCCGGTGAACTGGCGGCGATTCTGGTCGTATCCCGCAACCCGCCGCCGGAGTGGCCGGCAAGATCCAAGGCGGACAGCCTGTGATCGCGAAGATCCGCCAACGCGTTCATCAGCGCAAAGGCGGCGATATGAGGCAGGTGGCTGACTGCGCCGAGAATCTGATCGTGCAAATGGGGGTCCATGGTCAACACGCTCGACCCGGTTTCTTCCCATAATTGTTTGATTCGTTCCAGCGCCTGCGGATCGGTCCGCTTCGTCGGCGTCACAATACACCGCGCGCCTTTGAATAGCTGATCGGATCCGGCGGCCACTCCGGTCTTTTCTTTTCCCGCGATGGGGTGTGCCCCGATAAAATGCACACCCGCCGGCATGGCCGCTTCCGACTGTTCAACCAGCGTTCCTTTTACACTTCCGACATCGCTCACAATCGCTCCGGGCGCCAGACAGTTCGCCCATTCTTTGAGATGGCGATCGTAGGTATCGACGGGGGTCGCCAGAACCACAAGATCCGCCCCCTGCACACCTTCTTTCGGATCGGCCACATACCGATCGATCGCTCCCAATTCAACGGCGGTCTTGAGGTTTTCCACACGCCGGCCGATGCCCACGATGTGGTCCGCCAAGGCTTTGCGCCGGAGAATCATCCCCAGCGATCCGCCGATCAACCCCACTCCGATGATTGCGACTTGCTTGAAATGAACCGTCATGGGTATCCCGCTAAATTTCCCGCCCCACGGCCTTCGCGATATTCCCGAGATCACGCATCAGCACTTTGAACTTCGAGGGCTTGATCGATTCTTCTCCGTCGCAGAGCGCGCATTCGGGGTTGGAATGGACCTCGATGAGCAGGCCGTCAGCGCCGGCCGCAACCGCCGCTTTGGACATGGGCGCGACGAGATCCCACTTCCCCGTAGCATGGCTGGGGTCCACGATGACGGGGAGGTGCGACAGTTCCTTCAACGTCGGGATGGCCGCAAGATCGAGCGTGTTGCGATACTGGGTTTCAAAGGTGCGGATGCCCCGCTCACAGAGCATGACATTACGATTCCCCCGCGACATGATGTACTCCGCAGACAGAAGAAATTCCTTGATGGTCGCCGACAGTCCTCGCTTCAACAGCACCGGCTTGTCGTATGCTCCGACTTCCTTCAGCAGCTCGAAGTTCTGCATATTCCTCGCGCCGATTTGAATGATGTCAGCCTTTTCAAGAAAGAGTTCGATATCTCGCGTGTCCAGGATTTCGCTGACCACCGGCAGCCCGGTTTGTTTTTTCGCTTCGACCAGGTAATCCAGCCCTTCGCGTCCCAAACCCTGGAAGGAATAGGGCGATGTCCTGGGCTTGTACGCGCCCCCGCGAAGAATTGCGGCGCCGGAAGCTTTCACCTCATGCGCGATCCCGACAGTGAGCTCAAGCCGTTCGACCGCACAGGGCCCCGCCATGATGGCCAACTTCTGGCCGCCGATCTTCACCCCGCCGACATCAATGATCGTCCCTTCCTTCTTGAACTCGCGGCTCACCAGTTTCCATGGAGCCAGGATCGGCAACACGCTCTCCACGCCGGGAAGCGCCGTCAGCGGCTGATTGTGAAGAATCCGGTCATCTCCAATGACACCGATAATGGTGCGCTCCTGGCCGGTCGAAATCTGCGACTTCAGGCCGAGATCACGCAGCCGGTCGATAATATGATCGACCTCGCTCTCGGACGCCTCTGGTTTCAATACGATAATCATGGTTCCCTCGCTATGCTGTTCCTACAACAGGACTTTACCGAGCGCATGGAGGAAGGCGGCATTCTCTTCAGCTTGCCCGATGGTGACTCGGAGCATAGTCCCCTGAATATGCCGCACGATGACCCCTTCACGGAGCAACGATTCGAACACCTGCCGCCCGTCCCGCTTAACATCGAAGTAGATAAAATTTGCTTCGCTTGGAATCGGGTGAAAACCAAGCCCCTTCAGTCCCTGTCCGACTTGCTCCATCCCGGCAGCATTGACGGCCCGGCTCTTGGCCACATGCTCATCGTCCCCCAAAGCGGCCAGCGCAGCCCGCTGAGCCAGACTATTTGCGTTGAAGGGAGGCCGCACCCGATTGAGCACATCGTTGATCTCAGGAGTGGTGATGCCATACCCAATCCGCAATCCCGCCAGCCCATAGATTTTGGAAAACGTCCTGAGCACAATTGCCTGTCGCCCCTCCTTCACATATGTAATCGTGTCGGGAAAGTGAGGATGACGGACATATTCGAAGTAGGCTTCGTCGAACACGACGATAACATCCTTGGGCACCTCAGCCATAAGCCGGCTGATCGCCTCGGCCGGCACCATCGTCCCCGTCGGATTGTTTGGATTGCAGACGATGAGCAGCCTGGTCCGTGGGGTGATGGCTCGAACCATGGCGTCCAGATCGTGCGTCCAATTGACGAGAGGAACCATGACCGCCTTCCCGTGCGCAGCGGTCACCTCCATCTTGTAGATGACGAACGTATGATCAGCCATGACGGCTTCGTCGCCGGGAGCCAGGAATGCCCTGGCCAGTAGTCCGAGAATCTCATCAGACCCATTGCCTAGCACAATCTGATCGATCGAGACCTTCCACCGCTCAGCAACGGCCTGCCTGAGCCGATATCCGCCCCCGTCCGGATAACGATGGAGGGTATTGAATTCTCCGGCAAGCGCCGCCACGGCCTTGGGCGAAGGCCCCAGCGGATTTTCATTGGAGGCCAGCTTGATGACACGACTGAGTCCGAGTTCCCGCTGCAACTCGTCGATCGGTTTCCCGGGAACATAGGGACTGAGCGAGAGGATATCTGGATGGATGTGGAGCGCCATGGGTCTAACTAACTGTAGATAGGATATGAACCCAAAATTTTCATAAAGAGACAGCGGCCCTTCACTTCTTCAACCGCCCTGCTGACCCGTTCTTCCGTGATGTGTCCCTCGACATCGACGAAGAAGATGTATTCCCAGGCTTTCCGCTGTGAGGGCCTGGATTCGATCTTGGTCATGCTGATGCCATGCGACGCGAAGGGGCGCAGCAAATCGTATAGCGCGCCGACCTTGTCCTTGATAGACAACATCAGCGACGTCTTGTCTTTCCCTGTCCGCTCGGACGGTTTCTGAGACAGCACCAGAAATCTGGTCACATTATTCAAGTTGTCTTCAATGCGAGGCTTGATGACTTTCAGCCCGTACAATTGGCCCGCCAGCTCAGAGGCAATCGCAGCCGATGACGGCTCATCAATACAGAGTTCGGCCGCCCGCGCCGTGCTGGCCACTTCCATTGCCGGCACATGCGGGAGATGGGTTTCCAGCCAGTTCCGGCATTGCGCGATCGCATGCGGGTGAGAATACACTTTCTTCACCTCTTCGATCAGACCGGACTTCGACAGCAAGTGATGGGAGACCTCCTGGAGGACCTCGCCGTAGATCAGCAAATTGGAATCAATGAACATGTCGAGCGTATGGTTCACCACGCCTTCCGTCGTGTTTTCGATCGGCACCACGCCGAAATTAGCCCGCCCCCGCTCGACCTCACTGAACACTTCCTTGATGCTATGGACCGGCACATACTGAGCCGATGAGCCGAACTTCTGCATACAGGCCATATGGGTAAATGTGGCTCGCGGCCCCAGATAGGCCACTTTCTGCGGTGCTTCCAAAGATAAGGAGGCGGACATGATCTCTCGATAGACCGATCGAATCGCCTCGCTGGGGAACGGACCCGTGTTGAGCTTGGTCAGCCGTTCGATAATAGCCGTTTCCCGTCCTTGGGTATGAAGATTGGCCGCCGCATCCTTTTCTTTCTTGATTTTTCCGATCTCGATGACGCTCTTGGACCGCTCGTTCAGCAGACGAATGATTTCATCGTCGATCCGATCGATTTCTTGACGATATTCGAGCATGTCTTTGGGCATGGAGAGTACGCCTCAGACTTGAAACCTAAAGAACTCGATAGGCAAAAGCCCCAACTGGACAAGTGGTGAAGCTTACAGGAACTCTCGAATCTTTTGCAAGGAGAGCCGGTGGTTTCATGGTCTTCTGGGAAGACAAAACAGACCGTTCGAGACGCCGACAGCTTCGTCTGGCGCTACGATCGTGGCCAAACTACATCAGCATGGTGGGCGGTTTCTTGAAATGGTCAAACGTCAACTTCGTCACCTGCCGACCCCGACCGGTTCGATCCAAAAAGCCGGCCTGAATCAGATACGGCTCATAGACGTCTTCAAGCGTGCCTTTGTCTTCCTGCACCGCCGCAGCCAAGGATTCCACGCCGACAGGACCGCCATTGAACTTGTCGATGATCGTGAGAAGGATTTTGCGATCCATCTCGTCAAAACCGGCCTCATCGATTCCTATCCAGGCCAAACCTTCTTGCGCCACCCGCTTGGTGATATGCCCATCGGCCTTGATTTGCGCATAGTCCCTGAGCCGTTTGATCAATCGATTGACGATCCGTGGCGTTCCACGCGCCCGGCGTGAAATCTCCGCCGCCCCTGCTTGATCGATCCCGACTCCCAAGACCTCCGCGGACCGGGTCACGATGGCCTCCAGCTGGGATGGCGAATAGAACTCCAACCGATACACCAGGCCGAACCGGTCCCGGAGGGGTGACGTCAGAGCGCCAGCCCTTGTCGTTGCGCCCACGAGTGTAAACCGCGGCAGGTCAAACTTGACCGTTCTTATCGTCGGCCCCTGGCCGATCACCAAATCCAGCTGGTAATCCTCCATCGCTGGATAGAGGGCCTCCTCCACGGAGGCCGGCAGACGATGAATCTCATCAATGAAGAGCACATCATGTTCCTGCAGGTTGGTGAGAATCGCCGCAAGGTCGCCGGCATGGGCTAGCACCAGCCCGGAGGTCGAACGCAGGGACGCCCCCATCTCCCTGGCAATAATATGGGCAATGGTGGTCTTCCCAAGTCCCGGCGGACCATAGAAGATCGCATGGTCGAGGGGCTCCCTCCGCCGCTTGGCCGCTTCGATGCACACTCGAAGCGATTCCTTCATTTTCTCCTGCCCGATATAGTCGTCGAGCGTTTGAGGGCGCAGGACATTCTCCAAGCCTCGCTCATCATCCATCGCTCGATTCGTCATAAGTCGTTCCGTCATCGTGCCGCACTCAGGATCATTTGTTATCGGGTATGTGCTGATACTTGGGAGGAGGCGGCAAGGCCCCCTGCCCTGGTGTAGCCGTATTACCGCAATCGGGCGGACAGGTTTTGTACCCTTGAGCCGGATCTGGCAAGTTCTGCTCCATTTTCTGCAACTGGCATTGCGACAGTCTCCCGCCATCCTTGTTGCCGCAACGCGCAGGGAGCGAAGACCCGCCGATTTCATTGTAACCTTCAGGACAGGAGCCGCACACACCCAGCATGTTCGCCCCAAGCGGCACACATTGCACCAGAGTCGGATCGCCCTCTTTGCAAATCTCCGGCGATTGCGTGACCCCGGTGGTGGCATATCCCTCGGGACAAGACCCGCAGGTCATTCTGATGCTCTTGGGCTCAGCTGCTCCTTCGGCAAACCCCGGGACCGGGAAGGCTCCGAAAATCAGAGACACTCCCATGCAGGTCATGGCCGCAAATCTACTGATCACGCCCGCTTTGTCTATGCGCATGTTTACCCCCTTGCAAGCTCCTTGAGCCCTTCGCGAATCAGATTCTTCAGGACAACGGGACCTGTGGCTCCCTTCGTGACTCGCCGCAATGCTTCTTTGGCATCGTGCGGTCGATACCCCAAATTCACCAATGCGGACAGCGCATCTTCAAAAGGACCGTCGAGTCCGGGCCCTTCAGATGCAGACACCTGAACCGTAGCCGATTGAATTTTGCCTACCTTGTCCTTAAGTTCAAGCGCGATTCGGCTTGCGGACTTTTTCCCGATACCCGGCACTGTCGAAAGCTTGTCGATGTCTTCGGCTTGAACCGCACGAACCAGTTCCGTAACCGGCAAGCTGGACAGAGCACTGAGCGCCAGCTTGGGGCCAATGCCGGACACGGTCGTCAGCAACAGAAAGAGCTCTTTTTCACTGTGTGACAGAAACCCAAACAGCTGGATGGCATCTTCCCGAAGATGCGTATGGATGTTCAGCGCGGTGACTTCGTCAAGATTCGGAAGGGCGTAATAGGTGCTCAGAGGGATGTGAACTTCGTACCCGACCCCCTGCACATCAAGCGTGAGGTGGGTCGGCGCTTTGAATGCCAACCGCCCCGTGAGAAAGGCGATCATCTCGTCTCGTCACTCTGGTGGGAATGCGGCACCCGATCGGCGTCCCTGTCACCCTGCTGCGACAGCAACCTTCTCCATCACTTCGTCCGGGATATCAAAATTGGCATGGACTTTCTGAACGTCGTCGTGCTCATCCATAATTTCCATCAATTTGAGCATCTGTTCAGCAGGCTTCTCTTCCAGGCGCACGGTATTCTGCGGAATATACGTGATTTCAGCAAGCACTGTTTCGATCTTCGCGTCTACGAGCGCTTTTTTTACGGCTTCAAAATCGTGCGGGCTGGTGATGACCTCAAAGGTTTTGGTGCCGACTTTGACATCTTCTGCGCCGGCATCAAGCGCCAGGGAAAGGAGCGTGTCCTCGTCGACCTTGCCCTTCTCAATCGCGACCAGCCCTTTCTTGTGAAACTGCCAGGCTACGGCGCCGGCTTCGGCCATATTCGCGTGATTCTTGGTGAGCAGGCTGCGTATTTCAGCGACGGTCCGATTCCGGTTGTCGCTCGTGATTTCGAGCAGCAGCGCCGTCCCTCCAGGCCCATACCCTTCCAGGGAAAATTCTTCGTACGTGACACCCGGGAGTTCCCCAGTCCCCCGCTGAATCGCTTTCTTCAGGGTATCGCCGGGCATGTTCGCTTCTTTGGCCTTGGCAATGGCCAGCCGAAGACGTGGATTTCCATCCGGATCGCCGCCTGAACGGGCCGCGATCGTGACCTCGCGAATAATTCTCGTGAAGATCTTTCCGCGCTTGGCATCCTGGGCCCCTTTGTGCCGCTTGATGGTCGCCCAATGACTATGCCCGCCCATGTATTCCTCCTCAATGCCGGCCTGTCTGTTCAGCCGGCTAAGGATAACGACGAATCGGATTCACCTATGGGTGTAGACCTAGCACAGGCCTCAGAAAGGTGTCAATTACGCAAGATCCTGACAGCGCCCGCTTATTCAAAATGCACAGGAAGTTGTTGCGCAGATACATCCAATGGAGCGGCAAACGACCCAATGACCAGAACAAGGAGAACGAACGTGTACCACCACCGTTTCATACAAGAACCGCCCATCGATGACGCGGACAATAGAAAGGCCCATCCGGCTAGCCGGATGGGCCTTTGAATAATCTGCTATGAATCCGTTCTTTACATGAACTTCAGAAACTTGTCTTTGGCTTCATCCATCACCTGAGCAGTGATCGTCGACACCCCTCGCTCCTTGGCCAGACGTTCAACCTCTTTCCGGGCCATGGGACGGATGAAATCCGGAATATTCTCCAGACGCTGTTCAGCTTCGCGCGACCAGGCCATGCCGTTCGCCGTGTCATTTTTCGAGTCATCCATCACTTGCAGCGTAATGGTCTTGAAGCCCTGTTTGCGGGCATAGGTTTCTACGCTGCCCTGCACCATGGGTTTCACAAACGCAGGCAGGCGGTCGAGTTTTTCCTGGGCGTCCGGCGTCCAGGTGAACTCGGACGGGGACGACCCGCTGTCGGCCGGTTTGCCGGAGCTCGTGAGCCCCATCTCGGCTACCATAGCGGAGAACGGACAGCCGCTCGCTTTTTCAGGCGCCTTGGCGGGCGATGTAGCGGAGGCAGCCACAGCCGGCGCCGATGCCGCCGGTTGAGTCGCAGCAGACGCAGCCTGACCGTTTCCGGCGAGTGCGCGCAATCCCTCCATGGACGCATCCGGCGCAGACTTCGGGCTCAGCTTTAACCCTAACGCATTCATCATACTGGTCTCGCCCGTATTGGTGACCATCGAAAACTTCGCATTGCAGGACGGACAGCCGAAGAAGACACCAAGAGAGCCTTCAGCGGGTTTTTCGACCTTCTCGAGGCTCATATAGGTTTCGCAGTTGAGACAGACAAATTTCATGTTCACTCCTCTCGCAACAGCCTGAAGCAGCTGTCGGATCCTCATTACAGAGCCATCGACAGGTTACGGTATCACGCGCATTTCAAATGAGTCAAACCGCCGGGGAGAGCCATCCTCTGACTAACACAGAACACCACCGACGCTCCAAATCAAATGAGAATACTGGCTAAATCGAATACTGGAATGTCGGCTTGGACCCGATGGCCTCGGCCAGTACGCCCCGACGCTTCAGTTCGTCCATGACTCGCTTGACCGCCAGATCGACATCCATCGGGCCGCTCAGTACTACATCAGTGTTGGGAGGAAGCTCCTCGTCTGTCTTGCACATATGGACGGCGATGACCGGTGCCGGATGGACCAGCGTCCGAATCGGCTGCACGGCATCCCGATAGGCCAGTCCGAACGGATTCGTCGTGGAGACGACGATCAGCCCCGTATCGATCAGCACCCGCGCGACTTCGCCATACCGTCGGGCCATCTCCGCCGTCTGGCCCCGTTCTTCCTCGCTCAAATCGGCATCGAGGCCGCGGCGCAGGTTTTCGCCGTCCAAGAGGTAGGCATGGCGCCCATCCGCCACGAGACGTCCTTCCAGCTTTCTCGCCAGGAATGATTTGCCGGTATGCCGCCCTCCGGTAAACAGTACCACTGCCGCCCGATGGCCATACTGTTTGGCGCGATCTTCGATGCCGACCTCGCCTTTCACCCAGGCAAAGTCCCGGCGCCGCGCTTCTTCCCGCAAAAATTCCTGCTCGTCGTGCACCAGTTCCGTAATGATGCCGCCCCCGGCGATATCGTACTCATCGACGAGGACAAACCGGCCGGTGGCTTCAAACGACGAGGAGAGGTCGAACGCCAGCGGCATCTTCGTGCGCACAGTCAACTCCGCCACTTGATTCTTGCCGACCGTATTACTGCCCTGCTGTTGGGCCAAATCCATCGTGTCGATGATGCGATGGATGGCTGCGACTTCGCAGTCCACCTCTTTGGTCGCAACACGAAGCAGGTACTTGCGCCCCTTTTCGAGCGCCCTCTTCCCCAGCCAAAACACATTCGCGCGAAACGCCGTGGATACCGACGGCAACTGCTCCTGGTGCGACGCGATTTCGCCGCGCTCCACAAAAATCTGCTCGTCCAACGTGACGCCGATCGACTGCCCCGCCTCGCCCATCATGGGCTGCGGCTCGACATTGAAGGCTTCGACGGACTTGACGTTGGCCCTCTTGTTCGACGGCGAAAAGACGAGATGATCCCCGACCTTCACGCGGCCTGCCGTGATGCGGCCGGTGATGATGCGACGTGCGTCGAACTTGTACACGTCCTGCACCGGCAGCCTGAGCGGCTGCTCAGACCGGGCTGCTTCTTTCTTGAACAGGCTCAACGTATCCAGCACCGTAGGGCCGCTGTACCAGGCCATGGCCTCGCTGCGATTGGCAATATTATCCCCGAGCTTGGCGCTGACAGGAATGAAATGCGTCGGAGCGGCCTTGAACTGCCCCAGAAATTCCCGATACTCTTTCTCGATTCCGTCGAACACATCCTGCCGATAGCCGATCAAGTCCATCTTATTGACGACAACGGCGAACTGCCGGACGCCCAGCAAGGACAGCAGGTAGCCGTGTTTCTTCGACTGTTCTTTCACACCTTCCAACGCATCGATCAGCAAAATCGCCGCCTCGGCGCGCGCGGCGCCGGAGATCATATTTTTGAGAAATTCTTTGTGGCCCGGCGCATCGATGATGATGTATTGGCGTCCTTTCCAGATGAAGAACGTGCGAGCCGTATCGATCGTGATTCCCTGCTCCTGCTCTTCCAGAAACGCGTCGAACAGAAACGCATACTCAAATTCTTTTCCCTGCTGCCGGCAAATCGCCTGCACCTTTTCGAGCTTGCCGTCCGGCAACGAGCCGGTATCGGCATAGAGCCGTCCCAGCAACGTAGACTTGCCGTGATCCACATGGCCCACGATCACGATGTTCAGACTCTCAGAGGGTTTTGTATTGGCGTTCGTCATAGTCATCCCATTTTCAAGAATGCTCAAACGAGCAGACCAGCAAGGCCGCAGGCGAGAAACACCCGGAGGCGTACCCTCTGGGGTACGTTGAGGATTGTTTCGAGCCGAGAACGACGCTGGATGCTCGTTTCAGCATTCTGCCTACATGTAGCCGTCTTTTCGTAACATCTCCATACCGCGGCCTTCATCTTGGGCGCGGCCCGACCGTTCCGCCACCGTCGTGTGGCGAAGTTCTTCGATAATGTCGTCCACAGATTTCGCCGTCGACTTGATCGGCGTCGTACAAGGAGCACAGCCCAGGCTGCGATAGCGGGTGCCGTCGCCCTTGTCGAGATAGAGATCGATGAACGGAATGTTTTCGAGCTTGATGTATTCCCAAATATTGATTTCAGTCCAGTCCAGCAGCGGATGGATACGGATGTGCGTGCCGGGAGGGAACGTCGTCTTATACTGATCCCAGAGTTCCGGCGGCTGATCACGAAAATCCCAGTCACCATGCTTGTCACGGGGAGAGAAATAGCGTTCTTTCGCCCTCGTCCCTTCTTCATCCGCCCGGACCCCCAGAATGACGCCCGTGTATCCTTTGTGTTCCAACAATTGTTTCAGCCCATTCGTCTTCAGCGCGGTGCAGCACACGACGCGGCCCAGAGTGTGGTTCATGCCGGCAGCCAGCGCCTCTTTGTTTTGGCCGACGACCAAATCCAGCCCCCATTCACGAGCCAACCTGTCGCGGTACTCGATCATGGCCGGAATCTTGTAGCTCGTATCGACGTGGAGCAAGGGAAACGGCACGTGGCCGAAGAACGCCTTCCGGGCCAGCCATAACAACACGGTGGAATCTTTGCCCATCGACCAGAGCATGCCGAGATTGTCGAAATGCTTGTAGGCCTCCCTCAAGATATAGACACTTTGATCTTCGAGTTGCCGGAGATGTTTCATAATGAAGTTCTCAGTTTTGAGTTGTTAGTGTTGAGTTGCGGGGCGCTCCGTTCACAACGTTCCTCTCACAACTTGGCCGCAGCGACCGGTTCCTGCACCAGATCATCCAGCTTACGCGCCGCCGCACCCTCTTCGATCGCCGATCGCGCCATAAGATAGCCGGCGGCAAGCGAGTCGCTTTTCCCCGCCGCATACAGCACCATCGCGGCATTCATGAGTACCCAATCTCTTGGCCCGCCCTGCGTCTGATTCTGAAGAATTCTCCGGAGCAGGTCCGCTTCCTTATCCCGCTGTGCCGGAGGAAACCCCGCCATCTCGCGCGTCGAGCCTGACGGCACGCCAAAGTCCTTCGGAGCCACGCCCAGCGGCGCGATACGCTCATTCCGTAACTCGAGCACTCGCGTGACCGCCGAAAGAGACAATTCGGGATCGCCCTCAACGCCACGAATCACCAGCCCTCGCGGGCAACCGAGCATGCGCAAGGCTTCGACCGTTTTCTCAAAGTGCGGCGGATGCGACAGTCCGACCACCTGAGAGGCGGCTCGAGCCGGATTCAGCAGCCTCGCAATCGGATGGAACACATTTCTGACTCCAAGCTCCTGGCGCATTTCCAGAAATCGATAGACCGGGGGGTGGTAGAGGCCGATGTCCAAATAGGCAAAGCCCTTCCTATTCAGTTCCTCGGTCGCCATCTTGGGCTCACAGTCGATGGGAATGCCCAACGCCTTGAGTACCCCGGCACTGCCGGGCCGTCCAGGCACACCGTCATATCCATGCATCAACACCGTGGCGCCGGCCGACGCCGCAACGATCGACGCGGCGATCAAGGCATGGAACGTATCCTGTTTGCCGGCATAACTGGGGATATCGACCAAGGCAGCATCCCGCGACACAGCAAGCGGCGGCACATATTGCCGGGCAGCGGCGGTCATGGCGGCCAATTCCGTGACCGACTCCGACTTGAACCGCATGGCGATCAAGAACGCCCCGACCTGCGCCGGGGTCGCTGCCCCTTCGATCAATGCCTTGATGGCCTGCTTGGACTCCTCCCACGTCAAGTCCTTGGATACTTTCGGGCCCTTCGCAATTTTGGCAATGATGTCTTGAATGGGCATTGTTACGCCTTGTGCAACCCGCACTCCGTCTTGGTGAAGTTTTTCCAGCGGCCCGCTCGCGGATCATCGCCGTCCGCAACCGGTGTGGTGCAATGGGTACAACCGATACTGGGATAATTCCGATCATGCAGCGGATTATAGGGCACTTCGTAGACCTTGATGTAGGTCCAGACATCGGCCCACGTCCAGCGCGCCAGGGGATTCACTTTCACCAGACCAAATTTCCCATCCCACTCGATCAACCCGGCACCGGCCCGGGAGGGCGCTTGGTCGCGCCGGATACCGGTGATCCAGGCATCGTACCCTTGCAACATGCGGGTCAACGGCTCGACTTTCCGTAATTGGCAGCAGCGGTCGGGCTCTTTCGTCCACAAGGCGTCGCCGTATTGCTCCGCCTGGCGTTCAGGCGTGAGTAGTGATGTCACTTGTATCACCTGTGTCGGTTTCAAGTGATATCGCTCGATGATGCGGTCTCTTGTCGCATACGTCTCCGCAAACAAAAAGTCCGTATCCAGGTAGAACAGGGGTACGGACGGGTCCAGGCGATGAATCATATCGACTAAGACGACATCTTCCGCACCGAAGCTGCACGCGAGGACGATCTTGCCCGCATAGCGCGGGAGCACAGCCGCCAACACATCCTGGGGCTGCTGTGATTCGAGTGAATCACTCCATCTCTTGAGATCGGCCTTGCAGTCGGCCATCGATCCGGCTCCGTCGTGTGCCACCATCATCACCCTGACTTCCTCTTACTCCCCGACCTTCTCGACCAGTACTCGATAATGACTCGCTTCCGACTCCAGCGCCTCTTGCAGCAACACTTTGTGGCCATCGTTCTTGAGGCTCATCGGCACGTTCTTGATCGGCTCACCCGCATCCAGCCAGACTTCCAGCTGCTCGCCGGCATCCATCATTTCCAATTTCAGCTTCGTCTTCACGTAATTGAGCGGACAGGCCACGCCACGCAGGTCGTACACCGGCGCGCCGGCCTGAGCCGGAACAGCCGTGGTCACCTCGACTGGCGCTGGTGGGGCCTGCTGTGCCGGGACTTGTACTTCCTGCACCGGGGCCAATTTCAGATCCTTGCCCATCTGTTCGGTCGCAGCCCGACAGGCATCGACGAATCCTTTTGCAAAGGCCATCTTCTCGCGCGCGGATTGCTCCGTCGTCTCCTTCGGGCCGAGATCACCGACGGTCTGATTCAGATTCCGGTAGATCGGAGACACCATGCCCTTTTGGGCAATCCGGCTGTCGAACTCAATAAAGGTTTCGGAATCGGTCGATGGCTCAAGTCCCTCCGTCACCAGCAATGCTTTGGCTGCCGCCAGCACCGCGCGGTACGACTTGTTCACGGAGACGGAATACTGGTGGTTGTCCACCAGAAGCTTCGCCTGATAGAGCTCCTGATCGGCTTCGAGAATGCCGTTTTCAATCATTTCAAGGGCACCGCCGGCGCATTCGCCCGGCCCAAGATCTTCGAGAATAAACTCGTCTTCCCCCTCCCAATCATAATAATAGGTCGGATCCTCCTCATAGGCCGGAACGATCGTGTAGGGGATCAATTCGTCTTTCAATTTGTTTTTCCCCACACGGACGATGAAGCCCGGAAGGCCTTCGTTCGCCAGACGGTCGCGGCGATAGACATCGATCAAATGAGTGAGCGCCGCCGGCACCGCTTTGGCCGGCAGTTTGACCGTCATCTGGCCGATACGGGGCGTGCCGTTGACGGAACCGCCCAGATGCAATTCATAGTGCGGGGCGACATGGTTCCCCAGGCGTTTGCCGACCCCGTGCAGGCCGATCGTAGAAATGTGGTGCTGCGCGCAGGAATTGTGGCAGCCGCTGATTTTCACATCGACGCCCGCCAGATCCTCCGGCACCCGGCCTGCCGGAAATACCTCGGCCAGCGCACGCGCCAGTCCCTTGGAGGATGTAATGCCCAATCCGCACGTATCGGTGCCGGGACAGGCAATAATATCCTCGACCAATTCGGCTCCCGGATCGGCCAAGCCGTGCAGGGACAGATCGTCGTAGAGAGCCTCGACCTGACTCTCGGGTATCCATCGGATAACGAGATTCTGATTGATCGTGGTCCGGAGATTGCCGTTGGAATAGCGCTCCGCTAGATCCGCCACAACGAGCAGCTGCTCCGAGGTAATGTCGCCCATGAACAGCTTGATGGCTGCAGTGACGTATCCAGCTTGCTTCTGCGGCACCACGTTCGTCCGTTTCCACATCTGAAACGGTGTCTCACGCCCGATGTGACCGGCATGTCCATTTCCATTCGTTACAGCAGAGCTCGATCCGTGTTTAGCCGGCATGATCAGCGCCGTCGGTTCATCCTGATGTTGGAGAAGCCGTATCCCCTCATGCTTGGGAAGACTGTGACCCATCGAGGCATATGCCGCTTCCCATCGGCGCTTGAATTCCTCGAACCCCAATTTATCGATGACGAACTTCAGACGGGCCTTATTCCGGTTCTTCCGATTACCCAACGTATCGAACACTTTGATGACCGCTTCGATACTCGGAATCAGCTCATCCATCGGCGTAAATTCGCGCAGCAGTTGTGCAACACGCGGCGCAGACCCGAGCCCGCCGCCGGCCACCATACGGAAACCGATGGCTCCGTCCGCCCGCTTGGCGGCCAGAAACCCGATGTCGTGGATAGGAGTCAGGGCACAATCGTGCGCGCATCCCGAAAACGCGATCTTAAACTTCCGAGGCAAACTCTGGTTGAGCGGATTGCGCAGGAGATGGTAGGCAATCGTCTTCGCATAGGGAGTGACATCGAAGACTTCGCCGCGGCAGACACCGGCTAAGTGGCAAGCCGTGACATTGCGCACCGTATTGGCGCAGGCTTCCCTCGTCGTCAGTCCGACTTCGGCCAACCCTCGCATGATCGCCGGTACGTCCTTCAGCTCGACAAAATGGAGCTGGATGTCCTGACGCGTCGTGACATGGCCGACCGCTGTGGCGTAACGATCAGCCAGCTCTGCAACTCGGCGGAGCTGATTGGCGGAAATCCCTCCGAACGGAATTTTGATCCGCACCATCTGCACGCCAGGCTGCCGCTGCCCATAAATCCCATGCTGCAAGCGGAACGGCCGGAAGAGATCCGAGGAGCCATCACCGGCGATCAACCGCATGGCCTCGGCTTCAAAAGTTTCGATTTCTTCAGCAATGGAAGGCGGAATAGGAGCCGTCTTGATATCTACTGTCTTCAGGCGTTGGGGAGTCATTGGCGCATCTCCTCTCACTCACGTTTCCGCAGAAACACTCTTTACCGGGTGCGAATCGTTATCCTAATTTCTAAATATGGTACATCGGGTTACGGTGCTGTTCGATCGCGCGCTGGCGACTGGCTAACTCATTGATCGTAATTCGATGGAGCACATTATGTTCGGCTTCGGCCACTTGCTTCCAGACATCCCCAAGCAACAGTTCCTGCTTGGGAAGATGCCGGTCGAAGGCCGAGTCTCGATGGGCGGCTTGATGAAGCACCGGTCCATCTAACACCTCGAGAATATCTGCGACCGAAAGAGCCGATGGCTCTTTGAGAAGGAGATAGCCGCCTTGCGCGCCCCGGAGACTATCAATAAGCCCTGCCTTCTTCAAGGAATGGAGAACCTGTTCGAGAAATTTGATTGGAATCGCCTGCCGTTTTGCTATGGCTCTAGCCTGAACTGGAACATCCTTTCCATTCATCGCCAGATCAATAACCGCCATGATTCCATATGTTGTTCGTCGAGAGACTTTCATTCTTTATTATTCCGGTAGGAATTGTACCAGTATGTACAACTTTGCCGCCCTCGCTGTCAAGTGACTGCTCGCCCGGTTGATTCATAGTTTTTCTACAGCACGGCACCACCCGCTGTTCCTCACTTCGTTACCCGCATCTCGTTCTTCAACTCTGTTCAAGGTCGTGAGCCTGCCGAAGGGGGAAGTGTGAAGCCCGCTTCGCCGCGAGGCGAGCTTGCGCATACGTGGAAAGAGGGTGCCCGGATCTTTGTGTACGAGACACCAAATAGATACGCACCGACAGCGGAACCAGCGTCACAATATATTCGATCGCACGATAACCGGAAAAGCTTGCAGGGAGCACTCCAGAAGCCTGTCTCCATAGAATTCAATTGACATCGCTGGCACCCTGGGCAATAATCCGCCCCTCTTCTTCGCGTGGTGCCTTCATGGCAGGTTCTTCATCTATCTTTTCTATTCTGCTGCTGACTGCGGATGCCGAGGTACAGGCTCAGTTCAGGCAGGCTTTCAAGGACGCGTCTGTCACCATCGCACGAGATGCGGCGGCCTTTCAAAAAGAGGCGGCGAAACATCAGTTCGATGCCGTGGTGATGGAGTCCCGCGGCGCCCACGAAGGGGCGATGCAGCTTCCCAGTCATGTCGATCCGTCTCGCAGCCTGGTCATCACCGGCTCACGCACGGTGTTGAAAAGAACGGTGAAAACCCTCCAGCTCTTGAATCAGCACAACGGGTCCATTCCCCAGCAGGGAAAGATCCGGGACGCCTCCCTGGAGAGCTACCTCGATATGAAGATGGGCGATTTCGTGAAAGGCATGAGGAACGGATCGGCGAAGAACCTGCACCCGATTCTGATTTCGGCCGTCGAACGCCCTTTGATTACGTCCGCGCTTCAAGAGACGAAGGGGAACCAAATTCAAGCGGCCGAGCTGCTGGGGCTGAACCGCAACACATTGCGAAAAAAGATCGCGGCATTGCATATTCCTTTGAAACGCACGGGGGCCAAAACACGCCGGAGGGCGTAGCGCCTCTCTATCCATGAGGTATCGTCAATCCGGACTTATTGTTTCAACACCCACCAAGGAGGGAACTCGATGACAAAGGAAGAACTCATTGCGAAAATGGCCGCCTCGGCCGGGATCACGAAAGTCGCCGCCGGCACCGCCCTTGAGGCGTTCACCGGCGCAGTCACATCCTCGCTCAAAAAGGGCCGGCGCGTGTCGCTCGTCAACTTCGGCACCTTTACCATCTCTAAGCGCAAGGCACGGATGGGGAGAAATCCCCGAACCGGTGAAGCACTCCGTATCCCTGCCGCCAAGGTTCCCAAGTTTTCAGCGGGTAAGGAGCTGAAGTCGGCCGTACGGTAGACTCAGTCGACGATCGATTTCACAAAGAGAAGGCGGCCCCTCTCGACATGGGACGGATGCCGTCTTCTCTTTGCTTTTCTTGACACTTCGGGCAACCGTATATTAGCATGCGCGGCTGTACGATAGGCGCGTAGCTCAGGGGGAGAGCGCTACCTTGACACGGTAGAGGTCGACGGTTCAAGACCGTCCGCGCCTACCACTCGGCCGAGGCATCCGCGTACCTCTCGGAGGCGGGGTGCCTTTGTCATTTTTTGTGCGTACATCGGCTCGCATCCACGATGAATATTACGATTAAAGACGGGCTCAGCAAAGATGTCCAGACCGGCCAAACTGTTGGAGACGCCCTGTCCGCGTTAGGGATCTCCCTGGGCACGGATATATTGGCGGCACGCGTCAATGGAACCGTGGTAGATCTTTCGCACCCGTTGTCGGAAGACGCAACGATTGAACCGCTCCGGTTCGACAGCCCGGAAGGCCGTGAAGTCTACCGCCACAGCAGCACTCACCTCATGGCCCAAGCCGTCAAAGAGCTGTTCCCGACGGCTCAGTTGACGATCGGGCCGGCGCTGGAAGACAGCTTTTATTACGATTTCGCCTATGATCGGCCCTTTACGCCGGAGGACCTTGCCAGCATCGAAGAACGCGCCCGTGACATCGCCAAGCGCACGCTGCCGATCGCCAGACGGGAGTTTTCCAAGCGGGACGCGATTGAGTTCTTCAGGGCGCGCGGCGAGCAGTACAAGGTCGAGTTGATCGAGGGCTTCCCCGACGGGGAGCCGATTTCAGCTTATACGCAAGGGGACTTCGTGGATTTGTGCCGTGGCCCGCACTTGCCTTCGACCGGTCATATCGGCGCCTTTAAACTCCTGACCACCGCGGGGGCCTACTGGCGCGGCGACGAACGCAATCCTATGCTCCAGCGGATCTACGGCACCTCGTTTCCGACGAAAGCGGAACTCGACGCGCACCTGGCCAGGCTGGAAGAAATCAAGCGGCGCGATCACCGCAAGGTCGGCAAGGATCTGGACTTGATATCCGTCCAGGATGAGATCGGCCCCGGTCTGGTGCTCTGGCACCCGAAAGGCGCGGCGATCAGGCTCCAAATAGAAAATTTCTGGCGCGAGCAGCATATCAAAGGCGGATACGAGCTGGTCTACTCTCCCCACGTCGCTCGCCTTGACCTGTGGAAAACCAGCGGACATCTCGATTACTACCGCGAAAACATGTTCGCCTCGATGAAGCTGGAGGGCAGCGAGTATCAGCTCAAGCCGATGAACTGCCCCTACCACATCATGATCTACAAGTCCCATCTCCGCAGCTATCGGGATCTGCCCATCCGCTACGGCGAATTGGGGACCGTCTACCGCTACGAGCGGACCGGCGTCCTGCACGGATTATTGCGCGTGCGCGGCTTTACCCAGGACGACGCCCATTTGTTCTGCCGGCCCGACCAGATTGAGACCGAAGTCAGCCGAGTGCTCGACTTCACGTTTTTCATTCTCCAGACATTCGGGTTTACAGATTTTGAAGTCTTTCTCTCGACGAGGCCCAAAGAATCGGTGGGTGCCGATGAACATTGGACACTGGCCACCAGCGCGCTGGAGGCGGCGATCAAGAGCCGGAGCATCGCCTACCGCATGGACCCAGGCGGCGGCGCCTTCTACGGCCCGAAGATCGACATCAAGATCAAGGATGCGCTGGGCCGCTCGTGGCAATGTTCCACCATTCAAGTCGACTTCAACAACCCCGAACGATTCGAACTGAGTTATATCGGCGAGGACGGCAAGGCCCACCAGCCCATTATGATCCACCGGGCCTTGATGGGCTCGATCGAACGGTTCTTCGGAATTCTGATCGAGCATTACGGTGGAGCGTTCCCCGCGTGGCTGGCGCCGGTACAGGCCACGGTGATGAATATCACCGATAACCAGCGTGACTATGCAGCCGCCGTCACGGCACAATTGAGAAGCGCCGGCTTCCGAGCCGAAGCCGACATCCGCAACGAGAAGATTGGGTTCAAGATACGCGAAGCGGAGAAAGCGAAGGTTCCGTTTATGCTGGTGGCGGGGGATCGCGAGGTCCAAGGCGGCACCGTCTCGGTCAGAGGCCGAAGCGGGGCAAACCTCGGAAGCATGACGGTCGTCCAGGTCTTAGATCTATTGCGCGCCGAGACCGCGCGCGTGCGGCAGGACATTTAACACTGACACGAGGAGGTGGCTTATCGTTCCCAAACTGCGCGTGAATCGTGAAATCCGGGTCCGGGAAGTGCGGGTCATCGGCCCGGAGGGAGAGCAACTCGGTATTCTCCCCACACCGGATGCCCTTCGCCAGGCACAAGAAGGCGGCTACGATTTGGTCGAAGTAGCCCCCACCTCGGTGCCGCCGGTCTGCCGGATCATGGACTATGGCAAATACAAATACGAACTCAGCAAGAAGGACCATCAGAACCGGCGCCATCAGAAGTCCACGCAGGTGAAGGAAGTCAAGCTGCGGCCGCGCACAGACAAGCACGACTTGGAAATCAAGATTCGGCAGATGAAAACGTTCCTGGAGGAGGGTAACAAGACCAAAGTCACCCTCACCTATCGGGGACGTGAAATGGCCAACCAGGAAATGGGCCGGTCGGTGATGAATTCGGTGATCGCAGAACTCACGCAGTGCGGCACGATCGAATATGCCCCCCGCATGGAGGGACGCAGTTTGATTATGATCGTGGCGCCGAAAAATTGACGAATGTGATGCAGCAATCGGCACAACCAAAGGAATGTATTGTATGAAAATGAAAACACACAAAGGCGCCAGCAAGCGATTCTCCAAAACGGGAAGCGGAAAGATCGTCAGGCGCAAAGCGGGCAAGCGCCACCTGTTATCGCACAAGAGACACGATCATAAGCGCCGCCTGGGCGGCACGGCGATCGTCGATGCCACGTCCACCGCGGTATTGAAGCAGCTGCTCCCACGCTGATCATTCGGCACAGGGAGTTCTTTTAGAACGAAAAGGAGTATGGAATCATGCCTCGCGCAAAAGGCGGACCGAAAACAAGACATCGGAGAAACAAACGGCTGAAGCTGGCCAAAGGGCAGTACGGCGGGAAAAGCCGGCTGTTCCGTTCGGCCACGGAGAGCGTCGATAAGGGGCTGGTCTACGCCTACGTCGGACGCAAGGACAGAAAGGGCGATTTCCGCCGTCTGTGGACCGCGCGCATCAGCGCCGCAGTGCGGAACCACGGGCTGACCTACAGCCGGTTCATCAACGCCCTCAAGAAAGCGAATGTGCTGCTGGATCGCAAGGTCCTGTCGGACATGGCGATCAAGGACGCCGTTGGATTTGAAAAGCTCTGCGGCCTCGCCAAGCAGCACATGACTCCGGCTACGGCCTAAGTCACAAGAGCTCTTTCGATAAAAGAAAAGAGGGAGTGACAACCTGTCGCTCCCTCTTTCTTTCTAGGGTAATATCGGCTCCCTCCTCCACTCCACCCAATCCTAGATCAAAGGACCCACGGTTATAGCCCATTGAATCGACAACTGGTCTGGCGTATTGTTCGCGAACCGTAGGGACATATTATCTGCGAAGAGACTGGCGGATCAGGCAGTAATGTGGATCTGCCTCATTGTTGTTGAGCGCTCTAATACCACCGCACAGTGGCAGACCATGACGCGCAAGCCAAAGCTGATGCAATTGTGGAGCAATCATTAAGCCTGGATGAGGGCGATTCGGAAGAACAGCAATGAAAGCACCGACACGCCAACTTCTCTACCATCGGATTCGAGAGATTCTCGATTTGGCTCGTGCTGGGGCCGCTCGGTCGGTGAATACCGCGCAGGTCTGTGCCAATTGGCTGATCGGCCGCGAGATTGTGGAAGAAGAACAGCAGGGCAAGAAGCGTGCTGGTTATGGCGAGTCGCTGCTCAAGGACCTGTCCGCGCAGCTGTCAACGGACGTGGGCAAGGGCTGGTCTGTGCGGAACCTCGAATACTGCCGGACGTTGTATCTGGAATATCCACGGTTGCTGAGAGACCAGAAATCGAACGCGCTGCGTTCGATTTCGTCCCTCGCCCTTCCGACAGATGAGGGGTCAATTGCGAACGCGGCGCGTGCGGAATCTTGGCAGCCCGGTCGGCTACACCCGAATCTATCGTGGACCCATTACCGAACACTCCTTCGTATTGAGAAGACTGACGCCCGCGCGTTTTACGAAATTGAGGCCATCAAGAATAGCTGGTCAGCTCGTGAGCTAGAGCGGCAATTCTCCAGTTTGCTGTACGAACGCTTGGCCCTCAGCAAGGACAAGAAGGGGCTCATGAAGCTCGCAACGAAAGGCCATGACATCAAGCAGCCGACGGATGTCTTTAAAGACCCGGTTGTCATGGAGTTTCTGGGGCTGCCGGAGTCGCCCCGCCTTGTGGAATCACGATTGGAAGAGGCGCTGATCAATAACCTACAGGCCTTTCTGCTAGAATTGGGGAAGGGCTTCGCCTTTGTCGCTCGCCAGGAACGTCTGACATTGGACGGCGACCATTTCTACATCGATCTGGTTTTCTACCATACCGTCCTCAAGTGCTATGTCCTCATCGATTTGAAGACCGGTAAGCTCACGCATCAGGATCTGGGACAACTGCAACTCTATGTGAATTATTACGACCGCGAGCGTCGGACAGAGGGAGACGGTCCCACCTTGGGGTTGATTCTCTGCGCCGATAAGAACGATGCGGTGGTTCGATACACGCTGGGGCCGGAACAGGAGAAGAAGATCTTTGCGAGTCGGTACAAGTTGTACCTGCCCACGGAGGCGGAATTGAAGGCAGAATTGCGCCGGGAAGTTCGGCAACTGAGCGGCCCTATCGGCAGATCATCCAGGAAGACGACCTCATAAATCGCCAGGTCAACCTCATCGCTGGCCGACTCAGCCTCCGGCCATCTCAGCGGCTATCGGTTGAGAGCCTTGACCGTGTGACGGCAATCTCGCCAATGTTGAATTGCAACAGCGCTCGCTGCCACCAAGAATGACTTTCCGTCCCTCTGCTTCGCGTTGCAACCGGTATACAGGCTCAGGGACTCAACTACAGCCGGTTCATCAATGCCCTCAAGAAAGCGAATGTGTTGCTGGATCGCAAAGTCCTGTCGGACATGGCGATCAAGGACGCCGTAGGATTTGAAAAGCTCTGCGGCCTCGCCAAGCAACACATGACTCCGGCCACAGCCTAAATACGCTGGCTGACACATCCATCGACTCGAATACTCTCAAGGGAGAGGGCATTACCACGTTGCCCTCTCCCTTTTCCGCTCTATGTCCTGACCTTCCCCCCGAAAACTAGACCATTGGCGAGGAAGTCCGACTGTGCTGAGATGGGGCCCACAGGAGGGGCCCATGACCAGAAAACGGCATACGGAGGAACAGATCATCGCGGTGCTCAAGGATGCCCAAGCGGGCATCGGGGTCTCAGAGCTCTGCCGCAAGCACGGCATTTCGGATGCCACGTTCTATAAGTGGCGGACGAAATATGCTGGGCTCGAAGTCAGTGATGTGAAGAAGCTCCGCCAGCTGGAGGACGAAAACCGGCGACTGAAGCAGATGGTGGCGGAGCAAGCGCTGGACATTCAGGCGCTGAAAGCCGTCACCGCAAAAAACTGGTAGAGCCCAAGGCGAAGCGAGCGGCCGCGCAGTGGATGGCCGAGCGCTTTGGGCTCAGTCAGCGGCGAGTGTGCCACGTCCTGGCCCTTGATCGGAACACCCTGCGGTATCGCAGTCGGCGGCAGGACGATGTGGCCCTATGGACACGGATCCGAGAGATTGCGGAAACCAAGCGACGCTATGGGTGTCCCCGGATTTATGTGCGATTACGCCGAGAGGGATGGGCGGTGAACCATAAGAAGGTCGAACGGCTCTATTATCGCGCTGAAGGGCTGTCATTACGGCGGCGACGACGGAAGAAGGCCGCGGCGGTGCCCCGGATCGCCTTGCCGAAACCCACGCAGCCTGGGCGCTGTTATGCGATGGACTTCGTCCATGACCGGCTGGCCAATGGCCGGCGGTTCAAATGTTTGACGATGACGGATCCCTGCTCCAAAGAGGTGCCGGTGATTGAGGTCGATGTCTCGATCGGCGGGGCACGGGTGTGCCGGATTCTGGACCGGCTGTTCGCCACGCGTCCGCTGCCGGATACCTTGATCCTAGACAACGGGCCCGAATTCGCCGGGACGGCCTTGGATGCTTGGGCTGCCCAGCATGGTGTGCACCTCCACTTCATTCAGCCAGGGAAGCCGGTGCAGAACGCGTTTATCGAGAGCTTCAATGGCAAGTTTCGGGATGAATGTTTGAACGAGCACTGGTTTCTGACGCTACAGGAAGCGCAGCTTGTGATCGAAGCCTGGCGACGGGAATATAATGAGGAACGGATGCACAGTACCATTGGGGATGTGACACCCCTGGAGTTCATTCACAACTATCAAACCGGGGCCCAGCTGGCACAGGAGTCAACTTCGTTGGCTGTGGTGTAATAAACGGGGGAAGGTCAGTCCATAACCCCCTAGCAGGGGTGCTTTCCAAGCTGTAAAGCGGTATCCTCATTGTCCTGACGTTGCAGGCCGCCGAAGTGCCTCGTGCAAAAGCACCGGCGGACAGAGAACGGCGTGGTAGCACTGAGGAGAAAATCAAGCTAGCCATGAGTGAACCCACCATCATCTGTCCCAACTGTAAGACCGAGATCAAACTGACAGAATCTCTCGCAGCTCCTTTGATCGAATCCACACGCCGCGAATATCAAAAGCAACTGGCTCAAAAAGACGCTGACGTTGCGACACGCGATGCTGCATTGCGCGAACGGGAGGAAGCACTTTCCAAGGCGCAGCAGACAATCGATGACCAGGTTGCAGAAAAGCTCAAGCTGGAACGTGGCAAGATCGCGCTTGAGGAAGCGAAGAAAGCGAAGCTGGTTCATCAGATAGATATCGATCAAAAGACGCAGGCCCTTGCCGACCTCCAAGAAGTTATCAATCAGCTGAACTTCAAATTGACTGCGTCGCAGAAAACAGAGGCGGATTTCCTTCGGAAGCAACGCGATCTCGACGACTCCAAGCGAGAATTAGAGCTAACGGTAGAAAAGCGAATCCAAGAGGGACTGGCTTCCACACGCGAGCAAGCAAAGAAGGAGGCCGAAGAGGCCTCCAAGCTCAAAGTTATGGAGAAGGACCAAATCATCGGTTCAATGCAGAAGCAAATAGAGGAACTGATGCGAAAGTCTGAACAGGGCTCGCAGCAGCTCCAGGGAGAAGTTCAGGAGTTAGAACTGGAAGCCCTGTTACGCGCCAAGTTTCCACGGGATACGATCGAGCCAGTCCCCAAAGGAGAGCATGGCGGTGATGCGCTTCAGCATGTGGTCGGGCCGAGCGGGCAACCTTGCGGGACAATCATCTGGGAATCGAAACGTACCAAGAACTGGAGCGACGGCTGGCTGGCGAAGTTGCGAGAAGATCAGCGCGCCGCCAAAGCGGAAATCGCCGTCATCGTGAGCCAATCGCTCCCCAAAGAAATAGAAACATTCGGATTGGTTGAGAATGTCTGGGTCACACATACCAAAACAATACTTCCAGTCGCCCTCACGCTCCGCCACACCCTCATCGAAGTCGCCTCAGCTCGACAAGCGTCCGAGGGACAGCAGACCAAAACAGAAATGATCTATCAGTACCTCACCGGACCGCGTTTCCGTCATCGAGTTGAAGCAATCGTCGAAGCCTTCTCCACCATGAAGGAAGATCTCGACAAGGAGAAAAAAGCGATTACCAAACAGTGGGCCAAGCGAGAAGAGCAGATTGAGCGAGTCATGCAGGCAACCGCTGGAATGTACGGGGATCTCCAGGGAATTGCCGGAAAGACCATTCAAGAAATTGAGGGGCTTGAACTGCCTGCTTTGGGTGCTCCTGACGCAGAGACAAAAGAAGTAAACGAAGGTTAGACGGATGAGGAATCAAACAAAGGCCGGAATATGAGCTACGTTCACGAACCATTGAAACAAATTGACTATCTCCGTCAGTGTTTATCGAGTGACAAGAAACCTCTTGGTCTTTTTCTTGGTGCTGGCTGCCCCATGGCAATAAGAATAGGTGGTTCGAAAATTGATCCATTGATACCGGACATAGCTGGAATAACAGAAGTGGTGCGTAGCAAGTTATCAAAGGATGAGAATTGTGCCTCGCTTCTGAGAATCGTGGAGCAGCATTTCTCGACAGATGGCCGAGACAATCCAAATGTCGAGGATATGCTTGGCCATATCCGAGCACTACGAGTGGTCGCTGGGAAAGAAGGAGCACGCGGTCTCAAAGATCAAGATCTCGATAGGCTTGATTCGTCCATTTGTCAGATTATCCAGGAGTTAGCTGACAAAGAACTTCCTGATACAGGAACCCCATATCATCAGGTGGCGTCCTGGGTGGATGCCACAGGGCGTGAAACTCCTGTCGAAGTATTCACAACCAATTATGATCTCTTAATGGAGCAAGCCTTCGAGGATTGCCGCATACCGTACTTTGATGGATTTGCTGGATCGAGAAAGCCATTTTTTGATATTCGTGCGATGGAGGGAGACCAGCTCCCTGCTCGTTGGGCTCGATTTTGGAAACTCCACGGCTCGATAAATTGGTATCACGATCCCGTGAAGGGAGTTCTTCGAGGCGCTTCAAATGAACCAAAACTTAGGCGAGTTATCCATCCATCTCACTTGAAATATGAAGAAAGTCGAAGAATGCCGTACCTCGCAATGTTAGACAGACTGAGGGCGTTCTTGAAGCAACCTGCATCGGTTCTAATTCTTTGCGGGTACTCATTTCGAGACGACCACATCAACGAAGTAATAGTTCAGGGGTTGCAAGGCACACAGACCGCAATCGCGTTTGGTCTGCTTTATGGTGAAATTGGCAAATACACCAAAGCAGTTAAACTCGCTTCTGATCGCCCCAACCTAACACTCTTGGCTAAGGATGGTGCAGTAGTAAGTGCTCGCGAAGCCAAGTGGATGGAGAAAGAAAAAGAATCTGTGGATTCAGACTCTCAGGGGTGTATCTCGTGGGAGCCTGTTGACCCAGCTAATGAAAATAGTAAACGAGTTGCTCGATTCCATCTTGGTGATTTTCACGTCTGTGGAAAATTTGTGAGCGAGCTTGTCGGACAGATTAGGCAATCCACTGAGTCCGCGAATGCTAAATAGTCCAACATACCTTGGAACGGTTCAGGACGTCCAAGGCGCAACGATAAGCATTGCCTTGGATAAGAATACCGTCTCTGGTTTGGTATTCCTTGATGGCCATGGTTACAGAATCGGCCAAATTGGGAGCTTTATTCGTATTTCAATAGGCTTCACGGATCTTTTCGGAATCGTCTCACAAGTTGGTGCCGGGGCAGTTCCTGAAGCTTTACTTAAGGCCGAGCCATACGGATATAGGTGGCTGAAGGTCCAGCTGATTGGAGAAAGTCAACGAGCAGGAAGATTTGCAAGAGGGATCTCTCAATACCCTACTATTGGAGATCACGCACACTTAGTTACTGAAGAAGATCTGTCGCGTATCTATGGAAGGGCAGACGCACCAAATCTCGTAAGAGTAGGTAGCCTTGCTAGCGCGGAATCGATTTCGGCCTTGATTGATATCGACAAAATCGTAACTCGGCATTCTGCAGTCGTCGGAACTACCGGTGCTGGCAAGTCTACAACGGTCGCAAATTTACTTGTAACCTTATCTGACCCTCAAAGATATCCATCTGCTCGGGTAATCATTCTGGACATTCATGGTGAGTACCACGCAGCGCTGAAAGATCGAGCTTCCATATTTCGAGTTAACGCTGATCCGACCAATGGCGAACAGCCACTCTTCATACCCTACTGGGCTTTGAGCCTTGATGAACTCCTTCGAATCACACCCTTTCGAGGAATTAACGACGCAGACAGGGCTGCACTCGTAGAAAAGATTAAATCGCTCAAAATGGCTTCGCTTTCAGCTCAATCACGGGCAGGAGTGACGCCAGACACAATGACGGTTGATACACCTATACCGTTTAGCATTCACCGACTTTGGTACGAACTGCACAGACTTATATGCTCAACACATACGGCTCAAAGCGCCAACCAGAGCGAGACTACGGAAGCGATAGAGCCTGATGCCGATGGAAACCCTCAACTCGGCGACATAATGCAAGTGATCCCGCCAAAGTATCGGCCAATCACGCAGGGCGGCCCCAATCGTGTTTACCTTAGCGCGGTCCCTCTCAATATTCGTCGCCAGATACTAGCCCTTGAGTCGCTGCTCAGAGATACACGTTACAATTTCCTTTTCAGGCCTGGCGGCTGGTGTCCAAATCCTGAGGGTCAGCCAGCAAAGGATCTTGATGCTCTATTGAGTTCATGGATTGGAGGGGACAAGCCTATTACTATACTGGATCTCTCTGGGGTTCCAGTTTCAATTCTCATAGATCTTGTCGGTGTTCTTATTCGCCTGTTGTTTGATGCGTTGTTTTGGTCCCGCTATGCGCCTGAAGGTGGGAGGGTTCGACCTTTGCTGTTTGTCCTGGAAGAGGCTCATGCATACCTGAATACAGGCAATGAAGGAGCAGCGTCGATTGCGGCAAGAAGAATCGTTAAGGAAGGACGGAAATACGGGTTAGGTGCAATGATAGTTAGCCAAAGGCCAGCCGAGATTGACACAACGATTCTATCCCAATGCGGAACGATGTTCGCCATGCGATTAGCAAATGCACATGATCGCTCGCAAGTCATGAGTACAACAAGCGATAACTTGGAAGGGCTGTTTGGCATGCTTCCCACTCTAAGGACTGGGGAAACAATAATCGTAGGTGAAGCTGTACAATTACCCTTACGAGCCATTATTGACGCGCCGTCCAAGAATCGTCGTCCAGACAGTCATGATCCCTTAATTTTCGATCCTAAATCTGAGGGAGGGTGGAACCGCGCGAAGCAAGTTGAGGATTATGCAAGAGTTCTTAAGCTGTGGAGGAGTGAAAGTCCCAGAGAGAGACAGACCTCAGAGGAGTAAGTCATGAATAGACAACCAGTTACTTCCTCCAACGTAGCAGAAGTTGGTTATGACATCGACACAATGACTCTTGAGGTCGCCTTTAAGGATGGCACAGTGTATCAGTATTTTGATGTCCCCGAAGCCGTTCATCAAGAAATGATCAGTTCGAGTTCAGTTGGAAAGTTTCTTAACGGGCAAATCAAGAATAATTATAGATACGCCAAGATATAATCAGCATGAGTTCCAAGACCAAGTTCGAACTCACCTGGATTGGCAAAGAGAACCGCCCGAAGACCCGCAAGTAATGGGATCCGGCTAATTGCTGACCATGGAGAGGAGAAGATGTTCCTCTCAGGGTTCTTACGCTCGATCGGTCAGTTGAGACAGGTTCACGTCGAACGAGACGACGGGAACGGCGATTTGCCAGCGCTCCAGAACTTCGGGATGGACTTCGCCGATCACGCCGACTGGTTTGCCGGCCACAATTATGTGTCCCACCCGGCCTTCCAGGAACGAGGGATGCTGCACCGGCTCCAGGCTGTACTCTTGCCCGAGATGGTAAAACAGCACATCGAGGCAGGAGTGGATCTCGGAGAAATGCGCGGTCGCATGGGCGAGGACGGCGCCGAGGACCGTATCCGTGCGTGATCCCAACTCATGGGCAGTGTCAGGAATCGCCACGTCGCCCGCCTCGAAGAGACGATGGGGATAGAAGGCTCTGTTTGAGGCGGCTTCGACACGAAGCAGCGACGGCAACATCCATTGCCGTAGAGCGGAGAACGTCAACGCCATCGCGTTGTCGACTTCGACCATCTTGCCCCAAGCCGTTCCATCGAGTCGCATGGCGGTGGAATAACTCTCCGGCGAACCAAGGATGTTGGAAATGATTTCCTGAAACCCCAGCCCGACCATCAACTCACGCGCCCGATCGGAAGTCTGTTCGATGCGCGACAGCCCGCCCACCGTAAACTGCGCAGGCATTTCAGGCGCGAATGATCCATAGCCGCAGCTCATCGCCACATCCTCGACCACATCCATCTCGTGCATGAGATCCTGCCGGTAGGGCGGTAATTTCGCCTTTACCGAGCTCTTGCCGGCTGACACGTCGTAGCCATAGGTTTTGAGGGCTTGAGTGACGGTCTTCCCACCGAGTGCCTGACCCAGTGCGCGCTCGATCGTCTCAATGCGGATCGACCGCGGCTTCCCGAGATCCTGCGGCGTCACGACCTGCCGGCCCAGCGGCGTCTTGTGCGGATACTGTACGACGACCGGCTCGATCACGGCTCCGCGATCGGCGAGGTTGACGGCAAAGATATTCAGCGTCAGCACCACCATCGCCAAATCAGTCCCCGTCACTTCCACGAACAGTTCGTCATCCCCCACCCGCACTTCCCCGATCTCCCGGCTGTTAATGATCGGCGGAAAGGACAAGGGTTGGCGCTTCGCGTCACGCAGAATCGGCAGGCGGCTGTGCCCGGCCAGGATACGCCCGTGCTCCAACCCCTTCGGATGGACCATCAGGATTTCAGACAGCGTCATCACCGTTTCCATGCCCAACGGCGTGAACCGCGCTTCATCCGGTTTCACCAGTTCATAGGTGACAGGAAACGCAATCTTCTGGAGCTGATAGATCCCGATCGAGACCGTTTTGCGCTTGTGGCCGAAAATGTCGGCCAGCTTCTCCTGTGTTTGAATGAGCTGGGCCAATCCTTCCTTGGTGACCCGGTAGCCCTTGGCGGTGCAGGCGGCAACGTAGGGACGAACCCGGTCCATGCCGGCGCCGACGATCACTCGCTCTGTCGGCTTCGATTGCTTGCTCAAGAACGGATAGGCGCGCAGCTTGCCCTGCTGCTTGATGCGGATTTGCCGCGCAATGCCTTCGCAACACCAGAGATCGGGCCGATTGCTGTCTTGCAGTTCGACGCGGATCTCCCCGGTTTCCGCGTTATGGCCTTTCAACTCGCCCTTCACCAGCATGAGCCACTCTTCGATCTGATCGATCGAAACGGCGCCTGCCCGCCGGCCGTCGAGCAGGGATTCAAGATCGTCTTTGAAGATGGAGATCGTAGGCATGGTGACGGCTAAAAGATTCCTCGGGTCGTACGTATCAACTCAAGACTGTCGGTAAACAACTCGCGGATGTCGTGAATGCCGAGCGCGACCATCGCCATGCGGTCCAGCCCGAGTCCCCAGGCGATCACGGGCACCGTCACACCCAGCGGCAAGGTGACTTCCCGACGGAAGAGCCCGGCGCCGCCAAGTTCCATCCACCCCAGGCGCGGATGGCGCACATGCATTTCAACCGACGGCTCCGTGAACGGGAAATAGGCCGGCAAAAACTTGACCTCTTTGGCTTGCGCGACTTCACGGGCGAACAGGTTCAGCAGTCCGAGCAAGGTCCTGAAATTGATGTCCTCGCCCAACACGATCCCCTCAACCTGGAAAAAATCCGTGGCGTGCGTCGCATCGACCTGATCGTAGCGGAAACATCGCGCGATCGAAAAATATTTCCCCGGCACCGCCGGCGCTGCAGCAAGGGTTCGCGCGGACACCGCTGTTCCCTGACTCCGCAAGACCAACCGTTTCGCCCGCTCACCGTCGAAGGCGTAGCGCCATCCGGTGGAGCCGGTCGCGCCGCCGTTCTCGTGCGCCTTGGTCACGCGCGACACAAACGGTTCGGCGATCTTTGCGGCATGCGTCGGGTCTTTGACAAAGTAGACGTCGTGAATGTCGCGCGCCGGATGGAACTGCGGCATAAAGAGCGCATCCATGTTCCAAAACTCGGTTTCAACGAGCGAGCCCCGCATTTCCTGAAATCCCATACTGACCAGTTTGGTTTTCACCGTATCCAGAAACTCGCGGTAGGGATGCTTCTTACCCATTCCAACTCGCGGCGCCCGTAAACTGATCGTGTATTTCCGGAAACGTTTCCGGCGCCAGCTGCCGTCCTTGAGCAACTCCGGACTCAACTGCGAGACCTCATCGACCGTTGCCAGGGATGTAACCTGATCGACTGCCGCCGTGCCTTCCGGAGACAGCACGTACCACCGCGCCACGCGGTCCTCAACCCGGAAGGGCTCCTTCGCGCTGCCGCGCCTCACCGCATGTTCCTGAATGAGCCGGCGAGACGGCTCCGGGAACTGTTCCACCTCGCGGGGAGCCTCGTGCAGCTGCTGGAGAATCGCGCGCATGGCCTCAGTTGAAGGGCTGGGGCGCCCGGTGGATTCGAGGCAGCCACCCTGCACGATCAAGAGCGCGCCTTCTTTCTTCAGCCGGCCGACTGCTTTACTCACATCGGCGGGGTCGAGGCCTTCTTTTCCATGGAGATCCGGAATGGTCAGCCGTTTCCCCGTACTCGATGCGTCCCGCGCCGCAGAGAGGATCCGCTCAATCGGTGAAGACTGTTCGAAGTAGGTTTCCCCGAGAGGCGTCAGCGAGGCGACCGGCGTAATCGTTTCAGACTGCACGACGAGCAACTGCTTCGCCAGGAGCCACTCGATTGCCATGCTGAGCTGGGAGGGTTCCAACGCAGTCGCAGCGGCCAATTGCTCCGTGGTCAGCACCGTCCCTGATGGACCCGCCCCAAAAGCCGTGAGCACTTTGATTTCGAGGGGGTGCAGATTGTCGAACGAGGATGTCGTATCCACCCGAATCCTATCGATGCGCAGGAGCCTGCTGCCCCGCTGTGCGCAGCGCGGCGATGCGGGCGGCGTAGTCAGAACCGGAAAAGATTGCGGACCCGGCGACGAGAACATCGGCGCCCGCCTCCAGCACTTGGGCCGCATTCTCGGCCTTCACCCCGCCATCGACTTCCAACAACGCGTGGCTGCCGATCCGGTCGAGCATCTGACGAACCGCCTTCACTTTGGCCAGACAGGAAGCGATGAACTTCTGCCCGCCGAATCCCGGGTTGACCGACATGATGAGCACCAGATCGACGTCGGCAAGAATCTCTTGAAGCGAATGGACCGGCGTGGCCGGATTGAGCGTCACCCCGGCTTTCACACCAAGTTCTTTGATCGATTGGATCGTGCGATGCAGGTGTGGACAGGCCTCCACATGCACGGTCAAATAATTCGCCCCGGCCCTGGCGAATTCCGGAATAAACACATCGGCATTGGTGATCATCAAATGTACATCGAGCGGAAGTTTCGTCACCTTCCTCAACGATTCGACGATCGGCGGCCCGATCGTGAGATTTGGCACAAAATGCCCGTCCATCACGTCGATATGTAATAGATCTGCGCCGCCCCGCTCGACCGCGGCCACTTCATCGGCCAGCCTCGCAAAGTCTGCGGAAAGAATAGAGGGGGCGATCTGGATCGGCTTGGGCATTAGGACATCTTCCTCAGTCGAGCGGCATAGAACCCATCCATCCCAAGTGGATTGCCCATGGTCGAAAGCGCGCCCTGAGCCGTCACGAATGGGAGAGCAGCGGAAGGAAGCCGCGGCACGACGGATTCGCGCATCCAACCGGGATGAGCGCGGCAAAACTGCCGAATCACGTCTTCGGTTTCTTCCTGCTCGGTCGAGCACGTACTATAGACCAGCACCCCGCCGGGCCGCAAGACAGCCGCCACTGCTTCGAGGATCTCCTTCTGAAGCTGATGATGCCGGGCGAACATCGCCTGATGTTTGCTCCACTTGGCTTCGGGATGGCGGCGCAGCACACCAAGCCCGCTGCACGGCGCATCGAGGAGAATCCGATCGAATGATCCGCCCGGCGTCTCCTGTGACTTTCGCGCATCTCCCATGGTCGGCGCCACGATGCTGACTCCCAAACGGCGACAATTGTCTTGCAGGCGATCGAGGCGAGCCTGTTGCCGATCCATCGCAAGAATATGCCCGTGATTCTCCATCAATTCGGCAAGATGTGTCGCTTTGCCCCCCGGCGCGGCACAGGCATCCAGAATCTGTTCGCCCGGCTGCGGATCGAGGAGCGGCGGGATCAACTGAGCCGCCTCATCCTCGACATAGAACTCGCCATCCTGAAAACCGGGCAGAGCTGTCACAGGGCCGCTCTTTTCAAGAATGACACCGACAGGACTGATGGCTGTCGGACGCGCCGTGAACCCCAGCCGGCTAAGCCGATCCAGGAACAGGTCTCTCGTCACACGCAGCCGGTTCACTCGTAGCGTGAGAGAAGGAATGTCACTGGTGGACCGGCAGAGGGATTCGGCCTGCGCCATTCCCAACTGTTCGACCCATCGCCGGCAAAGCCAGAGCGGAAGCGCATACCGAATGGACAAGGCCAGCTCAGGATCGGTCTCGACATTCGGCAGCGCCGGCTCAGCCTCACGCGTGAGATTGCGCAAAACCGCATTGACCAACCCGCTCCAGTCCCGTCCCAGCCTCGTCGTATAGGATTTGGCGAGTTGCACGGATTCATTCACTGCCGCCGAGGCAGGAATACGATCCATGCACAGCAGCTGATAGGCCCCGAGACGCAACAGCATTTGCACCACAGCCGGAAGCCGTGAAAGGGGTTTCTGGAGCACCGGCGCCAACCGCCAATCGATGAACTCCAGTCGTCTCAACACACCATAGACCAGCTCCATCGCCAGGCCACGATCGCGAGAGTCCAACCTGAAATCCGTAGCGCGCCGCTCCAATTCATCATCAAGCGTCTTGTCCTGTGATTGGCAGGCAAGTAACACGGCCAAAGCCGCCGCCCGCGGGGAAGATAGAGCATCAGGAGAAGACCGGCCGGATGGCATAGCAACAGACCCTTCAGAACATGTACAGGGATCGATGACGATCAGTCTGAAAATTGCCTGACCATCCGTTCCTCGTGAAGCGTATCTCGTATCTCGCAAACAAAAATATGGCCAGACTCTTTCCTAGCCTGCGCTCGCCTCGCATCGTCGGCGAAGCGGGCTTCACGCTTCACGAGATACGAGCGACGAAGCAACGGATCTGCAACTGCCGTAGAAATGTTCATGAGTCATGTAGACTGAAGTCAGCTAGCGGCAGCGCCCAGCATTCCGCCCGGAATGATTCGGTGTCCGGAAAGAAATTGCCCGACGGGCATGCGTTTGGAATTGGCCGTCTGGATTTCGAGGAGTTCCAATAGACCGTTGCCGGTCGCCACCCGGAGCGACTGCTTTGCGACTCCGACGATCGTCCCAGGAGCATCGCCTGTCGGCTCGTTCACGGCAACCGCGTTCCAAATATTCCAACGCGCCTGGCCATGGAACGTATAGGCGCCTGGCCATGGAGACAAGCCACGGATACGATTGGCCAGCGACTGCGCGCTCATTGTCCAATCGAGAAGCCCGTCCTCTTTCTTGAGCAACGGCGCCATCGTGGCCTGCGCATGGTCTTGTTGCTGCGCCGTGAGGGTGCCTGCCTTGAGTTGTGCGATGGTCTCGACCAACAACCGGCCGCCAAGTTCCGCCAAACGAGGCGCCAATGATCCCGCCGTATCGTCAGGCAGAATCGGAAGCCGCGCTTGCAGCAACATCGGCCCGGTGTCCATTCCCTCATCCATGAGCATCGTGGTAATGCCGGTTTCCGTTTCCCCGTTGATCACCGCCCATTGAACAGGGGCTGCGCCTCGATATTTCGGCAGTAACGACCCATGCACATTCACACAGCCCCTTGGTGGAAGGCTCAGGATCGGCGCGTGCAGGATACGACCGAACGCCGTCACGGCAATCAGGTCCGGCTTCCAGGCAGCCAGCGCCTCAAGAAAGTCGGGTGTCCTGATCTTGAGCGGCTGGAGAAGGGAAATTTTCTCGCGTTGAGCGATGAGCTTGATCGGGGGAGGAGTCAGTTCCTGCCCACGGCCTTTCGGACGATCCGGCTGAGTGACGATTCCAACGACCTGGTCCTCCGACTTGAGCAACGCCTCAAGCGAAGGCACGGCAAATTCGGGTGTGCCCATGAAGACAATGCGCATAGGATGGTTTTAACTTTGTGTTTCCGCGAATGCAACGGTGGAAGTCCTTGGCTTGACTTGCTCTTCCACGCTTTGTTAGTCTCCGAACGCGGGGTGGAGCAGCCTGGTAGCTCGTTGGGCTCATAACCCAAAGGTCAGAGGTTCAAATCCTCTCCCCGCAACCAAATCCTTTCTCTTCTCTCTTCAACAATTTACAGCCGATTCTCTAGCAGCGTTTGACTCTGAGGACTGCCCTGGTAGCTGGACGTTCTTTTTCACGCTCGTTGCTTCCTCAGACACCAGAAACCCTTTCGTGTCTGGGGCGTGCAAGAGCAGAGACTATTGTTATTGCTTTGACCGCTGGAGAGAGTGGCGGCTGCCGTTAGGAGCATTGATCACGTGATGGCGAGAAAAGAACAAGTGCCATAGCCCCGCCACAGTGCCAGTGATGCTCGTAATCGGTTGCTCGGTTGTCATACAGGGGATTGTAGACTCTACGACCGGTTGCTGATGTTGATCCAGAGAGGCAAGCCGGTCTTGGAGGAGCCTTTGTTCTGTAGCCGATATCTCATTCGCTTCCAGACCAATCCTTCCCTGGTCGATCCATCGGACGGTATACAGCGCACAGTCGACAGGGTATTCTCCATCCGGCACCAGGACCCGAACAACGACACAGGCCCCTTGTGTGATAGAGCTGTCCGTGGCAACGCGTAAACCCTGCAGTGATATGTCCACCGTCCGCCCTTCAACAAACAACCCGTCAGTGAATACCTGAACAGGATATTGGACCTTCCATCGCTTCGCTCGAGTAATAGCCATCCGGCCCTCCCTAGTTACGCAAGTCTTGTGGCAAGTGTAGAGTGCCGATATGTGATTGCCCATTCCCCATTCGGGTTAACACATTCGCGCTAGACATAGGCGGGAGATGGCCGTACACCGTTGAAATATAAATTGAAGTAAGAGAACAGTCGGAAGACCGGGCAGTTCAAAACCAAGCATTAGCAGCCTCATAACCCAAAGGTTTGAGGTTCAAATCCTCCCCAAGCAACCAACTCCGTTTGATTCTCTTCCTACCCGCGACACCAGCCCGTTCACCGTACCGCAGGACGATTGTTATGAGTGTCCGGAAGCCCTCCAGCAGGAAGCTCTTTGACTTCGACTACTTATAAAGGATGATCGCTAACAGAGTCTGAAAATGGAGAAGACATGGACGGGCGGTTGGTTTTCTGATTCGATCAGGAAATGAGATTCCGCCCGCTTCAGTGGCCGCAGTATTACTACTTCGCGTCGGTCATTTTTCTGTTGATCGACTGGCAGGCCGGCGCCAATGTGCGCGCTGTCGGATTCGCGGCTTATCCGACACTCCGGATGACCTACTACCTGGCCTGCCTGCTGTCCGGCCTGGTGATTCGACTGTTCCCCGCCTGGTCGGCGCCGGTGACGCTGGCCGAGAGCACGATCAACATCACGGCGCTGATGATATCGGTACTGACCCCGCTCTACACATTCGACATCGAAGATCCATCAGGACCACTGATCGCCTTCCCACAGCTCGCGATCAATTTCATGATCTCCGGCACCGCCGCGGTGCTCGCCTGGTACCAATCCCTATATGCGATGCCAGGCCTTCGGTCCCGCTGATAGCCCGTGTTAATCGATGCCGGCAACCATTCTGCCGCTCGCCATGGATGGAGGCCTCCGCGTTGAGACGGCTGCTTATAATTGGGTGGGAAATGATGCAAACCTGGACTCAATAACTGGCGGCCGGTTCTTCGTCCAGCCACGCGTCGCCGTCAGGCTGCTCCGCCGCCGTTGTCTCCAGGGATTTGAAGTCAAAGAGGCGCGAGTCCATCAGCAGTGCCGGCGCAATATTGGTGAGGGCGGCGGCAATACTGTCGGAACTGCCCGGTGATCCCTGCTCCCACTCGCGCAGAAACGCTTTGATCTTTTTCCGCTTCAGATTCTCCTGGGACCCGCAGAGGTCGCAGGGGATGATGGGGAACGCGCGCAGTTCAGCATATCGTTCCAGATCAACCTCCTTCACCAATGCCAACGGCCGGATGACAAGGTGACGCCCGTCCTTGGAACGCAGCTTCGGCGGAATGGCCTTGAGCTTCCCGGTATAGAACAGGTTCAGAAACAGGGTTTCCGCGATATCATCGCGGTGATGGCCCAACGCGATCTTGGTGGCGCCCAGTTCACTCGCAATTCGATACAGATGCCCCCTGCGAAGACGAGAACAGAGCGAGCAGGTTGTCTGCCCCTCGGGGATAAGCCGTTTCACAATCGAATAGGTATCGCGCGTTTCAATGTGAAACGGGACTCCCCTGCCGGTCAGATAGTCCGGCAAGACATGAGCCGGGAAGCCCGGTTGCTTCTGATCGAGATTGACGGCCACCAAGTCGAATCGCACCGGCGCGCGGCGTTGCAGCACGAGCAGGATATCGAGCAGACCGTAACTGTCCTTGCCGCCGGACAGACACACCATAACCTTGTCGCCGTCTTCGATGAGACGATAGTCGCTGATGGCCTGTCCCACCAGCCGGCAGAGGCGAGTCTGGAGTTTGTCCGTTTCCTCGTTCAATTTATGTGGATGATTCATCAGGATTGTCCAAATAGAATTCGGCAGGATTGTACCTGCCACGGAGATGTCCTGTCGACATGGGATCGTGCAAAGAGGCTCACACAAACACCCTGCGCACTCGATTCTCTTTGTCTGCACCGGCAATATCTTCGCAACCTGCTGGTTGAGTATGCCATGCGGGCGCTGATCGGGCCGGAACAGTGACACAACTGCCCCACTTTTTATAAGCGGAGAACCCGACAGGCACCGGTTTCAGTTCAATCTTGAACTGTCCGAACATTTTTTCTCCCCCTTACCGTTCTTCTCCCCCTTCATATGGATTCTATTCGCTATCGTACCGGCGTCTTGAAAGCCGCGTGCTATAGTTTCTTGAGCAGGGGAAATCAACACGAAATCAGGACATCGGTCGTATGCAGCGCTCAGGGCAGGACGCACTCAAGACACCGGTCACCGGACAGGGAGACCCCCATTGGGCCGCCTGGTCGGACGAGGCGCTCCTGGATCTTCCAATGTGCGACCTCCATCTGGAAATCAAAGGCGGGTTTCTCGAACAGCCGATCGCCGAGCTCAGCCGTGAACTGGAAGAACGCCTCTTGCTCTTTCGCCCGCACTTCTGGATTTCGAACGAATGGTTCACACCCGATGGCATTCCCGGCATCGCCGTGCCGTTCTACCTCGCCCATCCGCGCCTGGCGAAACTCGAACTGAGTCAGATGCTAGAGGTGGAGGGCGGAACCCCGGAATGGTGTCTGCGCATCCTGCGCCATGAAGCCGGCCATGCGATCGAGAACGCGTACAAAATTCGCCGCAGAAAGACACGCCAACAGATCTTCGGAAAGTCCTCCCAGCGGTATCCGATGTTCTACACACCACGGCCCTATAGCCGCAGTTTCGTCCGCCACCTGGATCTCTGGTATGCGCAGAGCCATCCGGACGAAGATTTTGCCGAAACCTTTGCTGTCTGGCTCACACCGGACTCACTGTGGGAAGAACGGTACCGTGGCTGGCCCGTCTTGAAGAAACTGACCTACGTCGATACGCTGATGAAAGAGCTGAAGGGGGTGCCCCCTCCCGTCACTTCGCACGAAGAAGTCGATCCGCTCCCCGGCTTGGGAAAAACTCTGCGTGAACATTATGAGCACAAGCGCCGGCACTACGGAGTCGAGCGGCAGTCGCTGTACGACCCCGATCTCAAACGCCTGTTCTCCAACCTGCCGCACCACTCAAGCAAGCCGAGCGCCGCGACGTTTCTGAACCGCTTTCGGCGGGAAGTGCGGCGAAAGGTTGCGAGTTGGACCGGCGAATATCAATACACCATCGATCAGGTGCTTGAGGCCATGATCCGACGATGTCGCGAATTGGATCTTCGCGTCCCGGTGGGTGAGGAGCAGGCCAAACTTGATTTCACTATTCTGCTGACCGTCCATACGATGAACTTTTTACGAAGCGGACGGCATCGGGTGGCCCTATGAAACGCCTGCGCGTGCTCGTCCTCATGCATGAAGATCTCGTCCCACCTCAACAGACCGCCGGTTGCGACCCCAAAACGGCAGAGTGGCGGACGGAGTACGACGTCGTCACGACACTGAAGAAACTGGGGCATGACGTGCAGCCGCTCGGGGTGAAAAGCGATCTGGGAGTGATTCACAAAGCCATCGCCGAATGGGAGCCGGACATCGCCTTCAACCTGCTGGAAGAATTTGACGGCGTGTCCGTCTACGATCAGCATGTGGTGTCCTACCTCGAACTCTTACGTGTGCCCTATACCGGCTGCAACCCCCGCGGGCTGATGCTGGCGCGCGACAAAGCCATCACCAAGAAGGTGCTGTCCTTTCATCGAATCCCCTATCCGGAATTCATCGAGGTGCCGCAAGGACGCGTGGTGAGACGGCCGAAGTGGCTGACGTTCCCATTGATCGTCAAGTCGGTGAGCGAGGAAGCATCCCTGGGAATCTCACAGGCGTCGATCGTCGAAGATGACGACAAGTTGAGCGAGCGGGTCGCCTTCATGCACAGCAGCATCGGAAGCGGCGCGCTGATCGAACGATACATCGAAGGCCGTGAGTTCTATGTCGGGGTGATGGGAAACAGTCACCTCCATGTGCTACCGGTCTGGGAACTCATCATGGACAAGCTGCCGGACGACGCCAGACGGATTGCGACCCAACGGGTGAAATGGAGCCGGACATACCAGAAAAAATATGGGATCACCTCACGGGAAGCCAAAAACCTCCCGCCAGGGAAAACCGAAGAAATCCAACATTTGGCCAAACGGGTCTATCGGGCGCTTGGGCTCAACGGATATGCGCGGATCGACATGCGGATGGATGCAGAAGGGCAGCTGTATGTCCTGGAAGCCAATCCGAATCCGCAGATCGCGCACGATGAGGATTTCGCCGACTCAGCGGAAAAGGCGAACTACCACTACCAGGAACTGTTGCAGGAAATCCTGAACGTCGGCCTTCGCTGGCGTCCTGCCAAGGCGGCGTGACGCGCGGCACGTCTGCACGCGCGTGCTACGGTCCCCACCGGAAACCGAACATCAGCGCCACGCTCGTTTTGTCTTCCTCGCGGAGAGCGGGTGTCAGATCGATATTGTGCAGATTCACAATCACCGTCGAAGCCAGCGCAATATTGTGGACGACCTGATATTCAAGCGAGAGCCCGATCGGGATATACCAACTCGTGTCGCTTTCATCGATGCGCGCCCGCCCGGTCCCACGGTCAAGACCGACGTGCATCAAGCCGAATCCGGTGAAGGGGACCAGGTTGATGCCGTTGCTGAAACGGAGATGATACTTCGCAACGCCCGCAAAAGAGATTTGGAAGAGATCTCCCGTCGGAGTAATCTGCATCATCGGGCCGAACGAAAAATTCCGATCGGGGTAATAGTCGACATTGAGCCCGAGATTGAAGACGGTGTCGTGAACTGTACCGGCAGTAAAGCCCAGATCCGACCCGGCCCCCCAGCGGTTCTCTTCCGCAAAGGCCGGCGACACAAAAAGAGCAAGCCAGAGCAACCCTGCAAGCGTCACACTGAGAAATCCGCGACAGTCAGCTATTCGCATAACGACTCCTCGCTCAACGTTGGCCGACTCTAGCACAGCACCCGGAGACGGACAAGCCGCTTGAGCAGCAGACTAGCCGTGCAGTATCCTCCCCGCAGCCAACCCGAATGAGGTGATTCGATCATGACTCCCGCACAAGCCGCGGCCGCGTTGCTCCAGGCGATGCCGCATCCTCCATCCCTCACGCAGCTTGAAGAATACGGACTCACCGCATCTGCCTCGACAGCTCAGGCGATTTCGCGAGAAATCCTCTCATTGAATCTGTACTGGATTATCGCCGCCATCGAGGCGCACATTCCGATGAAGTATCAGGATACGATCCGGGAAACCCTGTTGGAATCGATCAAGACGACCTGGTGGGCATCGGGGCAGCTCGGTCCCGGCACCTGGGACTCATATCAAACAGAATTGGACGAGCGGCGCGCCCGGTACAGCCGACTCGTCGATCACGAAGGCCTGAGCCACATGGCGGTCAGCGCCGAAGCGGCATCGCAGATCGAACATCAGGGCATCATCCCCTTTGAAGACCGGGACAAGTTACTGGTCCTCATGATCGACTACGCACCGGCAGCGGAATACGGCAGGCTGCTCGAGGAGATAGGCTAACGCGGGACTCGCGCGGCCGGCGAGACCCGGAAAGACGAACAGCCCGGCCCTTCGCGCATTTCTCGCAAGTCCCGCACGAGGCCCGCTCAAAGATACCGGTGCGAAAGCACCTTGCCGCTCTTGTCGAGTTCGTACAAGAGAGGCGCGCCGGTGGGAATATTCAACTCCAGGACCTGCTCCTTCGACAATTGCTCCAGCTGCATCACCAGCGCGCGAAGACTGTTGCCATGCGCCGCAATCAAAATGGTTTCGCCCTGGAGGACATAGGGTTTGATCCTGGTGTCGTAATAGGGCAGGACCCGCTCCGCCGTATCTTTCAGGCTTTCTCCGCCAGGCGGCCGTACATCGTAGCTTCGCCTCCAGATCTTGACCTGTGCATCTCCATATTTCGTCGCGGTCTCGGCCTTGTTCAACCCCTGCAGCTCTCCATACATCCGTTCGTTCAGGGCCTTGTCTTTTTCGATAGGAATGGCCGTTTGTCCGATGACCTCCAACACGAACCGCAAGGTCTCGTTCGCGCGGCTCAGGACAGAGGTGAACGCACGGTCGAACGTGAACCCCTTGAGTTTGTTTCCGGCGTTTTTAGCCTCTTCAACACCGCGCGGGGAGAGCGGCACATCGACCCAGCCGGTGAAGCGGTTTTCCAGATTCCATTGCGATTCGCCGTGACGGAGCAGGACCAGCCGAGCCATGGTACGTTCCTCTCGATGGATGATAATTCAGGATCCGGAGCCGGCTTCAGAATACTGGATTGCGGCTTCAAGTCAAGCCGGTCATAACACGCGAACTGCGATCCCATTGACCCTCTGATCCGGGAATACACGGGGCGGAAGGACAACCGATCCTCGTCACGCTCGTCACGGCCGCCGATCTGGCAGGCTTTGCGGGAAGTTGGTCGGAATCCGGCGGACCCTCTTGCCCCATCTTGATGAGCGTCATCATAAAGAAAAGGTAAAATGCGACGCCGACCCAGATGACGTAGGGTTGCACTCCACCCGCTTCTTTGAGGACCTGCTCTTGCGCCGGTTGATTCAGCTGACCGGCCTTCTTGATCTCGCCGATCTGTTCCCGGCAATGCCAATAGTACAAGTAGTTCGCCGTTGCCCCTGCGATGACACTCCAAACAAGGCCCGATGAGACATCCCCCGTCAGATAGGTCGAAATCATGGGACCCACGGCATAGACGAACGCATGGAGGTACATTTTTCGATAGAGAAACCAGAGAAAGGAGATAAAGAGAAATGCGGGCCAGTTCCAAGACAGGGCAAATTTTGGCTGGCCGTTCGCTGAAAACTTCTTGAACTGAACCAGGTACTGATCGGCATTGGGACCGATAAATTGCCGCCAGAGCGTTTCCTCGTCATGGATCGGCGGGGGCGAGGGGGTGACCGGATCGGCAACAGGTTCTGCGGCTGCGTCGAGCGACGTCCCGCACTGATGACAAAAGGAGGCGTCGTCTGGATTCTGTTGGTTGCACCCGCTGCACAACTTCATCGCCGCGCAGCTTACCACACTCGGAAGCGATAGAGCTGCCTCTCCGTTCGTAGACCTATTGTCTCCTGCTACCCGTATTGCTTTCACTTCGACCCTGTGCTAACTTCCCTTTCTTTCTAATGGGATACGTCGTGTCGTGTCGACTCAAGACTTGAAAGACAACGCGGCCAGGTACCTGATGCAGACCTACACGCGTCAGCCGATCTCGATTGTTCGAGGCCATGGCGCGAAGGTCTATGACATGGAAGGCCGGGAGTATCTCGATTTTGTCGGCGGCATCGCCGTCAATCTGTTGGGCCACGGACATCCGGACCTCGTCCAGGCCATCCAACAGCAAGCGGCACAGCTGATCCACGTGTCGAACCTCTACTACACGGAGCCGCAAGTCACATTGGCAAAAATCCTCGTCGAGCACTCCTTCGCCGACCGCGTGTTCTTCTGCAACAGCGGCGCGGAAGCCAATGAAGCCGCCATCAAGCTCGCACGGCGCTATGCCCATATGAAGTATGGCGAGAGCCGGTTCGAAATCATCACGATGAAGAATTCGTTCCATGGCAGGACGCTGGCCATGATCACCGCTACAGGGCAAGACAAGGTTCAGAAGGGTTTCGAGCCGCTGATGCCGGGGTTTTCCTACGCGCCATTCAACGACATGGCCGCAATCGAAGCCATGGCCGGCGAGCGGACCGCCGGCATTATGCTGGAACCGGTGCAAGGCGAAGGCGGGGTGCATGTAGCCGGCCGTGAATACCTCACGCGCCTTCGGGAATTCTGTACGACACACGATATCCTGCTCATTTTCGACGAAGTGCAAACCGGGATGGGCAGAACCGGCACGCTCTTCGCCTATGAGCAATTGGGAGTAGTACCCGACATCATGACCCTGGCCAAGGGGTTGGGCGGCGGGGTTCCGATCGGAGCCTGCCTGGCGAAGGAGTCGGTTGCGGCGGCATTTTCGCCCGGCGCCCACGCCTCTACCTTCGGCGGAAATCCGCTGGCCTGTGCCGCGGCAGTGGCCGTATGCCGGGCGCTGCTTGAAGGACAGGTATTAGATCGAGTCAAGCCGATGGGCGACTACCTGGCCAAAGCCTTGACTGAGTGCAAAGCCCGCCATCACGTCGTACGGGACGTCCGTGGTATCGGGCTTCTGCAGGGCATGGAATTGGACATCGATGCCAAAACGGTGGTTGCCGAGGCCTTATCGCGCGGCGTGCTCATCAATGCGGCAGGCGAGCGGGTGCTGCGATTTGTGCCTTCGCTGGTGATCACAACACAGGAAATCGACCAGCTGATCGACACGTTGGACGCGATCTTCACTCGGTGAATGATGAAAGAAAAAGATACCCATCGCATGACAAAGCAGCCCCACCAGCGACCACGCAAGTCCGGCTACGCCAAAGATCTTCTGGACGTGGCGGCAATGCCGCGCAAACAGATCGATGATTTGCTGCGCCTGGCGGCTTCGCTGAAAACCAAGCAGCGCCAATCGACACCCCATCGGCTCTTGCCCGGCAAGACACTGGGGCTGTTGTTCCAAAAGCCGTCGACACGCACCAGAGTGTCGTTCGAAGCCGGCATGAACCAGCTGGGAGGCCATGCGCTGGTGCTTCCCATGGGAGACATTCAGCTCTCCCGTGGAGAAACGGTCTCGGACACGGCGCGTGTGCTCTCTCGTTACCTGGATGGAATCGTGATTCGAACCTACGACCACGCCGTCGTCGAGGAATGGGCGGCAGAGGCCAGTATGCCGGTGATCAATGGGCTGACAGACCATAGCCATCCATGCCAGGCGCTGTCCGATCTTCTGACGATCCAAGAAGTCAAAGGCCGGCTCAAGGGACTGACCCTTGCGTACATCGGAGACGGGAATAACGTCGCCAATTCTCTCATTGAAGCAGGCGTCAAAATGGGCATGCGGGTCGTCGCCGGATGTCCGGCCGGTTATCAGCCGGATCAACACGTCATCGACCGGGCGATCGTCGAAGCAGAAACCACCGGCGGCGCGGTCGAGATTCTGGAAAATCCCCAGGTCGCGGTGAAGGAAGCGGACGTGATCTACACCGACGTCTGGATCAGTATGGGACGCGAACGTGAACAGGCACGGAGGCTGAAAACCCTGGCCTCCTATCAACTCAACGGAAGGCTGCTGCAACGGGCCAAACCGGATGCCATCGTCATGCATTGTTTACCGGCCCATCGCGGAGAAGAGATCGCGGCGGACGTACTCGACGGACCACAGTCGGTCGTCATCGATCAGGCGGAAAACCGGCTGCATATGCAGAAAGCGATTTTGGCGCAGCTGCTCACTCGACAGAAAGGCGGATAGTCCGAAATCATCATGACACGCAAACCGATCAAGAAAATTGTCCTGGCCTACTCAGGCGGGCTCGACACCTCAGTTATTTTGAAATGGCTGCAAGAAACGTATGACGCCGAGGTCATCGCCTTCTGCGCCGATCTCGGTCAGGGCGAAGATCTGCGGGCCATCAAAGCCAAAGCGCAGAAGCTCGGCGTGAAGAAGGTCTATGTCGAGGACCTGCGTGAAACGTTTGTCAAAGACTATGTGTTCCCGATGTTGCGCGGCAACGCGATGTATGAAGGCTGCTATCTGCTGGGCACCTCCATCGCCCGTCCGTTAATCGCGCGCCGGCAGGCCGAGATCGCGCTAAAAGAAGGCGCCGAAGCGGTCTCGCACGGCGCAACAGGCAAGGGAAACGATCAGGTGCGATTCGAGCTGACCTATACGGCGCTCGCGCCCGGTCTTAAGATCATCGCGCCCTGGCGCGAATGGACGATGCGGTCGAGGCGCGAATTGATCGAGTACGCCGAACGCCATGGCATTCCGATCACAGCGACAAAAGCCAAACCCTACAGCATGGACCTGAACCTCTTCCATATCAGCTATGAGGGAGGCATTCTCGAAGATCCCTGGTCGGCGCCGCCGGATGAAATATTCCAAATGACGGTTTCGCCGGAACAAGCCCCGGACAAGCCGCTGGAAGTGGAGATCGAGTACGTCGCCGGCAACCCCGTGGCCGTCGACGGCAAGAAAATGAGCCCGGCGACGCTCCTGGCCCATCTCAATAAACTGGGCGGCGCGCATGGAATCGGCCGAGTCGATCTGGTCGAGAATCGCTACGTCGGCATGAAGTCTCGCGGGGTCTACGAAACACCGGGCGGCACGATTCTCCATGTCGCTCACCGAGGGCTTGAATCCTTGACGATGGACCGTGAAGTGCTCCACTTCCGGGACAGCTTGATCCCGCGGTACGCCGATCTCATCTACAACGGCTATTGGTTCAGTCCTGAGCGTGACATGATCCAGACTGCGATCGATGCCGCCCAAAAGGATGTGAGCGGCACGGCGCGCGTCAAGCTGTACAAGGGCGGGTGCACGCTCGCCGGCCGTAAATCCAAGAATTCCCTCTATCGTCTGGACATCGCCACATTCGAAGAGGACGAGGTCTACGACCAAAAGGACGCAGAGGGATTCATCCGCTTGAACGGGTTGCGATTGAAAATCAGAGCTCAGCGGCGGAAGGCTTCGATCTAATGGCGACGGCAAAACCCACCCGCCGGACGGCCGCCGCTTCCGGCAAGGCCTGGGGCGGGCGGTTTCGCGAGAATACGAACCGGCTTGTCGAAGCCTTCACCGTTTCGGTGGCGGTGGATCGGCGGCTCTACGCCCATGACATCCAAGGAAGCATCGCCCATTGCCACACACTCGGGAAAGCGCGCGTGCTGTCACCCCGCGAAACGAAAACCATTGTGCGCGGGCTTATCCTGGTCAAGGCGGAGCTGGATCGGGGGCGGTTCAAGTTTACGCCCCACGACGAAGATATTCACATGGCGATTGAACGGCGGTTGACCGAACTGATCGGTCCCTTGGGCGGCAAGCTGCACACGGGCCGGAGCAGAAACGATCAAGTGGCGCTGGACATTCGACTCTATCTCCGGGACCGGCTCGACCGGCTGACCGAGCAGTGCGCGGAGTTTCAACGCGTCTTGCTGGCCCAGGCACATGCGAATCTTCCGATCGCAATGCCCGGCTATACCCACTTGCAACGGGCGCAGCCCGTCCTGTTTGCCCATCATCTGCTCGCCTATGTGGAGATGGTCGAGCGGGACAAGGGACGCTTCCGCGATGCCAAAACCAGGCTCAACGTCATGCCGCTCGGATCAGGAGCCTTGGCCGGAACGAATTATCCGGTGGATCGGCGATACACAGCCAAACTGCTGGGTTTCCCGGCAGTGACGGCCAACAGCATGGATGCGGTATCCGATCGCGACTTCATGATCGAAACGGCATCAGCCTTATCCATTGCCATGATGCATTTGTCCCGGCTCAGCGAAGAGTTGATCCTCTGGGCATCGCAGGAGTTCCGGTTTGTCGAGCTGCCGGACGCATTTTGCACCGGCAGCAGCATGATGCCGCAGAAAAAGAATCCCGATGTGCCTGAGTTGGTCCGAGGCAAGACCGGGCGTGTGTATGGCCACCTCATGAATCTTCTCGTCACCCTCAAGGCCCTCCCGTTGAGTTATAATCGGGACTTGCAAGAGGACAAGCCGGCGCTCTTCGATGCGCTCGACACAGTAGAGGCCTCCCTGAATGTCATGACTGAATTGATGCGCCGCCTCAAGGTGAACCGGGACGTGCTCGCGCAGTCGTTAGAGAGCGGTGGTTTTCTTGCAACCGAATTAGCCGACTACTTGGTGGAACGCGGCGTGCCCTTTCGGGAAGCGCATGGCATCACCGGACGGATCGTACGGTCGGCGATTGAACAGACGCGCGAGTTGACTGATTTTTCCTTGGAGGAACTGCGCGCGTTCTCCGATCGGATTGAACGAGGAGTCTTCACGCGGTTGACCGTTTCGGCGGCAATCGACCGGAAGCGGCAGATCGGCGGAACGGCGCGTGAACGAGTGGAGCAACGGCTCAAAGAACTGGAGCGGGCACTCCGATGAAACACCTCGCACTCATCGTCGCAGCAGGCCTGATGAGTTCCTGCGGTGTGGTGGGGGCGCCGGTTGCGCCGGAGACCGTCGGCGTTACACCCACCATCGAATCGCAAAAGAGGCAGCATGAGGCCCTGACGGCGCAGCAACGGGAAACGGCGGCTAAATCCGAAGAGCCGGACCCTATCCTGCCGGACCACGATGAGCTCCTGCCGCCGTTGCGTCCTGTGGGCACAAGATGAGACGTACCGGCCTGATTCGCGCAAGTCGCGCGGATGAGCACATTGACCGCTTGAACGAGGAATTTCAGCATGAATAATTTCGAGTACCGCCACGGCGAATTGTATTGTGAGCAGGTGCCCGTCAGCCGCATTGCAAAGGAGCTCGGCACTCCCTGTTATGTCTACAGCCATGCCACGCTCGTCCGCCACTTCAAGGCATACGACAGCGCCTTCAAAAATATTCCCCATATCGTCGCCTTCGCAATGAAAGCCAACTCCAATCTGGCTATCCTGCGATTGATGGCGAAAGAAGGGAGCGGCGCGGATATTGTGTCCGGCGGGGAACTGTTTCGAGCCCTCAAAGCGGGCGTGCCGGCCTCCAAGATCATCTTCGCCGGCGTCGGCAAATCAGCCGAGGAAATCCGCGATGCGTTGAAGGCAGACATCCTCATGTTCAACATCGAATCGTCCGCGGAGATCCACGCGATCAACGAGGTAGCCGTCTCAGTCGGCAAAAAAGCGCGGATCGCGTTGCGGATCAATCCGGACGTGGACCCCAAAACGCATCCGTATATCTCGACCGGGATGAAGAAGAGCAAGTTCGGCATTGCGGCGGATCGCGCGCTGGAAGAGTACAAGATGGCGTCCTCGCTGAGCCATATCGACATTGTCGGTGTTCATGCCCACATCGGCTCACAATTGACGGACGTGACGCCGTTCGTCGATTCGCTGAAGAAGGTCGTGGCGCTTATCGATACGCTGAAAGGCCACGGCATCAATATCCGCTATCTGAACATCGGCGGCGGGCTCGGCATCACCTATGATGCGGAGAAACCACCATTGCCCCAGGACTTGGCCGATGCGATTTCGCCGCTCGTCAAGGATCTGGGCTTGACGCTGGTGATGGAGCCGGGCCGTGTCATCGTCGGGAATGCCGGCATTCTCGTCACAAAAGCCCTCTACCGCAAAGAGGGAGAATCGAAGACATTCGTCATCGTCGACGCGGCCATGAACGACTTGATCCGCCCCAGCCTCTATGGCGCCTATCACGAAATCCGCCCGCTCGATGAAGCCGCCGGCCGTCGCGACAAACAGCAAGTGGACATTGTCGGCCCGGTCTGCGAATCGGGAGATTTTCTGGCCAAAGACCGGCTGTTGGCGACGATCCAACCGGGAGAATTGCTGGCCGTGATGAGCGCAGGCGCCTATGGGTTTGTCATGGCGTCGAACTACAATTCCCGTCCCCGTGTGCCTGAAGCGCTCATTAAGGATGGGGAAATCCATGTTATTCGCGCACGCGAAACCTACGACGACTTAATCAAGGGCGAAACCATTCCGGCCTTTCTCAGCTAAGAGGCGCCATCATGTTCACCGGTTCGCATGTTGCCATCGTCACACCCTTCAGGAAAAGCGCGATCGACGAGCGGGCATTCTCTGATTTGATTGAGTGGCAGATCGCCAGCGGCACAAACGGCATCGTGCCCTGCGGCACCACCGGCGAATCCGCCACCCTGTCCCATGAAGAACACAACCGGGTCATTGAGTTGACGGTGGAAATCGTGAACCGGCGCGTGCCGGTAATCGCCGGGACCGGCTCAAACAGCACGGACGAGGCCATTGCCCTCACCCAGCATGCGAAGCGGGCCGGAGCGGACGGCGCTTTGCTGATCACGCCGTACTACAACAAGCCTACCCAGGAGGGCCTCTATCGGCACTACAAAGCGGTGGCGGAATCCGTCGATCTTCCGCTCGTGCTGTACAACATTCCTGGACGCACCGGCGTCAACATGCTGCCCTCGACCATTGCCCGCCTTTCGGCGATCAAGACCATCGTCGGAGTCAAAGAAGGCAGCGGATCGGTTCAGCAGGCATCGGATATCGTCCAGATGTGCGGCGACCGGTTGACCGTCCTGGCCGGGGATGATTCCTTGACGCTGCCGATGATGGCAGTCGGGGGAAAAGGCGTCATTACCGTGACCGCCAATATTGTACCGGCTGAAATGGCCGCTTTGGTGAACGCTTTTTCCAGTGGGAACATTGCCGAAGCTCAGCGGATTCACTTCAAGCTGTCGCCTTTGTTCGCGGCATTGTTCTTTGAGACCAATCCGATTCCGGTCAAAGAGGCACTCGGCATGATGGGTAAGATCGACCCGGAATTGCGCCTCCCGCTCTGTTCGATGGCGCAGGACACTCGAGAGAAACTAGTCCAAGCCTTAAAAGACGCCAAGTTGATCTGATCGTTCATTTATCTCTACACCGGTAGGTAACCAGATGATTAAAGTGATTGTAGCAGGAGCAGCCGGACGAATGGGCTGTCGATTGGTGTCGCTGGTCAGAGACTCCACCGCTTTGACGTTGGCCGGAGCCTTGGAGGGAAAAGGCCACCACGCGTTGGGGGAAGATGCCGGAGAAATGGCCGGAGCCGGGCATGCCGGCATCCCCATCACAGACGACCTGGCCGCCCTCATGGAACGAGGCGATGTCGTCATTGATTTCTCCGCCCCCGAAGCAACTCTGAGGCACTTGCGAATTGTCGCCCAGCATCGACGGGCAATGGTGATCGGCACCACCGGATTTTCCGCTTCAGAACTCGAGGAACTCAAATCCCTGGGTCGACAAGTTCCTTGTGTGCTGTCTCCCAACATGAGCGTCGGAGTGAATTTGATTTACAAGGTCATCGGCGAAATGGCCAAGACGCTCGGTGAGGAGTACGACATCGAGGTGATCGAAGCCCATCATCGCCTCAAGAAAGACGCGCCAAGCGGGACGGCACTCAAGATGGCCGAGATCCTTGCGCGGGGGGTGAACCGGGACTTGAATCAAGTTGGCGTCTATGCGCGCAAAGGACTGATCGGCGAACGCGCTAGAGGTGAAATCGGGATTCAAACGATCCGCGCCGGCGACATTGTGGGCGATCATACGGTGTTGTTCGGCGGCATGGGCGAGCGGATCGAAATCACCCATCGAGCCAGCAGTCGAGATACCTTTGCCCGTGGAGCGTTACGCGCAGCACGGTGGGTAGTCCGCCAGCATCCCGGTCTGTACGACATGATGGACGTACTGAGCCTTCGCTAATTGCCCATTTCCCAGGGAAACACGTTCCGGCTTTCTCTCCGACTCAGTGCCTGCCTGTGTGGGTTGCGCGGGACGTTGGTCCGCAGAGAACATTCTCAGAGCACAAGATAGGCGTCGACGGAGAGATCGGCACCTGGAAAGAAACCGGGCGGACAACGAAACGGGAAACACACAGTGGTGTATGATTCTATCGATGGGGAATCATTCTGACAGTGCTATCCCAACACCTCTCCCAATGCACAGGCTTCCGCCGAGTTTAATTCTCGTCCGGCAACCTGCGGCAGATTCTGTCACCCCGTCTATCACGATTGGGCAGGATTGAGAGACAAAAGCGGGAAGCAGCTTGCCGCCGCCTTCCGCTCATCGTCAATCAATGATTGGGATTGTAGCCTACAGATTAATGTCGCGCCGTGATGGGCCGGGGTTCCTGGTCCGCTGCTTTCCGACGACCACAATTCAAACAGGCAAATACCGTGATCGCAAGCCCAGCGTCCAAATCCACCGCCCGTTCAGGCAACATCGCACCGTGGCATTTATCGCATGTCTTCATGGGTGGGACTTTAACATTTCCGTTTAACGAAACATATCCTCCTGAAGTACTGGATCGCAGAATGAACGAGTTCCCGTATCTGCCTAGTGCAGATGGTCCGTTTGGGCCCGTCATTTTTTCATGCCTGCCAGAGCGAAGACCGGCCACTCCCTTGACAGGTCGTACCTCCTCCCATAGGATTGTGGCTGTGCGAGCACTAGACTACCATGTATAGACTTCTGCTCATTTCCGGGCTTCTTGTCGTGCTCTACTTCTTGCTGCGACAGGCCGTGCGCGGTTTTAAGAACAAGGAAATCAGTGACGGCGGGGCGTCAGTGGATCACGGCCAGATGGTCGAAGACCCGGAATGCCATACTTTCGTACCGAGGAGCACGGCTGTGATTGAGAAGATCGACGGGCAGACGTATTGCTTTTGCAGTAAGCAATGCGCCATTGCGTTCCAGAACCGGCAGGCGGGCTAGCAGCCTGAGTAGGTATAGTCCGACAACTTATCTTCCTTATCGAACTTCAGCGCAATCTGGCATTGATTGGGAGAGAAGTTGAAAAGCGGCGGACCCGATTTTCCTCCGGCAATGCGATAGTAGGTCCAGGTCTCGCCGCCGAAGAATCGGGGAGCTTTACCGTCCGGAGTGCCCCAGTTTTTCTCGAACCAGGCCTTGTCCTTTCCTTGCATTTCGGCCGGTTTGAGTGACGCTTCAAGGTAGGGATTGCCTCCTCCGCAGGCCGTCAGGATGAAGCAGAACAGCAAAAGCCAAACAGATCGTCGCATGGTGCTATCTCCGGGGTCATACGCTTGTTAACATTGAATAACGCCCGAATCTTATCCCCCGCAAGAAGGCCTGTCAAACCGGCGGGTGAACAGATAGATGGATTGCGGTGAGATTGAGTTCTCCATACAATGGCCGATAACGATACGTACGCATATGAAACCGCCTCAGACTTGAAAGGAGCCGCACATGCAACTTTTTCTCGACACCGCCAATGTGAAAGAAATTTATGAAGCCGCCAATCTCGGAATCTTGGATGGCGTCACCACCAACCCCTCGCTGGTAGTGAAAGAAGGCCGTAGTTTCAAGGAAATGCTGCAGGAGATCTGCAAGATCGTGGACGGCCCGATCAGTGCCGAAGTCGTCAGCGTGGAAGCGGACGCCATGGTGAAAGAAGGCAGGGAGCTGGCCAAAATTCACAAGAATATCGTGGTCAAGTGCCCGCTGATTCCGGAGGGGATCAAGGCGACGAAAAAGCTTTCGGCGGAAGGCATTCGCGTGAACGTGACGCTGTGCTTCTCGCCGACACAGGCTCTTGTGGCCGCCAAGGCCGGAGCGTGGTGTATCTCGCCCTTCATTGGCCGCCTGGACGATGTCAGCTCGGACGGAATGGCGCTGATCCGCCAAATCATCACGATCTACAAGAACTACGACTATAAAACGTTGGTATTGGTCGCCAGCGTCCGCCATCCGCAGCATGTGGTGGAATCTGCGTTGGCTGGCGGCCATATCTGTACGATGCCCTACGGCGTGTTCCAGATGCTCTTCAAACACCCATTGACCGATGCCGGCTTGAAGAAGTTCCTCGATGACTGGAAGGCAAAGGGGCAGCAGTAACAACAACGGGACAGGCGTACTTTCTACGCTTCATCAGAAGACAGAACAGTTGCCTGTCCCTGTTTTCAGAATAACCCGTCTGTGCGGACCTGCTCAGGCACGCTCAATGGCCAGTTGAGCCTTGCGGAACACCGAGTGAAACATGGGGCGAGTGAGTTTCCCTGTAAACGTATTCTGCTGACTGGGGTGATACGAACCGAGCAGCGTCACACCCCACGGCAAGCGATACACGACGCCATGGCCGAACGTGGGAGCGGGAGATGGGATCTCAAGCCCTTCGACTCGACAGGCTTTGAGATAATGGTCGAAGGCGATCTTTCCCAGCGTCACCACCGCACGAACTTTCTTAAGAAGCTGCAATTCGTCCCGCAAGAACCGGCTACAGTGTTCAAATTCATCCGGCGCAGGTTTATTTCCGGGTGGCGCACAGCGCACGGTGGCTCCAATGTAGCAATTAGTCAATGCCAACCCATCGTCTCGATGGGTCGAGGTCGCCTGATTGGCAAATCCATGCCGATACAGTGCTTCATACAGCCAATCCCCGCTTCGATCACCTGTAAACACTCGTCCCGTCCGATTCCCACCATGAGCAGCTGGAGCAAGTCCCAGCACATAGAGCCGCGCGCGAGGGTCGCCGAAACCAGGGACCGGACGCCCCCAGTAGGTCCAGTCCATAAACTGACGCCGTTTTGTCTCTGCGATCGTGCGCCTATAGGTCACAAGCCTCGTACAGGCCGTGCAATCAGTGATCGCACTGTTCAGAATAATCAGCGTCTTCATAGGGGGCCGGTAGTGTACCATGAACGAGAAGCTCGTTCCGCTTGCCGGTTACCGAGTCTGTTGCTAGCATGAGCGTTCATCACACCCTTTGCTATACTTGATGTGCCTAACAGGAGTTTCTGAATGATTGCATTACAGGTACTTGCCCTTGCACTCGCAATAACGCTGAGCGGTTTCGCGCGGCCCACCATGATTTCGGCAGCCAACCCTTCGGATCAAACCGAGGAGGACAAGGACCTCGTGCTTCCCGAGCCGCCGGACGGACAAGTCGAGCAGGAAGACCGCTTGGTGATCTTGCCGGAAATCAAGCGAGAAGGAGAGCGGTTCTTCCTCAGCTCCTTCAAGCTACCGGAAAAAATTACCTTCGCGGGAGTGCCGGTCCCGCTCGAAAACTGGCAGGTCAGAGAACGCATCGAGTACGAGTTTTATCAATTCCTGGAAGATCAGGGCGAAAGCATCATCCTCGCAAAACGGACCGGACGCTGTTTCCCTCCGGCTGAGAAACAACTAGCCGAAGCCGGCCTACCGGACGACCTGAAATACATGCTGCTCGTCGAAAGCAAATGCATCTCGGCGGCGTACTCGAAAGCCAAAGCCTCAGGCCCCTGGCAATTCATCCCTTCGACCGGCCGACGCTACCAGCTCAAGAGCGATGCAGTCCGTGATGAACGCCGGAACCTCGAAATGTCGACCGAGGCAGCCGTGAAGTATCTTCAATATCTGAAGGATTTTCGGCAGAACGATTGGTTCCTGGCCATGGCCTCCTACAACGCCGGCGAGGAACGAGTCCGCAAGTTGCTCAAAGAGCAAAAGATCACCGACTATTGGAAAATGCACGGCCCGCGCGAAACCATGCGCTATGTGCCGAGAATCATCGCGGCCAAAGAAATTTATTCCCAGCCGGAGAAGTATTTGGGCCTGAGCAAGAAGGACCTGTATTTTCCGCTCGAGACAGAAACCATCACGGTGAATGTGAAAGAGTCGCAACGGACTCTGACCTCCATCGCGGAGGAATTCGGAACCTATTTCCTTGAACTCAAGATGCTCAATCCTGAATTCAAGAAAGACGTGCTTCCGCACGGCACTTACCATATCAGAGTTCCCCGCCAATCCTGTCCGAATCGTTGCTTCAAGCAAGAGACAACACCGTAGCACTCGTTTCTCGCTATGCCAATACGCCTACCCGGCTCCCCTGCGCGATCGCTTCTTCGGAAGCTGATCGCTGCAGGACTCCATGCGGCTGACCCCTACCACGCGATTCTCCAGTCCGTTTCTCACACGGGGCAATCCGTACGGGTGGGCCGAAAAACCTACGACCTCTCTCGTTTCAAGCGAATATTCGCAGTGGGCGCCGGCAAAGCATCGGCGCGGATGGCCCAAGCACTGGAGCATGTTCTTGGATCACGGCTGGAAGGAGGGTTCATCGTCGTCAAAACAGGCCATAGCGTTCCCACCGAACGGATCAGGATTGTCGAAGCCGCCCACCCGATTCCTGACCATGCGGGACTGCTGGCCGCTGAACGGCTTCGGACATTGATCCAAGACTTCACTCATCGCGATCTGCTGTTCGTGCTGTTATCAGGAGGCGCATCGAGCCTGTTACCCGCCCCTGTGTCGGGTGTAACCCTGGCCGATACGCAACGAACGACACGCCTGCTGCTCCGGGGTGGCGCAACCATCCAAGAGATCAATGCAGTCAGAAAACATCTCTCTTTGTTGAAGGGCGGCGGCCTCGCCGTTTCCACACACGCGACGATCGTCACGCTCATCCTTTCGGATGTCATCGGCGATGACCTCGGCACAATCGGCTCCGGTCCGACGGCACCCGATTCGACAACATTCGCTGACGCGATCGACGTATTGCACCGGTATGGGCTATGGTCGACCGTTCCCGATGCTATACGCCGTCACCTGCTGGCAGGGAGGCAAGGGCGCGCACCGGAGACACTGAAGACCGGCTCACGAAGACTACTCCGCGTGCAGCATCACATCGTCGGCAACAACGGCGGCATGCTCCGCGCTGTCGTCCGCACCGCTCAATCGGCAGGTCTTAGGACTATGCTCTTTCGGCCTGCGTTGGCGGGAGAGGCGCAAGAAGCGGCACATCGGTTTACCAGCCTTGCCAAGCCCTATATCACGGGAAGAAAGAAATCGATGCGCCCGGTCTGCATCATTGCCGGAGGTGAGCCGACCGTCACGATGACGGGACGAGGGAAAGGCGGGCGGGCGCAGGAATTCGCCGCCGCAGCCGCGTTCGATCTTGACGGGATTCCCAATGTCTGGCTGGCAGCGATCGGGACAGACGGGACCGATGGCCCGACTGAGGTGGCTGGCGCAGTCGTCTCCGGCAGAACCCTGACACAAGCTAAACAACTCGGCATCGATCTTCGCTCGGTACTCCGGCGTCACAACACCTACCCAGCCTTCAAGGCCCTGGGATGCCACATCCACACCGGGCCGACAGGCACCAACGTCAACGACCTTTACCTCCTCCTCCTCCTGTAGGTACTATCCGCCTCGATGACGCGTCCTTTCGTCCTTCCCCTCATCCATTGCACCGACCTTGCACTCGTTGGAGGCAAGGCCCTCGGCTTGGCCCGACTCGCAGCAGCAGGATTTCCTGTTCCTCCCGGTATCTGTGTCACGACCGAAGCCTATGACCAGAGTCTGCGGCTTTCCAATTTTTCACCACACGAGAAATGGCGGAACGCCTGCGCCCTGTCAGGACAAGAACGCGCGTCGGCACTGGCCGACTGTCAGGCCCGGATCAGAGAGGTAGACAGCTCGCTCCTTTCAACGCAATGGCCGACTGAACTCCAGACACTCGATCGGCCACCCAACCAACGCTGGGCTGTCCGTTCATCGGCCACCAACGAAGACGCGGGGCGCACAAGTTTTGCCGGCCTCTACCGCACTCATCTGGGCCTTTCCCTCTCTCAGATCGATGCCGCAATCAAGGACCTCTGGGCCTCGCTCTGGCAAGACGCTGTCGTGCGATACACCGTTGAGCGGATCGGTCATCAAACAGTTCCCGCCATGGCGGTTGTCATTCAGCCTATGCTTGATGCGCTCACCTCCGGAGTCGCTTATTCAATCCATCCGGTGACAGGCCGTTCGTTCCATGTAGCCGTGAACGCGGTGCCGGGCTTGGCGGCGCCGTTGGTCGATGGACAAGTCACCCCCGACCAATATGTCGTCGAGATGGGCGAGGATCAGCAGCCGGCCAGAATTCGACGGCGCACCATTGCCTCCAAGCCGCAGCGGTTGATCGCCACCGAGGAAGGATTGCGTCAGGAAACTATTCCCGAATCGGCGCGAACACAGTCATCGCTCTCCGACGAGCAGTTGTTTGAACTCGCGCGCACGGCCAAGAAGGTTGAGCAGGCGTTCGGGTATCCGGTCGATCTCGAATGGGTGATTGATGCTCGGATGCTTTGGACATTGCAAGCGCGTCCCATTACCGGCATCCGCCCCTCGGCCGACTTAACCGATGACGACTGCGAATGGTCGCGTGCGAATTTCAAAGAAACAATGCCCGAACTGCCGAGTCCGTTGGGACTCTCGTTTCTTGAGCTATTCATGAAGGAGCATATTGTCGCGCCTTATCAACGGCTCGGCTGCCACATTCCCGAAGGCCTGACGTCCACACGCATCCTCCATGGGCGCCCCTATCTGAATGTGACCCTCTTTCATTCGCTGATTGCACAATTGCGCGGCAACCCGTCCCTGCTGTCAGAACATATGGGGGGAGAACCGATCGAAGTCGCCCCGTCCGTCCAGCCTATCGGCCCGCTTGCATTCATACGGGCGGGAATTCTCATGTTGATCGAAATGAGGCGGGCCGTCGCCAACGGAGACCGATGGTTTGCCGACATGAAAGAGCTGGCCAAGCGATACGACGCTTCTGAGATCGGATCTCTGCCGTTTCACGACACCCTTCGGAAACTCGATGAGTTGGGCGCCTGGCTTGTCACGCACGAGCTGACGTTCGGTATCGCCGGCGGAGTCGCACAAAGTCTTGACGCCCTGGATCAGCTGCTGCCGCGCTGGTTGGGATCAGACTGGAGGGCGCTTTTGAACGACGCCTTGCAAGGGCAGGGCACAGTCATCAGCGCACAGCAGATTTTTCGCCTCGCGGAACTGGCGGAACTGGCCCGCAACGAGCCCGTAACCGAAGCGTTTCTCTCCGCGGAACTATGGCGGCCGTCTGAGTTTCGGCAGGCCCTCAAGAATACGGGGTTCCTTCACGCATTCGAATCCTACGTGAAAGACTACGGCCATCGCGGATTAGGTGAATCCGATGTCATGTCGCCGCGCATAGCCGACAATCCTGAGGCCATTTTGGCGGTCCTGCGCATGCAGATACGCGCGCCCTCACTCGATCGCAAGACGATTCTTTCCCGCCAGGAAACGGTCCGAACGGCGGCATTGAGAACGATCAAGCAACGCATGGGCCTGCGCCTGGATCGATGGGTGATCTTCTCCTGGTGGTATCGCCGACTCTGCCGGTTTTTTGCCCTGCGCGAAGCCAATCGCCATCACTTGATGTACTACTCGGCAGCGGCCCGCAATTTGTTGCTGCACCTTGGAGATCTTCTGGTTGCGGAAAGTCTGTGTGATGCGCGGGACGACATCTTTTTTCTGACGATCGAGGACCGTGCCGCGCTGGCGGCGGGAGAACAACGCGACTGGCGAGCCGCGATCGCCGCACGGCGAGCGGAGCGGAGCCGCAATGCAGCGATTCAGGTCCCCGATACCGTTCGTGATTGGGAAACAGCGAGCCGAGAACAACCCTCCTTCGATCGCCGTGACGGAACCGGCCGGTTGTCCGGCCTGCCTATCAGCGCAGGATCCGTAGTGGGACCGATTCGCCTCGTCCAATCCTTAGCCGATTGGGGGAAGGTGACACCGGGAGATATCATGGTGGCTCCCGTTATCGACCCCGGCATGGCCCCGCTTTTCGGTGTCGCCGGAGGACTTATCGTGGAAATGGGCGGCACGCTGTCTCATGGCGCCATCATTGCCCGTGAATATGGGCTCCCAACTGTAGCAAATGTCGAGGGCGCCATGACGCGGCTGCCAGAGGGACGCCTCGTACGGCTGGATGCAAGGGCGGGAACCATCGATTTTGAACCAAGTTCATGATGGTCCTTCGGCTGAGTACCCATCGGCTAGAGCCGATGGGATAGAGCTTTTGCGCTCCTTGACCTTTTCCAAGTATTTCCGTAGGCTCCGCAGTCACTTGCAACAATTCTTGCCGCCTCACACCCGATGACAGGGCTTACGCACAACTCAGACGGAGCAGTCAGACTGTGAGTGAGATCATCCCCCTCTTAGCGAGCCTCGCAATCGGACTACTTCTTGGCGGCCTGCTCGCAGGCCTCTGGGTCACAAGCCGCTTGCGCGCCCAATCCCAGCGAGCCGAGGCAACGGCCGACGAACTGCGGAGACAATTGGATCGTGAGCGACAAGAGGAAGCAATGGTCCGCCAAGCGCTTGCCGAGGCTCAACAAGCACGAACCGCCGCCGAGACCAGAATAGAAGACGTGACGAAGCAACTTGCCGATCAGACGACGCTGCTCGACCAGGCGCGTCAGGAACTTCTCGGTTCCTTCCAGGCTCTTTCCGGCGAAGCACTCAAACAAAACAACGAGGCGTTCCTGAAACTGGCGGCCGTTTCCTTTGAAGCCCTCCATGTCAAGGCGGAAGGAGAACTGGCTCAACGGCAACAAGCGATCGATGGCCTGGTGCGCCCGCTGCATGAATCGCTGCAACGGTATGACGAACACATGCGTCTCCTGGAACAATCCCGCCAGTCGGCTTATGGCGGGCTGGATCAACATCTAAAATCCCTGGCGGAATCGCATCAGCGGTTGCAACAGGAAACAGGCAATCTGGTGAAAGCGTTGCGCGCACCGACGGTGCGTGGCCAATGGGGCGAAATCACGCTGAAGCGGGTGGTCGAACTTGCCGGAATGGTGGGGCACTGCGATTTTGTCGAGCAGCAATCCATCACCGGCGAAGACGGCCGTTTTCGCCCCGATCTGGTCGTGCAACTGCCGGGTGGGCGCCAGATCATCGTAGATGCCAAGACCGTGCTCGCGGCCTATCTCGACGCGCATGACGCGCGCGACGATGCGCAACGCGCGGAAGCGTTGCGCCGCCATGCCGAGCAGGTGCGTCACCGGATGGATGAATTATCGTTGAAGGCCTACTGGTCCCAGTTCGGTCGCGCGCCAGAATTCGTCGTGCTGTTTCTCCCCGGCGAACAGTTCCTCGGAGCCGCGCTGGATCAAGACCCGCGTCTTATCGAAGAAGGATTTGCGCGTGGAGTCGTCCTGGCGACCCCGGCGACGCTCGTCGCATTGCTCCGCGCCGTGGCCTATGGCTGGGGACAGCAACAATTGAACGCCCATGCCGAAGAAGCAGGCCGGCTTGGGAAAGAACTCTATGAACGCATCGCAGTGTTCGCCGAGCATGTCAACGACGTCGGACAAGCCTTGGGCAAGAGTGTGTCGGCTTACAATCGTGCGGTGGGATCGCTGGAGACGAGAGTGTTACCGGCCGCGCGCCGATTCAAGGAGTTGGGCGTCTCGTCAGACAAAGAGATCCCGCAACTCGAAGCGGCAGAGATCGTTCCACGCAAAACCTTGCCGTTTGAGACCGAGTAAGGAGACCGCATGACCGACGAACAAACGATGGTCCAGGACTTTCACCGGAAATTCGAGATCCTGATCCAGACCGCCCCTGCGAATCTGACTGACGAGATCAAGCAACTTCGCGTTCGCCTCATCCAAGAGGAGTTCGATGAGTTAAAAGAGTCGATGGCTACGGAAAATCTGGCATCGGTGGCCAAAGAAATTGCCGATTTATTGTACGTGGTCTACGGCACGGCGGTCTCGTACGGAATCGATATGAAACCGGTCTTCCAGGAAGTCCATCGGTCGAACCTCAGCAAGGTCGGCGGCTACAAACGTGCCGACGGCAAGTGGATGAAACCTCCTACCTATTCGCCAGCTAAGCTGGAACCGATACTCGAGGCGCAACGGGAACAACCTGTAACCGACGCAGCCTCCGCCCAATGCACATCCACCACACCGCGGCTGAAACCATGACCACACTCCACTGTCCCAGCTGTGGAACGCCTTTCGTCCGGGCCGTCTATAGCGAAGGAGCTGTGGAAAAGATACTCGGTCGCTTCCGCGTATTTCCGTTCCGCTGCCAACTCTGCACGATGCGATTCCGGGCCTTTTGGACGAAGTCTCCCGATTCCACACATTCGGTGGATCGGCGGCAGTACAAGCGCCTGCCCGCATCGTTTCAGGCCGAACTCTTAGCAGAGAATGCCGAACGGTCTACCCATCGAATCACGGAGATTTCCATGGAGGGCTGTACGCTCGAAACCTCCGAAGCACTGCCCCGCGGAAGCTTCTTCGAACTCATGATTTCACCGGCATCGGAGAAAGAAACCATCACCATCGAAACGGCAATGGTCTGTTCAGCACGGCAAGAGTCGATGGGCGTCCGCTTCCTCGAACTTCAGCCGAACGACAAACAGCGCCTCAGCCAAGTCGTACTCAGCTTGCTCGTCGGGCAAAGAGCCCACCCAAGTCTCACGAACTAGTCGGGCGTGCCGGTGAAATGCCTGCGTCTAACCCGCTGCTCCATACCCGTGCGAGGCGCAACAACGACAAGATTATCGATCAGGCGAACGGAACCAAGACGGACGGCGCCCAGGAGCACAGCGCGCGAGGCGACCGAAGAAAGCGGATCCAACGTGAGCGGATCGCACACAGCAAGATAATCTACCGTTACCATAGGTACAGGTTCGATCATCGCCGCCATCGCCGACTGAACGGCCTGAACATCGGTCGTCCCCTTTCGCATCGCCTCAGCCCCCGCCCGAAGACTCTTATACAGTGTTGCAGCAATGGTCCGCTGCTCCGGTGAGAGATACACATTGCGTGAACTCATCGCCAAACCGTCTTTCTCACGGACAGTGGGATGGACGATGATCTCCACCCCCATATTCAGATCTTTTACGAGTCGCCGAATCAAAGCCGCCTGCTGATAATCTTTCTGCCCAAACAGGGCGATATCAGGACGGACCATGCCGAAGAGTTTCGTGACCACGATGGCCACACCGGCAAAATGATGCGGACGCGCTTCTCCTTCCCATCGGCGGGCAATGGCCGGAACTGCAATCGTCGTCTGAAACCCTTCCGGATACATAGCCGCCACGGATGGCTCGAAACACAAGTCCACACCTTCCTCCCGGCACAGCCGCCGATCGTTCGCCAAAGGGCGAGGATATTGAGTCAGATCCTCGGTGGGACCAAACTGAGTCGGATTCACAAAAATACTGACCACGAGCGCATCGCATCGCAGGCGCGCGGCCCGAATCAGCGCCCGATGGCCGTCATGCAACGCGCCCATCGTCGGCACGAAGCCCACGGTGACGCCTTCCCGTCTGAGACGCAGACTCCATGCCGTCATCATATGAGGGGAATGAACGATTTTCATGCGCCGGGCGGTGAGCTGCATGCGGGCCGAGAGCCGTACCGGGTCGAGGGTTGAGGAAACAGCAACCGCACCTCCGGTCGATCCTTCACAGCAGCAAGCAGCTGGGTGATAGTCTGCTGTAACACGGGATGTACCCACAAGGGATCGAGTTCGCTCAAGGGCATAAGGACAAATCGGCGTTGATGGAGCCGAGGATGCGGGATTACCAAACCGGCTTGATCGATCACGCGCTGTCCGTAGAAAAGGATGTCCAGATCGATCGTTCTGGGGCCTGATCGATTGTCTTCATCCCGATCAAGCGAGCGCTCGATCTCACGGAGGATCGACAACAGACTGTTCGGGGTGATATCGGTTTCCAGTTGAACCACACCGTTGAGAAACCATCCCTCGCCTGGCTGCGCATGGTCATAGACCGGTTCCGTTTCGTAGAGCAGCGAGACACCGATTAGTTGTGAGTGCGGCAACAAGCTCAGCAACGTCACCGCACGGTCGCAGAAATCGACCCGATCGCCGACATTCGACCCAAATCCGACAAAGACTGTCTCCATAGAAATACCGTAAGGTGTGAGGCGTCAGGCGTAAGGTGTTAACATGGGAATGGCGTCGCCTCGGACACAACTCCCCTCACGCCTCACCCCTTACTCCTCACGAGGTTCAGAATCCGGCTTTGCGGATTCGTTCCACCGCTTCAGCCAGCCGCTCTTTCGATGTGCACACCGTCATGCGAATATAGCCTTCACCCGGCGCGCCGAAACCGTTCCCAGGCGTGGTGACGATACCGGCCCTCTCTAATAGGTGCGCGGTAAAGGACGCCGACGTGTAGCCCTTGGGCACCGTCACCCAAATATAGAAGGCCGCGGGCGGCGCATCCACTTCCAACCCCAGTTTTTTGAGCCCCGGAATGATCGTATCGCGGCGCTCCTGATAAATCTTGCGGATGCCGTCGGTCACCGAATCGTCCAGCCCCAGCGCCGTGACCCCGGCGGCTTGCACCGCTTCGAACACGCCTGAATCCATCTGGCTCTTCACTCTACCCAACGCGGCCACCACATCCTTATTGCCGACCACGAACCCGAGGCGCCAACCGGTCATGTTGTAGGTTTTGGAGAGCGAATGGAACTCCACACCGACATCCTTGGCCCCCTCCACTTCCATGAAGCTCGCGGGGCGCTTCCCGTCGTAGTAGATCTCCGAATAGGCCGCATCGTGGCAAATGATGATCTGATGCTCTTGCGCGAACGCGATCGCCCGTTTGAAGTACTCCTTGGTCATAATGACCGACGTCGGGTTATTCGGCGAGTTCAGCCACATCAGCTTGGCTTTCTTAGCCACATCTTTGGGAATCGCGTCGAGATCGGGCAAAAACCCGTTGGCTTTCGTGAGGGGCATGACGTGCGACACACCACCGCAGAAACTGGTGCCCACCGGATAGACCGGATAGCCGGGACTCGGCACCAGCACGACATCGCCGGGATCGACGAACGCCAGGTGGATATGCCCGATCCCTTCTTTCGACCCGATCAATGTCAGCACTTCGTTCGCCGGATCGAGCGTCACATTGAAACGACGCTGGTACCAATCCGCCACCGCCTTCCGAAAAGACAGCATGCCCTCATAGGAAGGGTACTGGTGGTGTCTGGCATCTTTGGCCGCATTGGCCAGACTCTCGATGATCGGCATGGGCGTCGGCAAGTCGGGATCGCCGATGCCAAGGTTGATGATGTCCACACCCTTGGCAATCGCAGCCTGCTTCATCTTGTCTATCGCAGCGAACAAATACGGAGGAAGCGTCTTGATCCTGGTCGCAACTTCTATCGGGAAACCGCCCATGGTGCTGTCTGCTCCTTTCAGTGTAGTTGCAATCACCTGTCAGCGATCAGCCTTCAGCTGACCAAAGAATACATGGCTGATGCTGATAGCTGCCGGCTGAGTTTATTAGATTACTTCACGGAACATTCGGCAATCAACGACCGGATTGGAGCAGATGGCCGATCAGCTGGTCGGCCATCTGATGGGACAGCCACATGTGAGGGAGGAAGCCGATCGAGACATTCGACGCTGCAAGACGGGCCCGATCGAGGTCGGGGGCGCACTCCCGACAGAGGGCATCAATCCCCTCCGTCTCGATTTCCAAATGAAAGAGCAGACCGTAGGCACGGGACCCGAAGCGGAACGCCTGCAGCGGTGCGATTTCTGAGCCGGCCAAGGGCACGCACTCGTTCGGCAAATCGAAGACCTCCCCGTGCCACTCAAAAACCGAGAGGGCTTCCGGAAACACCCCGAACACAGGGTCTTGTCTCCCTTGCTCGGTTACATGGACGCGGGTCTTCCCGATTTCCAACGCTTTGCCGGACCGTACAGTAGCGCCAAGGGCCTTTGCCATAAACTGGCTGCCCAGACACACTCCGATCACCGGCTGACCGGCAAGCAGCGCAGACCTGATGAAGGCCGTCTCCTCAGCGATCCAAGGATCGGGATCATTCACCGACATCGGCCCGCCCATCACAATCAGCAGATCGCCAGCATCGCTCGGCAGACCGTCCTTCGGCACAAGAACGCGCTCAAGCTCCACTCCGCGATTCGTAAGCGACGCCGCAAAGGCACCAGGACCTTCAAAGGGAACGTGTTGGAGACAAACGGCCTTTGGCATTCTTATCCCCTGAGTAAGTATTGTGGTCAATATCGGGGCCTGACCTGGACTTTCACCGGCAGGATACATACACTGTCTTCGAATTGGCTCGCAAGCGGGGGGTTTCCAAACAACAGCGAGCGAACTCGCTTTGGACGAAGAGGTTAACTATGAAATACCGCATCGCCTTACACAAGTCTGAAGAAGGCTTCGCGGTCTCGGTTCCCGGTCTGCCTGGCTGCTGGTCCCAAGGTACAACGGAACAGGAAGCCATTCAGAACATCCAGGATGCCATCCGTGACTACTTGGCTACCACCCCGTCTTGCGGTCCAAAATAGTAATTCTCACGCCCGCACCGTACGACGTCAACGCCATCGCAAAAACTCCAAAGTCCTTCGAAGGAAACACGTTGGAAACGGAGGGGTCCCATTTCTTCCCTACGACTAGTCGCAATTGACAAACCTACGTATTAGGGCTAGATCTTCGACGGAGCCGAGAGCAAGTTACCCTAATCTGACATCCACATCGAACTGACTACCCATGACTATCTGGAGCGAGATACTGTCGAAACACCTCAAGAATTTATCAGGTTTATATAAGTCGAATGAATTGGCATTCTTAGCACTCACTCAAAAAATCGAACATACCATTCGAGACCGCCTAGCGTTTTCTTTGTACCAAGATCTTGGTGATTCCATGGGGCTTATTTGTCGTGAGTGGAAGCGTGTTGACTTGGCGGTGATCCACGATCCCTCACCATCTCCATCATTGATGCTGGAGGCAAAGGCAATCTACACGTTCGACATTTTGACAAATGGAGCCTCGCACGGCTATCCGAAGCAAATAGATGACGATGTAAAAAAAGTGCGCCTCCTTGGGACATCCCAGACAGAAATATTTACGTTATTACTTGCAACACATCCCCATGAAATTCCCAATGATAAATACAAACACGCCATTAAGTACTTCGGCGATGTCACTAAGTTTACTCTCCGTCGTCACAATAACAGTATTGAAGAAGCTAATGAGCAGGTAAAACATCGCTTGTCAGACCATCCAGGTCCCAGATTTGGCGTTATTGAGGCAGGAAAGGCTTTTGATATTCCAGTGTCCGTCGCCTATTGGCTTTTCGGCCCTTATAAATAGTGTCGTCAATGCAAACCAATGCCACACTACTTCCCAGCGGTGAGGTATGCGGAGGTCCATTGAGCCACTAGCCTGCCGATACAATGCCGACGACATGGTTTGATTCCGATAGGAGCTGCGGTATACTTTGGCCATGTCAATCAATCTGCCGCTCAAAGACATGACGGTCCGCGAGAAATTGGCGGTGATGGAGTCGTTGTGGGAGGACCTTGCCAGAACTCCGGAGACGATTGAGTCTCCTGCCTGGCACAAGACCGTCCTCGATGAACGCCGGCAGCGGAGTACTGAAGGAACCTCTCAATTCGTCGATTGGGAGACCGCCAAGAAGGATATTCGCAGTAAGCTGTCGTGAGAATTGAGATCCTCAATGAAGCCCAGGAGGATCTGATTCAAGGCTTCCGCTTCTATGAGGGACGCGAGACCGGTCTTGGGACGTACTTTTTAGACTGTTTGTTCTCCGACATCGATTCCCTCCTCGTACACGCCGGGATTCATCAAATCGTTTACGGGTATCATCGGTCGCTGTCTAAGAAGTTTCCGTTTGCGATCTATTACAGCCTAACGGGAGAGATGATCCGTGTGCACGCGATACTTGACTGCCGGAGAAATCCGTTCTGGATCAGAACAAGATTGACGGGTGATGAGTAGCCTGTTTCCAGCCAAACACTGCTGAACCATGCCGGCTATGCTCCGTACCGTTCGAGCCGATATCACCACACTTCATCTAGAGCACGATTTCTGCGTCTGAGCCTGGCCGTTCCGCCCCCCTTGCGCTACAATTGTCCAATGCGACACACGATCAAGACCGTTGAAGACCTCCGCTGGCTCATCGCTCATACGGGTGGATTCCGCTCCGGCTACGTCACCGATGTTCAGATGTCCAAACGCCGCTTGTTCGATGAGGAAACGGGGCGTGAAGTTCCGGCAGGCACCACCGTGTCGGTCACCATTCGCTACCAAGTGCGCGGACTGGTGCGGGTGGCCAGACTGATGATGACCGGCGTGACGGACTTCTCGCTGTTCGAGCAGGAGGGCGCGGACTGTTCGTCGCTGGACATCATTCAGGTTGAATACGACGCGGGCCGGTTCAGATTCTGGTTCGATCCGCAGGGGGAGCTCTACATGGTCTGTGAAGAAGCGCACCTGGAAGAAGTGTCCGCGCCGATTCTCGGTTCGTCACCCATTGCCGAACTGGCCCGATGGACATTTCAAGGACAGACAGCCGATGGTCCCACGGTACAGTGGCTGCTCGACGAGTTGGACAACGCCGGCATGCCCTGTTCCTGGAAAGCCACCAAACGGATTTCTGCCGTCCATCCGGCCATTCAATGGGAGGGAGACCTTATTCCTTCGAGCGATGCCTCGGCGAGCCGAACGAATATGGTGCATGTGATGGCCTATGGCCCGTTGGACGGACAGGGCTTCGGCCTGATGCTGCGAATCCTTGGCGCGCAGGATCGGCAGATCTCCCGTATTCTGGAGAACCTGGCCGACCGTATCACACAACGATTCACCGGCAACTGTCTTGTCGGTACAACGATTATTCCAGGCCACGAATGGGAAACCTGGGTGGCGCAGGATGGGCGGACAAAATTAGGGTGAAGCGACGAGAAGACCGAGGGTTCGAGCTAGCTTGCAGGTTCGTGCGAATAGCGGCTGCTGCCGTTGCCGTTTGAGTAGGCCGTCGCGCTGTTGCCATTGGGATACGCTGCTGTGCCATGCCCGGCGCCATTACCGTTCACAAAACCGTGATCGTTCTTTCTGTTCACACATTCCACTAATGCCCACAGCCGGAGCGGATTGACCTTTTGGTTGCGGGCCACGTGTAAAGACGTTCCTTCCAGGACGGTAGTGAGCGACAGGTCGGTCCGCCAACCCAAATGTTTGGTGATCGGAGAGAGCACCTTTTCGACCGCCGCAATGACTTTATTCCCATTACTGAAGTGGTTCAGCATGATGATGCGACCGCCGGGGCGACACACACGGATCATTTCGTTGACGACCTTTCGATAGTCGGGGACTGCCGTCACCACATAGGCCGCAACCACAGTGTCAAAACTGTCGTCCTGGAATTCCATGGCTCCCGCGTCCATCCGATGAAGCTGGACGTGGTCTAGGCGGTGAGCTTCTGCCTTTTCCTTGGCTTTCGCCAGCATGCCTTCGGAGAAATCGATCCCGACAATACGGCAATGCCGCGGGTACATAGGAAGCGCCAGGCCGGTCCCCACACCGACTTCGAGAATGTGCTCGTCCGGCTGCACATCCAAATTGCGAATAACCGATTCCCGGCCTTCGTGAAACACCTTGCCGAAAATCCGATCGTAAAATCCTGCGTAGGATGTGTACACGCGCTCGATTTTGTTGAGTTCCATCGTGTCCTCCAAACCTCAGACAACCTGCTCTCTGCCTGCCCCGAGGTGCAGGAGTTGCCGGCAGCCACATCGACGCGTGTGAAAATCTCCAGCCGGGAAAGTGTTGGCAGTAAGAAATTCCCGCCGAAACCGTAAGCGGGGCTTACTCTAGCCAAGTCACTGGCATGAGTCAACAAAATCTTGCCCTCACAGACCGTGAGGAATGATAGCGTGTTGGTTGTAGGAGAGACAGCGCCCGTACCCGCTTGATTCGCGCCCGGCCCCTGTGGGATAGGTACGCGCGATGATACTAGCCGGACTGTTTGCGGGCGTACTGTTTATCGGGCTCATCCTGGGCGATTGGTTCTACTTTATCCAGCTGACGCCGGACGCCATTCGGTATGGATGCAGTGTGGGGAGAACTCAAGACCGGTGGACATCAAACACCCTGGAAACCCTGCGTGATCGGTTCACTGCCGACGGTGTGTTGATGCTTCCGCATGGTGTGGCCCGGTTCTATCCGGAACTGTCTCAGATTGCGATTCGCCCACAGTATGCGCTGTTTGCCAGCGGGTTTCGCACGGCCTGGCCGATCAAGGGTCTCATTTACCTCTCGACCGACGACCGCGGCTTGGGCGCACTCTGCGTCAAACGCATTCCCTGGTCGTCGGCCATCATCACACTTATCTGGTTTGCACTGGTGTCGATCGGATCGCTGGCGTTCGTCACGACTTATCTAGGAGACGGAGGATTCGAGTCGTTGCAAGGCCTCCTTCTGGGTGCAGGCCTCACAGCCGGCGGTGCGCTCGTATTGATCATCGGTCTCGTGACCGTGATCCTGTCCTATCGTTTGGAGAACAGCCGCCTGACGAAGGTGTACGAGGAACTGCGCGAAACGCTCGAAGGGTCGCCCCACCCGGACTCCGAAACCACTACGAGGTGAACAAATGCAGGAAATGGTCATATTCTACGGGCAAATCCACCGCGGATCGGTCGCGTGCCAGCCCGGCAATGATCCCGCGATGTTTTTTGGAAAGGCCTGAGGTATGAAACGCGAGCCGGAATTGTTCCCAACGCGCGGCAGGATCGGACATGATTCGGGTTTGTTCGGCCTTGGGCAGCGCGTGTACCGCCGTCGTCAAAGCCCGAATGGCCTTCTCCACGCTTTCGTACGGCGGGGCCAATTTTAGCCGGGCGTAAAAGGTTTCGAGGTGAGCGCGAAACTCCTCCTGGAGGATATGAAACTGGTCCGGCATTGTCGGCATGCGATCTGACATGACATTCGACCGGATAATACGGTATCAAGAAGGAACGTGACAACTCTCACAATGGAGGAAGGTATGAATCGGATCTATAAGGGATTGCTTGGTGTGTTCGCGGCGGCCGTGCTGGCCGGCTGCTCATCCTATCATCACCACGGCGCGATGGGAGCCGGGAACAGCGATGCGTACTGGCAGAAAGGCCAGCAAGACATGGCTGCGTTGATTGACCGGACAGTGACGGATCCCGAAAAGGCAAAACTGGTGAACGGATTTGTCACCGACATTATCGCCGAACTCAAAGCAGCCCGCGAGCAGGAGCGCGCCTACCATCGGCAACTCTATACGCTGAACGCCAGCTATACGACGACACCGGAGGAGTTCTCCAAGATTCTGAACGAATCGGCCCAGCAACGGATGGAAAGATCTGCGAAAATTCTGAGTCTGCGTTTCAAGATGAAAAATCTCATGACCGCCGACGAATGGAAAGCCCTGTCCGATCAAATGCTGTCCTACAGCGGGCGGTATCAGCATGGCGGCGGAGCAAAAACGGGATACTAGGAAGTCCGTGAAACGTATCTCGTGAAGCCCGCTTCGCCGAATCAGCGAGGCGAGCGCCGTTCGCTTGCGAGGTACAAGATGCGAGCGACGAGAACGCGGTATTAGTTCTGAGCCGGTGTGATCTTCAGCGGCACCGCCGTCCACGTCGCGCCGGCATCTGTTGAACGATAGAGACCGCTGCCGTTGGTGCCGGCGTAGATCGTCTGGGAGGTATTCGGCGCCATCACCAGCGCTCTGATATTCAGCGTATCCAGCCCGTGATTCATCGCCTGCCAGGTCTTCCCGCTGTCGGCGCTTTTCCAGACACCGCCTGGGCCGCCGACATAGAGCAGCGACGAGCCTGTGGGGTGGATTACAATACTGCTGACGAACGGATCGGGCAGCGACTGTCCGATCCGTTCCCACTGCTCCCCTTTGTTCCCCGTGCGAAACAACCCCTTCGTGGTCCCGGCATAGACGATGTCGGGATTCATGCGGTCGATCTCGATGGCGTTCACGCCCAACGCCATCGCGGCCATCAGCTCACTCTCCGGGATCAGCCCATTGTTGATCTTTTTCCAGTTCATTGCTCCGTCATCAGACCGATAGATTCCGCCGGTGGTGCCTCCATAGAGAATCACCGGATTCTTGGGATCGATCGCGATCGACGTCACGATGTGCACTTCTTTCATGCCGTTCATCCGCTCAACCCATTCACGGCCTGCGTCCTTCGTGAAGAACGCGCCCACAGTAGTCGCCGCGTAGATCTTCTCGCTCACCGCCGGATGAAAGACAAACTGGTTAATGAACGACACATGTTCTTTCAAGCCGACATTGTGCGGCAGCCAATGTTGCCCGCCATCCGGACTTTTGTAGACCGCATCCCCCATCGTCCCGGCATAGACCGTCGCCGGAAGCTGGGGATCAATCGCCAGCGTCGTCACCCGCCGCGCGCTGAAGCTCGGAAATTTTTCCCAAGTCCCACCGCCATCACGCGACTTATAGACCGCGTCGTTGGTGGCAACATAGAGAATATTCGCGTTGGTCGGATGAAGCGCAATGGAGACGACCGACTCGCTCTCCTTTTGGCAGGCGAGCGAGAAGACCGAAAGAGCAAACAAGGCGAATGTAATGACGATACGAAGATTCATCATTCTGGCGCCGGACCTAACCATAGGGATCAGAGATGAGTCAAGCAGGATGGTCTGAACGCCGACACCGGCAAGGCAACGGAGAGGTTAGGCCGCGGTGCCGATGAGGCTTTCCAGGGGAATGTGCAACTTGCGGTGCAGGCGGCGAATCATCTCGAGAGAGAGCGCGCGTTTCTTCGTCAGAATCTCCGACACTCGTCCGCGCCCACCCAGTACCGTCTCTAAATCTTTCCGCGTGATGCCGAGTTGATCCATTCGAAACTTGATCGCCTCGATTGGGTCGGGAGGACAAATCGCGTAATGTTTCGCTTCATACGCCTCGACAAGCGTTGTGAGCACGTCCAACTCATCACCGGCCTTCGTGCCTGGCTTCGCCTCCATCAGTTGTTCGATACGACCTAATGTCCGGTCGTAGTCTCGAGCTGTTTTGATCGGAGCAATGGTCATGGCATTTCCTCGCTTGCTAGATGCTTGTCGCATTGATCGCATCATACTCAGTATGTGTGCCGATGAATCGGACATAAACCACTCGGTACGGATAGTTGATCTTCACGACGAGCCGGCACTGATTTCCAGCCACGTTGAAGACGACCCGATTGCCCTGCAGCACGCTGGCTGAACGAAAGTGAGCTTTGACGGCCGATGGGGATACCCAATCGGCTCGAGCGACCTCCTGGTGCCACGCCTCCAAAGGACCTTTGGCCTTTGGGTGTCTTTTCCAGAAGTTCCGCAGCGTCCGCTTGGCAATGATGCGCACGAGCCACTCTATCACGATCCCAAATTGGGATCAACCAGCCTTTACACCGCATCCCCCATCGTCCCGGCATAAATGGTAGCTGGCAGCACAGGATGGATCGCCAGCGTCGTCACACGCCAAGCGCTGAAGCTTGGAAACTTTTCCCAAGTCCCACCGCCGTCGCGGGACTTATAGACCGCATCGTTGGTAGCGACATAGAGAATATTCGCGTTGGTGGGATGAAGCGCGATCGAGACAACCGACTCGCTCTCCTTTTGGCACCCAATGAAAAGCAGCACTAGTGGCAGGAGTATCAATCGAGCTAAGAAACAGGCTGTTCTGGTCTGCATGGCGTGGTGGCGGGAGACCTAATCACAGCTACCAGAGACGAGTCAAGCAGGAGGTCTGCTTGAAGACCGCTACAATATTCAGACGATCTAAGAACTCCTCTGACACAAAGGCGTCACTACGACCATGATCTATGCGCATGCCCTGAATCAAGGGAGATATGGCGCGACAGCCCGGCAGACCGTCTCTGACCTCGGGTGACGAACCGGGATATACTGCGGGCTGTTAGTCGGATAGACTGCAAGTTTAGCAGTCTATCCCCTCAGACTGGACGGACGAACTGTTGGACAAACACTGGATGTTCCAGTAAAGTTTCATTCTATAGGACTCCTTAGTCTACCGTCCTATACTGCGCTGGCACTTCTGCAGCACACTTACTAGTTAGGCGCCAAGGCTTATGCTGGTCGAGTTCGCACTGTTCGACAAAGACACCCTCCTCCAACGCGGCTCCGCACGCGTCACGGAAGAGGCACAATGTGTGCATCTTGAGACGTTTAACGTCGCGCATCAGTTGGTTGGAAACGCTGCTAAACTCGTGCTGTCCAGCTTTGCGCCAAGCATTCCATTGAAGACTGCTAGCCTAGATATACCGGTGCATCAGTCCGACGACTGGGAGTCCATTGAGCTCGCTAACCATACGCTCGCATTCCGGTGCTCCCTTGATTCCTAACTCATGCTCGAGCGGTCGCGTGAACCATAAAGTGCCAACACGATGCAGAGGGCCCGCGCCGCTCAGCGTGGGCAATAGATCGCACGGACTCAGCTATGGCTGAGAGGTACCGAGATCGAATAAAAACATACTGTGACGCAAACGGCATTGCGATACCGGTGGGTTTTTACCGCCACTCGGCAAGCCGTTATGTCGCCGTTGACTACGGGTACCAACCAGCGCGACTGGTGGCCAGGACTTGGTTCAAGCAGGAGGACATGATCTATTACGCTACCCGACTTGCGGCAGGCAAAACGCTGAAGTTGCTCGACTTCAAAGAACGGAGGGAGCTCCAACTCACTGAGGGCCATGCACTAGCGCAAGGGGAGTCATTTTGAGCGAGGGTACGCCACAGGGATCGAGGCACACACTTGTAGAGGGCTCGCGCCTTAGCTCCGATACGGTGAGACTGGTAGATACTATTTTCCCGTTGAGTGATCGCGAAGTTGTGTCTCGGTTGCTCGCGGAACAGTGTGGGACTAATTTACCATTCCTCGAAACGCAGGATGCGATGGGTTTGGAAAGACAGCGATTCGCCGCACTAAAGCTGAGTAAGGGGAATCTCGATGACCTTCGTCGCGCAGTAGAACTTGCGAAGGCTGATTGGAGAGACTTGTTGATGGCGGCCGATTTCGCTCATGACGTTACTGCCCACAAGCGCTGGCTCAAAGAGACCCTACACGAATGACGTGCGTTCCAACAATCGGGCGCAACGGACGGCGCTGCGCGCCGACGCTGAACCGGAGCGTTAGCCGCCGCACATCGGGGCTTGAATGATTTTTGCGGAGTATGGTGTATCGAAAGCACTACTCGGGGTTCATGCCGAGTTGCTTGCTCTTGTCGACCGCCACTTCTCGCAGGTGCAGCCTGGACATCAGGGCGATTCCTGGATTTGGATACTGGATCGAGAAGATAAGGTTGCTATTGATACCTTCACGTCAATGAAACATCAAATCAAGTCGCCGAGAGCGGGTGCGCACGTGCAGAAAGTCATCGAAACCCTACAACGCGGGTTTCAGCTACGTATATATGGAGCGCCAGAGCTTGAGTCACATGAAGATGCTTAGCGCCTGTGCCGTCGCGACCGCTTGGTCAGCAACGGCGACGCCTAACAGCGCGTTAGTGATCGACGCTTTCAGGCAGCGCTGCCGTGCTTTCTTCAGTGCAGCACAACACGAAAGTTGGGCGTTATGAAACGAGTCGTCAGGAAACCCGACCCGTCGGCAGTCGCGCAGCAGTTTCCGTTGCGAGATCTGCTACCAGGGTGGTTCTTTCGTGTTCAGGAGCACTCGCAAGGCGCTTATCTCGCGGAAGGCACTGACTTGTGGGGGCGTATGGTGTCGCATCAAGGCGTCGACCCCGACGATTTGGTCCGGCGTTGTGTTGCTTCGGCTCGAAGCCTCGCAATCTAGACCGGGCGCGTGAGACTCAACTCGGTTCTGCGTCAGACCACCTGAGGCACCCCCACCGATAATCGGAACTCTTCCAAGTTGTCCGAACGATGCACTACCAGCGTCCTCCGTCGAACTTGCTCTTCGTACATTGCCCGACCAAACGACAGAGCCGTTCCCACTGCCTCAGATAGTCACTATACAAGTCCGTGTTTGTAGTCAGGACAGGACCAAATGCCCAGCCGCGTAGCTTCTCTTTCGTAAAGAGCTCTTTCACCTTGGCGCGGACGACCCAGAGCGGCCATCCATGCCATCCTCCCCACGGTTCCGCTGTTCGAGAAAAATCCGTGGTGCCTTCTAAATTGGCTGCGGTATAGGACAGGCACCCCATGTGTCGCAGGTGACCATTCTCACTAGGAAACTGGCTTTTGATGCGTTCCACAGAACAATCAATGACGGCTGGTTTTAGGATTGAGTCGCTGAAGATCTGAGAGAACCCTTCGTGTGGAGCGCCAGTTTTTGAATTCCGGACGGAGAGCAGAGAGAGTCCGGAAAGTTTGGCCTTCTGAAATGCCCTCGCCACACCTGACCCAATCACATACTCCTGAGTCCAATCGCCAATCGCCCCGACCATGTTTGGTTTCAGACGAATGTGCGTCAGGGCCACATCACGAATGAGACGGATCGGAGATTGTCCGCCGGCATCGAATAGCGGCGCCTTGTCTTTTGCCGCATCATTCCACTCGAAATCCTTCTTTGTTTCCGTGATGAGTTTTCGGCACACGGCCTCGAAATGGGTACACGTACGGAGTTCCGCCGGTGAAAATACGGCCTCGGCAGAGACCCAAAAACCTTTCGTAGACTCCGCTTCATCGAGAACAACAGGCAATGCAGGGTCGTCGAGGGTAAGAGGGTACCGCCCATTGACTATACCGGCTCCGGCCATCGGTACTCGGTGCGTCACAATCGTGGCACTGCGCTCATCCAATGGATAGAGCCTGACATAGAGTTTCATGTCGATCTCACAAGACAGCCCTATTGTAGTGCGGCATAGAAACCTGGTCCACAAACAGATGCGAACCGGGCTAAAAGAAAGGCCTTATGCTTCGGCCCTTTCTACCGGATTGACGATGACCGGATGCGAGCTACACTTGATGGAAGTCAGTGGGAGGTCCTCATGTCGGACCAAGACATTCAGCAATTGAGCTCGCTTCTGAAAGACATTCGCGACAACCAAAAGCTCCAGTTAGATCGCCAGGCTGAAACGTTGGCATTACAGCGGGAGCACTACGCATTTATTCAGCGGCAAACAGAACGACACGAGCGCCTCCAAGACCGCGCCGAGCACATCCAAGTAAAGGGCGCGCAGTTGATGGCCGTTGCCCGTAAGACCCTCTTTGTCCTTCTACCTGTCGTCACCCTGTTGATTGTCTATGTGTCTTGGCTCATTCTGCGCTAGTATGAGGATGCTGAAAAATCTCACCGGCGTCTGTCCTCACTGCAAGCGCGGCATTCACACCCTTGGTGTACTGCGCATCAGTCGCCGCGCACCGTACCGCTGCCCCATGTGCGGCGGCTTGTCCGTCATCTCTCCCCAAAATGGCATATGGCTGATGCTCGGCTGGAGCCTGGCCGTCGGGCTTCTGGGCGCTGGGCTTGAATACCTGTATGCGAGTTCGATCCTCCTCTTTCTGTTCTGTGCGGTGGCGTCATGCCTGCTCCCCTTGATCTTCGCGCGATTGTGCCGGTTCGAACGGGCCACATGACGACGTTCCCTCGGCAACGCCGTACTAACTAAGAGTCCCGAATGGAAACGTTTCGGGAGGGGGAATAAACGGGGACATTCTGAATTTCCCCGCCCGTGTCGGGGGGCGCCTTCCTCGCTTCCCCTACCCCTCATCACTTCTCCCGTCAGATACCAATAGACCGAGGAGGTCTAAAAAGTAGAATGTCCCTGATTCTTCCGTCCCCGAAGCGCCAGAAGAGGTCGCGTACTGCCTGTGCCCTAGATGCGGTGCCATGACGAATTGCAGGACGAGACTGCCCAACAAGCCGATGCATCGGACAGCCCTCCGGGCTTCCGCTGATCGGCAAACCGTTGGCCTCTCCCTAGACAAAATGAGCATCTACGCGACACTCTGGCGTCTGAAGTTCCCGCGATATGGGGATGTCCACACCGGATGCGAATGGATCGAGGTGACGGCGCAAGGAGTGCCAGCCCACATTGGCTCTTCGACCCTAGGCCTCGGTTATGAGAACGGAGACCCGTATGCCGATTTCCTTCCACCCGCTCTCTTCACGGATGATAACGGTGAAGCCGAATTCATGCGAGCAGTCGTGATCATCACCGAGGAGACGGAAAAGGGAACCGCTCGACATCCGCAAGTGTATTCACCCCCCCCCTCCTGACGCTTGACGGGAAGCAGTACGCGAGCATGACGCTCGACGAACTTCACAACCGCATTTGCGATACACTGCGCGGTACTCAACCGCGACTGACTATTGAAACAATTGATTCGGATGGTCGGCATTCGCTCATTTTTGAAGATGGGACATCTCGCAACTTGTGAGAAGGCAGGCGCTGTCCCTCAAAAGATCGATGGTCGGGCCAAACATTGTTCCAAGAAGCGCGTACGCGGGGTCGGATCTTGCGTTGGGCATTACTGGCCTTCTCTGGATTCACGATGCCGCTGGCCATCGAATAGTGCGGGTCCATGGTGTGCCAGATTTCCTGCCGATTCTTCGCCCAGTCTATGGTGTAGGCGGCACTCGGTAAGACTTGTGTGAGATAAGAAGACCCGTCTGCTCAGTTCGTCTCGTCCGGTTTAAATTCCCTGGCTCCATGGATCAAGCCGAGCACATAAACCGCGCGGTCCTCAATCTCATACAGCAAGCGGTAGTGTTTGATGAAGAGCATCACGGATGCTCGAGTTCTGGAATTCGGGAACCATGCGTCCACGCTTGGCGAGCGTGACGAGGAAAAGCCTAGTTCGGGTCGCGTCTTGCTATCGTACAACGCGTGAATGCTGGACTGTTGCGTTTTGCTAGAGACGGAACAGGTTCCGGTATTTCCGTTTGGAGTTCGCGCCAAAACCCCAGGTCGGACTCTCTGTGCCTTGCCAATGTATTCTCGGCCCTGCACCCCAAAGGCAGCGAAAGGCAACGGATGCTCGACGCGATGTTACTGGCTGTGCCAAAATAGGCGCGGTCACGAGAGAGGGACGCGATGGCGTATGGTTTGATCAAGTCGGGCCTTCTGCATGAACGGATCGAGGAAATGGTGCGGCGCATTGTCGAACGCTTTCACCCAGCGAAGGTCATCCTCTTCGGATCTCATGCCCGTGGGACAGCCGGTGCGGATAGCGATGTGGATCTCTTGGTGGTCATGCAATCTGACGGATCCAAACGTGAACGAGCCGTCGAGATCTATGGACTCCTTGCCGGGATGGGGATTGCCAAGGATGTGATGGTTGTGACACCGGAGGAATTCGAGGCATACCGCGACGCGCCGGGGACCGTGGTACGGACGGCCTGCCGAGAAGGAAAGGTCCTGTATGAGCGAGCGGCCTAGGATTGAAGACCTCGTCCGAGGATGGGCAGACAAGGCCGAGCACGATTTGCTCAACATCGACAATAACCTGGCTGCGAAAGACATTCCTTGGGATACCGTAGGCTTCCACGCCCAGCAATGCGGTGAAAAATATCTCAAAGCGCTGCTCGTCTTTCACCGAATCGACTTCCCGAAGATCCATGATTTGACGGAGCTGTATGCGCTGCTGCCGACTGCTCTTCGTTTACCCATCGAGCCGCGCCATTTGGAGCGATTGAACCCTTATGCGATTGAAGGGCGCTATCCAGGGGTCTGGGAACCAGTAGAACGGGAGGAGGCTCTTCGTGCCGTTGAGGCTGCACGAGCCATCCGTGATGCTATTCGTTGCGCCCTTCCCCCCACCTGTTTAGGTTAAAGCCCGTCCGCATACAAAGCCGCCGCGAAGGGAGAGCCAAAAGAAGGTCGCGTCTTGGAGTTCTGGAACCATGCGTCCACGCTTGGCGAGCGTATCGGCGGTCGCGAGAACTTCTTCGAGGAAAGCCAGAGCAGAGAAGGGAGCGTCTTTCGCGATGTAGCCGACGATATTGTCGAGTTCGTTTCGCGCGCTCGTCGTCCAGATTACTTCACGCCGTTCTTCAGCCACTTGGCCTGCAGCTCTCGCCTGACTTGTTCGTGGCTGATGGTGCTGCCTTGCACAACTTCCGCTCTGCCACGTTCAATCGTTTGCAGCACATATAATCTCTCACCTTCCAATCCAACCGCCGCTCCGGCACCTCACGGACGCTTCACCGCCCCTATGGGTCTCGGAGGCCGCAGGAGAAACCTGGGCCGGGCAACATTTGCTATGATGCTCGCTCGCCCTCTCGGAGAAGCACCGTGGAACTATTCGTCGTATGCGTCGCGGCATTGCTGGCTTCGAGCCTCACGCTATTTTCAGGATTCGGGCTTGGTACGCTGCTGATGCCGGTGGTTGCCCTTTTCTTTCCCTTGGACCTGGCGATTGCGATGACGGCCATGGTCCATCTGGCCAACAATTGTTTTAAAATTGGATTGCTCGGGCGAAAGGCCGATTACTCCGTGCTGCTGAAGTTCGGGTTGCCTGCGATCGTGGCGGCCTTCACGGGAGCTGCGTTACTGACGTATCTGGGGAAAGTCACACCGATCTACGAATACCAGGTGTTCGGGAGTGACCGGCAGGTAACGGTGCTCAAGCTGATCATCGGAGCCCTTATCATTTCCTTCGTTGTCTTGGAGCTTTCTCCCACCTTCTCGAAGATGGCGCTCGATCGCCAATGGCTCCCGCTCGGCGGCATCATCAGCGGGTTCTTCGGCGGATTGTCAGGGCATCAAGGCGCCTTTCGCAGCATGTTCTTGATTAAAGCAGGTCTTGAGAAGGAAACGTTTGTCGCCACCGGAGTCATGCTTGCCGTCATGGTGGATCTCTCCCGCATGGTCATCTACGGCGCCGGCATATCGGCCCATGGTGAGGCCATCGAGTGGCAGTTGGTTTTTGGCGCGAGCGTTTCCGCCTTTACCGGAGCATACGTCGGAGCGAAGATGCTGAAGAAGGTCACGCTTCGGTCTGTTCAGTTAGTTGTCTCTGCGCTGTTGATAGTGGTTGGAGGTGGGCTGATTGCGGGTGTCTTATGACCAAGCCCTACGCACGAACGTCAGCATACGACTCACGACGCGATTCTCATTCGCCATTGGACAGTTGAGGGTACGGCGTGGGAACAGGTGGGGTGCCTATGAAATCAGGGCTGCCATATTCTGTGAATTCTATTGCCTCAAACTTCCAATCCTTCATAATCGGCGAAGCACCCATGGTCGAACCACCAGAACCCTCATAGCCATCACGGAGCGCGATTATGCCTGCCACCGCTGTCCTCCTATTCGTCGTCCTCTTCCTCTGTTCGATTCCTCAGATTGCAGGAGCCGGTCTTGATTCCGGCATCTCGGCATTCGGACGAGGAGACTATCAAACCGCGCAGCAAGAGTTGCGTCCGCTCGCTGAGACCGGCGATCCCAAGGCGCAGTATTACATCGGCCTCATGTCGTACAGCGGAAAGGGTGTTCCGCAGGACAGCGCCGAAGCGATCAAATGGATCAAGCCGGCGGCGGAAAATGGGGTGGCCGACGCGCAGTACCTCTATGCGCTCTTGTTGGAGGGGGGAACTCCCGGGCCGGCGGGAAAGATCGAGGCGATCAAATGGTTCACCCTGGCATCCGATCAAGGCCATGTTGACGCCCAAATGAAGCTGGTCGACCGGTACAGTCGGGGCGACGGAATCAAGCCAAATCTTGTCCAGGCCTATACATGGTGCGGCGTAGCTCACCTCCATGTCCCGTCACGTTGTAATCCCCAGGAGTCCGTGTCGGCCTATCAGATGACGGCCGAACAGAAGGAAGATGCGAAACGGAACGTGCAACAATGGGTGACCCAACATCCCGTCAACACCTCACATCCATCGTTCAAAAGCGCACAAGCATTGATCGCCGAGCTCGATCGAGCCGACTTCAAGAGGAGGGAGGAAATCAAGGCGGCGCTCATTCGCATGGGAAATGCTTCAACCCCGGCCATGCTGGAAGCGCTGCATCAGCGCACGTTCACACACACGAAACTGCTCACGGACGTCCTGTGCGAACGAGGATCTGAATCCTCAAGCGCCATACCGGAACTCATCCGCCTTCTCAACGACCCAAACGTGTTACAGCCGATCAATTCCCATTTCCTATCTTCCCTGGCCTGCATTGGCAAATCCTCCCCTGAGGTTCAGTCTTTTCTGATTTCGCTGCTGAAAGGGGGAAGCGATGCCATGCGGCCCTGGGCCGTCATGTTATTGGAGAACTTTGAATCAAGAGAAGCCGTGCTCGCGCTCGCCGATGCGCTTGATGATTCACGGCGAACCGTACGCGAAACAGCCGTGAGAGTCCTATTGAGCATGGGGCCGAAGGCTGCCCCGGCGATCCCGGCCCTGTCAAAGGTGATGGATCAACGAGGAACCTATCTTGCCTCGGCTGCAGGAGATGCCTTAGCGGCCATCGGAACTCCCGAAGCTATCGCTGAGATCAAGCGACACCACACTGAATAGCCTCGGAAGCAGGATTCGCACGGACCGTTACGATCACAGCAGACTTTCCCGTTGCACCAGCCGAATAGACAAGCGGGGCGTCTTTCTTCCGATTACAACCGCTGTTCGATCCGCTCCGCATAACCTGTCAGCTCCGCATAGCCTTGCCCCTGTATGGGCCGGCCCTGTTTGGCACCGGAGACCGACACAGCTCCTTCCCAATACGTCACCTGCGCGCTGCTCGTGGTTCGGAGTTCCTGATCTGCGAGTACCGGGGCAAGATCCAGCTTCATATCCAAGGATGAAATCGTGATCCGCCATTGGTTGGGATAGACCGCCCGACTCTTCGGGCTGGTCCATGTCCCGGTGGATTCGATACGGATGTCTCCTACCGGAAGATGGCGAGTCTGTCCGTCGGGTGACACCACCGTGCCACTGGACGCAGGATCAGGCGATCCATCGCTTCGACGCAAGCGATACACCATGAGTTCGCTGTTGTCCGCCAATTGAATGCTGAACCAATCCCACCCGACGAGATCCTTGCCCAGATCGGCCGATCCGAATTCATGGTCCATCCAACTGGTCCCGGTCACCTCAAACCGTTCGTCGCCGATTGAAAGCGTGCCGGTCGTACCCAATCTGGTGAATGAATAATAATGCGAGGCTTGTCCGTCCTCCGCGCCTTTGCGGCTGATGCCGTCCTGTCCATGGATGACCAGGGGCTTCGACGGCTGAAGGGTCAGGGCCAGCGCGAACGTCCCGGCGCGCGCGAACAACGTCTGTGTGCCGCCCGGACCGGACGGCATCTCGGCCTGCCAATCATCGATCCAGGCATGCAGACGGGACTCTTCCGCGCCGGCCTTGCCTAGGCCGGCCCGGCTCAGCTTTTCAGAGAAATGAAAGCGTCGCCCTCCGACATCGGTCACGGCGAAATGGGCGAAATACAGATGATTCACCGACCATTGCGACGGCTGTGTCTTCACCTGGTCGGGTGGAATGGCCCGTCGAAAGAAGGTCAACTCAAAACCGAAGGCCCGCCCGTTCTTCGCCTGAAGATGGCCCGTGTAATACCACCATTCGGTTCGATAGGCCGGATGCGATCCGTGGTCTCTGGGAAAATCATACCGGTAGCCTGCGGTGGCCGGCTTGAACGGCGTCGCAGGCGCTTCCGCTCCAAAGGCAGCGGAGTGATCTCCTGCCAGCCAAGCAGCGAGCACCACGACGGCACAGACACCGGCGGGGATGACCCGCGCGAGCGGAGAAAACCGACTGCGTTGGGGAAACATTGTCCATCGCATCTCGCAACGGTTATAGCACGGGAATTATGATCGCACAAATCGCCAGTGCCAGAGCGGTATTCACACACTCCGCCCGCACAGCCGCGTGCCGCCGGCTCCGTTGACAACTTTCACATCCCTCAGCTATCGTGAGCCATGCAGATTGATCGCGAGCGTGAGCCCACGGGCCGAGCTTCCTCCGGACGAGTCGAACCGTTTCCAATCCCCAATCGGTTGCCGGTGTTTCCGTTGCCCAATGTCGTCTTTTTCCCAAAGACCTATTTGCCGCTTCACATTTTCGAACCGCGTTACCGTCAAATGATCGCCGACGCGGCGATGGGACACCGATGCATCGCCATGGCTTTACTCAAGGAAGGGTGGGAAACGGACTACTACGGAAATCCGGCGATTTATCCCACGCTGTGCGTCGGACGCATCGTGAGCGCGCAACCGCTGTCCGATGGCCGCTCGAACATCCTGCTCCAAGGACTCGAACGCTGCGACATCCAGGAAGAACATTTCGAGAAGCCCTATCGCGAAGCGACGATTCAGCTCAAGCCCCGGCCCTCGGAAGAACGGCTTGCGGCAGGCGTTCGGCGCGCATTGGTTGAACTGCTCAGCCGATACCTCCAAACGCGAGAAGGCAACACGGCCTGGCAGGGATTCTTCCGCGAAGAAGTCAGCGACGATGTGCTGGTGAACACCCTCTCCACCTATCTGGAATGCACTCCGCTGGAAAAACAGTTTTTGTTGGAGGCCGACGGATTGCTCCAGCGGGCGCGCCGCCTGAACGATCTGATTCAATTTATGCTGCACGACCGGCAAGGCGCGGGAGGATGGGAATAATGGATCGGGCTATCGCAATCGAGGTCAGCCGTCTGTGCAAAACATACGATACCCACAAGGCCGTCGACGATCTGTCTTTCCAGGTCTATGCCGGTGAAATTTTCGGCTTGCTGGGCCCCAACGGCGCAGGAAAAAGCACAACGCTTCGCACGCTCATCACGCTGCTGCATCCGACATCCGGCACCGCCAGCGTCTTCGGACACGATACGGTGCGTGAAGCTGACACGGTCCGCATGCTGATCGGGTATGTACCGCAGGAACGGGCGATCGACCGGTTTCTCACAGGCCGTGAACATCTCCAACTGCTCGGCGCGCTCTACCATCTGACGAAAGAAGAAGCGGCCAAGCGCATCGCCGAATTGTTGAAGCTGGTCGAGTTGGAGAGCCACGCAGACCGGCCGGCCAAGACCTATTCGGGCGGCATGAAGCGCAAACTCGACATTGCCTGCGGCTTGCTTCCCAACCCGAAAGTGTTGTTTCTCGACGAACCGACGCTCGGGCTCGATGTTCAAAGCCGGCTCAGGATTTGGGAATACGTACGGATGCTGAAGGCGCGCGGCATGACAATCGTCATGACGACCAACTACCTGGACGAAGCGGATCAACTGTGCGACCGGTTGGCCATCATCGACGGCGGCAAGATCAAGACCCTCGGCGCGCCGGCCGAACTCAAAATTGCGCTCGGCGGCGATATCGTCTCACTGACCCTCAAAGAAACGGATCGCATGGCAGGCTTGGAATCGGTGTTGAAAAACCAGCCTGCGATTAAGGCCGTGCGGCTCACGGCGAAAGGACTCGACATTCGGGTCGAGTCGCCGGAGAAGGCGTTGCCTGCCATTTTAGAGTCGGCCAATCGGCTGGGATGCAGCATCGAGTTCATTCAATACAATCGCCCGCGGCTGGATGACGTCTTCATCGCCCACACAGGCCGCCGCATTCAGGACGACATCCCAAAGGAGGAATAACCGTCAGGCGTCGCACGTCATTCGAATGACTCCGGAAGACTACACGCTCCGGGGTCCTCGCTTCACGTTTCACGCTTCACGCTTTACATCATGAAAGACTATTGGCAGGAAATCGGTGCGTTGACGATGCGGTGGGTCCGTCGGCTGAGCCGCGAGAAATTCAGCATGCTGTTCACGCTGGTGCAACCGATGCTGTTTTGGCTGATTTTCTTCGGCAACCTGTTTCAGAAGGCCGCGGATTCGCAGGTGACCCAGGCGCCAAATTACATCAGTTTTCTGGCCGCCGGGGTCGTCGTCATGACTGTTCTCAACAATGGATTGGCCGGCGGCGTGGATCTGCTGTTCGACAAAGAAAACGGCTTTCTCGAACGCCTCATGTCGACGCCGATCCATCGTAGCTCCGTCATTTTGAGCCGGTTTATTTTCGTCATGACGATCACCTCGCTGCAAGTGCTCGTCATCCTCGGCGTCTCGTTCCTCTTCGGCGTCCACCCAGCTACCGGCTTGCTCGGCATCGCGACGATTCTCCTGATCGGCATGATGTTCGGTGTCGGATTGACCGCCATTTCGATGGCCATGGCCTTTTCTGTGAAAAGCCACGGCGACTTCTTCTCCGTGTTGGGATTCTTGTCCCTACCGATGATATTCTTGAGCTCAGCGCTTGTACCATTGGCAGCCATGCCGGGGTGGATGAGCGTTCTCGCCCAGTTCAATCCCATGACATGGGCCATCGATGCGGTGCGACCGTTGATTCTGTCCGGATGGAGTGAAGCCTTACCGCACGTCGGCATGGTGGTGCTGGTTATGCTAGTCTTCGATGCGCTGTGCCTGTACGGCGGGGCCAAAGCCTTCCGCCGGGCCATGGGCTGACAGTCAATACGTGAAGCGTAGTTCGCTTGCGAGATACGAGATCCGCACCACGAGAAACGAAGAAGAACGATGGTCATTCCAGAAGGCCAAATCCGCGCCCTGATTCGCCTGCTCTCCGATGAGGACGATCGAATCGTCCGCACCATCAGCGGGAAGCTGATTACGATCGGACCTGCCGCGGTCCCGCTCCTGCAAGAGGCTGAAATCGAACAACCGGAGATGGCCGATCGAATCGCATCCGTCCTCGAAGAAATCCGCTGGGGCAAGCTGGAAGAGGAACTGGTCGAACTGGCGGCGCTTCCGGACAAGGCCATGAGCCTCGAAACCGGGGCTTTCTTGATCGCCCGCCACGCCTATGCGGCCCTGGACGTACCCCGCTATCAAGAACGGCTGGATACCATGGCGCAGGAAGTGCGCGCCCGAATCGGCCTTCGCGCCTCCGGGGAAGAAACCGTCAACGCCCTCAATCGCTACGTGTTTGCCGAGCAGGGATTCAAAGGCAACACCAAGAACTATTATGAGGTAGAAAACAGCTACCTCAATTGTGTCATCGACCGGCGAGTCGGCATTCCGATCAGTCTCTCAGTGGTCTATCTGCTCATCGGACAGCGTCTGGGTCTCCCGCTGTTCGGCATTGGAATGCCCGGGCATTTCCTGGTGAAGTACGAATCCGATCGTTACAAAATTTTCATCGATTGCTTCAACGGCGGCGCACTGTTGACCGAAAAAAACTGCGCGCGGTTTTTGACGGAAGCAGGGTATGGATTCGACGACAAATATTTGCAACCGAGCCCGGTTCGCGCGATCCTGTCCCGCATGGTGAAGAATCTGCTGTCGATTTATGCAAAGCTCGATGAACCGGTCAAGACGTCCCGTCTGACCAGGTTTATCGAAGTCCTGGGCGGAGAGCCTCGCGAAGAAGGGCTGTAGTCTACTACAACTTCACCGACAACAAGTCCCTCCCCTTCCTGATTTTTCCCTTATACAGTTCTCCTGCTTGAGCTTTCACATCGTACTGGTCTGCAATCGGATAGAAGTGCGACAGGATGAGCCGGCCGACTGCTGCCTCTTGAGCCACCTGTCCGCACTGTCCGGCATGCAAATGGACAGGGCCCGGTCGGTTGGCCGGGAATGAACAGTCAAGAACGGCAAGATCAGCGTCGCCACAGAGACGCACGAGGCTGGTGCAGTATTGTGAATCTCCTGAATAGGCAAGCGCCTTTCCACCGTACTCCAGCCTGTACCCTAAACAATGCAGACGAGGGCTGTGGGTTACCCTTCGTGGAAGAACTTTCGTCCGACCGATCCAGAATGGGCGGTCATCGACTTCCTTCAACGTCACGCCGAATGGCGCGCGGCTAAAGCCCGGGAGTGTCGCGAAGAGGACCTTGAAGAGACTTCTTGTCCCAGGCGGGCCGATGACGGTGAGCGGCGGACGTTTCCCGCCTTGGTACTTGGTGAAGATCATCGCATCAAAGAAAAACGTGATGAAATCTGAAAAATGGTCCGCGTGAAAGTGGGAAAAGAGGACGTGCGTGATCTGATGGCGGTCCACACCGGTCTTGATCAGATTCATCAACGTACGCGGCCCGAAATCCAGCAGGAGCGTCTGATCCGTCTGCACCAGATAGCCGGCGGCAGCGCGGGTGGGATGAACATTAGTGCCGGAGCCGAGAATCGTCAAACGCATAGTTCACACATCGGATACAACAATTTTTGAGAATATGGCAAGCTTACTCTCACGCACGTAGCTGCTCAAGAATGTTTCGAGCTTGAATCAAGTCGGGGTTGGCGACCTGTCCGGCAAACCGGGAACAGGCCGCATGCAAGACTTGCTTAGCGGCATCCAGCCGGTTCAGTTTTCTCAAGAGTTTGGCCATACTCACCGCGGCTCGAAGTTCCAACATGCTGCCATGCTGATCCTGTGCAATCTTTAGAGCTTCGGCAAAACACTGCTCCGCAGCAGAGACAGATGGCTCGAACTGTTCCAGTAACAGTTCCCCTTTCAACCGAAGCAGCTCCGCCTGCCAACAGCGTTCTCCCTGGGAACAAACCAGTTTCTGCGCTTCTGCCAATGCGCCCAAACCTTCATCGATACGTTTCTGCCGCAAATATATTTCTGCCAGCAGCGCCAACGTAAATGTGTTGTTGAGACTCGCACCGGCGGCTTGCGCAGCCGAGAGACCCTCCACGAGCCTGCCCAGGCCTTGCTCTTCCCCCTTTTCAGCAAGCGCCCACCCTTGCAAGGATGTCGCCCACGCTAACGGCACTTCAAATGAGTATTTGGTCGACAGCGCGATGGCTTCTTCAGTAAGAAGCAACGTCTTCTCTGTGTCTCGAATTGTGGAGTAGGTCCAGGCCACAGTCGTCAAGGTGAACGCCAGTGTGAAGGGGTGTTCCAACTCCCTTGCCATCCCGATGGCCTCCTGCGAGAGCGCTTCAACCTGATCGAACTCGCCCAATATCCACAGCACTCTGGCAAGCATGACTCTCGCGGTGATCCCGGGGTCTTGAGTATAGGGGAGGGCCTGTGAGCGATGCCGGGCGGGATCATACAGGGACTTGGCGGCGAGCAAATGGGCTTTGGCTTCATTGAACCGGCCAAGAAAGGAATAGGTCGAGCCGACACTCTCATACGCGCGAATCAGCATGTCCGGGTTTTGCTCGCGCTGTGCGAGAGACAAGAGATGTTCAGCCAGGTCGCACGCTGTTGCAAGAGGCCCCCTGACCAGATGGAAGACCCACAGCCCCCACACGGCAAGAAAGTGACGGCCGGAGTCGCTGTTCGCCTGGGAGAGTTCCTTTGCCCTGAGATAATTGCGCTTGATCTCCTGCGAGGCATATCCTTTCACCGTCACCATGGGGTCTCCTCGCGCGATGAGGATCTCCAACTCTGAAGCATCCCGCTCGGGCCCCTCCGGCAGATCCTTCACCATTGCCAACGCTCTATTGAAATGGTTCAACGCTTCGACATTGGCCGATCGATCCGCGTCTCTTCGGGCCGCAAGCTGCCAATACGTGATGGCCGGACGGGTCGCGCCTGCCTGTTCAAAGTGATACGCCAAGAGTTCCGGTTCCAACCGCACACGCTCGGCGAATTGTTCTTCCAGTGTTTTTGCAATGCGGGCATGGAGCAGCCGGCGAGATTTCTTGGGGAGCGTGTTGTAGGCCGCTTCTTGGACGAGCATATGCTTGAATCGATATCGCGAAAGCGGTCGTTCACCTTCTTGAAGGATGAGACCCGAAGAGACAAACAGATCGAGGGCGCCGTTGAGCCGGTTGTCCGTAATATCGACGGCGGCCCGTAGCAGCTCATAGGTGAACTCCCGTCCGATTGCCGCTCCGATCTGAACGATTTCCTTGACCGGCCCCAATCGATCAACCCGCTCCATAAGCAACGCTTGCAGACTGTCCGGAATGACCATGTCCTTCAACGGAGCCTTGAGGGTAAATGCGTCGGTTCCCTCGGCCAGCAATCCGGTCTCCAGGAGATTCTCCGTCAACGCTTCGATATACAACGGCACCCCGTCGGTCTTGGCCAGAATCGCCTGCTGCACCTCTTGCGGAAGCACCTTTCCTCCGGTCATCGTGGCAATCAGCTCGACGCTCTGCCGGCGCGGAAGCCGGTTCAGTGTCAGAAAGGTGACGTGGCTGTATTCCGCCCACACCGGCCTGAAATCCGGCCGAAACGTGACCAGCAACAACACGCGCATCTGCCTGATCCGATCGATGATGCGCGTCATGAGATCGAGCGTGGTCGGATCAAGCCAATGCGCATCCTCCACGATGAGCAATACCGGTGAGTGATCCGCCAGCCTTTGCAAATACTGCACGAGCGCTTCCAGAGTCATGTCTTTGCGTTTGTCGGGCGACACGTTCGGCAGCTGGTATCGCTCGCCTCCCCGGATCGAGAGCAGATCCGCGAGCAAGGCAATCGTGACGCGGTCGTCGAGGCCGCTGTTGGCCACCAACGCATCAAGCTTGTGCAGTTGTGTAGGAGCGCTGTCCTCACCGGCCAACCCCGCTGCCTGCCGAAGATAGGTCACCACGGGATACAGTGCCGTATTGGTATGGTGCGGTGAGCACTGAGATTGGATCGTCTCAAATCGGTCCTCGGTAAGCCGGTCGCGCAGATATCGAACCAGCCGGGACTTGCCGATACCGGCTTCGCCGCAGAGAAGCACAACCTGGCCTTCACCGTCGACCGCTTCGCGCCAACGCCCGAGAAGAAGCGCCGTTTCGTGCTCTCTGCCTATGAAATCGGCTAATCGGCCGGATCGATACGACTCGAACCGGCTGGCCGATGGCTTGGCACCCAACACCTGCCAGACCCGGACCGGCGTCTCGAACCCCTTGAGAGAAACCGGCCCCTGATCGGCAAACTCGAACTCTCCCCCGACAAGACGCTTCGTCACCGAATCAACCATCAATTGATTCGGCGCCGCCAATCCCTGGAGCCGGGAAGCCAGATTCGGAGTTTCACCGAACACCGACCGTTCCTTGGCCATGTCCTGTCCGATAAGTTCGCCCACGATGACGGGACCGGTCGCGATTCCGATTCGTGTCGCAATTTCACATTCCTGCTCGGGGCGATACTCCCGAGGGAGCGCCCTCACCAACTCAATCACGGCCAGTCCGGCATGCACCGCACGCTCGGCATCATGCTCATGGGCATGGGGGTACCCAAAATACACCAGGAGTCCGTCACCCATGTATTTTGCGATATAGCCGTTGAATCGGTTGATCGCCTCACCGCAAGTATCGAGAAAACGCCGGATAGAGGCTTGAAGGTCTTCGGGGTCCAACCGGCGGGCCAGCGCCGTTGATCCCACAAGATCACAAAACATGACGGTCAATTGGCGGCGCTCCGCTTGATCTCGGCCGGAAAGGAATGGCGTTGTTTCTTGGCCGGTTGCGAGAGGGACAGGCTGAAGATCATCGCCGCCGGCTTGTTGTGACAGGTGCGCGATGGCGCGCAGGAGTCTCTTCCGATGGCCGAGCAACACACCCAGAGATGCCAAATCACCGTCGTTCAGTTCCGGCAAGACGTCCCATGTGATGGCGTTCTGCTGAAATACTTCCCGATAGCGATCGAGGCCGAGACTGTCCAGCCATGCTGAGACACGATCATCCATCATGACAGCTCAAGCCCGGATCGGTGACCGCCGGACATGGAGCACTTGCGTATTGCAGCCGGTAACACGTTGATTGATAATATCGACATGACCAAGGGCTCTTCCCCGTCCAAAACCGGTCATCGGACCATTATCCGGCACATAGAGCACCGACTCATCTCGATCGGAATGTCGGTGATCGCATACTTACTCGAGCGAGCCGTCCTACGCTCGATCAGGCGCGACAAAACCGAACCGTAAAGTCTGCGGAACCGCCGACAGCGCAACGCCCCGTCAACGTCCCCGCATCAGATCGAAGGCCAATCCAAGGGTCAGCAGCCCGGCGACGATCCCGAACGTGACCGGTATCCAATCTGCAACTGTTCCCGACATGACCGTGAGCGCACTGGAGAGAATGCTTGTTGCGGCGGCAACGCCCAGCGCAAGACGCCGTCCGGTCCGTCGAACCATATCTTCGAGCGAATTGGCCTTGAAATTTACCACAAGCTTCTGACCGGGACGAGCGCCGATCAGGTGCTCAATGGCTTCGGTCACCCGTTCGGCTCGTACTTGTAGCTTCTGTACCTGATAGGCGATCGCTTTGGGATCGAGCGCGGCCCCCATCCGCTTGATCATGACGCGCATCAAAAACTTGCCCGCGACGTCATATGGATCAAGTGTTGGGTCAAGATTCGCGGTCGCCAGCTGGACCTGCGCCAGCGTCTTGGCCGCAAGCGTGAGTGAGGCCGGCATCGGCACACCGTGCCGAAATGCGATCGCGCTCATTTCCTGCAGCAGCGGCCCGATCTGCATCTCGGCGAGGGCCGCCTTGCGGTATTTCGCCATCACCTCGCCGATTTCGCTTTGAAACCGTGGGACGTCCAGATCGCTGCGGTCGATCGCACCCGTCATCATCAGCGTGACATCGCTGAGGAACGCCACATCTTCCTTCCACAGCGCCATCAGCAGCAACAGGAGATGTTCCCGTACGTTGGCATCAATGGCGCCGACCATTCCAAAATCGAGAATGTAGATGCGGTCCTTCCACCACATGAGATTGCCCGGGTGAGGATCGGCATGAAAGAAGCCGTCGACGACGATCTGCTTGTAGAAACTTTCCAACAGCTGGCGGGCCGCCTCGATACGCTCCGGGCCTTCCGGCGCCTGTGCGATCGGCCCGCCTTGAATCTCCTCCATCACCAATAAGCGGGCTGTCGACAGCTCCCGGTACACGGAGGGGACCGCCAACCGGTCATAGTCTGCAAGCACAGTCTGCATCCGCTCGATATTGTCGACTTCTTGGCAGAAATCGAGTTCGCGCTGCAGTGACGTGGCCAGGTGCTTGAACACCGCCTCCATGTTCACCACTTGGTTGAGGGCCTGACGCTGCCCCACTTTCTGGGCGAATATCTCGAGCAGAGCGAGATCCTGCTCGATGTCGGCTCGAGCGGTGGGTCGCTGAACTTTGACGACGACTCGGTCGCCGGTTTCGAGTGTGGCCCGATGGACTTGGGCGATGGTTCCGGCAGCGAGTGGTTTGGGGTCGATCGACTCAAACACATCCTCCCACGGCACCCCCAATTCTTGTTCGGCGACTCGAACGACTTCACGCTCGGACATGGGAGGCACGTGACTCTGCAACATCGCGAGTTCTTCGATGTATTCCGCGGGGAGAAGATCCGGGCGGGTCGACAGCACCTGGCCGAGCTTTGAGAAGGTCGGGCCCAGTTCCTCCAGCGCCGCACGTAGACGCTTGGCCTGCTGACGGCGAATGGACCCGTCCGATTGATCAGGCTGGCTGAAGAGCTCTTTGAGACCATGCTTCGCCATGACCGTCGCAATATGCATGGCTCGCCCCGCCAGGTGAGGCTCAGATGTTTGAGGTCCACCCTTGGACTGACGCACTCGCACCGATTCAGGAACCTGCTCATCCCCGGGCAGAAGGGTATTCACAATGATGACGGTACAATGGGAATTGTGGCTGATGCGGTTCGGGACGTTACCGAGTAAGAACTCTTTTCGTCCGGCCATGCCCGAATTACCGACCACCAGGACATCGATGGCTTCGCGCTCAGCGGCGCGGACGATTGTCAGTGCCGGATCAGGATCAATCTCGACGAGGGCATGTCCTCGCTCTCCGGCCAGCTGCCTGACGACAGTGCCGAGCTCATCGTTGGCGGCAGCGGCCCGCGTATGCTCCGCTGCGCCGAATTCCGTGGTGGCCGGGTGGTTCGGCACGATCACCTGCACCACAAACAACTCTGCCCCGTAGCGGCCGGCGAACTCAGCGGCCCACTGAACGGCGTGGTCGGCCGTTTTGGAGCGGTCCGTGCCGACCATCACGCGTCGTATGGCGCTGTTGAGGGAATGATCATTCATAGTGGCCGCGTTCCGCTTAACACCCTGCCTCAATCACTCCGGCGAAAGCTGTTCCGCAGGCGCAGGAGCAATGCGCACGCCTGCTCTACTTCTTGAGGACTCAAGGCTCGCTCGAAGAATGGACGAAGAAAGTCGACGTGCGCCGAGAAGGTTTTGTGAAACAGCGTATCGCCCTTTGCCGTCAACGACACCTTTGTGTACCGGCGATCCTTTCGTATCTCATCCCGTCTGATCAATCCTTTTGACACAAGTCGATCGAGCACGCCGGTCAATGTGCCTTTCGTGACAAGTGTTTTCTCCGACAATTCCGAACAGGTCATGCCGTCGGTATCGCCCAGCGTAACAAGCACATCGAATTGAGACGGGGTCAACCTCATGGATTTGATGTGCCGGCTGCCTGTACGCCAGAAGGCCAGATAGGCCTCAACCAGCGGCCTTACAAGTTTGAGATGAGGATCGTCCTTCAGATGGGGCAGTTCCACGTGGCCAGAGTAGTCCGCACTCGAAGCAAGCGTCAAGCCCGGTGTCTGAGGAAGGTGCCGGCATGAAGCGCGCCGAAGGGTTCGTTGACGGCTGATCGATTGCGCCCGTAAGATCCTGTTCCCATGACGGACCATCGCGAACAGGGGCAGGTCTCGCCAACGGCGATCGTCATTCTGGTCGGCTTGATCGTGGCCGGCGTGTGGATTTGGAAACGGCTGCCTGCGGAAACCCAAGACTTTGCCGTCGATCAGGCTCTGCCTGTCGCCGCCGGAGGAGCGGCCGTTGCGGCAATAGTCCTGGCCGTGATTGTGAAAATCCGACGGCGCATGGTGGCGCGGCGGGAACGGAATCGGCTCATCGGCGCCTTCCAGCGTGAAACGGCGCAGGAAAAGAAGTTGGACCTGTCGTTTGCCCTCATCGAATGCAATGCATACCGGCTTGACGGACTTGAAGAGATCGCACCGGCCTTGAAAGATCTTTGGGTCATGACGCTTGGCCAAGCCGTAGAGGACAAGCAACACCGCGTCAGAGGCATGGCAGCCAGTCATCTGGGCGTGTTGCAAGATCAATCAGTGGCGCCGCTTCTGGTGAAGGCACTGAAGGACGACCATGCCTACGTACGCGCGTGCGCGGCGTTGGGACTGGGAAGACTGCGGGCGACGGATGCGCGGGATCGGCTGGCACAGGTTGCAGAGGAGGACGGGGATCAAACAGTCAGGGGCCGGGCACGCGAAGCGCTGGAAAGAATGCGTAACGGATAGGCCGTCCCGTTACGCGGCCTAGCTCCGTTCCTCAATCCACTCAATCAGAGCGATCTCAGGCAGACAGTTCAAGCGGAACGGAAGAAAGGACCAGCCGAGTCCCCGATTGATATAGAGGGTGTGTTCGCCCGACTCATACCGGCCGGCCACCCGGCCATTGCATCCGGGAGGCAGCCAGAACGTCGGGATGCCCGGCACCTGCCACTGTCCCCCGTGGCTATGCCCGCACAGGATCAAATCAATGGCATGATGCGCCTTCACTTGATCGAGGATATTCGGCGCATGGGCCAATAACAGGGTAAAGCGATGGTCGGCCTGAGGAGGGACACAGTGCAGATCGGCACGATGCAGCGACGGATCATCGACACCGACGATCGCCAACTCGCCTTTTGCCGTTGAGACAAACACACTTTGATTCACCAGTAATGTTATTTTATGCCGATCAGCCAGTTCGGCGTAGTCGGTCACCGGCACACCGCTATAGTGATCGTGATTGCCCAATGTCACAAAAACCGGCGCGGTTTCCCGCAGACGCGCAAGAAATCGAAAGAGATGAGGGAGCCCTTCAGGCACATTGAGCAAGTCGCCCGTGATGAAAATCCAATCGGGCTGAAGCGCCCTCACGGTGTCCACAATGCGATCATGACGAGGGTAGTAGATATCCAGATGCAAATCGGTCAAATGGACGGCGCGGTGACCTGCTAACGGCCCATGTACATGGGTATGCCGGGTGACCTCGTGGTCGGACAGGCCAAACTCCCACCGTGGAACGAGGCTGAACAGTCTATAGAGTGGCTCACTCAGACAAGCTCCGACGGAGGATCGCACGCGGTCAGGCCATGATAATCTCTGACGCATGCTCATTCCGTGACCCGTGCCTTTTCCGCGCCCCTCCCGAATCGGATAGAAAAAGTATAGCATGGGGTCATCTGCACCAAATTCATGGGCCGGTTGAACGGCTTACAGACTATTTATTTATGGAGTCCCTCGTGGAACCATCGATCGAGCCCTTTCTGACAAACGACATCCCCGGCATCGGCGGACAGATCCGCGCGACGCCGGAAGACTTTCAGGTGGAGGAACGCCCGCTGTATCTGCCCTGCGGGGAAGGAGAACATCTCTATGTGAAGATCACCAAACGGGGACTTTCGACGCCGGACCTCGTCCGCCGCCTTTCGTCGGCACTCGGCGTGAAGGCGCAGGCCATCGGAGTCGCCGGGTTAAAAGACGCCCGCGCGATCACCACTCAAATGGTCTCGCTGCAAGGAGTCACGCCTCAGCAGGTGTCGCAGCTGAAGGCCGATGAACAGCTTTTGACTATTGAAGTCCTGGCTCGCCATCGCAATCGATTGCGCACCGGCCATCACGCCGGAAACCACTTTCGTTTGGTCATCCGCGACGTTGCCGCCCATGCGGTTGAGGCGGTGCCCGCCATGCTCGATCGACTCAGTGCGCGCGGCGTGCCCAACTACTTCGGCCCCCAACGGCAGGGCAAGAGCGGCGATAATTATCAGATCGGCGCCGCCTTGCTGACCGATCCGCGGCGGCGCGAGAAAATGGGCCGGGCCAAACGCATCTGGTATCTGAATACGTACCAATCATTTCTCTTCAATCGCATGCTGGCCCGGCGTATCGACCGTATCGATCGTGTGCTGACCGGCGATTGGGCGATGAAGTCGGACAACGGAGCTTGTTTTCACGTCGAGGACGCCGATCAAGAGCAGCCTCGCGCCGATCGTTTTGAAATCAGCCCGACGGGAATCCTCTTCGGTTCACGGACGTCATGGGCTGATGGCGAGCCAGGCAAGATTGAAGAGGCCGTCATCGCGGAAGCGGGAACAACACGAGATGCCCTGGTCGCAGCAGGAAAGGCCTGCGGCTTCCGCGGCGAACGCCGTGCGTTACGGATCCCGTTGGCGGAGTTGGAGTGGTCACTGAACGGTTCGGTCCTCACTCTGGCCTTTGCGCTCCCGCCCGGCGCCTACGCCACGAGTGTCTTGCGCGAATTGATGAAATCCATCTGAACCGGCGACATCACTCATGTCGCGATGTACAATGTCCCTGCGGTCTCCGGCCATTCACTGGTAGAATCAATGCGCCATCCACGGGAGACGCCATGAGCCTCCATCAAGAAACCGTCCTCATCAGCGGGCACATTATCGATTCGCTGATTCTGGCGAAGGTACTGGACATCATCCTGATGATGGGTGGCGCCTTCGACTTGGAGGACGTGCATATCGGCACAACCAGGGAGGAGCCCTCTCGCGCCCGCATCGTCATCCGGGCATCATCGACGACGCTCTTGGACGACATTCTCAAAGCGATTCAGCCGCATGGTGCTTGCGCCGAACGTGAGGCGGACTGTCGAACCGCCGAGGCCCCTGCCGACGGCATTTTCCCCGATGATTTCTATGCCACAACCCATTTGTCTACTCAGATCAGACTCCACGGACAGTGGATCGATGTCGATCGGATCGAGATGGATCTCGGGATCTTGGTGGATCCGCTGGGGTCCACTGCGAAGGCCGTCCCCATGGCGGACGTTCGTCAGGGAGACCGGATCGTGGTGGGGCGCGACGGGGTGCGGGTCACTCCCTTGCAGCGCCCGCGCGAGCGGGATGTGTTTGGATTCATGGAGTCGCAAGTCTCGTCGGAACGGCCCCATCACCATATCATCACCGATGTCGCGGCCCGGATGCGTCAACTGCGAGAACGGCACAGGCAGGGACTGGCGGATTCGAAAGTGTTGCTGGCGGGAGGGCCTGCGATCATTCATGCCGGCGGACGGGATGCCTTGACCTGGCTGATCGAGCAGGGATTCGTCCATCTCCTGTTCTGTGGAAATGCCCTGGCGGCGCACGATATGGAAGCTGATCTGTACGGCACGTCGCTGGGCTACGGATTGGCGGCCGGACGAGCAGTTCCGCATGGCCATGAACATCATTTGCGAACGATCAACAGAATCCGCGCGATCGGCAGCATTGAGGCGGCAGTCACCTCGGGAGTGGTGAAGCAGGGCATCATGGCGGCCTGTGTCCGTCAGAACGTGCCGGTGGTCATGGCCGGAACGATCCGCGATGACGGCCCTCTCCCCGGCGTGATCACCGATTCCATTCTCGCGCAAAACGCCATGCGCGCCGCGATTCCCGGCGTCGGGCTGGCTCTGCTGGTCGCCTCCACGCTGCATGCCGTGGCCACGGGGAATCTCTTGCCCGCCACAGTGCCGACCGTGTGTGTAGACGTGAATCCCTCCGTGCCGACCAAACTCTCGGATCGCGGCAGCTTTCAAGCCGTCGGTCTCGTCATGGATGCGGCGTCGTTTCTTTCGGAACTGGCTAGACTGCTTGGAAGATCGGCATGACCCGGCTCCTCGTCTGTCCTCCCGACTATTTTGGAATCGAATATGAAATCAACCCCTGGATGCGGCTCAGCAATCGGGTGGACCATGAACGAGCCGTTCAACAGTGGCATGGTCTGATGCGTGTCTTTGAACAGGATCTGGGGGTCACGCTTGAACGGATGACGCCGGTTGAGGGACTGCCCGACTTGGTGTTTACGGCCAATGCCGGTGTCGTAGTCGACTGCACGGCCGTGGTGAGCCGCTTCCGCTATCCCGAACGGCAACGGGAGGAAGCATACTTCGAAGACTGGTTTCGCGGGCACGGTTACGCTGTGGTGACATTGGAGAAGGCATTGTTCTTTGAAGGCGCCGGGGACCTCCTGGGCTTTCCGGATTGTTGGTTCGGCGGCTATCGGCAGCGATCAGACATCCGCGCATTCCCCCATCTGAGCGAGCGATTCCATCGAGAAGTTATTCCACTCGAACTCGTCGACAGCCGTTTTTACCATCTCGATACATGCTTCTGCCCATTGAGCGGAGGAGACCTGCTCTATTTCCCGCCTGCCTTCGATCCCTATGGCCAGTCCGCGATTGCCCAGCGAGTTCCGAAGGACCGGCAACTCCCCGTCTCGGAGGATGACGCATTGCGGTTCGCGTGCAACGCGGTCTGCATCGGAAACGATGTCGTGCTGCCGTCCGGATGTCCGACAACCGAACGCCTGCTCCACGCCAAGGGATACCGCACCCATTCCGTTCCTCTCGATGAATTCATGAAATCGGGCGGTTCGGCGAAATGCCTGACACTGGCGCTCGACTGACTCGTCGAGAGTCATCAAAGTCGCCGGATGTTTCTGGAGTCATCAAGTCGAAAGGTCCTAGCCGGACATGATGACCTTCTGACCTGAAGACCTTTGACACCCTATTCATGGCTTCCTTCTGAAGAGAAACGCTCCGTAGAAGCCGGCGATCGCGATCGTGACCAGTTCGATGGTCAGGAGCATGCGGCTCACAACGGCCTCAGCGGTCGGGGGAGAGAACATGAACGAGAGCCCGAGGAACTCCGGCTGCTGATCGGGCGGAGTTTCCCACGGAGGAAACAGCACGGCAAGGATCAGAGCTGCAACCATTCCATATAACACCGCAAGGTTCATCTGCTCCGGCGCGTCGGCATCGGGTCGAGAAACCGAGGCGTCACCTCCGCTCCCGTCGAGCCGACGGCCACAATGCGTGCAGAAGCGATTGATTTCAGGTTGCGAACGCTGACAAGAAAGACAGGTTTGCACCGGCCGTTCTCCAGCACACCACCAGCCCACACCGCCACGGATAGGCTACACGGACCGGCGTTGGTTTGCTAGAGAGATGATCGAGCGCACGTGCTAGAAATGGAAACTGAGGCCGAACACGGCGTGGAATATTCTATAGTTCGCATCGAAGCCGAATAGATTGAACACGCCGGCCGGCGTCTCGTCAAAACTGAATTTGGTGTAGTTGAACTTGCCTTCCCCGAACAGCGCGACTTGCCTTGTAATGTAATATCGAACCCCCGCTTGGGCATTCAGACCAAATCCGATGCTCGACTGGGTATTATTCGAGGTCAATGCCGGGTCCTCGATGCGAGCGAAGAAAATTCCTGGCCCCACTCCGACATAAGGCTGCAGTCTTGTCTTCGGGAATCGAAACATCACATTGAGTGGAGCCACTGTCAGCACTCGAAAATGCAAACCGGGAAGCTCGACAGACCCAACTGGACCCGAAGGTCCGCTGAATGTAGTCACTTGCTGCTTAATATGCGGTGTAGTGTTGTAGACTTCCGCTTCGAGGCCCAGCCATGGAACAGCTCTGAAATAGTGCCCGACCTTCGCACCGTAGAGAATGGATTTCTGTAAAGATTGATCAGAAATGGTCGATCCGGGCGAGAATATTCCGGTCAGTTCGGAATTGGTGAGGCCGTTATCGAAGGATGAGGGCAAGACAGAAGGCAACGACACACCAAATTGTCCGGCGATGTAGGTCTCAGCATACGAATGGGAGACATTCGAAGTGGCGACACCTGTCACAACGAGCACTGATATTCCGAACCACCGAATGGCTGTTGATAGCATATTCATTACGAACCCTCTCACATTCTACAGATTCCTGTTTCTGCTTCGATGCTAACTCTTGGGATCATTCCGACAAAGCCATTTCTCAATTCATGAGAATGAGCAAACCACATGCCATCATTTTGATTTATACGTGTGCGACTCCGATCGCACACTTGACAGAATCGAGAAGTTCGTTCCATTCGTTGACAGACGATCAGGGCCTTCCTATAATTCGCTCCGCCCAATCGGCTATCGTCCATCGTTCCCCTCCAACCCATGGGATTATCCAACATGCAGGCAGTCAGCAACATGGGTGTGATTGGGGCCGGCGCCTGGGGGACAGCGTTGGCCAAACATTTGGCCGAAAAGGGGATGACGGTCAGGCTCTGGGCCTATGAACATGACGTGGCGCAAGCCATCAATGCCAAGCACCAAAACCCAATGTTTCTTCCCGGTGTGACACTGCCGCGGACCCTCGTCGCAACATCATCGATCGCCGATGCGGTTGAAGGCTGCCAGGGCCTCCTGTTCGTCGTCCCCTCGCATGTGACCAGATCGGTACTTACGGCTCTCGCGCCTTGTGTATCCAAGCCCATTCCCCTGATCAGCGCGACAAAGGGAATCGAAGAGAAGACCGCCAAACTCATGACGCAAGTGATGGACGACGTGCTCCCCCTACCGATGAAGCCCATGATCATGGTTTTGTCAGGTCCCAGCTTCGCCGCGGAACTCTGCGCAGGGAAACCGACGGCGCTCTGTCTGGCCGGACGTGAACCGGCCCTTGTGCAACAGTTTCAGCACACGCTCATGACGCCGGTTTTTCGCGTGTACGCCGATACCGATCTCATCGGCGTCCAGCTTGGCGGAGCCCTGAAGAACGTCATGGCGCTGGCGGCCGGTGTGGTGGATGGATTGGAACTCGGATTGAACGCGCGCGCCGCGCTGATTACCAGAGGATTGGCCGAGATCGTTCGCTTGGGCACGGCGATGGGAGCCGACCCGCGCACGTTCTACGGACTCTCCGGCATCGGCGATCTGGTGCTCACTTGCACAGGAACGCTCAGTCGGAACCACACAGTGGGGATCCGGCTCGGCAAGGGCGAGCCGCTGGATACGATCGTGGGCGGGATGCACGCAGTCGCGGAAGGCGTGCGGACGGCGCGTGCGGCCCTGGAATTGGCGAGACGGCACGACGTAGACATGCCCATCACACAGGAGATCAATGCAGTGTTGTTCAACCAGAAGCCCTGCCGGAAAGCCGTCAGCGATTTGATGGAGCGAGACGCAAAACCTGAAAAAGGATCAGCATGAGCCCCGAAAAACTTGAACAGTTGGTACGACAGATCCGTCAGGGACAAGTCACCGTGGAGCAGGCGCTTCAGCGGCTGCGATCCCTCCCCTTTGAAGACCTTGGTTTTGCCTCGCTCGATCACCACCGGTCGCTGCGCCAGGGATTTCCTGAAGTCGTGCTTTGTGAGGGCAAGACCACTGCCCAGGTGGTGGCTATTGCCCGATCCTTTATCAAGAAGCGAGGCCCCTTTCTCGCCACACGCGCGGAACCCGCGGTCGCACGCGCCATATGCCGTCTGGATCGGCGAGCCCGTTACCATGCCGACGCGCGTATCGTCGCCATCGCTCCGCCTTCACAGAAGCGGCAGGGTCATGTCCTGGTTGTGACGGCAGGCACCGCAGACGTGCCGGTGGCCGAGGAGGCCCGCATCACGGCTGAAATCATGGGCAGCCACGTTGAGCGGCTGTATGACGTCGGAGTGGCGGGACTCCACCGATTGTTGGGGAGAAAAGAGCGTCTGTTCGATGCTCGGGTCATCATCGTTGCCGCAGGCATGGATGGCGTACTTCCCAGCGTGGTGGGAGGCCTGGTGGAATGCCCGGTCGTCGCGGTACCAACCAGCCGTGGGTACGGCGCCAGTTTCGGCGGATTGGCTGCCCTGCTGACGATGCTGAACTCTTGCGCGGCGGGTGTCGGCGTGATGAATATCGACAATGGATTTGGAGCAGGCTGTCTCGCGCACCGAATCAATATGGGAGGCGCGAGGAGCGGGAAAGGCGCGACAGGCGAGCACGGTGGGATGCCGAGCAAGTAACAACTTTTCCGCATCGCGCAAGTCGCGCCCGTCCGCGCGTCCCGCCGTGCTTTATTTCACTTCTAACGTGCCCCGCTTCGGCCACGAGATCATCATCGTGCGAAGGCCCTTGTCTCCATCTTTCAGCAACTTCATCCGCACTTCGTAGGAATACGTGCCGGATCCGGCCAGCTGTTTACGATGATCTTGCCCGTCCCAGGAGAGTTCGATGGAAAGCTTGGGCCGTTCCGTGACGCCGGCAACAGGATGCACTTCCACCGGCCGGCGGTGAGAAAGAAAGCGAAGGGATGTCTTGGACGGAGAACTGATCAGCGACGTGACCTCCAGAATCGTGGCTCCATCCAATTCTTTCGGCAATTGGACGCTGACTGCGAACTGAAGCGATCCGTTCCCCGGTGTGTACGGGATCGGGGCCACATTCACGTCGAGAATCTTCAACTCCGGCTCCGGTCGGGGAGCTCGAGGCTGTTTGTTCTTCGCCCACCCGTCGTCCGGAAGCAGCAGCGGAAGGCACACACCGACAAGTAGTCCGACGAGAGGGGAGGTTCTTCGCAGAACTGTTCGAACTCGCGTTGAAACCGACGAGCACGTACTCATAAGAATGTCGAGAAAGGGATCGTAGAGCGGCCGGCGCACCAACTGAGTTGCATTACACAGGGGATAGCATAGCCACTACAGACTGTCAATGAGCCGTCGGCATGGATTTGCCGTAGACCGGCGCCTTGGGTAAGATGGGCGGCCATTGAACGGAGGATGTAGTGGGACGGCATCTGCATTTTGATTGTTTCTCTGGAATCAGCGGGGACATGGTGCTGGGCGCGCTGGTGAACGCCGGCTTGCCTTGGGCGCAATTGATCAACGGACTCAAACGCCTCAAGCTGACCGGCTACCGATTGCGTCAACGCGAAGTCCGGCGCGGCGCCCTCCATGCCACGAAGGTGGACGTCGTCATCCAGCGTGGATTTCAACATCCACTCAGCTTATCCCGCATTCGGCGAATTCTTGCCGCCAGCACCCTGCCCGATCCTGTAAAGACACAGAGCCGCGCCGTCTTCGATCGGCTGGCTGAGGCGGAAGGTCTGGCCCATCGGGTTGCGACGCGCGACGTGCATTTTCATGAAGTCGGCGTGATGGATTCCTTTATCGATGTAGTCGGCGGTATCCTGGGTTGCCATCTTTTGAACGTCACCCGAATCACAGCCTCCGCGGTCAACGTCGGAGCCGGCACGATTCAGACCTCACACGGACTCTTGCCGGTGCCGGGGCCGGCCGTGGCTGCGTTGGCAAGAGGAATTCCAGTATACTCCGACGGACCCCGCTGTGAGCTGACGACGCCGACAGGGATGGCGCTGCTTCGGACACTGACATCGGAGTTCGGCGCCGCCTCGGTGATAGAAACCGCGGTGGTCGGATATGGCGCCGGAGACCGAGATCCGGAAGGTTGGCCGAATGCACTGCGCGTGTTTCTCTCGGAGGAGTCTCTCCAGGTAGAACGCCCGACCGATCATATTACGCAAATCGAAACGAATCTCGATGACCTCAATCCACAAGCGTATGAGCATGTGATGGAGCGGCTGTTTGCGGTCGGCGCGGTGGACGTCGTCCTGATTCCGGCTATTATGAAACGGAGCCGGCCCGGTGTGGTGCTGAGTTGTCTCGTCGCGCGCGATCACACCGACGCAGTGCTGGAGATCTTGTTCCAGGAAACCCCGGCCCTGGGCGCGCGTATCCAGGAACTGGGCAGACGCATCCTCCCTCGGCACTTTGTCTCCGTGAAGGTAATGGGAGGAGCCGTGCGCATGAAAATCGCCGCCATCGGTGCCGGGTGGGAAAAAGCCGCACCGGAATATATCGACTGCAAGAACATCGCCGATCGAACCGGCCGCCCGCTCAAGAGTGTCATGGAAGCAGCCTCTCGTGCCTATGACGATGGGCGAGGCAAACGTCATCGGCCGTCATAAGAACACACCACCCGTGGATGTACTTTTTTCTTTTCACTTTTTAGGACTCAGCTTGCGAGGCGATTCGTGACCACCATGCTCTATATCCTCATGTTTGTCGCCTCCGTCGCTGTGACGCTCGGCGGCTGTGCGCTGTTCACCAACGCCGTCGAATGGCTCGGGAAACGCCTCGGAGTGTCGGAAAGCGCTGTGGGCAGCATTTTTGCTGCGATCGGTACGACGTTACCGGAAACGTCCATTCCAATCATTGCCATTTTCTTCGGGGAGAGCCAGGAAGAAACTGATGTCGGATTAGGCGCAATTCTCGGAGCGCCGTTCATGCTCAGCACGCTGGTGCTGCCGATTCTCGCATTCCTGCTGATGCTCTATGCATCGATGGGTAAACGCACAGCTCGATTTCAGCTGAACTATCGTGAAGTCATCATCGACCTGACGTTTTTTACCGCCGGGTACGTCGTCGCCCTGGCTTGCATCTATATTCCCTCTCGGCTTGCGCACATCATCGCGGCAGTCGGACTGATTCTTCTGTATGCCGCATATATGAGGCTCAAACTCGGCGCGCCCGAAGAGGAAGGAGGAGCAGGCGGCCAACTCGAACCTCTGATCTTCGCCAAATCCGCCGCCACACCGTCGCGAATCATGATCGGGCTACAAGCGTTCGTCGGCCTGGCCGGACTGATCTTAGGCGCGCATCTGTTCGTCAGCGCAGCGGAATCGATGGCCGGGATGTTTGCGGTTTCGCCATTGATCCTTGCATTGCTCATCGCACCACTGGCAACCGAACTGCCGGAGATGTCCAACAGTTTTCTCTGGCTCTATCGCAAAAAAGACCGCCTCGCCGTCGCCAATGTGACCGGCGCGATGGTTTTTCAGGGGACCATTCCGGTCTCAGTGGGTTTGTTGGGAACCGAGTGGGCCATCGCCTCCTCTGCATCGGTGACGATGTTGTTGGCCGTGCAAGCAACAGTGTTCTACTTATTGCAGCTCTTCATCGGCGGCTATTGGCGGGCGTGGTTGCTGAGCAGCGGAGCGCTGCTGTATATAGGCTACACACTGTATTTGGCTTTGGGAAGGTGAGCCTCCGCATAATGAAATCGACACCGGCTAAGACAATATCAGCGCGACTCCCACTTCTCGGAATCACGATGGGAGATCCAGCCGGGGTCGGACCGGAAGTGATCGCCAAGGCGGTTGCCAGCCGGAGGCTGCGAAATGTCTGCCATCCAATCGTCATCGGATCATTTCCCGTGATGGAGCGGACCATTAAGACGCTGAAACTAAGACTTAAAGCCCTGCGCGTAGATAGTCATGAACGACAGCCCTGGCGCGAAGGAACGATCGCAGTGCTCGATCCGCTTGAGCAACCGCTGAAACGATTTACACAAGGAGTGGCGGCGGCGGCAACCGGCGCTGCATCGGTCGCCTTTATAAAAAAGGGGGTCGAACTGGCTCAAATCGGTTGTATCGACGGGGTCGTCACCGCACCGATCAATAAGGAAGCCATCAACATGGCCGGCTGCCGTTATCCGGGGCATACGGAGCTGCTGGCTGACCTGACCCGCGCGAAAGAATCCGGCATGATGATCATAGGCGGGCCGCTGCGCATCATGTTTGTCACGACTCATGTTGCGATCAAAGATCTCCCGTCACTTCTCACTCGGGCAAAAATCGAAAAAGCGATCAGACTGGCACAACTGGCGCTGACTCAACTCTTTGGAATCAAAAAGCCCAAGATCGGGGTCGCGGCGCTGAACCCTCATGCAGGCGAGCATGGCCTGTTCGGCAATGAAGAAGCCCGCGTCATTCTACCAGCGGCGCGGGCGGCCCAGGCACGAGGCATCCTCGCCAGCGATCCGCTGCCGGCCGATACGCTGTTCGGCAAGGCAGCTCGGGGAGACTATGACGGCGTAGTGGCCCTGTATCATGATCAGGGGTTGATTCCTCTGAAGCTCATGGCGTTCGGCACTTGTGTGAATCTCACGGTCGGCCTGCCGATTATTCGCACGTCCGTCGATCATGGAACAGCATTCGATATCGTCGGCAAAGGCCTCGCCGATCCCGGCAGTTTACTCGAAGCGATCACGTTGGCCGCCACCATCACAAAGGTTCGGCAATGACCACTCCGCCGGCCACGGCACTTGAACGGCTCCAGCGACAATTGCGCGAATTGGATGCGCTCGCCAAGCAGACCCTGGCTGATCTCAACACCGTTGCAGGAATCGAACGCGTCGCGAAATGGAGGACCGCAACCATCGCAGTCCTTACAGAATCAGTGGGAGCCCAAGAAGGACAGGCGTTTGCCGGTATTCACCCTGGACCGTGCTTCACCAACGATATGGTTGAAGAGTATACCGATTTGATCGACTGCTATCGAACGCCGCTGGCCGCCTTGATTCAACGGCTTTCACGGTCTTCCCCTCTTCCGCCGGTGCATGGCGCGTGAGTCGCCCAGACCCGCCTGCTGCGATCAAACGTCTCGGACAGAACTTTCTCATCGATCCGAATATCGTCCGCAAGATTGTCGCAGCCGCCGCATTGGGCTCCAACGATTCCGTATTGGAAATCGGACCAGGCCGCGGCATTCTCACGGAAACGCTTTGCCGATCGGCCAATCATGTGACGGCGATCGAAGTCGATCCGAGACTCCATGCCTATCTCAGCGACCAACAAATGCGCTATCCCAATCTTACCCTGATCCTAGACGATGCGATGACTTACCCGATCGACTGCCTTCCAATCGGCACCATTGTTGTCGCCAATCTTCCGTACTATTTGTCCACTCCCCTTTTGTTCCGGCTGCTCGATCAGCGTGATCGATTTCCCCGTATGGTCCTTATGCTGCAAGATGAAGTGGCAGACCGGCTCGTTGCCAAGCCTGGAAGTTCCGCCTACGGAGTGCTGTCGGTCATGGCGCAGTATGCGGCGGAGATCACGAAGGCGTTTCGCGTCTCTGCACAGTGCTTCCGACCCAGACCAGAAGTCGGCTCTGCTGTGGTTCTGCTAAAGAGCAGATCTCAGAGAGCACTGAACCAGGAACAAGAACCAAAATTTGCCGCCCTGGTCAAAGCGGCCTTCGCGCACCGACGCAAAACACTCATCAATTCGCTGAAGGATGAGGGCTACGCTCAGAGCGACATGGCTGAAATCCTGGCATCATGTGGGCTCTTACCAACCGCCAGAGCCGAATCGATCTCGATCGTACAGTTTGTCGAGTTGTGCCGAAGATTTGGCTCCGAACACCACTGATGGTTCCGTGTCCATTGAGAATCATATATCCATCTACCCCGCACGTTGCCCTCTGAAGAGGAAGAGTCTTTGTTGCCCCCCTCAGGTTCCAGCATCAGCGCATAGGCATCAGACTGGCCCCATACTCGATTCTATTCGCTCTCATGCCGGTCCGATAGCCATGGTAGAACCCGATGACCTTCTTTACATACGCCCTCGTTTCCTTATACGGCGGAATCTGGCGATAGCGGTCCACCTTCCCCTCTCCTGCATTGTACGCAGCGAGTGCAAACGGAACATTGCCGTGAAACCGATTGAGGAGATATCGGATATGTCGAGCGCCACCGGCAATATTATCCCTTGTGTCGTACATGTTTTTTACCCCATGCCGGATAGCCGTTTCCGGAATCAGTTGCATCAGACCGACAGCGCCCGCTTTGGAAATTGCCAATGGATTAAAACCTGACTCCGCCTTCATGATGGCCATCAATAACGCCGGAGACAACCGGTTTTCCCGGGCATGATGTGCGACCGCCTCTTCAAGTTCTTGGTCCGACACTGCCGCATGATATCGATGCCGATTCGGGACCGATGTGAGTTTCCGGTCACCCGGCACGTTCGTCACATGAACAGCTCCAGTAGAACTAATGGCCCGATGATCACCGCCTTCCGCATGTGCCGGAAGGGCTGAGGCCAAAACGAGCAGCGCTGCCGCACACACGTGTGTTTTTCGTTTCGATACTTTCTTGTTACAGAGGCCGCCTATCCGTTCAACCTGCCGATCACTCGTTCGGCACAAGGCAAAGGATGTTGTCATCGTGCGCTCCTCTCAATCAATTACGGTCATTGTCCGATTCTGCGGGACCCCTCCAGACTGAGACGCCCTCACACACTCAGGACTGACATCCGCAGCTTTTATGCCAAAATGATCGGGAGCGTATCGATAAAACTATCCGAATTACCAATAGTTTAGACGCTGTCTCTCTTCCCAACTTTCGTAGGGAGGGGAGACAGCTCGGATCGAGTTTTCCGCTCTCATCGACGCATTTTGCGTCTCCACCGCGTCACCACTCCCCATACAATGTCGAACAATACTCCATCTCTATGGTATGGTTGTCCGAAGAATAATAGGCGTCTCATGACAGCGCTTATCGCATCACAAGGTGAACTTCCAATGAAGAGCCGGATGTCCATGCGAGGGATCACCTGCCTGTGCCTGATGCTAGGGCTCATGACCGGGTGTGCCGAGGAGTTTGTTGTTTTTCATAGCGCATCGGGAGACCCTCTGCTCATCTCACGCCGAGCCTTCACATCCGAGGAATGCATCGCAAAAGTGAAAGAGGATGCTGTGCGCCTAGGCGTCACCTTCCGACATGTTCACATCCGAGGAAACGTCGCAGGCCGCTCGTTGCTGTGGCCACTCCATCCAGGCTATGCCTGCGAAGCAGCAATCGGCTCAGAACAACCACCGGCAGGTGCCTATCCGATGAAAAAAGACTTCCTCCTCAAGGGGTCATGATGCCGATAGTCCGGCAATTCCACGCAGTACCCCCACCGTTCCTGGCAAGATCAAGAATAATTTTCCTTTAGCTCATTCGATTTATTGACATCCCTTAATCTAGTGGGGTATTACTCCATAGCCCCATCCTGTTGTGGACTCATATGGTAATTGGCGTATGTCCCGTGCCATTACGAAAGGAGGTCAAATGACGGATCGGGAAAACTAACTCTCCCTTGGCCAAGCACCATATGCAAGACATTCCACGGTATAGCGAGGCAATATGTTCCATTCAGGCTGGGTAAACATTCAAGCAATTGAGATAATCCCCCCTCACGTGACCGGATTGGCAAAGGAGTCAGAATGGAAGACTTGGTAATCGAAGATGGCGCAACATCTGCACTTGAAATTACGTTGGGTGACTTTCTCGTCTTTATCAATTGGATGAACCAAACGGAAAAATCCCTCGACCGCGCTGAACCCTTGCCGGCGTTGCCCAATCTGGATTCGGCAAAAGTCCGCGGGTGGATTCAGTTGGTGCAACGGCTGGAAGAGCGCTTCCGCCGGAGTGAGGAAAAGAAATTGGCCCTGGAAGCCAATGTGATCGCGCAGGAGGCCCAGCTCGGGCAGTTGCTGTCCCATCTGCACACGAATATCGCCTCTCTGTACGAAAACCTCGGGCAGGTCCAGAAGGCCGAGGATGTCCGCCGGCGGGCTGAAGCGTTACACTGCGCGTGATTAGGTATTGTGCCCCCTGGAGAGGCAGCTTTTTGTTTTACCTCTCCAGGGGGGCACCTCTTTCGTAGCCCTCATTTTCATTCATAATTTCGTAGCAGCCTCAAGTCCCATGCCTGATATCGGCGTGGGGCGATTCAGCATTTTCCTTGTTGAAGCAGTAACTTAGGCTATACTTGCTATCAAGCAAGAAAATCAGCCATGAGGTTGCTGCTGCGCCGAAAAGCTGATGATCCATCAGCGGAGAGCGATGCTGAAAATTCTGTTAGTCGAAGACAGCGACGTCGATGCTCATCTGACGCAGGATATCCTGGCGGAATGGAGCGTCGAGCAATTCGATGTCACTCATGTCGTTCGCTTGAGTGAGGCCTTCAGTCATCTCACACAAACACGATTTGACGCGATTCTCTTGGATCTTTCGCTCCCCGATGGGTACGGGCTCTCGACGCTCAGACAGATGCAAGCCGCTAATCCGACCATTCCCATTATCGTGCTCAGCGGATTCAGTGATCAAACGCTGGCGGTAGAAGCCGTCCAAAGCGGCGCCCAAGACTATCTCGTCAAGGGCCAGGGTCAGCCGGAACTGCTGGCCCGCTCAATCCGCTACGCAATCGAGCGCAAGCGAGCTGAAGAACGGCTGACCTACCTTGCGCAGTACGATCAACTGACCGGGCTGGTGAATCGTACGCTTTTCCGCGACCGTCTCATTCATGCTATGGCGAGAAGCAAGCGACTCCAACAACCCATGGGGTTGATGCTGCTTGATCTCGACCGGTTCAAGACCGTAAACGACACCTTGGGGCACGATGCGGGAGATCAGCTATTGAAAGTCGTCGCAGATAGGCTGCATGAATGCGTGCGCGAAGTCGATACGGTCGCACGAATGGGCGGGGATGAATTTACAATCATTCTGGAAGGCCTCTCGAACGAAGACGATCTCGTTGTCGTCGCGCGGAGAATTACCCAGTCGCTGAGCGCACCCTTTAATATTCAGGACCAGCAAACCTCAATCGGGGTGAGTATCGGAATTACCACCTATCCGACCGACGATCACGAGATTGATGATCTGTTACGACATGCAGATGCTGCGATGTACCGCGCCAAACAACGGGGCGGAAATGCCTTTGAGTTCCATATTTCGAACGATTCTCCCCCTTCCACACTCTCTTCCAAATCATCGTAAATGTAGGATTGAGCAGCCGGCTACCGGCCGATGTCGGCGAGAGGCTGATCCGATACGGTATAGGCACCGCGCGGATTCCCATCGAGACGATTCATCTCAGGAAGCTTCGTGGGCGACGGGTTGGGATAAGAATCCGGCGTCACCAGTACGCCCCAATGTTGATTGCCTGTACACGTATTGTCCAGAATTAATCCTCCCCCATGGTGAAACAAGAGCATCCCGCTGAGCATGTTTGTCTCACAAAAGTTGCGCACAATCTCCGGATAGCTGCCCGAATCACGAACCGCAATCCCAAAGTGGTGATTGTCCGCACAGCGATTTCCGGCAATTCGGGGTTGTGCCCCGGCAAAGACAAAGATGCCGGACTCACGGTTACGGCACACTTCATTGTCTGAAAACGTCGCCCGGCATTCCGGCCCATACAATAATACGCCGGACAAAATCCCTTCCATCGCCCGGCACTGAGTAATCACACAGGTGGAATCGAGCACATTCATGGCCGAGTGTTGGTCACTGCCGACATAGCGGAATGTGATGCCGGAAATTTGGCCGCCCGTGACCCGCTGCAAATAGAGCGGACCGCTTCGCCGGCTGAAGATTTGCACGACATCACGCCCTGCTCCCACAAGTCGTACCGATCGCTCGCTGACGAATACCTTGTCCTCATACACGCCAGGACGGATGTAGATCTGGTCTCGATCAGCCGCCTCCTTGAGAGCCTCACTCGGCAGAGCATAACTTCGCTGATCCAGCGCATCTACAATCAGCGTCTTCCCACCCAAGGGATTCGGTGGAATCGATTCTTCACTCATAACGCTCTGCCTATGACCTGACAGTCGCTTCCATCGATGCGTCTGCGACTATGACACAGACGCAAATATCTATGACAATTCTCAGAATATGACCCATGGCTGTGATCCGGTAAGACTCCGCACCTCGGCAGAAAAGTGACAGGACTCGTACAAATCTGTCTTGGAGACGCTGATTATGAGTCGAGCCTCATTTCCGACCGAGCAAGAGGATTGGAACCTCATGTTTTGTATAGCGTTTCCAGCTGCAAAGAGTGTGGCGTGTGGCATGGCCATTGCGTGATGATTCTTTGGTCCATTACCTACTCAGAATGGAGTGTACGTATGCTACGGAACAGACTGGGCATCCTCCTGATGCTCATCACCCTCTTCTCGCCGAATGTGTCCGTTGCAGCTCCCGGCCAAATGCAGGATACTTCCCGGCGTCTGTACGATCGCATTATGAGCGAATTCAAACAGCGCGACTATGAAGCCGCGCTGGCCGGGTTCCGTCTATTCATCGAACTCCATGGCCACTCTGCTCTGGCAGCCAATGCCCACTATTGGATGGGGGAGTGTCAGTATCGTATGAGGCGCTACCAGGATGCGCTGAACTCCTTCTACAACGTCGTCTTATCCTACCCGCTCAGCCCAAAGCTGACGGCTTCGACGCTCAAGCTTGGCCAGACCTACGCAAAACTTGGTGATCAGGACAACGCGCGCATCATGTTCTATCGCGTCGTCAATCAGTACCCCGACAGTGCGGAAGCGGAAGTCGCCCGGAAAGCGATCGAGGTAGCGGACAACCTGAGCAATGCGGACCACGGTCAATCAGAATAGGCAAGCGACCGCTGCCTGCCGTCGCACATCGGTTGCGGATATTACTCATCCGTTGCGAGGCCCAGAAGCGCAGTGATCTCGGGAATCGTATAGGATTTTGTCGCCCGCACTGTCACCAACTTGATTCCAGCCGCATCCAGCACCGACTCGATCACGCGTTGACGCTCTATCTGATGAGGCCCTGGAGACAGGTCTTCAAGCTGTACCACTTGCTCCACATGTCGCGACCCCGGATGCACCAATACAAAATCGACTCGTTTGAGGGCCATGTGGTTCAACAGAGTAAATCGGGACTTGCCCATTGCTTCAACAGACACAAAAGACCAGAGCGGCACGTCAGCGAACACAAGGTATCGATCCTGGGCAGCCATCTGCAGAAGATTGTAGAGGGCAATCTCAGCTTCCGTAAGCAATGGAGCGGATGCCACGGCAACACCGGGCGGTAGCGAGAAACCGGTGGATGGGCTGGCTGTCTTTTTTGATAGGGAAAACATCCTCCGGATAGCGTCCATCATCGATCGTTACTTTCGCCGTCGAGGAGACCGCAGCCGAGCAAGCCAACCCGGTCCGCTGGGAACGATGCAGCCCAACAGGGCCGGATGGGCAGCCCCGGTGACAGAGGGAACGTTTCCACACTGCTCCATCGCAGTTTGATAAGCCAGCACCGCAAACGCGACGGCTTCGATGGCCTTGCTGTCCCATCCCTGCGATTCGAACGCGCTCACCGGGACAGGCGCAAAGACATCGGCGAGATGCTGCATGATGGCGCGATTCTTGACCCCGCCGCCGCCGACAATCACTTCGTCGATTCCACCGCGAATCCACCGTCTGGCCGAGCCGACGGCTTCGGCCGTCCACCGGCTGCACGTCGCCAGAAGATTTTCCATCGGTAGCTGCTGCGCTTGCTGCATCGCCAACAGCTCATCCAGCATCTTTGAGCCGAAGACTTCCCGCCCGGTGGATTTCGGCGGAGCTTGCGACAAGTACGGATGCGCGAGCAATTTGGCCAACAATCGTCCGTCGACTTGCCCGCGAGCGGCCCCACGCCCCTCACGGTCCATCGACATGCGCCCATTCGTAATCCGGGCCATCAATCCATCCAACACCATATTGGCCGGACCGGTGTCGAACGCCATCAGGCCGTCAAATCCGGATCCTCGCGGCAGGTAGGTCACATTGCTGATCCCGCCGAGGTTGACAATAAGCCGCGCGCGGCGAGGATGACGGAAAAGCAGCGCATGCACTCCCGGAGTCAACGGCGCCCCCTGCCCGCCGGCGGCCATATCGCGCGGTCGGAAATCGGCGACCGTGGTAACTCCCGTTCGTTCGGCAATCACGGCGGGTTCGGCGATTTGAAAGGTGGAACGAATGGCGCCGACTCCCGCATCCTTGATCCCGTACGGAAGATGATGGACGGTCTGGCCATGAGAACCGATAAGATCGACGTCCTTCGGGTGTAACTTCGCAGCGCGAATGGCGCCGAGCGCGGCATTTGCAAACCACTCACCCAAGAGCGCATTGAGATGGCACAGTTCCGATACGGTGCCCGACACAGACGCGGATAAAATGCGTTGCCGAAGCGAACGCGGATACGGCAACGGATGAAACGCGATCATCTTGATGCGCAGGCCCGCCTTCCGAGGGCCGATCTCGACCAGCGCCGCATCGACGCCGTCACCGGACGTTCCTGACATCAACCCGACAACTTTCATGACTGAGCCATCCTTTCCCACCCCTTCAACCGGGAATCGGCTTTCGAATGTGCTACGCTAATAGAACTTTCGCCGCCGGTCAAGCCAGACAGCGCAGAGGGAAAACAGCGTGGGGAGCGCCTGCCGCCTGTCACGTTGACATGGTAGAACCTGAGTGTTACCGTCCCCAGCCCATGTTTCCGATAGACCAAGCCAAACGATCGCCTGTTTCGATTGCCCTTTCGACCCTGCTTGTCCTATTCAGCCCGGCTTTGCCGTCTTCCGCAGAACCCGCTCACAATCCGATCAATATCGTGGTAACCATTCCAGTCCTCAAGGATCTCGCCGAGCAAGTGGGAGGGCCTCATGTGCAGGTGAAGTCTTTGCTCAGCGGCTATGAGAATGAACATACCTACTCACCGAAACCCACCGATTTGGTCGCAGTGCGAAAAGCCCAACTATTGTTCGAGATCGGCACCGGTTTAGAGGTATGGGCCGCCTCGCTCGTGAAGAATGCCGGAAGCCCGTCGCTGCGTGTCGTGACCACTTCTCAAGGCATCGGCCTGATTCGTGACCACTCTGACCTGCATCATAATGAACACCAAGAGAATGGCGAACATGCGTCGGGCGGGAATCCCCATATCTGGCTGGACCCCGAAAACGTCGTCATCATGCTGCGCCATATCACTGCGGCCCTGATCGAGATCGACCCCGCCCATGCAGAGACCTACCGCAACAACCAGGCGGCCTATCTTCAGCGATTGGACCGGCTGCGTAACGAATTGTCCGATCGGGTGAAGTCGTTATCGGATCGTCGCTTCGTCGCGCACCATCCGGCCTGGCCCTATATGGCCAGGCGATTCGGCTTCGAGATCGCCGCAACGATTCAAGTGCAAACGGGCACGGAACCATCCGCCCTTCAGTTGCAATCGCTGATCACGAAAATCAGGAAAGACCGCCTCACCGTCATTGTGTCGGAAATCCAACTCAGCCAAAAACTCCCCGATCTTCTGGCCAAGGAAACCAAGGCCCGGGTGGTCGTCCTGACCACCTTGCCGGGAGGCTTACCGGGAACTGAAAGCTACCTCGACATGCTCCGCTATAATGTGCTCCAATTGGCCAACGCGTTAGAGACCCCCTAGCAGTATCCCTTGATCTCTGGTGGCTCCCGTGATGGAAGGAATGCCTGATTCCGTGCCGACAGATTCCCACGAACCGATCATTCGGTTCGACCATGCATCATTCGGATTTTCCGGCGTCATTGCACTCAAGGACATTTCGCTGTCCATCGATGCCGGCGAGTTTGTCGGAGTCATCGGTCCGAATGGATCGGGGAAAACCACTCTCTGCAGGGCGGTCTTGGGACTCATGGCTCCGATTGAGGGCCATCTTCACATTTTCGACTGTGCCTGCGACAAATTACGATGTCATCACCGTGCGCAAATCGGCTATCTCCCGCAGAAAGGCGTTGTGGATCGGAATTTTCCGGTCACGGTGCTCGAGACAGTCATGATGGGCCGTTACGGAGCACTCGGGTTGTTCAGGCGCCCAGGATCCAACGACCGTGAAATCGCCATGGCGGCACTGGCGCATGTGTCGATGGAGGGACACAAAGACACCGCGCTCGGCCATTTGTCAGGCGGCCAGCAGCAGCGTGTGTTCATCGCGCGGGCATTGGCACAACAACCGAAAGTGTTGCTGTTGGACGAGCCCACCACCGGGCTGGATATCACGACGCAACACAACGTCATCGAGCTCGTTCAACACCTGCACGAAGAATTGAAGTTGACCGTACTGTTGATCACTCATGACATCAACATGATCCGCTCCCGCGTCGATCGGCTGGTGCTTCTCAAGACCAGACTCTACGCCGCCGGCCCGCCCGACGATGTCCTCAAACCGGACATCCTCAGCGCGGTCTATGGCAAGGATCTGGTGATCACGGACAAAGATCTTGTGATCGTCGAGGATTATCACCACCATCACTGAAGAGCTGGCAGATCGCGATGCTGGAACTCCTGACCTACGACTTCATGCAACGGTCCCTCCTCGCGGCGGCGATGGTGGGCGGGCTCTGTTCGGTCATCGGGGTATTCGTTGTGCTACGTGGCCTCGCCTTTGTGGGAGCAGGCACCTCGCACGCGGCGTTTGCCGGTGTCGCGCTGGGATATTTGATGGGCTGGCCGCCGTTGTTGATGGCCATTCTGTTCGGACTTGCGACCGTGTGGATCACCGGGTGGGTTGAAGAGAGAGGCCGAATGAAGCTGGATGTTTCGATCGGCATTCTTTACACCGCCACTATGGCGCTGGCGATCCTGTTCATCGGCTTGATGAAAACATATAACGCCGAAGTGTACGGCTATTTGTTCGGCAGCGTGCTGTCGGTAAGCAGCGATGAACTGCGCGTTATCGGAGGATTGGCCATTCTCGTGCTTGGACTCATCCTGATATTCTCAAAAGAACTGTACTTTATCGCCTTCGATCAAGAGATGGCTGATGCGTCCGGCATTCCGGCCCGCGCTATCTTCTTTCTCCTGCTGACACTCGTCGCCCTCACCGTCGTCGTGTCGCTGAAAACCGTCGGCGCCATCCTTGTGTTTGCCATGATCCTGATTCCGGCTTCGACGGCATATCAACTCACACATAGCCTCATGACCCTGACCCTCTATTCGGTCATCATCGGCACCACGACATCGGTGGCCGGCGTCATGATCTCCGCCTTCTGGGACGTGCCTTCCGGGCCTGCCATCGTGTTGCTTGCAACCACGGTGTTTTTCCTCTCAATCTTGCTCTCTCCCAAAAAACTCAAACGTGCCGCCTCCGCCCATGCCCACTGAAACAACTCCTCGCCAGCCCGAACGCCCCATGAGCTGGCCTGAGGTAGCTGCTTGATGTGCGAAGCAAATTCGGCTATTTACAGGCTGTATTTTTGACCTATTGGAGGAGGAGCCATATGCGAACAGAACTACGGACTTATGTAATCGGATGTGTCCTAGCAAGCATGGTCTCAATCCTAGCCCCTGTTCCCCATGTTTTGGCAGAGGACAGCAAACAGAGCTTCGGTGGCATTGAGGCTAGAAAATGGGGCCTCGGCGCGCGTGCCGGTTTTGCTCCATTAACGCAGACGCTGACGGACAATTTTCGAAGTTCGACGGACGTCGGCCCTTTGGTGAACTTCCAAGCCATGTACAGCCTGAACACCTGGCTCTTAGTGGGGATGATGCTCGAATGGGAACGCCATGGGGTCGATCGTGAACGGCCATTCGGAGACGTGGATTTAGGACATCAAGACACGGTGTCGGTATTGCCGACCCTTGAGCTAAGGCCCGTCAAGCTTGGACCGGTCGTACCCTATGTCAACATGAGTTTCGGCGTGAACGTCAATAGCTTCGGGGAAGACAGCGGCGCTCGCATCAGTCCCAGTAACACCTTCGCCTGGCGGCTTGGCTGGGGCGCCGACTACATGCTCAATCAACAGTTCGCCCTCAACGTAGAAATGGCCTACAAACGTAACGACGGCCATGCCAGGATTGACGGCGATCGTGTGAATGATTGGAATGCGTCGTCGTTCGGATTCTTGTTTGGGGCAAAGCTGTTTTTCTAACCCGTAGCCTTCATGCCGGCTTGCTGTTTAATCGCATTAACGCCTGTATCTCGTGAAGCGTATCTCGTATCTCGCAAACAAAGATGTCCGATACGGACACGCTTTTTCTGTCCTGCGCTTCACGCTTCACGAGATACAGTGACGAATTATGGACGACAGATCGGCGCTGGCGGAAGAAATGTCCGAGCTATTATTCCGTCCGGGCCTGCTTGCTCCGGCTCCAGACCATCCCGGTCTGTTCTTGAGAGCTGAATCCCAGTCGTTCATAAAAACCGGGGCGCCTGGTACAGAGCCAAAACAGCTCGATTTTCTTGAGGCGAGGATGGTCAAGAATACGCTGAACGACAGCAGTACCGATACCTTGCTTCTGGTAGGCCTTATCGACGATGACATCCCAAATCGTCGCCCGATAGACAAAATCCGTCAGCACGCGACCGAATCCGACTAAAAGATCGCCGTCCCATGCGCAGAGCGCGACGTCAGTATGACGAAGCATCTCCTTGGCGTCCTCGATCGTTCGATGCGTTGCCCAGGGGGCTTGATGAAACAGCCGAAGCAGCTGAGCTGCGGAGAGATCTTTCTTTTCTGAAAAGGTGATGACGGGCTTGAGGGTTGGAGGCATCTTGTACTAGATTATCTTGTGCATATAGGCATTCGCCGCAAGCGGAGTGTACGAGGAAAACTATGTCAACGCAAGTCCGTAGCTGCCACAAGTGTTTCCAGCTCATGTGGCTGACAGCTGATCAGTATGAGCTCTTGGACGAGGGCACAATCCGTGCGAAATGTCCCCATTGTGGCGCGCTTGTTCGCTTCAAGCTGGTGACAGAGGGCCCGAATGCCACCGGGCCGAAGATGGGACACTGACCGCTACAAACAGTTGTGAGTTATACGTTTTGAGTTCGATTCGCTCTGATTAACTCATAACTCAAAACTTAAAACTTCTCAGTCACATCCCGCGTCCTGCACCGTCTAACTCAGGTTTGTTGCCGGGTAAAATCTTGTGGAGAGCGGCCCGGTAGTCAGCCATGTGCTTCTCATCGAGTCGCCCGACTTCGATCTCCTTGTCCCGTTTCATCCGTTCCAAGTGATCAAGCAGGGCCAACAGAGACTGCACCGCCCCCAACAACCGGCCGGCTTCGAACGCTTCGAGAGATTCGATCAGCGAATCGTTCAGACTTCTGTATGGAGTCCCTGCGCTCTGCGCCCTGATGCGTGACACCAGCTCCTCATAGTCTTCAATCGCTTCAAGCTGAGGTTTTATACCGGCCGGCACAGCCGACAAATGGACAATCGGAGGCAGTTTGGCTGCATACAGTTTGAGCTGAGAGGTGAGGCCTCCAATCACGTCAAGTATGTCGGCAGTCTGCATGGCTTTTCCTACGTAGTCGCGGCCGCACGCCCGTTATGGGTCAAGTGTTCAATCTCCTTAGAAACAGTCTCCATATCCGCTGGAAAGGGCCTGGTAAACTCTTGCGTCTCTCCGGTCGTGGGATGCTGAAACCCCAATGTCCTGGCATGAAGCATTACACGCGGAATCTCGATCGAATCGACTGCACACACCTTTTTCCCACCGTAGGTCTGATCGCCTAAAATGGGATGGCCCAGAGATGTGAGATGAACCCGCAATTGATGCGTGCGCCCGGTGCGCGGATAGAGCAAGACATGCGCGGCCAGTTTGCCATACCGGTGGTCGACGTGGTACTCGGTCACGGATTCTTTCGGCCGCGCCGTGCGGGCTGAAAACTTCTTGCGTTCCTTCGAGTCTCGCCCGATGGCCAATTCAATCAAACCGCGGCCTTTCTTTGGGACACCCCAGATCAAGGCTTCGTACACCCGCGTGATGGTGTGGCATTTGAATTGAGCCGCAAGGTGACGGTGAGCCTGATCGGTCTTGGCAATGACCATGACTCCGGATGTCTCCTTATCCAACCGATGGACGAGACCTGGCCGTTCTTTCCCGCCGATGGACGAGACTGTGCCTCCGGAAGTTTGGAAATGATGAAGCAGTGCATTCACCAGTGTTCCAGTCCAATTACCGGGGGCCGGATGCACGACAATCCCCGCCGGCTTGTTCAAAATGAGCAACGCATCATCTTCATACAGAACATCCAATGGAATGGCCTCGCCCTTGAGCGCGAGCGGTTCCGGCTTCGGCACATCCATCGTAATTTTGTCGCCCGGCTTGATCTTCTGACTGGGTTTGACAATGGCATTGTTGATGCGTATACGGCCGAGTTCAATCAACCGCTGAAGCGCGGACCGCGACATATCCCGTTCACGGTTGACGAGAAAGACATCCAGCCGTTTTGGCTGTTCACCGGCCGTGATAAGAAATTCCGTGATCATATGTGGCCCAAACTACTAAAGGGTTTCAGTCAAATGCAATCGCAAATAGCCGGCAGTTTGCCTCCTGCAGGATAGAGGGTTATGCTACCGGTCGCAGCTACTCCAACCTCATACATGATGGCATTGTCATGAATCGCAGGCTCCCTGCTCCAGTGACTGTCGGTGAAATATCTCCTTGTTGTATGTGCCGCGGACATGTTCGTGGTGACCACCCCAATTGCACAAGAACCGAACCATGAAATTCTCACAATATGACCCGGGCGAGTTTTACGACGAGCTGTATGAGGGGAAAGGCCAACCTCGCCCCGGAAGCACCCTTTTGCTCAGGAAACTTGCCTCACTACCTGAAGGGGAGCTCAAAAGCCGGCAGCAGGCAGCGGAGCGTGTGATCCTCAATATGGGAATGACGTTTGGCGTCTATGGAAGCGATGACGGACATGAGCAGATCTTTCCTTTCGATATCGTGCCGAGGATTGTCCCGGCATCGGATTGGGAACACATCGATTCCGGGCTTCGACAGCGCATGCGTGCGCTCAATCTGTTTATCGACGATGTGTACCACGATCAAAAGATCCTCAAGGACGGGGTGATCCCCGGCGAACTGATTTATTCCGGCAAAGGCTTTTTGCAGCCCTGCATAGGTCTCAACCCACCACGACGCATCTGGTGCCACATTGCCGGGATCGATCTGGTCCGAATCAGCGATGGACAGTATTATGTCCTCGAAGACAACACCCGGTGCCCGTCCGGAGTGGCCTATGTGTTGGAGGCCAGGCAGGTCATGAAACGCACGTTTCCCGAGCTGTTCGACGCCTATCGCGTGCGCCCTGTTGATGGGTATCCGAGCCAACTCTTGGACACCCTTCGGTCCCTTTCGGACCTTCCCGATCCGACTGTTGTGATCCTCACACCGGGCATTTTCAATTCTGCCTATTACGAACACTCCCTGCTCGCCCAAAAGATGGGAGTGGAACTGGTCGAAGCCTCCGATCTCGGAGTGATGGATGGCTACGTCCACATGCGTACCACTAAAGGGTCTCAGCGCGTGGATGTCATCTACCGACGAATTAACGACGACTACTTGGACCCACTGGCATTTCGTCGCGATTCCGTGCTTGGAGTCCCAGGCCTGATGGAATCCTACAAGAGAGGCAGGGTAGCGCTCGCCAATGCGCCCGGTACCGGCGTGTCGGACGACAAAGCCATCTATGCGTACATTCCGAAGATCATCAATTATTACCTGGCGGAGGAACCGATCCTCCCGAACGTCCCCACCTATGTCTGTTCGGATAGACGGGATCGGACCTATGTCCTGGATCATTTGGATCAGCTGGTCGTGAAGGCTACCAACGAAGCAGGTGGATATGGGATGATGATTGGCCCTCACGCCTCGACGGAGGAGCGTGAAGACTGTGCGCGTCGCATCGAGGCAGACCCGCGCAACTACATTGCCCAACCGACCCTCGCGCTTTCGCGCGTGCCTACCTTGGTGGAGGATCATCTGGAAGGACGTCACGTCGACCTGCGTCCATACGTCTTGTATGGCCGTGATCTGCACGTCTTACCGGGAGGCATGACGCGTGTCGCGTTGCGGAAAGGATCTCTTGTGGTGAATTCCTCTCAAGGCGGAGGCAACAAAGACACCTGGGTTCTTTCATGAGCGCTTCCTTCACGTACGATCCGGATACCAGCCATAGCCCTATCGCTGGTAAACAGGCAGGGCCCGCTCAACGATGCTGAGCCGAGTCGCCAGCTCCATCTATTGGTTGAACCGCTACATCGAGCGGGCAGAAAACTACGCCAGATTCATCGAGGTGAACTTGAACCTCAGTCTCGATCTTCCCAGGGGTACTACCGAACAGTGGGAACCGTTGGTGGCCACGACGGGAGATCATGAAAGTTTTACCGGTCGCTATGGAAAGGCGACGAAAGAATCCGTGATCCAGTTTCTCTTGGCCGACGCCGCCAATCCCAATTCGATTCTGTCCTGCCTTCTGGCGGCACGTGAAAACGCGCGGTCGGTCCGAGAGGTCATTTCAACCGATATGTGGGAGCAGGTGAACCGCTTTTACCTCATGGTGAAAGACGCCGTCTCGAAAGGCTTGTCCAGCCAGAATCTCCATCCGTTTTTGGCGGATGTGAAAGCAAACTCCCATCTCTTTCTGGGTATTACCGATGCCACCATGTCGCACGGGGAAGGCTGGCATTTTGCCAGACTCGGTCGTCTACTGGAGCGAGCCGACAAGACCTCCCGGATTCTCGACGTCAAATACTTCATGTTGCTCCCGACCGTTGCCGAAGTCGGCACGCCTTTTGATATCATCCAGTGGTCCGCGTTGTTGAAATCCGCCAGCGCCCTCGAGATGTACTACAAGCGGTTTGGCCGCATCTCCCCGGACGATGTTACGGCGTTCCTGATTCTCGACTCCACCTTTCCGCGAGCTATCCGGTACTGTCTCATCAAGAGCGAAGATTCCTTGCACGCCATCTCCGGATCCGAACACGGGTCTTATCAGAATCCGGCCGAGAAGCGGCTGGGACGGCTGCGCGCCGAGTTGGACTTCGGCGATCTTGAGGATTGCGTGACCAGCGGACTGCACGAATTCCTGGACCAGTTTCAAGCGCAGGTCAATCGCGTGGGAGACGCCATTTCTGAAACGTTTTTCACTCCTCGTCCAATTCACAGCACAATCACAGGAGCGGAGGCACAATGACATTTTGCCTGGGCATGAAAGTCGAAGACGGCTTGATCGGCATTGCCGACACACGGGTCACCACAGGAGCCGAGTGCATTACGGCCAGAAAAGTCTCGATTCATCAGCATGGCCGCCACTCGATGTTTCTCATGACATCGGGCTTGCGCTCAGTCCGGGACAAAGCCGTCACCTACTTCGATGAAGCGATCAACGAAAGCGATCAGACCTTCGACAAACTGTTTAAGGCCGTCAATGTGCTAGCTGCGCAGATTCGCCGCGTGGCGGAGGAAGACAAGGACGCGCTCTATAGGGCCGGTCTCACATTCAACCTTCATGCGCTGGTGGGTGGGCAACTTGAAAACGATCCGGAGCACAAGCTTTTTCTTATTTACCCTCAAGGTAATTGGGTAGAGGTCAGCGAGGGGACTCCCTACTGCATCATCGGTGAGACCGGCTATGGGAAACCACTGTTGGATCGCGTATTGCGATATGACTCCACTATGGAGTTGGCCATGAAGGTGGGCTTTCTCGCTTTTGACGCCACCCGCACGAGCTCCACAAGCGTCGAGTATCCTCTCGATGTTGTGCTGTATCGGCACGATACCTTCGATATCATCGAACACCGCTTCCAGAAAGAAGACCTCGTTGAAATTTCGTCCTGGTGGCAGTCTCGTATTTATGAGTCGGTGGAGAAGTTGCCATCGAAATGGATCGATCGTTTGCTGAACGCACTCCCCCACGACACGAGATCATCCGCTGAGAACCCGCGCAATCCTTCATCCACCTGAGATCATCCCACGACCAGTCTGATCATTCTGAAGTGCTTCGCTATGCGCGTGCAGGTAGGAAAACGCGTACGTGGGGGGCTTGAGCGTGCAGACTAAGGGAACTAGGCGTGGCCGCCTTTGCGGGTGCGTTCGGCGATCTTCTTGCGAAGACGGGCTTTCTCGAGACTGATCTGGGCTTCTTTAACTTCGGAAGGCAGGCCCCCTGCCTGGAGCCGGCGTTCGGCCTCTTCCACCTTGGCCGTGGCGCGCTCGACGTCGATGTCCTCCGCCTTCTCCGCAATTTCGGCCATGACGGTGACTTTGGTCGGCGTCACTTCCGCGTAGCCCCAGAGAATCGCCATATGGCTTGTTTGATCGCCCACTCGATAACGGAGTTCTCCGATCTTCAAGATCGAGAGAAAATGACAGTGTCCGGGTAAGACGCCGAACTCGCCTTCCGAGCCTGGCGCAATCACTTCATCCACCTGCTGGCTCAGCAGTTGCCTCTCCGGCGTCACCACTTCTAGCAGAATCTTTCCCGCCATATTCACTCCGTAAGGCGTGAAACGTGAGGCGTCAGGCGATGGGTTTCGGCGCTTTGCTCACCTTACCCCTAACCCCTCACGCCTAACGATCCTATACCTTCACTCCCATCTTCTCCGCTTTCGCAATGACTTCTTCGATCGGTCCAACCATGTAGAACGCCTGTTCCGGCAGGTGATCGTACTTGCCTTCCAGAATCTCCTTGAAGCTGCGGACGGTGTCCTTCAGCTTGACATACTTTCCGGGAGCGCCCGTGAAGGCCTCGGCCACATGGAAGGGCTGCGAGAGGAAGCGCTGAATCTTGCGCGCCCTGGCCACGGCCATCTTGTCGTCCTCGGACAACTCGTCCATGCCGAGAATAGCGATAATATCTTGAAGGTCTTTGTACCGCTGCAACACAGACTGCACGCCGCGGGCCACCTTGTAATGTTCCTCGCCGATCACCTGTGGGTCAAGAATGCGTGAGGTGGAGTCCAGCGGATCGACGGCCGGATAAATGCCCAACTCCGCCAATTGCCGTGACAACACCGTCGTCGCATCCAAGTGCGCAAAGGCGGTGGCCGGCGCCGGATCGGTCAAGTCATCGGCAGGCACATAGATGGCCTGAACAGACGTGATCGACCCGCGCTTCGTCGAGGTAATGCGCTCTTGCAACGCGCCCATTTCAGTCGAGAGGTTCGGTTGATAGCCGACCGCTGACGGCATCCGACCCAACAATGCAGACACCTCAGAACCGGCCTGGGTAAACCGGAAAATGTTATCGACAAAGAGCAGGACGTCCTGGTTCTCTTCGTCACGGAAATATTCCGCAACGGTCAACCCGGTAAGGCCGACGCGAAGACGCGCACCCGGTGGTTCATTCATTTGGCCATAGACCAACGCGGCCTTGGATTTTGAAAAGTCATCCGGATCGATGACTTTCGACTCCATCATTTCGTGCCAGAGGTCGTTTCCTTCGCGGGTCCGTTCACCGACGCCGGCAAATACGGAAAATCCACCGTGGTGCAACGCGATGTTATTGATAAGCTCCATGATGATGACGGTCTTGCCGACACCGGCGCCTCCGAAAAGCCCGACCTTTCCGCCCTTGCTATACGGCTCGAGCAAATCGACGACCTTGATGCCGGTTTCCAGCACCTCGGTCTTCGTCTCCTGATCTTCCAGTTTTGGCGCAGGCCGGTGGATCGGATAGGTTTTCTTCGTCTTGATCGGTCCCTTTTCATCGACCGGTTCGCCGAGCACGTTCATCAGACGACCCAGCGTCTCACGGCCAACAGGCACAGAGATGGCCGCGCCCGTATCCGCCACATCCATTCCGCGTGTGAGTCCGTCGGTTGTGGACATCGCGATGCTGCGGATGCGGTTTTCACCGAGATGCGAGGCTACTTCCAAGGTAATTCGAATGGCGGGAGTCCCCGCCGCCTTGTTCTCTTCCTTCGTCACCTTAAGGGCATTGTAGATATTCGGCAGTTGCCCGGGAGGAAACTCCACGTCTACGACCGGTCCGATGACTTGAATGACTTTTCCTGTACTCATGTCGCTCCTCTATTTTCTTATGCGTTATAAGTTTTGAGTTGTGAGCTTTTCGAAAACTCAACACTTACAACTGAGCACTCAAAACTTTATTTTAGAGCCTCGGCGCCGCCGACGATATCCATCAATTCTTTTGTGATCGCCGCCTGTCTGGTCTTGTTGTAGTAGAGCGTGACCTTCTTGATCAGCTGGCCGGCATTGCGCGTCGCTCCATCCATCGCGGCCATGCGGGCGCCGTGTTCGGCCGCAGCCGATTCCAGGAGAATCCGGTACGCCTGAACCTGAAAGTGCTTCGGCACCAGCGCGTTGAGAAGACCCGCTTCATCCGGCTCATAGAGGTAGGCGCCTGAGGCGACACCCTCCGCCGGAGCTGCGCCGAATTCGGCTGCCGCATCCACCGGAAACAGCTTTTCGACAATGACCCGCTGTTGAATGGCCGACTTGAATTCGTTGTACACGACATGAAGTTCGTCGAACGTGCCTTTCACGAAATTATCGGTGAGGTCGCCCCCGATATCGATGGCATGCTCGAAGCTCAACTTGTCGAACACCCCGGTCCATTCGTGCCGAATCGGCCAGGCCCGGCGCCGGAAATAATCACGGCCCTTTCGCCCGACAATGCTGACCCCCACCGTCAACCCCTGGGCTTCGCATTGCCGCAGAAACTCTGCGCTCTTCCGTACGATGTTGCCGTTGAACCCGCCGCACAATCCTCGGTCGCTGGTAATGACCAGGACTTCGATCTTTTTCCCCTCGCGCTTCTGCAAGAGCGGATGAGCCGAACGATTCACTCGCCGGCTGAGGTTGCTCAAGACAGCCCGCATCTTATGTGCATAGGGACGAGCGGCCAAGATACGGTCCTGCGAGCGCTTGAGCTTCGCCGCCGCCACCATTTTCATGGCCTTGGTGATCTTCTGCGTATTCTTAAATGCCGCAATCTTGCGGCGTAACGATTGAAGGCTAGGCATGTTCTTCGTATCTCGTCGTTCGTCGCTCGTATCTCGCGTTCGGACGCTTCACGCTTCACGAGATACGGCCATACGCGCGTCGTTATTTCGCTCCGTATCCCATCTTCTGTTTGAAGGCCGCCAGAATTTCCTTGAGCCTGCCGCCGACCTTGTCGTCGATCTTGCCGATGCTGGCGACTTCTTTTTTAAGCTCAGGATGATTCTGCTGCACATAGTGCAGAAAATCCGCCTCGAACTGTTGCACTTTATCGACCGGTACATCATCAAGGAAGCCGTTGACGCCCGCATAGATCGACAGGACTTGATCGGCGACCGGCATGGGCTTGTACTGTCCCTGCTTCAAGAGCTCGACCATGCGCACGCCGCGCGCAAGCTGCATTTGCGTGGCCTTGTCGAGTTCGCTGCCGAACTGGGCAAAGGCGGCCATTTCTCGATACTGCGCGAGATCCAACCGGAGCGTACCGGCCACCTGTTTCATCGTCTTGATCTGGGCCGATCCGCCGACACGGGAAACCGACAGACCGACGTTAATCGCGGGGCGAATGCCGGAATAGAACAAATCGCTGCCCAGATAGATCTGGCCGTCGGTGATCGAAATAACGTTCGTCGGAATATAGGCTGACACGTCACCGGCTTGTGTCTCGATGATCGGCAAGGCGGTCAGGCTGCCTCCGCCGAGCTTCTCGCTCAGCTTTGCCGCCCGCTCCAACAATCGTGAATGGAGGTAGAACACGTCGCCGGGATAGGCTTCGCGGCCCGGTGGTCTGCGGAGCAGCAAGGACAATTCGCGATAGGCGACGGCATGCTTGGACAAATCATCGTAGACAATCAGCGCGTGCTTCCCGTTATCCCGGAAATACTCGCCGATCGCGGCGCCGGCGAAAGGCGCCAAGAACTGCATCGGGGCCGGATCGCTGGCGCTGGCCGAGACGACCATGCTGTATTCCATCGCATGGTTTTCTTCGAGAGTCTTGACGACGCGCGCGACGGTCGATCGTTTCTGACCGATCGCCACGTAAATACAGAACACGTTCAAGCCCTTTTGATTGATGATCGTATCGACCGCGATGGCCGTTTTGCCGGTCTGGCGGTCTCCGATGATAAGCTCGCGCTGGCCACGTCCGATGGGAATCATGGCATCGATGGCCTTGATGCCGGTCTGCAGCGGCTCCCGCACCGATTGGCGGGTATTCACGCCGGGGGCCACCATCTCGATACGCGAAGACTGCGTCGACTTAATGGCGCCCTTGCCGTCGATCGGCTGACCGATGGCATTGACGACTCGACCGACGAGGGCCTCTCCGACCGGAATTTCTGCGATACGGCCGGTCCGCTTGACGGGATCGCCTTCTTTAATGCCGACCGAGTCGCCCATCAAGACCGCGCCGACATTGTCCTCTTCAAGGTTCAAGGCGATGCCATAGAGCCCGCCGGGGAACTCAAGCATCTCACCGGCCATGGCGCCATCGAGACCATAGATCTTGGCAATGCCGTCTCCGACCTGGATGACAGAGCCGGTTTCCTTGACATCGACCTGTTTGTCGAAGCCTTGAATCTTCTCCTTGATGATTGCACTGATCTCATCCGCTTTGATCTGCATGGCTACTCCTTAGTCGGCCCCGTAGTGACCCGCTCGTCGGCGATTCCACACCATCATGCCTGCGCGACCGTTATTCGTGCGTCAGCAATGACTCGATGTCTTTCAGTCGCCCACGAACGGTGCTATCGACCACGGCGCTTCCGATCTGAATCCTGACTCCGGCCAAATAACTCGCATCGGTGTGAAAGGTAATCTCGACATCTCGCTTCAGCGTGTCGCTGAGGCGCTTCTTCATCTGTTGCTGCTCAGCTGGGGACAGGGCAGCGGCCGAAAACACCGTAACCGGTTGGGTCCCCTTCAATTGATCGACCAGCTTGGCAAAGGCCTCTGCGATTTCCGGCAGAAATCCTGCGCGATTCTTCCTGACCAGCTGGGCCAGGAATGCCTTCCCGACCGGGGGGCAGCTCAACCGGCCGCCCAGTTCCGTTAAGACGGCGATTTTGTCTTCGAGGCTGAACGCCGGAGACGCAATGACGTGCCGGAGCGAGACGGAGCCCTGCATAGCCTGGCTCAGGCCATTGAGGGTCCCCCGAGTCGCTTCGATATTGGATTGATCGAGAAGCTCGAAGAGCGCCTGTGCGTAACGCCGCGCAACTGCTGTCTTAATCACTGTCCTGATCCACTCGCTCTATCTTGAGACAAAATACACACTCTCGCGCGAAACGCGCGAAAATGAGAGCGGAAAGTTATCATTGCGGGACCGGATCTGTCAATGCGCGATCTATCGGCACCCTGCTCGCAATAATCATGTGTCGGGGTATAATGGAAACACGATGGGCACAATACGGGAACTGGTTACGGGGGTTAAGAGATGCTCGGTGCCACCGTTTTTCACCGTGATCGGCTCTACCCTCCTCCTGTCGTTCTGCTGTGCAATTGTGCCCGCCTGGGCCTACCGGGAACATTTCACCTCCGAGCAAAAATCCCAACTGGAAAAGATTCACACCGTATTGATTGAAGCCATCGCCCTCACGGACAAAGGCCGGACAGACTCCGCCTCTCTCGCGAACGCAGCGGCTGAACGCCTCAAAGAAGTGGGGTACCAGGTCATTCTTGATCACAGTCAGCCCCATGATGTCCTGTTTCGCATCAAATGCGAACAGCACAAGACATGGGAGGGCACCACGAGTGCAGGAGGAGATGCCGATCTCCCTGACGCCCCGTCTCGACTCTGGAAAGGACCAGCCTGCCAGCTGACCTATATTCTGGGCGGCATGAAGATCAAATGGCAAAAAGAGGTGCGGACAGAATTTGAGGATGCCGTGGCTGCCGCCCAGGCTGCGCAAGCAGCCGATCCCGGCGTCTATGCACTGTCCAAATTACAGGAGGCGCTGGAAAAATACGAGTTCCCTCTCCTCTTGGCATCTGAATGGGGCCATCCAGACCGCCTGCTGAAACTGCTGGACTCAGCAGACACGAGCCAGACCAGAAAAATCAAAATCATCTCGCTCCTGGGAGAGATGCAGGCCGACGAAGCGATGCCCAAACTCAAAGCGGCGTTGAAGGATCGTGACCTCGCCAAGCAGGCGCTCGTGGCGATGGGCAATCTCGGCAGGGAAAGCATTCCTCTTCTAATCGAGATTTTGAATACCACGCACCAGACGGATATCCAGGCGGCAGCGGCAAAAGGATTGGGACAGATCGGAGGAATTGCAGGGGATGCGTCTGTCGTCCTGCCGTTGCTCGCAAAACTGCAAGATCCCAAGACCGACTGGACGGTCCTCACGGAAGTGGCCTGGGCCCTCGGCAAGATTCCCGATAAGCGATCGATCCAACCGCTGTATGACTTAAACAAGAAACTGCAAGCCATTTACGAGCCAGACAATATAATCCTCAAGAAGCTCAAAGAAGCCGTCTTCTGGGCCATCAAACAGTGTGACACGTGGGATCAGTACAGTTAACGAAGGTAGATGGACACCCACATTGGTCCTGTGTTCCCGGAATGCGCTCACTCAGAAGGGCCCCGTTCGACGTCTGCACGTAGATCAACCTGAGTGTCCGCCTAAGAAGGAAAAACCTCATTGCACACCTGTCTGTGTTTACAAGAGTTGGGGTAAATGACAAAATGGACACGTTCAGTCCAAAGATGCGTTCATGGATAATGGCGCAGGTCAGGTCTGCTGGCAATAAGTCTACGGAGACGCGAATGGTCGCCGTGCTGCGCAAGAACGGAATCATCGGTTGGCGACGTTCGTACCCACTCCCAGGAAAACCAGATTTTACCTTTCCCAGATTAAAGATCGTAGTGTTTGTGGATGGTTGTTTCTGGCACGGACACCCGACAAAATGCCGAATTCCGAAAACAAATCGTGGCTACTGGGAGCGAAAGATTGAGCGAAACGTAGCAAGAGATCGGTTGGTGACCAGGACCCTCGAACAAAGAGGTTGGAGAGTCATCCGAGTTTGGGAAAATGTGATCGAGACGGCGTCAACGCAGACGAGATTGCGTAAAGCATTGGCATGAAGATGAGAAACGAACGGACTGCTGCAGAGTTTTTTGCGGGTATCGGCCTCATGCGTATGGGGTTGGAACGTGCCGGATGGAATGTCATATGGGCCAACGATATAGACGAAGACAAGATGCGCATGCATCAAGGCCATTTCACAGATGACGGTGCACATTTCTGCCTCGGAGACGTCCACTCGCTTGATCCAAATGACATCCCGACAGTTTCGCTGGCTACTGCATCTTTCCCCTGCAATGACCTTTCCCTCGCTGGTGCTCGCCGAGGTCTTGCGGGTCAACACTCAAGTGCGTTTTGGGGATTCATCGACGCCATAAAAGGGATGGAGAATAGACGCCCTCCTCTTGTGATGCTGGAGAATGTGGCGGGTTTTCTCACATCACATGACGGTAACGACTTCAAAGATGCTTGCCTCGCGTTAAACGAACTAGGCTACTCAGTAGACGCCTTCGTTGTTGATGCAGCGTTATTTGTACCACAGAGCAGGCAGCGGCTTTTCCTAATAGGGAAGAGAGAGAACCGCACAGCATCACATGTGGCCGAAACGCTCTCTTTCTACGAATCACAGTGCAGACCACACGCGCTTGCTGATTTCATTTTGTGGAATCCAGATATTCAATGGTCCATAAGAGCTCTTCCCCCAATCGCTAAAGCAAATACAACCTTGCAGGACATACTTGAAGACTTGCCGCCAAACTCAGTCCATTGGTGGACCAAACAGAGGGCGGATTACCTGCTCAGTCAAATGAGCGAAAAGCATCGAGCTATCGCGGACAGAATGATTCTTGGAAAAGAAGTAACCTTTGGCACCGTTTTTCGCCGCGTCCGACACGGGAGATCAATGGCGGAATTGAGGACGGACGGAATTGCTGGATGCCTGCGCACCCCAAGAGGGGGAAGCGGACGGCAAATACTTTTCATGGCGGGCAGAAGACGCTTCGCTGTCCGTCTTCTTACGCCGAGAGAGTGTGCCCGACTCATGGGAGCGGACGACTTCCAAATCACCGTCTCTCTTAACCAAGCATTGTTTGGATTTGGAGATGCTGTTTGCGTTCCAGTAATTCAGTGGATTGCGGAAAACTATTTGACCCCTGCACTGAAGGAGTTACATGTCCGCCAAGCCGGGAAAGACCGATACACAGCAAAAGCAGTCTGATGTCGTAGGATTGCCGGAAGACATCGCGGCAATTCGGGCAGAGATCAAAGCTTTCTTCCAAACGAAAGACGAGGGTGGAAAACGAATCGGAAGCTACAAGCATGGCGTATACGCATTCTATGACTACGATGGCGAACCAATATATGTCGGTCAAACCAAAGAAAAGCTAAGTGGACGCGTCAGTAGGCATCTAACAAATCAAAGAACTGACGCTGTCGCTATGAATGTCCTTGACCCATTCGAGGTAGCCTACATAGAAGTGTGGCCACTTGATAATTTATCGGGCAAAGTTCCAAGAAAAGGCATGAAGGCACTCTTGGATGGGGCAGAGTACACAGTCTTTCAGAAAGTATTAAGGGAGTCTGCGCTTGGAGCTGTCCTCAATGAAAAGGAAATGGCCCCGCAGAGCGAGATCAAGTTACCGCAATCGTTCAAGAAACGGATTATTCCTGACGCCATCTACACGCAGCGCAAACATCCCGACGTAAGAATTGCACGACGAGCTACAACAATTGCTAATCTTGCGCGAGTGATCAGCGAGCGTGACGTCTCAGATGGGCTTCGCCGTACCCTTCTCACTCAAGCGCGAAGGCTTGAACGTCTCGCCGAACAGCGCATTCAGGAGCTCGATATCACACCTGACTTCAAAAAGGAATGAACACTCCGGTGGATGGAGTTGATCGGCACAACTGACTTGACTACCAAACGTGCCGCAGGGGGGAAGGAAGCGAGCAAATAACTGGCAGGAACCATTTCAGTCAGGTGGACGGTCGCACTATCTGCACGCAAACATTCTCACCTGTCTAACCCCGAGCGTGCTGAGACGCGCTCTTGTCCCAGACAGGCCATTCTTATCGTGCGCATTCTACGCGCAACAAGGAAACCAGGCTGCTCTCCGTTAAGAGAAAGGGGCTCTTCCCAATGGGAAGAGCCCCTTTGTTGCTACGGGCACAGGCAGCAATGAGAGTTCGCCTCTGTGCTACTTGACGACGACCTCGACACGGCGATTTTTGGCTCGTCCTTCTGCTGTCTTGTTGCTGGCGACTGGATTGGTCTCTCCATGACCGGCAGACGACAAGTTGCTGGTGAGCCCGCCGTCCCGCAGCGCCTGCTCAGCACTATGGGCCCGGGCATCCGAAAGCTCCTTGTTCGTCGGGTACTTTTTCTTCAAGGCGCTCTTGATCGCCACATTGTCCGTGTACCCGGCCACATGCACCTGCTTCTCAGGGAAGTCCTTGAGCACAGTCCCGACACGCTTCAAGGCATCGGCGCCGCCCGCCTTTAATTGATCCTGGAGCCCGATAACGGTTCCAGGAACCATTGTGGCAAGGTGGGAGATCACACCATCTACGCGCAAACATTCTCACCCGCCCAACCCCGAACGCGCTGAGATGCGCTCTTGTCCCAGGCAAGCCATTCCTATCGTGCGCGTTCCGCGAGCAGGAGAACGACCAGGCTGCCCTTTCCATGCTCCTGTTCCCTCACGTCTTGAAACCGATGCGGCGGGACTTTGGCGTGGGCTCCGCCATCAATTCCCGAATAGCCTCGAAGACGACACGAAACTGGCCATCATACTTCTTTTCCAGATCTGTCAGGCGTCGGGCAAGCACTTTGTTCGAACTGATCATCTCGCGCAAGCGAACGAAAGTACGCATAACAGCGATGTTCACCTCAATGGCACGCTGCTTCTCAACACGCTGGATAGCATCGCGACGCCCTGTTCGGTAAAGACATAGGGGCGCATGCCTTCTGCCACCCCACTTCGAACTTGATATCGCAATTTGCGATTTCAAGTTTGCAAGCTCCGCTTTTGTTAACTGGAACATGAAATCATTGGGAAAACGATCCTCATTTCTTTTGACGGCTTCGTTCAATCTTCCCACTGTGACGCCGTAGAGCTGAGCCAAATCGCTATCCATCATCACGTTATGACCACGGATCAGGAGGATTGTCTGTTCAATGCGTTCGCGAGGTATCAGAGCGCTCATGCTTCTCCTCCACTATGCTCAACCACCACGAGGCTAAAAGTAGATACCCTGTTCATTCTATAAAATCAACGAACGGAAAGAGGGGATGGCGTGTCAAAGATGCAATAAAGAGAGCAACTACCCGAAGCCTCATACGAAAACGGCCAGAGACGAGACAGTACGACGGGGAGGGTATCTGGTCTACTATGTTGGCCGGACAGGCTGCCTATCCCTCTCCCTGCTGATTGACAATCCTCTATCAGGGACTTATCGTCCTCCACGCTGGGCAATGGCAGGCTCGGAGATCCCACAATGGACAATCCCCCTTCTGCATCTCCTTCCTCCAATTCTCACAACGTATTGGAGCGCATCGCGCTTCAAATGGTGTCCAGTCTCGATCTGCCGTCCGTGCTCACCACAATCACACAGGGATTGGTGGAGGAACTGGATGCAGCCTTCGCCCGTATCTGGCTGCTGGGCCCGGGGGATCTGTGCGCTCACTGTCATAAGGCTGCCGACTGCGCCAATCGGAATCGGTGCCTGCACCTTGAGGCAAGCGCGGGACTGTATTCCAATCTTGACGGAGAATACCGCCGGATTCCGCTGGGCGCGCTCAAGATCGGAAAGATCGCCCAAGGCTACGGATCGATGCATACGAACGATGTGCTCGGCGACGACCGCCTGCCGAACAAACAGTGGATGCAAGACAATGGGCTCCATTCCTTTGCCGGCTACCCCTTGAAATTCCAGTGGGAACTGCTCGGCGTCATCGCGATGTTTGGGCGCAGACCTTTAAGTGAGGCGGAGATCGAACGGCTGTCAATCTTTGCCAACCAAGCAGCTATTGCAATCAAGAACGCGCAGCTCTTTACGGAGGTCGCGCAGCTCAAGAATCGCCTTGAGGCGGAGAACCTGTACCTCCGCGAAGAGGTGAAGTCTGAACACAATTTTGAGGAGATTATTGGCGAAAGTCCGAGCATCATGGCCGTCCTTCGGCAGATCGAACAGGTCGCCCCGACCGATTCGACGGTCCTCATCCGGGGAGACACTGGAACGGGCAAGGAGTTGATGGCGAGAGCCATTCACAACTTGAGCCCGCGGAGGGCTCGCTCGCTCGTGAAGGTGAACTGCGGAGCAATTCCCGCGAATTTGGTCGAAAGCGAGCTCTTCGGACATGAAAAGGGATCGTTCACAGGCGCGTTGCAGCGCCGTATCGGACGGTTTGAGTTAGCGGACGGTGGGACCATCTTCCTGGATGAAGTCGGGGAATTGCCGCAGGACGCGCAGGTCAAGCTGCTACGGGTACTACAAGAAAGGGAGGTCGAACGGATCGGCAGCGGCCATTCCACCAAAGTTAACGTACGGGTTATTGCGGCCACCAATCGTGACCTCCATGCGGCGGTCAAAGACAGTTCCTTCCGGGCCGATCTTTTGTACCGTTTGAATGTGTTTCCAATCGAGGTGCCGCCTTTGTCCGCTCGTGCATCTGATATTCCACTCTTGGTCAATCGATTTGTCGGCAAGTTTTCAACCAAGATGGGCAAGAAGGTCGACGGGGTGTCTCCATCAACCATGGATCGCCTGATGAAGTATGCCTGGCCTGGCAACATTCGGGAATTGGAGAATGTGATCGAACGGGCTACAATCCTCGCGAATGGGCCACTACTTCAGATTGACGATGTGATGCTTCAAGGGAACTCCGCCCCGCCGTTGCCGGTCGCCGACTCCCTAGAAGAAATCGAACGGGCCCATGTCCTCCGCATCCTACAAGATACGGATTGGGTCATCGAAGGAAAGAAGGGCGCAGCCGCTCGGCTTGGTCTCCATCCCAACACACTGCGTTCCCGCATGCAGAAGCTCGGCATCAAGAAGTCCCATCTCCCTGCATAGGAACGACTCTCTCGTTCCGTTTCCCACGAAATATCGTAGATCCACGACATCTCGTGGATACCTCTCCCTTTTACTCTGCATCATCTTGCCGTTGATAGTGAGACAACTCCTTGTCTCTTCAGCGCTTTATCTTGTTTCACTGATCGTCGTGACGCGTGGCATCGGCCTTGCGGTAGTACATCAGTATCGTGACTAGTTCGCAGAAGACCACGGAACCCAACGGACATCCACAATATCGTGTGTGTCATTTAGCCAAAGGAGAACTCATGAAAACTGCCATAATCATTCTGTCTGATCCAAAGAGTGGTTCCGAAGAAGCGCTTGGACGAGTCTTCAATGCCTTGGCCCTTGCCGCTGAATGTAAGCAGAAAGGCGACGAAGTCGCCGTGGTCTTCAATGGGGCTGGCACCCGTTGGCCTGCGGAATTGACCAAACTCTCGCATCCAGCGAATGGCCTCTACAATGCGGTGCGTGATGTCGTGCAGGGCGCGTCGTGCGGTTGTGCAGAGGTCTTCGGGGCAACAGAAAGCGTCAAGGCCTGTGGCGTGCCGATTGTGAAAGACCATGCCCTCGCTGGGACTGCCGGGCTCTTGAGCCTGCGCCGGTATGTGGCGGAGGGCTGGAATACGATCGTGTTCTGAGACTGAGCATGAGAGGGCATGCGACGAGACCCGTCGTCATGTCCTCTCGGCAGGGAGAACAACATCATGGCGTTGAAATACTTAGAGCTGGCGATGACGGAAGCTGTACGCCGAGCACAGCACCAGTACTACGGAAGGGCGGTGAACATCGCAGTCGCCCCCGAGCGCGACCCACTGACCCACGACGAGGCAGAGTTTATTGCAACCAGGGACAGCTTCTATCTAGGCTCCGTCAGTGAAACCGGATGGCCCTACATTCAGCATCGCGGTGGGCCTCAGGGGTTCCTGCGGGTGGTCAACGAGACAACACTGGCCTTCGCCGACTACAAGGGCAATCGCCAGCTACTTACGACCGGCAACGTTTCAGTGAACGATCGTGTGGCGCTGTTTCTCATGGACTACCAGAACCGGGCGCGTTTGAAGATTCTTGGCCATGCCCGTGTAGAAGATGCTCGTGCTCATCCAGCACTCGTTGCACAGCTCGCTGATCCAAAGATGCGAGCATCGGTGGAGCGGCTGGTCTTCATTGACGTCGTGTCGTTCGATTGGAACTGCCCCAAGTACATCACGCCACGGTACTCGATTGAGGAAGTCGAGGAACTCGCAGGATCTTTGCGAGCGCGTATCGCCGAGTTAGAGGCGGAGTTGCAAGCAGCAAAAACAGGAGCGAGGATCTCAACAACGTGACATCCTCTGCGCCTGTCGGCCGTCCTACTCTGCTAGAGAACTGTATGATCACGGGTCTCAACAGCCTCCCGCCTTTTCCACCGTTTACTCAGGAGACTGCCGCCCAGAAGGTGCGGATGGCAGAAGACGCGTGGAATTCGCGCGACCCAGAAACGGTATCGTTGGCCTACACGGTCGATAGCGTATGGCGAAACCGTTCGGAATTCCTGACAGGTCGGGAGGCAATCGTCTGCTTTCTCCGCCATAAATGGGAGAGAGAGCTGGATTACCGTCTCATCAAAGAACTGTGGGCCTGGCAAGGGAACCGAGTCGCTGTACGCTTCGCGTACGAGTGGCATGACCACACTGGACACTGGTTCCGGTCTTATGGCAATGAGCACTGGGAATTCGACAGCAGTGGCCTCATGCGCCGGCGGCTCGCGAGTATCAATGACCTGGCAATCTCCGAGACGGATCGCAAGTATTTCTGGCCCATCGGCCGCCGCCCCGATGATCACCCCGGGCTGTCGGAGCTAAGTCTCTAGCATTCTGCTTCACAGTACAGCGACCCGGACGATATGCGTTGAAGCGCGTCGGGAGAATCCAGCGCAGATAGCAAGCTGCAACTGTCCGCCTGTGCGTGCCGCACGCAGACGGGCGAGATTAGGAAGCCTGGCAGGGACCGGCCTTGCGCGTCACGCGAGTCGCCTTTTGCATCTGCCGCGCGGAGGTCACCACTCCGCCACGAACTGCCATGTGCCATACGGTTTACTGACGGCTCTTCAATAGATCACGAATTTCCGTCAACAATTTTTCCTCATTGGTCGGCTCCGGCGGGGCAGGCGATGGAGGGGGAGGCGCTTGATTCTTAAACCGGTTGACCTGCTTCACCAGCATGAAGATGACGAAGGCGATGATGAGAAAATCGAAAACGCTCTGGAGAAACACTCCATAGTTGAGCGTCGGGGCTCCGGCAGCCTTCGCCGCGGTTAATGACGGAGGAGACGTACGGGACAAATCGATAAAGAGACTGGAAAAATCTACTTTTCCCATCAACAGTCCAAGGGGAGGCATGAGAACGTCGCTGACGAGCGACGACACGATCTTGCCAAACGCGCCGCCGATGATGACGCCGATTGCCATGTCGAGCACATTGCCTCGCATGGCAAATTCCTTAAACTCTTTCAGCATGGTGCCCCTCCTTTCCGAACCCGGTTCATCGCGTGATTCACCCTTCTGCTTACCGCTTCCGTGTGGTATCGAAGGTATAGCCCAGCGTAAAAAGATACAAGTTATCGGTATCGGTCGTGCCAGCAGGCGGTTGATTATTGTAGCGTGTCGTCACTTGGAACCCGCTGGCCAGCCCTCCTAATATTTTGACGCGAACGCCGTTATCCATGGTGAAATAGAAATTCGAGGCGTTCTGGAGGGAGGGAAAGATTTCGTTGTAGTGATAGAGCACGATGCGATCGTCGAATACCGGCCAATTCCACTTCGTCGAGACGCGCGCGCGGAAACTCGAGGCATCCGACGCGACGCGGAAATCTTCGTTGAAATAGGCCAAACCGGCTTCCGTGTAGGCCGTCATGTCTTTCAGAATGCCGCTGAAGTCTCCCCGGTCCATCCACTGATAGCCTGGTCCGCTGGAGATTGCGGTCCGCAACTTCAGATCTTGAAAGTGGTCGTTTTCAAAGTAGGCCGACGCAAACCAGAAAAGCCGTTTGGTGATGAAGAAGTCGAGTTTGATCGTGCCTCTGGCATTCCGAGTGATGAGTGTGCCGGTATTGTCGCCGTAGACGTAGCGGCCGAGCAACGACAGCCGAAGTTGCTCGCTCCGCGCGACAAAGTCGCCGAGCACGCTGACGTTACGGAGCTTGCTGTTGCCGGTCGCTTGCGAATAGCCGGCCGTGAGACTCCCTGTGTAGATGACCGGCGGCTGAGTCAGCGGGTTGACCGACGTGACGGATGTCAGCGGCACGGTCATCGATCCCTTGAGCGGTTCGGCTTGGATGTTCAGATTCCCATCCGGCCCGGCCGTGGCGGTGCCGTTGAGAATCGTCCCTTCTTTGAGATGGAACGGAATGGCATGATTGACCGACAACTTCGTGACCTCATCCCATTTGATCTTAATTATGTTGTCGGAACTGGACGCTGTCTTGAGGGACAGAATCCCGCCGGACATTTCAATGACTTCGCCATAGAGAACACTGCCGTCTTTCAGCGTGACGATATCGGACGCTTCTGAGACCGTAGGGACGACCTCTGATTGAGCCAACGCACGGTCGACAGTTCCCTCTACAAACAACGCACAGCACGCGAAGAGACAACACCACAACGATTGTTTCACCGAAGCCTCCGAGTTACGATTGCGCACGGTTGGAAAATGGATTGGGCTCAACAGTTGCGAGGCACTAACACATTGCAATATCGAGCAGCCGGCCTCTGACCTTAGAGGTCTTCCTATACATGACCGGACAGATACTTGGCAATCACGAATATCTTGCGTGTTGAGCAAGTCGATGCGCATGCACCAGCAAAGTCAGTGCCCACGATACATACTGCTGTATGGGCTGGAAACCGATGTTTCGAATGTTTTCGTCTACAATCCCGCAGCTGATACTTCTGTTTTCATGAGGCGGTTTGGCTATATACCTTCTTTCCTGCCTCAGTGTGGTCAGGCCGAATCCATCCGGAAGAGACCGGAACACAGTGGAAGGATGCCCACGAATACATCGATTTTCAATTGTACTGCGGCCGCTTCGAGATAGCTGCCCGTCATCTGGTAAGAAAGAGAGGCAACGGAGGGATCTCGATCTGCGCGGCCTTTCTACCGGCCCATCAATCCCTTGAGAAGATCTCGCCCTTGTTGTTTCAAGTCTTGTGGTTTGGTTGTGCCCTTGAGTAATCCACCGATGGCTTCCTCTGCTTTCTTTTTGACCTGTTCTTGCACGGCTCCCGTCAGGCCTTTCATGTCCAACCCATAGGATGGCGCTTGAACGGTCCCCCTAATGGTCAGCGGAAGACTTAACCGGCCTTCCTTAAGCGCCAGCTTGGCAACCGGCGACGCGCCGGCGATCTTTTGACTGAGTCCCTGCGACAGATTCAGCGTCACACCCAGATTCAGCGCCTGATCGAATCCGATAGTCCCCCCGCCGGTGGCCTGAAAATCATGGCTGTCCATCAAGAGGCGCTGCACGTTGACGATCCCTTGTTTGATCACAAGATCTGTCTCAATCGTCGAAAATGCCGTGGCCTTGGGATTGTCCAGAGTGATCCCGGCGACTTTTAGAATGGACATGGCTTCCTGCAAAAGATTGACTCCTTCGATCTTGCCATCTTTCACCGCCATATGACCGGTCCCTTCCAAAGCCTTGGTCAGGTCCGGCATGGAGAACCCGCGGCCTTTCAGCGTCAGATCGGCACCGGTGGTTCCACTGATAGTGACCGGCGTCTCTGCAACGGCATCCAGCGCCGGACCGAGTTGCACTCCTTGAACCGCAACGCCGCCGTTGAAAGGAGGCGCATCGGACCCGGCGATCAACTTTCCCTGCCCTGTTACCTGGCCGTCAAACAGTTGGAACGACAGAGAATTCAGTCTGGCCTCTTGTCCCTTCACTTCCGCGGCGAGCTGGAAATTCTTGATGTCGACCGGCTTTTTCAATGGAAGGGCAACCGGAAGATTCGCGGTATTGATCACCGGCGAGCCGATGTTGATCGTCGCATCATGACCGGCGGTTTTCCCTGTGATAGTAAAGTCTGTCTTTCCCACACCAAGCTGAAAATTGATCGCGTCGATGTCCATCGTCTCTTTGAGCGGGCCGAAGGTGCCGTCCAGCTTCACCGGCATGTTAAACGGCTGAACGAGCGACCCGAAATGTAAGTTCGGAGTTTGACCGAGCCGAACATCCCGAAGGAGTAGCTCCATATCTTGCAACACATATTCGGTCGGTTTGGCAGCCGACAAATCACGGAAGGTCAGTTTCCCGCCGCCGATGGACACTCGATCCACGGCCAACAGCGCCAGGATTTTGAGCGGACCTTCCGTCGAAGGAATCGGAGCGCGCGAGGGCGTTTCAGGTACCGGGACACCTTTACGCCCGATCGTCGAAACGTTCAGGACCCCGGCTTTGTTTTTGATCACCGTGATGACGGGATCGCGCAGGGTGATTTCTTCCACCTCGACCTTGCTGCTGAGCAGCGGCATCAGCTTCACCCCGACATCCAACGAAGAAAGCGACGCGAAGGGGCCGGACCCGAAGGCCGGATCGTCCAACACGGCGAACCCAGCCACCCGCGCGCCGATCCTGGGCCAGACGGTTAAGCGAATATCCTGCAGCTGGATCTTGCGATTGAGCGCTTCTTCGATCAGCGGCTTGTATTGGTCTTGGTATTTATTGAGGTCGATCAAGAAAGGAAGCGAGAGCACGAGGCCCGCGATCAAGACGACCACGACGAGCAAGCCCATCAGGATTTTCATCTCGATCACCTCCGGTTAAGAGGGAGTATAGGAACGGATTCCTCGTGAGTCAATGAGCTCGGCCTCACTGCACGCTCTCTCCCTCCTTACCGGCAGAAGAAGTGGCAGTACTCGATCGGGCTGGGAGGCGCAGTCAAGGCGATGTCGAGGGTATCGGGATCGTAGCCGACCGCTTCCAGATCCTTCGCGGCGCGGGTGAGCTCTTCTTCCGTGAGATAGGCGATGGTATCGGGCACTCCCTGTTGCTTCAGTGAGAAAAGCATCCCCTTCAACGTATCGCGCTCTTCCGGCGGCATGTCTTGCCCCAGCGGATACGCAAGCGCATGGCTGTAGGGGCTTTCGTAGGTTTCGTTCAAAGCCTTGATGGTCTTGAGCACGAGCCGGTCCTGTTCCCATGTCCGGAGGTTCGGGCCTGCAGACGGATGGGTGGCCAGCAGATCCATGAGCGTGACGACGTTGGTATTCAGCGACCGGCCGACGAATTCGCGCTGCGGCTCAAGGGCGGCCCGTCCCATTCCCAGATGCTTCGCCACATGTTCGATCAAGGCAAAGTTGATCATAAAACTGTATTGGCCTCCGAATTGTCCGTAACAAGGCTTTTCTGGATCATTCAAGACTTTCATATCCCCGGTGCCGGCATCGAAGGCGCTGAATCCAACCGCCTCAGGCGCCAAGAGCCGCTTGGCTTCTTTCAGCGTCGCGAACGCGCCAAAATGCACAGGCGCCAACACCTGCTCGTCCATCACCTTGAGAAACTCCGTGATGGTCTTCCGGAACGGCACGTCCTTCCATTCCACCTTTCGATACTCTTTTTCCCAGACAAGGTCATCGAGGAACGGAGGGAAGGTCTTCAGTCGATCGAGGTCCATGGCCTCAAACGCCCTTACGAAGCCGGACCAGTCCTGAATCGTGGCGTGCAGCGATTCACTGAGATTGGGGCGGATATATTCTTCTTCGATGTCGCCGGCATTCTTCGCCATCAGCTTGGTCGGGAGTTCGTTCCACAGTTCGTTGCAGATGATGCGATCAACGGTCCCATCCGCCACACCGGCCATGTTCTCGATCGAGCCGCAATGGATCTCGACACGATCCCGATGCGCCGCGAGATCGGGGTGAGCCAGGGCTCCGTCCAGAACCGGCTGTTCCCAATCGACCAGCATATAGCGAACACGAGGATAGACTGTGCCTTTCTGGTCGAGCGCCTTGAGATGGCTGAGAAAGCAAGCGGCAAGATTGCCATTGCCGGGGCCGAGTTCCAATATCGTGAGGGGTGAGGGGTAAGGGGTGAGGGGCGAGGGGCGATGAGACCCCTGGCTAGAGGCGAGAGGTCCGAGGCTAGGGGTGGATTCCTCTTCGGGTTTTTCACCACGTGCCCCTTGCCCCTTGCCTCTTGCCTTATCACGAGCGATTACTCGCTCGTGATAATCTGCCGCAAGCGCGTGCGCGAGACGATAATCGGCTGAGGCAAAGGTCTGATAGTAGGAGCGCAGCTTGTCTCCGCGCAGCCCATAAAAGAGCCGATTGAGATGGATCTGCCATTGATCGAGCGGTTTGTAGTCTCCAATCAGCTGGGGAAGGTCGTCAGTACGTTGCAACATGTTTCAAGATCATCCGTGTGTGGGTTTGACGAATTGGCCGTACGGCGGGGGAAATCCTAACAGATGGCTGGAAAATGCCGCAATGGCAGATTGTCCGGCTCTTTCTTGACAGGGTCTGTGCATCCGGTGTAGCAGACAGCCATGGTGACAGCTTTTCGGTTTGTCGGTGCCATAGCGGCAGTGCTGATTTTATCAGTCCGGCCGGTCAGCTGGGCCGAAGAGCTGCCCCTGACGGAGAATGTCCCGATCTCCGAATTTCAAAACCGCGCCCAGGACGCCGGTCCGTACGATTTCGATGCCCCACCGAAGGGGATGTTCCGCTCGATCACCATGGCGGAGGATTTCGAGGAGCAGCTGGGTTTTCAGCGTACGCACGAGATCGTTCCGGTCAGGCCGACCGAGCGGTTTGCCACGAACACCCCGGCCATCTTCATCGTGTTCTCGCTCCATCAGCACTATCAGGGCTTCAAGGTGTTCGGCCTCTGCCTGCCGGAGTCGGTATCCGGCATCGCAACAAACACGCTCATCAGCGAGGACGTCATGCATGTGGCGTTGGAAGACGACAGTGGATACCTCAAGCTGTCGCCCCCTCACGGAGGGTGGCTCCCAGGCCGGTATAAAGTAGAAATTCACGCCGGTGAGGAAGTTAACGAGATGAGCCTGATGGGCACGATGCGGTTCACGGTCGCGGCGTCTGGGAAGTAGCTAGGCCTGCGCGTCAAAAAGCTGTGGTGAGCGAGCGCTCCCCGGCCTGAGCAACCATACTATTCAGTTCATGCGGAATCGCAGCAGGAAATACCACCCCTGGAATAGTTATTTGGACGAACTTTATAATGGCTTTGCTTTTGCTAGTAGGAGAGCCTGCCCATGTCTTCACCTGATATGCTAAATACACAGTACCGCGCCCTCCTGGATGTGTCCGAATCCATCGCAGCACACCACGACCTGACCGAGTTATTTCGTACCCTCGCCCAACGACTTCCCCAAGTGCTCACGTTCTCGTCCATGGTTCTGGGGCTGCACGACCCGAGCAAGAATGTCATGCGCCTCCAGGCGCTGGAGAACCTGCGGCCGATGCCTGTGTCGCCCGACCTCGAATTTCCCGTCGAAGACGTTCCGGGCGGGTGGGTGTGGCAACATCAGCAGCCCCTTGTCTGCACCAATCTTGAGGAAGAGACCCGCTTCCCCAAGGTGATACCGATAATTCGCCAGGCAGGTATCCGCTCACTGTGCATCGTCCCTCTCACAACGGCGCGCCGACGTCTGGGCGCGATGGGCGTCGGAAGCCTGGAGGATCATCACTACGGACAGGCAGAGATCGATTTTCTGCAACTGGTGGCCAAGCAAGTCGCTGTTGCGATTGAAAACACGCTGAACTTCGAGCGTGCGCAGCAGGCCGAGAAGGAGATGAGGTGCCAGTACGAGCGCGAGCGCTTGATGCTGGAAATCAATAATGCCGTCGTGTCGCACCTCAGTCTCCGCGACCTCCTCAAAGCGATCTCCCTCAGTCTGCGTCGAGTCATTCCACACGACGCAGCTCTGTTGACGCTGCATGAGCCCGGGAGCGATCAACTTCGCCTTCACGCGCTCGATTTGCAGATGTTTGGCTCGGTTCCTTTTGAGGAAGGTGTGCTTATCTCGTTACATGATACGCCCGAAGGACAGGCAATCGCGTCACGCCAACCAGTTTTGGTTGGTCCCGTTGTTGATCTCACCCGATTCTCTTCCCCCTGGGTCCGGCACGCGGTCGAGAATGGTGTCCGGTCGGGATGTGCAGTTCCCCTGATCACACACGACCGTACCGTTGGGGCACTGAGCGTGGTGAGTTCGCGCGAAAATGCGTTCAGTGAGGCGGATGTGCGGTTGCTCAGCCAATGCGCCAAACAAATCGCCATCGCTGTCGAGAACGTACTCGCTTACCAAGAAATCGCGAACCTGAAAGACAAACTCAACAAAGAAAAGCTCTATCTCGAAGACGAAATTCGAAGCGAATTGAACTTCAAGGAGATCCTCGGCGAGAGTCCCGCCATTAAGCAGGTACTGAGACAAGTGGGCATCGTGGCGCCCACAGACTCCACCGTCCTGATTCTAGGCGAGACCGGGACAGGTAAGGAACTGCTCGCCCGTGCAATCCATGATCGAAGCAAGCGCCACGAACGAACGTTCGTGAAGCTGAACTGCGCGGCGATTCCCACAGGGCTGCTTGAAAGCGAATTGTTCGGCCATGAGAAAGGGGCCTTTACCGGAGCGATCGCTACCAAGGTGGGCCGATTCGAGTTGGCAGACGGCGGCACCTTCTTCCTCGACGAGGTGGGGGACATCCCGCTTGAACTGCAATCCAAATTACTGCGCGTTCTACAGGAACAGGAGTTTGAGCGGCTCGGTAGCACAAGAACCATCAAGGTCAGCGTACGGCTCCTCGCGGCCACGAACCGGGATCTTGCCGAGATGGTTGAGAGCAAACTCTTTCGGAGCGACCTGTATTATCGGCTGAATGTGTTTCCACTCACCGTGCCGGCACTCCGTGACCGCCGCCAGGACATTCCGCTTCTGGTTCGGTATTTTGTCCAACAGTTTGCTCGCCGCATGGACAAGACAATCGACACGATTCCGACCGAGACGATCACGGCTTTGTCCTGCTACGACTGGCCGGGTAACATTCGTGAGCTGGAAAACTTGATTGAACGGGCCGTCATTCTCACGCAGGGTACGGTACTCTATGTCCCGCTGCCCGAACTGAGGCCACGCGCTGAAGACGAGGTTCCATCGCCCGCAACATTGGAAGAGACGGAACGGCAACACATCTTGAGAATCCTCAAATCAACCAAGTGGGTGATCGGCGGTCCGACCGGAGCTGCCGCCCAACTCGGCATGAAACGAACCACCCTCCAGTCCAAGCTGCAGCGGCTGGGCATCGCCCGCCCTATTTGACGACGATTGCTTCGGCACTTGCCGACGGCTGGGCAGACTCGCTCGTCACCGACGTCTCCCTCACCTAGTCCCAATCCCGGATCAGTCTAACAATTCACAGCTTTATCAATAGCTTTCGGATTTTTCTCACTGGTCGTCAGCACCGGCACACTCTGTGCCATAGGCATGCTGTATCGCATCCAGCGACGCGAGTGAGGGAATAGGAAACAGTTGATGACCAGCGACCGGCACAATCAACTTCTAGAAGGAAAATTCATCATGTTACGCATCCCGATCATACTGTTGATCGCCATTGCAAACTTGTTCAACGGCTGTGCGCCCACCACGCAAGCAAGAAATGTTCAGCCATCGGACTTCCTGGATAAATACCATTCCACGCTCCAGGCAGGTCCGAAGGATCGGATGTTATGGGCATACAGAAATCCGACGACCGACTGGGCTGCGTATAACAAGGTCCAGTTAAAGCCTGTGACGATCAGGGAAGGCTTGTTCTCCAGATTTCTTCTCCAAAAACGCCATGATCTCTTAGTGCTCGCCGGTGCTTTAAAGGACATGCTCTACCTGAAACTGTCGCAGGATTACGAAATGACCGAGAGTTCCACCGCCGGGACAATGCTCATTCAAGTGGCGATCACACATCGAGAAGAGCGCCCGACGGCGCCGGCCTTATGGTCCAGCGTAGCCCAAGAGCTACAGGCTGTCGCCACGATTTATACCCTCGCCGGCAAACCTCCATTTGCCGGCGAGGTCACGGCCGAGTTCATGATCCGTAATGCCCGGACAGGTGAACTTCTTGCTGCGGGAGTGGATCGGTGCGTGTGTCGGCAAGACCGCTTTGTTGATAGAAAGGTTCTCAATCCTTGGAGCGACGTCAAGAACAGTCTCGAATTCTGGGCGGACCTGTCCGCCTACCGCCTCTGTGTCTTACGTGGTCGATCAAGCTGCGTTGAGCCGAAGGTCTAATCAGTGAATCACGTTCAATATGTCAGCTAAATGTGGTGAGTGCTTCCGAACATAACGTTATCCGCCCAGCTGATCAAATGTATGGCGGAGATCATACTCAAGGAGGATGCGATGGAACTGAAAATGCCGGGTCTCGAACAAGCTTACTGGGGATTACGTGCCATGAAGACTGTCGCCATGGCAGACGGGGCGCTCGATGCGTCCGAGCGTCACATGCTGGAATCCATCCAGCAGATCTTCGGCACGACACATGATCTAGAGCAGCTTGCTCCAATCACGTCAACAGAGCTGGCCCGAGCGTTTCCAGATCAGCAGCTCAGGAGGCAGCTCGTGCAAGGACTCGTCATCATGACGCTGATCGATGGAAAGGCCGGCCCAAAAGAAACAGCTCTTGTTGAACAATTTGCACAAGCGCTGGAAGTTGATGTCCCTGAGGTGAAGAACCTGCGGCATGTCCTGAAGGGAGAAATTCTCCAGCTTCGTCTCGATCTGGTGCGCCGGTTCTGGTTGCGGCAAAAGGTGACCGAAGTCTGGAACAAGGAGGGCCTCAGAGGGCTCTACAAGTTCGTTCGTGGAATGATGGGACGGTATGAGAACAAGGAGTTGGCGGCCCGCTACCGAACCTTGGAGCACTATCCTCCGGGTTCTCTGGGGCGGTCCTATTGGGAATATTGCCACAAGAACGGCTTCGCCTTACCGGGGGAAAAGGGCGGTGCACCGGAACAGATTCTCTTTCATGACTGTGCCCACATCCTATCCGGATACGGAACAGCGCCGGAGGAAGAGGTCCAGGTTGCCTGCTTCAGCGCCGGCTTTCAGCGGCGCGAGCCTTGGATATTCGTCTTCTTCGTCCTGCTGCAGTTTCACGTGGGCATCCGCATGACGCCCATCACCCAGGCACGGACGGGCATGTTCGACCCGTTGAAGGCGATGATTGCGATCCGCCGAGGGGCTTCGATGAACGTGGATCTGAACGACGGCTGGGATTACTGGCCTGTGATGGGTGAGCAGGTCGAGGAGCTCCGCCGACGATACAACATTCTTCCGATCAAGGCATTTCTGCCTGCGAAGCAGAAAGTGATCGCGGCTGGAACTTAAGCGAAACAGTGTGCGCATGAATGGCGCGTCATTTAGCGACATCCTGACTACATGGAGGAGATGGTGATGACAGCAGTCAACCGTTACGCAACATCGTGGGAGAGTTTTTGGGGTTCTACGACCGGGACCGCCGGTGAAGTGTTTTGGGATGCCGATCCGATTCATGCATCTCAGCAAGACTTGGCGCTGTTCCGTGACTATTTCAATCCTCGACTCCCTTTGGTCGATCTGGGATGTGGGAACGGCACCCAAACACGGTTTTTGGCCAATCATTTCACAGTCGTGATTGGCACTGAAATTGCGCCTGCAGCAGTTGAATTGGCCACGAAGACCAATGGCGCAGCCAATATTACGTATCGCCTCTTCGATGTGCTGCGTCCTGATGACGCACAACGCCTCCACGACAAAATTGGGGATGCCAACCTCTACATAAGAGCGGTGTTGCATCAACTGTCTCCGGCGGATCACGCGACAGCCGTTCAGAGCATCGAACGGCTCCTGGGAGCAACAGGGACGTTGTATTTTATCGAGCTGTCATCGGCTGCAGAACCCTACTTTGCCCGACTGATCCAACAGTATGGCCCGCCTCCCGGGCTCGCACGAGTGTTCCAGCATCAGATAACGCCGGGCATGCTGCGTGAAAATGCCATCAATTCATTGTTCCCGCCGGAGCGATTCGCAATCCTTGGCACCGGTCCGAGTCAGATCCGCACGGTCCATACCCTCCCGACTGGTGACGTGGTGGAGGTGCCAGCTTTCTATGCCATTCTTCGGCGGCAGTAAAGCAGGGTTCTGTGAGGGTCTACTCAAAACACAGCGAATGGCGAGCGGTTATGAGAAAGGACAAGTCATGGAACTCCCCGGCCCGTTAGATGTCGTCACGCAACTAGTGACGGCTATGAATGCCTGTGATCTGGAATCGGCCCTGACTCTATTCGAATCTAGCGCTTCGTTCGTCATGAAGCCCGGTGTGGTCGTCAACGGGCCCGCTGGGATACGCAAGGCGGTTGAAGGCTTCATGGCGCTGAAACCGACATTAACCATCAAAGCGCAGCAGATCGTGCAGGCAGGGGATGTTGCGCAGTACTGTGCCCGCTGGAGCATCACGGGAATCGATCCGATGGGAGCTGCCGTGCAACTCAGTGGGCGATCCTCCAGCGTCTTGCGGCGCCAACCCGATGGGCGGTGGCTCTTCCTGGTGGATAACCCGTGGGGGACGGATATTGTCGAATAGCTTACCCAGGCGTGTGGTTGAACAAACCAGTCAAACTGAAGGGGGTCGTCATGAGGATCATCCATTATTTCATCATTGTGATGGGCTTGGTTGTTGGTCTTGCTGGAAGCAATAATTCTTTGGTCTCGGCGAAGACGCTTGAGGCCGGGTACGCGAGTACAAGTTGGATGGGTATCGGAGAGGTTCATGATCTCCCGGATGGGGGACAGGTGATCAACGCGATTGTTAAAGGCGTGATGATCGTCCGTCATTCGAATGGCGCGGTCGGTGGGATTGTTCATACGGCCCAGCTTGAATGCCCGATTCGTGTCACCCTCAACAAAGCGGATGACCACAGAGGCTACTTCGGACTCTGCACGATTCTCGCCCATGAGGGGAAAGATGTGGGTTATGCCGCATGGAAATGCGCTGGAGGGCGTATGGAGTGTGAAGGCGAATTTACGTTTACAGGCGGGGCCGGTGGATTTAGTGGAATCTCGGGAACAACGCCGTTCTTCAGCAGGATTGTCTTCGAGAAGCTGGAAGCAGGCAATGCTCGAGCCGTCGGCTATGCGTATTGGCCGAACCTGACCGTGACGTTACCATGAGTAACCCCTCCGCTGACCAGGAAACCATTGCGAAGGGTGAAAACCAACGGAGTCAGGTCTTGCAATCACACATCTCTGTCTAGCGTTGAGAGTACGTCTCGATTCTACCGGCTTCCGTAGCGGGCGCAACGAGAATGCCGTTTCGACCAGTCATGCGCAGAAGTGGAGAACGAAACATGCTCGGCGGACTAATAGTCGTATCCTGATGGCGAGACATTTGATTGCAAGACGCAACCTTCCTTTGTTGATAATAAAGTAGAGATTCACGCCGGTGAGTAAGTCAACGAGATGAGCCTGATGGGCACGATGCGGTTCATGGTCGTGGCGTCGAAGCCATAAACCAAGTCGTGACGCGGCTCGCGCGTCTTGTTTGACGCTCCCTCCCCCATCCGTTAGAATGCGCGCGTGAATACCCTTTGCACAGGCCGTTGCCGGAGCATTCGCGTATTATGACGCCGCCGTCCAGTTCCAGTCCCTGGGCCTCGGTCATCATTCCCATCAAGGACGAACGGGAGAACCTGTCGCCTCTCTTGGCGGGCCTCTTCAAGGTGATGGACTCGCACGAGTCGTCCCGATCACGCCCCTATGAGATTCTTTTTGTGGATGACGGCAGCAGCGACGGCAGCAGCCAGGAACTGGATCGTCTCGCGGCGCAGCATCCCCAGGTCAAGGTGTTTCACTTCGACCGGAATTACGGCAAGACCTGCGCCCTCGATGCGGGATTCCGGCGGTCATCCGGTGAGATCATCATCCAAATCGACGGTGATCTCCAACAAGACAGCGAAGATATTTTGAAACTGCTCCCTCTCACATCCGGCTACGACCTCGTGTGCGGATGGAGACAGCAGCGGCAGGATGGATTGGTCAAAAAACTGTCGTCCTTGATCGCCAATCGGGTGCGGAACCGGTTCACTCACGACGGCGTGCATGATACGGGATGCCCGCTCAAAGTATTCCGGCGCCCCGTGCTGGAGCGCATCACTCTGTACGAAGGCATGCACCGGTTCTTTCCCGCGCTCGCGCAGATGCATGGATTCACCGTGACTGAAGTGCCGGTTCGGCATTACCCGCGCATTCACGGTCAGTCGAAATACGGCATGGGCAACCGGCTGTTCAAATCCCTCTACGATCTGATCGCCGTGCGGTGGATGCAGCATCGGGTGCTGCGGTACAAACTCAAAGAACCGGCGTGACCCATTCCGTACCGTCTGCAATGACACCACACACATTCGAACGATACATCCGCAAGCGTCCTGTTACTGGCATGTCTCCCTTCTCCCCGCGTGTGTCACAATGACGACGGACAACATTTGGATCGCCATCGGCTTCCTCGGCCAAGGCCTCTTTTTCGGCCGCTGGGTGGTTCAATGGATTGCCTCTGAAAAGAAGGCTGCGAGCCAGGTCCCCGTGTCATTTTGGTATATGAGCCTGATCGGGGGTCTCATCACGCTGGCCTATGCGATCTATCGTAAAGATCCGGTCTTCATCGCCGGACAAGGCGTCGGCTCGGTCGTGTACATTCGCAACCTGATGCTCATCCGCCGCGCAGACCAATCCAAGGGTCAGAACGACCCGCCGGCTCAACCGACATGACCGCTCGACCACGAACCCGTTTCCGCATGCATCATCTCGGCTCTCACAGAAGGCCTTCCCGTGCGTGACGACCGCCGGCCCAACCAGTGGACGACGATAGCGATTCTCCTCGCCCTCTCGAGCCTGCTTTTCTTTCTAGGCCTTGGCGATATGGGCCTCACCGACCGTGATGAAGGGCGGAATGCCGAAGCCGGCCGTGAGATGTTCGCGTCCGGAGACCTCGTCACTCCCACATTCAATGGAGAACTGCGCGTCGCCAAGCCGGTCTTCGTGTACTGGCTGATGACCGTCTCTTATCATGTGTTCGGCGTGAACGAGTTCGCGGCGCGCGCCCCCTCCGCCCTGTTCGGCGTGGCGCTGATCCTCATGCACTATCTGTTTCTCACCCGGCTGCGGGGCCAGACCGCCGGCCTCGTCGGCGCCCTCATGTTGCTGCTGAATATTGAGATGCTCGCGCTGGGACGCATGGCCATCACCGACAGCGTCCTGATTTTCTTCACCACACTGTCACTCTATGGATTCTGGCTGGGCCTGCATGAGCCGGGCGCCGGACGGCATTGGATCTGGGGCTTCTACGTCGGCATGGCCCTCGCCACCCTGACAAAAGGGCCGGTCGGATTTCTGGTTCCGTTGCTGACCGCCGGACTTTATCTGACGGCGGCACGACGCTGGGCGATTTTTTGGCAACGCGGCTTTCCCATCGCCGGCACTGTGGTGATCATGCTGCTCGCCGGTCCATGGTATGTCGCCATGTTCCTCATCCACGGCGATGCGTACAGCTCGCAGGCGAAAGTCCACACCGTGGGGCGATTCCTCGCTCCGATGGAGGGCCACGGAGTCGGCTTCTGGTTTTATGTTCCCGTGCTGCTGCTGGGATTTTTCCCCTGGAGTCTGATGCTCCCCGCTGCGTTCTCTCAAACCTATAACAGTTGGAAGGAGCGGCGTAATCTTGCACGCGCCGGCGCAGTGCCGCTGGACTCGCACGCCGACTCAGGATCAGGCAAGGAGTTGGAGTGGTTTGCGGCACTGTGGCTGGTCGGCACTTTCATATTTTTTACCGTGTCTTCAACCAGACTGCCGCACTATATCGGGCCGTTGTTTCCGGCCGCATCGGTGTTGGCGGCGTTGTATTGGGCACGGGCACTGAAGGACCCTTCGACCGCAGGCATTCGCGGCTCGATCCATGCCGTAACGGGTGTCGGTTATCTCTTGGCCATAGGATTTGCCTCGCTGCCGTGGCTCTATGACAAATTCGCGGGAAAACTCGTCAAGGAGTTTCCTACAGCCGTCCAGTTTGATCTGGGTATCGGCCCCTATCTGGCCGCAGCGGTGCTCTTGATCGGAATGGGATTGGTCGGCTATTTCGGACTCAATGAGACAAGCCGTGACACAGCCTTCGGCATAGCAGGCGGCGTGGTGGCGACAGTGTTTCTCCTCGCCGTCCTCACCGTCATCCCCGGACTCAATCGATATGCGATCGCGCCTCCGCAAGAACTGGCCTACGCAGCGGGATTGAATCTCGGCCCGGAAGATCAACTGATCGCGTTCGGCACGCTGCGGCCGTCCATGGCCTTCTATTCAAGGCGAAAGGTGCTGTTCATACCGCCAGGAGAATCCAAGCGGCTGCAGACTGCATTGGCGCATCCCGGCCGTACGATGATTCTCCTCCCGGAAGCGATGCAGGAAGCCTTGCCGAAAGAGGCGGCCACCTATCAACCGATCCTCAAGCGATACGGCTACATTCTCCTCGCCTCTCAACCGATGGTGACGATACCCCAGTCGGCAACGCCGGAGCAGCCCTCGCTTCCTAAAATTCCCGGCCACTAATGATCTGCTAGTAGTTCATTGACAAATGGTATAACGGCACTAGAAGCGTAATTTTCTACAGGCTGTTCAGAAAGGCCGCAGTGAGCGAAGAGGCGAGGAGGTACATACCAAGCTTCGCTTGAAACGCTCGCTTCGATCACATGCGAGCGGATAAGTTCCTTGCCTCCACAGGTTCCACGCGTTGAGCCTCTGAGCGATGCGAGAACGACGCTGGCGGACTTTATCAACAGCCTGTCAAAACGGCAGGACGCCTCGCCCGTCATAGAGGATCAACAGGGCAAGTATGACCGCGCCGAGCAGAGCACTTTCCCGCATCACCAGCCAGGTACGGGTATGGTGCTGCTCCTCTTCCCTTGCCACCGCTATGTTGAATGCAATCGCCACGCACGCGAATCCAACTGCCGCCACCGCATAGAGCGATGTCGTGAGGGATGCCAGGCCATACACAATCAGGATCCACGACAGCGTTGCCTGCCGATTCATGCCTGATGCGTTGTGGCCGATCCACTCGATTCTACGGAGCCATAACCCGCTCGCCGTAACCACCAGACCGAGGCCGACAAAAAGAGCGCCGACGACTCCCCCCTCCGCCGGCCGCGACAAGGCCCAGAGAAGAGCCAGCGCCACAGAAGCCCCCATTGCGGCCTGCTGAATCCCATGCCGGAGCGAGGTGCGCCATTGTTTCAGCGGCGCGCCAGCGATTGTTCCGCTGATCACACCGACAACGGCCCCGCCAAACACGTCGGTTGGAAAATGAGAACCGCGGAGGATTCGGCTGAGCGCAACAAACGCCGCGATGCCAAGGCACAGCGGGCCCACGGCAGGAAATCGTTTGGCCAGCACGGTCGCCACGGCAAAACTGGCGGCGGAGTGCCCGGAAGGAAATGAGTCAAGGCCGGAGGCCCAGGATGGAGTGAGTTGCCATTCTCCGGAATGGGCAAATTTTGGTCGAGGCCTGCCGATGAGATGTTTGAGTCCATTGACGACCAGCGCCGCGAGCCCATGCGCGAGCAGCGTGTGGATCCCGGCTGCTTTGACCGTCGCCTGTGAGAAGAACCACCCGACCGTCAGAAGCCCCACGCTCACGGCAACCAGGTGCGTTCCTTCACCGATCCAATTTCCCGCGTCGCTGGTGAAGGCCATCCAGGGAACAGTCAGCTGGTTCCAAGGAAGATGGGTCGTGACCGACCGCACGTATCGGACGATCGGAAGGTCGAACTGGGACAGTCCCCAAAAGCTGATGGCGAGTGCGATGCAAGAACAGCTGAGCGCCGTGACGAACGCCGCTTTCCGTAACCAAGTTTGTTCGGCCATGAGATCGCTCGAACCATGATCGGCATCGAGGAGTGCTGGATCCTCGCGACTGGTCACCGGTCACTCATGATCGACCACCGCCTGAATCCAGGTTAAGGAATCCAATCGGCCAGGAATACGTTGAACTCGCCCGGCTCCTTCGCATTGCGGTCCGAAACCCACACCAGGCGTTTTCCGTCTGGAGAAAACATGGGAAAACTGTTGAATCGTCCTTCTACCGTCAGACGTTCCAACGCCGTCCCATCATCACCCACCAGATACAGATGAAAGCTGGGCCGCCCCCCTTCGCCTCTGGTTTCTACATTGGAGGAAAAAATGATGCGCCGACCGTCGGGGTGAAAGAAGGGGGAAAAATTCGAAGCCTCGTTGGAAGTGACCTGTTTCTTGCCTGATCCATCGGCGTTCATGACAAAGATTTCAAGCTGCCCCGGCTCGACCAGCCCCTGCGCCAACAATTCCTGATAGCGGGCAATCTCGGCCGGATCGGTCGGATGCGCTGCGCGATAGACGATCCGCCGGCTGTCCGGTGAAAAGAACGCGCCGCCGTCGTAACCCACGTCGTCGGTCAACCGCCGAACTTTCGTGCCGTCGAGGTTCATGGCATAGAGATCGAGATCTCCATCCTTCACGGAGGTCCACACGATGGTCTTGCCGTCAGGCGAAACGGTGGCTTCCGCGTCATAGCCGGGCGTTGTCGTCAACCGCTGCATCTCTTGACCGTCGATACGCACAGAATACACGTCATAGTCATCGAGCGCCCATCGATAGGCGCCGTCCCGTTTCGGCTTCGGAGGACAATTGGGCCCGGCCGCATGCGTGGAAGAATACAGCAGCCGTCGATCGCCGGGGAAAAAGTAGCCGCAGGTCGTTGCGCCCACGCCGGTGCTCACAAGCCGCGCCTGAGTACCGTCCAAGTCCATGACGTACATCTGATAACAGCCCAGCCCGGTATCAGCTGGGCGCAACGTGGACGCAAACGAATCCTTCGTCCAATTGTTAGTGGATTGGAAAATTAGTTTGTTGCCGTCGAACGAAAAGTAGGCCTCGGCATTCTGTCGGCCGAAGGTGAGCTGGCGGATGTTGGCAAGATGGCGTTCGGTGGAACCGGACAAGGCCTTCGCAGGCTCTTTCGCCGGCTCACCGGCTGCCAAAAATCCCGGGAACATCAGCCCCACACAAAGACTCTTCAACACCACCCTTAGAGGCCTATTGCACCGGTTCAATCCGCACCTCCTTCATCTCCGGCTCATTCTGCCAGAGGCCGCGCTTCACCGCAGCTCCATCGTTGAATATGACATAGCTCTGCCATCCATAATAGAACAAAAACCGCGAGACCTTCGCAACCGCTTGGGAACTTACGCCATAGAGAATCGTAACGACACTGTCCGGCACGTTCGCCCGATGGCACGACAAGAGCACCGCCAACGCCGGCCCATTCTGGGTCTGGCCGTCGATCTGAACACCCTCGCTCGCCAAAGCAGCCAGATTTCCACAGGACTCTCGTACGATCGACTGAACCAGCCTCTGTTGATCCGGCCCTGCCAACACGAGCACCGACCCCTCCGGCGGAAGAGGCTTGCCATCTATGGACCACACCCTGGTCCGCTGAGATTCCGGTAGTTGTGTTTCCTGATCGGTAATACGAGTGACGACGTGCTGCAACGGAGAAGCAGGATCCGTAAAAGCTTTCACGACCGTTCGATGCCGGTCGGTCACATAGCCGTTCAGCATCGGCGGCAATTGAGCCCGTGCCAACCGGCGGAAGGCCATCCACTCCGGGTCAAGCTGTACCAGCAGGGGCCGATCCTGGACAGTAAACTCCGCCATGTGTTCCGATGAGAGACCGAGCGATACCCATCTGGTTTCCGCACCATTGTTCATCACAATTGTGACAGGAACCGCCATCCGAAACGGACGTCCGCCCTGTTGAATATGAACCGTCAGCCGCCAGGCATCACGTCCGTCAGTTCCGTTCACTCGATAGGCAGCCGCATCGCCAAACGACAAGGACGGCGCGCCTCCTCGTTCGACCCATTGTCCAAAAAACCACCGCAGATCCCGATGGCTTTCTTCTGCAAACACAGTCTCGATGTTCTTCCAGTCGGCCGCGCGATTACGGTACCGGCCGACGAACGTCTTCAGTCCGCGCCAGAATGCCTCGTCTCCGATCTCCCGGCGCAGCAGGTGAAACACGAAGGCGGATTTGTGGTACCCGATGGCGTTGTCCCGTTCATCACTTTTCCGGATGAAGGCAGCCACCGGATAGTCTTGGTCCGGAGCCACATACACACTATAGCCCTGGAGCATCAACCGCCGCTGCTCCATCGCTTGCCGGTCGTCGTGCGTCCATTCGTGCCAATAGTAATTCGCCAAGTAGGTCGTCAGCCCTTCGACCCAATTGGCTTGATCGGCTCGATTGAATACCGAATTGCCGATCCATGAATGTACGATCTCATGCCCCAGGGCATAGGGCTGCACATAGTGCCGTTTGATGCTGCCGCTGCCGAGCAACGTAAACGACGGCATGCCGAGCCCGCTGGCAAAGAAATTCTCCACCACTGCGAATTTTTCAAACGGAAACTCGCCCAGGATCGGGATATAGGTATCGAGGTAGTTCGATGTGGCGTCGAGATACTCGTCTGCCAGGCCAGCATTGTCGGGAAAGAAATACGTCGCCAGCTCGATCGACTGCCCGTTGCGGCTTTTCCACGCACGCGACTTGATAGCAAATCTATTGGCCACCAGGGTCAGTGCCTCTGATCGATCCGAGACGACCCACGTCGAGGAAACGTGCTCTCCATCCGTCGTCTCCTCTGTTTTTCGCCCTTGTGTCACCACAGACCACCCCTGAGGAACCAGGGCCGTGAGCCGATAGGCGCTGAGTGATCCTTCGATATCCGGATACCATTGGCTTTCGCTGCTTAAGTACACGCCTTCTGGTCCGATATGTCCGGCTGTTTCGCTGGGTGTGACAAATCTCAGATGGCGCGGCTCTTTTGGCGGGTCGTCGATGGCTCCCCGATAGATCCATACCAGAGTCACACGCCCGTCATGCGCCCCAGGAAGGGTGACAGTGACTCTCTGCGTAGGTGGCTGCACAACTTGCTCTGTCGTAAACGACAATGTCGTATCAGAAAATGTGGCTGTACTCGCTTCCGGATGAGTTTTAAAGAGAATGCGATCGATCTTCACTGTCGGCGAGATCGAGAATGTCACCGCCGTCGTACGGATCGGCAATTCGACATCGATCTGATCTCGCCCAATCAACTCATGGGTGGGAGGACGCAACTCGACGACGAGATCATGGCTAAGCACGACAGGACGATCGGAAACAGACGACGCAGCTGCGCCGGGCGCCAAGATGCCGGCGATACAGAGAAGTCCGATGATGGAATACACGGGGTATGTTCTGGAAAACATCGGGAGAACTATTAACACTCGCGGCAGACGAGTACAAGCTGGATTGCGGTCAGCAGACACTCCAAATCAATCGGTTTCAGCAGGACTTCCTGCGGGCTCAGCGCCCATGCCTCATCGAGCAATTCCTCATTGTGGCTCCCCGTCATGATGATGATACCCCCCGGATATTCCTTTTCACGCAGGGCGCGCAACACATCAATGCCCGACATCCCCGGCATAATCAGATCGAGCACAATTGCGTCAGGCATGACATCTTCCACAACCCGCAATGCATCCTGTCCATCCTTGATACCCAGCGCGCGATACCCGCGCAAGCTCAAAAACTGGACGAGCAGATCGCACACGAGGGGATCGTCATCCACAACCAAAACCGATTCATCGATCTGTTCTGATTTGCCTCCGTTGGCGACCAGAACCGGCGCCGTCTTCGGGTGTATGGGCAGCTGTGCAGCCCGCTGGACGGCTTCGACCAGAACATCCAGCGACAGTCCCTTGCGGACAAAGTCGGTCACGCGCAGAGCCCGTGCTTGGTTCTCCTGCATCTCTGTGGCTCCCCCACCGAGAATGATCACCGGCGCATGGGGATCGACTGCACGAATCTCTTTGAGGACGATAAGCCCATCCATCTCCGGCATCCGCAGGTCCAACAGCGTGACTCGGGGAACATGCTTGCGAAATAGGCTAAGACCTTCCAGCCCGCTCGTGGTGGAAATGACCTTGTACCCGTGGCGAGTAAACACATTCTGCAGCAAATCGCAATTCATTTGATCGTCATCGACAATCAAGATCTTAATCATCAGCTTTCACCCTCCGAGCCCGCGTGCATGCCGCTCGCGCATGAGCTGCCAGCGAAGAGAGATTAGCACGGAAGTTGAAAGACAAGAAGAAAAATGCAGAGTTACGAGCACACGGTCGGTTGGCCAAAGAGGGCCGCAACAAAGGCTTCGGGATTGAAATCCTGGAGATCTTCAATTCCTTCCCCGACACCGATCAGGCGAACAGGAAGGTTGAGCTCTTCGGCAATCGCGACGACAATGCCCCCGCGTGCCGTGCCATCAAGCTTCGTCAAGACTATGCCCGTCACCCCCACGGCTTCGTGGAACTGGCGGGCTTGAACCAGCGCGTTTTGCCCGACCGTCGCATCCAATACCAACAACACTTCGTGGGGCGCGCCCGGTAATTCCTGGCCGATGACACGCTTCATCTTGCGCAGTTCATCCATAAGATTCGATTTGGTATGCAGCCGGCCTGCCGTATCGATGAGTACCACGTCCGCCGCACGCGCCTTTGCTGCCGCAATGCCGTCGAACGCAACCGCCGCCGGATCGGCCCCGTGACGCTGACGAATGACTTTGGCTCCGATTCGATCCGCCCACACTTGCAGCTGATCGATCGCCGCCGCGCGGAACGTATCTCCTGCGACAAGCAGCGGCTGCCGTCCGCCTTGCGCCAATCGTTGCGCCACTTTGGCGATCGTCGTCGTCTTCCCCACTCCATTCACTCCAACCGCCAGGATGACGAAAGGTTTGGACCCTTGATCGATCAACTGTTCGAGCGACGGTCCGGAGACCGGCTTGAGCACGTCGTACAGCGTCCGGCTTAACACGTTTTGGATTCCATGCGACGTCGCTGCGTCAATGCCGCGCGCGCGCTCAGTAACCTGGAGCATCAGCCGATCGACGACGCGAGCGCCAAGATCGGCGCTGAGCAGCGCCGCTTCGAGTTCTTCGAGAAGAGCAGGATCCGGAGTGCGTCCCAAAAACCGGTCGAGCGACTGCCGCACCGCATACCGGGTCTTGCCGAGCCCCTCGTTCAAACGTTGAAACCATCCCACCGTCAGGGCCTCCTCTCCGTCTTCAAAGTTCGATGGATCACCAGACGCGGGGCAGGACCAATCGCCCTCAAGAGTTGCCGTTCACGCCGATGCATGCGAGCCGCTTCTTTTTCGCTTCGCTCATGATCATATCCGCACAAATGCAGCACTCCATGCACCAGCAGGGACACGAGTTCATCGTCCAATCGCTTCCCGACTTCAAGAGCCTGACGACGCGCCTGCGGGACCGAGATTACCACATCGCCGAGCATGTTCGTCGCGAACCTTGCGGCATGGGGCGCGAGAGCTTCTCGCATAGGAAAGGCCAGTACGTCCGTCGTTCGATCTTTCTTGCGATACTGTCTATTGAGCCGGCGCATGCGGCGATCGCCCGCCAGTTCTATGCTTAATTCCGATTGCCGTTCTCCGACCACGTCCAAAGCCAGCTCCGCCACACGCACTAAAACCGCCCGCCGTATGACCGGCCGTTTGACACGAACGCAAAGATAGACAGCCATTTAGTGAGATTGGCCCGAGGGACCCTGAGGGGATTTCCGAGGTCCGGATGTTAGCTGCTGAGACGATGTCTGAATCCGAGCTTGGCCGGTCGCGTCCGTGTGGCGATCATACGCCTTGATGATATCCTGAACCAACCGGTGACGAACGACGTCCCGCTCATCGAAGTAAATGAATTCGATGCCATCGATTCCGTTCAAAATCTCCTTCACTTCGATGAGACCGGATACCCGATCGTTCGGCAAATCCACTTGAGTAATATCGCCGGTAACCACGACTTTCGAATGGAATCCCATCCGTGTCAGAAACATCTTCATCTGCTCCGCCGTCGCGTTCTGCGCTTCATCCAGAATGACGAAGGAATCGTTCAACGTCCGCCCGCGCATGAAGGCCAGCGGCGCAATTTCGATATCGCCTCGCTCGATCAGGCGGTTGGCTCGTTCCATATCCATCATATCGAACAAAGCGTCGTAGAGAGGGCGCAGATAGGGATTCACCTTCTCATACATATCGCCAGGCAGAAATCCAAGCTTCTCGCCGGCCTCGACTGCGGGCCGTGCAAGCACGATCCGACTCACCTCCTTCTTCATCAAAGCACTCACGGCCATTGCCATGGCGAGATACGTCTTTCCCGTCCCGGCTGGTCCGATAGCAATCACTATATCGTGGCGTTCAATCGCTTCAATGTAAGCTTTTTGAGTCGGCGACTTGGGGCCGACAAATCGCTTTTTTGTGACGATCGTCGCCTGGTTGGCGAGCACGTCCTTGAGGGAGGCATCAGGGCTTTGGCGCAACGCGCTCAGGGCATGCGTCACATCCTCCGCATGCAGAGTGATGCCGTCGTGTGTGAGGGATGCAAGTTCGAGGAGTATCCGTTCCGCCTGACGAACCGCTTCGGGCAGACCGTCCAGAGTAAGTTCTTCGCCTCGCGCCGACAACCGCACGCCCAACCCCTCTTCAATCAGCTTGAGATGCTGATCGTGGTGGCCGAACAGAACGGCGGTATTGGTTCCTTCTCGGAGTTTGAGCTTACGCACGAGCGCGAGTTAGTCTCCCTCCAACATATCGATAGGGTCCGATTCTAGCAGACAAGAAAATAAGGAGACAAGCAGAAGCGAAGTATTTGGATGGAATGCGCTACGACTGAGCAGGTGTGGCTGGAGCCTGCGCCGCCAGCGAGAGATCAAATTCCTGATAGGCAGCGCCTCCCCGACCGTCTTGCGCGATCACTTTCACGTGGAACGTACCGGACTGGCCTGCTTGAATAGACCAGACAATGCGACCGGACCGTTGGTCGATCGTCATGCCAGGAGGAGCGGCTTCAAGCTGGAAAACCATCCGGTCACCATCTAAATCGACAGCCTTGACCGTGTATTCATACGGGTTGTTCGCCTCGGATGCGGGCGGCAGGGACACGATCTTCGGAGGGCGATTGCCGACCGTCAAGGAAGCGGAACGAACGGAATTCCCGGTCGATGCAGGATCCCGCGCAGTCACTTCCACCACGATTTGATCTTGGGGAATGAACCCGGTTGTCATGAGGAAGGGCTCATCGCCTTCCTTGATCAGGACATCGTTCTTGAACCAGCGATAGGATAGATCGATCCGGTCGTAATCGGGATCGCTCGCATCAACCTGAGCCTCTACATTCTCACCGATGACGATGGGCTGCGGAGTGACGGTAACACCGGATATGTGGGGTGGCGTGTTGCCAACCACAACGGCGGCCGTTCGATAGGCCTTGCCTGTCTGGGCCCCATCGGCAGGTACAATTTCCACGCTCACCATTTGTCCTTGCCGCAACTGCTCAGGCGCCAACGTAGGAGACGTTTGGCCGGGGAGAGCTGTCCCATCCGCATACCACTGATAGCGGAAGGACACCGCTTCTCGCTCAGGATCTTCGGCTTCAACTGTGACGTTCACGGGCGAGTCAAGTGACAGCGGATTATTCAGAATTTTCGCGGATGTCACGACGGGTGGTCCGTTGTTTCCAACGGCCGGAGACGCCTTCGCAGATTCTGCCGGCCCTTCTCTTGTGCAGGCGCCTGCTGCCAGAAGGATGGGCAGGCAGAGAAGGAGAAGGGAAAACTGTACTGAGCCAGAACGGGGCATGCGAATATTCAGGACCCTCGTAATGAAACGCCTTACCGAAACAGGGGACCAGGCCGGGGCGGGAAAACCACGCCACGACCTGGTTGTTCTCACTCCCTACAGGTTCTCAACGATCTCAATCTCGCTGATGCACCCAACTCACAAAGCGACTGTAGTAGTCCTTGAGAGAGGCCTGTGTTTGACTGAAGGCTCCCGTGCTTTGCTGGAAATTGAGCGTTCCACTCTCACCCAGGTGCATCGTTCCTGACGATGCCAAACCGATACCGAGACTGACTTTTGTCGTCACGTTGGTGTTCAAGCCGGACACAGCTGTGCCGATCACCGGCGCGGTCGAGGCCGTCCCGGTTTTGTAGAACAAGGCATAGAGATAGCTCTGGCCATCCGCGGCGCAGAAGTCGTTGGTCGGACTGAATGTCGGGAAGAAAATCGTCCCGGCAATCAATGTGGGATTGACCACCGAGCGTTCGGCTCCATAGTTGACGCCTGCGATGGTCACAGGCCCAGGCAGAGTCACACGCCATCCATCCCTGCTTTGAACAAGGCCGACCATTGAAGTGGCCCCGGTGCCGTCGAAAGTCGTGACGCCCGGGTTGGTGGGATCGGTCACTTGATTGGTCATCCCGCTGCAAATCACGCAGATGACCGCATTTGTCACATCCACAAGATCATCATCCCAGCAGTTAAAGACGCTCGACTCCGTACAGGCGCCGTTCGTGACTGAATCTTTGATCCCATAGAGGCGCTGAATGCTGTTATCGACCTTGTCGGCATTGGCAAAGTAGCGGCCGGTGCCGAAAAAGACCCAGACCAAATTGGCGTCGTCAATCGTCACGGCGGGCGCTGAAGCCATCGGTCCGACCTCCAATGTCGTCCCGGAGGGAGCATCGAAGAAGGTGTCGATTATCTCGGTCGGGGTGCGATCCGCTCCACTCGGGATTCCCCAGGTTGTCGGACTACAGGGATTGGCCGCGCAGCTCATTTTGAGACGATACATTTTGCCACGCCAAGGCAGCGCTCCGTCATGAATCGTCCGGCCGGAATAGGCCACATCCGTTCGCCAATCCAGATCTTTATCGACGGCCACGACATGACCCATGAATGAATTCCAGCTTCCTATCGGCATTCTCGTCACATTCACAAATCCCACTCCCGGACCTGCCTTCAAGTCCACGACGTACAACTTGGCAGTCTGAGGTGAAGCAGGAAGTGGAGGCGTCGGCATGTCCGCTTTGTAGCCGTTGGGGCCGGACCCGAAAATCACATACCACTTCTCGTTTGTCGGATCGATAGAGGCATCCGTCGTCGGATTCATGCGGGCGACAGCCGGGTAGGACGTCGTCAGTCCCAACCCTGCAGATCCGAAACTCCACAAGAGTTTCGGGGCGACTTCCGGATTGGTGATATCGAGCACAAAGTAGGCACTGTAGAAGGTCCTCGGCACCCCACCGATCGTCACCGTCATCGGCTGGGCTCCCCCACCGGCGATACAACTTCCACAACTGCCGCCCAGACGGAATCCGCCGATCAATACCGTCCCCCATCCGCCGGGATGGTCGGCATCATCCGCAAAGATTCTCGCCTCAGCGATAGTCGGCTTCAGATCGACATAGTACACATGTGAGTAGTCGGTTCTGGCCAGCCATTGCAGCTGCGGCAAGAGTTGATACGGAACAAATGACCAGAGCTCCGCGCCGAGATTTGCTCCGCTGGAGTTGTCGGTCGGATTTTTCGTGTACCAGCCGTGCTCGACCGTGCCTGGCGTGGCCGGATTGTCTCCCTTGTGATAAAAGCCGCCGTTGAACGCATGCAGCATGCCGTCATTCGCGCCGACATAGACCACCTGGCGCCTCGTTCGATACTTCTGATAAAAGGCCGTATAGGTCCCATCTCCATACTGGAGATCGTACCGAGCTCTGGGAGCGGCCACGACCGTGGGGGTCGAATGGATCGGATCACCTAACTTCCAGACATTGTATGACCCGCTGCCGATAGGGACTTCGAGCATTCGGGTCCGTAATCCGGGGACTTCTCTACCAAGGATAAACTCGATCAGGTTCGTGGCGTTAGACCCTCCTGCACAGGTGTCGCCCGCGTAGCGGAGATAATCCCGCAGGACCGCGCAATTGGCCGTACTAAAGTTCATCTCCTCACCGGGATCGACCAAGCCATCGTTGTCCTGATCAACCCAGGTATGCACATTGCGCGCACTCCAATTCGTCAGTGCCAGCTCCTTTCCCGCCTCCCAGATCGGTGTAATCGATTTGAGATCGCTGGTAATGACCGGAGTCACACTGTCTGCCACTCCATCTCCGTTCAAATCATTGAATTTATCGACCAGCACTTTTTTATACGTCGGACTTAATGGGTTATTGTCGTACCGGGTGGTGATGATGAGATCCTGCGTATAGTCCTGCACGCCATCCTGGACGGTATCTTCGCGAAAGTTACCAAAGGCATCGACGAAGAGCGCGTGGGTATACCCGATCCATTTGACGTTCGCTCCACCCTGTCCCACATCATTTGTGAAAAAGTAGGCTTGATAGACACTACCTTCACCCGTGGCCGAGGTGGCCAATACTGAAATTGATGTACCCGACGCGCTCTTCCTGAGGATGGCTGTAATGGTGGCCATCAGCCGTTCTTGCAGATCGTCCACGTTTGCGGACTCGAAATAGTTATCGGGAATGCCGTCGGTTCCAGGCGCTCCGGTCGCATTGATCACCTGGTCCCATTCCGAAACGAGATCCGGCAAGCTGTTGCCGTTGGTATCCTCGAAACCGCCGAGCTGCGCTGTGTGCATGAGGAGTTCTCGTCCGGAAACATTCCCGAAGGCATAGAACGTATAGACGGTCACATTCTGCAAACCGGGCAGACAATGGCCGGTGACGTTCAATACGGCGATCGTTCCATCCGCTGTCCCATTGCAAGGGCGCAGATCATTCGTATGGGCCCAATAGGCCACGTCATCGAGGTAGTGCCTGCCGTTGTCGGCATAGTCATTTCGATGCTGCTTCAACAACACGTTCGGCGGAGTAGCCGGATCACTATTGCAGGTGGCCCCTGGCGGATCGACAAACGGCACTCCTCGATTTCCATTGCAGTAGGTGCCTGCATACGGTTGCGCGTTCAAATAGGCATAATCCCGTATTCCAGCGGGAACATTCACGTCCTGCGTCGGTTCTCCATCCGTCACAAGAATCACGAAGGTTTTGCAACAGGGGACCTGGACCGAACTGCTGGCCCAAGCGGGGGTATGGTTGCTGCCGAAGAAAAATGGATCGCGTCCACAGGCATTGTTGATATAACCGGCCGGACACACTTCCGGTGCGGTGAGCGCCGAAATCTCCGCAGCCCCGATCGAGCCGGTTCCGCTGGCGCCAAATCCCACTCCGTTTGAGACTCCCCCGGAAAAAGCAATGGGGTATACATACGATCCGGCCAGGTATGTAGAATTGATCTGCGCCACGTATCGCATGGTTTCGTACAGTGATTCTGAAAGCGGCGTCCAGGTGGAAGGGAACGACTCTTGAACCGCGTCTACCATCGCGGCTGTGTTGGTGTTGAATGTCTCCACGGTTGTGCCGGAAAAATCGATGGATTGCCGAGACCCCACGCCTACCAACATCCGCGCTCCGTCGCCCGCCGGCTTGAACTCAAAGAGTCCGAAACGCGCTTGAGGGCCGATCTGCTGAATAACACCTGTGGGCTCGGTACTATATCCAATTTTCAACTGATACCTTCTTACGCTGTAGCCATCTCCGCAATTGGTATCGAATGTACTATCGTTATCCACACAGAAATAGGCGTCGGCAACTCCGATCCAAAGCTGCGCCGGGTTGCCCGCTCTGTCGGCTAACGGAATTCTTCCCACGTAGGTGGTGGCGCCCGCTCCACCGGCATAATCGACATCCACTAGCTCAGTATTGACTCCCGTTGCCTGCGCCCGGACGGTCTTTAACGCAGGAGTCCCATAGGCCGGACAGGTTCCGTCGGCTGCCCGAGCCACAAAACAGTCGCCACCGATCATCGATTTCTTCATGGCATCGAACCGGCGGAATGTCGAGAAATTGAGAAAGTTCCCATCCCACTCGGTGTTGGAACAAGCAGTTGCCAACGTAGCCTTGACAGTCGCGGGCTCGAAGCGCGTCTCGCCTGTATCGTAGGTGTAGCAGGTGAGTGAATCAAAATATCCCGCAAATCTAAACGTATTATCGAAAGGCCTGTCTCCCGCATCTCTGCAATCCCCGTCGGCGGGATTCGAACGATCGCAAGCGAGTCCGCTCATACTGCCTGAGTTATCGAGGACCAGAATAATGTTGGGGGCCACCTGATCGGCGACGAATGGCGGCACGGCGTAGTATTGGTCCATTGTCTGAGCCTGGACTGCAATAGGCGCTGCCAAACAACCCACCAGCGCCATCATGACGGTTCCACGAAGTGCTGTAATACGGCTACTCATGGCACCCTCCTCTTTCTCTCTCATCGCTCTCATGGTCTCATGTCCTTTGTGAAACCTGTTATTCAGGCAAAAACACGACCATCTGGTCGATTTTATCCGTAGTCCCTTTGAGGAGGTGGTACTTGACCTCAAGATCCACCCGGATATCACGCTCAGACAACGGATCATTGTGACGATCCAAGATCATGACCTCAGGCGCAAAGCTGAAGGTCTTATTGTCGATCTGAATGGTGGTGTCATAGATGCCGGTTATCTTGCCGTCTCTGTATGAGACAACTGCTGCCGACGGCGCCTCCTCGGCGAAAGACATGGACGGCCCCAACGCCGCAACAAGAGTCACGACAAGCGCGATGATTGCGACCAAGGCAGGAATCCGACAAGCCAATACGTTCGCATGTGAATGCCGAAGACTTTTGCATCGACTTTGAACGTTCCTATTCATCATGTACTCCATTTGTCGTTACGCTCTCTGGCCGACCTTCAAGGAGAAATGCTAAATCCCGGTTCGCTTCGTACAACCTTCTCCTGTCTTCTGCAAGCAATCAAAGACGACGACGACCCGGCTCGTCGCCCCCGTCGTGGCGTTGGCCGCAGTACAATCCACCCGATAGAAGGAATTGACAGAGAGTCCCTCTGTATCACCCAGATTGTCACCCGCCTTTTGCTTGGAGTACAGGAAGTCGATATCTCCATTGATCACGTAGTTATTGACATTCATGGTGAGATTCGGCGCGTTGCCGGCTCCCACTGCCACATCGGCATTGTTCCTCAATGAACCGTTGATTTCCTGGCTAAGAAACGCCGCGTTCAGCGCCGGGACCGGTCCCTGCGGAGCAACCACAGCTGCCATACTGGGGTCGTCTATTCCCACGTTGATGACGCGCACTGCAGTGCCCACACAAGATTCTGCCGCATGGGTCCCTTCTTCGACCATTCGCACCGCGCCTGCCATCGAGTTTTCCAGCCCGGTCATAGTGAGGGCGGCCACTCCCAGCACGCCGGTCATGAGCGTGAGGATCATCACCGTCATGAATGCGATGCCCTGTTCGTCGGACACGACCTTCAAAATGTGTGAACCCGTTCTCTGATCTCTCATGATGTTTACCTTTGGTTGCGAAGTTCAACGGTTCTGGTGAGGATCCGTCTTCTGAATTGTTGATAGGCCAGCTGCTGCGCCGGTGTGGCATTATCACCGAGTGCAAACACTCCGGTTGCATGGTTATGATCGCTGACGATAGGAATCGGTCCGCTATGAACCATCACCTGATTGCCTTCGCCCATCCCCTGCTCGGTCCTCGTTTCTCGGGCCACAATACCGATCTGCACCATCCTGATGGTTTTCGGATGCATATTTGTGCCGTATGGAGCCGCGTTCCCAAACCAATTTCTATCCGTAATGAAGTCGGCCTGATCGAAACTGTTCGATAGATTGAGGTCATCGACCTGCGCATCCGGATTTCCCGAATTGACCCTTGGATCGCAGCCGTCGCAGGCATAGGCCAACTGGAGATCCTCCACCCCATCCATGATCGGAATACAGGCATTCCCCGCGGCGTTGCACCTGGGCGGCGTATTCGGCGCCCCCACAACCCCCACGCCACGAACCAAACAAGGCGCATTTCCCTGGCAAAGATTGAGAGCATCCGGCGGCGGAATGACTTCGTATGTGATGCACTGCACCAGATAGACTTGCGCGCCATTACCAAACTGAGCCGGCCCTGGTATGGGAGGATTCAAGCTGAGCTGAACAGGAGTCGTGCCCGCAATCCTCGAACCAGCGGTGCCATTAATGGACACTGCCATACCCACCAGGGCTGCAGCGCCGCCTGGGATAGCATCTCCCATGGCCGTCGTCGCATTGGCCGGCAGTGGGATCGCTGCGATAGAAGCATTCGCCCCGCCGATCACACCCGGTCCTCCTGTAGCCACCTGCCAGAGCGCCCCGGCCGCGGCAATCGAATTGGTCATGGGGACAACTAATGAAATGGTGTCCGGCCCTGAATCTGCTCCAAGAGGGTTATTATCCCCAGGGACAATTGCAGCCGGGGTTCCGTTGACCTGACAGTTGCCTACCGCACCCAAAATACCATTGGCCAATCCCTGCATCCCTTGCATGCCGAATCCCGCCAGCTTGATATCGGCGGCGATCATGTCCAATGCGTTTCTCGCAGTGGCTTGCGTGTTGCCCACCTGGCTACTCGCCTGGGTCGTCTTCTGGCTCACTGTCAACGCGCCGAATCCAGCCGCGATGATCGCGGTCGACATGGCGGCTGCGATCATGACTTCGGTGAGTGTGAATCCCTTCTCACTGTCACTCCGAATATCCTGTGACTTGATCATGGACTCCCCCATCGATCGGCTGATCATTATTTTCATACTCTTCTTCACGTTTATTCCGGAACGATGTGAGTCTGAAATGCGATCGTCCGCAGCCGCTGCGTCGGACCGCGATCATTCCATTGGAGTTGCACGGTCACCTGAACCGTCCGCGATCCGGTCGGGATCGGCACAACCGGCGGGACAACCTGGACAACGCCCTGCACGTTAGCCAAGTTTGTAGCGAGCACAAGCGCTCTCCACTGAGTGCAATCGCCTTGAACGGCTCGTGTCGTCACGATTGACAGCGGCAGATCTGCCTGAAAAGGCGCCGCCGGCGCCGGCGCCGGAATTCCTCCGGCTAAGCAATTGCCGGGGCCGACCGTCTGAAGATTATTGTAGGCCCACGCGTACCGGCGGTTATTTTGAATTCGTTCCATCATGTCCGACGCGACGTTCGTCACAATGGTAAGGTCGTTGGCGTCCACATTTTTTGTGAATGACACGCCCTGCATCGCCGCCATCCCCATCACTCCCAAACCCAGGACCGTCGCCGATACCATCATTTCTACCAGGGTAAAACCTCGCTCATTTCGTTTCTTCATGGTGCTGCTCCGTTCTAGGCTCCACATGAGTCGATCAGGCCATCCGGTCAAGTCGCATTGATCACGCAGGGAGTGATTTGCTGCTTGCACCATGTCACCTTTCCAGAGGGAGCAAGAGAAATTGTATAAATCAGGTTGGGAAGCCGGACGCTCTGTAGTTGAATCGTTTGGGTCGCCAGGGGCGTGGTACTCCGGCCTCGTGGCGTAAAGCCTATTGGAGTGGCCGGCAATGGAAGGACAAAGTTAACGTTCAGCGGCAACCTTTCCATGCCCAGGGGAGCCGTGAATGTCACTTGGCTTTCAGCGCCCACAACATTGGCCGGCGTCGCCACAATCATGGCATTGCGACTAATGGCTGCCGAGCGCGCAAAGAGTATGCGGTTATAGAGATTGCTTGTCGCTTGATTGAGCTCGTAGCGGGCATACATCGCGGTGAAATTCGGGGCCGCAATTCCTGCTGCAATCCCTATAATGGCAGTAACAATCATGATCTCGACCAGCGTAAACCCGCGCTGATTAGGTTCAGAACCTCTGCCTGTTCTTCGTTGATACAACATGGCGACTCCTGATCGAGCAAGGGGCATGCCGCTAGGATTTTGACAACGATACGGCACAACCATTTGTTTTTGCTTTGATCTTTAAATTCTGCGGATGGAGAGATAGGCCACTTTTCGTGCAGCCCGACGACAATTTTCGGCGCAAGGAGGATAGGACGATTTTCGCCCCACACTCTAAAAATAGGGGAAGCGCAAGCCGATTTGGCCTACTTTTCTCGTACTGATCGAGAGCCTACTGTGGCATCCCCAGATAATAGGACGTCGTTGCCGGTTGAGATTTATCAGACTCTCGTGAAGACTATCGGCTGACTGCGGTTATTGCTGGAGGGCTTTTGAAGAATACTTGAGCAAAGGTCTACTTTCACTTGATCGCCACTGCCCGAATCTGCCGGTATGTTGTTATGCCCTTGAGGACCTTCAGAATTCCGTCCTGCACCAACGTCACCATGCCTTCTTGCTTGACTTGCCGTAGCATGGTTGCCGTCTGGGATCGAGACTGCACCATCCTCTTTAATTCATCTGACGCAAGCAAGAGCTCATGGATCGCTACCCGTCCCTTGAAGCCGGTGCGATTGCACAAGTCGCACCCTCGCCCCCGATAGAGCTGAAGGTCGGAACAGGCAATCCCGAGCGTTGCCCATTCCTCCGTCCCATACCCGCAAGCAAGCTCATCATATTCCTGCCGCGACGGCTGATAGGCTTCTTTGCACGCATTGCATATTGCTTTGCACAACCGTTGGGCCAGTATGCCGAGCATGGAATCGGCGAAGTTAAACGAATCGCATCCCATGTCCAGTAACCGCGTAACTGTTTCTACGGCACTATTCGTGTGCAGCGTACTCAGCACCAGGTGGCCCGTGAGAGACGCTTCGATCGCGATATCCGCCGTTTCCTTATCGCGCATCTCTCCAATCATGATGACATCGGGGTCAGCCCGAAGAAAGGCTCTCATGGCAGCGGCAAAGGTAAAGCCGATCTTGGAATGCACCTGGACCTGCCGAAGCCCTTCCTGCGTGATTTCGACCGGATCTTCCGCCGTCCAGATTTTTCGTTCATCCGTGTTGATGTGTTTGAGCACCGCATGCAGCGTGGTCGTTTTACCTGATCCGGTCGGTCCTACACAGAGAATGATTCCATGCGGCCGCTCGGACAGCTCCTTCACGGCGCGCAACACGCCGGGGGAAAACTCCATTCCCTCCAGCGGCATCGTTTCCTTCATAGAAAGAAGGCGCAGAACGACATCCTCATTGTTTCCCGATGTCGGCAACGTCGCCACCCGCAACTCGATGTCGTGATTGCGGGGCACATTGAAACGAATTTTCCCATCCTGAGGTTTTCGACTTTCAGCGATATCAAGATTCGCCATGATCTTGATCCTCGACACAACGGCTCGCCGGTAGGCCGATGGAATTCGCATAGAGGTGAAACAGGTCCCGTCAACCCGGAACCGCACAGACACGTCCTTCCGATCGGCATACGGCTCCACATGAATGTCCGAGGCACCCAGACGATGCGCCTCGGCAATGACTTGATTGACCAGCCGAATGATAACGGAATCGTTCTCATAGCCATGGGCACTTTCCGATTGGCTTGCCAGTTCAGACCCTGCCTCGATAGCCAACTCTCCAAGAGTGTCGGCAAGCGATCCTATGCGAGGCCGGCTTGTCGCGGCAGAGAGCAGGCGTTCGATGTGACGCCTAAGCCCGACGGAAAATGTGATGGTCGTTCCCGGAAACGCTCGTTGAATGTCGAGGACCCGTTCATAATCTTGTGGATCGTTCGCAACGATGTGCATCACCGCACCGTGACGCCGCAACGGAATCCAGGCATGTTCTTTCAGATAGTCAAGGCTGAGATTCTTCATCAGGTCAGCTTCAACGATCGTGTATTCATCAAGAGACAGGAACGGACAGTGATAATACCGACTGAGTGCGGCCCCAAGTTCTTCCTCTGACACGTGGTAGCGGTTGAGCAGCAGCGCTTCCAGCTCAATTTCCTGGCTCGCGACTGCTTCGATTGCGTCGTCTAGCGTTGTCTGACTGATGAGGGTGCGATAGACGACATAGTCCCGGATGCTGCGAGTCCATGTGCGTTTGAACTGGGGCGACTGACAAGCTTTCTTCGGGAGAGCCATCGCGACGATGTGCGATGGCTTGTCCTGTGAGATTGCCGGCTCGATCATGAGGCGGTCCTCTTTCAATGACATTGTGCGGTATTCTCAATACTGAGCAACCCAGGCGCCCGGCGCGCGATAGACCAGCGGAACCCCTCGATAGAGCCCCTGAGAAAGATCGTGGTCATACCACACTTCGAGCGTTCCGCCAGCGCTTGAGAGAATCGTTCCTCCCGTCACGACAGCTCCATAGACTCTTGCGTGTCCGGCTACGGTAATGTTTCCGGCAGCTGAGAGCACGCCATTGAAATGCATTCGCGAGAGTTGAACGGGCGTTCGGACTTGAGTTGCGACATGATCCGTATCCGGAGGACTCAACGCGGAGATTGACTGCCCCGATCCGTTTGGAGCAATCACAACATGGCCTTGCATGACCAGATGACCTTCCCAATAGGCCGTGTGAAGCCTGAGAGTTCCGATATTGTCCTCACGGGGCGCGGTTTGATCCAGCGTATCGATGAAAATCAAGCCCTGATGATCTCCAGGGCCTTTCGACTGAAATGCCGCATCCGGAGTAAGCCCATGACCAGGGCTCACCACACCGTCCGGGTATAGGAAACCGTCTCGATCAATGACGAAGTAGCGGCCATGCCGTTGCGCGATTCTCTTGGTATGTTCATAGTTCCATCGATCGAACTGAATACCGGGCGTCGGAGTCTGTTGCGGATGGATGTTGTGCGTAAGAACCGGCAATTCTCCGGCAGGAAGCTGGGTCATCCGCACCTCCCCGCCGACCCAGGCATCCATCCACCGATCTTCGCGATGAGACATCTCGTCGTATCCCAGACCAGTCACCGGCACAAGCCGGCTTTGCGCCGGAAGTTCTTCGGCTCGACCGACGACAAAATCTCCGCCCACCTTAAGATCGCCCCAGTGCACGCTGACCGGCGCCCCATTTCCCGGCTGAAAGAAACCGAGGTTCTGGCTCACTTGCACGGCAGCACGAAGAGGCGGCAGATCGACAGTGCCCAACTGCATCAGTACCGATTGGCGAAAAGGCGGATTCGTGTGTGTCGCTACCCGTACATCGACCGTGCACAATAACCCCGGTGTCGACGGAGCGTAGACCTTGAGTTCTTCGATCCTTCCCAGATGACGCAGAGCCTGGAACATCCCCGTCCGAGGGTCGTTCAATACCTGATGATCTGATGCCGTCCCTGTCTCCAAGAGGACATCCGGCTGTCTCATGGTTCCGACAAATTGTGAACGGCCGGTTTGATCGAAGAATGAGAGTATCCCTTCAGCATCATGATTCTTTTTCGCCAAGGTTGCAGAAAACGCTGATCCCGCCGACTTCGCCTGTGGGCTATGAAACCATGACACGACCACTTCACCAGCCGCATCAGCCAACTGTTGAGCGACCACAGCCTCTCGTCCTACATTGGAACTGATTGCCTCCTGCCCGGCGAGATTCAAGATGGTGGCTCCCACCAAAGACAGAATCAGCACAAGCACCATCGCCCCAATGAGCGCGATTCCTCGCTGGTTATTCGTGTTGCGGATGCGTACCATGCGTGCCTCCCTACGACCGAAGACTGACCTCTCTTACCGCATGATGTGTGGAGCGATCTGATTCGATCTCAACCACCACGCGCTTCACCTGTGACGGCTCAGACGTAGCGCGACCCCGGTCGTCTCGATACGCGAATCGGGCGTTTTCCAGTCCCCCAACGAGGGTACCGGCCCCTCCATCCACCATGCGCATCAGCCGCAACAATCCCCGTTCATCATGCCTGGTGTAGTACACAACATGGTTTCTCACTTCGACTGATGCTCCTGTTTGAAACGCGAAGTGAACTGGCTCTGCCAGCGTAAGGAGAGTGCGCTGTCCAGCACGCGCGAGCCGGTGCAGTTCACACGCACCCGCTCCGCAGATGGTGACCGCCTTGCCTTCACCCCATCCACTGCCGTCTTGCACTGCAAGAACCGATTGCCCCTGGGCAATGTCGCCGGTGGTCGTCGTCCTCTGGGCATTGATATTCGCGTGGAATTGAAATTCATCCGGATTCGCGATGACGATCGATTCAGCCGTCGCAAGACGCGCTTCCTGCTCAAACACTGCCAGCCCTAATCGAAGGTCTTGTTGATACGCCAGTTCGCGCTGCTGCCTGGCAACATGCTGGCGCACGACATTGAAGACCTCCAGCGCCGCCGCGATCACGATGACTCCCGCCGCCACACCGATCAGCAATTCTGCAAGGCAGACGCCGTTCATGCCCGAAAGAGCTGAAATCCTCTTCACACGTTGCCCATGTGATACGGTCGCGCGTCGTTGTCTCATCGTTGCCCCACAAAGGCGGGATTGGCGCGAAGTGTTGCCACCATGAATTCTTTGGGGCTACCCTGACCGACATAGGAGGACACCGCTCGGATGGCCACCATGCCGACCGACCCTAGCGGCCCCGGACGATCTGTCTCAATACTCCACACCACTGTGATTCCGTTGCGCTCCAGCATGGCGGTGTAGATTCCATCGTCTGCCATGACGTCGGGATTCTGCCCATCATCCTTCATGATGGTCTCAGGAACACCGTCGCCATCGAGATCGTCTTCAAGGAGATACGGCCACCGGACGGACTGCTTGACCTCCAGCCGGGCCTGAGCCAGCTCCAGCGCTTTGCTGGTCAGTGCTCCTTGGCGAGTATGCCCGGATGAGATCTGCACGGCGCCTATTGCCCCTATGAACGCGATCCCGGAAATCACCATTGCGATCATCACTTCAATAAGGCTGAATCCTTTATCCTGGGCCTGCTTCCTCATAGAATCGACACCCTCCCGGTAATGCCGACGGTGAGCGTTTGAGTCTGTCCTTCTTTGTTGCGGAGATGAATCGTAGTTGCCGTGGCAGATCGTCCACTGGGATGGAACAGGATTTCCAGACCTGTACTCGGCTCGTCGATGGCAACTCCTTTGTCTGCATAGCGATACACATGATGGAGTGTCGCCTCCGAACCAATGACAAGCTGCGAGACAAGCGCCTGTTGTTCAAGGTCGAAAGTAATGCGAACCCGATCACGGTGTGTAATTGCAAGCTGTCTCGCAAGGCGAAGTTCAGACGCAACCTCCTCCGTGGCACTATGGATCTGCACGCGGGAACTGAGAGTCAGGAAATTAGGAACCGCCAGAGCGGAAATGATGCCGGTGACTGCAAGCACCACCATGAGCTCCATCAACGTGTGGCCTTCCTGTTTCATATACACCTCTCTCAAAATTCTGGATGCCGCAGAGTTTCTTTGGAATCGACTGCATCTCAAGAATCATGCCGTTCTTTGAGTGCGATCTTGTGATAGAGCTGCCTGGTGATGGCGCTTCGCGAAGAGAGTTGAAGTTGTTGAATCAACGAAGCGAATCGAATCAATTGAAGGCGCTGCCACCTGGATGGAGTGCTATGAGAGGGGAAAGTTCGTGTGCCGATGCTGTGCCTCAGGAGATACAGTGCTTCATGAAGAGATACAGCGGACGAGACACGGAGACCGTAACGGCGTGAGGTGGAAGAAGAACTATGAGCCAGACAGCAAGCCTAGGTACCAATCGAGAAGGGGTTGCCCGAAAAATAGAGAGATGACTGCGCCACAGACAAGAAACGGGCCGAATGGGATGTAATCCTCTCGCTTGATCACGTGAGCAGCAATCAGGGAAACCCCGACAAGCGAACCCAAGAGAGAACCAACCATAATCGTCATCAAGGCTGGTTTCCAGCCTAGAAACGCGCCGATCATCGCAAGCAGTTTGATGTCGCCTCCGCCCATCCCGTCTTTCCCGAACAGGTAGGGACTCACCCAGGCAAGAAACCACAGGATTCCGCCCCCGACGAGCAGTCCGATCACCCCATTGACCAACCCAAGCGGCAGGATGGTGGCGGCGCTGACAAGCCCCACAACGATGCCGGGGAACGTGATCGCATTGGGAATGATTTTGTGGGAGAGATCCGTTCCGGCCACGACCAGCAGAGCCGAATAGAGCAGGCCATACACAGCGGTGGACCAGCCAGGCCCGAAGAACCACAGGAGGCCGACATAGCCTAGCGCGTTGAGCGCCTCCACGACCGGATAGCTCATGGGTATGCGCACCTGACAATTTCGGCAACGCCCAAGCAGGATCAGATAGCTCACAATGGGAATGTTGTCGTACCAGGCAATCGGATGAGCGCAGGAGGGACAATGGGATCCGGGCCACGCAATCGATTCGTGACGGGGCAGCCTGTAGATACAGACGTTGAGAAAGCTGCCGATGAGGGCGCCAAACAGCGCGACGATCAGATAGACCGAAAACATGATCTGGTGCTCAATCATGCGTGGAAAAGGACGCTTTCGTCATGCTCATTAATTTTGTGACGGTTTGTTTACCGATTCAGAAACCTTGTGGAGCTGAAGATCCACCATTTACTTTCACCAACGATCATTTCTATAATTCCCGTGCGATTTATCCATATGCGGCAGATTGAATACAATTGAATCCCAGTATACCTGAATGGCCCGTTAGTCAAAGGAGAACTGATCAACATGGCAAAAGCAGTCGGGAAGCCACGGGCTCGGAAATCTCTAGCCGACCTTGAGCCTCCCCCGCGCGCAAAGCGTCCGGAATCATTGACGTCGCGAGAGCAGGAAATTCTAGAATTGATTTGGGCGGGCTTTAAGAACAAGGAAATCGGCCAGCGATTGAAAATCAGTGTCAAAACCGTCGAGGCTCACCGGGCGAACATGATGAAGAAGATGAGGGTGTCCAATACGGCTCAACTGCTGAAGACCGCCATCCAAGGCAGCATGCTCAAAATCCGCTAAGATTTTGCTGAGAGGCCTCGCTGGCGGGCTGCTTCGAACAGCAGCACCGCCGCAGAAGCCGACACGTTCAGCGATTGGACGTGGCCCCGCATGGGGATACGAATGCGCTCGTCACAGTGTTGCAGCAGCCCCGGCCTGATTCCTGTTCCTTCGCCGCCGAACACCAGTCCGACCGGACCGCGCATATCGACATCCGTGTAGAGTTTGCTCGCAGACGGTTCTACCCCATAGACCCACACACCCGCGGCCTTCAGTGACTCGATCAGCCGGCTCGTGTTCGTCACCCGCGCCACGGGCATATGGTCGATCGCGCCGGCGGAAACCTTTGCGACGACCGACGTAAGTCCGGCCGCTCTCCGTTCCGGAATGAAGACGCCGTGGACACCGGCGCCTTCGGCAGTTCGGATCACCGCGCCAAGATTATGTGGGTCCTCCACCCCATCGAGAATGACCAGCAGCGGCGGTTCATTACGTTCTGCAGCGCGGGCAAGAATCGATTCTTCCGTCTGATAGGCTTTTGCCGCAGCAAAAGCCACAATGCCCTGGTGCCTGCCGTCAGGTACCAGCCGATCGAGCGAAGCCGACGGTTGGACATGGACGGGAACATGGAGGGATCGCGCTAACTGAACCAAGTCTGCAAACTGTTTGTCGGTCCTGATGACAAGGAGACGCTGCAGCGGCCTGCTGCCCGCCTTGAGCGCTTCGCGCACCGCATGGAGCCCGTAGAGGATCTCCTGCGCATCAGCGTTTCCAGCGGCTGGTGCCATCGGGCTTGTCCTCGATGATGATCCCTTGAGAATGCAACTCGGCTCTGATTGCATCTGCGCGTTTAAAATCTTTCTTTTTCTTTGCTTCAGCTCGTTCGGCAATCTTTGCTTCGATTTCAGCATCAGGGAATCGCTCGCTTTTCAGGACCGTAGCAGATTCTTCCAGGCCCACTGGGACCTTCTCGAATGCCCCGATCTTTGACGTTGGGTTAAACTGCCACGTGTCCAATCGAAACAACCCAAACACATCGCCGATCGTCCGAAACGCTTGTCTGGCAATTTTCCGTGCCTCAGTGGATAGGCCCTGGCTCAGCAGTTTATTGATATCTGTCTTCAGACCCTGAAATGCTGCAAGCGCCCCCGGCGTGTTGAAATCATCGTTCATCGCTGCCTGAAAGGCCAGCTTGGATCTCTCGATTGCTCCCTCAAGTTCCCTGTCTGCCGTGGAGTTTTGCTCCGGTTCAGCCAACCGCTTGACCAGAAGATCGTAGATCCCGTTCAAAGTATTCTTGGCTTCATTCAGGGCTTGGTCAGAAAAATCCAGCGGCCCGTGGTAATGGGTTGAGAGGAGGAAGTATCGAAGAATTTCCCCTGTGACCTCTTCTGACCATTCCGACTTCTCGAAGATCTCCCGGATCGTGAAGAAATTCCCCAGCGACTTGGACATCTTCTCTTTATTGATCTGCACGAAACCGTTGTGAATCCAGTAGCGCGCGAATTCTTTTCCTGTCGCGCCACAGGACTGCGCGATCTCGTTTTCGTGATGAGGGAAGATCAGATCCATCCCTCCGCCATGGATGTCGAATGTTTCGCCCAGATGACGGATCGACATCGCAGAGCATTCGATGTGCCAGCCAGGACGGCCCTGCCCCCAAGGACTTTCCCATGAAGGCTCGCCTGGCTTGGCGCTTTTCCAGAGCGCGAAATCCATCGGATGGCGTTTTCGCTCATCGACATCCACACGCGCACCGGCCTGCAGATCCTCCAAGCGTCTCTTTGAGAGGCGCCCATACTCAGGATATCGGGCAACATCGAAATAGACGTCGCCATCGACCTGATAGGCCAAACCTTTTGTAATCAGCCTCCCGGTCAATTCGATAATGTCGGCCATGTGCTCGGTGGCTTTGGGTTCGATCGAGGCCGGCCGTACGCCCAGCCTTCCCATGTCATCAGAATAGGCTTGAATGAACTTAGCCGTGATCTGGTCGCAACTCACACCTTGCTCATTCGCCCGCTTGATAATCTTATCGTCAACGTCGGTAAAGTTTTTCACGAACTCGACGCGATACCCGGAGTATTCAAGATACCGGCGAATCACATCGAACACCAGCGCGCTCCTGGCATGGCCGATATGACAATAGTCGTAGACCGTAACCCCGCAGACATACATCCGCACAGTCTTCGGCGCCAGCGGTTCAAACGGTTCTTTCTTGCCTGTGAGGGTGTTGTAAATCCTAAGCATCGAAGCAGCCGCTATTGAGGAGTGGGGCTGCGTCTCGGCCAATGCGACCAGAGAAAATATCCCAGGGCAATCGCCAAAAACAGCCCGATGACAATATCGAATTGATGGAAGTAATCCCGGAGATGCTCCCACTCTTCTCCCATCTTCACCCCGATATAGGCCAGAAGATAGCACCAGGGCAAAGCGCCGACGAAGGTGAGGAGCACAAACCGGGGGAAATTCATCCGCGCGATTCCTGCGGGTAAGGAGATGAAGGTCCGCACCACCGGCAACATCCGGCCGAAGAACACCGCCGCTTCGCCGTATTTCAAAAACCACCGATCGGCAATATCGAGGTCATGATGCGACACCAAAATATAGGGCCCATAGCGTTCCACAAGCGGCCGCCCGCCCCAGACACCCGCATAGTACGCGACGATCGACCCGATCACGTTGCCGACCGCACCGGCCAGAGTTACCCCCAGCAGGGTGAACTGTCCAGTCGTCACGAGATACCCGGAGAACGGCATGATGATCTCGCTCGGCAAGGGAATACAGGCGCTTTCAACCGCCATGGTAAACACAATGCCGCCATAGCCGAACCTGGAAATGCAGGCGATGACGAATCGGCTCAGTTCGCTGATGATGCTTTCGATGAATCCACCGATCACGGGTTCAGCTCCTGCGTTTGACGGATGATCGGCGAGGAGAAATCAGCCGATGGGAACCATGTGTGACGATCGGTTCCCACGCGCGAAAGCGATCGAGCACTCCATGGTGGGTGCTGTCGAGACGGATGGGCGTGATGGAGACCAGACCCTCTTCGATCGCCTCATGGTCGGCATCCTTGCTGCGGCTCCACGAGATGCGCTTCCCGGCGATCCAATAGTACTTGCGTCCGTGGGGATCGAGTTTTTCGATAATTGGATTGTGAAAGCGGCGGCGGCTGAGGCAGGTCACACGCGCGCCCGCGATCGCCCGTCGTGGCCGATCCGGGATGTTGACGTTCAGCAGCGTTTCCTCCGGCAAACCTTGATCGAGCACCAGCCGGGCCACACGCGCGGCATAGGTCGCGCCGACGGCAAATCGAAAATCCTCTCCCCCCTCCTGGGACACGGCCACTGACGGCACACCCAGGATCGTCCCTTCCATCGCCGCGGAAACGGTTCCTGAATACATCACATCGTCTCCGAGATTGACGCCCTTGTTGATGCCGGACACCAGAATGGACGGAGCGTTCGGCATGATTTTAAGCAGCGCCAAATTGACACAATCCACCGGCGTCCCATTCACCGAGAAGGTGCGTGGGGCAAGACGATGGACCCGCAAGGGTTTGTGCAATGTCACCGCATGCGCCACCGCCGTGCGCTCTCGGTCCGGAGCCACCATCCACACTTCGCCGATGGCAGAAAGCGCCTTGGCCAGGGCTTGGATCCCCGGCGACTGAATGCCGTCATCGTTGGTGACGAGGATACGCATGACTCACTCGCAACAAAAAAAGCTGCGCGAGGCAGCTCCTAGCAAAACCGGTGAGGGGTAGGGCGTGATGGGTGAACGGTCTGTTCTCCTACCCCAATACTACGCCAGATGCCTTACCCTTCATGGCTCAGTTCAATTTGGTCGGGGCGGCGGGATTTGAACCCACGACCACTCGCACCCCAAGCGAGTACGCTACCGGGCTGCGCTACGCCCCGACTCGGTTCCGATTTCACAACTCACGGTATTGTCCCTTGCAGAGCCCTTGAAAGGCAATGGGGGGGAAACCTGCCTTCTTACCGCGCATGCGTGTCGATAATTTTCAAAATGGCCTGGAGATCACCCCTCAGTTTCTTGGCCATCTCCTTCGGACGCAACGGCCGAGAAGAGGCCCGTCCACGCCTCACCCAATATCGCTTCACGCCTTCCAGCGTATGCCCTTCATCATAGAGCATGCGCTTGATCTCCAATGCCGTTTCGATATCCCGCTGCACATAGAGCCGCTGGTTTCCCCGGCTTTTCTTTGGTTTCAGAAAACTGAACTGTGATTCCCAGAAACGAAGCACATAGGCGGGAAGTTCGGTCAGCTGGCTGACTTCCCCGATTTTATAGAAAACCTTGCTACCCAGCCTGGGTGCTATTCCCATGACCGGTCCTCATAGTGCAGTCGATGACGTGGGTGCAGCAGCCTGTTAAGAATTGACGTACTTCTTGAAAACCTGGCTTGGTCGAAATGTAACCACGCGACGAGGCGTAATGCCGATTTCCTCTCCGGTCCGAGGATTGCGGCCCTTGCGGGCGCCCTTGCTCCGTACGACAAAATTTCCGAATCCCGCAATCTTGACCGATTCTCCCTTCTGCAAGACGGACTTCAACATATTCAGCACAAGTTCGACAATATCGGCAGCTTCATTTTTCGAAATGCCGACTTGCTTGAAGATTTCGTTCGCGATATCGGCCTTCCTCATGCGATCCCCCCTACGCTCTCACCGGCCAGCATGGCGCCCATCCCAAAATCCTCTGTCTCGTATCAACGAGTTTTGCTTAAGTTACGTGAGGTTATGAATCCTGTCAAGAATAAATTGGGCCGATCCTGGCCGCATGCAGCTATTTTTTTGTGAGCAATTTGTATTCGATACTGTCTGCAAGGGCCTGCCAGGTGGCCTCGATGATGTTCTCGGAGACTCCGACCGTTCCCCACTTGTCTTTATGGTCTCCCGATTCGATCAGGACGCGGACCTTGGATTCAGTGCCTGTATTCGCCGCCAGTACACGCACTTTATAATCGAGCAGTTTGACTTCCTTGAGCTGCGGATAAAATTGCTCCAAGGATTTGCGAAGGGCATGGTCCAGCGCATTGACCGGCCCGGCTCCCACGGCAGCCGTATGTTCCACCGCATCGCCGACCTTGACCATGACGGTCGCTTCCGATAGCGGGGCGCCGTTGTCTTGCTTCTTTTCGACGATGACGCGAAACCCCAGAAGTTGAAAGGCGGGCCTATGGCTCCCCATCGCTTTCCGCATGAGCAACTCAAACGATCCTTCCGCTCCTTCGAACTGATACCCCTGGCTCTCACGCTCCTTGAGGGTTTCAATGAGCTCATGCACCTTGGAATGGTCTTTTGACAACTTGATGCCGAAGGCCTCGATCTTGTCCAAGAGGCCGCTGCGCCCGGCGTAATCGGACACCAACACACGCTGCCGGTTGCCGACCTTCGCCGGATCGACGTGTTCATAGGTGGCCGGGTTCTTCAGCACGGCATGGATATGCACCCCACCTTTGTGCGCGAAGGCTGAATCGCCGACGTAGGGCTGATGCTTATTGGGCATGAGATTGGCGATCTCGGTCACGAATCCTGACACCTCTTTCAAGTGGCTCAAGCGGTCCGTCAGCGCCGGACGCTTCATCTTCAGCTCCAAATTGGGAACGATCGAGCAGAGATTCGCATTCCCGCACCGCTCCCCGATGCCGTTGATCGTCCCTTGAACTTGGGTGATTCCGCTTTCGATCGCCACCAATGAGTTCGCCACCGCCATATCACAATCGTTATGGGCATGGATCCCCAACGGTACCCGGCACTCACGCTGGACAATCTCACAGATGGTACGGATCTCCCAGGGCATTGTGCCGCCGTTGGTATCGCAGAGAATCACCCGTTCCGCCCCGGCTTCCACCGCCTTGCGGATGGTGTTGAGCGCATAGTCGGGATTCGTCTTATAGCCGTCGAAAAAATGTTCGGCATCGTAAAACACCCGGCGGCCCTTGCTCCGCAGATAGGCGATGGAATCGCCGATCAATTCAAGATTGGTGGCCAACGAGATGCCCAGCGCATCGGTGACGTGCAACGACCACGTCTTCCCGAACAGTGTGATCGTCTTCGTGTCGGCGGCGAGGAGCGCCTGAAGATTGGGGTCCTTGCTGACGGAATGGCTGGCTTTCCTCGTCGACCCGAACGCAGTGACGGTCGCATGCTTCAGCGGAATCGTTTTGATGATCCTGAAAAATTCGATGTCCTTGGGATTCGCCCCGGGCCAGCCGCCTTCGATGAAATGGACGCCCAATTCATCCAGCTTCTGCGCGACGCGAACCTTGTCCTCGACCGAGAAACTGACATCCTCGGCCTGCGCGCCATCGCGCAACGTCGTATCGTAGATCTCCAATGCCGCCTCCCGACCGGCCGGCAGGCTCGATTGAGGAGACGGATGGGGCGGATGAGCGGTGCGAGGAGCGCGAGATGGTGCGGTTTTTCGAGCCATGGGGAGAGAGGGTACCAGGTGAACTGTCAATCTGTCGAGACTCACTTCATGCGCGTGATCGACTTCGGATGCGAAGCACCTATCTCTGATCGAGTCCGAATGCCGAATGCAGGGAACGCATGGCCAGCTCAAGGTACTTTTCGTCGATCACGCAGGAGATTTTGATCTCCGAGGTACTGATCATCATGATATTGACCCCCTCGCGCGCGAGCACCTCGAACATTTTCGCCGCAACTCCCGAATGGGACCGCATCCCCACTCCGATGAGCGAGACCTTGGCAATCGCCTCGGTCACCGACACTGACTTGGCTTCGATGTCCTTGGCCACGGCTTGAATGATCGGCACAGCCTTCTTGAGGTCGGCCCGTGGCACCGTGAACGACAGGTCCGTCATGGCCGCCTGACTGATATTCTGGATGATCATATCGACATTGATATGGGCCTCCGCCACGGTGCCGAAAATTCGCGCGGCGATCCCGGGTTTGTCCGGCACACCGACGATTGTGATTTTCGCCTGATTGCGGTCTCCTGTGACCCCGGCCACTGCCGCCGCTTCCATGTCCGTATCTTCCTTCGTCACGAGGGTTCCCTTTCCTTCTTTGAAGCTCGAATTCACCTCCACCGGCACATTGAACTTGGCCGCAAACTCGACCGATCTGGTCTGGAGCACTTTCGCCCCGAGGCTGGCCATTTCAAGCATCTCTTCATAGGCGATTTTATCGATCCGTCGCGCCGCCGGTACGATATTGGGGTCCGCCGTGTAGACCCCATCGACGTCGGTAAAGATCACGCAGCGGTCCGCCTTCAACGCCGCGGCCAACGCGACGGCGGACAGATCGGACCCTCCGCGGCCCAGCGTCGTCACATCAGACTGTTGGTTGATCCCTTGGAAACCCGCCACAACAGGGATCACACCCTCCTCCAGCGCCTCGCGAATCCGATCCGCTGTCACCCGCGCGATGCGGGCGTTGGTGTGCGCGCTATCGGTGATGATACCGACTTGCCGCCCCGTATAGGACCGCGCATTGATCCCCCGCCCGCGCAATTCCATCGCCAGCAGAGCGATCGTGACCCGCTCTCCGGTCGAGAGCAGCATGTCCAACTCGCGCTCATCCGGAACCGGTGTCGCCTCATGCGCCAACTTGAGTAAGCGATCCGTTTCGCCGCTCATGGCGGACAGCACCACCACGATCCGATGCCCCTCGCGCTGAGCCCGGACGACCCGATCGGCAACCCGGTGAATCCGCTCGATCGATCCAACCGACGTGCCTCCATATTTTTGGACAATCAAGGCCACCGGCTTCACCCGTTCGCAAAGAGCTTGTTGACGAACTTGGTGGCATCGCGGGCAGGCGTCTCTGAGGCTTGGGCGTCGGATTCGGTGAACCGCCGGCCGGCCGACGCTGATCCTTTGCTCCCACCTTCTCCAAAGACATAGAAGGCCGGGCCTTGCGACGCGTCACCATGATCGCATATGACCAGATACCGGTAGGGTCCCTGTTTGGCCAACCCGTCGATCACAGGCCCGACGAGATCTCGATCGAACGCTTCGATGCCGCGAACCTTCGCGCTGGGATCGGAACCGTGAACGACTTCGTCCGTCAGCCCGGCATGCACGTAGACAAAATCTTTCTTGGCGCACTCCGCTAATGCCATGGCCGCCTTCGCGCGGAGGTCCCCGGCTGCAAGCCGATCAGGATCCACCGCATCGAGGCCGGCACAAATCCCGGCGCCCCGCTGAACATCGCTCGTAGCCACAACCGCTCCCTTGATACGATACTTTTCGGGCAAGCTCGGCCACATGACGGCCCGCCCTTCACCCCACAACCACACACAGTTCGCCGGTTTCTTACCTGCCGTTACCCGTTCATCATTCACAGGATGATCACGCAAAATCAGGTGCGCGGCGTCCATGAGTTTCCTCAGTATGTCGGCGCCGTCACCAGTGGGCAACGCATTCGCGATGGACCGACCGAGGACCGTCTTGGGATCGACACAGACTGCCCGTGACTTTCCATTGACCCATACCATGAGATGGCGATGGCCCGCTCCGGGATAAAATTGGATGGTCTCGGACCCAAGCTGCTCATTGATCGCCTCGATCAATTCGCGGGCCTCTTCCGTGTCGATCAACCCGGCCGTCGCATCGTCCAATATCACATGGGCGCCCAATTTCTTGATATCGCCGCCAGACTTCCCGCCTTCAGGCCTCACCGTCACCATCGTACACCGGTACGCAACATCATGTTCCGTTACGGAAACTCCCAAGCTGGCCGCTTCAAGCGGACCCGGCCCTTGATAATATTTCTTGGGGTCATAGCCAAGAATCGCCGTACTGCTCAATCCGCTTCCATAGAGCAGGCCGTCAGCGGGGATCACAAGCCGTCCAAGCTCTCCGCTCTGGGCCAGCCGGTCGAGGTGGGGGGTTGAGGAAGCCTGAAGCGGTGTGCGGCCGCCCAGTTCTTGACGAGGCTGATCAGCCATTCCACCGGCATGCACAATCACATATTTCATCAGATCTGCACCATGCTCACATCCGCAAGAGACGTGCGACATCCTCACGTGTCGCCTTCACAGTTAACGGTTGCTTCGACACGCTGATCGCAGTATCGGCATCCTTCAAGCCGTGCCCGGTCAAGGTGCATACCACCGTATCGCCTTCTCGCAACATCCCGGCCCGATGCAATTTGGCCACACCTGCGACCGATGCAGCGGAGGCCGGCTCGCAAAAGACACCCTCTGAGGCCGCTACTGCCGCATAGGCCTGGAGGATCTCTTCGTCGGTCACCATATCGATCGCGCCGGAGGATTCCTCGACCACCCTCAGCGCTACCGACCAGCTGGCCGGGTTTCCGATGCGAATCGCCGTTGCAACCGTCTGTGGCTCCTCCACGATCTTTCCCAGCACGATCGGGGCCGCTCCGGCCGCCTGAAATCCCATCATCCGCGGACACTTTGTGGTTTGATTCGCCAAGCGATATTCTTGATACCCTTTCCAGTAGGCCGTAATGTTCCCCGCATTGCCGACCGGCAACACATGAAGCGTCGGCGCATCGCCGAGTTGATCGCACACCTCGAACGCGGCAGTCTTCTGCCCTTCGATCCGGAATGGATTCAGAGAGTTCACCAACTCGATATGATGGGTGACTGAAAGATCCTTGACGAGCGTGAGCGCCTGGTCGAAGTTTCCTTCGATTTGAATGACCGTGGCTTGATGCATCATCGCTTGAGAGAGCTTCCCCATCGCAATCTTGCCGGCGGGAATCAGCACGTAGACGGCCAAACCTGCGCGGGCGCCGTAGGCGGCGGCAGAGGCAGAGGTGTTGCCGGTCGAGGCGCACATCACGGCCCGCGCCCCTTTTTCGACCGCCTTCGAGATGGCCATCGTCATGCCGCGGTCTTTGAACGAGCCGGTCGGATTCACGCCCTCGAATTTGAGGTACAGATCGATCCCGGGCGCAATCACCTTAGCCAGCCGCGCCGCGCGAATGAGCGGCGTATTGCCTTCGGCCAAACTAATGACCGGCGTCTTCTCCGAGACAGGAAGAAACTTGCGATATTCTTCGATGATGCCGCGCCAGCGATTCATCCGATCACTCGTCCATTCACTCGTCTCGGCCTTCTACCCGAATGAGCGTCGCGGGTTCGGACACGAAGGCCTTGCGGTTGATGTCGCGAAGGGCCGTTTGGACATCGCGTTCCTTGGCCATGTGCGTCTTGATGACCACCGGCACCGTTTGCCCTTCTCGGCGGCCCTGCTGCAGCATCGACGAAATACTGATGCCGCAACGGCCCAGTTCACCGGCAATCTGCGCCAAGACGCCGGGACGATCGACGACCATGAATCGCAGATAGTAGAGCGAACTGATTTCTTCTATCGGCTTCATACGCAACGGCCGGCGCTGATCCTGGCGAAATGATGCAACCGGCACACGGCCGACCGCGCCCTTGAGCAGATTACGGCCGATCGCAATTACGTCGCTCACCACAGCGCTCCCGGTCGGCATCGATCCGGCCCCTCGGCCGTATAACACGACGTCGCCGACTGCGTCGCCGACCAATTGAATGGCATTGTAGACACCGTCGACCTGCGCGATGGGAGACGCCGACGGCACCATCGTGGGGTGCACACGGGCTTCCACTTCGCCGTCCGCAAACTTCGCAATACCCAGCAGTTTGATCGTAAAGCCGAACTCCTTCGCATACGCGATGTCGGTCGGCGTGATGTGCGTAATCCCCTCAGTATAGATCTCCTTGCAATTGACCGGCGTGCCATAGGCCAGACTCACGAGAATAGCCAGTTTGTGCGCCGAATCGATTCCCGCCACGTCGAAGGTCGGGTCGGCTTCGGCATATCCGGCTTGCTGTGCATCCTTGAGTACCGACTCGAAACTCTCGCCCTCGCGAGTCATTCTCGACAAAATGTAATTCGATGTTCCGTTGATAATGCCGTAGATGGATTCGATTGTATTGCCCGCAAGGCCTTCCATCAGCGCCCGAACGACGGGAATCCCGCCGCCGACGCTGGCTTCGAATCCCACATCCACACCCTGGCGCGACGCGGCCTCAAAAATTTCTTCTCCGTGGAGGGCCAGAAGCGCCTTGTTTGCCGTCACCACCTGCCTTCCCGCAGCCATCGCCTCCAGAATCACGCGCTTGGCAATGTCGTATCCGCCGATCAATTCAATGACGATGTCGATGGCGGGATCGTGGAGTACTTGCTTCGCATCGGTCGTCAAAATCCCCGATGGCAGCAGGATTCCGCGATCCCGCGTGATATCCAAATCCGCAATCCGGACCAGTTCGACCGGCACACCGACCCGGCGGCGAATGAGCGCCGCATTGTCGAGCAGAACCTTCGCGACGCCGGTGCCCACCGTGCCGAATCCGATGATACCCACCCCGATGCGAGACGTCATTCTTCCGCTCCGTCAAGCTTGAGTGCTTTGCGAATTCCCCGCACGGCCTGGCGTGTGCGATGCTCATTTTCCACCAATCCGAACCGCACATACTCATCGCCGCCCTCCCCGAACCCGATCCCGGGAGAAACCGCGACTTTTGCTTCCTTGAGCAGGAGTTTTGAAAATTCAAGGGACCCCATATGGCGATAGGGAAGGGGAATGTGCGCCCACACGAACATCGTGGCCTTCGGCTTCGCCACCTGCCAGCCGATACGATTCAGTCCGCCGACGAGCACGTCACGCCGTTTCTGATAGCGCAAGACCGTCTCTTTGACACATTCCTGCGGCCCGTTCAGCGCGATCACACTGGCAATTTGAATGGGCTGAAAAATACCGTAGTCCAAATAGCTCTTGATCTTCGCCAATGCGCCCACGACCTCCCGATTACCCACACAGAACCCCACACGCCAACCGGGCATATTGTACGCCTTGGAAAGCGTATAGAACTCCACGCCGATATCTTTCGCGCCGGGCACTTGAAGAAAGCTCGGCGCTTTGTATCCGTCGAACACCAGATCAGCATAGGCGAGATCGTGAATGACAATAACGTTGTGCTCCTTGGCGAAGGCCACGATCTTTTTGAAAAACTCGAGATCCACGACGGCAGTAGTCGGATTGTGCGGGAAATTGATGACGAGAATTTTCGGGCGCGGAAACGTCTGGCGATAGACGCGAGTCAGGTCTTCAAAAAAATCACTGTCCTGGCGCAGCTCGATACCACGAACCTCTCCGCCCGCGATGATGAAACTGTACATGTGGATCGGATAGGTCGGTGTCGGCGTCAACACGACATCGCCGGGGCCGATCATGGCCAACGCCAGATGGGCCAGCCCCTCCTTGGACCCGATGGTGACAATGGCTTCCGTCTCAGGGTCCAGATCCACATTGTAATTTCGTTTGTACCACCCGCAGATCGCGTGCCGCAGCTTCGTGATTCCGCGTGAAGCCGAATAGCGATGGTTCTTGCTCTTCCGGGTTGCCTCGATCATCTTCTCAACGATGTGCGACGGTGTCGGCTGGTCCGGATTCCCCATGCCGAAATCGATGATGTCGTCGCCGCGCTGCCGAGCGTCAAGCTTGAGTGATTGCACTTGCGCGAAGACATACGGAGGAAGTCGCTTGATTCGATAAAACCCGTCACCCAGCCCCATGACCCCCCTCTACCGTTCTCGGTAATGCTCAGCGTTTTCTCTTGGTCCCTTCACCAGAGAGCCGCTGCGAGAGGCCTATTCTAATGGAGGGCCCCAGTCGAGTCAATTTACCCCGTGATTCTGTGGGGTTCCGAACTCGTTACCACCTAGAGCCGGGCCAGGCTGTTACGGTTCAATATGAACGAGTCTGTTCTTGCTCCCCCTCGCTTCTTTCTGCTACTAATACCAGGCAGTATTACCTCATCTTTGTCCTATTTTTTCTTGCACTTCACAGACCGGACGGAGGAGCCGTGGCCCGGCTGGGCGTCAATATCGATCATGTCGCAACTTTGCGGCAGGCGCGGGGAGGGAACGACCCTGATCCATTGGCTGCCGCCGTTCTCGTCGAACTTGCGGGCGCAGACGGACTCGTCGTCCATCTGCGCGAAGACCGCCGGCACATTCAAGACCGGGACCTTCAGCTCTTGCGCGACATCATCCGCACGAAGCTCGACCTGGAAATGGCGGCGGACGACGCGATGGCTAAGATCGCACTCACTGTCAAACCGGATCTGGTTACTCTTGTCCCGGAAAAACGGCAGGAACTCACGACCGAGGGTGGATTGGACGTGGCGGGACAGCGCGAGCAGATCCAGAAAATTATCACGCTCTTGCATGACGGCGGTATCCCGGTCAGCGTCTTCGTTGAACCCGACCTCAATCAAATCAGGGCCGCGCATAAAGTGTCGGCGGATTTCGTCGAGCTGCATACCGGCCGCTATGCAAACGCCACCCGTTCCAAGGAAGCCGACTCAGAATTCGAGGCCATCACCCAATCGGCAAAGCTGGCATACAAACTGGGCATCGGCGTCAACGCCGGTCACGGATTGAATTATCGCAACGTCAAGCGCTTGACCCACATTCCGGAAATCGTCGAATACAATATCGGGCACAGCATTATCGCGCGGGCCGTCCTCGTCGGCCTTGAACAGGCCGTGAAGGAAATGAAGGCCTTGCTCGGTTGACCACCATGCCATCGACCTGCCTGCGGCGCCGCCAGGGTCATCACGCGCGTGAGGGCTATGTCATGACTTCCTTCGACTTCCGTCACGACGGCGATGCGATGCGAATACAGATAGGCGGCTGCATCACCGTTCTTCACCGCTCTACGCTCGCCACAGGACCACAATGACAAAGGTCGTCACCGGCGCGCAGATGCAGGAACTCGATCGCCGGACGATCGGCGAAGCCCGTGTCCCAGGAACTGTGTTGATGGAACGCGCCGGCGCAGGCCTCGTGGCCGGCCTTGAACAAATCTATGGTTCCGCACGCGGGAAGCGCATCACCATCCTCTGCGGAAAAGGCAACAACGGCGGCGATGGATTCGTCGTGGCCCGGCTGCTTCGCCGTCGTCAGGCCCACGTTCGAATTCTTACCATGACGCCCATCTCCGAACTGAGCCGCGATGCCACGACGATGTATCGGCAATTCGTTCGCGCGGCCGGCAAGTCGGCCGTGCAGCCCTATCGCTCTGCGAGCCAGACGCTCCCGCTTCTCCGGGAGAGCGACATTCTCATCGATGCACTGCTCGGAACCGGCCTGTCCTCCGATGTCACAGGGCGCTATGGCGACGCGATCGACAACATCAATGAAGCTGGACGACCGGTCGTGGCCGTCGATCTTCCATCCGGTCTTCATGCCGACACCGGCGCCATACTCGGCCGCGCCGTCAGGGCTTCCCTCACCGTGACGTTCGGCCTTCCTAAATTGGGGCTGTACCAGAACCATGGAATTGATCTGGCCGGTTCTATCAGAATTGTCGATATCGGCATTCCCTCGGCCTACATCGATGCTGTCACAAGCCGGACAATGTTGATGACTCCCGCCTTTGTACGAGCCTCATTACCGACACGCAGACCAGCCAGCCACAAAGGCACGTTCGGCCATGCCGGAATCATTGCAGGCTCTGTCGGCAAGACCGGGGCAGCAGCCATGGCTGCGCGAGCGGCCCTTCGAATCGGAGCCGGGCTGGTTACCGTCGCAGTCCCTTCCAGCGTCAACGACGTGTTGGAGGCAAAACTGTTGGAGGCCATGACCATCCCGATGCCGGAGACCAAATTGCGAACCTTTTCGCGTACGGCGTTTGACCGGCTCACCGCCTTTATCACCGCCAGAACTGCGATCGCGATCGGCCCTGGGTTATCGACTCATCCGGAAACCGTCGAATTGGTGCAAGCGCTGACCAAACAACTTGATCGGCCTGCTGTCCTCGATGCTGATGCGCTGAATGCGCTGGCCGGCCGCGCGTCGATGCTCACAGCATGCAAGACGCCTCCGATCCTGACGCCCCACCCTGGTGAGATGGCCCGACTGGAAACCGACGCGACGCCACAGAGTGTCAATGCAGATCGAATCAGCATTGCCGCCAGGTTTGCGCGGGAACGGGGAGTATTCGTTGTCCTGAAAGGCGCCCGAACCGTAGTCGCAAGGCCGGACGGAACTGCGGCAATTTGTCCGACCGGAAATCCCGGAATGGCAACGGCGGGAACGGGCGACGTCTTAACCGGCATGATCGTCGGGCTGTTAGCCCAAGGCCTCTCGCCATGGGAAGCCGCCTGTGCGGCGACCTACCTGCATGGTTGTGCCGGAGATTTAGCCGCAGCTGAAAAGGGACAGGCGGGGCTGATCGCAGGAGACCTGATTGAGCAGATACCCCTTGCCACCAAGATCACCCATGAAACCTAGCCGAGCGAGATCCCGCGCGAGAAGAAGCGATCAAGCACCGGGGGCGAGGCCGAAAACAGCTGCGGCTTCGCCGAATCTCGTACTCACCTCCCTCGCTGCAACTGAATCGCTTGGCCGTGCCATCGGCCACGCCCTCACAGGAGGGGACGTGCTGGCATTGATCGGCGCATTAGGTGCCGGCAAAACCGCCATGGTCCGGGGCATCGCAGCCGGTCTCAACGCGCCGCCCGATTCTGTCAGCAGCCCCACCTTCGTATTGGTGCACGAATACCGAGGTCGCCTTCCGTTGATTCACATCGATCTGTACCGGCTGCACAGCGACGCAGAGATCGAATCAATCGGGCTTTCCGACTATTTCACCGACCGAACGGTTGTGGCCATCGAGTGGGCCGACCGGTTTCCCGCCTTGCTTCCCGAGGACCGATTGGAAGTGCGGTTGACCCACCGGAGCCCGGCCACACGGACGGTGCAGTTGGCGGCCCAAGGACCGCAATCGCGCTCGTTGCTGACCCGCATCAACCAAGCCCGCCGGCCGGCCACACGGCCACCCGTTTCGCAGACGCGAAAGAGCACCGGCACAAGAAAGGCTTCGGCTCGATGATTCGATTGATTTTAGTCGGCATTCTCTTGCTGCTCTCGCTGGCCTTCTTTCTTCAAAACCAGGAGCAAGAGGTCACCCTTCGATATTTTTTTGGATTACTGGAGGCCTCCACGCCCGTCTACAAGCCCATCATGGCCGGCTTCGTGGTTGGGCTGTTGGTTGCAGCCATTTTACTGTTTCCCCCATGGGTGCGGAGCCGCATCGAGCTGAGACGGAAAACGAAAGCGCTGCAAGAAGCCGAAGTAGACCTCGAACGACTTCGCCGGTCCGTCGAGAACGCCTCCGATCGCGCCCCGGCGTCGCCGGGACCTTCACAGGGCGTCGCGGATGATTGACCAGGACACAAGCCCCCTCATGCGGCAGTATCGGGACATCAAGCGGGGCTATCCGCAGGCCATCCTGTTTTTTCGCGTCGGGGACTTTTATGAAATGTTTTACGAAGACGCGCAAGTGGCCTCACGACTCCTTTCTATCGCGCTCACATCCCGCGATAAGCACAGTCCCGATCCGGTTCCCCTCTGTGGGGTTCCCTATCATGCTGCGACCGGGTATATCGCCAAGCTGCTCAAAACGGGGCGGACCGTCGCGCTTTGTGAGCAAGTTGAAGATCCCAAGCTGGCCAAGGGGCTGGTTCGCCGGGAAGTCGTGCGTCTCTATACACCCGGGACCCTCGTCGATACGGAGCTGCTTTCCCCGGCCGAATCGAATTATCTGGCTGCGCTGTCTCTCCAACCGGTATCGGCGCAGCCGGCGATAATCGGATTAGCGGCGATTGACGTCTCCACGGGCGAATTCTGGGTGACGGAATTACACGGTCCACGGGCGGCGGCGCTCACACTGGACGAGTTGGCGAGGCTTGATCCACGCGAGGTGTTATTCCCGGCTGGACTGGACCATGACACGGCGGCCTGGCTCGATCAAATCAAGGGAACGCGTGTATGCGAACGACCAGCCGTTTCGTTCGATCGGCGCCAGAGTGCGAGGTCTTTGCTGGACCAATTCCGTGTTCAGTCGCTTGATGCGTTCGGGTGCGCAGATCTGACCGTCGGCCTGGAGGCAGCCGGCGCTGTCTTGCATTACTTTCGCGAAACTCAACCGGCGGCCCCGCTGGACCATATTCGGCGACTGACGGTTCGCAGAAATCATGACGCCATGCATCTGGACGCCGCCACCCTTCGCAATTTGGAAATCCTCAAACCGATGGTCTTTGGAGACAGCGCACAGGAGTCGCGTGCTACTGCTCTCGCGGCCGTGCTGGACCGTACAGTCACGGCCATGGGCAGCCGGCTGCTGCGACAATGGCTGATCAGGCCCTTGATTCAATGCGAACCGATCCGCGCCAGACTGGATGCGGTGGGAGAGCTGAAAGACCGCTTGGAAGAGCGTGTGGCCTTGCGCGCCGCACTGCGTGAGGTGCAGGATATCGCGCGGCTCGGCAGCCGTATCGTATTGGGCTATGCGGGTCCCCGTGAACTCCTCGCCTTGAAGCAATCCTTGTCCGTGTTGCCTGAAATTGCATCCAGACTTGCGCCGCTTCAGAGTGCGCTGCTCGTTGAGGCCCGCTCGTCGTGGGATGACGGGCGCGATTTGCACGAGATAATCGAGCGCGCCATTCAGCCGGACGCGCCGCCATCGGTTCGCGACGGGAACTTCATCAGGGACGGCTACCATGCCGGTATCGATGAACTGCGCAAAGCGAGTAAAGACGGGAAACAGTGGATCGCCGGGATTGAACGCAACGAGCGTGAACGTACCGGCATCGACTCATTGAAAATCAGATACAATCAAGTGTTCGGCTACTACATCGAAGTGACGAAGGCCAATCTCAGCCGCGTTCCGTCCGACTACATCCGCAAACAAACCCTCGTCAATGCCGAGCGGTTCATGACTCCCGAGCTGAAGGCGCTCGAAGAACAGGTGACCGGTGCAGAGGCCAGATTGCTGGCGCTTGAGCAAGATATTTTCGCTCAACTCCGTGAGCGCTTGGCGCAAGAAGCCCCTCGTCTGGATGCCATGGCGGGCAGCCTTTCGTTGATCGATGTTGTCGCCGGTCTCGCCGAAGCCGCCGCGCTGAATCGTTATACGAGGCCTGAGGTGGATGAGAGCGGCAGCATCGCCATCCGCAACGGACGCCACCCCGTGGTTGAACAGCTTCGCGACGATCGAGCGTTCGTTCCCAATGATACGATCTTGGATCTGGACAACAACCGCCTGCTGATCTTAACCGGACCCAATATGGCGGGTAAAAGCACCTACCTTCGGCAGGTGGCCTTGATCGTCCTCATGGCCCAAATCGGCAGTTTTGTCCCGGCTGCTAGCGCACAGATCGGACTGGTGGATCGCATCTTCACCCGCGTTGGCGCTTCGGACAATCTGGCCGGCGGCCTGAGCACTTTCATGGTGGAGATGGTGGAAACCGCAAACATTCTCAATAGCGCCTCTCAGCGAAGTCTGATTCTGTTGGATGAGATCGGCCGCGGCACCAGCACGTATGATGGGCTCAGCATCGCGTGGGCGGTGGCGGAACACATTCATGACCGGACGCGTCTCGGCGCGCGCACTCTGTTCGCCACGCACTACCATGAGATGGTACAGCTGGAGTGTCAGCGCGAAGGAATCAAAAACTATCGGGTCGCGGTCCAAGAGCGCGATGGGGACGTGGTCTTTCTCCGTAAAATTGTCGCGGGAGGGGCCGATCGGAGCTACGGTATTCACGTGGCCAAACTGGCAGGGCTCCCCGGATCTGTGATCGACCGGGCGCAAGCGGTCTTGACGCAGCTGGAACAGCCGGAATCTGCCATCACGGGATCAGTTCGGGAACAGCCCAACGAGACGGCTCCAACCCTGCCGCAGCCCCATCCCGTGATCGAGGAGGTTAAACAGATCGACTTGTTTTCCATGACGCCGCTCGATGCACTCAACCGCTTGGCTGAACTGCAACGCATGGTCCAGCCGGGTGACGGCCGCCATGAAAAAAGAAAGGCGGCCACTCCTAGTCAGGAGTGACCGCCGTCCTATCGATTCAACCGGGAAATCAGTGCGCCAGGTTGTACTGTGCCGTTGTGGGAATCAAACCGCCGAGGGTTTTCCCGCCCGGGATCATCACATCGTACTGCATGCCGACGTTGGATCCATCCGGAGTCACCGGTGACGTGTTGAGCTCGCGTTTCGCTGTCGCGCAGGCTGCATCATTCTCGCTCTTTCCCGCACATTCTTTCAACCGAAGCGCCGAAATGCTGAGCGGTTTGCCGATCGCTCCGGCTACCTCGGGGAGTTTCTTGACAGAGGAAATCACCCGGTGGTTCTGTTCAGTTTCCGTGGCGACAAACTCAATCAAATCAGTTGTGCTGCCCGGAGGCACTTCTTTCGCCGCTGCCGGCCCCGCATGCGGACGACCCATTTTCTTCAACTCGCCCCACGCGCCTTTATCCGCATAAAACTTCAACGTTTTACCAGGATGCACTTTCTGCCAGTACAACCCGCTTTCGGCCGGTCCGCCGTATACGGATACATTGATCCAGACGGCTTCATCGTAGGGGTCAAGCACGATCACGCGGCCCTGAATGGTGGTGGGCTTGCTCATGTCTCCCCACTCAAACCGCTCCTGGAACGATTCAATAGCCAATGCTGTCGACGCCATACCGGCTACCAATGCCAGAGCGGCAATTGCCGCTCCACCTTGTTTCTGCAGGGTCATCATCACGTCCTCCTTCAAAGACATGCGAGGATAGAGTAATCCACTCGTGCCTACTCCTTAATCGCCTTTGATCACCTTGAAACCGGTGATCGTCCGTCCGTCCAAGGTCACTTCCATTGCTACGAGTTCCTGTGACGCCTTGATGATTTGATCCATCAGGGCCTTATCCTTCACGGCTAACCGCACGGTCGTAGCGGCGTGGTACCAGCCGGAATAGGAGTTATTCTTTTCAGTGCCGCCGGCAAATCCCCAGGAGCAGCAGGTCAACAATGGATCGGGTGGCTTCACATCCAGCATCGTCGATGATCGCCCGCCCGACGCGCCGGATGACGGCTCTCCTGTATTCCAATATTGAATCCCGAACAACAGCTCTCCGTCCGGATTATCCGCCCATTGCGACCACACACGGCCTTGGAGCGTCTTCGCGGCGGCTTCAGCCTTGAGCGGTTTTCCACCGACGACCGCATCGGCCAGACCTAACTTTTCGATCGCACCGGCAGCCAAGGCCGATTCGACCGCCAGCAAGCCGACGGCGGAGAACAGCGCGACTGCGGCTAGAACGATTGTCCTTTTCATACCTCGTCCCTCCTTCGTACAGAGTTGAAGACAAAGCCCGTAATCTTTTGAACAGCAATCATGATTCAAGTATGTTCTACGCAGACAAACGACTGCGGCACGTATCACACCCCGTCGAATGTCTTTCCTTCATCGCTCCGCTACGCTTTTGCATATTCTGTCAGGACAACGGATCTGAAACGGTACCGAATCGGGCATTTTATGTCAAGACAATGTTTGTCGCCCGATTTGGCGGACTATACCGCCCTGAGAGCATGCAAATCAATCGGTTGCAAGCCCAACTTCTTACTGCAAAGCCGCTATTTGACGAGACGAGAGCGGGCCTAAGGCAGTAATCGCCATCGTGCCCGGCACGAATAACTCCTGCGCGACTTGAGCGACGCGCTGTCCCGTGACGGTATCGATATCCGACAGCATTTCTTCGAGACTCGTATGGGCCCCTGTAATCAGCTCATCTTTCGCCAGCTTGTTCATACGGCTATGCGAACTCTCCAGGCTTAGCATCAGACTGCCTTTCATCTGGTCCTTGGTCCGCTTGAGTTCCGCCCGTTCGATGCCGTGCGCCGCCATGTTCCTGACTTCACGCCGGATCAAATCGAGCACGCGTGCTACTTCTCGCGCGCGGGTTCCGGCATAGACCGTCATCGTACCCCCATCCGAATAACCGGATAAAAACGAATAAATCGAGTAAGCCAAGCCACGCTTTTCACGAATCTCCTGAAAAAGGCGTGAACTGACGCTTCCGCCCAGCACGCTGTTCAACACATAGGCCGCATAGCGGTCTTTGTGGCCTGCCGGAATCCCCTTCAGTCCGACACAAAGGTGTACCTGTTCCAAGGACTTCCGTTTGGTCACAACGCCCCCGCAGATCTCCGGTGGCCAACGTCGGCGCGGCGCGGCGCTCACGGACGGACGATGCCTCCCGAATGTACGGGCCATCGTCTGTTCAAGCCCGCGCTGGTCGAAATTTCCTGCAACCGCGAGCACCATTTCCTGTGGCCGGTAGTGAGTCCCGACATAGTCGAGGAGATCGTCCCTCCTCAGTTTCGCAATCGTCGTTTCCTGCCCAAGAATCGGCCGGCTCAGCGGATGGCGGCCCATCACGAGCCCTGTGTGCAGTTCTTGGACCAAATCCTCTGGATCATCTTGAACCATGCGGATTTCTTCAAGCACCACCTGCTTCTCTTTCTCAATTTCTTTCGGCCCGAATCGGGACCGGTGGAACAGATCCGAGAGTAGGTTCAGCGCTTTAGGCAGATGCTGATCGAGCACTTTGACATAGAAGGTGGTCGTCTCGCGCGTGGTGAAGGCGTTCATCTCGCCCCCAAGCGCGTCGATCTCGCGCGAGATATCGGTGGCCGACCGAGTGGCCGTCCCCTTGAAAAACATATGTTCAATGAAGTGGGAATACCCCGCCTGCGCGGGGCTTTCGTCGCGGGAGCCGGCATTCACCCACATGCCGACCGTGACAGATTTGAGCGTCGGGATCTGCTCGGTGACCAAGCGAATCCCATTGTCGAGAATGCGTTTGCGGTACAAGGGAATTACCCGCCCGCTTGATCCTTTGCACCGCCTTCGGCCGGTGCCGGCATGGTTTCTTTTCGGCTGAGCCGAATCTTGCCTTGCTTGTCGATCTCCAGCACCTTCACGAGGATCTGATCGCCTTCGGCTACTTCGTCGGACACGGCCTTTACGCGATGGTGCGCCAACTGCGAGATATGAACCAATCCGTCCGTTCCCGGCAGCACTTCGACGAAGGCGCCGAAGTCCATGATCTTCCGGACCGTGCCCATGTAGACTTTCCCGATTTCGACTTCCTCGGTCAGACGGCCGATGATATCTTTGGCCTTCTGCAACGACACTTCATCAGCTGATGCAATCGTGACAATCCCTGTATCTTCGATGTTGATCTTAACTCCGCAATCGGCCTGGATACCGCGGATCGTTTTTCCGCCTTGGCCGATGATGTCCCGGATCTTGTCTTGCTTGACTTTCATCGTATAAATACGCGGCGCAAACGGCGACAGATTTTCACGGGCGCCCGTGAGCGCTTTGGCCATGTGGCTGAGAATATGGAGCCGGCCTGCGCGAGCCTGCTCCAAGGCCTGCTGCATCAGCGCCATGGTAATCCCGCCGATCTTGATGTCCATCTGCAGGGCCGTGACGCCGTTCTTGGTCCCGCACACTTTGAAATCCATGTCGCCGAGATGGTCTTCCAATCCGAGAATGTCGGATAGAATCATCACGCCGCTCCCTTCCTTGATCAGCCCCATGGCAATACCGGCAACCGGTTCCTTGATCGGAACGCCCGCATCCATCATTGCCAGCGTACCGCCGCAGACCGTGGCCATCGAGGATGAGCCGTTGGACTCCAGGATCTCCGAGACAATGCGAAGTGTGTACGGGAAAATGTCTTTGCCGGGAATGACCGGTTTCAATGCCCGTTCGGCCAATGCGCCATGTCCGACTTCCCGCCGGCCGGGCGACCTGAGCGGCCGCGCTTCACCGACGCTGAAAGGCGGGAAATTATAGTGAAGCATGAAGGTCCGCATGTACTCGCCTTCCAACGCATCGATGCGCTGTTCGTCGTCGGTGGTGCCCAGCGTGACCACGGCGAGACTCTGCGTTTCACCGCGGGTAAAGAGCGCCGATCCATGCGTGCGCGGGAGCACACCCACTTCACAGGTAATCGGTCGGATGTCCGAAGGGCCTCGGCCGTCAGCACGAGAACCCTTTTCAAGAATCATGTTCCGAACTTCCGTGTACTCCAGTCCATGGAACACGATCTTGATGTGCCGTTCACTGGTGGGCGCCTCCGGATTCTTGAGCTTTTCGACCGCCTCCGCCAATACCTGATCCAACCGTTCCTGGCGCGCCGCCTTGTTGGGAATCATGATCGCATCGCGAATAGGCTGCGCGACCATGTCTTTCACTTTCGCCGCGAGCGTCGGATCGATGGCTTCGACCTTCACCTCGCGCTTCTTGTTCCCGACTTTCTTGGCCAGTTCGGCAATTTGGGCAACGATCTTCTTGATCTCGGCATGCGCCAATTCAAGCGCCTGCAGCATCGTCGCTTCGGACAATTCGTCGGCCCCCGCTTCGACCATCATGATGGCATCCGCTGTGCCGGCCACGACCAGATTCAGCTCGCTTTTCTCCATGGTTTCGAGATCGGGGTTCACGACGAACTGCCCGTTCACCCGGCCGATCTTGACGCCGGCAACCGGCCCTTGAAACGGGATGTTCGAGATGGAGAGCGCGGCTGAGGCGGCCGTGATGCTGATGACATCGGAAGAGCCGGTCTTGTCGGCGGAGAGCACCGAGGCGATCACTTGGGTTTCGAAATAATACCCTTCGGGAAACAGAGGGCGAAGCGGGCGATCGATCAAGCGGCTGGTGAGAACCTCCTTCTCCGACGGCCGTCCTTCACGCTTGAAATACCCCCCGGGTATTTTTCCCGCAGCGTACGTTTTCTCCTGATAATCGACCGTGAGCGGAAGAAAGTCGATGCCCGGCTTGGCTGTCTGCGCAGCCACAGCGGTTGCCAAGATCACCGTATCTCCGTAGGAGGCCCAGATCGATCCGTCTGCTTGTTTAGCGACACGACCGGTTTCAAGCCGCAGTATCCGGCCGGCTATCTCGATTTCAACTGTCTGTACCATCTAGGGATCTCCTCTGTTAGGTCCCACAGATGCCCACAGAGATGGGCTCATAGCAGAAGTTATGGGTTGTAAGTGATGAGTGTTTGGTTATTTTCGGATAACTCACAACTCAACACTCGCAACTCATAACTGTTTTTCTATGAGCCTATGTCCGTGTTCACCTGTGCGACGTCCGTTTCATGCCGCCGCGGGCGGCGCCGGGCCGCGCAGGGCACAGCCTACTTGCGGATGCCGAGCCGATCGATAATGGCCCGATACCGCGCGTCATCAATGCCACGGAGATAGTCCAGCAGGCGCCGTCTCCGTCCCACCAGTTGCAGCAATCCCCGACGGGAATGGTGGTCCTTCTTATGCGTCTTAAAATGTTCCGTGAGATACGTGATGCGGTTGGTCAACACCGCAATCTGGACTTCCGGAGATCCGGAGTCCGTCTCGTGCTGCCGATATTCCTTGATCAGTCCTGCCTTCGCTTCCTTGAGTAACGCCATGGTCTTGCTCCTCTTTCTGATTCAATCCAACGACTCAATCTCCGTCAATACTTTGCGAATCTTGATCGGCCCCGCAGTGCGCGCATCATGGATGCCGATCGCCAGCAACCGCCCCGCCTGATTCTGCAACCGGACAGAAACCGGCTGGGTGGAGGCCGACAACCGCTCCATCCCGGCGGGAGACACCGCACCGCCATGCAGCGCCAACCGGACCTGATCTTCGGTCAGCGCAAGAACCGGCAATTGGTCCAGCACATGATCCAACCCGATTAGGCGCCGCTGCAATGTCCCGATCGCCGCTTGCGCTTCGGCCTGAGCCACGGTCAATGCGTGATCGATCGACAACGGCCCTACACGACGGCGTTCGAGCGCAGAGAGATGTCCGCCGACGCCCAGTGCCTGTCCGATGTCGGCGCACAAGGTTCGGATGTAGGTGCCCTTTGAACAGACGACATTCAAGGTCACATCCCGACCCTCGACGGCAAGAATGTCCAGCGCATGAATGACGATCGTCCGCTCCGCCCGGTCAACGGTCTTACCGGCCCTCGCCGCCTTATAGAGCGGTCTCCCGCCCACCTTCACCGCTGAGTACATCGGCGGCATCTGCCGTTGGGGACCACGAAATCCGGCAATCGTTTCACAAAGCGCCTCTTCGCGGACCGCACTCGGATCGATGCGCACGAGGACTTTACCAGTGGCATCCTGCGTGTCAGTGGTCTCACCAAGGCGCAGAATCGCACGATATTCCTTATCCCAGTCAACCAAATACTCCGAGACCCTTGTGGCACGCCCCACCAACACCGGCAAGACTCCGGTTGCAGCCGGATCGAGCGTGCCTGCATGTCCGACTTTCACCCCTCCCAATATTGCACGCATCTTTGCCACGACATCGTGAGATGTCCAGCCGGCTTCCTTGTTGATCACAAGAACTCCGTCGGCAACTGTGATGGTCGAACTCGTGTGCGTGGCAATGCTCATCGACTTAGGATCCCGCTGTCGTTCGATCTGGGCTCTCCGGCAGCGGCGGCGCACCGTTCTGCTCACCGCCCCCACGCAATCCGTCCAATAACCGCATAATCCGATCGCCACGCTGGCCGCTGACATCTTTCTTGAAGATCACTTCGGGAAGATATCGCAGCGTGAGGCGCCGGCCCAATTCAGCCCGCACGAATCCGCTGGCCTTCGACAACCCGGCAAAGGTATCGCGCTCGGCCTGTTCCGTTTCCATCGTCGTGACGAAGACGTGGGCGATTCTCAGATCCGCCGTCAACTCGACACCGGTCACCGTAACAGAATGCACCCGCGGATCTTTGATTTTCCGCATCAAGATATCCGCAACTTCCATCCGGATCTGATCGGCGACCCGATCGGCCCGTTTGTAGGTGGTCTTGGACATTGTGCGCTGATCTGCCGCCCCATCTAATGACCGACGGCACGTATCAAGCCGCCGTTATAGCAATTCGAGTTTGGTTCGGACAACCTCGACTGCAGGCATGCTCTTGATGACGTTCAAGGCCTGCTCAAGCACCCGGTTGACGTGGCCGCCTTCATTCGCCACACAGGCCATGCCCAAGACCGCCTTCTGCCAGAGATCCTGTCCATCTACTTCAGCGACCGACAGATTGAATTTTCCGTGCAGCCGGTCTTTCAAACTATGAAGCACTTGCCGTTTATCTTTGAGCGACCGACTCTCCGAAATAAACAGCTCGACGGTACAGAGTCCGACGACCATATCAACTACCGCACAGGCTCAGAGCTTGGCCGCAATTTTGTCGATGGCATAGGCCTCGATGATGTCACCGACCTTCACATCATTGAAATTCTCAACGCTCAAGCCGCATTCGTAGCCCTGCTGTACTTCTCGGACGTCGTCCTTGAAACGCCGCAACGATCCCAGCTTCCCCTGATAGACGACGACGCTGTCTCTGATCACGCGCACCCCGGCGCTCGCGCGTGAAATGGTCCCGTCGACGACATAGGAACCGGCCACCGTTCCGGCCTTGGGAATCGTGAACACCTGACGCACCTCGGCACGCCCCAACATACGTTCCTTGAGAGTCGGCTCAAGCAAGCCTTCCATCGCAGCTTTGATATCGGCAATGGCATCGTAAATGATTGTGTACAGCCGGATGTCGACGCCTTGCTGTTCCGCCAACGACGCGGCCTTCGGTTCCGGTCTGACATTGAACCCGATAATGATGGCGCGAGAAGCGGCGGCCAGCAGCACATCGGACTCCATGACCCCGCCCACACCGTTATGAATGACACGCAACTTGACGGCTTCAGTCGACAGCTTCTCCACTGACCCGGCCAAGGCCTCGGACGATCCCTGGACATCCGTCTTGATGACAATGGCCAGCTCCTTCACCGATCCTTCCTGAATCTTTGCGAACAGGTCGTCGAGCGATACCTTGGCAGGACCGACCAACTCGGCGGCTCGCCGTTTCTGGGCGCGCTCCTCGGCAATCTCTCTGGCAACCCGTTCATCCGAAACCACCTGAAACACATCCCCGGCCGACGGAACTCCCGGAAGCCCAATGACTTCGACGGGAATGGAAGGCCCGGCTTGCGGCGCCTTCACCCCTCGATCATCGATCAGCGCCCTGACGCGCCCGCTGAATGTTCCAACCACGTAGACATCACCCACTTTGAGCGTGCCGCTCTGCACCAACACAGTCGCCACCGGACCGCGGCCCCGTTCGATCTTCGCTTCGATAACCGTGCCCTTAGCCTGCCGATGGGGGTCGGCCTTCAGCTCGAGCACCTCAGACTGGAGCAGGATCATTTCAAGCAATGTATCGAGCCCGGTCTTCTTCTTGGCGGACACTTCCACCATGATGGTGTCACCACCCCAGGCTTCCGAAATCAGTCCATGCTCAGAGAGCGCATTTTTTACGCGATCAGGATTCGCTTCCGGCTTGTCGATCTTGTTCATCGCCACGATCAATGGAACCCCGGCCGCCTTCGCATGGTGAATCGCTTCGATCGTCTGCGGCATGACTCCGTCATCCGCGGCCACGACCAAAATGACGATATCGGTGACTTTCGCGCCGCGCGCGCGCATCGAGGTAAAGGCCTCATGGCCCGGGGTATCAAGAAACGTCACCAGCTTGCCGCGTACCGGCACCGTATACGCGCCGATATGCTGCGTGATCCCGCCGGCTTCCCCTTCGGCCACTTTCGTCTGCCGGATCGCATCCAGCAACGACGTCTTCCCATGATCGACATGCCCCATGATGGTGACAACGGGAGGACGAGACTCAAGCCGTTCCTCGCCCCCGGTTTCAACCACGTCTTGCAACAATTCTTCACCGACCTTTTCCACAGCCACTTCGATTTTCACGCCGCTCTCCTCAGCGATCATCGATGCGGCGTCCAGATTCATCGGCTGATTGAAGGTGAGCATCTGACCCATCTCCATCAGCTTGCGCACGATATCGGCCGGTCTCTGACCGATCAACTCGGCAAATTCCTTGACGCTCGTCCCGGGAGTCAGTTTGACGCCCTTTTTACGCGGCTTGGTGATCTCGCTCGGAGGGCTGTGATGCAGATGCTTCGAGCGGTCATCTCGCCGGTGAACAGGAATGGCGCGGAGATCTTGCCAGCGTGCGGCATCCTCTCGGAACTTGACGTCCTGCTGCTCGTCTTTGGGCCGTCCCGGCTTCCGTGCCTTCTTAAGTTTGTCTCGCTGCCCCTCGGCCTCGATGGCTTCGAAGGCCATACTCTTTTTCTTGGCCGCCACCGCCTCGACCGTTGCTGCTGCACCCGGCGGCGCAGCCACTGCCGGCTTGACAGGCACGGCTTCCTGCACCGGCACAATGGGAGGAGCCGGCGTCGATGGGATCGCCCCGCTTGGCGCCGCCGCTTCCACCGGGTGGATGCTTTCGGCTTCTACCGCGATGGGGGGCTCAGGAGAAACTGCCGATGGAGACACGGCCGTCGGAGTGACGAAAATGGAGTCAACTTCGCCGGTCTGTGCGGGAGAGAGAACCTCGTTTGGTTCATCTTCTTTCTTCCGCTTGATCAGAATACGCCGCTTATCCGGCTTGGCCGGCTGCTCGATAACCTGACTCTTCACAGCCCCTGCCTTGACATGATGCACGTCATGAGCGGTTTTTATCCCCTGTGGCGTCGGCCCTTCGCCGGCTTTTCCTCCGCCCTTGGCGCTCGGAGTAAATTTGTCCAATACTTTTTGAGCGATGTCATCGTCCAGCGCACTGCTATGCGAGGCGACGGACACGCCCATCTTCTTCAATTCGGACAGGAGTATCTTGTTCTCCAGCCCCAGCTTCTTGGCAAGTTCGTAGACACGCATGCTCATCGGACCGCCCCCGTCTCCTAGCTGCTTGCCGTTTCGCCAGCCTCAGCTCTGGCCGCCTGCCGAGCCTCTTCTTGCAACCGCTGGGCTTCGGCTTCTTCCGCGAGAGCCGCTTTGATTTCCTTATCCCGCTCGACTTTTTCTTTTTCGTACTCGGTCGCGCTGATGATATCGATTTTCCAGCCGGTCAACCGCGCCGCCAGCCGTACATTCTGCCCGTTCTTGCCGATAGCCAACGACAACTGGGAGTCGGCCGCGACAACAAGGGCCGACTTCTTTTCTTCATCGATGCCGACTTTTTCGATCGTCGCCGGATTCAGGGCTTCCGCAATGAATACGCGAGGATCTTGCGTCCAGGTAATGATGTCGATTTTCTCGCCTCGTAATTCACGGACGACTGCCTGCACACGCGATCCTTTGATACCCACACAGGCGCCGACCGGATCCACGGCCTTTTCCCGCGAGGTGACTGCGATCTTCGTGCGGTCGCCCGGTTCCCGGACAACCGACTTGATCTCGATGATCTTTTCCATGATCTCCGGCACTTCGAGCTCGAAGAGCTTCGCCACAAATTGCGGATGACTGCGGGAGAGAATGACTTGCACATCCTTTGGCGTACGGCGAACTTCCAACAGCATGGCCTTGACCCGATCGCCGCGACGATAGGTTTCCCTCGGAATCTGTTCCTGAATGGGGAGAATCGCTTCCGTCTTTCCGAGATCGACCAGATAATTCCGCCGTTCCATGCCGAGGATGATGCCGTTCACCAAATCTCCCTGGCGCGTCGAATACTCCTTCTGAACCGCCTCCCACTCCGCCTCACGAACCTTTTGGAAGATAACCTGCTTGGCCGTCTGCGCCGCAATCCGCCCCAGTTCGTTCATTTCAATCAACGACCCGATTTCGTCGCCGACCTCCGCTTCACTATCGTATTGGCGGGCCTCCTGCAATGAGATCTCCGCTTTGGGATTGCTGACCTGATCGACGATGATTTTCTTGGAGACGACAGAAATTTCGCCGGTTTTTGGATCGATTTCGACTTGAATGTTTTCAGCTTGGCCGAAACGCTTCTTGGCGGCTGTCTGCAAGGCGGACTCGATGGCCCCGATTACCCGTGCCTTGTCGATCCCCTTTTGGCGTCCGATTTCGTCGATCACAGAGATAAGTTCTCGGTTCATGCGTCACACTCCTGGATCCGATTACCTGCACACACCGGGCTGCTCTTCCATCTAGATTTTCACAAGCAGCCTGGCATCGGCGATCTGTTCCTGTTCCACTCTCAACATCTGTGGCGCAGCCGCCCCTATTGACACGGTCAACGACACTGCCTGTTCATCCGCCTCCACCAACCGCCCAATCACACGCCACTGGCCGTTTAGCGGTTGCCGCAGCTTGAGACTGACTTCTTTGCCGATCGCTCGCTGATAGTCTTGAAGGCGCTTGAAGGGCCGATCGAGACCCGGCGAAGACACTTCCAGTGTGTATGCGTGCGGGAAAGGATCGGCCACATCCAATGCCGGTCCCAGCGCCTTATGCGCCTGTTCGCAGTCGGTAACCGTAACACCGCCCGGCTTATCGATCAGAACGCGGACAACGGAGCGAGGCCCTTGCCCCACACACACCACCTCGACCAACTCAAGTCCAAGCGCCCAGAGGATCGGCAAAGTAACTTCCTGCACCCGGTCGACGACCGACTGCGCGCCGCGCTTCTGTGTGCTCAACCCTCTTCCCCTGACCAGACCGACATCAGCTCAAACAAAAAAGTGGGCCTGAGCCCACTTCCAGCGGCAGCACAATACCACGCACCCCACGGCAAAGCAAGGGGCGCTACCCCGTCAAGATCGACCAACGGGCGGCAAGGGTTTTGGTGATCGGGCCGGGCCGACCGGACCCGATCGTTCGTCCATCGATCCGGACAACACCCAACACCTCGAGTGTCGTCCCGGTCAAAAATACTTCGTCCGCCGCATAGAGAGAATCCACTGAGAGAAACCGTTCCTCAACCGGGATATCCTCCTTCCCGGCCAATCCCAGCAGAACCGTCCGCGTGACGCCGGAAAGAATTCGCGGACCCTCCGGCGCCGTGATGATCGTTCCGGACTGCACCGCCGCGACATTGCTCAGCGAGCCTTCTGTGACCAGCCCATCCTTCACGAGGATCGCTTCGAAGACGCCGGCCCTTTTCGCCTCTTCACGGGCCAGCACATTGCCGAGCAAATTGAGGCTCTTGATATCGCACCGGCCCCATCGTAGATCCTCACAGGTGCGCGCGCTGACGCCATCCTGGCGTATCTGCAGACTCAGCGGATGGAGTTCCCGAATCGTCATGACCACGGTCGGCGGGATCTCAGGCGGAAACGCATGGTCGCGGGGAGCCGTCCCTCTCGTAATCTGGATATAGACCTTCGCCTCCTGGTATCCGGCCTGGCCGAGCCCCTGATGAATCCACTGTGTCCACTGCGCCTTCGAATAGGGCTGTGAGAGACTCAGTTCTTTTGCACTTCGATTGAGACGGTTCAGGTGCGCGGCAAGCTCAAACGGCGCACCCCGGTAGGTCCTGATCACCTCGTAGACGCCGTCCCCGAATTGGAACCCTCGGTCGTCGATAGAAACAGTCGCATCTTTCCATGGCAGAAAACGGCCGTTCACGAATGCGATATCCGGCATATTGGTCAGCTCCCCGGCGGATTTGCCGCGTCAATCTGAAATACACGCCGATCCTCAGCAGTAAATTTCCAGCCCATACGTTTTTCGAATACCAGGCGGTGCGTGCCCGGCGTCACGGCTTTGAATTCAAAGATACGCTGCCCGTTCTCGACCGCATTGTTGCTTGCGATACAAAGAAATTCGTCACTGAGCAGCGCAAGCCCTTTGGAGTCGTAGGACGGAACCCATTGCTCTCCCCTGGTTCGATCCTCCCATAAATGGATGACGAACGGCCGGTCGACCGTCGCCGATATTGAGCGGCAGTCGCTGAAATCGCGAACGGAATTGAAATCAGGCTTGAAAATAGTCACGTATCCGGTGTTCTCTATCGGCAAAGGACGCACGAGCAGTCTGAGCCGGTCCTATCAGGTCTTTCGTCGGGGACCTACCATGACATCGGTCCCCTCCACCCGCACCTCGTAGCTTCCGACGCAATACCCCCCGCCATCCGTCCCTTGTCCATTTCGGATATCGAACGCAAGATCATGCCACGGACAGGCCACCACAAAACCTTTGAGCCGTCCCTCAATCAGCGGCCCTCCTTCATGGGGACAACTATTGTGGATCGCATAGAACGTTCCGCCGACATTGAACAGCGCGATGGCGCGCGCATTGACCGTCACAATCTTCGATTGCCCGGGAGACAGCTCGTCAAGCTGTGCAACTTTGTGAAACCCTTCCATCTTCCCTCTGCTCCTCTCCCTCGACCTTAGCTCCCATTACTCACGCCGGTTCGTTGTAGCAGCGCGGCGAGTCAGCGATCCTGTCGGCTACATGCGAAGCGAATACTTGAGCTCGTCGTTTCTCATGGCGCCGGATTTTTTCAGAAACCCCGATTCAGCCTGAATCACATACCGAGCCGCTTCCGGCGGAGGGCCGTAGGACGGACAGGGATCTTTCGCACAAGGCTCCACATGCTCCAGCATATGCACGACGTGGTGGCTTTCGTCCACCCAGAGGATGTCGATGGGAAATCGATACTCTTTGGTTCGTACGCGATGGAGGCCGTTCTCTTCAAAAATATAAAGCATCCCGCCGTTCGGAGGCAACTCCTCGCGGAAAGCCAGCCCGAACAGCTGCTTTTCCGGCGTATCCGCCACTTCGGCTTCCAGTTCAACACCGCTCGGAAATCGAACGACAATAATGCTCGACTCCTTACGCTCGACGACAAACATGGACACGCTCATCAGCAAAATGGCGAGCAGGACCATCATGATGATCCGATTTTTCTTCTGCCCCGGCTCACTCGATCGGCTCTGACCCGACTGCATGGCGAACGTTCAACTCCTTGTCCTGCTGGGCCCAATGGCCCATCACCACCGATGATCTAGGCCTTCTGTCCGGATTCCATTCTGTTGACTTGGAAAAGAGCCACAGAATAGAATATCCACGCATTGCGCGAGGCTCTGCACTATGGTGGGGGCGGCGCGGCCTTGTCAATATCGTCGGGCTGTCTTTTGGAGTGAGAAGGAGGCGCGGGTCATGGCACTGTTGATCACAGACGAATGTATTTCTTGTGGGGCATGCCTGCCGGAATGTCCCAATGAAGCGATCTTTGAAACCAGAAGCGACGCCGAGACCAAAGGCAATCACGTCGGCGACGGACAAGGGGTCGGCGACAATATTTATGTCATCGCGCACGATCGCTGCACCGAATGTGTGGGCCATTTCGATGAGCCGCAATGTGCAGCAGTCTGTCCGGTCGATAACTGCTGCATCTCCGATCCGCTCTATCCCGAAGCAACCGAGGTTCTCCTGGAGAGAGCCAAGCAGCTAAATCCAGATAAAACGATCGATCCGGCCAAGATCTGGAGCGGCGTGAGAAACTGACATTCTGAAGTTTGAGACCGTTGCCAAAAGGCCTTGGTTCACACTGGGACCAAGGCCTTTTGGCTTGTAAGAGTTCCGACGCAGGCAAAGACCCACCGGACATCTGTCGGATGATCGGATACCGGCAGCCAAAATACACGGGCCTCAAGGAACATCATTCCCTGAGGCCCATGAGAAATCTATAAAAGAAATGTTGCCGGCTATTTCAGCATCAACAGCTTGCCGCCGACATGCCCAGGATGGAGATGGCACCGATACGTCAGCACGTTGCCCGCTGCGTAGAACAAATCACTGGTTGGTACACCGATATATTTGGTTTCACCGGGCTTGAGCACCAGTTTCGTGTCCAACACCGTCGGCGCCGATTGATTCACAGCCGCTGTCAGTTGAAACCCATGTTCCGCTGTCGCATTGTTCGTGACCTTCAGCAAAACCGGAGCGCCGGGACGAGCTTTGAAGTCAATGACCGTCGTCGGAGGGTACCACGTCTTCATCGTTCCGATTTCGATCGCAAAAAATGAGGCATCCACCTCAAGATCTTTGAACGGTTGGCCAACGACCGATCCGGTTTCCAGATCGCCGAATTCAACGCCGCCGGCTTGAAGAGCATGCGCTGCAGACGCACCTGCCGCGATAATTCCAACGCTAAAGAGTACCGCACACATCGTCTTACCCATTACCTACCTCCCTCAAAAAGAATCGGATATTCGATTCGGCCAATGATGACCTTGCCACACCCTTGCAGGCGGACCGATCCCGGCGATTTCTCAATTTTCGATGCCGCCTCCATAAACACACGGCACACATCCAGTGCCACGCAGAACGTGGGTTTATAACATAGGGGTGAAAATGGAATCAACCGATTCGGGCTATTTGGCGATCAGGGTCTCTCTCGTACCCGGCACACATTCGTCTCGCTTCCAGCTCTTCAGTACCTGCGATTCGCTGAATGACAAGGTATACCGATAGCAATACAACGTCGGCTTGGCCTGCTCGGTTGGCTTGCCCATGAGCGACCCGACCGACTGGGACGCATCCACCAAGAACGTCGGCTTCCAGCGATCCAAGTCTTGCTCGCCTAACGCAACCCGGTATGTCCAAAGACTGTCCCCGCCCAAAGCCGGGGTTTTCGCCGTATGAGGAGGCCCGAACTTTTCCCGGATGTCTTCTTGGGTCAACCGGCCTATACCATCCTTGAAATAACCATCCCAGCCAGGTGTGCTACAGGCGCCGAGCAAAAGGGCGACGGCAAGCAAACCGAGAAGGCGAGCGTAAACAAAAGCTCGATGCGGAAGGCGCACCGATGAGGGATCACGTGTCATACGAAGCCTACGCTACACCGGTTCTGTCAGTCGGCGCAACCTCCTCATGTTACTCGCTTTGCCCATTCGCCTGGCAACCGTCAGGGAATCAATCTCATCCCGGCTTAAGTATTGCCCCGATCGTCCGATATCGGTATCAGGAGCCGCAGCATGTCTATCATTCTGGCGGTCAACGGAGTTGTCGAGACGTATCCGGTCAAGCCGGCAGTCCAACGGCATATGCAGGTCGAAGCCGTCGAGGCTCAAGGGAATACTGATCAACGCTCATCGTCGTCGGACCGATCGAATGTTGCCGCACACAACGCGTATCAACAGCAAGCCAATCAAGACCAGCACGCGAAGCCGGCCCTTTTCGCTCGCGATCTGATGACGTCGCCGGTCCTGACTCTCTCCTCGGACAGCACCGCGAGCGATGCCTGGACCATCATGACGCACAGAGGGTTCCGCCACATTCCAATCACCTCGATGCACGGCACCCTCGTGGGAATGGTATCCGATCGCGATCTTCTGCGCCATGTGCCTGGTCTGAGCACCGGCACAGTCCCCATCCACGCCGCTCAATATCGATTGGCAGAGATCATGATCACACGGGTCGTTTCGGCGACTCCTGCGACGGATATCCGTGAAATCGCCCGTACCATGCTGAGCGAGCGAATCCATGCAGTGCCTATTCTCGATGGGACCCGCCGTCTTGTCGGTATTTTGTCTGCACGCGATCTCTTGCGCGCCATCGCCAACCACGGACCTCTCGAACTTTGGACTTGACGCTCCTCTCGACATTGCGCTCCAATCTGCGCCCCTAAGGAAATCACCCGTCTACCCAATGAGTTGGTTCGCCCCCCCAAAGGGAGGGCTCCATCCGTAGGATAGACCTGTCGATGATCCTGTAATAAGGTGATGCCCATTGGGAAGACCGTTGTCCCTGATTTCTTTTCACGACAATAGTTAAATGACATTGATCAACGAGTTTTTTAGCACCCCTATCGCCGCCGGAGTTTCTGCGGTCGCGCTTTTACTGATCGGTCTGCTCATGAGATCAGACCGGAATCGCCGCTGGGTGCTCCTGCTCAGCCTCTTCCTCTATGCCCGCTATATGGTCTGGCGGGCCGTATACACGTTACCGACGGATGACATCAGTAGTATTGCGGTCGGCGGGATCGTCTACCTCGCAGAGCTGTACGGGCTCTGCCAGTTTTGTTTTTTTGCCTTTCAATCCTCGTCGTTGACCGATCGCCAATCGCCCCCACTCACTGCCTATCCAACCGTCGACATCTTGGTCACGGTGGTGGACGAACCGCTGCCGTTGCTCCGACAAACGCTGGTGGGATGCCTATCGCAGGAATATCCGCGTGACCGGTTCAAGGTATACGTCCTCGATGACGGCCATCGAGACGAAGCCAAACAGCTGGCGGCGGCGTTAGGATGCGGCTACTTACGACGTCCGGACCGCCCACGCCATGCGAAGGCTGGGAATTTAAACCATGCCCTCCGGATGACAGACGGTGACCTCGTAGCTGTATTCGATGTGGACCATATACCGGCCCGAACATTCCTGGAAGGGACCATCGGATTTTTCGACGACCCGAACGTCGCGTTCGTTCAGACACCTCATCATTTCTATAACCCGGACATTTTCCAACGGAATCTTCGCGTCGGTAATCGCGTGAAGAACGAGCAGGCCCTGTTCTTCAGAACCCTGCAGGCAGGACGCGATTCCCACAACAGTGCATTTTTTGCCGGCAGCGGAGGCCTGTTTCGGCGCGGGCCGCTGGAGGAGATCGGTGGATTTCAGACACAGACCATCACCGAAGATATCCATACCAGCATGGCCCTGCATGCCAAAGGGTACAAGTCCTGTTATCTCAATCGAGTTCTCTCCGCCGGACTGATGCCGGAAACATTCGAGGGATACCTGAAGCAACGTAAACGCTGGGCCATGGGATGTATCCAAGTCCTGTTACGAGATAATCCACTCACAAAACGGGGACTGACGCTGGCTCAGCGGATCGATTATTTTGGTTCCATTTTCTACTTCTTTTTTGGCATCCCCCGTCTCATCTGTCTGGTCGCGCCTCTCTTCAGCCTTCTCTTTAGTACGGCTCCGATCCATGCGGATACCGTTCAACTCATGCTCTATTTCTTTTCGTTCTACATCGCCTCGGCGCTGGTCATGCGCCCCATCAGCCGCGGCTCTCGCAATCCGTTCTGGTCCGACATTTATGAGATCGCTATGTGCTTTGCCTTGAGCGCGGAGGCCCTCAAAGCCCTCTCCGCACCGCGCAGGGAGCGGCCGTTCGAGGTCACCCCCAAAGGACAGCGCGTCAAGAAAAACGTCTCTACGGAGCTCTCACTGGCTTGGCCTCACCTGCTCACGTTCGGCCTGCTGATCGGAGGGCTGGTCTTCGGATTCCAACGCCTGCAACAAGATCCAAGCGAGCCCGGTCTTTCAATCAGCCTCTTTTGGGGAACCGTCAATCTGCTGTTTCTAACCATCGCCATGCTCGTTGCCAACGAGCAAACGCAAGGGCGACAGGCATTTCGGCTCAATCGCGATTTCGCAAGCGAGTTGTATGTGGACGGAACGTCTGTACCCGCACGTATTGTCAATATCAACCAACACGGTGCCGGGTTGTCTTTAGAGCAACCGGTTTTTACAGCCCAGGACTTTGTCACGCTGCTCTTGACATCACCCAGCGGCAACATCGTGCGAGTGACCGGCAAGATCGTCCGACAGGAACGGTTGTCTTCCGGCGGAATCGCGGCTGGCCTTCAATTCACAGATCTGGATGATGCGACGAAACACGTGCTGGTCGATAAGATTTTTGGCGATCCCGCGCCATGGGAAGAGAGCTATCAGTTGAGGCCGGGGATCTCAAGTAGCCTACGATCATTACTCAATGCGCTCACCGTTCCCTGGAGATCTTTCTCATGGGACCGACGCCGATCGTTGCGTCTCCGCAGCGGTGTCCCTTGTCAGTTAAACACCTCAGCGCATTTGCTCACAGGCACGTTGCACGACCTGTCCTTCACCGGCGTCAGCGCCTCGTTCCCCTCGAGCCTGAAAGGATCGCTCGACGGCAGCCTCTTGGAACTGCCACAGATCACGCTCAAGGTCAGCCCGATCTCGATAGCCCGCCGACACAGGAAAACCTCTGTACGGTTTAAGGTGGACAGTATCGTGCGGGGCGAGGAAGAGTGGCGCAAACTACACGACCGACAATGGCGGCAGTCACGGCCGAACACACACGACAGGGTCAGCATAAACTCATGAGTAGACCTCACGATTGATCCCCGGTGCAAATAGCCGGTTGGATCATGAGACGGCAAGGAGTCGAGGCCGACGAGATCCTTGTCGGCATGCGATGTGCCGATCAGCCATTGAGACGGCCCGGATACTTCGGGAACATCATCTGGGTTCGTTTTCACATCGCACGTGTTCAAGAAGGAGAAAACGATGACGCGATTTACAGTACTCCTACTGACAACAATGATCCTGGCTGTCATGCCCGCTCCCACGAGGGCCGGAGATCTGTTCACCGGGTTTCAAATCGACAACAAAAGCCAATACTTCGGGTATATGGGCATTCGGACACCAGTCTTACAGATGAGGGGAGGAACGAATCTCTTCGTGCAGGCCATGACCGCCGGACTCGGTTATAGCTCTGTAAGTAATGGGAGAACCCTGGATACCAATGTGCAGTTTGTCGTCCCATCTTTCGGACTCTCTCAGACATTCGGCCGCGTGACCGTCTCGGCATTGGCTGGTCCGCAACTGCGGCGTATCGAGGAAGAGCGGCTGAACTCAACTCCCTCAACAGACCATCAAATCGGAGCGTTCGCGCAAGTCGAAGCAATGTATTGGCACGAAAAGGGCAGCCTTCACGCCATCGGCTCTTATGCCGATCTCGATAACTATTTCTGGGGCCGCCTGCGGGGAAAACTGCTTGCCCGCCAGGTCAACAGCGGCTGTTGCAGCACGTATGTAGGATGGGAGGTTGCCGGTATGGGCAACGGAGATTTTCGTGCGGTACAGACCGGACCGTTGATTGAAGTGCCGATCGGGAAATTCCACGTGCTCGCCAAAAGCGGCTATCAACACAGCACCTCATTCCATAGCGGGGTCTATGGGGGTGTGGAAGTCTACCTCCCCTTTTAACTCACGATACCCTCGACCATCGTGAGAACGTCGCGGCCTGACCGAGGGATCGGCCCTGCGCGTCTACAACAGTCCATACCACGGCATCCTCGACAAGAAATCGGCGCCCCGTCGCTGAAATGCGCACGCCTCGGTAGCGGTCATAGGACCCCCGCTCTTTTACCTGTTGAAGCAGACGCGCACGCTCAGCTCGATTCATCGATTCGGCGGTGTATTGCGACGGCGTGCGGGTCAGCCGGTCCCATGTCATCTCCCATAGATCGAGCGCCGCCTGATTCCCGTAATTCAGAATCGGGTCCGGCTCCGCCCCATGCGATACGACAACGAACGGCGCGGCAAAAAGCGCCTCTGCCTGTTCTTCAATCGAGCCGGATCGAACGAGCAAGTCTCGGCCGATCCAATGGTGATAACTGTCGAGCAACTGCTTCGACCAGGCAATGACTGATGGAAGCGCCCATATAAGAGGAGGCATACGCTGCAGTGTCGGATCAATACCTGGTGCGACGAAGCCGGACGATCCTTCTGCTAACACGGACAGAAGAACGACGCAAGGGGCAGCCGATCCCTGGCATGCAACCGACCGCCTATGTATAATAGGACGCTTTCAGCATTTGGCGAATACACTCAACAAGGATTCGTTATGACAGGCTCGACCCTACTCGATAAAATCTGGGAATCCCATGTCGTTCGCTCAGAACCGGACGGGACCACACTGCTGTATATCGATCGGCAACTCGTCCATGAAGTGACCTCTCCTCAAGCATTTGAAGGATTGAAGCTTGCCGGTCGCCGGCCGCGGCGAGCCGCGGCTACCCTTGCGGTGCCCGATCACAATGTCCCGACCACCGACCGGAAACTCGCGATTGCGGACCCGATCAGCGCTAAACAGATCCAAACCCTGGAAGACAATTGCCGAGATTTTGGGATCACGCTATACGGCATGAACGACATCCGGCAAGGCGTCGTCCACGTCATCGGGCCCGAGCAAGGATTCACCCTGCCGGGCACGACGATTGTCTGCGGAGACTCTCACACATCGACCCACGGGGCATTCGGGGCGCTGGCATTCGGCATCGGAACCAGCGAAGTCGAACATGTGCTGGCAACCCAATGCTTGCTTCAAAAGCGGCCGAAGACGATGGAGATCCGTGTCGACGGCGTGCTGTCAGATCGATGCTCAGCCAAAGACATCATCCTCGCCATCATCGGCAAGATCGGCACAGCCGGGGGAACCGGCTATGTGATCGAATATACGGGATCGGCCATCCGTGCCCTGAGCATGGAAGGACGGATGACGCTCTGCAATATGTCTATTGAGGGCGGAGCCCGAGCCGGCATGGTGGCTCCGGATGAAAAAACGATTGCCTATATCAAGGAGCGTCCGCTCGCGCCAAAAGGCGAGCTCTTCGAACAGGCCGTGAAAGCCTGGCACGATCTCAAGACTGATGCGGAGGCCCGGTATGACGTGACGGTCACCTTGCGGGCGGAGGACATCGCGCCTCAAGTCAGCTGGGGAACCAACCCCGGCATGGTGGTCGGCGTGGATCAGACCGTGCCGGACCCCAAAACAATCTCTGACGAGAATACAAAACACGCGACGGAACGGGCGCTGGAATACATGGGTCTCACTCCCAACATGCCGATCACCGCCATCACGATCGACAAAGTGTTTATCGGCTCCTGCACCAACTCCAGAATCGAGGACCTCCGTCTCGCCGCAAGCCTCGCGAAGGGCAAACAGGTGGCGAAAACGGTCCATGCCATGGTGGTTCCCGGATCGGGGCTCGTCAAGCAGCAAGCGGAAGCGGAAGGACTGGACCGTGTGTTCCGCGAGGCTGGATTTGAATGGCGTGAAGCAGGCTGCAGCATGTGCCTGGCCATGAATGCCGACGTCCTCCAGCCGGGCGAACGATGTGCTTCCACCAGCAATCGAAATTTCGAGGGCCGCCAGGGGGCAGGAGGCAGAACACATCTGGTGTCGCCGGCTATGGCGGTCGCCGCTGCGATCGAAGGGCACTTTGTGGACATCAGGAACTGGCCATGAGCCGCGTCGCCTTACGCCTCACGTTTCACACCTAACAGGTTACGGATAAACTCGGCGTACAGATAAAACACCGTTCACACATTAGAGATGGCGCTAAAGACCAAATTGCATCAGGATGCTCAAAAAGACCGTTCAGCAAGGCCGCAGCGAACGAAGAGGCGAGGCGTGCGCTTCGGCACGTTGAGCCTCTGAGCAATGTGAGAACGCCGCTGGCGGACTTTTTCAGCATCCTGCTAACGAGGAATTCATGCAAGCCTTTACCACGCTCACCGGATTAGTCGCTCCGCTCGACCGGGTCAACGTCGACACGGACCAGATCATTCCCAAGCAGTTTCTAAAAACAATCAAGCGGACCGGCCTCCGCGAAGGGCTGTTTTTCGACTGGCGGAGGAAGAAAGACGGATCGCCGGATCCCAACTTCTTTTTAAATCAAGCCCGCTATCAAGGCGCCACGATCTTGTTGACCCGAGACAACTTCGGCAGCGGCTCATCCCGCGAACATGCGCCATGGGCGTTGCTTGATCAGGGATTTCGCTGTGTCATCGCTCCGAGCTTTGCCGACATTTTTTACAACAACTGTTTCCAGAACGGAATCTTACCCGTCGTGCTGCAAGCGGACGAAGTGCTGTCCATAATGAAAGACGTCACCGGCACAGAGGGATATCGACTCACAGTCGATCTCGGCAACCAGCATGTGACGACACCGGATGGGGCCGTCTATCGATTTGATGTGGACCCCTTCCGCAAAGATTGCCTCTATCGGGGGCTTGATTCCATCGGCCTCACCCTTCAACACGAAGCAGCCATCACGGCCTACGAACGTCGGCGCAAGCAGGACGCGCCGTGGCTGTTCACCGACATCCGGTAGCGCGCCGGAAAGGATTATCGATGAAATGGGTAGTGACCTTCGTCGTCTTTCTCGTGGCCGGCTATCTGACGGTTGCCTTCAACTGGACCTATTCGGAAGGGAATCGCGCAGGCTACATCCAGAAGTTTTCCACAAAAGGTTGGGTGTGCAAAACCCATGAAGGCGAACTGGCGATGACCACGGTTCCCGGTCTCGCGCCGGTTCTGTGGGAATTTACGGTGTGGGACGAGCGAATCGCCGACGACCTCTCACGCGCGATGGGCAAGCGAGTCATCCTGCACTACAAAGAGTACCGCTATCTTCCGACCGCCTGCTTCGGCGACACCGACTACTTTGTCGACCGCGTGGACATTCAGGAATAGCCGACGATCTCCTACAACCACTTTCTCTGCCGAAATCCGATCAGCATCCCGCCGGCTACAAGTCCCATAACTCCCAGAATCAGCGGATACCCCCATTCCCATTTTAACTCCGGCATATGTTCGAAATTCATCCCGTAAATGCTCGCGATAAAGCTGAGCGGCATAAAGATGGTCGTGATGACCGTGAGCACGCGCATAACCGCATTCAAACGATAGCTGACGCTTGAGAGATAGATATCCAGGCTGGCCGAGACCATTTCTCGCAAAGTCTCGATCGTATCGACGATTTGTACCACGTGATCATAGACATCACGGAAAAACACTTTGCTGGGCTCGCGCAGGAACGGATGTTCCGATCGAGAAAGATTGTTCAGGGCTTCCCGAAGAGGCCAGACAGCCCGGCGGACAAACAATAGCTGCCGTTTCAACGCGTGAATATCTTTCAGCGTGTCCGGGTTTGGATTCGCCACCACTCTTTCTTGCAGCGCTTCGATCTTTTCACCCAGCATTTCCAGCACCGCAAAATATTCGTCCACGACCGCGTCCACCAACGCATAGAGCAGGTAGTCCGATCCGTGCTGACGGAGCCGCCCCTTGCCGCTACGCAATCGATCGCGGACCGGACGAAACACATCAGTTCCATTCTCCTGGAACGACAACACGTAGTTGCGCCCGATCACGAAACTGATCTGCTCAACCAGGGTGTCTCCTCGGTCAGTCCCAGTCAGCATCTTCACAACCAGGAATAAACAGGTCTCATAATCATCCAGCTTCGGACGCTGATCCGTATTGGCGATATCCTCCAAAAGAAGCGGATGGAGACCGAACTGTTTCCCAAAGGCCTCCAACACATCAACCTTATGCACCCCGCTGACATTGACCCACGTCACCGTTTCGTCCACGGGCAAGTGCAAATCGTTCGGGTTTATGACGGCACGCTCGTCGCATTGCGCACTTGAATAGGTGAACAGCGTGATCGCAACCGTCTCCGCCCGCTGTTCACCGATGTGAATCAGCGTGCCAGGCGACAATCCCGTTTTCTTGGATCGCTTCTGAACCAGCTTCATAGCACTGTGCTTGTACGCAGATTCCTGTACGAGGTCAAGTCTGCCCGGCGTCTGTTCCTTTTCTTCCGGCTCACGCCCTGATACGCTGTCGCCATGATGTGGGACCGCGAACTCCGCATTCTGAGTGAAGCGATGAAACTGGCCGGCGCAGAGGCGCTGCGATGTGCCTCCGAGGGATTCGAGATTCATACCAAGCCCGATCGCTCGCCGGTCACCTCAGCCGATCTGTCGATCGATCGGATACTTCACACACACTTGTTGGACGCGTTTCCCGGCGACGGATGGCTGTCGGAAGAGTCACCGGACAACTCTGACCGGTTACAAAAGCGGCGTGTCTGGGTGATCGATCCGATCGACGGGACCAAAGCGTTTATCAAGAGAGAACCGGAATTCTGTATTTCCGCCGCCCTCGTCGTTGACGGACATCCCGTGGTCGCGGCCGTCTTCAACCCTTCATCCGACGAGCTATTCGCCGCCATGAAGGGAGGAGGCCTCCTGCTCAATCACGAGCCGGTCTCGCTCCAAGAAGACCGGAAGAGCCAGGAACCCGTCATCGCCTTCAGCTCCTGGGAGCTGCAGATCGGCCGCTTCCGATCCCTGGACACACTCGCCGCCGGCCGGCCCATGCGATCCATTGCCTGGGCGCTCGCCCTGGCGGCCAGCGGACGAATCCATGGAGTCGCCACGCTGGAGCCTGAGAATGAATGGGATGTCGCAGCCGGCACCCTGCTGATTCAAGAGACAGGAGGAACAGTGTCCGATGGAAGCGGACAGGACCTCGGATTCAACAGGCCCGTGCCCCGCTACGAAGGGATCATCGCTGCGCATCCGTCCTGTCCGGATCCGGTCGCGCAGCAGTTGCGACGGCTCTCCCGTACGAAGACATAATCACAACTGAGGCAGAAGGTTTTGAGTTGTGACTCGTAAGGGCCAGAGTTCAAGGCGCGGACGTCGTCGCACTGAGGGTAGCGCGGGAAAATTTCTTGCTGAGACGGAACGTACCGCCTTTTTGTGTCGGCGCACGGTCTGTTCCGATCCTGACATACCACCAGGTCCCCTCGCCTTCGGTATGGTCATCGGATAGTTTCACGGCAAAGCCGCCTTCGCGATCGTTTTCCTTCTGAGACCACCGGCCCATCCAGGTCTGCCCGTCCAATAAGATAGTCTCGAAGCGTCCGTCTTTATATGGATAGGTCCCGTTGCCCTGTTCGTCAAGCTGGAGAGTCACTACCGCGCCGTCTTCGTATTCCCATTCCCCTGCAAGAACGGACAGATCATCCGAAGGGCGCTCAGCAGAGACGGAAGACTGAACCACTGATTGACCGGCACATCCCGTCACCGACAGGATGGCGGCAAGAAGGATCGCCGGGTACAGAGGCTGGCTCATGGGGGAAATTCATACCATGGATGCTTGATGCAGACAAGCCAGGATCTGCTTTTGATATTGGAAGATGAAAACCTAACAGGTTGCGGAATAACTCGTTTTGACTTCTGTGGACACCATAGGCACCGCGGATTGATACAACACTAACTCGTCAGATGCACTACAAATTCATTGAACAGCCTCAAACTCACTACGTATTGAAAAAGTGGTGAGCCAGCTGGGACTCGAACCAGGGCCCTCTCCTTAACAAGAGTCATTTACTGACCACAAATTATCCCAACTTTTCTATACGTAGACTCGCCTGTTCTAGATCGTCGTCCATCTTCGCCATGCAAAACCGCATAAAGCGACCGCCCTCCGGCCCTGTGAAGAACGCTTCGCCCGGTACTCCCGCCACACCCGTTTTGTCCAACAGGTACATCGCTCGTTCTCGACCTGTCTTCCCTGGAAGCCGGGATACATCAGCCAGCACATAGTACGCCCCTTGTGGAACAGAGGGAGGCAAGCCTGCCTTGTCCAGCGCCCGACAGAATCGATCACGCTTCTGCTGATGCTCCTTCGCAAGACCGGCATAGAATGAGACCGGAAGCTCTCGTATCCCAGCCACCACCCCATACTGCAACGGTGTCGGTGCGCACACGTACAGCACATCGCTCATGGCTCCAATAGCCTTGGCCCACATGGCTTCCGCGACGCTGTAGCCGATCCGCCATCCGGTAATACTGAAGGTCTTCGAGTAGCCGCCGATGCTAATGGTACGAGCAGACATATTGGGAAGAGTCGCTAGACTGATGTGTTCGCGCCCATCGAACACGAAATACTCATAAATCTCATCTGTGATCACCATCAGATCATGGCGACAGGCAATCTCCGCAATCTGTTCCATTTCTTTTCGTGTGAAGACCTTTCCGGACGGGTTTCCAGGGGAATTCACAACGAGCACCTTGGTCTTCGGAGTAATCGCCCGCTCCAAATCCTGCATGTCAACACTCCACTCTGGCGCATGCATCGAGACATATCGAGGAACAGCCTCGACCGCGAGGATGGCTTGGACATGATACGCATAGAAGGGTTCAAAGAGGATGACTTCGTCGCCCGGATTAAGCAGCGCCATGCAAGTCGCCTGGAAAGAGCCCGTGGCTCCGGCACTGACCGTAATGTTGGTTTCCGGATCAGCCGTGATGCGATTGTAGCTCGCCAGCTTTGAGGCGATCGCCTGTCGCAATTCTGATATCCCGTCAAACCGTGAATAGATGTTATGGCCTCGATCCATGGCTGCTTTTGCTGCCTGTATGACGATGGGGGGAACCGGGGTATCACAAACACCCTGGGACATATTGATCCCTTTGACCTTCGCACAGGCCAGGGTCATGGCTCGGATATCGGATTGAGCAAGGCTGGCAGTGCGGTCGCTTGGATTGTGTTTCATCAGTAAGCCCTCGCCAATCTTTGCGCCAGGTTGAGCCCCTTCGTCCTCACACAGGCCTGTGTCATGGCCCTGATTTCCGACTGCGCCAGATCCGCCACCCGCCGATTGACCGCACGTTCCCTCGTCATGGAGTTCCTCCTTCTATTTGCGGTCTCCTTTCTCGCAAACATCTGGGCATCCGTCAACTAGGGAATGCGTGACGAGTTGCTAGGGTTGAAGATTGCGCGATGGGAAAGCAGGTGCCGATAATGCGAAATGCGAAACCCGAAACACTCTCCGTTCCCATGAATAATGCAGGTTATGACGCCGCTCGCTCCTGCTTCATCGGCGTAGGCCCGGGGCGCGACTTGCAGGATGACCGATTCTCTGGCAGTCCGCATCGGTGTTGTTCCTTATAGTGTTCGTAGTGCTTCAGGACCTTCCGAACATAGGACCGCGTTTCCCGAATACGGGGAATTTTTCCACCCTTTACTCGATGCACTCCGGCGTTATAGGCAGCCAGGGCCAATGGCAAATCGCCTTCGTAGAGATTGAGCAAATGACGCAGTTGCTTGGCGCCGCCCCTGATGTTTTGCAACGGATCGTGGATATCAGCCACCCGCAAGGTAGCCGCCGTATCCGGCGTCAGTTGCATCAACCCGACGGCTCCCTTGTGCGATACCACGTCCTGGCGAAAATCCGATTCGGTCTTGATCACCGCGCGAAGTAAATCCGGGTCGAGACGATAGCGTACGGCGTAGAATGCGACCGCTCGTCGAATTTCTTGGGAGGAATAGCGGACAGACCCCTCATAATCCCGTTTCGTCTGGAGAGGGGTCGCCGCGATCATCACGCCTGACAGGAAAAGGATGAGCATGCTGCGCAGTGGGAACGCGGCGCCGCTGATAGGCCATATTGGTTTTTGAAAAGCCACATTGTGACCTGATCGTTCCATGTGTCATGGAAGGATCCGGGTCACAGACTCTTCACTCAAGAGCCATGCCGTTTTAGCCGGTCATAACCCTATGAAGACTCACACAAACTCAAATCATGTTCTGTGCGATATATGCGACAACTACGACAATTCGGCCATTTTTTGCCGGATGGACCGACTACCGATTCGGACAGACTCCTACGACTTGCCCCACAAGGCTTCCAATCGCTGGACCCGCCCGCAGCTGAACTTGTAGTACTTATATCTGACCGGATTCTTCTTGTAGTAATCCTGGTGGTACTCTTCCGCCGGATAGAACGTCGAGGCTTTCACCAACTGCGTGACAATCGGCGCGGAAAACCGTTTGGATCGCTCGATCGCGGATTTCGATTCCTCCGAAAGCCGTTGCTCCTCCTCCGTCCCATAGAACACCGCGGACCGATATTGGCTCCCATGGTCACAGAACTGAGCATTCGGCGTCACCGGATCGATATTCCGCCAAAAGGCCTCCAGCAATTTCTGATAACTGACTTTGGATGGATCGTAGCTGATTTCGACCGCTTCGGCGTGGCCGGTCCTCCCCGCGGAGACCTGCTCATAGGTGGGATCAGACAGGGTCCCACCCATGTAGCCGGATACCACTGAGACAACACCTTCCACTTTTTCAAACGCTTCTTCCATACACCAGAAACAGCCGCCCGCAAAATAGGCCTTCGCCGGCGGCGGTGCCTCGCCCGCTGAGTCGGGCGGCGAGACTGCGACTGCGCCGAACATACACACACCGATCGCGAGATATGACAAGCGTCGAATCGACATCATGGCTTCATCCTCCTCATTCCGCATCTGAACATGCGTCGTCCAGGCGGGCGTCATCTTACATCCTACTATGTCCAGGCGGAATGAGTGAACGGCGCTGCGAGGAGTCGTCGTGGGGGGTACGTCTTGGTGCTATGAGACCTGTTTTTCTTATCACAAGGAGATGTCGTCATAGCCATCGCGCGCTGCGGATCGCGGATGCCGATTGCGTCCCTCCACCTGTTTCATAATCAACGCAATGGCATCTTCCGGCGAAGCAGCAGCAGCAACCAGCCGCTTCCCCAGTTTGTGAAAGAACGCCACATCTGCCGAGGACGCCTCTACCAAAATAACGGGCTTCCCCGCCTTCACAGCCAAGGCCACTTCCGACACCGTCCCTGAACCAGTCAACCCGCACGCGACGACTACCTGGCTCGTCAGCACATTGATGTTGTTGCGGCCGCTGCCCATTTCCGTGATGATCGGCACATCGACATGGCGGGATACCTTGTCCTTGGCGGTCGGCAGGACGCCGATCGTCAGGCTCCCGCCGACTCGCTTGGCGCCTTCGCACGCGGCGTCCATGACACCGACGTCACGGCCTCCTGTCAGCACGACCCAGCCGCGCCGCGCGATCAACTCTCCCAAAATCCGCGCGTTGTCGAGGTCCTTCTTCTTGGCCTTCGCCGGCCCCATCACTCCTACAATAAATCGCATCGACCCTCCCCATCATCGTGCACTAGCAGGTTTCGGAAAAACTCGTTTTAGCCCCTGTGGTCATCATAGGCCTTGAAGGTTGAGACGATACCAATGTGTCATCCAGGATGCTCAAAATGGCCGCTATTCCCACCCGCCCACCCCGGTGCGCCAAGACGCCCCGTTCCACAGGCAAGGTCGCAGCAAACGAAGAGGCGAGGCGTACGCTTCGGTACGTTGAGCCTCTGAGTGATGCGAGAACACCGCTGGCGGACTTTTTCAGCATCCTGCTAGATCAAAACCGGGACCCCGCCAACGTCACATCAGCATGGGTCCATGCGGTTTTGAATCGCTGTTCCACTGCCTCCGCCTCAGCCTGTTTGCCCTGAGCCTGGAGACTTTGCATCAATCCGTAACAAGCCCAGCCGTTGTCGGGATGCTTGGCCAGATCCGTTCGGTAGACCTCCTCGGCATCGGAGGCCCGTTTGACCGTCAACAAGGTCGCTCCCAGGTAATGACGGATAGGAATCGGCCAGAACGGCGGTTCGGTGTAGGGTAAGCCGTCTTCTATCAGCACGGCGTCCTTCAGCAGCTTGATCGCATCGTCGTATTTCCCGCGACGGGCGGCGATCTCACCTGCCAACAGACGTTCCGCAATCTTGAGCAGGGCCCGCTCGGTTTTCTCCTCAGGCGTGCGATCCCGCCCCAAGCGTTTCGTCAATCCCGCTAAAACCGAATGTTCACCTTCCGCCCCGGGTAGACGCCCGGTGCCCGCCAGCGCCAAACCGCGCCCAAGCCGCCACAGGCCATTGTGCAGGCGGAGGCCCTTGCCGGGCGCCGGCTCCCGCAACAATTCGCCCCATTGCCCGAAGCGTATCATGGACCAGAGGGGAGTCACACGAAACAGTTCCTTCCATTTATCTTTCTGCGCCGCTTCCTCGCCGATCCGTTCTGCCAACTGGCGCGCGACCTCCAACGATTTGGCCTGTCGACCCTCCATAGCCAATGAAGCCCATAAGAAATGGAGATTATGCGGGTAGTAGCTATCAGCATAGTCACCGGCTGTATTCCGGCCCGCCAGATAGGCCTCATCGGTATGAGCCGCGTGCGCATTCCGCTCCGCCGAGTCATGGTAGCGGCCCAAACGCATATAGATATGGGCCGGCATATGCACCAGATGCCCCGCGCCCGGCATCAGGCCGGGCAAGCGATCCGCGCAGGCCAGCGCCCGCTCCGGAGCCGGTGAGGCTTCGACCGCATGGATGTAATAATGACAGGCGCCGGGGTGATCGGGATGTTTCGACAGAATCGACTCCAAGGTAGAAACGATCTCCTCCGTACCTGGCCTTGGCTGCCCCTCAGCTGTCCACAAATCCCAAGGCCGTAAGTCCATCATGGCCTCAGCGAACAACACGCCGGCATCCGGATCGTCGGGAAATTCCCGCCAGAGCGCTCGCATCGCCTCCGCATACGCCTTGTCGAGCACCGCCCTGGATCTGCCTTTAGACAGGTACCGCTTGCTCAATGCGTCAATGTACCCGCGCTCGACTGCGCTCAGTCTTGCACTCTGCGCGCGCGCCTTGCCCAGCGCCTCCACGGCTTGCTGCTCCTGCTGCTTGCCCATCGCCGCATTGATGTTAGGACCTAACGCGAGAGCAATCCCCCAATAGGCCATGCCGGCAGTAGGGTCGAGTTTGACCGCTTCTTCAAACGCCTGAACCGCTTCGTCATGGTTGAAGGCATACACGAACCGGAGACCTTGATCGAAATACCGTTGGGCCTGTTCCGAGGATGTTGTTATGGCATGGTGCAGGGTGCCGAGATTGTCATAGAGCGGAACCGGCTGACGAGTATCATGGGGAGCGGCCGCAGAGACGTGAGCCGGATCATAGCCTGTCCAGACTGCGGCACAGAGCAGATATCCGTTCAGGATTCGGCTTATCAGTCGCATCTTGTGTGTCATGAAAATCAGAATTCGTCGAGAAGACAGAGCACGACGGGGGAACCGATACTCTGACAGCTCACTGGGCGAGTGTTAGAGGTTCCGCGACGACAGCATGGGATCGTTGTCCTGAACAACAGCCTTCGCTTTGATCTCCGAAGTTTTCACCACTACTTTTTGACGAACGGGCCTATTGGGCTTGGCAACAGCCGAGGCAATGCTTCCCGTCATACGCGACAGGGAACTGGCTTCCAATTCCTTGCCGAGATACGCGAGAACCTGCCGCTGAGAGATCACTAGGGATTTCAGCTCCTGCACTTGCTCGGCAAGACGAGCGATGTCCTGCTGCTGACGCAAGAGGTAGGCTCTGAGTTCAGCGACTTCTTCAACGTAATTGCCCGCCGGCGCCGCAGATGGAGTCGAATTCGTGGCCTGCCGGACACATGGCATCACAACCTGCGACTGGTGGGGCAGCGCATGCTCCACGTTCGATTCCCCGGCGAGACTATGGTCGCGAGAGTCATGCGCCCCCGGAAGAGCGTGCGGCATTGCCGCCTCAGTCGGTGCCGTCACCGATGGTTCCTGTCGAGCCGGCGGCGCGAACAGTTCCATGGCCGATCGAGCAACCGCTGCTCCGGCTTCCATCAACTTTTGGCCAAACGACGGCTTCGTCGGCCTTGCCGACGACAACTGTTCCGGCGAGGGAATACGCTGGATCAAATTGATCGGTTCATCATTGAATCGGCGAGACATGTGCCCTTCTCCACGCCCATTTGCACCACCACACCACATATGGTGCCAGACAGTCTGTTGTCTACTCCTGCCCGACACAAGAGTCAACGATTTTCTCGGGCTATTGATGGATAACAGGCTGCTAAGGAGCGATTGTCGAGAGGAGGGAAGACAGTTTTGAGTTTTGAATGGTGAGTGTTGAGTTGTGAGTCGTTCAGACCGGACGATGGTCCCGAACCAGACAAACCACTTGACGGTTGAGGCGCTAGATCAGAAGCGTGTGACGCTCGAAAAATTGAACTCCGGCAGGACCACCGCAGGCGCCAGCATCTTTCCAGTCTCCGCCGTCACGGCCTCCATCGGCCCCGTTGCGGCGTCGATCTGTTGAAACGCCCGGAGCGGACTGTCGTGGAATCGAAAATTCTTGATCGCGGAGACGATTTCTCCTTTTTCCACGAGGAATGTGCCGTCGCGAGTCATGCCGGTCACGGTGAGATCGGTGGGGTTGACGGTGCGGATATACCAAAAATTTGTGACCAGGATCGCGCGATCGGTCCGTTTGATGAGATCCTGAAGGTTGCCGCACGCAGCGCCGTTGACGGACAGGACAGGCGCGTCCAGAGTCGGAATGTCCTGTACTCCGTGAGTTTTTGCCGTGAACCGGTCATGGGCCAGTTGGGTGAGCACACCATGGTCGATCCATGTGGACGGCATGCTCGGAAGTCCTTCGAAGGTTAATCCCACACCGAGCAGATCGGTATGATTGGGCGCATTACATAACGTCAGCCGGTCGTTGACGATCTGCGCTCCCAATTTGCCTGCAAATGGGCTGGTGCCTTTGTCGTAGGATTTGGCGTCGAGCGACCATATCAGCCACGTCCACAGACCTGCCACAGCGGCCGGTTCGAGGATGACCGGATAGGGCCCGGCTGGAAGCTCTATCGGCTCTCGGCTGCGCTTCGCCTTTGCAATGGCCGCCAGCGTCCGTTCCTGAATTTTCAGGTGATCCACCGAGCGGTGAGCCGCAGCACTCCACCCGGTCGCATCTCCCATCTGGACCGTGAGGCTGAATCGTGCATCCGCCCGCGCCTCATAGCCGAACAGTCCGTTGTTGGCCGCAATGCCCACCGACGCCGCCGAAGTTGAGACCACCCCCGCGGCCAGAAGATTCTCCATACGGCAGTGGCCGATGGCTTCGTTCGCATATTCGAGACGTCGCGCCGGTCCCGCCGCCGTCGTTTCCGGCCTGGCTGTTTCACGAGCCACGAACGGGAACGGCTCCGGAGGCGGAAGATATTCCGGATCCTCCGGTGAGATCCGTGCAATGCGCTCAGCCCGCGCGAGCGTTTTGTGGATCGACCCGGCGGTAAAATCCGTCGTGGACGCGGTGCCATGCCGCCTGCCGAATGCGACCGTCACGGCCAAGGTACCGCGCCGCGTATCCACATTCTGCACGACCTGGTTATTCGCAAATCTGGCAGTTCCGGAATGCACATCGTGGAGCGTCACGACGGTCTCGTCACCGGAAGATCGGGTGAACACCAGGTCGGCGAGAAAGCGAAATTCCTCACGCCCCGTCATTTTCGGCCAGCGATTGGCGTTCCCCGCACTCATACATGCCCCTCACCTCTGATGACCTGCACCTTTCGGAATCGCGCCGGGGATGCGGCATGGGTCATCCAGCCCGATTGGCCAGGCTGTCCCTTGCCGCACGTGATAAATCCGTACCGCCGTCGAAATGTCCGGTCCGCGACTCCGTCGCAGCTGTTCCAGAATTCAGGCGTGATCCCATGGTAGATCACATCGCGGAGCATGCTGGTGCACTTCCCGTTCTCGATCAGCCAAAATGCGTCGCCGCCGAACTGAAAGTTATATCGGCGCTGATCGATACTGTAGGACCCATGGCCTTCGATATAAATCCCCCGCTTCACGCCAGCGATCAGCTGATCGAGCGTGGCCGTACCGGGCTCGAGTCCGACATTGGCGATCCGAACCATTGGAATGCTGCCCCACCCATCGGCTCGGTTCGACCCGCGTGAACGAGTGGCTCCGACCTTCGGCGCAACTTCCCGATTGGTACAGTAACCGACAAAGATCCCGTTCCGGATGATGTCCCACTTTTGGCACTGCACTCCATCATCGTCATACCCAGTCGTCGCAAGCGTATCCGGTTCGGTGTTATCGGCCACGAGATTCACGTCTGGCGAGCCGTAGCGAAAGTTCCCCAGCTTCTCTGTCGTCAAAAAACTGGTGCCGGCGTAGTTGGCCTCGTACCCAAGTGCTCGATCCAGCTCACTGGGGTGGCCGCAGGACTCATGAATGGTCAAGGAGAGATGTTCCGGATCCAGCACGAGATCATACAGACCGGCATCCACCACTGGTGCCTTGACCTTTTCCACCGCTTGCACAGCCACACGTGATGCCTCTCGCGATAGATCGGCCTCCTCGATTAATTCATAACCTTGTCGCAGATGGGGAGTATTGAAGCTGCGTGAAGCAAACCGGCCGTCATGCAGTGCGGTCGCGGTACACTCTCCTTGTCCCGCGAGCAGATCAAATTCTAGGTGTGAGCCCTCCGTCGATACGAATAGCTTGCGGTCTCGGCGTGCCCACAGACTGACGCTACTTCGCGCAATCCCCTTCTGTCGATGGAGCGTGTCCATCACATTCAGCAACAAGTCTGTTTTTTTCTCCAGCGGCACGCTGAAGGGATTGATGCGGCAGGGCGTGACTACACGGTCGCGATGGACCGGTTCCGGTGCCAATCGGACCTTCTCAAGCGCGACAGAGGCCGACCCCTTGGCGATCTCCACAGCCAAGTCGGCGACCCGCGGGACTTCTTCCAGCGAAAGAACCGAACTCGCGGCGAATCCCCAGGCACCATGATAGAGCACACGCACTCCGAATCCGCCGTCCTCGGTGTGACGGATCGATGCGATGCGGCGATCCTCGCCCTGAATGTGTTCAGTCGTACTTTGTTGGATGCGAATGTCGCCGTACTCCGCGCCGGAGGCTTTGACGCGCCGCAGTGCAAGGTCGGCAAATTCGTCCCAGGTCGGAGAGCTCATGGCGATCACTCTCGAATTGAATGAAGGGATGGGTCAGTATAACAGGTGAGAAGGAAAACGGTGAGTGTATCGGGATCGGATGAGCGAGATTGGCTTACTGCCGATTTTTCTGATCAGAACTCAAGACAATGTGGTGAACACTCATGACCTCGCAGAGGAGTTCGGCTACTTGCCTCTGCGTCTAATGAGTGGGCTCAGTGTGTCCTTCAGAGCGTGCTCTAGTGTGTTTTGCCACACTTTCAGCGCCTGCTCTACCTCTGATTCTTCGACGAGGCGGGTACCCGTCAGAGCAAAGATTGCCTTGCCGAGAACTTCCTCCAGAGCCCCAAACGTACCAACCACTCGGCCGAGCTGTTCCCGGAAAGCTGTTGAGTCGGAAATGCCTCGGGCAAGCTGTCCTTGTCGATCACAGCGTGCCCCATATTAGTATCCGCCATCGCAGCGCGATCAGACCACTGTGCCCATGCGGGTCTCGTCGACGAAGGTCTCGGTCGCATCGTCGATCGCCCGGCTGTGGCGGCCTTTCGGGGGTAGAATGAAGAGTTGTTTCGGGTCGATCTTGTCTTTCTTCTCCGGCGGCATCGACATCTCATACTTCACCGGGCGACGGTGATCCGCCATTTGCAGCTCGGGATTATAGACGCTGTTGAACTTCCAGAGCATCTTGATAAAGTTGGTCTGCCCTTTCATCAAATGCCCCGCCGCAATCTTGGCCGTGCCTTTGAGCGCAGCCCAGCCCAGATGTTTCTTGTTTAAGACTTGTTGGGTCTTGACCAGTTCCGCATAAAACTCATGGAGCGGCATCTTGGTCGGCATCACGGCATGCTGAATGTCAAAGAGGCGGTAATCCCGCGTGTGGAGTTTGCGAGATTCCGTGAGCCAGCTCTCGGTTCCCGGGTACGGCGTATTGACGCTGATATTCACGATCTCCGGAATTTCAAGACACCACTGCCGGATAACTTCAAACCGCTGGCGGTCCCAGTCCGGATCGGCGATCAAATTGATGGCCACGGTAATCCCAAGAGACCTGGCAAATTCCAGCGCCTCGAAGTTTTTGCCCAACGAGATGCGCTTGCGGTGCATCTTGAGACCTTCGGCATCGATGGCTTCCACACCGAGGAACATGTACTGGAGCCCAAGCGTCTTCCAGAACTGGAAGACTTCCTTGTTACGCAGGAGGACGTCGCCGCGTGTTTCCATGTAATACTGCTTCTTGATTCCACGCCGCGCGACCGCTTCGCCGATCTCCATGCCCTGCTTGCCTTGGATAAAAGCGACGTCATCAACCAGGAAAATACCCGGTTCTTGAACCTGCTCCAAATCTTCAACGGCTTTCTCCGGGCTGACCATCCGATAGCTGCGTCCATAGAATGTCCAGGCGCTGCAGAAGGAGCAATCCCATGGACAGCCTCGTGCAAACTCGACGGAAGCGCAAGGATCCAGCACGCCGATGAAATACTTGTGCCGGTTCCGCAACAGATCACGCGCCGGCCGAACATTGTCCAGATTCTCGATAAATTGCGGCGGAGGTCCTTCACCGTCGAGCGTGACGACGCCAGGAACCTTCGTAATCGCCTTACGGTCCTGCTCCACCGCTTCCATCAGCTTGGGAGCTGTGACTTCACCTTCGCCCCTCAGCACACAATCAATGGCGCCGTCGCCGTGCTTCAAAAAGTCCTGCGCCACAAAGGACGCGCTGTGGCCCCCGACGAAGACGAAGGAATGCGGCAATTCCTGCTTGGTCAATTTCGCCAGGTCCACAATCTCCGGAACGTTTGCGAGATAATTGCATCCGAACGCGATGACATCGGGTTTCCACGACCGAATCAGCGCCTCATAGTCCTGCCAGGTATCGGCCTGTAGATCGATCAGACGGACATCGTGCCCTGCCTGACGGACGGCTTGTGCGACCATCTCCAAACCGAGTGGTTCCAGCCGCAAATAAATTTTGGTGTACATCAAGGGACCGGGGTGAACTGCGAGGAATTTCATTTCCTCAGACCTCCTTGAGAGACGCTCGTGCTTATTCGAAGTCGTCGTGGATAACTATTCAAACGGGCATGTCCGGCCAAGACAGGCGGTAGAGGCCCCAGGGCGTATGCAACGAGGGATTCTGACAGAATGGGCGCTGAGGTTCAACCCTTAACCCGCATTATTCATGACGTTGCGTTGCGAAATCGCACTTCATGGAATTATGTGGGAATGTTTCGTGTCGCGAGTTCCTGGTTTCGAGTTTCCGGAGCATCCTTCCTGGGAATACGAAACAAGAAACCCGAAACTCGCAACTTCCTCGGTCTGGTTTTTCTTTCTCTTTGTGCGTACCCTGTAGCATGCCGCCGCCCGAACGCACCGTCCGCCAGCGGATTATCGAGCTGCTGATCGGCACGCGGTTATCGTCTTATCAACTGGCACAGATGATAGGCATTGCGGAACGGCTGATTGAAGAGCATCTTCCGCATGTGGTCAAGACGCTGGCGCGGGACCGCACACAACGATTCGTGCTGGAACCGGCTGCCTGTTCCGACTGCGGGTTCGTGTTTCGGGATCGGACAAAGTTGACGAGACCCAGCCGGTGCCCCACATGCCGAAGCGAGGGGATTACAGCCCCCCGGTACGGGATCGAGCCGGTCAGAAAATGATCCGGCCATCTGGACAGACACGGGTCAAATGAGTAGGATACTGTCCGACCATGGTTATGAGATTCCCGCGCGCGATATTTTGCACTCTTGGTTTTCTCTTGCTACTGGGCTGTTCCGACAAGGCCAAGGACTTGTTCGAAACCGCCGTGTTCGAAGAAAACCAAAATAATATACCCCATGCAAAGGAACTCTACGAAGAACTGATTCGCGCCCACCCATCCAGCAAACAAGCCGAACTCGCCAAAGCCCGCTTAGCAGACTTGAAAGAACGGTAACCTGCGACGCATTCGGGGTAACAGCAGTGCGTCACAGTTTCTTGGGAAACCACGGAAAGAACGCGTTCGTCGTCCGCTGATAGTTTTGATACTCCTCCCCACGGCTCGCCAGCGCTTGTTCCTCCGCCCGTGGAATGCCGGTTACTTTGACCAGCAAGACACCCATGAGCGTCGGGCCGATCCAGGTAAACAGCCAGCCGGGCGCCCCCATCGTCATCACGACATAGGAACACCAATGGAGCCATTCAAAAAAATAGTTGGGATGGCGTGAGTAGCGCCAGAGACCGTCCCGGCAGACGCGCCCATGGTTCCGTGGATCGGCGCGAAAGAGTGCGAGCTGCCGGTCAGCCCTCGTTTCACCGGACACCGCCACACCCCAGATCAACAACCCGATCAGCTCGATCAACGCAGTCGGAGGTCTGGGATTCCAGAGCAGCACCAGAAACGGCAGCGAAAAGGCCGCGACGGAGAACGCTTGCAGCTGAAAATAGATGAACATCTTGACCGTCTCCGAATCCCCCCATTCCTTCCGCAGCCGGCGGTAGCGGGCGTCTTCCGGTTTTCCGATCACGCGCTCGAAGAGAATGTAGCGCCCTAATCGTCCCGCATAGAACACCACCAACATCGCCGTGAGCACGACCCGCTCGATCCCGCTGTCGGCTTGGGTCGTATACCAGAGCACCACCGCCATGAGCCCCAGACACCATCCGACATCCCCGATGGCGGCATTCTTGACGCGCCGCTGCAAGGCCCACAGCCACGCCATGACGATCGCCATCACAAGATAGGCCATCAGGACAAGGGACAACGGGTCGGATTCAATTATTTCGCTTTCAGATCCCATCATGCATCCTTCATTGTTATCTTTTACGGCACGCCGGGCTCATAGTCCCACAAATCAGTATCTCGGTGCATCCGACTCTCGAGCCAACTGCGAAAGCCCGGAATGGGAAACGACAAGACGGTCTGGATCTTCTCGCAATTCAGAGAAAGATCGGCAGGCCGCAGTGCACCGGCATGGGAGCGAGCGGACCCCTCGACAAGCCGGTCTTGCAGTTCCGGATACCATGGCAACAGCGCCTGTCCAATGTCCCAACGCGACACGCGCTCCCGGCCACCGAGATGATAGAGGCCCGGCAGGGCCTTACCGGCCACTTCCCAGATCGCTCGCGCAATCACGCCGGCCGGGAGGGGGCAGCGGAATTCGTCCGCGTACAGCATCAGGCTCTTACCGGACTTAGCCGTCCGGCACATGTCTTCGACGAAGCTCCTATCCCCATCCAGCGAAGTTCCCGCCGTCAGCACAATCCGCAGCACGGAGTGGCGGGGATTCTCCAGAACAAGCCGTTCCGCTTCCAGTTTGGTCTTGCCGTAGAAATTGATGGGGCTTGGGGCATCGTCTTCCCGATACCAGCTCTGCCGACCGTCAAAGACTTCGCCGCTTGATAGAAAGATAAACGGGATATCGTTGGAGAGTCGTGCCAGCTGAGCCGTAGCGTCCACGTTGATGCGACGAGCCAGTTCAGGCTGATGCTCACAATCCTTCGTGCGGCTCAGAGCCCCGCAGTGGATGACGGCGTGCGGATCGATCAGCCGCCAAGCCCGCTCGACGGCAGCCTGATCCGTAAGGTCGAGATCGGCACGAGTGAGCCCATGAACCTCCCAGCCCGGCGCCCATCGAGCAGCGGACTTCATCACATAATGTCCGATCAGTCCTGCTGCTCCGGTCACGACGGCACGCGGCATCATCGCACGTCATTGGCGAAACAGTGTTTCCGGAGCGCGCGCATTGAGGCAACCGGTTTGGTGAGTGGATCACTGCCTACAGGCATCGATGATGTTCCATCGAAGCATGCCGGCTCACAGTGCGGAGAGATTCTACGACTTCAGACTGCCGGTTGGAAGAGGTCACATGCGCAAATATGAACGGTTACGAGCACGCAGACCGGTCACCCGGTCGTGGTTGCGAAGAGATCTGCACGGCCTCCTCGCAGCCTCTCCTGACTATGCGGCTCGTGATTCCGATTCCGGGAGAGGCGCGTCGCACGGCATCCAGCGATTCAAGGTCTCGGCGAGGGCTTTACTGGCGACCGGCTTGCTGAGAAAGTCGTCCATCCCCGCCTCCAAGCATCGCTGGCGATCCTCTTGCATCGTATTGGCCGTCATGGCGATGATCGGCGTACGCCGGCCACTGCCTTCCCGGCGGCGAATGGCAGTGGTGGCTTGGAGTCCGTCCATCACAGGCATCTGGCAGTCCATAAGGACTACGGCGTACGAAATCCGTTCAAGCGCCTCAACGGCCTCGCGCCCATTCCCGGCAATATCCACCCGATGGCCGAGTTTTTCGATCATTTTCACCGCTACTTTTTGGTTAATGAGGTTATCTTCCACAACAAGAATGCGTCCGCGAGACTGCGCCTGCGCTTCAGACAGGCTGTGGCGGGTAATCAGCGGCGCAGGAGGTTGCGCCGCGCCAGAGACCGCAGAGGGGGAATTCGCCAAAACAAGGCTGAGACAACTGTACAATTGAGATTGCCGGATCGGTTTCGTCAAGTAGGCCGCGATCCCGGCATCCTGTGCCGCTTTGGCGTCGCCACGCCGGCCCAACGATGTGAGGAGGACCAAGCGGGTGGAACTGATCGGCGATTCCGCCTTAATCCGGCGTGCCAACTCCAGGCCGTCCATGCTCGGCATCTGCAAATCCAAAATCGCCAGGTCAAACGGTTCACCCCGCTCTGCGGCACTCCGCAGCAAGTCCAGCGCATGAGTCCCGCCTTCGGCACTTTCGTAAGCAAGGCCCTTCGCGCGCAGCTGATACTCCAGCGTCTTCCGACTCAGCGCATGATCGTCGACGATGAGCGTTCGGCAGCCTGAGAGGCTGGCCGAAATCGACGATGCGTGACGAACATCTTCGAGTTGAGCCTCGCACCGGATGGTGAACCAAAAGGTGCTGCCCGCTCCCACCCCGCTCGTGACGCCGATCTGTCCGCCCATCAACTCCACCAGCTTCTTACAGATGGCCAATCCCAAGCCGGTCCCTCCGAACTTGCGCGTCGTCGACCCATCCGCTTGGGTAAAGGGCTGGAAGAGTTTTGCCTGCTGCTCGGGCGTCAGTCCGATCCCGCTGTCCGTCACCTCAAACTTCACCAAGAGATCCTTTGAGGCGTCGCCCTCCTCGTCAGCCGCCAGACTAACCGTAAGGACGACGTCGCCCCGTTCGGTAAACTTGATCGCATTGCCGAGAAGATTCACCAGGACCTGGCGCAGACGACCGGGGTCGCCACGGAGCCCGGTCGGCACGTCGGACTGTACCAAGCACGCAAGTTCGAGACCTTTGGCATAGGTTCGCTCTGCGACAAGCGCGAGGGTGTCTTCGATCGTCGCACGCACATCAAACTCAAGACGTTCGAGATTAAGTTTGCCCGCTTCGATCTTGGAAAAGTCCAAAATGTCGTTGATGATATCCAGTAGGTGCTCACCGGAACGGCGCACCATGTCGGCATATTCCTGTTGTTCGTCGGAAAGGGCCGTATCGAGCAACAACCCGGTCATGCCGATGATACCGTTCAGCGGTGTCCGAATCTCATGGCTCATCGTGGCCAGGAATTCGGATTTGATCTTCGCGGCATCGAGGGCCTTATCACGAGCCTCTTCCAGTTCATGGTTCTTCTTTTCAAGTTCCTGCGCGGCTTGCGCCAGGGCTGCATCGGACAGGCGGCGTTCCGTGATGTCGGTCATCGCGCCCATCATGCAGGCCGGCTGGCCGGCCTCATTCCACCGTGTCACCTTCCCGCGCATAGCGAACCATTTCCACTCACCTGACCGGTGGCGAACACGATGCTCGATGACAAAACCAGCCATTCTCCCGCCCAGATGATCGCTCAGCGCTTGCTCGACCCACGGACTATCGTCCGGATGCACGCGGGTTTTCCAATCGGAGATATTGTTGAGGACACCCTCCTCCTGCTCGAGGCCTAGAAGCCGAATCCAACTCGGACTGTAGTAGGCCTGCCCGGTGACCAGGTCCCAGTCCCACAAACCATCGGTTGCAATCTCAATGGTAAGCCGGAGCCGGTTCTCGCTGGCTCGGAGCATGTCCTCGGCCGCCTTACGTGCCGTGATGTCGCGCACGATGGCGACGAGATACTCCCGATCGTGGTAAAGCAATTGTGCGCTGACTTCAACCGGGAACGTCGTGCCGTCTTTGCGCAGATGCTGGCTCTCGATGCGCAAGGGAACATCAGCCTCCCGCAAATTCCGCATATGCTCTTGAAAGACCGGTTGCGTGACTAACGGGTCGATATCCGGCACGGTCAATCCGGACAGTTCCTCACGCGTATAACCGATGCTCTCGTACGACTGCCGATTGCCGTCCAGAAATCGTCCACTTGCGGGATCGATGACCTCGATGGAATCCGTCACCTGATCCAGCAAGGCCCGAAATAGTTTCAGTTCCTTTTCCGCCCGCTTACGCTCGGTGATGACCTCCGTAAACATGATGGTGCCGCCGATGTCACCCGTGGCTTCGCGCCAGGGGCGCATCTCCCATTTGAGCCAGTCTTCGGATCCGTCTGCGCGAACGAACCGGTCTTCTTCACGACGGTCCACGGCCCCGCCCAGACAGCGCCGATGGATCGCTTGCCATTCTTCGTTCAATCGAATCTCCGGAAACACGTCGTAGTGATGTCTGCCGATGAGATCCTGATCACCGAGCCGGTAGTCCTGCAGCCAGCGACGGCTGACCGCAACGTACCGGAGATCCTTGTCCAGCATTGCGACGGCGGCAGGCGTGTGCTCGACAAAGGATTTGAGTAAGTCGTGGCTCCGAGTGAGGGCTTCCTCGGCCCGCCTGCGCACGGTGATGTCCCGGATAAACGCACAGTGGAATTCGTGGCCTTCATAGGCCAGATGGTTGACATGAAGTTCGATCGGAATCACCTGTCCGCCCTTGGTCCGATGAACCGTTTCGAATGCCATGGCCTTGCGCCGACGGGATTCGTCCCAGAAATCGGGCCACACATCGGCTTGGAAATTGGGGTTCAAATCGTGGACGGTCATCGCACGAAGCTCGTCGGGGGAATAGCCCACCATGTTGCTGGCCGCTTCGTTGGCGTACAAGATGTTGGCGTACTGGTCGATCCAGTACACCGCATCCACGGCTTGATCCATCGCGAATTGCGTGCGCTGTAACGCCTCCGCCGCCTGCTTCCGTTCGGTAATGTCATGAGTTACGGCGAGATGCTCGGTGTTACCCGTGACCGGATTCAGAAACGGGACTGCGTAGGTTTCCATCCATCGCCGGGTGCCTTGTAGGCCGACAATTTCAAACTGGAGCGTTCGGGAGCTGCCCTCGATCACCGACTGGTGCATCTCGATGAACGAGGCCCGGTGTTCAGACACCACGAGGTCAAACACGCATCGCCCGATCGCATCCTTTTCGTGACAAGCTTCGATCAGTTGGAGCCCGGCCGGGTTCATGTGCAGCAGGGTCCCGTCAGCGGCCACACGCTTGATACAGCCGGGTCCGGTGTTCAGCATCAGGGAGAACAGCGTTTCCCGTTTGAGGCTCTCTTCTTCCGTCCGCTTGCGTGAACAGAGCTGGCTCAGATGATCCGCAACGGCTTGGAAGGTGATGAGCAGCGACGGGTCCGCCGGCATGGCATCATGATGAAAAAATTCCAGCACGGCATGGACGCGGTCGGTCAGTTTGACGGGAAAAGCGGCAGCCGCATGGAAGCCCGCTTTCTCTGCCAAGGCTGCTCGCGGGCAATTCTCATCACGAGTCACATCTGCAATCCACGCGGGCTTTGCGCTTGCCCAGACTCGGCCCGGTAGCCCGACGCCGGACAGGAAGGTCATCTCGCGACTTGCAATACCGTAGTCGGCTAATTCTACAACGGGCGTGAGCCACGTCGCATGGCATCGAAGCCTCTGGGTCGATTCGTCAACCACCCACAGCAGCCCCCCATCCCACCCCAATGCTTCGCAAACCGGTTGCAGGATTGCAGCGATCGCATCGTCCATTCCTGATACGCTGCCGGCCAACACGTTGGCCACCTCATGCTGAAGAGTCAGCCGCCGTTCGAGCTCTTTCCGTTCGGTAATATCGGTATAGGTGCCGAGGACACGGAGCGGTTTGCCGTCCGGCGTCCGCGAAATGATCTTGTTTCGTTCGACCACCCATTTATACGAACCGTCTTTGCACCGCATCCGGTGTTCACTGTCAGACATCGGGGTGTCATCCTGAATACATTGCTGAAGCGCTGCCATAAACTTAGGCCGGTCGTCCGGATGGAAAGGATAGGACCCTTCGTCGAGGCAACCGCCGCCTTCGTCCTGCGCATAGCCGAACAGATCCTTCCATCCGCCGTAGAATCGCACACTGTTGGTGGCGACATTCCAATCCCATAGACCGATGCCGCCGCCTTCAAAGACAAACCCCCAGTGCTCGTCGCTCATACCTGTCGCCTGTGTGGCAGCGTCGTCGGAATTCCAATCGGTCACAGGGTCACCATATGCGACAGGAGGACCCTTCCATCGATCAAGGCCCCTGTCAAAAGATGATGGATGGGCGCCGGATTCCGCCGCATTCGTTGGAGGAAGGGGCCGATATGAATCATCACGCGAGAAGTTTTTGCGTTTCACACATACGCGCACCCTGCCGAAGGACAAGAATGCGCCTTCTCCATACCTTCTCGGACATCGCTGAGGATTCTTAATAGGGCCAATCGACTACTCGGGCAAGAACAGGGAAGACAGAGGTCATGCGAGGTCAAACAACGGGCGGCGTCATCTCAACGATACGGTGCGGGACAAAAGGGTGCCAGGGGAAAGCGATCCTGCCTCGCGCGAGGCAGGATCGCAGAAGATCTCTACTGACGGGTGAGTTTCCGGTAGCGAATCCGGTGGGGCTGGTCGGCATCCTTGCCGAGCCGTCTTTTCCGATCCGCTTCGTACTCGCTGTAGTTGCCCTCAAACCAGACGATTTTGCTGTCGCCCTCGAAGGCAAGGATATGGGTGGCGATTCTGTCGAGGAACCACCGGTCGTGGCTGCTGATGACGGCGCAGCCGGCAAAGTTTTCCAGCCCCTCTTCAAGGGCGCGCAGCGTATTCACATCCAAATCGTTTGTGGGCTCGTCCAGGATGATGAGGTTCGCCCCCTCCTTCAGCATGCGGGCCAGGTGGACACGATTGCGCTCGCCGCCTGAGAGCTCCTTCACCTTCTTCTGTTGATCGGTCCCGGCAAAGTTGAAGCGGGCACAGTAGCCTCTGGCATTGACCTCCATCTTGCCGAGCTTGACGGTGTCCTGGCCTTCGGAAATGATTTCATACACCGTCTTGTTCCCGTCCAAACTGCGGTCCTGATCGACGTAGCCGAGCTTTACCGTCTCGCCGATCCTGATCGACCCCGCATCCGGCTTCTCCTTGCCGATGATCATCTTGAACATGGTGGTCTTGCCGGCGCCGTTCGGCCCGATCACCCCGACGATCCCGCCCTTCGGCAGGCTGAAACTCACGTTCTCATACAGTAGGTTATCGCCGAAAGCCTTGCCGATCCCTTTGGCTTCAACCACGATGTCGCCCAGCCGTGGTCCCGGCGGAATGTAAATTTCCAAATCCTCCGCCACATTATCTTGCCGTTGATTGACCAGCTCCTCATAGCGATTCAACCGCGCCTTGCCCTTGGACTGACGGGCCTTGGGTGACATTCTGATCCATTCGAGTTCATGTTCCAGCGTCTTCTGGCGCTTCGACTCCGCCTTCTCTTCCTTTTCCAATCGATCTTTCTTCTGCTCCAACCAGGACGTGTAGTTGCCCTGGAAGGGAATGCCGTGGCCGCGGTCCAATTCCAATATCCATCCGGCCACGTTGTCGAGAAAATAGCGGTCGTGGGTCACCGCGATGACCGTGCCCTTATATTGCTGCAAATGTTGCTCGAGCCATTGGACCGACTCGGCATCCAGATGGTTGGTCGGCTCGTCCAGCAGGAGAATATCCGGCTCCTGAATCATCAGGCGGCAGAGCGCGACGCGACGCTTTTCGCCGCCTGAGAGAGTGCCGACTTTCTGATCGGCCGGTGGGCAACGCAGCGCGTCCATGGCATGATCGAGTTCGCTTTCCAATTCCCAGCCGTTGGCGGCTTCGATCTTCTCTTGCAACTGCGCCTGCTTGTCGATGAGCTTTTCCAGTTCGTCGGGAGTAGCCTCGCCCATCTTGTTGCTGACGTCCTCATACTCCTTGATCAGGGCGACGAGTTCTTTCTTGCCCTCCTCGACCACTTCCTTGACGGTCTTGTTCGGGTCAAGCTGCGGCTCCTGCTCCAACAGACCGACGCTATAGCCTTTCGATCTGGTGATCTCGCCCGTGTAATTGGGGTCCACACCGGCAATGATCTTGAGCAACGAGCTTTTGCCCGATCCGTTCAATCCCAGCACACCGATCTTCGCGCCGTAGTAAAAGCCGAGATAGATCTCCCGCAGCACCTGCCGCTTCGGCGGATAGACCTTACCCACATTGACGAGTGAGAAAATGACTTGTTTATCGTTCGTTGCCATACGTTCCCCTATCTAGCTAGTGATCGACGACTGAACTGAGTTGCGCGCGCTCCCCAGGAATGGGCGCAAGCGCCGACTACAGCGAATGTAGGACTGGGTGTCCAGTCTTCGCCTGAGCGGCCAGGCTGGCCAGACCCGCTCTGACTTCTGATGCGTTACGCACCGGACCGGTAAATGCCACACGCCCGCCCTGCATCCGGCCGGGAGTGGTAAACCGAAGATGCAACCCGAACCGATCCAATGCCGTCACCGTTGCCTGCTGCGCGTCCACATCGCCTAACGCACAGGCCAGTGCCAACAGTGTCTCTGCTTGCTCCGTATTGAGCTCGCGGATCAGATTCGCGGCCTCGTCCGCAAGCGGGTCCACAGCCGCCTGTACATAATTAGCCGGCATGACCCAGCCCATCGACCCAAACCCTCCGACAAAATAAATCTCCGTGATGGCCATGCGGAAGAAACCGAAGTCCTGGAAGTCCACCCAGTAAGATGCGTTGGCATGGCGTTCCAGGTAACCCGCGCGAACCTCGGCGTTGTCCTCTTTCGGCACCTTGGTCACGGAGCCCATCAACGTGACTCTGGCCGCCCCAAGGGGATCCGTCCTACTTTCCGGCGGAGTCACCAGTAAGCTGGCGCGTGGATCGCCCAGGAGGTTTTGCGTATGCATCGCCATCGTGCTGATAAGAAAGACCGGTTGCCCCTGGGCATCCAACCCGTAGGGCATGACCGATCCAAAGGGCCAGCCTGGCTGCTTGCGTGAGAGCGTCGAGAGACTGCCTGTCTGCTGCAAGTACACCAGCGTCTTGGCTCGCTCAGCATGGGAAGGTTCAGGAACATCGGGCCCCTCTGAATCCGGTCCGCTGTTATGTTGTCGTAATGAGGACATCAATGATCGTGTGCCGACACTCAATGAACTGAGGAACACATTACCCTGGATCTGTTGAACATTTCCACTGAGACGTATCAGCTCGCTTTACAAGTTAGGACGAGGGATATTCGGCCTGTGCCGTGAGAGCGAACCATGAACAACCTTGAGGAAGACCGATACGGCCTTTGCGGATATACGGCGATCTCACTTCGCGACGAGACCGATCCCATGACCTGTCTGCTCAGATCTCTTATATCCCCAACTCTTCCGACACACGCACTTCAGACTCATCCACGATCTCTTCGAGGCAGGTGAAGCAGGGAAAGGGGAACCGGTCAATGGGAATGGCACAGACTTCGCCCACCGGAGACTCTTCCAACGCCGGGCTGCCGCATTCTTTGTGAATCAGCGTCAACATATTAGCGCCTCATCTTTCTTCCATCACGATTCGCCGGAAGAGTTGAAGATGCTCCGGTCCGCTGAGCCGATGGTCGCCCGGCACGAGATGGAGTTCAATAGGGTAGGATGGCTCGCGAACCAACAGCTGCTCGACGAACCGGCTGCTGCCACCAGGCAGAATGGCGGTATCCTGTAGCCCATGGAGAATCGTCGTCCTGACCCTCCGCAGCCGATCGAAGCTCGTCTTCCAATAGGCCTCACTTTCTGCCACCCATTTCCAGGACAAGGCCCAATCTTTGTGCAGCGGATCGTCGTCCCAGGGCATCCAGCCGGCCGTATGCCATTCGTGTAACCGGTCAGGCGAAATCGATTTGGCCCGGACACCCATCATGTTGAACGCCGGAGCGATCAGCGCAAGCTGATCGACCGATTCACACTCCTGCGCCATCAACCAGCCGATCCATCCCCCAAGCGAATTGCCGACAATGGTGATCGGGGGAGACGGCTGTTCATCCGTGAGCATCTGCAACACCAACCGCGCATCGGCAATCCAATCAGACAGCGTGTAGTCCGTAAATGTACCCTCGGACTCGCCGAACCCACGCACGTCGTAGCAGCAAAATCCCCAGCCCCGCTCTTCACACCACTGCGCGAGGGCCCTGCTCTTGTTGCCCCACCGTTTGGAGAGAAACCCGGTGATGAAGAGAATCTGGCGATCCGTTCCGATCAAGCGATCGCCGCGAATCAGCTTGCCGTCGGACGCTCTGAGTTCAAACAGTTGCTGTGCGCTCATGCTGTCGTGAACACCTTCGTGAGAAATCCGCCCAACTGATGGAGCACAGCATACGGAATCTCATGCCCGCCATGAAAGCTGTGCCATTCTACGACAAGACCCGATTGCGTCAGTGCGTCACGGAGGCGCTCCGCGCCAATATGCGAAAGGATGTCGTCCTTCGTACCATGGCTTTGGAAGACCGGCAAATTTCTCCGCTTGGTCATGAGGGGGCTCCAGACAGCCTGGGCCAACAAATTCCCGGAGAGCTGCACCAGCCCGGCAAATGGATAGTCGGTTTGCAAGACGGCATCGCAGGTGAGCATGGCGCCCTGTGAAAATCCCCCAATGACTGTCTTCTTGTAGTCGATTGGGAACCGCCGTGGGAGCTCCTGAAGAAATCCCAGCATACGTTCCCGCGCCAAAGCCAGGCCCTGCGGAATCTCTACAGACAGATCGCGAATGCGGCCTGAGGCGCGATCTTCCTGGATACGGGCAAAATCGATGATCCACCAGGCACGGGAACCGCCGAAATCCAGACTGAGCGGCAGCGGCCCTTCGGGAAACAGCCAGCGTGTGCCGTCCGGCGCATCGATCACCTCTGCCAGCGGAACCAAATCGTCGCCCGGCGCGCCGAACCCATGGAGCAGGATCATGAGCGGACCCTCTCCGCCGCCGTCTCCATCGACACCGCCGGTCAACCGGACCTTGAGCCCGCCTACAGTCATCTCGTTCATCACATCCCCGCTATTTGAGATACAGATATTGAAGCAGCGCAACCAGCCCGTACAGCGAGGATTCGACCACCGGCTGCTGATAGAGCGGCACGAATGCCCCCCGTTCGTTGGCTTCCACTTCGCTGATGATGTACTGGATCTGCTTGGCACGGACCTCGTGGTCCTTGCCGATGCCCAGAATCCGGATCATGTGCCGGCTGAGCCCGGCCAGCATGGCGGCTTTCGCGGTACTGGCCGACCGATACAGCAGGACCGCGCCCAGGAGCGCCAGCAATACATTGACCGACCAGGAGAGCAGCAGCAACAACGGGTAATTCCAAATATCGAAGTATTCGTTCCTGGCCGCGATCATGATCAACAGTGCGATGAAGGGATATCGAATCAGGCGATTCACGACCTCAGTCCGTTGTGCGATCAGATCGACGACCGCCAGATACTTCAATCGCTCGAACTCATCCTTGTGCGTCTGACCCAAGCCATAATCGCGCAAATATTCCTCTTGCACCTGATCGGACCAGCTTCCGGTGGAGGACGTCAGCCAGCCGATCCACCGGCGACACAGCATGACGGCATCGAACACGGCCAGATTGAGCCACACCACCACTCCCACACTGCTGATTGTCATGAACCAATCGACCCGGCAACTCAGCGTCCCACGGCAGGGATGGATATATTCGTCGTCGAGAACAAAGGACCCCAAAGCCCACATGGCCCCGAGATAGAACAGAAAGAACAACGCAGCCCGTGCCATCCACTGGATCGGCCGGCTCGCCTCCCGATACCACGCCCACGCCTGATCCACGGTCATCGCCGTCTGTGTGGCCGCCGGATGGTAGACCCGTTTCAGATTCGTCCAGAATGTCCGGGGTGAGAATCCGTGGAGCCGTGACACGTCTTTGAACCGGAACGTATCCCCGATGCGCTCATTGTTCTTCGTCAGGTCCCTCGACCCTTTGGCCAGGAAAATCAGACAGAGCACCACGACGAGGAACCGGAGCAATTCGCTCGGCCAGATACTGACGCCGTTGGTCCAGGAGAATGGCTCCCCTTCATCATGGCCGGCGAGTAAGGCAGTCGCGCCGCCGGACCAGACAAAGGCGGCGAACGACAGGGCAAGAAACGCGGCGATGATCCCTACCACTCGCGGGTTCCTCTCCACCCAGGACCAGAGCCGCTGATTGCTCCAGGCAATCACGGTCATGATGAAGAGGCCGACGACCCCCATAGCCGCCACTGCCGTATTGTCGAAACCCACTCCTTGCTTCAGCTGGCCATATTGTTCCGTGTAGTCAAGATCCGGCCGTAGCGGATGGACCGTCCTCGCTCCTTCTTTCTCGACGACGCTCACGTCCACCGCGCCGTGACGGCCCACCTCGAACAGCCTCGGGGACAGTGCGGCATCATAGACACGATCGTCCGGCGTCATCGAGACATGATAGCCCGTCATACAGGTGCCCCGCGCCCTGTCTGTCCGGCTCTCGGGCGTGCAGACTACATGGCGGACCGCCTGCAACACGGCAAAGAAGGCCGACGTTTGATAGCTGCTTCGAAACGGAGAGACATCCCGTTGCAGACCGCCGTCCAATTGCAGGCCGAACGGCGAGGCAATCACCATATTGCGGGTCCATTTGTACTCGGCCGGATGGAGATGCCGGGCATCGAGATCAACCGTGAAGAAAATGGCGTGCGGGAAATAGGGCCGAAGCGCTTTGATGATGAGCAGCGCATCGTACGGATCGGTCCCCATAATCCCGATGGCTCTGGCGCCCTCTCCTTCGTCATGGATACGGGTCACAAGCGCCCGGATATAGTCGATCTGGCTGGTTCCTTCCGGACGTTCCCGCGCGGCCTCTTTGGACTGGTCGCCGACCCCCGCATTCCTTGCCCGCGCCGCTCTCTCCCCGTCATCCCCCGGAATCTCCCCATCGAGCCCGCTGAGATAGCTGTAGCGAAAAACGTTCAGCGTGAGCGATTCGTAATCGGCCGGACGCCGGATTTGCAGATCAATGGCCTGCGCGACGGTCCGGCACCATTCTTTGACAGCCACCGGCACCAGAATGGTATTGAGGTCGCTTTCTGAAAAGGTCGCGACTTTGGCGCAGGCGGCGGCTCGGAACTCAATGGGCAGAGCGCGGCCGTAGAAAGAGTCCCATTCGCCGATCAGGATGACCGCGTCCCACCCAAGACGGACCTGCCGCCGTTCCAGCTCGGCCACCAGCGTGCTGAACAGCCGGTCGTCCGATCCGATGTCATAGGCCAGCCGGATATGCGTATCAGCCAACCGGCGGTAGAATTCCTCTTCGCAGGTGTCGTACGCCGCACAGACTGTACCTTGGCCGGACTCTGCCTTGATCCCGTAGGCGAGCAACCCCTTCATCGCGGTACTCCAAGGCGAGTAGAGCTCAATCCAGCCGTCGGCATTCGGCCACATGCTCCCTCCCTCGCGGGCGTCGGCAGAGAGTCTGCCCACCTCGCCCAACAGCGCGCGCATCGCCGACGAGCCGCGGGGCCCCATGATTTTGAAGGTGACCGATTTCTGCAGCGACGAGTCGATTCTGACCTGCTTGCGCCCATCACCGGCCAGGACACAATCGCCCTGTTGACGCGACTCCTCGCAGACGAGCGCTTGGGAGAAAGCACTCAGCGTGGACACCAGCCCCCGAGACAGCGCGTCATCCGGAAACCACACGACTAAGACATCGGTTGGGCTCAGGTTCTCCTCGCCGCAGACGCGCGTTTTCCTCACACGGTACCATTCATAGGGAAGGGCGCTCGGCGAACCCCGGTCGCCCCACTCGACAAAGGCCAGGTTGCCCTCATCCTCTGGAACAAAACAGGCGACTCCCAGCGCAGTCCCTACGGCATAGCGATCGCGAATGCGGGACTCCGCGTTTTCGACGTACGGTCCTCCGGTTGTCGTCACCAGCAGCACGGTGATGTGCGCGCCGGCCTTCGCTCGATCGGCAAGGACTCGCCTCAGCGGACGAAGCCGTTGGGAGAGAGATCGTTCTGATTCGGCTATCTGAGTGACCGCATGAGGCTCTTTCAGACCCCGTTGGACGGCTGCGACCGGGTCTTCCCAGAGCCGTGCGCGAACCATGCGCTCACCGGTGACAGAGTCCATCTGGAGTCCGCCGCCGACCGGCCGTGAACTGCGCAGCGGTTCCTTCACGAGCATCACGCCGGCTACTGCCATGACGAGTGCCAGGGCCCCTGCGACTGCAATTTTTGAATCACCCTGCTTCTTAGCCATAGCCGTTGCGCTCTTCGATCGAGAGCGCCGCCACTCTACAACAGACAATCATAGAGAGTGAAGCCGTCGGCCAGACGAGCAGCGGGAGGACGAGAGGAAATGAGAGGCTGACAGGTTGAAGTGGGGATCGCTCTATGAACCCACCGCTCCAGTGAGTCGAGCGATCCCCCAGGGAGGCTACTTCAGTCAAAGCATAAACGATGCCCGGATCAAGTGGTCCTTAGGACGAGCAACTGACCGCTAAATGCTTGCCCCAGTTGGGAGGCGGAGCCGCATAGGCTTCCATCCCCGGCTGGTCGCTGTAGGGATTTTGCAGCAGCGTGAACAACCGGTCGATCTCTGAAAAGTCCTTCTGCTGAGCTTTTTCAATAGCCGCCTGGGCGAGGTAATTGCGAAGCACGTATTTTGGATTGACCCGGTTCATCCGTTCACGCCGTTCGGCATCTCTGCTGTCCTCACAGTGCAGTCGATCCCGATACCGAACGGCCCAATCGTCGAACCGCTCGCGGTTCACAAAATGCTCGCGCAATTTGTCGTTGGCCGCGCCTGTTGCCGATGAGAACGAACCGAGTTCACGGAACAGGATCGTGTAATCCGTATGGCTCTCTTGGAGAAGGCCCAGCAGATCACGGATCAGCCCGTCGTCTTCCGTCCGTTCTTCCTGCAACCCCAGTTTGCTTCTCATGAGCCGGAGATACTCCCGATCGAACAGCGGCTGATAACTCTCTAAGACCGCCTTCAACGCGTCTTTCTCCACCAATGGCAATAGGGCTTGCGCCAAACAGCTCAGATTCCATAATCCGATATAGGGCTGCTGATTGAATGCGTAGCGGCCATTGTGGTCCGAGTGGTTGCAAATAAAGCCGGCATCGTAATCATCCATAAAACCGAACGGTCCATAGTCCAGCGTGAGGCCGAGAATCGACATATTGTCGGTATTCATCACGCCGTGCGCCCACCCGACGGCCTGCCACCGGGCAATCAGCCCCGCCGTCCGCTCCATGACTTCTGAAAAGAAGCGGGCGTACTTATCGGCTGCGTCTTTGAGGTGGGCATACTGCTGCTCGATCACGTAGTCCGCAAGCCTGCGCAGCTGCTCATGTTGCTTGCGGTAATAAAAAATCTCGAACGTGCCGAACCGAACGTGCGACGGCGCCATGCGAACCAACGTCGCGCCGGTTTCGACCTGTTCCCGATACACCTTGTGATCACTGCCCACGATGCAGAGCGCGCGCGTCGTCGGAATGCCAAGGCCGTGCATCGCTTCGCAACAGAGATATTCACGGATCGTCGAGCGCAGAACAGCCCGGCCATCGCCGTCACGCGAAAACGGCGTGAGGCCCCCGCCCTTCAGATGCAGATCCCACCGCTCTCCCCGTTCGTTCGTGGCTTCCCCTAACAGGATGGCCCGCCCGTCGCCGAGCTGAGGCACATAGACACCGAACTGATGGCCGGAATACAACATGGCCAGCGGCTCCATGCCGGGCGCCAGCAGACTTCCTCCAAACAGACGAGCGAATTCTGGCCGTTCGGCTTCTTGGGGGTCCAGATCAATCAGCGCCGCTGCTTCAGAATTCGCATGAACGAGGTATGGAGCCGCCTGAAACGGCGTCGGGGTGAGTTTGGCATAGAAAGCCTCAGGCAGACGGGCATAGGTATTGTCGAAGGTAAGCGCTTCCAAGGTACGCCTGGCCATAGCTTTGTGTAACACGACGGCCTGGACGTTTGCCACTTACTCCTCTCATCAATGACAGCCTGCTTTCTCTCCCAGACGAACTCCCTCGACGACCCGACTTCGTGCCCGGTATACTACGCCACACTGGCATGAGCTTTGCGCCTGGAGACGACGCATGAAAAGCAGTTCTCTACATCCCCTCCATTCCAAATCTCCTTCTCAAACCAAGCCGAACGTGGCAGCTGCTGAGGTACTGGCCTGGGTCAGCGACTGTCTGGAGGGCGGACTCTGTCTCATCGCCAAGGGCATACTAGTTTTTGAGAACGCACACTTCGGAGAACTGGTCGAAGCACCGGCCACACTGCTTGTCCAATCCGGCCCAGATGAAACCAAGTTGCGCGCGCGCTTATTTACCGATGCGATGGCCTGGAATAAGGAAACCTTAGGTTCTAGGGGGAGTCGAACTTATCATCTCGTGGACTGTCAGGGCCAAGCCCTCATCTATGAATGCCGATACAACGTGGTGCCCTACCATGGCGAGACCGGAGTGCTTCTGGTGCTCAGAAACATGACTGAACATACGGAGCTGGTGCAGGAGGCGTCGCAGATTGCCCGCTTTCAATCGGTGCTGGCCAGAATCGGCACACTCGCCGTCAGCGATGCCCCTGCACAAGAACTGATGAGTGAGGCCGTGAAGCATACTGCTGAGGCGCTTGACGTCGATCTCTGCAAGATTCTCGTTCAACGGGAATCAGACGATCACCTCGCCGTGGTGGCAGGCATCGGCCTTGACCCGGAACTCATTGGTAAACTGACGATTGAGGGCGGCACACATTCCCAAGCCGGTTACGCGATTCGTAAACGCCTGCCGGTGGTTGTACGGGATTTGCGAAAGGAAACGCGGTTTACACCTTCCAAGCTTTTGACCGAACATGGGGGCATTGCGGGCATGTGCGTGCCCATGCTGGTGGAGGATCGGGTATACGGAGCCATGACCGCCCATTCCAAGTCGGTTCGCGACTTCACAATTAAGGAACTCGAGTTTCTTTGTACGGTCGCCAACACGGTCGCGACGGTTCTTGAACGACGACGGCGTGCCGACACTCAGAGGGACCTCTATCATCGATTGTTCATGTCCGCACAGGACGGCATCATGCTGACCGACACCGAGGGCTGCATCCTGGAATGGAACCCCGCATTGGAACGCATGACGGGGTGGACACGCAGTGAGACACTCGGTCAGCGCCCGTCGATCTTGAGATCCGGCAAACATTCGCCGGAATTCTACAAACGACTGTGGCAAGCGATCCGCTCGGGGCTGGCATTTGTGGATCGTTTCGTCAATCGCCGAAAGGATGGATCGGAATTTTTGGTCTGGGAAAGCGTCAGCCCTGTCAAAGATCGCGACGGAACCACGCAATACTATATGGCGATCCTCACGGATTTGAGCGAACGGGAACAAATGTTGGAAGCTTTGCGGCATGCGGAACAAGTCAAATTGGTTGGGCAACTCGCGGGAGGAATCCTCCACGAAGTCCGCAATCCATTGATCGGGCTCGGCAGTCTCGCGACACATCTGGCCGAACAAATGGAATTACCCCAGACTGCCCGGGACCGCTGCCGCCTCATCGCGCGAGAAGCGGCGCGCATCGACGACTTGCTGGAATCGCATTTGGGCCAGCTGCGTCCCCGCCCATTCGATCTTCAGCCCTGCGACCTCCCCTCGCTCATCGACGACACCCTGACCTTACTGAAACCCAATTTGACCAAACAGCGGATCCATGTGACGAAGATCATCGCGACGGACCTGCCCATGGTTGAGGCTTCACGTGCTCATCTTCAACAAGTCTGCCTCAACATTACAATGAACGCGATGGACGCCATGTCCGGCGGAGGGGACCTGACGATCGACCTACGCCCCGAAACAAGACGCACCCCCGGAGTGCTGTTGATATTTTCTGACAGCGGCAAGGGCATTTCTCACGACGACCTGCAGCGTATTTTCGAGCCGTTCTTCACAAGCGGCAAGGCAAAGGGGGTCGGGCTTGGATTGACGATCACGCACGACATCATCGAACGACACGGGGGACAACTGGACATCAAGAGCCCTGCGGGCAGAGGAGCGGTCGTTGAAGTATGGCTTCCGATAAAATGCGAGTCGTAGCATGACGTGGCAACTTCTCTTGGTTGAAGACGAGCCGTCGGTCCGCGAGGCCTTTGCATTACGCCTCGGGGACCAGGGCTACGTTGTCCAAACCGCAGGCTCAGGAGAAGAAGCGCTGTCGTTACTCCGTTCGTTCGAACCGGACATCCTCGTCCTTGATCTCGTCATGCCGAATCTCTCCGGCCTCGACGTGCTCGCCAGAGTAAAGCAGACGTCCCCCAATCTCCTCGTCATTCTCCTTACGGCGCGAGGGACCGTCAAAGATGCCGTGGAGGCGACTAAACTTGGGGCTTTCGACTTCGTGGCCAAGTCCATTGCTATGGAAGACCTGCTGCATGCCCTGCATCGTGCAACGGAATTGCTCACGCTACAGCGTCAGGTCCGTTTGCAAAGCGGGCAGGAAGTGGAACGATACGCTCTCGATCGTGTCCTCGCCAAAAGCCACGCCACTCAGGCATTCCTCGCACAGGTCCGCGAGTTGGCGAAAAACGACCGTGTCACGGTGCTGCTGCAAGGCGAAACCGGCACCGGGAAGCAATATATGGGACGAGTCATTCATTATAACGGGCCTCGGGCGCACAAACCCTGCATCGAAGTGGATTGTCCCTCGATCCCCCGTGAGCTCTTTGAAAGCGAATTGTTCGGCCACGAAAAAGGTTCGTTTACGGGCGCGGCAGGAAGAAAGACGGGCTTGATCGAGATGGCGGACGGTGGGACAGTGCTGTTCGACGAAATCGGCGATCTCCCTCTGACGCTCCAGGCCAAACTGCTCCGGGTGATCGAAGAACGAACCTTGCGCCGCGTCGGTGGATCCGCAACCATCCCCGTCGATGTTCGGTTCATGGCCGCAACGAATCGCAATCTAAAAGACGCAGTGGCCAAAAGCGAGTTTCGTGAGGATCTCTATTTTCGGTTGAACGTCGTGACATTGACCGTTCCTCCGCTGCGAGAACGTCAGGAAGACATCATCCCCCTGGCGGAGCGATTCCTTACCCGTTCGGCCCTTTCACTGAGAAAACCGGTCCGTTGTTTGGGGGACAGCGCGCGCGCCATTCTGTGCCAATACCATTTTCCTGGCAATGTGCGGGAGCTGGGCAATCTCATGGAACGCGCAGTCCTCTTCTGCCCGGGAGATACACTTGAATCGGTGCATTTCCCATCAGATGTGCAAGACAAACCTTCACGACCGGTTACAGATACCGCCTACCCCCCCTCCACTGCTTCAGACACAAGAGACCCCTCTCGCATCCACTTGTCGTTTCATCTCGGCGAACCCTTGGCTGATCTCGATGACCGCATCATCAACACAGTCTTGAAGCATGCCGATGGAAACAAATCCCTTGCAGCCAAGCACCTCGGCATTACCCGCTGGATGCTTGATCGCCGGCGCAAGTCCAAACCGTAACTGAGCGCCGACGCACCTCCGCACCACCTGCCGTGCACCGGTACACGCTCAGCAATACCCTCCATGTAGAAAGTCCCGGCCCGTATGAGGATCATCTCGATTTTTCTTGAGATCCGATCAATCTTCAGGCTTTTTCTAACGCGCAACTCTGGACTGCCGATTGCATCGGTGTGGCTGTCGCATATTTCGAACCGGACATTCTCCAAACCGACTGCCTACTGAATGGGCCTGAGGGAAACGATGAAGCATTTACGCGCCCTTGAAGATCAAAGTGTCTACACGCTGCGTGAAGCGTACAAGCATTTCGACGACCTCGCTATGCTCTGGTCGATGGGCAAAGACTCGACAGTACTGTTGTGGCTAGCCAGAAAGGCCTTCTTTGGTCATGTGCCATTTCCGCTCGTGCATATCGATACCGGCTACGAAATGCCGGAGTTGATCGACTATCGTGATCGTCTCGCCAAGGAGTGGCACCTCGATCTCGTCGTCGGTCAGAACCGCGAGGCACTGGCCGGCGGCATGGGCCCTGATCAGGGTCGCGTCACCTGTTGCACGGCGATGAAGATCGAGGCGCTCAAGCAGACGATTGCGAAGCACAAGTGGACGGCCGTGATACTTGGGATTCGCGCCGATGAGGAAGGGACGCGCGCAAAAGAACGCTATTTTTCATTGCGCGATAAGCATGGCGAGTGGAACTTCCGAGACCAGCCACCCGAACTATGGGACCAATTTAATACCACGTTCCCGGCTGGTGCTCATATCCGCGTCCATCCTCTGCTGGATTGGACGGAGTTGAATATCTGGGAGTATCTCGAACTCGAACAGGTTCCCCTTCCGAAACTTTACTTCGATCGAGGCAGCGGCGTGCGGTATCGGAGTCTAGGGTGTGTACCTTGCACAGGAACCGTCTCATCATGTGCCTCCACCATTCCTCAAATCATTTCCGAACTCCGTGTCACCACTATCGCCGAACGATCCGGCCGCGCACAGGATGAAGGCCGCGGGATGGAAACCCTCCGCAAACTTGGACATATGTAACCTGCGGGCATTTTCCTCTGCCTATTCCCTCCTCCCCGCTATCCAATACATGTCCCTCCTCCACACAACAGTGTGCGGGCGCGCACATCGCGTGCGTCGCCGCACTGACTCCTCCCTATATGGAATGACTCAGACTGGTGGCTTGACCATGTGAATGCCGGATTTGTCCTTGTTCACAAGGCGCTTACGATTCGTCATAGGAGAAATACTCTGCCTGGGCCCTCTTCTTGCTGTAGCGGCGAGTGGAGTCCCATGGAAGGAAACGGCTGCGACAAGGCGCTGTGGCGAAGCAGACTCCCTTTGGCGGCCAATCGCTATCTTGAAACTGTTGAACTTGCGGTTTGTCTTATGCTGGGGCATCACCGATGACATCGTATGAAGCCGAAAAAGCGATGACGACACCCGGACCAGAATTTGAGGGTGCACAGAGTAAGCAGTCTGTAAGTATGGAGACGGTTGCCATACCCGGATCAGCCGCATTCCAGGCGAAATATGCGGGGCGCGATTTCGCAGCCGGGCTTATCGCCGGGTCGATGGCTATCCCACTGACGGTGGGTATTGCCATGATGTCCGAGTATCCCATTAAGGTGGGGCTGGCAACCGTCGCGTTTGCCTGTTTTATCGGCTGGATCAACGCCTGGTTCAAGCCCGGGAACTATATCGGGTGTCCTGGAATCGCAGCCGGCTTGGCGCCGGTGTTAGCCGTGGGTGTGGCCACCTTCGGCCTGGAAAATATGGCCTTCGCAATTTTCCTGACGGCAACTATTCAAGCCGTCATATGGTTCTTTAACTGGCAACGGTATATTTTGGTGGCCGTGCCCGTGTATTTGGTGGAAGGACTCTTGGCAGGCGTCGGTCTGAAGATCGCCTTGAAGTTCTTGGCCTTCACCTATGAGCTCCCTCCAGGCATGGAAGCCGCCGACTCCTTCTTGAACGGCGCGCGAGTTCAGATGATCTTCATCTCCATGGTGGGATACGGCAGCTTTGTTTATCTCTTTTTAAAATTCAAGAACACGCAACCGGCTGTTCCCTATTTCGTCATCATCGTAGCGGGCATCACCCTCGCGCAGTTCGTGACGGTGCCCATGCTGTCGATGGAAGATATGGAACTCAAGCTCGCGCTGCCGATCCCGCATTTTGACAGCGCGGTGACCGCGCTGTATATGCTGGGATTTGCAGTGATGCTGGCGTTGATCGACGTCATCGAACAGGTCATGAGTAATGCCGCGATTGAAAAGATCGACCCGCTCAAACGCAAATGTAACAGTAACAACAGTCTGTTTGCGATCTGGATCGCCAATATGGGGTCGAGCTTCTTCGGCGGCATGACCAACCTGGATGGTCTGGCAAAAAGCACCACCAATCGCTTAGCCGGAGCCTATACTAAGTTTTCCGTCCTGATCATCGGTTGTGTGGTGACCTTCTTTACCTTCAACACACACTCCTTGGAATATCTCCCGAAGTTTGCGCTGGCGGTGATCATGATCTTCTCGGGCTGGAAGATGATCGAGGGGCTCGTGCATGTGACCCATCACGGTCCCTATGCCATGATCCTCGCCATTTTATGCGGCGTGCTGGTCTTTAAGGTGGGCATTTTTGAAGGATTGCTGATTGCTATGGCCGTGCACGGAATCGTTCACTATATGGTGTATGCCAATCTCGAGAAAATGCCTGGAAGGGATATCGTTAAACGGTACATTGATGACCTCAAGAAGAACGGCGGCGACGTCAGCTAGCAGACCCCTTCCGCACTGGTCGCATGGTATCTGATCTTGAGAACGGGGAGATGAATAGAATGTCTGTGTCCTTCGATGCCAATTTCGCATGAGATAGGTGTGTTGTCATGTTCATGAAAATTATGGCGGCTATCGACGGTAGCGCCACTTCTATGGAAGCATTGATGGAAGCCAAGCGCATGGCTGTGTCCCATCATGCGACACTGCGCATCGTCTACGCCGTGGGCGATTCAGATGAGGACGCTCAGCATGTCGGCCTCAAGCTGTTGGAGCAGGCCAAGTCTGCTGTCGGTGAGGGGCTGGACGTAGAGACCCGCGTGCTGCGGGCCGAAGCCGAATACGGTTTGAACGGTATTGCAGAAGCGATTGCCGGTGCTGCCAATGAATGGGACGCTGATCTCGTGGTAGTAGGAACGGTGAATCGTCGTGGGTTGGAGCGTCTCGTTATAGGCTCGGTCGCTGAACAGTTGATCGCTAAGGTTAATGCATCAGTTCTCTTGGTTCGTCCGCAGTAGACGGTCAATCGTCAGGACCTACTCTACTTCATACCTTCACACCGCTCTTCCAGCAGTCTCTATAGTCGCGAACATGGTAGCCGAGCAGTGACGCACAGTTCAACGTGCAACCCGTGCGCCCATGCACCTACATTATCATGCAGTCAGAACAACACCTAGGCACCGCGAGCTTCCGATCATCAGGGGCCATGTATTTGCTGAGTAATTGCGATTGTCTGTTCACAATACAGCCCTCGATCAATCTGGAACCTACTTTGCAATGGCGAGAGAGGAGAGGGGGAGCGGATGGTCCGATCGCCCTTGCTGCTTAAGGGAGGTTGTTCAATGGGTACACAGCATGTCGTGACGATGTTACCGGGAGAGGGCACCGGCCCGGAGATCTGCGAAGCGGTGCGGTTGGTGATCGATGCGAGCGGGGTCAATATCAAATGGGAGTACGAAGATATTGGACTCGATTGTCTTGAAAAGTACGGCACCCTTCTGCCCGACAAGACGATTCAGAACATTGCCAAGAACAAGGTGGCCCTCAAGGGCCCGACGACGACGCCGATCGGCACCGGACACAAAAGCGCCAATGTGACCCTCCGCAAGGTCTTCGATCTTTACGCAAATGTTCGGCCGGCAAAACTCATCCCGGTGCTTAAACGGCCCTGGGACAAGATCGACATCATCAATTTCCGCGAGAACACCGAAGACTCCTACGCCGCCATCGAGCATATGGTTTCTGATGAAGTCGCGCAATGTTTGAAAGTCATTACCTGGCCGGGCTCCTACCGTATCGCCGATTTTGCCTTCAAGTGGGCCAAAGCCAACGGGCGCAAGAAGATCTACTGCGTCCACAAGGCCAATATCATGAAGATGACCGACGGCCTCTTTCTGGATGCCTTCCGGGAAGTCGCCAAGCAACATCCCGACATCGAGTCCGGCGACATCATCGTGGACAATTGCTGTATGCAGCTGGTGAGAAATCCGGCGCAGTTCGACTGCCTGGTCCTCCCGAATCTGTACGGCGACATTCTGACAGACCTCTGTGCCGGACTGGTGGGAGGCTTGGGCTTCGCGCCGGGCGCCAATGTCGGCGACGGATGCGCGATTTTCGAAGCCGTTCACGGCTCTGCGCCGAAGTACGCCGGCATGAAGAAGGTCAATCCTTCGGCCGTGCTGGTCTCCGGCATCATGATGCTCCGCTGGTTGAAGGAGGAGGCCGCCGCCGCGCGCATCGAGAAGGCCATGTTCGCCGTGCTCGACGAACGCAAACATGTGACGTACGACGTCGGAGGAACAGCCAAAACAGACGAGTATGCACAAGCCATCGTGGACAAGATGCACGCGAAGGCCTGAGCTTGAGCACACAGACTGAACAAGGAGAAATCCCATGCCCACATTTACAGAAATCGCCAAAGCGACAAAAAAGAAAAGAGAGATCAAACTCGTCGGAGTCGATATGTATATCATCACTGAGAAGGGCACCCCGAAGTTCGACGACATCGGAGCCTTCAAATGTGAATTCATTTCGAACCGAGGCACGAAGGTCTGGCCTGGCTTCGTGAGCCCCGATCTCCTTCAAGTAAACTGGTACCGCTGCCGGTTCATGGCGACCAAAGACGTGCAGGATGCGGATATCAATGCATTTCTGGACGCTCTGAGCAAGAAAGGCTGGTGGTGGTCAGCGGCCCAGAAGTTGTGGACCTACGATGGAGAGCCAGGGTTCAGTAAGGCCTACTGACGATCGAGCACAGACGGTGGGCGCTTGTGCGCCCACCGTCCTCCTGATCCTGGGCCGAGAAATACAGGCGCATAACGGCAACACAACCGGCTCTCAGCCGGCTCGGTGGGGAGAACTCGTGATCGGCACCGGCGTCAACAAAGCAGAGGTCGAATATGCCGTGATGCTGGCTGTCTTGGAATTTCAGACAGAGTTCATGAAGTCCAACTATTCGCGTGTCCAGGTTCAGGTATTTGACGAACTCATCGAGGTAACCCTGACCCGGAACGCTCCGATTCCTGCCGAGGAGGAACTTGCGAAATCTCCCGGAGGACAAACGCTTCTTCGTCAATTTCATCAGGCGCTGTTCGATTCCTGCCGGGAGCTACTGCGGGCAAAGATTGAACGCGCTATCGGGGCTAAGGTCGAAAGCATCATCAGTGACCTCGACCTCACGGCGGGGAAAAGCACGCTCCTCATCCGGCTGCAAGAACGTCTTACCACTTCCACTGCATGTCATTCGAACAGCTAGACAAATTGGCTATCCCTTAAATTCGGATCGTTGCGGTTTTCTTCCCTGGAACCTTCCAGCAAGAGCACACCGTCATGGTGACCACGCCGATGCAGTCATATCGAACGAGCACTCGCCGGTTCATAGCTACTAGGCCTTCCGCTTTTTCGGAATAACCTACCCCCCTTCAATAAGATCTGGCACCGGTGCTTTCCGACACATTAGGCATATCCCAAGTCATTCTTTTTATAAATGAAAATCTGATTAATTATCTATTTGTCTATGAGTTGAACGACCTTATACATATATCCATGTGAACATATTGTTCACCCTATAACCCACAAGGAGGGCGTTATGAATGCTCAAGGCCTACGGAAAGCAGAAGTCTTATCCATCGTTGCTACGATGGTGATGTTCGCGGCGCCGACAGTATTTGCGGGTGAAAAGTCATCTGCGAGCGGCGGCAGCATGGAACTAAAAGCCAGGGCCGCCACGCAACACAATCTGAACGTCAAGGATTTGGACGAGCAGGTGTCCCATCTGGAGGTGGTTGATTCGAACGGCAACGCGTATCTTCTGATCCCGCTAAAGACGGCGGAAGGGAAAAGCCCAGTGGTCGCACAAGACGGGAAGATCGTCGTGGAGTATGTGCATCCGTACATACAGCCGATGAACCGGTAATCAAGCAACCTAGTTCGAGGAGGGACGCGAACAGTCCCTCCTCGGATCTTGAATCGGCGGTCAGCAAAAGCGATCGCGTTCATGAAAGGAGGGTGTCATGAAGCGTGAGCATCAGAAGGAACATAAAGAGAAGGTGAACGGAATAGCACCAGAGGGTGCGGATTTGTCGCTTCAAAAGGAGATCGCCTTACGCGCCTACGAACTCTATCTCCAGCGAGAGGGGACCGATGGGCATGAAGTCGAGGATTGGCTGCGGGCCGAGCGGGAAGTACTGTCGAAGCAGGATCGGCAGGACAGGGATTAATCGCGAAATTGGGAGGTAACGCGCTTCGAGGCGCGATCACTGAAAGGAAGGTAAAAACCATGGCATCCCGAAGGCAATTCTTAGCCGCCTCCGCCCTCTTAGGCGCCGCCGGTATCGGCCTTCTCAGCACGGCGCGTGTGCTGGCCTCATCCAAAGAGGATCGTGACCGACTCAGCCCGGTTGACGTCATCAACATGATGAAAGACGGCAACGAGCGGTTCCGGCGAGGGCTGCGCGTCAATCGCGATTTCCTGCGAGAGCAGCGTGAGCGAGCCGCCGGCCAGTTTCCAGTCGCCGTGATCTTGAGCTGCATAGATTCCCGCGCTCCCGCCGAGCTCATCATGGATCTAGGCATCGGGGATGTGTTCAACGTTCGAGTGGCTGGGAATGTCGCGAATCCCGATATTCTGGGCAGTCTCGAGTTTGCCTGTCACGTAGCCGGAGCGAAGGTCGCGCTTGTGCTCGGTCATTCGTCGTGCGGCGCGATCGCCGGGGCGATCGACGGCGTCGAGCTGGGTCATCTCACGGGCCTCCTCGGTCGTATTCAACCCGCGCTGGCGGATACCTCATACGAGGGCGTTCGCCGCTCGAGCAACGCCGCCTTCGTGGAACGGGTCGCGCGCACGAACGTCGAGCGAACGATCGGCGTCATACGTAAAGAAAGCGCAATCCTGCGCGAGCTCGAACGTAAAGGGACCATTGCAATCGCTGGAGCGATGTACGATCTCAAAGCTGCAACCGTCTCATTCTTACCTCCGCACGAGGAGTAGAGCCATGACGAACAACGAACGCGTGGGAATGGCTGAGCGGAGCGCAGGCGATACAGGAGGGATGAAACGGGAAAATCAAAGGGGCGCAACGAAATACTGTGGCACCCATGAACGCCATGAGCGCGAATCGTATTTGGCGGTGGAGAAGATCGATCACATGTGCACCAAGACGTAGCAGCGTCAGACTAACGGGATTTGTGGAGGATTAGCTGGTCAAGAGCACAACGTGCAGCGCTTCCAGCAGGGCCGCTGGTGTTGCGGCACACGGCGATGCAAACATGTATCGCTCGCTAAGGAGAAAATACTCATGGCATAACCCGAAGAGCGCACTGTTCGTCAGATGAAGCGGTGAGTTTTACAGATGCCTGTATATAACCACAGGCTTGGAACAAATTTCATGGCAACCGCACTCCTATACGATCGGCTGCAGTTCGCATTCACCGCTACCTTCCATTATCTCTTTCCACAATTGACGATGGGACTGGCGTTGTTATTGGTGTACGTGCGCAGCCGGGCGCTGGCAACAGGCGATGAACACTATCAGGAGGTCGCAGAATTCTGGACGATCATTTTTGCCTTTAGTTTCGGCTTCGGCGTCGTCACCGGTATCCCGCTTGAATTTCAATTTGGGACCAATTGGGCAAGGTTTTCAAACTACGCCGGTGGAGTCATCGGCCAAACCCTCGCTATGGAGGGCGTCTTTGCGTTTTTCTTGGAATCGTCGTTTCTCGGTGTGCTGCTGTTTAGAAAACGTTTCAGCCGGAGAGTGCAATGGTTTGCAACCCTGATGCTTTTTGTGGGTACGTGGCTATCCGGCTACTTCATCCTGGCCACGAATGCCTGGATGCAGCATCCGGTGGCGTATCAAGCAGGAGAGGATGGTCGGCTATTCGTCAACAGTCTTACCGGCCTGCTGACGAATCCTTGGTTGTTTTGGCAATACACGCATACCATGACGGCAGCCGTCGTCACCGCGTCCTGCGCAATGGCGGCAGTGGGCTCTTACTATCTCTTGTCCGGTCAGTATCTGCCCCATGCGAAGACCTTCCTCCGGACAGGCGTCGCAGCCGGCGCACTAGCTTCCGCACTGATGATTTTTCCGACCGGACATGGAAACGCCAAGCAGGTCTTTGAGCATCAACCTATCAAAGGTGCCGCATTCGAGGGGCTGTTCACGACAGAGAGAGGAGCCGGCCTCTATCTAGTCGGCCAGCCTAATCTGGAAACGATGACTATCGACAATCCGATTGAGATCCCTGGCGCGCTCAGCTTTCTCGTGTACAAGGATCTCTACGCCAAGGTCAAAGGGCTCGACGCATTTCCTCGTGACGAGTGGCCGGATAATCTTGTGCTCCTCTACTATGCCTACCATGCCATGGCCGGATTGGGAACAATCCTAGCCACCATCTTGGGGCTGGCCTTGCTGTCGCTCTGGCGTGACCGTCTGTTCAACATGAAGTGGCTGTTGTGGCTGCTGATGCTCTCGGCGCCATTCCCCTATATCGCCACATCCGCCGGCTGGATGACGGCCGAACTGGGACGACAACCTTGGCTTGTGTACGGTTTGCTACGCACCGCGGACGGCACGTCTCCGCTCGTTCACTCGGGAAACGCCCTCTTTACCTTGATCGGATTCGCGGGGCTCTATCTCCTACTCGGCTTGCTGTATATCTTCCTGATCGGTGAAACGATTCGGCACGGCCCCGCTTCGGCCAGCGAACAGGTAGCACATACCGTGTGAACGAATGAGCTGTTGATGGAAATTTTGTGGTTTACCATCGTGACGCTGATGCTAGCCCTCTACGTGATTCTGGATGGCTTCGACTTCGGCGTGGGCATGATCTATCCGTTCGTCGTTCGGACCGAAGCCGAACGGCGAACGGTGCTCGCCTCCATCGGACCGGTGTGGAACGGGAACGAAGTGTGGTTGATCGCGGCCGGTGCGGTTCTGTTCTTTGCCTATCCAAAGGCCTACGCTGCGGGATTCAGCGGGTTCTATTTGGCTTTGATTCTCGTGCTGTGGCTACTCATCTTTCGCGGTCTCGCATTGGAATTGCGGTCGCACATCGATCATGTGCTATGGAGACAGGGATGGGATGCAGTCTTCACAACGGCGAGTTCGCTGTTGGCGATCGTCTTTGGCGCCGCGCTGGGCAATCTCATTCGTGGTGTCCCCTTGAACCGAGAAGGGTATTTTTTCGTCCCGCTGTGGACGGACTTTCTGCCTGGACCGGATCCGGGCATCCTGGACTGGTTCACGATGCTGCTGGCGCTCACCAGTGTGCCGATTCTCGCCTTCCACGGCGCTAATTATCTCGTCATGAAAACAGAAGGTGCTCTCTATGAACGTGCCGTCTCGATCGCTTCAGTCATGGGCTGGGTCGCAGCCGGATGCACGGCGCTCACCGTAACCGCCGTTCCTTTCGTTCAGCCGAGTTTGCGTCTGAATTTCGCCGGTCATCCGATGGAATATCTGGTTCCATTGAGCGGTGTCTTCGCATTGGCGTACAGCCTGCGCCTCAGGCGGCGGCAATGTGACACCGCTGCCTTTTGTGCCTCAAGCCTATTTATTCTGCTGATGCTGACCAGCGTGACGTTCGGCATGTATCCCTACATTTTGATCTCTACGACCGATCCGACATTCAGCCTCACGGTGTTCAACGCAGCCACTGATTCGTATGGACTGACGACCGGCTTCGCCTGGTTTGGAGTCGGCTTCCTGCTGATGCTGGCTTACCAGATTTATGTCTATTCCAGATTCTGGGGCAAAACTCGATCAGATGGGCAGTGAACTGTCCACGGACCAACGAAACTGACATCGACGGCGTGTGCGCAGTGCGCCTGCGCACTAAGTTTTCGCACGACGCGAGCCCGCGCACATTCACAACTCTCATGGAAAAGCCGTACGGTCATCCATATCCGATAAATCCAGGTGATGTGTCCGGCGTAGAAGTTGGAACATGATTTGCTCTAGGCCACGATAGCAGAGGGCGTCGCCACGGCGGAATTTCCACCTCAATGCTGGAAGACGCTACGCTCATCATCTATAGGACACCTCCATGCTCGAACAATTTGCTGACAACTTTTTACACAATCTGTTCAAGCCCTTGCTGCTCTTTTTCTATCTCGGCTTTCTGGTACCGCTCCTCAAAGTCCCCTTTGAATTTCCCTACGCCATTTATAAAGGTCTGATCATTTATCTGTTGATTTCGATCGGGTGGCATGGAGGGGAGGAACTCGCGTCGCTTTCAGCGGCGGATTTGGGGCGCGCCAGTGGATTCATGGTCGTGGGGTTTCTGGCTAATCTCATAATTGGTATCGTCGCCTACGTAGTGCTTCGCCGGACCAATATCCGTCAAGTCGATGCAGCGGCGGTCGCCGGCTATTACGGTTCTGATTCAGCCGGAACGTTTGTGACCTGTTTGGGCGTCTTGGCGGCCTCCAATATCGCCTTCGCCGCATACATGCCGGTCCTGCTCGCCGTCATGGAAATCCCCGGCTGTTTGGTGGCCCTTGCGCTCGTGGCCCGCATGCGCGCAACCGGTTTGATGGATGCGCTAGGGAACATGCCGGGCGAGCCCGCGTATGATCCTTCTGCGAGGCGCTTGGATTCGAGCGGTCAGATCGATGAACTTGACGAACTCGACGAAACCAAAGGCTCCCAAGTGACGCTACCAAGCCCTCCTCGGGCGCTGGAGTCGTCAGGATCACAAGACAACGTCAAAACCCACGGTATCTTCAGCAAGGCAGTGCTCCACGAAGTCTTTCTGAATTCCGGTTTGTACTTATTGTTCGGAGGCATTGTGATTGGCTTTGTGTCCGGCCTGCAAGGGGCGACGGTCACACGCGCAAACGATCAATTGTTTATTCAATTGTTCCCGGCCGTCCTATGCCTCTTCCTTATCGAAATGGGCATGACCGCATGCAAACGGCTCCAAGACTTGCGCGCTGCTGGCTGGAAATTCGTCATGTTCGGCTTGGTTGCCCCCAATATTTTTGCCACGTTCGGCATCCTGGTCGCGCACGGGTATAGTATGTTCCTGGGGCATCCGTTTGAAATCGGCACCTACGCGCTGTTCGGCGTCCTCTGCGGTTCGGCTTCGTATATCGCCGTTCCTGCGATTCAACGACTCGCCATTCCTGAAGCGAGCCCAACCCTCGGATTGGCCGCCTCCCTTGGCTTGACCTTTTCCTACAATGTGACGATCGGCATTCCGTTATATATTCTGATCGCCACCGGAATTAGAGCGATGTGGCCTGTAGCCTAGCCTGACATGCGCGTAGCGCGCCTGTCGAACGGTCGAAGTAGAGGTTCGAGCAATGGAAGGAGAGACATGTTTAGTATATGCGGAAGACAGAAAAGACATACGGTTGCGGCACTCACGATCCTGTTTCTGATTCTCCTGGAATCGCAGCACGCCGGATCAGTTTCCGCTGTTGAGTCGGATGAGCAACAGGCGGTGGCCATTTATACCAAAACGGTACGTGCTACTGTTTTTTTATCCTCGTCGTTCACCACAGGCCTTGTCTCCGGCAAGTCAATGGGCACCGGATTTATTATTGATGAGTCTGGCATCGTAGTCACAAACGCCCACGTCATTGGGGGGGCACGGGATATCTCCGCACAGCTTTACGGCGGTGAGAAGAGCAAAGTCGAGATTGTCGGTGTGGACCACTACACCGACGTAGCGGTGCTGAAGTTAAAGGGATTTACAGGGAAACTATCTACGGTGGATCTCGGTTCGTCGGAAAAGCTCCGGATCGGTCAGCGGACATTCGTGATCGGAAACCCGTATGGCCTCGGGGTTGGTTTGAGCGCCGGAATCCTTAGCGGTCTTGACCGGATGCCGTCATCCGTAAACTTCACGGAACCGCGCATCGCGTTACTGCAAACGACCGCTCCGATAAACCCCGGAGACAGCGGCGGGCCTCTCCTGAGCTCAGACGGCAAAGTGATAGGTGTGACGACTTCCATACTGGAAGGGACGCAGAATATCGGATTTGCGATTCCGATTAATTTGGTGAAGGATATCGTCCTGGAATTGAAGACGGCGGGCCGTGTGCGTCGGCCGTGGTTGGGCGTAGCCGGGAAGTTCATCACCGAGGACATACGCGATCTTTTCGTCTTGCCTCTGGCCAATGGCATGCTGATCGAAACAGTTGTGCCCGATAGTCCGGCTACCGAAGCAGGACTCAGAGCCGGCACGATCGACGTGGTGGTGTCGGGGCAGCCCTGGATGATGGGCGGTGATATCCTGACAGCCGTAAGAGGCATGCGCGTAAGTACTGTACAGGAATTCTGGGCCGTGCTCAAAGAACTTGAGATAGAGCAAACGATCGACATCGAATTTATCCGGGACCGCGAGCGACTAAAGACCCTACTAACCGTTCAGGAGCGCCCACAAATTCCATACAGCCAATTCCTTCGACCGACGGAAACCCCGTATCAAAGTCGAAAATCTCTAAAAGGAAATCCGTGACCCCTTTGCGTTCAACTTACCCACCATGCGATTGTGTTCGCGTCGAGAGCCTGCTCGACGCTGATGCAGATCGGCGCAGGCAATATGACATCCACCGGTGGCAGAACGCTTATTCTATGAACTCATTAGATGGTGCTTGGTGAGCATCTTTGCCGACCTTCCAACCAGAAAGGAGTCTCCTCATGAGAGTCTTATCGTTCATTCTCGGCTGGCTACTCCTGCTACCGGCAGTCGGCTATTCAGGTCAGGTCGGAGAAGTGCCGGCGGCCGAATCCCTCCCTCCCATTCCATTCAGTCTGGACGAACTTCATGCAAGGATCGATCGGACTCATCCGCTCCTCAAGGGAGCCGGAGCCGAAAAAACGATCGCCCGCGGCAAGATGCTGAAGGCTCTTGGCGCGTTCGAACCGACGCTCGTGAATGACACAGAGCTTGAACGTTTTATTTCAAGCGCCGACCCCAGCAAGGGGACACTGACGGTAGGGTATAACGACACGCTGGTTGAAGCGCTACATCCATCCGGCTTTAAAGGCAGCGCCGGGTTCCGCCAAGCGATCGGCGATGCGAGAATTCCAGACCTATCGTTCGGCAACGGGAATCAACAAGTGATCCTCGGTGGTTACCTTCCTCTGCTACGAGGTCTGATGATCAACCCGGAACGCGCAGAACTACAGCGATCAGAACTGGCCAACCCCCTCGCAGACATCAAGATCGCCCAAACCAGACAAGGTCTTTTCTTGGCGGCAGCCCATCAATTCTGGGAGTGGGTGTCGGCTGCCAAACTGCTCGACGTTCAGAAGCGAGCGGTCGCCGTGGCGGAAACACGCTACAAGCAGGTGGAAGAGCGTGCCAAGGCCGGTGTGATCGCTCCAATCGACGTGACGGAAGCCGGCCAGGAGGTGCATCGCCGGCGGGAAGTTGCCATCGCTGCCCGGCGACTGCTCGAGCAGGAGCAATTCAAGCTGTCCATGTTTCTGTGGGACAATGGCTCTCCGACGATTCCGCCGATCGATCGCGTTCCGGAATTTCCGCCGGCGGGACGGCTGCCGACTCCGGAAGACATCATGGCGCATAAGCTGGCCGCGATGGAAGAACGGCCTGAGGTCAAGGAACTGGATATGGAGGCAAAAATCAACAACATCGATCTCGCGTTGGCGAAGAATAACCTGCTCCCAAGCCTTGACCTCGAGGCGGCGCCGGCCCGTTCTCCTGAAAAATTCGTTCTGGGGTTGGGATACCGATTCGGCGTGGAGCTGAGGATTCCTCTGATGCAACGCCGCGGCCGCGGCGAAGTGCTGCAGGCCCAAGGCCAGGCCGAGCGGCTCGTGATGGCGCAGCAGTATCGGGAAAACCAAGTCCTGGTCGATGTCGATAATGCCTTCTCCGCGATCGAGCGAGCGAGGGAACGAATAGAGGAGGCGGTACAGGCGCTCCGCCTGGTTGAAATCGTTGAAGAGGGCGAGCGGTACCGCTTCAGCGTCGGGGCAAGCAGCGTGTTGTTCGTCAATCTGCGGGAGCGCAACACCATCGATTCGGAAAATCAGGTCATCCGAGCGAAGGCCGAGTACTACAAGGCCCTGGCGCAATATCAATGGGCCATCGGAGCTTGGGCCAAGGGCCCAAATGAAATCATGCGGGCGAGTTATCGTTGAGGTGACGAGCCTGGGCCAACTGATAGGTTGACGGAAATGCCTGGGAACGACGAACTCCGAGTTCAGGTAGGTGGTTTGGCGCCGACGAAATACCCGGCGCTCCGTATGAATCAATAGGAGATAACGGATGGGAGAAGCTCTCGGCAAGCACCACCCTAGTCTATTTGAAGTGCTGAGGATATTCGGAAATTTCCTCCGGCTTGAACGCGGAATCCTGACGCTCGTGATCTCCTATGCGCTCGTCATCGGACTCTTCTCGCTCATCGTCCCCTTGACCGTCCAAGAACTCGTCAACACGTTCTCTTTTGCGATTCAACCGGTCATGATCGCCACACTCGCGATCATCATGGTCGTCGTGCTGGCCTTCGTCGGGGCGTTTCGAGCACTGCAATACTACGCGGTTGAAGTGCTCCAGCGCCGGCTGTTCGTGAGGACCGCCTTTGCGATGGCCCGGAAGCTTCCCCATGTTCAATTGCAAGGGTTCAGGCCGCGGATCTCGAATTGCTTCATGGAAACGGCGTTCATGCAGCGGGCACTGTCCGTTCTGCTCGTGGATCTCATCCATGTCGTTGTGGGCGGAATCATCGGCATGATGATCCTCGTCTTCTACCATCCGTACTTCATTATCTTTAACGTCGTCCTGCTTCTCGGGTCCGCGGTCATTTTTTTCGTCCTGTCGCGCGGCGGACTGCGGACGACCGTCGAAATGTCTCACGCCAAATATGACGTGCTGCACTGGATGCAGCAAATCTCACAGAACCTGCTGCATATCAAAGCGACCGACAGCCACGCGTTACTCATGCAGATGACCGACCAACTGGCCGACAAGTATATTGAGTGCCGTCGGGCGCGTTTTGCCGTCCTGCTGCGTCAATTCCTTGCGTCCGTGGCGGGACAAGCGCTCGCGCACAGCGCCGCTCTGGCGCTGAGCGGCTGGCTCCTCTCCATCGGGCAACTGACACTCGGCCAACTTGTCGCGGTGGAGGTCGTGATTGGAAGCCTTTTGATCAACTTCGATGCAGTGGTGAAGAGCATGGGGCAAGTCTATTTCTTCTTCACGGCTTTGGTGGAATTGGACGCGTTCTTCTCGTTGCCGAGCGATCAGCGCCCGCCCTCTCCGACGGCGACGGTGACCCTCCCGGATCCCAAGACCCATGGTATTCGGGTGGCGTGTCAAGAATTGGGATTGGCTCGCGACGGCGCGCGCGTGTTCGATAACTTTGGTGTGAACGTCGCCCCCGGCGAGAAAGTCGCAATCTACGCCAAGACAACGACGGCGAGAATAGCATTGGCGAAAATGCTGGCGGGACTTGAAACGCCGACCAGCGGAGCAGTGTCTTATAACGACGTCGATCTTCGGCATCTCGATCTCAGCGCCGTCAATCACTGCCGCGGTTTCATGATCGATTCGCAGCTGTCCCTCATCGATGGAACCATCGCGGACAACATCGTATGGCGGCGCCCCTATATTTCCTACGACGACGTCCGCTGGGCGCTGCGGCTGACTCAGCTCCAAGACGAGATGGCCACCCTCCCACAGGGAATCAATTCCGATATCAGCGCGCTCGGGGAGATTCCCGCGCCGACGCATATACTGCGCATCTTGCTGGCACGGGCCGTCATCGGGCGGCCGCAACTTCTTATCTTCGACGGCATGATCCATGATATGCAGCCCGCTATGCGCGAGGCCATCCTGCGGCGAATCTGCTCGAAAGAGGAGTCCTGGACCGTCATCTTCGTCTCGAACGATCCTGACCTCACCCCCCACGTTGATCGCCGCATCACCCTTGGTGATGCGGGCGCCGCGGTGCCGCTATTACCTGCTTGAAAAGTATTTGGCGAAAACGACGGCTCGGTGGGAAGAGCACGATTACTTTGAGCCTCGTCCTGCCTTGGGGAGAAGGGTGTCCATCACCGTGTGCGAGCGTTCCTCATAATCCGGCGGGAACAGGTTGAAGCGACGCCACAGCTCATACCAGAGGGGCACGCGGTTCAAGATGACCCAGCCCATCACTTTCGTGCCCTGCCTCACATGAGATTGTTCGGGCCATGGGCGATCTTGCGGATCGGGAACGACCCAGAAGCGGTAGTTTCCCTTTCCATCGTCGACTTGGTCGATCACCTTGATCACGCCGGAATAGGTACCGGCCATCAGTTCAGGCCAAGCCGGCAGAGGTATGGCTGGGATTCCATAGAACAGGATTTTGACTTTCCGACCGGCATTCAACAGGGGAGCATCCAACCCGTCTGCCGTCATTTCAACCGCCTTGTCCGTACTGGTGGGCGACAGACGGATGACCGTGTCGCCTTGCCGCACTGTTTCGCCGGCGCCGACTTTAGCCATCTTGACGACTGTGCCGTCGATCGGAGCCACAATTCTACCGGCTAAGCGGCGTTGTTCGGCATTAGATCGCCGTAGCGACACGTCGGCCAGCTGGTCGCTGGTTCTGGCTGCTTCGGCCACGGACGAATCCCGGCCGGCCTCCGCATCGAGTAACCGCTGTAACATCTCCGCGCTGACTTGATCTCGTCCGAAACCGAGTGATTTCATGGCCTGTTCGGCTGCTTGCAGATTCGCCCGGGCTCCCTCAAGATCAGCTTGACCGGCGGTATCTGTTTGGATCGCCAATTCCAGTTCTCGCTGAGAAGCCAACCCCCTCTTAGCCAGTTGTTTGTGCCGCTCTACGTTAAGGGCTGCAGTAATTGCGGCGATTTTGGCGGCTTCTACCTTCTGATGCGCTTCGCGCACCTTATTTCCGGCTTCGACCACACGGGCCTCAGCCGACGGCACGGCGGTTTTCACCAGATTCCGCATCTCTATGATGCGCTTGTCCAACTGCTCGACTCTGGCCAATGCCGCATGTTGGGTCTTCTCCATCGCTTTTTTCCGTTGATCCAGAAAGGTCAGTAGATCGGGCGACATGAAATTAGGATCATTATCCTCCAGTTCGAGAATGAGATCTCCCGCCTTGACCTGGTCACCTTCGAATATGTGCCATTTCTTGATACGGCCGGCAATTTGGGCCTCGATGTCTTGAGGTCGTTCGAATGGAGTATAGGCCGACATCTGGCCGGTCACGGTCACTGTCTGAGTCCAAGGGACGAAGAAGATGAATAGGAAGAAGAGCAGGAACAGGGCAATCGGCAGACGCGAGGAAAACCTCCATCCCTTCGGAAGCTGAGCTTCCTCCCAGGATTGAAGCTTGGTGGAGGCGGCGAGTTCATCGACGGACATTTCATCCGAACGGGATTCACTTCGAACGAGGGAACGGACCGTTTTCCCTAGATCGAGAGCGCGACTTCCCACGGAACCGTTTTTGTTGCGCATGATAGTCCAATCAATGACCAGGAACCATTGAAAGTCTGAAAGACCTCATGCCGGCATCATAAGAAGAACCTGCGGTTGAGTCAATTTAGTCCGCTCATCACGCTGCCTCAACGGATCGTTCCTGGCCCGATCACAGTTGCGACGGCGAATCATAAGAGTAGGGCTCGACCGGGAAAATCTGGCTCGTCGTGATAGGGGAAATCGGGGACATGCGGTGCCGACTCATTTATTTTTCAAGATTGTTTTAATGCAAGTTATCTATTTGTCTATGAACCGTGCGCCGGGTACATTTCATCGTGACGGCATTCATAGCAACCTGGAAGGAGGGCGTCATGAAAGCACGAACCATAACCAAAGCGGCCGGCCGAGAAACGACAGAAGTTGCGCTGAGCGTCGGGATAGCCATAGCTTTCACGGTATTCGCCGGAGTCGGGCTTGCCATTACTCCGGTCTGGGCGGAAATGGGCACGAGACTTCAGAAGGAACGCAGTCTTACGGACTCCCAGATACCGTCCGAAAAGACGATCTCCGTCCACCTCGCGGAGGCGCAATTCTTTAGCCCTCCTCCGCCGGAGAAAGCCACGGATTATGGCGTCCGCTTCATCCATCCGGACCCCCATATGTATGACGGTCATAGGCCCTATCATGATGAGCACCGTCATGCGAATATCGCCGCCGGCGGCGCATTGACGTTCAATTGGACCTTCGACAAGTAGTGCGCCTTGGGAGCGCCTGACCTTATGCTTCAGGAAAGGAGGAGACCGTGCTGATCAAACAGTCTACCCAGCGAGGCCGCGGGAAGGAAAAGGAACTGGTTGTTCCTATCGACGAGGGGTTGATGCGCATCCGGCATATTCTTCATCCGACTGACTTTTCTCAGGCCAGCATGACGGCGTTTGGTCATGCGCTGAAGCTCGGCCTAAGCATGACAAGCGACCTCACGATCCTGCATGTGGATCCCCTACAGGCCGATCCGGATTTTGAGAATTTTCCGCGAGTACGGGCCACGCTCAGCCGATGGGGGGTGCTCAGGGAAGGAGCCACCAAGGAGGACTTTTTGGCACTCGGTTTTGGCGTCCGAAAGATTCTCTCGAAAGGTGACAACCCGGTCGCATCCATTCTACAACTCTTGTGGCGTAAACCGGCGGATCTGATGGTGTTGGCCACTCATCCGGAGGACCCTCTCGGGAAATGGTTGCCCGATATGGTCGGTCAGTCGCTGGCGCGCAAGTCACGCACGATAAGCCTGTTCGTGCCGGGTCATTGCAGCGGATTCGTCTCGCTGGATAACGGAAGCGTCAGAATTCAGCGTATCCTCATCCCCATTGATCACCGCCCGCATCCGCAGGCCGCCGTTGATGCCGCGTGCACGCTGGTCGCCGGTCTTGGTGTGCAGTCGGTGATGTGTGAAGTACTGTACGTCGGAGAGCACTCGAACAGGCCGCAGCTGCGCCTGCCTCAACGGGATGGATGGCTCTGGAAGGAGAGCACCTGTACCGGAATCGTGGTGGATGAGATTCTTGAAACAGCTGAACAGCATCAGTCGGATCTGATCGTGATGGCCACTGAATGGAGACATGGATTTCTCGATGCGTTGCTCGGGAGCACGACGGAGCGCGTCCTGCGCCGCGCCGACTGTCCGGTTCTGACTGTGCCGGTCAACCATTCAGCCATGACGCCGCGCAGGCCATAGCCGCTGGACCGCGATCGGCAAGGAGGAGATGAGAAATGGAGGAGGGGTACGATTACGAGTGGCTGTGTATCGGCAGCGGTCCGGCCGGACAACGGGCGGCCGTGCAGGCGGCCAAATTAGGCAAGCGCGCAGCGGTGATCGAGCGAGGGCACATCGTCGGGGGAGTGTGTGTGGACACCGGCACCATCCCAAGTAAGACGTTTCGGGAGGCCGTCATATCCCTGAAGAGAAGCGCGCTTCGGAATGGAAGTTACCGCCATTCCATCTCCGATGTCCGTGCAAATGCGCAAGCGTTGTTCGCCAGAGTCGCGGAAGTCGAGCAATCCCAAGCGGATGTGGTCGCGGACCAACTGCGGCGTAACGAGGTGACCGTTCTCATGGGCGAGGCGAGTTTCCAAGATCCTCACACCGTGACCGTCAGGTCTGCGGATGGGTGCCGAGTCGTCAACGCCGCGAACATTCTCATCGCCGTCGGTACGATCCCCGCTCTGCCACCGGGGGCTTCCATTGAACCCGACTTGGTTGTCACGAGCGACGAACTGTTGCAACTGACCTGCTTGCCACGCCGGCTTGCTGTGGTCGGAGCGGGTGTCATCGGGCTCGAGTACGCCTCAATGTTCGCTGCGCTCGGCGTCGAAGTGACTGTGGTGGATAAGCGGGAGAAGCCCTTGGAATTTCTGGACGGAGAGTTGGTCGATGAACTGCTTCATCAGATGCGTAATACCGGGGTCACGTTTCGATTAGGCGAAACCGTGACGCGGCTGGATATCATCAAGGAGCACCCGCGACGGGTGGTGATTCTCCTGGAATCAGGAAAACGTCTTGCATCGGAGCTGGTGCTCTTCAGCGCCGGGCGGGAGGGCGCGACCAAGCGATTGAATCTGGCTGTAGCCGGTCTCGAAGCCGACGAACGGGGACGCCTCGCCGTCGATCAGCACTATCGCACAGCCGTGCCACATATTTTTGCCGCAGGTGACGTCATCGGATTCCCCAGCCTTGCCGCGACATCAGCGGAACAAGGTCGCTTGGCCGCTTGCCACGCGTTCGGAGTCGAAGCCGGACCGATCGGCCATTTTCCTATCGGCGTCTACACGATCCCTGAAGTGTCGACGGTCGGAGAACCGGAGCATGTGTTGACGGCGAAGAAAGTCCCGTACGAGAGCGGTGTGGCTCGTTATCGAGAGATCGCCCGAGGCCATATTCTCGGTGACGACAGTGGTTTTCTTAAAATGCTGTTCCATCGAGAGACGCGACGCCTCTTGGGCGTACACGTGGTCGGCACCGGGGCCACCGAGCTGATTCACATCGGCCAGGCGGTCTTGGGATTGCACGGAAGACTGGAGTACTTTCTCACCACCGCGTTCAATTACCCCACCTTGGCCGAGTGCTACAAGGTCGCCGCACTCGATGCCTACAACAAACTGACAAGTTAGCAAGAGGAGCTGGAATGACAGTATTTAACAACGTACGCTTTATAAGACTTGGATGGTGGGGATTCCAACTGCTAGCAACTTTTATCCTAGCTATTGCGGGAATCACGAATTGCTCGGACGCTGCTCAGTCAGCCCCACCGGTCGAGACGGCGCCGAGCTCGGCTCCCCGTAACGCAACCGACTCACAGCGCGAGGTGATAGTCACCGGAGATGCTCGAGTAGGCAAGGGACTGTTTGAAAAACATTGTGCCACGGGCCCCGAGGCCAGGGGGATGGTCTCAAGATCGTAGGTGCCGAGGTGGCAGACTTAACTTCCGCAACGATTCAACGAAAGCTAAGCGCTGATTTGCTGAAGACCATTCATGAAGGAAGACCTGAAAAAGTGATGCCGTCTTGGAAATTGCGCCTCTCAGAGCAACAGGCCAAGGATGTACTGGCGTACGTTCGCACGTTGAAACAATAAGCCGATTATTTGATACGGGCCGATGCGCTGATGCTTCACCGCCGTTCTTTCCCAATTATCCATGAACCGGCATGGTGTACTTGTTGTTTATACGATGTTTACATGATGGCAATAGGAAGGTGTTACAGATCCGCAGAAGAAAATAGTTGTCTGCATATCCTTAACCTAAGGAAGGGTTGGACATGAACATAATGCGTGGGCCCATGGCACTACTGATATTCACCGTCGTCGGTTTAGGAGGTTGCGCGCACGAATGAAACTCAATGGCGGACCCTCATCCTGTCACGGAGGCGGATCTCCAGGCTGTCTTGCATGATGAATAGTCGCGACATCTTTTTTGGATTCGCAACGTGGTTTTGGACAATGCGAAGAACGATCTGAGATCGCGGGATTTCGCCGCAAAAGCGGTGGCTGCCAATGCCAGGGATATTGCGCGGACGTTTAGGCCGTTCTACGGCGAAGCAGCGTCTGACCAGCTCCATACCCTATTGACCAAACATTACGGAGCAGTCAAAGCGTATTCCCAGGCTACTGTGGGCGGGAATACGCGTCAGCAGGATGTTGCTATGGCGCAGTTTGCCTTTAACACCGACGCGATCGCCGCATTCTTTAGCGGAATCAATCCCCACCTTTTGAAAGACGCTGTTCGAGATCTGTTTGCTGCCCATGTCGACCATCATGTGACTCAAATCAACAAGTTTCAAAACAGAGATTACGCCGCGAAGAAGAGACGTGGCCGGTGATGGAGCACCATTTGTTTATGGTATTGCCGATGCGTTGGCGGCGGCCCTGGTGAAGCAGTTTCCGACGAAGTTTAATTAAGCTGTCCGAACATCATTCGAAGGTGCCACGGGCGTCGGGTGAAGAAGGAGGAATCGTCAATGCAGAGGTTGACGGCTCAACGTCCCTTACGACTCAGAAGTAGCTCGGTGTCGTTCGCGTAGGGCGATTCACGCGGGTTGCCAGATACGACACCGCCGTCGTGGAAGTGGCGACTTTCTGAGGAACAGTCCAAGAACGCGTTGGGTACGTTCACACGTTGAAGAAGAAATGACACTTCTGGAGATTGCAGTATTCGCCTAACTGAGGACTTCTCGACGAGCTGTGTTGAGGAGAGCCACCACGGTCGGGTGTTTCAGGCGGCGCTCGACGGTAATCGCATAGAACCTCTGCCTGACAGAATCAACTCGGCGTATCACCTGCACTTGATATTGCCGGCAAATCTCTTTTTCCAAGGCCGTCGGTCCAGGAAACAACCCATGTCCTGCTTGTCCGAAGGCTTTTAAGGTGGCGCTATCTTCGAATTCTCCGACGACGGTTGGGACCAGTTCCTGGCCTACCATCCAGTCATCCAGCAACCTGCGAAGCACCGTGTTGGAAGTGGGCAACAAGATCGGCGCACCATTCAAGGATTGAGGAAAATTGCGACGGTAATGTACGGCCAACTTCGATTTTGCGAAGAACGTGATCCCCGACTCACCCAGAAGATGGTTATACGTTTGCACCTTGATCGACGGTGGCGCCGGCGTATCAGCGATGACTAAATCCAGTCCATGAATCGCCAGGTCGGCCAGCAGCTGGTCCAACTTATCCTCCCAGCAAATCAAGCGTATGCCGGGGGACTGCCGGACAGCAGAGTCCAATAGACGGGTGGCCAGCAGCTTGGGCACCACGTCAACGACGCCTATGTTCAGGCGACTCTGGCTGCTACTTGCCCGTCCCTTGACCGTATTCAGCAAGTCTTGTCCTATTGAGAAGATATCCTCGGCGTGTTTGAAGACGATGCGGCCCATTTCTGTCAGCACGAGGTGCCGACCGGTCCGCACGAACAATTTTTCGCCCAGTGTGTCCTCTAGAAGCCCTATCTGTTTACTGATCGTCGGTTGGGCCAAGCGAAGTTCTTCGCAAGCTTTAGCAACGGTCCCGTGCTTCGCGACGGACCAGAAATAGAGTAGATGATGGTAATTCAGCCATTCCATGAGGCGGCACTATACATGAGAAATAATGGACGATTCTAGGCGTACGCTCGATATGACGATGACCAATGATCTATAGCGATCACGCGCGAATATCTGCTTGGAAGAGAGTTGGATCTCCCGCTAGCGCTATCCGTTCTGATATCTCCCCAGAGAACAACGGCAACTGAAAACGAGAGTAAGATGGCGGCTTCGACGGTCCCTTGCGAAAGGAGTGGATCAAGGTGCGTCGTGTCATGGTCCTGTGTACCATGAGTTCTCGGATTTCGCCACTTGCTCACCTTGATCGATGACAATATGTCTTTTCTGACTAAGGGGCGAGCGCCTGTCAGGCCATCTGAACTGCTGACCCACGACAGGCTTGACAACAATATGTCCAAACAGTTGTACTGCGGCAATTTGACCCTATGGGTTACTGCCGTTTTATATGGCGGCGCTCATGATGGATGAAAAAGAAACGCTCATCCGGCAGCGTAAAAAATTGAGCACCTCTTAACCATTTAACCATCGCGCGTCGACCCATCACGACAGTGTAACCGCCATCGCAACCTCCATGATGATCAGAATTACAAAAGGGCTGGATCTGCCGATCAGCGGGAAACCAGAGCAGCTGGTCTATGCCGCCAAGCCTGTTCGCCACGTCGGCGTGCTCGGCGTAGATCATATCGGTCTCAAACCCGCCATGCTGGTCGCCGAAGGGGACAAGGTGAAACTCGGCCAAGCGCTGTTCGAGCACAAGAAGTTACCCGGCGTACGCATCACGGCTCCGGGTGCCGGCACGGTGCGTGCGATCCATCGTGGAGCGCAACGCCTCCTCCAGTCGGTCGTCATCCGGCTTGACGACACCGAAGACGAGGAAACATTTGCAGCCTACCCTGTCGACCAACTGGCCAGCTTGACCGAAGCGCAGGTGGTGGACAATCTCTTGACATCGGGTCTGTGGGTGGCCCTACGCACACGTCCCTACAGCAAGATCGCCGACCCGACCACTCGTCCGGCCGCCATCTTCGTGACAGCGATGGACAGCAACCCGCTGGCCGCCGATCCTGTTCCAATCGTCACTGCGGAGGCTGAGTCATTCGGCCATGGCCTGACCGTGCTGTCGCGCCTGGGTACCATGCCGCTGTGGGTGTGCACGTCACCCACAGCCGAATTGCCGTTGCCACAGGGTATAGGCCACATACGCCAGGCCAGTTTCGACGGCCCCCACCCAGCGGGTCTGCCGGGGACGCACATTCATTTTCTCGAACCCGTAGACGTCAATAAGGTTGTCTGGCACCTTAACTACCAAGAGGTGATTGCGATCGGCAAACTGTTTACCGGCGGCCGCTTATCGACCGGTCGCATCGTCGCGCTCGGCGGGCCTCAGGTTAAACAGCCACGCCTGTTGCGGACCAGGCTCGGCGCCTGTATCGAGGAGTTGATCGAGGGTGAACTTCAGGCCGGTGAGAACCGCGTCATTTCCGGCTCGATCTTGTCGGGGCGTCACGCAGCCGACTGGTCGTCCTATCTGGGGCGCCATCATCTTCAGATATCCGTGATTCCGGATGGGGTCGAACGAACGTTCATGGGCTGGTTCACGCCCGGACGGAGAACATTCTCCCAGAGCAACGTCATGCTATCGAGTCTCTTCCGCCACCGCAAGGAGGAGTTTGGGCTGACGACCGGGCTGAACGGAGGCCTGCGTGCCATGGTGCCCTTCGGCAATTTCGAGGATATCATGCCCCTGGACATCCTCCCGACACAATTGCTGCGCTACCTGATGGTGGGCGACACCGACATGGCGCAACAACTGGGCTGCATGGAACTGGATGAAGAAGACCTCGCCTTATGCTCCTTCGTGTGCGTCGGCAAGAACGACTATGGCCCGGTGCTGCGGAACGTGTTGAGCCAGATTGAGAGAGAAGGCTGATGGCAGGTTTGAAACGTTATCTTGATCGTCTCAGGCCCCTGTTTGCCAAGGGCGGCCGCTATGAAAAGTACTATCCCGTCTTCGAGATGGTCGATGGGTTTTTCTATTCCTCTCCCGAAACCACGCACCACGCGCCGCATGTGCGGGATGGCATCGATCTGAAACGATTAATGGTGTACGTGGTGGTGGCGCTGATTCCCTGCATCCTGTGGAGCTGGTTCAACACCGGGTATCAGGCCAATCTGGCACTCGCAAAGGTGGGGATGGCAAAGGCTGGCTGGCGTTATGATCTGCTGGCAGCACTCCATATCGGGTTTGATGCCGGCAGCATTCTGGCCAATACGGTCCATGGCTTCTTGTATTTTCTGCCGATCTATCTGACGACCTTGATCGTCGGCGGTATATGGGAAACGGTCTTTTCCACGGTGCGTCAGAAAGAGATCAATGAAGGCTTTCTGGTCACCTCCATGCTCTTCACGCTGACGCTGCCACCTGATATGCCTCTCTGGATGGTCGCCATCGGGATTAGCTTCGGCGTGGTCCTCGGCAAAGAGATCTTCGGCGGGACCGGCAAGAATTTTCTCAACCCAGCCCTGACCGGGCGGGCGTTTCTGTTTTTCGCCTATCCCGCCGAGATGTCCGGTGACCGGGTGTGGGTGGCGGTGGATGGCTATTCCGGCGCGACCGCGCTCAGCCTTGGGAAAGTAGGCGGCGTCGACGAGATCATCCGCGGAGGCTATACTTGGTGGGATGCCTTTATCGGCCTGATACCGGGCTCCATGGGGGAAACCTCCACCCTTGCCTGTCTGCTCGGCGCGGCGTTTCTGATCTATACTGGAGTCGGTTCCTGGCGCATTATCGTCGGGGTCTTTCTGGGGATGGTCGGGGCCTCTCTCCTGTTCAATGTGGTCGGCAGCGACACCAATCCCATGGTGGCGATGCCCTGGTACTGGCACCTGGTGCTGGGCGGGTTCGCCTTCGGCATGGTCTTCATGGCCACTGACCCGGTGTCCGCCGCGATGACGAGTGCCGGGCGCTGGGTCTTCGGCATTCTGATCGGAGCCATGACCGTGCTGATCCGCGTGGCAAACCCGGCGTTTCCTGAAGGCGTGATGCTCACGATTTTGTTTGCCAATGTATTCGCGCCCCTGATCGATTATGCGGTCGTTCAGCTGAACATCCGACGGAGGCTCCGCCGCCATGTCCGAACCTGAACCGGATTCCGCCGTATCCGCTGCGCCGGTCGAAAGTGCGAGCAAGACGCTGCTGGTGACGTTTGTGGTCTGCCTGGTCTGCTCGGTTGTAGTCGCCGGCGCGGCGGTGCTCCTTCGACCGATTCAGGAAACGAATCAGAAGGCCGACCTCATACGGAATGTGATTGCGGTCTCCGGCCTCCTCAAGGAGGGGCTGACGGAAGAACAAGCGTTGAAACGGATTGACGCGCGCATGGTCGAACTGGCAACCGGTGATGAGGTGAAGGGGGTCGATCCTGACACCTTTAATATCGTCAAGGCCGGAAAGGATCCCGCGATCTCCATCGAACTCACCCGCCGGGAGGATGTGGCGGGGATCAGGCGCGAACCGCGCTATTTGCCGGTCTATCGGATTGTCGGCGCCGACGGCGAGTTGAAAAAACTGATTCTGCCGGTGTATGGCTACGGGCTCTGGTCCACGATGTACGGGTTTCTTGCGCTGGAGGAGGATCTGCGAACGGTTCAGGGCCTCCGCTTCTATCAGCACGCCGAGACCCCGGGGCTCGGAGGAGAGATCGACAATCCCAAGTGGCGGGCACAATGGACGGGCAAAGTCCTCTTCGACGAGAACTGGAAGGTTCAGGTTGAAGTGACGAAGGTCGCGATTGACAGTTCCACCCCCGACGCGCAACACCAGGTCGACGCACTCGCCGGCGCCACCATCACCTCGCGCGGTGTGGAGAATTTGCTGAAATTCTGGCTGAGCGACAAAGGGTACGGGCCGTACCTTGCCCGGTTGCGTCATGAAAGGAGCTAACTCCCATGTCGTACGAACACCGAAAAATTCTTATCGACCCGATCGTTGACAATAACCCGGTCATTTTACAGGTCTTGGGGATTTGCTCGGCATTGGCCGTGACGTCGAAGCTCTCAACCACGATCACGATGTGCATCGCGCTGACCGTCGTCACCGCCTGCTCCAATGCCGCCATCAGTGTGATCCGCAACCATATCCCGAGCAGTATCCGCATTATCGTGCAGATGACCATTATTTCGTCGCTGGTCATCGTCACTGATCAGTTCATCAAAGCCTATGCGTTCACCATCAGCAAGGACCTGTCGGTCTTCGTCGGGTTGATTATTACCAATTGCATCGTCATGGGACGCGCGGAAGCCTATGCGATGAAACATCCCCCGCTCCCGAGCTTTCTCGATGGCCTCGGCAACGGCCTCGGCTATAGCGCACTATTAATGGTCATCGGGGTCATACGCGAGCTCTTGGGGTCCGGTTCCCTCTTCGGGTACCAAATCCTCCTTCTTGAACGGGATGGCGGGTGGTATGTGCCAAACGGCTTGTTGCTCCTGCCTCCGAGTGCGTTTTTCCTGATCGGCATGATCATTTGGGTGGTGCGCTCCTGGAAGCCGGCACAAGTGGAAGAACCGGAATACCGGATCTATCACGCGCCCCGTCCCGAGGTGGCCTCATGATTGACCTGATCAATCTGTTTATCAAAGCGGTCTTCGTTGAGAATCTTGCGCTGACGTTTTTTCTCGGCATGTGCACGTTTCTTGCCATCTCGAAAAAAATCGGCACGGCGCTCGGGCTCGGCATCGCGGTGGTCGTCGTGCAAAGCCTGACCCTCCCGATCAATAATCTGATCTACCAATTTCTGATCCGTGACGGCGCATTGGCATGGGCGGGGCTCTCCGAGATGAATCTGAGTTTCCTTGGGCTCATCAGCTACATCAGCGTCATCGCGGCGGTCGTACAGGTGCTGGAAATGTTTCTCGACCGATACGTCCCGTCACTGTACAACTCGTTGGGAATCTTTCTGCCGCTGATTACCGTCAACTGCGCCATTCTCGGAGGCACTCTGTTTATGGTCGAACGTGACTATAACTTTAGCGAAAGCGTCACCTATGGTGTGGGCTCGGGTGTCGGGTGGGCGCTCGCGATCGTGGCGATGGCAGGGGTACGTGAGAAGCTCAAGTATTCCGACATCCCCGATGGTTTGCAGGGACTGGGCGTCGCATTCATCACCGCTGGGTTAATGGCCCTCGGATTCATGGCCTTTTCAGGAATTCAACTCTGAGTCTGATGAGAGGCCGCGTATGATCGAGATCCTACTGGGAGTCGGTTTTTTCACCGGGATCGTCCTCATTCTGGCTGTCCTCATTTTGAGTGCGCGATCGAAACTGGTGGCCAGCGGCCAGGTCACGATCACCATTAACGACAAGAAATCTATCGAAACTCCGATTGGAGGCAAGCTACTCGGTGCTCTTGGCGACGCCAAGATTTTTATCAGTTCTGCCTGCGGTGGCGGCGGGACTTGTGGCGTGTGTCGGGTAAAGGTCTTCGAAGGGGGCGGGGTCATTCTGCCGACAGAAACCTCTCACATCAACAAGCGTGAAGCGCGCGAGGGTTACCGTCTCTCCTGTCAGGTGGCGGTCAAGCAGAACATGAAGATCGTGATTCCGGATGAGGTGTTCGGGGTCAAGAAATGGGAATGTACCGTCCGCTCCAACCACAATGTGGCGACCTTCATCAAGGAACTGGTCCTCGAGCTTCCCCAGGATGAATATGTCGATTTCCGCGCCGGAGGGTATATCCAGATTTTCTGCCCTCCGTATGAGCACTCGTTTAAGGATTTTGATATCGAAGAACGGTTTCGCAGCGACTGGGACCGGCTGAAACTCTGGGACCTTGTGTCCAAGGTCAATGAGCCCCTTGAGCGCGCCTACTCCATGGCCAATTACCCTGAGGAGCGCGGCATCATCATGCTCAATATTCGCATTGCCACGCCCCCGCCGCGCAGCCAAAATGCGCCTCCTGGCAAGATGTCCTCCTACCTGTTCGGACTGAAACCGGGGGACAAGGTCACCATCTCCGGACCGTTCGGGGAATTCTTTGCGCGTGACACCAACAACGAGATGGTATTCATCGGTGGTGGGGCAGGAATGGCGCCCATGCGGTCGCATATTTTCGATCAGCTGGGCCGCCTCAAGACTACACGCAAGATGTCCTTCTGGTACGGGGCTCGATCGAAGCGTGAGATGTTCTATGTCGACGATTTCGACAAGTTGGCCGCAGCGCATGACAACTTCAAGTGGCATGTCGCCCTGTCCGACCCGCTCCCGGATGACGCGTGGAGCGGCTATACCGGCTTCATCCATAACGTGCTCTATAATGAGTACCTGAAAACCCATCCGGCGCCTGAGGACTGTGAGTATTACCTCTGCGGACCGCCGATGATGAATGCGGCCGTGATTAAAATGCTGTTGGAGCTGGGTGTCGAACGAGAAAACATCATGCTCGATGACTTCGGAGGATGACCACCCATGCATCCCTCCGTTCCGCGCCTCCGTACGCTGATTGCCTTGATCGCTCTGCTGGCTGCCGGTGCCGGCTTCAGCCTGCTGCGTCCTGAACCGCCTGTCCGAGAGCTGCACATGAGCGGTCGCACGATGGGAACCACCTATAACGTGAAATACCGCCCCACCCAGAATACTCCCTCACTGAAGGTCATGCAGAGCGAAGTTGACACATTGCTGGCTGAGATCAATCACACCATGTCTACCTATGATCCGGAATCGGAGCTGTCGCGCTTGAATCGTCTGCCTACCACAGACTGGGTATCCGTATCCGATCCGCTACGTGCTGTGCTCAAAGCCGCGCTCGAGATCGGGGCCCAGAGCGAAGGGGCGTTTGATATCACGGTTGGCCCCCTGGTCAATCTCTGGGGCTTCGGGCCCGAGTTTCATCCGGACCGCATCCCGCTTGAACGCGACATCGCCGCCGCACGCACACGCAGCGGTCTCGATAAAGTCACGCTCAGTGACACTCAACCGGCGATACGCAAGCACCGCCCTGATGTCTTCCTGGATCTTTCCGGGATTGCCAAGGGGTACGGGGTGGACCGGGTTGCTGAACTCATGACTTCGCACGCCATTGACCATTACATGGTTGAGATCGGCGGCGAGATTCGGGTACGCGGGCTCAAGGAGGACGATACACCCTGGCGGATCGCGATAGAGAAACCGTTGCCGGGCGAACGCTCGGTGCAGACGCTGCTGGCCCTCAGCGACATCGCGCTCGCCACCTCGGGCAATTACCGGAACTTTTTTGAAATCGCCGGACGACACTATTCCCATACCATCGATCCGACCACCGGCTGGCCGGTCGATAATCATCTGGTCTCGGTGACGGTCCTGACGGATACCGGCATGCGAGCCGACGCCTGGGCCACCGCGTTTCAGGTGTTGGGGCCTGAGCGTGGCATGGCCATCGCCGAACGGCTCAACCTCCCCGTCCTCTTCGTCATCGAACGTGATGGACAATTTGAGGAACGCGTCTGCTGTGCCTTCCAACGTTACCGGAGACAGGAGCTGTCATGACTATTTTTCTGGTGACCTTTCTTGTCATGGGTATTGCCATCCTGGCTATGGCGGTGGGTGTCCTGGTCGGTCGCCGTCCGATCGGCGGCAGTTGTGGCGGTCTTGAACGCCTTGGTCTGGAGTGCGATGCCGGCTGCGACAAGCCCTGCCCGGAACGGCTGGCCCGTCTGCAGTCTCAAGGCAGAAAGTAGTGAGTGGCGCGCTGAAACACATTTGTGATGACCTCGCAGATCAATTCCTGGAGTCAGCCAACGATGATGGTTTTCGAAAGGATGGTTGTGTGTGAACAGTTCTCCCTTCTTGCGTTTCTTCCAGGTCAGTCTTGCTTTATCGTTCATCGTCTTCGGGTTGCCTTCCTTCACGTTCGCTGAAACAGAAGCGCACGCCTCGATCGACTTGACCACCTCAGCAGTGGGGTATTTTGCGCTGTGCATATTTGTCCTGGCGTATGTGCTGGTGATGTCCGAAGAGTTTACCCATCTTCGCAAGTCCAAACCGGTGATTCTTGCCGCTGGGATCATATGGGCGGCGATCGCGCTCGCGTATCCACAGGGTCAAGCCGAACTGGTTGAAAATGCCTTCCGTCACAATCTGATGGAATACGCGGAACTGATGCTTTTCTTGCTGGTCGCCATGACCTACATCAACGCCCTCGATGAACGGTTAGTGTTCGAGTCGATCCGCTCATGGCTTGTTCGTAAAGGGTTCAGTTACCGGCAACTCTTCTGGATCACCGGGTGCCTGGCGTTTTGTATTTCACCGGTGGCCGACAATCTCACGACTGCCCTCTTGATGTGTGCCGTGGTCATGGCTGTGGGCGCCCACAATCCGCAATTTGTCAATTTATCGTGCATCAATATTGTAGTGGCGGCCAATGCGGGAGGAGCGTTCAGCCCCTTCGGGGATATCACGACCCTGATGGTGTGGCAAAAAGGCATCCTTGAATTTTTTGACTTTTTTCAGCTGTTTATCCCCTCAGCAGTGAACTTCCTGGTGCCTGCCGCGATCATGCATTATGTCGTTCCTCGCATGTCACCACCGCCGTCCGCTGAAACGATCCACATGAAGATCGGAGCTAAGCGCATTATCGGTTTGTTTTTTCTGACTATTTGCACGGCGGTCGGCTTTCACAATTTTCTGCATCTGCCGCCCGTCCTGGGGATGATGACCGGATTTGCGTATCTTGGGTTCTTTGGGCATTACCTGAGCCGGAAACGCCATCATTCCTCGACCTACAACAAAGGGGCGATCGGAGACGTCGTTCCGTTTGACGTGTTTCAAAAAGTCGCCCGGGCTGAGTGGGACACGCTGTTGTTCTTCTACGGTGTCGTCCTATGCGTCGGCGGGCTTGGCCATCTCGGCTATATGGCCTTGGCCTCCCAAGTGCTCTACCTCCAGTGGGGTCCAACCTTCGCCAACGTCATGATCGGAATCTTATCCGCGATCGTCGACAACATCCCGATCATGTTCGCAGTGTTGACCATGAACCCGGACATTTCCGAAGGCCAATGGTTACTCGTGACGATGACCGCAGGAGTCGGAGGAAGCCTTCTTTCCATCGGATCTGCGGCTGGTGTCGCGCTTATGGGGCAGGCGAAAGGGAAATATACGTTTTTCAGTCATCTCAAATGGACTCCGGCGATTGCGCTTGGGTATGCCGCGAGCATTCTTGTGCACATGTGGATCAATGCGCGCACGTTTTGAGCGGGAAGATCTTTGAGGAATCAGTCACCGGGCGATCGGCTGGATTTCCCGATCCAACGTGAAGACGAAGACCCGTTCCCCTAATTGCACATCGATGTCGGTAAACACACCGAGGACCTTGGCTTTCGTGATTTCGCCGACCTGCTCGCTCAATTTGTCGCGACCCTGTGCGATCAAATTCTGCCGCAACTGCTTCACCATTTCGACGCCCTCAGCAGTCTTAGCCAGCTGCCTCTCGGCAGGAGTGAGCACCCCTTTTAACCGGACCACGACTAAATCGCGGACAATGGAGGCCCGCACGTCGTCGGGACCACGGCCCATGAACTCTTGTTCGAATTTGATGATGGCGTTGCGGATGCCGTTTTCCATGGCCGAGCCTTTCTCCCATAATATTATACGAGTCGCAGGAGCAGGCGAACAAGCCTAATCGTCACCCTTTGAGCTCAACCGCCCGCCGATCATGGGTCTTTCGGATCATCCCTGTCGATTCTAAGACCTGATCTGCCTTTTCACGCTTGACGCTGATCGGGTAGTCATATTATTGATGGACTCGTACTTACAGCCTGGCGATGTTGCTCGTCCCCGCTATTTCCTGGGACGGGCAGAGCGCCAAGTGTGCGTATCACGGGTCGTAGGGTGACCGGCAGTTCGTGCGAGAGGCCGGTCGCAGTACAAGCCAACCGAACCTGTCTCGATCCGGCATCGAGCGGACGGTTGGCTTTTGTGTTCTTAGCGCGTTGAGGTGATGATGTCCGCAGTGTTGCTCGTGCCGCTGCTTCCATTGATCGCCGCTCTTATCGTGGGCGTCGGGAGCGAGTCCACGCGCCATATCCGCGCGAAGGTCGCCGCCTGGCCGATCGGCGCATCTTTCTGTGGCGCCATCGCCGCACTCTACGTCGTGGCCACGGAAGGCCCGATGACGCTCCGATTGTACGATCCGGGCGCGTCCACTGTGTTGGCCGTCCCGATCGGCCTGTATATCGATCGGCTCAGCGCGGTCATGATGGTACTGATCTCCGGCATCGGCACGATCATTTACACCTATTCCGTAGAGTATATGTACCAGGATTTGCACGAGCGCCGGTATCTCGCCTTGATCGGGCTGACCGTGTTTGTCCTCCTCTGCCTGGTGTCCAGCGCGAACTTGCTGATGCTGTTCGTGCTGTGGCAATTGCTGAGTTACCTCCTTTATCTCCTCGTCCACAATCATAGCCACCAGGAAACATTGAAAAGCGCGTTTCGAACCTTCACGCTCTTGCGGGTCGGTGACGTCGCTTTCCTGGGCGGGACTGTGCTGGCTTACTCGCTGTACGGCACATTGGAATTTCCCGATCTGTTTGCCGTCGCCGCGCAATCCACTGTCACCGTGTCCCTGTTCTCCGGTGTCGAATTGAACGGCGCGACGGCGGTCACTCTGCTGCTCCTGGTCGGCGGAATGAGTAAGTCCGCCCAGTTTCCACTGTACGGTTGGCTTCCCCGGTATCTCTATGCCCCCACATCCGTGACTGCCTTACTGCACGCGGGCATCATCAACGCTGCGGGATTTCTTATCAATCGCCTCGCGCCGCTCTTCGGAATGAGCTCGACGACCCTGCACGTCGCCCTCGTGATCGGGACGCTGACGGCCATCCTCGGCGCAACCATGATGCTGGTGCAGAACGATATCAAGAACATGCTCGGCTTTTCGACGATCGGCCAAATGGGCTACATGGTCATGGAATGCGGTCTGGGTGCCTTTTCGCTCGCGGTCTTTCATCTAATCGCCCACGGGCTGTTCAAGGCGACGGTGTTTCTGTACAGCGGAAATGTCATACACAAAGCGAGACAGGAACCGTTGCTCCCCTATCCAGGTCATAAGACCGAGAAAGAAGGTTACTCGCCCCTGACTTGGACAACGGGAGTCCTCACGACCCTGCTGATCCCATTGCTGATCCTGCTGGTGACTCACGGCGTGTTACGGATTCCGCTATTAGAATCCCAGGGCACCGTCATCTTTCTGTTTTTCATCTGGATTACGTCTTCGCAAGCGATCCTGACGCTGACCCGATTGCGGGCCGTCGCCTCCTGGAAGGTGTCGGCGGCGATGTTGCTGACGCTCTTGTTCATCGTGTTCGTCTATCTGTTCGCCGTCGAATCGTTCACCGCCTTCCTGTACCCTAATCCGGAGGAAGTGGCCTCGTACTTCAAGGCCGGCGATCTCCCGGACTGGCTCTTTGATCTTCTCCTCGCGGTGTCGACGCTGGTGACGATTGTGGGCTGGATCTATCTGTACATGCGGGCCCATGGCCGTACCGTGTGGATGCCATCGTGGATCAACAGCGTCCGGATCCGGCTCTATGTGCTGTTTCTCAATCGACTCTATATCGACGCGATCCTGCATCGAGTGGGGCATACCCTGACCGCCGTCATTCAGCGCCTGGATAAGCGCGCCCAGGAACGTTCGCTTTGACCGACACCGGCTTGACGACTCGGAGTCGCCGGACATAGGCTGCGTCTCCACAATGGCGCATGAGCAAGGATGGGCGATCAGTCCCGGCTTGACGAATATGGAGAACCCGTATTAATGGTACACCGCCCCCGTGGCGGGAGGGGCGCCCATCGCCTGACAGAAAGAGAACGAACGCTTTTCAACCATCCGGAGAAATGACGTGCTCGTGTCGCTGGTACTCATCGTTCCATTTCTCCTCCTATCCGCCGCCGGCATTGTGATGATCGGCGGTGAGACGTCGCGTTTCACCCGCGCGAAAGCGGCCGCCTATCCCGTCGGTCTGGCATTCCTGGGCGCCATAGGCGTCCTGACCCTGGTCTCATCGCAGAGTCCCATCACGATTCGATTCTATGATCCGGCCTCCGTCTCTTCCTTCATTATTCCCATCGGGTTCTACGTTGACCGGCTGAGCGCGGTCATGATGACACTGATCACGGGCGTCAGCATCATTATTTACTGCTACTCGACCAGGTATATGTACCAGGATGGCCATGCGCGCCGGTATCTTGCGTTGATTTGCCTGACCGACTTCGTGTTGATCTGCATGGTCTCGAGCGGCAATCTCATGATGTTGTTTCTCTTTTGGCAAATCTTGAGCTACCTGCTCTACCTGCTCGCGCACAACCATGTTCACCCCGCGACGTTGACGGGCGCGTTCAAGACGTTCGCGTTGCTGCGTGTTGCCGATACAGCATTTCTTGCCGGTATTGTCCTGGCGTATCAACTCTACGGCACCCTTGAATTCCAGGAGCTGTTTGCCAGAGCGGCCGCCACGCCCGTGACCATTTCGATCCTGCCCGGAATGGGTGTCAGCGCCGCAACGGCTGTGACTCTCCTCCTTTTTATCGGTGCGATGGGCAAATCAGCTCAGTTTCCGCTGCATCTGTGGCTGCCGGGATCACTGTTCGCACCGACACCGGTCCACGCATTGCTGCACGCGGGTATCATCAACGCCGGAGGCTTTCTCATTAACCGCCTCGCGCCACTCTTCGGAATGAGCTCAACCACCCTACACGTCGCTTTTGTCATCGGGACCCTGACGGCCGTCCTCGGCGCAACGATGATGCTGGCCCAAAACGACATCAAGAAGACACTCGGTTTCTCGACCATCGGCCAAATGGGCTATATGATCATGGAATGCGGCCTGGGGGCCTTCTCGCTCGCCGTGTTCCATCTGATCGCGCACGGTCTCTTCAAGGCCACAGTCTTTCTCAATTGTGGAAACATCATTCATAAGGCGCGACAGGAGCCGCATTTTCCACATGTGGACCATGCCGCCGGAGAAGAGGGATTTTCTCGCTTGGCTTGGTCGACCGGGTTTGTGACGACACTCTTTATTCCGCTGCTTATCTTATTGGTCACGCACGGAGTCCTGCGCATTCCCTTGCTGGAATCCCAGGGAACCGTCATTATCCTCTTCTTCATCTGGATCACCTCGTCGCAGGCGATCTTGACGCTCATACGACTTCGTGCCGTGGCTTCGTGGAAAGTGTCGGCCATCATGCTGCTGACGCTCCTGTTCATCGTGTTCGTCTACCTGTTCGCCGTCGAGTCATTCACCGCATTCCTTTATCCCAACCCGGAAGAGGTGGCGTCGTATTTCAGAGCCGCCGATCTTCCGGACTGGCTCTTCGACCTCATTGTCGTGATGGCCGCGCTCATGACGGTTCTGGGCTGGACCTACCTGTACATGCGTGCCCACGGTCGGACAGTCCGGATACCGGCCTGGATCGAAGGCCTACGAATTCGACTCTATACGGTATTCCTGAACCGGATCTATGCCGATGAACTTTATCAGCTGATCAGCTCGATGACCGCGCAACTGATTCATCGGCTCGACAAGCTGGAACGCGGGTGGTCGCGATGACAGACATGGTCATACCATGGGTGTTGGCCGGAATTCCGTTCGCGGGCGCACTTGTTTGTCTGGCTTTTGGGTCCGATCCCTCCCGTGTAAAGATGTGTGCCATCGGCTCGTCTGTCATCAGCCTTGCGGCGACAGCCGTGGTGGCCAACCGGCTTCCGATTCCGCCCGATGGTCTCTTACCGCTCTATTTACTGCCGATCGCAGCCGTGGTGGCCACATTAGGCCAGCCGGTGCACGAGCATCATCGGCTCGCCTGGACCCTGACTTTGATCTTTCTCAGTCTGGGAATGGCCGTGCTCACCGGGGGCAATACATTCGGCCCCCTCTGCCTGATCTCGATCATGCTGATGATCATGTTCCTCCTATACCGTCATCACACGACGCTTTGGCCCATCTCCTGGTGGGGCATCGGTTCCTTCGGTGTCGGTGTCGTCGGCGCAGGCCTTTCTCTCGTGGCGGGACCGCCCGTCTCATCGGTGGCATCCCTGGCAACCTGTGCCGTTCTGTTACCGCTCATGCCTCTTCATGACGGGTACCTCACAGCGCTGACCCGACTGCCGGGTAGCCTGCCTCCGTTCATTGTGGTGCTGCTGCCCGTGCTTGGCCTTCACGGACTGGCAACCGCTATGCCGACGATGCCGAACGAATTCGTCGCGGGCGTCAGCCTCCTGGCCCTGGCCAGTTCGCTGTACGGCGCAATCAAGGCGTTGGCCCAATCGCGGGTCCGTCTGTTGGTGGGCTACGGCAGCGTCTCGTTCTTTTCGATCCTCTGGTGGTTTGTGGCCGGAGCCCACACGGCGACGCCACGCGCGGCCGTACTGGCCGGAGCAGTCGGCCTCGCCACCGGCGGACTGTTGGTTGCCTGGCAGGTCATCCGCACGAGATACGGCGACGATGTGGACCCGCAGGCCGTCAGCGGCCTGGCCGCGGCGATGCCGAAATATGCGGTCCTATTCTCTCTGTTGGGTCTTGCCGCAATGGGTATTCCGCCCTTCGGAGTGTTCGCGGGATTCATGGGGTTGCTGCTGACCGCGCCGCCCGCTTCAACGATCGGTCTGTTCATCGCGCTCACGGCGTGGCTGGCCGCCTCGTGGTACATCATGCAAATGGTCCAGCAGTTGCTCTTCGGCGCTCGCCGGCCGGACTTACGTTATACGGACCTCAGGCATCCCGAATTTACTTCGCTGCTGATCGTGGTGCTGGCTTTGCTGGCGCTTGGCTTGGCCCCGACCAGCTTATATACATCGGAGCAGGCTCCCCATAAGACCTCCGCCATGGAGCGACTTCTCGCATGGAACCGCTAGAGCACGTTCCCGACGTTGAATCCCGGCGAATGGAATTGCGCGGGGTCGTCCGTCTTGCGGGGGAAGTCATCGCCCAGTACTGGCCGATGAGGACTTTCGTCCACCACAATCCATTGCATGGCATCGAATATCTGCCGTTTGAAGAAGCCGTCAAACGGGGAAAGCAGTTCCTGGGCGGCAACGGCTATCTTCCCAGCCATTCGTATCGTGAGTACCTGAAGGCCGGCCGGATACAACCACATCATCTTGACAATGCTCTGACACCGTTCGTCGTCGATACGCATGTGACCATCGGCTCGCATACTGTCACGCACGGCTCGGTCTTGCGCGCCTGTCTGGCTGAGGGGCTCTGTGCTCCGGCCATGGAACCGCTTGACGATCAGCTTGAAGATCTCGATAGGCCGTTGATCGACGCACTTGTCCGTAAGCTGGAGTGCGTGCTTCTTCCTTTCTCGCTGGATGATCGAATCCGCAAAGTCGTGGATGAGAATCAAGCCGCGCTCTGCCGATGGCTCACCCTCTCGCACTGGTGCGACGACACGCTCGGCACGCAGATCGTTCAGCAGATCAACGAGCAAATGATCAAGTGGTGCGGAGCCTTCCTGGACGAGGGCCATGCCACATGGGTCATGCCGGGACGTGATAAGGGCCTCTATGAAGCCTGGAGGGCCATGGTCTCCCACGAATGGTCTCCCTGTGGAATCAAAGACAGTCGCAGAAAAATCGCGCAGCTGCCGGACTATCCCGAAGACGCGCTCCTCGAAAGCCTGGATGCACTGGGGATTCCTGCTGAACTTCTGCAAGACTACTTATCGTTACAACTGACCGCGCTGCCCGGCTGGGCCGGCTTCATCAAGTGGCGTGGAGAAGAACGCGACTACCCCTGGCAACAAGCTCACCCGGTCGGTCTGGTCAAGTTTCTGGCGATTCGTCTCTGGTACGCGCGTGAACTGGTTCAGCAGGCGTGCACGGACCATCTCGGCATCGAAGGACGATATGACGCCGTGACGGCCTACATGCGCGACTATCCCGAAGAATATTATCTGCGGCGGCAGCGGGTGGCGGGCCGGTTGCCCGCCCTGTATGCCGAGGAAGTCGACCGGCTCTCACATCGGAAGGGGCAAAGTTGGAGTAATGTCCTCACACGATACCGTGCCGAAGTCATTCCACGACTGCAAGCGGCCGTTCGCCGTGGATCCGCGCGACGGCTTCTCGCCCTGGCCCATTCGTTGACTATTGATGCAACCGTACTCGTTGAAAGTGCCCCCGCGGACCTCAAGCAACTCGTCGACTGGATGGAGGGCTTCCCCGAATCGGACCATGGACCGATGTGGCTCAAAGCTCTGGAGGCCGGCTACCAGGAGCACCTGTTAGGACGCTTACGAGCACGGACGGAGAACACCACTCCCTCGGAGACGGCGCGCCCGCATTCACAGTCGGTCTATTGCATCGACGTGCGGTCGGAACCGTTCCGTCGCCATCTCGAATCGGTCGGACCACATCAGACCTTCGGCTTTGCCGGATTCTTTGCCGCCTTCATCCGCTATCGGGCCTGGGGGAAGGAGCATGATACGGAACAGTTCCCGGTCATCATGCGGGCGAAGCATGAGGTGCGCGAGATTCCGCGCAGCTATCTCGACCACAAGGTATCGCAGCATGCGGCGCGGGCCAAGTGGGTACAGGCGGGGCATACTCTCCTGCACGATCTGAAAGAAAATGTCGTGACCCCCTATGTCATGGTGGAATCGCTTGGCTGGTTTTACGGTCTGCCGATTTTCGGCAAGACGTTGGTCCCGGCGCTCTATCAGCGCTGGACTGCCTGGTTGCGACAACTGTTCGTACCCTCTCTGGCCACCACGTTGACGATAGACAAGCTAGGGCCTGGTGAAACCGCCGAGATGCTTGAAGCGGAACAACAGGCCACGATCAGGGAGGCCTTGCATGAACAACTCGGACTTCGCAGTTCCCGGATTACGCCCGCGCTCGTTGAAGGTTTGCGGCAGCGGGCGTTGACAGTGGAAGGAGACCCGGAGCCGCCGATCGCTGCCCAAGAAATCGAGCGGGCCGGACTCACGCTCGAGACGATCAACGCCTTTGTCGAAATTTTACGGCGGCAATATGATCTGACGGCGCGATCCGCGTCACGACACAAAGAACGGCTCACCAGAACCGGTTTCACCCTGGAAGAGCAGGTCCTGACCGTCGACACGGCACTCCGTATGATGGGATTGACCAAGAACTTCGCGCGGCTCGTCCTTTTCTGCGCGCACGGGAGCACGTCGGACAACAATCCCTACGAATCCGCGCTCGATTGTGGGGCCTGTGGCGGCAATGAAGGCAAACCCAATGCCCGTGCCCTCGCGATGATGGCGAACAATCCCAAGGTCCGGGAGCGAATCACCAATCTGGGGATCGACATCCCATCCGATACGCATTTTCTCGCCGGCCAAATGGATACGACGACCGATGCCATACGACTGTTCGACCTCGAAGACGCCCCGCCGACCCATCGCGCGGACATCGCTCGACTCCAGGAAGACCTCAAAGAAGCCTCCGCGCTCACCAGTCAAGAACGCTGTGCGCGCTTTCCTGATATCCAACAGGTTCTCGAGGAGACGGCAGCCGAGGCGCATGTCCGCAGGCGGAGCGTAGACTGGAGTCAAGTCAGACCGGAATGGGGCCTGTCAAACAATACATCGTTCCTGATCGGACGGCGGGAGCTGACAAAAGGACTGGACCTGGGCGGACGTGTCTTCCTGCACTCATACGATTATCGAGAGGATCCGAGCAATCGACTGCTCGAAGTGCTGCTGACCGCGCCCCAAGTCGTCGCGCAATGGATCAACATGGAGCATTACTTTTCGGCTGTGGACAACGAAATCTACGGAAGCGGCAGTAAGATCTATCATAACGTGGTGGGACGGTTTGGCATCATGTCCGGCCCCTGGAGCGATCTACGGCTGGGGTTGGCGAGACAAACCGTCATGAACGGGGACATGCCGTATCATGAGCCGATGCGCTTGCTGACGATCATTGAGACGCCTCGAGCGCGCATCGACAAGCTGATTGAACGGCACAAAGTGCTTCAGCACTATTACCATAACGAGTGGGTGCATCTCGTCGCGCTCGACCCGGAAGACCAGGTGTGGTATCGATACCGTCCCGATGGAACATGGGAGCGAGTGAATCCGGATAGGTCCAGCACGGTTGAGATCGCGGTGGCGGCCGAGCGACCCGCTTCGTCTCAGCCTGAAGCTGATGTGTAACCACTGTGCAATGGCCGGAAAGGAGCGGATTGATGAGTTTTACATTGCATCCGATGAAGGAGATTCGCGTGATCGTGGCCGGAGAACACCGGGCGTTCGTCACCGAGGTGTTCGACCGAGTCAAGGCCACCGGCTATACCATCATCGGAAATGTGTCCGGGAAGGGCCACCATAGCGTGCGGGAGGCTCACTTCATGTTCAGCGAGCAAGAGAGCCTCGAGATCATCATGACCGTCGTGCCGGAAGAAAAAGTGGAACCCATTCTGGCAGGGCTTCGGCCGCTCTTCGAACGGCACTCCGGTGTGATGTTTGTGGCCGATGTGACTGTCAGCCGTCAGGAATACTTCGGCAAGAAACGCTAGGGGCTTTGACCAAAGGCCGTTGCAGACTGAGCGCCGCATCAGTCATGCCGGTACGGTGCGCTCCGCCGAGCCACCCCGGAAAGGCAACGGCTCATGGTAGTGAGGACTCGCGTCGAGCCGGCATGTTCCCGGGTTGACCGCCTACGCCGCTCAAAAATCGAGAAAGAGATTCAGCGAGAGAACGTGGTTCATATTATCGATGGTGGATCTGTTGATGTATTGATTCATATATCCGATTTCGATCAGCACCGGCGGTCCCACTCGATAGCCGACCCCGGCAAATCCGCGGTTTTGATCGAACCCCTGCCTGGCTCCCCAATTCGTATCATTCAGATGGATGAAGACCTCATCCCACCCCACGAGACTCACGGCCGGATACGCTGGAATCGGCCAGCTGAGCCTGAACATGTGACGGAACCGCCCGCCGGTCTCGTTTCCGTTGGTTTGCCAGCGCTGTTCAAATCTGGTTCGGCTGGTGAAGGCGCCAAGAGGCGTCGCCCCTGACCACATATATTGCTGCCAGATCCGGTCTTCATGGATATTGTCGCCGGCGGCCGGGAAATTGATCACGTGAGCATAGCCGAGCCATATCGTCGAATGGTCGGTCAACGCGTAGCCGATCCCCGGACGAATCAAGAGTTGATCCATGTCCTCGCCCTCTTCTCTCGACCGAGGTTGGACTTCGGCCCACCAACGGAATTGCTTGAAAGCCGGATCGACGAATCCGAAATTGCCCCGTGCCGTTACGTTACCCCAGATTCGAAAATCGTCCGCCAACTCAGCCCATGCGCTGACTGAAGCGAAGGGCATCAGGGAACAGGCGAGCATGACAATGACGAGAAGCAGTGCCTGTAGGTGCCGGTCGGTACTCCGCGGGAGTGAATATTGAACGCTCTTGAGCATGTTCATAGAAAGAATTCCCCTTGAATGGATGGGCTCATCACCGCAAATCCGATGTTCTTGGTCTGAAAACCGCCCCACGGCCTTCTGTAATCCCAAAACGAGCGGCGGCACTGTATCACGGGGCTGCATGGTCCCGCTATCGTAAATTGTCGCTAGGGGTTCCGGTATTGGCAAGACGATCGGCAGGGTGTTGACCGACACCAATCGAACAATGGAGCAGGGTTGAGATTTGTCTCCTCCCACGTCTATAATGCCGCCCGTCGCAGAAGCCAACCAGGCTTTGCGATCCAGCGCTGTCCATATCTCACGTGGTTGATCGCTCAGCATCCAAGGAGGATCGTTCATGAAAAGATTGGCCTTGCTCCTCGCGGTAGTCGCTGTCCCCATAGTGAGTTACGCAGAAACACAAAAGATAGCAGCACTCCTTCCATCCGGCCATGCGGTTCCACAACATACGGAAGTGTGTGTCGCCGCGACCGAGGAGGACATTGCCGCCCTGTTCGACCGCTGGAATGCCTCACTTCAAACCGGCGATGTGCACAAAGTCTCCGCCAATTACGCGCCGACGTCGCTCCTGCTCCCGACGGTGTCGAGCCGGCCCCGGATCACGGTCCTCGACAAAGAGGACTATTTCCACCATTTTCTGGAAAACCACCCGGTGGGACACATCGATTCTCTAGACGCGCGCGAAATTGAAATCGATTGTAATACGGCGATCGATGCAGGGCTTTACACCTTCAACTTCCAGAAAACCGGGGCCAGTGTCAAAGCCCGGTACACCTTCACCTACAAGTGGGACGGCAATCAATGGCTGATTACCAGCCACCATTCGTCCGCGCTACCCACGGCGGACGCACCTCCGGAGCACGTTCACCTGGCAGTTCCACAACATACGGAAGTGTGTGTCGCCGCGACCGAGGAGGACATTGCCGCCTTGTTCGACCGCTGGAATGCCTCACTCCAAACCGGCGATGTGCACAAAGTCTCCGCCAATTACGCGCCGACGTCGCTCTTGCTCCCGACGGTATCGAGCCGGCCGCGGCGCACCGCCCTCGA
>JBJACV010000002.1:0-474259 GCA_046604365.1 Nitrospira sp.
GCTCCCTGGCAACCGGCACCTATACGGCAGCCATCACGCTCAGCGCTACGGGAGCCACGAGTGTCTCGGTGCCCGTGACCTTCACCATCACGGCAGCCCCGGTGCCACCCGCGATCGGTGCCAGCCCCACAAGCTTCTCGTTTACGGCCCAGCAGGGAGGCGGCAACCCGGCTACCCAAGCTCTCACGATCAGCAACACCGGCGGCGGCACCCTCACCTGGACGGCCAGCGAGAACGCAGCCTGGCTGACGCTCAGCCCTGCCTCCGGCACCGGCACCGGTTCGGTCACGCTGACGGCCGCAACTGGCTCCCTCACCTCCGGCACCTACAGTGCGACAATTACGCTCAGCGCCACGGGAGCCACAAGTATCTCGGTGCCCGTGACCTTCACCGTTGCTCCGGCCTCGACCACGATTACACTGAACCCCTCCTCACTGAGCTATTCGGGTGTGCAAGGCGGCGGTAATCCGGCTAATCAATCGGTGACGGTCACATCAAACGGTAGTTGGACGGCCGGCAGCACCGCTTCGTGGCTTACTCTTAGTCAAACGTCCGGATCCGGAAATGGCACGATCACGGCAAGCATTAATCTGAGCACCGCATCGACCGGCACCAATAACGGCACCATCACGGTTACGGGTGGCGGCACGACCAGAACGGTCAACGTCACTCTCACGGTCACTGCGGCCTCATTGACTCTGTCGCCAAGCAGCCTCTCCTTTACAGCGACTCAGGGGGCGGCAAACCCCACGAACCAAACGATCACCGTCAGCTCGAATGGAACCTGGACAGCGAGTGACAACGCCTCCTGGCTATCGCTCAGCGTGACATCCGGCTCGAACAACGGAACCATCACTGCCAGCGTAAACACGGCCAACCTGGCGATCGGGAACCATACGGGAACAATCACCATGATAGGAGGCGGAATCACCAGAACGGCAAGCGTGACGCTCACGCTGAACGCTCCCGCCACCTCATCGGCAATGTTGTCATGGAACGCCAATACGGAGTCCGATCTCGCCTCGTATAGGGTTTATCGATCAACAACTCCTGGTGTGTACGGTGCTGCACTCGCGACAATCCAAGCCGGCACACTCGGCTATGTCGCCACAGGACTTCAGGTGGGAACCACCTACTATTTTACAATCACCGCAGTCGATACAGCGGGTAACGAAAGTTCGTATTCGAATGAGGTCAGCAAGAGCATCTTTTAATCCCCGATGTGCAGATCTATCGAGAGCGCCTTTTAATTTCGTTTCTTGTTTCAGGACATCCTTGCTCCTGCTATAGTGCCAAGTCAGAAGCGAAAGGATGTCCTACATGTCGATTCTCCGATATGTCCCCATAATCATCTCCCTTGTGCTACTACAAGCAGGCTGCGGACTGGCTTCGCCTGAGGAACAGAGAGCCAGGCATAAAGAGCGTGGCACAGCCTATTACGACACAGGAAAGTTTAACGAAGCGTTGATCGAGTTCGCCAATGCGATAAAACTCGCCCCTAAAGACGCCGACTCCCATTACCGGCTCGCGCAGACCTATGTGCAGTTGGGAGGGCAGGACAATCTAGTCTCCGCCTTCAGCGAGCTGACGAAAACCGTAGAGATACAACCAACTCACCGCCAAGCGCAACTTCTGTTAGGTGCGCTCTACCTGCTTGGCAACGAGCCCGACAAGGCCCTCGAACGAGCTGACTTTGTCCTGAAAACCGATCCGGCCGACGCCGACGGACTAGTCCTGCGCGCGAACAGCCTCGTAAGGAAAATGGATTTCCAGAGAGGCATCGCGGCATATGAAACGGCTCTTGCGAAAGATCGCAACAACCCATCACTGTATGTTGGTCTTGCACAAGCCTACGTGGCCGCACAAAACGTTGCCGGCGCCGAACAAGCGCTGCATCGAGCACTCACGACAATTCCACAGTCGCCCGAACTCTGGTTGGCACTAGGCGATTTGCATCAACTGCACGGCACACCCGAAAAGGCAGAAGATGCATTTATACAGGGGCTTAAAGCCGCACCGGGGCATGAGACTTTGTCGCTAAAACTCGCCCAATTCTATCTGCACCACCATAAGCTTCCTCAGGCAGAAGCAATTTACGAAAATCTGGCCGTACGAAACCCGGATCAAGAGCAATATTACCTTTTGCTAGGTGACTTTTATTTTTCGATCGGCAACCGCGACAAAGCACTGGATAGCTTTGTTGAGGCCACGCAGACCAGCAAGTCTTCATCGCTCTCAAGAGATAAGCTGATCGGGTACCACATGGACATCGGCAATCTCGCTCAGGCGGAAACGCTGATCAAGGCTGCGCTGGAACGCGACAAGAAAGATTTTATGGCTCGTCTCCTTGATGCCCGGCTTCGCGTCATGCAAGGCAAGGGGGAAGACACGACAGCGCAGTTACGCATGCTGGTGAAGGAGCAACCCAACTCTCCCATGGCCCATGAGTTTCTCGGGATCGCACTGAGCCAGACACAATCACTCCATGAAGCGCAAGTAGAGCTGACCGAAGCGCAGCGACTCGCCCCTCAAGCGGTAGGCCCACGGATGGAACTGGCTAAGGTCCATCTGGCTCAACGATCGTATGACCTCGCCATAGAGCAAGCCGAGGCGGCACTCCGCATCAATCCGCGCAACTTCTCTCCTCTATTTCTGCTTGGAGAGGCCTATTGGAAGAAAGGCGACGCCTCCAAGGCTCAGACGGCTTTCGGGTCGATCGCTAAGATTGCGCCGGACTACCCGAAACTACAGCATTATCTTGGATTAATCGCCCGGGCGCAGCACCGAAATTCCGAGGCTGTCACTCACTTTGAGAACGAACTAAAGAAGGATCCACAAGCGTTTAACTCCTTGGCCGAAATTATGGCTGTTAAAATGCAAGAGGGGAAAGCCAGCGAGGTTGAAAACCGCCTCGCACGCCAGATTGAGCTGGTGCCGAATTCACCAACCCTGTATCACTTACTCGGACAATTCTTTATCTTGACGCGGGAGAACACCAAAGCCATCGAAGCCCTCAAAACAACTATTGAACTCGACCCAAACTTCTTCCCTGTCTATCTCACCCTTGGAACGTTATATCACCAGAGCGGAAAGACTCAGGATGCGGAACGAGAATATACGACAGCGATCGAGAAGAATCCATCCTTCGTACAAGCGCACATGATGTTAGGTATGATTGAGGAAAGCCGGCGCAATTACGACAAGGCACGGATGCACTATGAGCATGCCCTTGCGGCAAACTCAAAATTTGCCCCGGCTGCAAACAATTTGGCATGGCTCCTGATCGATCAAGGCGGGAACAGTGACGTTGCACTCGGTTATGCTCAAACCGCTCGGGAAGTCAGACCGGAGGATCCCACCATTGCCGACACACTGGGCTGGATCTACTACAAGAAAAATGTGCCGCTGAAGGCCGTCAATATTTTGAAGGAAGCGGCATCGAAATTGCCGGACAATCCCGTCATTCAATACCATTATGGAATGGCATTGGCATTGAAAGGCGAGAATGAGCTTGCGCGCAAGTCGCTCTCACAAGCGCTTAAACTGAATCCATCCTTCGCCGGCTCACAGGAAGCCCGCGCGAAACTAAAGGATCTGGAACAAAAACCATCCCGTTAAGGACCAGCGTATGGGCTTCCCTCGATCCGTTGATCTTGCATTGCCCGGATTGCTCCTTCTAATGCTCTCAAGCGAGCGCCTGTCGGCGGATGCGCTTCACCATAGCTCTCAGCGCTAATATGCGGCTCCACGGCTTTCAAACGAGCCATTAATGAAAGGCTTCCCCTTACCTCGTTACCCGCACGCGCCATAATGTGCAATGCCAGTTGATCGGCCTCGGTTTCAAATTCCCGGCGAACGCCAGGAATGGCCCGGCGTTCGAAATTCGGTTGAACGGCGCGAAGAAAATTATCCACTGCCTGATTCAACCTAAAGACCTCCGCATGCTGGAGAGCATTGTGAGCGATCTCATGTGCCAGCACGAAGGCCAACTCATGTTCGGTCACGACGAAGTCAAGCATCCCCCGGGTAATGATAATGCTTCGACCGTCACTGAAAGCATTCACGCTTTCCACTTCTGCTATACGCACGTGATAGCGACAGGCTGCGACTGAGTAAAGATTGAATTCTTGGCGTCGATCGGCATACCAGATAGACAACGACAGCGGCTCGATCTTTGCTGTTGCAGCTTGCCGTATTCTCTCGCGTACCTCCTCGACTCCAAGCTGATCTACCGGCTCCTCATTTACGCGCAACAGCGCTGCCTCTGCGGGCATTCCTGCAGAAAACGCAGGCAAACCGGGGTATACCATCCGGATGATCGGCACGTGAGGGAAACTCCGCCGAGACGTTGGAGTGCCAGCCTGCGTATCCAGTTCGAAGCCGTATGTCGGCTCGACATCGAACGGGCAGAACTCCGCTGAGGCGCGAAACAGAGGCCATGCGACCCCTAATACCCCGTCAAGATCTCTCCGTACCGAGTGGTCGGATAGAATTCCGGCCACGCGGGAATCAACGCACCCGCCCGAATACGCGAGCAAAGCAGCAAAACAGATGCGGCCAGCCCAGTTAATGGTACGATACGACATGATTGCCGCTGCAACTGTGACCGTGTACTATAGTTTCTGTTGAGTCGGAACTACTGATTCGGCTGCAAGGCTCCGGGCTTTTTGTCATCATCTTACTTATGCTCATCACAGATCTTCTTCGACCTATTATCTGTCTGCTGACTGTAAGTATCCTCCTGCCCTTTGAAGCCGACGCCGGAATTGCCGAAGAATACCCGGGCGATACGGGAATCGAGATCGACTCGCGTGTTCTATTCGCGGAAAATTTTGAATCAGGCCTGGACACTTTGCTTTCCCGCTTTACAGGCTACGCAGACAGTGCCTTCACGTTCTCGTCGGATCGCCCGCTCGATAGCGCAGGGACAACATCACTGTTGATTCATCCGAAAGGTGGATCGCTTTTCAGGCTGTTGCCGACCGAATATGACCAATTATACATTCGATATTACATCAAATACCTCGGATTTGATTATCACCACAGTGGTATTTATGCAGGCGGGTATTGGCCTAGAAGCTCCACACCACTAGGCGATGCGGGGCTCAAAGGCATTCGACCGGATGGGTCTCGGCTCATTCATATCGGTCTCGAGCCTCAGGGATGGAGCAAAAGAAACACGGATAGCGCACGCCTCGATACTTATGTGGCATGGATAGATATGCCCGGCCAGAAGATCGGCGGTGGATGGTGGGGAAGAAACTTCGTCCGGGATCTTCGAATCCCTGTGCGACCTGGAATCTGGCAATGCATTGAGCTCATGATCAAGCTTAATTCCTCCGCCACTGCTCACGACGGCGAACTGGCCATATGGATCGATGGTGTCCTGCTGGCACACTTCAAGCCCGGGTTTCCATCCGGTCAATTCCATCCCTACTCAGGCGACTGGGAAATGTATCCGGCCGGTCCTGGATTCCCCGGTTTGCAGTGGCGCGATATGACTGATTACGGATTGAACTGGATCAAGATCCAAAATTATGATGATGTGGGAGCGCCAACGGATCTTCTTGTTGATGATCTAGTGGTTGCCACCGATTACGTTGGTCCCATCACCAAGTAGCAGCTCGAGAGACACCTCACGGTGCCGAGAGAAACTGCCTGCGAGAAAGGAACCGATGCCATGCCATATCCACAGAACCCCGATGCCGCCGGCTCAGTGAATGGACACTATCTGTTTGAAGCGGCAACGATCATCCATCAAGTAATCCGATCGCATCGTTCCCTCACGGCGGAACAAGTCGATGCAGTCACCTGCATGACATGTGGAGCGTTACAATTGTTTCTGGCAGATGTAGATAGCCACCTGGTTGGAGATCTTGGCATCTCCGAGGAGGCTCAGAAGCACGAACTCCGTACCATTCTTACCAATGATTTTCTTGAGCAACAGGAGCGTACATTAAAGGAAATCGGCATTGCACACGAACTTGTGGATTACATTCACAACCTGACATCAGAACTCGGATCGGGGCTGGATGAAAACTTTTTCGCCCATGACGAGGTTATCGGTCGAGCTCGCCAATTCCTTATGACAACCTGTGGTGTAGGCAAAATGCCGTTCATAGGATTCTATTCGAAGAGTCCAAAAGCCGTGGACCCGACAACCTATAAGGCAAGATTGCAACAAACTGAGTGGGGACTGATCGGGCTTGGCCTTCTCGTAATGGGCGCAAGCGCTGATGTGTCCGGTCAAGAAACCAGCCTCCCATTAGCCACGATGTCGAAACTACTCGGCAGCGCGTTTTTGGGAAAAGCGTTGTTCTAACCTTTTGGCTGGCGTGTTTAGATGAAAGTCGTTCGCCTCCTCAAGGCGTTCCCTGCGCCTTTTCTTCATTGTCCACTTCATCAAGACTGATCCCGCAGCTTGCGCATTTGGCCAACCTCCACCCTGACGGAAACCATTTTCCATGGAATGGTTGATGGCAGTTGGGACAACTACTCATCATCGGGGACATCCACGTGGCAATGCTCAGAATCACCCACATTAATCCCGCTACTTTTGCCGCTGCATAGTTGATGGGGATCAGAATAATTGCAGACAAGAGTCCGCCACAGAGAGTCACCCAGAACAATCGACAGCGTATTCGTATTTTTATTAAATCACCTTGAACGCTCGGACCATCTGACATAACGGGCCTTTTATTATCGTTTATCTGAGAGCAATAGGCTCTTCAAAACACCGCAGCCACTCCTTCGCGGTTGTGACAGAACCACTGTACCTCACACGCAACACAACGCAAGTCTTGCCAACATTCCAACAAGTGGCCCTACTTCAAAAATGCCAGGGCCAATTTCGACACAAACAACAAGGGCCTGACGAAGAACTCGTCAGGCCCAAGCATAAACCGAGTAACCAGACCTTGGCGTTTAATTCTGCCGCAACCGCCGAGCCATCCCCCAGGCCATCATGCCCACACCGATAATCGAGAGTGACGAGGGCAAGGGCAACGTCCCGCAGTTTCCAGAACAGGTTCCTCCAAACGTATACGACCCTAATGCGCCGGCAAACCGGATGAAGGAATTCGTCATCGTAAACGTGTTACTCGTCCGAGGCGTCTGATAGCTCATCGCCAGCTTGAACGTATCAGTCTTCCCTTCCTTGAGTTCTTTAGGGTTGGTCGCAGAAGAGCAGTTGTTTGATGTATAGACGCACAACTCTACCTGTTGGAATCCTCCCGGAGCATTCACATCCGACTTGGCCTGAACGAACTTATCAGTATCTCCGGACGGCGAAAGCTGAGTGAATGACACATTCTTGATAGAGGGATCCGTGACCTGAAATCCGGTCGAGGCAATCCCCTGATTGGTGCCGGTCGTGGAGGTATTGGATATCACCACCGTGAAAGCAATGCCGGTGGAAGTGATATTGGTCACCGTGTAGCTTGCAGTACCAGTAAGATTATAGCTTGTACCATTCACCGAAATGGCTTTGGAGAAACCGACTAACGCACTGTCCCCCACTGCCCCGAATGTGTAGCTATCTGCCTGTGCCTGACGCACTCCGACGACGGATGCAATCAACAACGCACAAGCTGCGACCTTCATCCCATTCATTTGGTAATCCCCCCCTTTAATAACAAACAGACTTGCTACTCCATCCATTAAGCAATATTGAGACCAAATTATTTACATTGTAAACCATTGATTATAAGCTGCTTTTAATGATGCTATCAGAGCGAAATTCCTGGACTGTAAAAATTACAGACAGTGCAGCAATAAAAATCATTCGCGTGTAGTGTTTTCAATGCCTTACGAAATAGATCCAATCGCTATATCGAAGTAGGGTATAAGGCATTTCGACACTTTGTCCCGCTGGAGACGATCAGGCCTTGAAAACCTCTCGAGGGATGCCCTCCCCGACAAACAACAAGGGCCTGACGAAGAACTCGTCAGGCCCAAGCATAAACCGAGTAACTAGACCTTGGCGTTTAATTCTGCCGCAACCGCCGAGCCATCCCCCAGGCCATCATGCCCACACCGATAATCGAGAGTGAAGAGGGCAAGGGCAACGTCCCGCAGTTTCCAGAACAGGTTCCTCCAAACGTATACGACCCTAATGCGCCGGCAAATCGGATGAAAGAATTCGTCATCGTGAACGTGTTGCTCGTCCGAGGCGTCTGGTACGACATGACCATGAGGAAAGTATCGTGCTTTCCTTCCTTCAGGGTTGTCGAATTGACTGCTGCGGTGCAGCTGATCAAAGTATACGCGCATAGCTCGACCTGCTGAAATCCTCCTGGAGCATTCACATTCGAGCCGGCCCAAATGAACCTATTCGTATCGCCTGTTGGAAATGTCTGTATGACCCCCACGCTGCCGATCGTCGGACTTGTCACTTGAAACCCGGTTGCAGAAATCCCTTGGTTGGTACCGGTATTCGAGGTGTTGGATACAACGACGTTGAAGGCTATCCCGGTCGAAGTAATGCCGGCCACCGTATAGTTAACGGTTCCGGTCAAGTTATAATTCGTACCGTTTACCGTCACCGCTTGAGAAAAACCGACCAGGGCACTGTCCCCCACCGCCCCGAATGTGTAGCTATCTGCCTGTGCCTGATGAATTCCGACAGACGATAGAAACAATGCCAGTACTGCAATTTTGAATTTCTTCATTTCTTGGCCCCCTTTGGAATATGGGTATAAGCAAAATCAAGACCAGCAGAAACATGTTTCATAAACAGTTGATTCTGTTTAACTTTTACAATATTCATCTGCCGTACACTATTGCAGTTGTAAAAATAGCGGACAGCCGTGGCAGATACAACGGTAAACATTATTGTTTTCAATATCTTATGACGACTGTCATTATTCGTTTTATTTGATGAAGTAAAATATCATGACACCTGTACCGCTCGATAACCCATGCAGTTCCAAGCAATTCAAGCGGCTGTTTCCCATAAATGTGAAAGAAGAAAGACCAGCTGATGGCAATCGTCGAAAGACTCTTGAAAGCGAGCAGATCGAGTTATTCATTTAAGAAAGACCGATATAACGATTCATCTATATTTCCTAATGCATCAGAAAACCGTTGCAACACTTCTCTAGCCGCAGTGCGATCCGCCTGATCTCCGGTTATCAGGACAAGCACAGCCCCTTGTGGCCGTCCCCGGAGCCGAGCGATCCCCTCCAGCACCTTGGCATAGTACGCATTGGCTGTTATGCGGCCATCGATCCAGTACCAGCTCCACACCAAATACCGCCGGCCATTGCTTGAGATTTTCACAATCGATTCCGCGACAGACAGCTCTTGACCGTGGAGCCTCGCGGGCACACTAGTTTGTGAAAGCCGCAGGCCTTCGCTTCGATCAATCAGCGGACGCCACAGATTGACCAGCTTGTCCCCTTTTTGCTGGATTCCATAAAAAGCAATGGCCAAATGGACATCGTCTTGCCCGGACGAGAAGGTTTGGAATGTCGATCCAAGGGCTCCGTTTGAGAGAGGTTTCCACTCTCCGGAGAATTCTGTTCGAAGACTCCATGGAGAAGAAGCTTTGAACTCTGATAATGCTTGAGACTGAAACCGGATCGATGTCTGTTGGGTCGATAGCGCCACAGGCAGCGCAGCAATGCCTAGGCCACAGACTGCCACGAGCCCCATGCGGCGGAGCGGAAAGGACACCCGATCAAGCGTCGCAGAAGCAATCGGACCTGTGCGAAGCAGCACGTCAACCGCAGTTCGCTCTCGCCAGCGCAGCGCGACAAGAAACAGAGAAAACTCCATCAATCCAAAAATCACCCAGGCATAGGCATAGTGGTCGGCGCCAAGACCCAATCGCGAATCGCTCGCCTGCGCCAAAATGACAATAAGAGTGGCCCGGACGAAATTAGCGAGGATCGGCATAATGAACGAGGCGCTCATAAAGACGATTCGAGGAACCCAATGCTGGAAAAGCGTTCCCGCAAAGACATATCCGAGGGCAAGCGACGGGAAAATGTATTGCAGCCCCACGCAACTATCAGCAACCTCCCAACTCCTTCCGGGAACCATCAGAAAACGCCCTTCCTGGTAGACCGGGACATCGAGCAATCTCAACGACTCGACAGTCACGGCCGCCGTAAGGTCCTGGAGGATCGGCGAAATTTCTCCTCCGAACGGAACCGCAAAAAACAGCAACCCTAATGGAAACAGCAAGAAACGAAATACTTCCTTCCCCACAATCGTCCCGACCAGTACCACAAGCATCGCCACGACAATGAACTGTTGGACGATTTCAACTGAAACGGCTGCCGCCAGCGCTCCCAGGAAACTAAGCCCCGACAGGATAACGAGGCCGAGGAATGCCGGCCGGGGCACTTCGGCGGCAATGAGGCGCCGCCTCATGAAGATGAGGCACAGGACCGCAGGAACGACCAGCATACCGTGGCTGTACGACGGATGTTCGCTCCAGATATTTGCGACATCCCGCACGAGATTGCCATACGCAATCAACATTCCCGCAACGGCGGAAACAACAATCACAGCGGCCCTTATCCACATATTCCTGTCACCGACGACGCGTGGAGCCGCGGATTTCCAAGCGACCGGCGACTCAATGTTGTCGGAGAAAGGCAAGGTCATTCCTCAACTGAAAGGCCATGGAACCCATACCGCGAGCACGGCTCGCATGACAGCTATCTGCAATCAACCATCCGTCCAGTGAAGGAGCGCCCTGTCTCGATCACCATAGATGGCGTTCCCGGCCGGCCTAGAGGGAGTATTTATCGATCAGGTGATGGAGAGTCGGACGGCTGATATCCAATTCTATTGCGGTCTTACTGATATTTCGCTGGTTTCGTGATAAGGCCGCGGCGATCAATTCTTTCTCCGCCCGTTCGCGTTCGGTTCTCAAAGTCCGGCGTTCATTCGGAACATCACCAATATCCAATTCCAAATCGTGCTCGGTGATCCTCATCCCATCGGCCATAACGACGGCTCGTTTGATGCGATTCTCCAATTCACGGACATTCCCAGGCCAAGAATGGGCGGATAACGCCTTTTTCGCACCCTCGGTCAGCCCCTGCACTTTCTTGTGGTACTCGCCGGCATATCGCTCGATAAAACGCTGAGCCAGCAAATAGACATCGCCATGACGCTCGCGCAACGGCGGAAGATGAATGCCAACCCCACAGAGACGATAGTACAAGTCTTCCCGGAAATGCCCCTCGGCTTGAGCCGCGGCCAAATCCCGGTTGGTTGCCGAGACGATTCTGACATCCACATCAATGCTGACTCGACCTCCGATGCGTTCAATCTTCCGATCTTGCAAAAAGCGGAGAAGCTTTACCTGAACGGCAAGCGGGAGATCGCCGATTTCATCCAGGAACAGGGTGCCGCCATGGGCGAGTTCAATACGCCCTTTCCGCTGAGCATAGGCTCCGGTAAAGGCCCCTTTCTCGTGCCCGAAGAGCTCGCTTTCCAGAAGACCTTCGGGAATGGCCGCGCAATTGATGGAAACGAGAGAGCCGTTCTTCCTCGGACTGTGCCGGTGAATCGCCCGAGCCGCCAACTCCTTCCCCGTCCCGCTCTCTCCGGTCAGCAGCACCGGGATATCCGCATCAGCCACACGCCGCAACGTCGAAAAGAGCTTCTCGATCGACGGACTGCCTCCGATAAATTCCTCTTCAAAACGCTCTCGCTCAGACCGTTCACGCAGCGCGCGATTTTCTTCTTCCAATACAGCCACATAGGCTGCCCGCTGCAGAATGGTCTTCAGTTGAGCCAGCTCGATCGGCTTTTCTAAAAAATCATAGGCTCCCAGACCGATAGCCTTGCGGGCATTCTCCCGATCCCCATTGCCGGTAATGACGATGACCTTTGCACGCGGTTCGATCATGAGCAGCCCTTCAATCACCGCAAACCCTTCCGTCGAATCGTCCTGGTGAGGAGGCAGGCCAAGATCCAACGTCACGAGATTGGGGCGGCACTCCTCAAATTCCTTGAGCGCTGAGTGACGATCTTGCGCCTCAACAATTGAATACTCAGAGGCAAGGGCCCACCGAAGCTGCTCCCGAATGTCCGGATCATCATCGACAAGCAGCAGCAAGGGAAGTCTGTTGGTGTCACGCGCCGACATGCTTACCACCCTCTGTTTCATGGACAGTCGCCGCTGTCGACCTCGGGGCAATCGGCAGTTCAATGGAAGCAACCGTGCCTTGTCCAACCCAACTTCTGATTGTAAACCGCCCTCCAAGCCGTTCGATAACCTGTCGGCATTGATACAGGCCAATCCCCAATCCCTCCTCCTTCGTGCTTCGGAACGGCTGAAAGAGTGTTCGCAATTGAGTTTCTTGAATTCCGGGCCCCTGATCGCTGACCTCCAGATACGCGATCTCGCCATCCAACCACGCACGAACCCGAATAGCGGATCCTCCACCACCCGCCTGTATGGCGTTCAAGACCAGGTTCAACAGGACTTGTTGCACCTGGTCTTGATTGACACACACTGGAATCCCGTCCTCTGCAGTGACGTCGATGGATAATTCGCCCTGCGCATGATGGACCGATGCCAGAGTGTCCTCAATAATTGTCCTCATGGTCGTCCACCTCGGCGTTTCCTCCTTAGGCGGATCAGCGGCCAGTTTTGCGATCAACTCCGTCATCCGAGCCACGGTGCGCTCCACCGTCTGCATCGCAGACTTCTGAAAAACCGGGTCGTGCCCATGCACCTTGGCATTCTGCGCCACTAACGAAAGTCGTGCCGACAAGTTCTTGATATCGTGGAGGCAAAAGGCTGAAAAGTGGTGAAGCGCATTCAATTTGACCCCTGCGGCCTGTTCCTCGGACAAAGCAGCATGAGCGAGCAACACAGCCGCATGGTGCGCGATGCCGTGCAGCAGATCCTTATCGTCAGTCGTGTACCCCTCCCCATGAGACGGTCGGCTCAGTGCGGCAAACGCGATCAGCTTTTCTCCGGTTTTGAGTGGAACCAAGAGAATCGCATGCGTGGCATGCAAAAACTTATCGGAGCTGTCCGCAGCGGCGGCAGGCACGTCGAGAGGCGCGGAAACCGCAGATAACTGAACGAGAAGCGGATGGTCGGGCGGAAGAGTAACGGATTCCTTAATCGTATTCATTGATCGGACTTGATGAAATACACGATCGGAATCATAGGCCATCCAGATCGAAATGCGGCCTGCTTGAAACGATTTGCTCAACACATCGATCAGTTTATCTAAAATTGCATCGACGGATGCCGCGGATTGAAATGCCTCCGTGACTTCCCGCCACTTTGCGCGATAATCGTGAGCAGACCGGTAAAAATGACGGGCGATAAAATCTTTCAACCCGAGCCGGACCGTGCGTGAGACTGCCAAAGTTGCCAGTGCTAACAGCCCCGCAAAGACCGTGGCATAGCCCAGGCCTGAGCCATATAAACCTCCTGAATCACGAACCCACTCCGCCACCAGCCCCACGGCCATCAAGTAGGCGCCCACGAGCAAGAGTGTGGCGGACCCATGCATGACAACCGGTGAAACATACACCTTTTCCCTGATTTCGCGGAGCCTGGTGCGAATGAGTCCTGCAATAACAAGAGCCAGTGCAAACAAGGTGCTGACGGAGGTCAGAATAGCGATATTGACGGTAATGGTCCCCAGCCCCAGCGCATGGGCGACTTGCAACACCTGAGCGCCAGCCAATGCGGCTGCGCCAAGAAGGATCCACTTAAAGCGGTACCGGTCCGGATTGCGCACTGCCCCCAGTGTTTTCTCTACCTGCATGATGCCGAATGTCAGGGCAAGAAGAAGATAGAATTTGTAGGCAATACCCAAGGGCGTAAGGCTAAATCTCACCATATCACCAAGGACCGGTCTTTCAGTGACATACAACAGGTTGAAAAGCCCGACGGTACTCCACAGACACCCTGCGACATACATCGCCGCAGTAAGATAGGCAATCGGAGAATTCTTGCGTGGTCCGGCGGCGCGATCCTGTAGCGATGACGTGAACGAGACGAGAAACGCGGGCAGCAACGCTTGCCCCAGAACGCCAACGCTCTTGCAGAGAGTCGGCGAGAGGTCGAGAAAAAATGCCGTGGCGTCGCCGGATCGACTCATACCAGCAGCAAGCAACAACAAGGCAAGCCATCGATAGGATGAGCGATGCCTGAGCACCAGCAGCAGGAATCCGACAAGCAGACTTCCTCCCGCAGAGAAAAACAGCAGCCCGCCTATTGCAACCTCTAAGCTCATAAAGATGGAGCTGATCTACGCATGGATGCTTACTATGCCGTACAACTACCTGTTGTCACAATCGCCTGCTAGTACCGTCAGCCCCCTACTTTCGTATGGATGCCGGTAATGTGCCGACTGGGTCCGGCATAGATAGATCCGTTTTATTCATGCCGAAGCGCATCGATCGGATTCAGCCCGGCTGCCTTCCACGCTGGGTAGAGTCCACATACCGTACTCAACATGACCACACCGAGGATGATGTTAATAGTTTCAGAAACAGGCGTGTACATCGGCCACCCTGCATAATATCCGATCACTGTTGATAGAAAACTCCCTGTCACAAGCCCGATCACAGCCCCAAGTATACCCAGGATGACAGCCTCACAAAGAAATTCCAGCAAGATCTGTCTTCGTGTTCCACCTACAGCCATGCGTACACCGATTTCCCGAGTCCGTTGCACTACTGAAACCAGCAGCACATTGACAACCCCTATCAGTCCGGCAAGAAGCGAACCACACGCAAGCCAAAAAAGCAGCTGCCCAAGGATTTGTCCGGTCCCCTCATAGAATTGCTCAATCTCCAATTGGGTTCGCAACACAAAATCATCCGGTTGGTCATCGGATAGCCGGTGCCGGAGGCGCAAGACGGCACGCATTTGCTCCGCAGCTTCCGGCAAATCCGATTTTTCATAGGTCGAGACTGCGATCGATTCGGCCTGCTCAAAGATCTTCGCCCCGTATACCCGCCGTTGGGCTGCCGAGAAAGGGATCAATATCAAGTCGTCTTGATCGTAGCCTCCCGCCGCATGTCCTTTTGGAGCTAAAACGCCCAGCACCATAAACTCAATACGATTAATCCGGATCCTGGAGCCGACAGGATCCTCGCCGGGATCAAACAGTTGGTCGACAACCGTTTGGCCCAATAGCGCGGCGAGCGTGCCCGATCTGTCGTGCTCGACGGTCAACGCGTCTCCTTCGCGGACTACCCAGTTCTTGACCAACAAACAACCGGGTGAAACTCCATAGACGCCGGTCGATAGATTCCTATTCCCACGAACGATTTGTGACGGGTCCCGCCTCAACCAACACACTTCACGAATCGCCGGAATCGACGACTGAAACTCAGTCGCGTCCCCGATAGTGAGCCGTGTAACCACACGATCGAGGCCTCGCACCCCTTGGAGAAAACGAGCCTTTGGATACAAATAGATAATATTCGTACCTTCAGCCGCTACATGATCTTCGATGCTCATCCTGGCTCCAGCGCTCACGCTGATCATGATGATGGTCGCTGCCACACCAATGCATAACCCTAATAATGTGAGAGAAAACCGGAAAACATTCCGGGTTAACCGATCACAGGCCGACTTTATTGCGAGCCAGAAAAATCTCACTTGGCAAGAGTCCTGATAGCTGTATACATTAAGCCTCTGTCTGGCAGACGGTAAGTCTTTATCTCGACGGCCTGACAGACTCGCTGAACTAGAGGCCCATTGAGGCTTACCCAATGAGTCACGATCTCCTGTTGTTCCACGGATCCTGATCACAACCATTAAAATCAGCCCCAGGCTGCACAGGAGTCAACTTCGCTGGTCGCGGTGTAATGAGAAGGAAGGATCAGGCTGTGCAGATTACCTATCGTGAAGGCGAACACCTACAGTGAAGCCTCATTTAGATCCTTTTGCCAAACATCTAACCATATGCTCGCATTGAAGAAGAATCACGACTGTGAACTGGCGCACTTATTGCTTTGACATATGTTACCGTACATTCATTCGGTTGTCGTAAAAAGGAGTGCTTATGGCTTACCATATAATGGACCGCAAATGGACTCTGCGTGAGCGATCCGCGGAAAAGCCTTATCGATTAGGTGCCTCGATATCTTTCCTCGCGGCGTTTACGTTTTTCGTATTGTTTAGCTTTCAAGATGCCATGGCCGATCCCTATTTCAATTCGTCAGAACCTGGCTGTGATGGGACAAATAGCTCGGTCTTGTTTTGCGAAGATTTTGAAACACCAGGCCAGTCGGGTGGCCGCTGGTACGCAGAAGACTGTGACACTGCTCGGAACAACGGAGGTTTTGCAACACGAACAAAGGGGTGGTGCGGAACTATTTTTGCCAATCCAATTACCCCAACTGGGGCAGAGCAATGTGGCGGAGTCGGCGTTAAATCTAATTGTGTGGGGCACCATGGTATATTGAGCGGCGGTGCCGGTGGGAGGAATATGGCCGACCATGGGTTCTCCTCCTCCGCAAATGAGATCTATGCTCGATATTACCAAAAATGGTTATCCGGATACTCGTTCGGCGCAGAGAAAGTACTGACCTTCAACGAAATACCTGGTTCGGGTGGCATTAAGTGGGGAAATCTTCATATGAATTGTGGGGGAGGCGGAGCCTCTACCGGTAGTCTACAATGGCAACCAAGAGGCGGTGGATTTTCAGGCTGTCTCACTATTCTGAACCCCATTCAATCCGGGGTATGGTATTACATTGAAGTTCATGCAAAGCTTTCCACAACAAGCTCCTCAAATGACGGACTATTGCAGGTATGGGTAGATAACTGCGGAGCAACCGGCACATCCTGCACAGGCAATCCAACGCTCAGACTTAATCAACAGAACATGTCGTGGAATCGAGGCTCATCATCTGAATTACTCGGCTCACTGTGGTGGGAAAACTGGGCAAACCCAGGATCCGTTGGAACAAGTTATATTGACCAGATCAAAGTAGCCAAAGTTGGACCGATCGGATTCATGGGAGCAACAGGGGTGGGCGGCGGAGATATCACTCCTCCAGCTGCTCCCTCAAATCTTCAAATACAATAAACTCAGTTAACGGTACGCTGATCGCACTGCGGCACAAACGTTGTTGCCGCAGTGGCGGACTCAGTGATCTGCTCGTAGAATTCCGGATGCCAAGATCTCCCTCGACACGAGTTCAGCACCCAATTGATGGCCGGCAGAAGTCCAGTGGCCATCATCTTCCAGATAAAGCTGATCTGGAGCGGTTCTTTCATTCTCTGAAAACGCTTCAAGAAGGTCAATAATCAACACCCCTTCCTCTACACCAATTCTTTTCATCTCCTTCTGCGGACGGTTCAAAACGATCTGGTCTTTCGAAGTCTGATGGGCTTTCAAAAACTCCTCTAGCTTTCGTTCGGATACTTGAATCCATAAGGGAATAAGAAAAACAGCGGTTTGCGCTCCCATCTCTTCGTTCTTAGCTTTCATCTTATGAAACAACCGTTGTGTCATTCTCCATCCATGACTGATCCTTTGATCGCGATCATCTCTTACTAAGCCGAAGAGATGGTCATTTAGCCCACTGGCTTCGCCCTTTACCCAACCGCCTTTGTACACCTGCAAGAAGACTTGATACAGATGCACATGCGAGGCTAGAAACTCTTTTGCCTGAAGCAGTGCCCAGTCTAGGTTCGCTATATACCCAATCGGCTTTTCATATAGTTCACTGCCATCAAAAGAATGAAACTCTTCGGCAACATTGTCCCGCACGTCATTGTGCAGTGTCATACCGACCAGTACGATATCGGGTTCAAACTGAAAGCCGTACCGAGTCAAATATGTCAGCTCATCGTCAGTTCCCCATCCGCTGACACTCGCATTGATCACTTCAATTTCACGAGACGTTCTGGATCGAAGACTCCGCTCAAGGAGGCTTGCGAAGGAATCTTCGAACGCTACTTGATTCGCCTCCATGAATGAGTCGCCAAGTACTAAGATTCTCAGCGTCTGCGGAGGCTTCTTCAATACATGCTCACGATCCCGCATGCCGAATGAGTTGATCGTGATCTGCTGCTTAAACTTGGGAAGATATACAGACACATTGGGGACATGGCTGGTCATCCCATCCCTCGTCATGCCCCATGTCCCCAGATTTTGCGGGAAAAACGCGGCGGTCAACCCCTCGGCGACAATCAAGGACAGAGCGACAGAACATGCAAACAGAGCGATATTCTTCCACCATTCTGTAGCGCCTGAGCTTCTCATTTACCGGATAGTTCAAGGAGTTTCCTTGAAACAATTTCTGCGATGACGGTGCTTCCTTTTTCGTTCGGATGCATGGTATCCCAGAACAAGGGGCGCCTGTCTAACCTCAGGAATGCTTCATCGAGATCAATGACCGGTACCTGCTCACGCTCACCGACAGAACGAATAGTCCGGTTATATGCCGCGTGCAAACTCAGCAGACGATCGACGCTGAAAGACCCGCCATAATAAGGAAAAAAAACCCCGCGCGCCTTCAACTCCCCGGCATTTAAGCCCGGCTCAACGACAGTCGGCAGAGTAAACAGGACCGCCTGCACTCCGGCGCGCTTCAGCTCTCCGATCATCTCTTGTAGATTTTTTTCGTACTGTCGCGGAACATACTGATCATAGGCATGCCGATCAACCTCATCAGACTCCACCTTTGGGCGAAAGAACATCGGACGCAGCATAACGAATATCAATTTCTTATACGCTTTGACCAGATAACTTTCATTGAGCAGCTCCGCCACGAGAGACGGGGCTCCGGTCTCTACCTGACTGTCAGGGCTTTGCTTCATCAAGTCGTTCCAACCGATATAAATCGTAACGATATCAGGACGATACCGGAGCAGTTCATCTCTGATCCTGGCAAGCGCGTATCGCGAGTTATATCCTTCGATGCCTGCGTTGATATATTCAAAACTGCCGGGAGACTTGTGCGCATTCATCAGCCGTTCGGCTACAGCCGGATACGCGATACTCCACAGACCAAGCGTGAAGGTGCATGAATCACCGAGCGCTATGATTCTGGTCACACCGGGGCGGGGGACCTCATCAAATTCTGGCCCGACAAAACCACGCGCGTTGATCCGAAATTCATTTCCATCGCCCTCCATAGACCTCAGGTTCGGCACCAGCTCAAGACGCCCGGTGTCCCTGTTGTATCGTTCGTAGGTTGTGCGGAAATACAACGCCCATGTCCGGATGCCGATCTCACCCAGAACAAGAAATCCCACCAGGATAATGGCGGTAAAGGCAACCTGCTTCCTTATGCTGAGACGCGCGCCTGGCCGTATCTGTGCAACACCACCCTGCCCAGTCACTATTGCATTCCTCTTGTAGCACTGATCGTTTGACTTTCGCCTGCGATCCGATCCGTCACAATAGCGATCGCCGCCATCAATGACACGCCTATCCAAATGTGTGAGTAGTACAGTGCTGACAAAAACATAACCGACGTCAGATACCCGACCACCCCCCCCACAACTCCTCGGCTATACGCTTGCGCCCATTTCAAATCATCACTTTGAACTGAATCAAGTCGCTGCAACGCCGCTTGGGCTATGCGATCGACACGGCGAAAATCTCCATACGTACGGAACAGGATAAACCCGAAAACGGCACAACCGGCCAGTCCCGTTTCTGCTAAAAGTTGAAAAAATGTTGAATGGACCTCCGCTTTCACTCGTCTGCCCCATTCCTCCAATTGCTCGGGGGACTCGAAGTTTGGCATCTGCCACGGAAAGTTCCCACCACCGACACCCGTGATCGGATAGGCCAGAAATTCTCGAACCGCGATCGTCCAGAATTCAATTCGAAGATCGGCCGTTCCCTCATCCGTGTTTTGAATCGTGCTCATTTCTTCCCAATATGAAGAACCTGCGACCACAAATAGGAACCCCCCAAAAACAAGAGCTGCGACAATCGCCAGACCCTTCTTCGGCGACTTCAAGATTGAAAAGGCAAAAGCAGCCACCAGGCCGACGAATCCACCACGAGAAAGCCCGACCACAATGGCCATGATATAGGCACACACCAGGCCTGCAAACAGCATTTTTTTCCATTTGCTGCGTTCCACAAAGAACGAAAAGGCGGCAAGTGGAATGGCCAGATTCATCGTTGCGGCGACATAGTTTTCATCCTGCCCTCCGTCGGACCCGGCCGGGCCGAATCCTGCATGCGTGATGGCATAGACTGCGATGTAAAAGAAAATCAATAAGAGAACATTGACCAATCGTTGTATCTTTTGAATCGTATCAGTGAAGAGTATCAATGACACACACACACACCCAAGCAAAATGAACATCCCGTAAGTCGTCCAGAATGCGTCATAGGTATTGACTGCAATAATTATATCGAACCCTAAAATTGCGAGAAACCCCACGAAGCCCCAGATCTGAGCGCACCATGTCTTGTTCGGCTTCATGATCCAGGCGAGAAGCAGAACGGCCGAGATCATCTTAGGGAAATGCCAGACGAAACTGGGCCGCACTAGATCAAGAAACAGATAACCGATCAGGAGATAAAAGATAAAGCGATTTTCAGGCTTCGCGCGGACGGCCGGAGTCGAAGCAGTTCCGGAACTTTTATTGCCACCCATTGTCGAGACTACTGTTTGCGCCACGCAGAGCACCCCGCTTACGGCATTACATAAACCATCGACTCATACAGAATCTCTCGGCACATCCCTTCCGGACGCAACAACGAAGACACCTGGCGTAATCGTCCCGACCTGTGGCGGGAAGCACTGTAGTCCCCGGACCATCCAGCGATACAAAAAAGAAACCCGGTTCGACTCATGCTCCGGGCGCAACAGCGCGGATGGCACCCATGCAATGCTGCGGCATCCCAGCGTCCGTAAGCGCTGCGTCATATATTGCTTTGAGAGAACGTAGAGGTGTTCCGGATTGAAGGAACGGACTGTGTCAGCCCTATCCCGAACACGCCTGGGAACGAACCAGTCAAGCATGCGCTGGTACCATACGATGCGGGAGTTATTATTCGGAATTCGTATGATGAGAACCCCTCCCGGCCTCAGCAATCGTGCGAGCGCATCCCACAACTTCGACAGATTCGGCTCATAGTACAGCACGTCGATGAGGGTGATTACATCGAAGGTTCCCGGATAGGCGAGCAGCTCAGGGGCCGAACCGCACAAGGAGCGCAAGCCGTAATGAGACTCCACCCATTCACACTTCGATGGCGACAAGTCGTTCACCACGACAGTGAGATCCGGACGCGCATCCCGGAGCGCTGCCATAGCATGCCCCTTCGCTCCTCCGATATCCAGGACATGCCCGTGCAAGGGAGCATGCGAGGAAGCCAGCTGTACGACTTGATCAAAAATGTCCTTGCGGCGACGGACAAAATAATCTTCATCCGTATAGGCGCGATCGAAATGGTGGCGAATGATGGACGGATCGATCCGTACGGTCGAATAGATCAGTTGGCAGTGGCCGCATTTCCTCAACTGGGCGAGGTTGCTGTAGTAGATATACTGACCGATTTTGTTCGATCCGGAAGCCGCATCGTTCCCGCAATCGGGACAGCGCACGATCTGCCGTGCAGGAAGTTTTCTGAATCCGTGCGATTTGGCATATTGTACCCAGTCTTCCGGCCGCTCGAATCCCACATTTGATCGTACGATATCTTCCCAGACTGAGTCGTCATGAAGAAGCGGCACGGTGTCCGTTGGACCTGCCATTGCCGTCAACGAGCTCCGACTCGCCCGGCCCGCAACATCGATTGATGCCATAAGACCAGGTTGATAAGTCCCCAGAGCTGCCCTTCGCAATTGGCAGCCCCCCGCGTGTGAGTGCGGATGACTCGATCGACTTCCTTCACGTTCAGATATCCGATCTCACGCAGATTGGCCTCCGAAAGAACCTCCCGCATCAACGGGTTCAACTCTTCCCTCAACCAGAGTCCCATCGGCACGGAGAACCCGAGTTTCTTTCTATCGAGTATCGAATCCGGGAGAAAGCCTTTAAAAGCCTTCCTGAAGAGAATCTTCTTCGACCACATCGACACCTTGAATCGATCGGGCACCTGGGCCATCAGCTCGATCAGCGGGTGATCCAGAAAAGGGACCCGCACCTCAAGGGAATGATGCATGCTGACCCGATCCGTAAGAGCCAGCAGATCTCCCGGAAGGTACAACTGCATGTCACACAGCAGAAGATTATGCAACAATCCTTCGGCGTTCCCCGATCGAAACACTTCGGCAATCCGATCTTCAGGATTCCCCGGCTTGGCGCCGCTTAGAAAATCAGAGGCCAGCAATCGTCCTCGCGCTTCCGGCGAGAATGTTGTGACGAACGCCGCATACCTCTCGGCCGGTGGCTTTTCTGCCGATGCGAAAAATCGCTTCAACCTGCTCATGCCCGGCCGGCCACCGGCATGATCCGGCAAACCCTGAATCCACTTCTCCCCGCAGACCGCCCTGATCGGGCCGGGAAGCATTCGAAACACTTCCGCCAACTTCATGCCAAGATAGCGCTCATATCCGCCTCCGATCTCATCGCCACCCAGCCCGGACAAGGCGACCGTGACATGCTGCCTGGTAAGCTGACTGATGTAGTAGTTGGGGATCGCCGAGGAGTCCGCGAACGGCTGATCGAAGCAGGTGATGAGCTTCGGAAGAATGTCTTTTATATCCGTCGTGACGACGAATTCATGGTGTTCCGTATGGAAGCGATCGGCCACGATCCGGGCGTACGCCCGCTCATCCTGAAACGCACCCTTTCCTTCATGACCGATCGAGAAGGTCAAGACCGGTTTTGACGAAGCCCGGGCCATTGCGGCAACGATGGCGCTCGAATCGACTCCTCCCGAAAGGAACGCGCCTAATGGCACCTCACTGATCAGGTGGCTTTCAACGCTGTTCTGGAACTGATGCAGAAAACGCTCCTCCCACTCCGCACCGGACACGGACGAGTCCGGTTGATACCGTAACGTCCAATACCGCCTGATCGTGGTGCGCTCCCGTTCCTGAACCAAAATATGAGCGGGCTCTAACTCATGCACGTCTCGATAGATCGTATCGGGCCCGGGAACATACAAGTAGGCCAGGAAATCTTGAACGGCGGAGGGATTGATCTCCGGCTCGAACCACGGAACCTGCAACAACGCCTTTAATTCAGACGCAAAGATCAGCCGCCCTTTCCGAAATGAGTAGTACAGCGGCTTAATGCCGATCCGATCTCGCGCCAGCAGAAGGCGTTGTCGCGTTTCATCCCAGAGCGCATAGGCAAACATGCCTCTCAGTCTGGATACTCCTTCGACTCCGAACTGCTCATAAACATGAACCAGCGTCTCGGAATCGCTGTTGGTATAAAACCGATGGCCGGCTGTTTCGAGCTCCCGGCGTAACTCCCGGTGATTGTAAATCTCGCCGTTGAAGACGGCCCAGATGGTGCGATCCTCGTTGTGCACGGGCTGATGCCCGCCGTTGACGTCAATGATCGCCAACCGTCGCATTCCGATGCCGACTGGCCCGTTGACATAGCTCCCGCTGTCATCCGGCCCGCGATGAATAATAGAACCGTTCATTGACTCGATCCACGAAGATTCAACTGGAGTTCCGCGCAAATCGAGGACACCAACGATTCCACACATACGTATCAGCCCTTCTTTCCTGCAGTTCGCTCGACGGCTTCCAATAATCGCCGCTCGTCAACCATCCAGTTGTATTTCACGGCAACCGCCTCCTGGCCGCACTGCCCCATCTGCGCTCTCATCGACGGCTGCGCCAATTCCAGCATCGCCCTGGCCAGATCATGCGCGTCCTCTGCCCTGAACACCAGCCCACACCGTTCCTCTTTGACGATCCGCTCCGTCGGCCTGGCGTTTGACACTATCACGGGCTTCCCCATAGACATGTAATCGAAGAGCTTGTTTGGAACCGTCGTATTCCAGCTGCTTGTTGCGTAATGCGGCACGAGGCCGATATCCGCTTCCTGAATGATACGGATGGCCGAGCTATAATCGACCCATCCGAAAAACTTCACATAGGGATCGAGATGCAATTCTCCGGCAAGCTGTCGAAACTCTTTTTCATGCCTCCCTGATCCGACGATGAAAAGTCGAACACCGGGCAATCGTTCCCGGACGAACGAAAGAGCCCGAATGGCGGTATCGACTCCCCGTGGCCGCTCTAATAACCCAAGATAAACGACAATCAGGTCGTCCGCACCACGTTTGATCTCACCGTTCGGAAGCGCCGGTAATTCACCCCATCGAGCCGACGTAGGTGTGTTGATCACGAGCGATATTTTTTCCGCCGGGACTCCGTCAGCCAAGAGGCGGTCTCGAGATTCTTCGACGACAACCACGACATGGTCGCACCAGCGAAGCACGACTCGTTCAATCACGCGGATAACCGACGGATTTCTCACCACGGCATTCAGGAGAGACATGCCCTCCTGATTCCACACGTCCTGAATCATGGCAGGATAGTTCTCCGCCATGTCCAGTATGACGGGTATGCGCAGAAACCGACCCACCCCAATGGCAGCCAATGCGAGCGGCAGGTCGCGCACGATGATCAGATCGGCCTTGATCTTCCTCGACACATTCCAGATGTGCCAGATCCAAAGAGGATTGATGAACGCCGGGAATCCGACGAAGCTGTTGAGTCGCCCCAACAGCTTCGGGAGAGAGGGCAACCGATGAACATGAAATTGCTTGATGATCTCGGCTCTCGGGCGTCTCATGGAATTACGGCAAATCAGATGCACCTTGTGCTTTGCGCTAAGAGAATCGCAAATTTTCTCGACTCTGACATCCCAGGGATAATCGGCATCCCATACGTGACAGATATTCATGCGCCCGCTCTCACTGAAGACAAAAGATGACCATAAAATGCGCGGGTTTTTTCAGCCGTTGCATCGATCGAGAATCTGGCCTCAACTCGCGCACGAGCCGCCGTCAGGAATCGATCCCGCATGTTCCCATCATGGGCGAATCCCTCAATGGCATCGGCGAGTGCGCCGACATCTCCGACCGGAACCAGCCTTGCTTCAAAATCATCGCGAAGAATCTCCGGCACCCCGCCGACTGACGACGCCACAATCGGAACCCCCAACGCCATGGCTTCTAAGAGCACCATCGGGATCCCCTCATGAAGAGAGGGCAACACAAGCGCATCCAGCATTCCCATCACATCATAAACATCCGTTCTGTGGCCGAGAAACACCATGTCTGCTCCGACACCCAGGTCCCGCGCAAGAATTTCCAGCGACGGCCGTAAGGGACCGTCCCCTACGATAACGAGTTTACTCCGCCGCAACGCGGACTTTCCGGCGCAGATCGCCCACGCCCGAATCAAATACTCGATGCCCTTGATGGGAGTCAGCCGGCCTACCGCGCCGACCACGAACTCACCGGCCCGAAGACCGAGCCCTTCACGCATGGCATCACGGCCGATCCTACAGTGAACGCGGCTGAGATCGACCCCGTTATGGAAACATCTCACCTCGCCGGAGCGATATCGATGCCGAAGCGCTTCCGCTATTTCCTCCGATACCCCGATAAATCCGTGAGCGGCAAGACTGCCGATCCTGGTATTAAGCCACGTATAGGCCCGCATTTTGACCGCAGCCCAGCCCTTAAGATTTTCTTCAAGCCCATGATAAGTTTGGACCACAACAGGATTGTGCGACAGTCTTGCGGCAAAGGCACCTAAAATGTGCTCTTTGTATCGATGCGAATGCAGAATCGCCGGTCGATGGCTGTTCAGATATGCCACCAAGGACCTTAGGATAGGAATCGTCCCGGCCTTTGACTCATCGAGTATCGTGACCGGAATACCCGAGGCGGCGATCTCCTCCGCCAATCTTCCCCTATTCAACACGACGGCCGACGGATCGCAGGCGGGATCTGCTTTCAAGGCGCGAAGAAGCGTCGAGATCTGTACCTCGGCTCCGGCCCATAAATCTCCGGATGCCAGGTGGCAGACTCGAACCGGTTTCTCTTCTAGCATATCACCCGGGTTTGCACGCACGATTCCGTCGCGCTGCCCCTAGAAGTTTTGATCAGCATCGGAATCGCCGCGCATGAGATGCCAGGCGTCAAGAGGGATATCGGCATTTACCTGAGCAAGCCGCGCATGATAGGCAAAATTCAGGTTCCCGGGAATCTTGAAAAATCCGTTCATCAGCAACAGCCGCCTGAGAGCTTGCAACGATGCGGTGCAGAACACCGCATGTACCCCGGCCTGTCTGAACCGAGCCATCACATCGGTGACCAAAGTCTGGAGGACAGCGGGAGAGTCAGGATCGTAGAGACAGTCGACGATCGTCCCTATTTTCATGTCGTTCATACGAAGATCCTTCGAAAACTGCTTGATCCGAAGAATACAATATCCGAGCAATTTCCCCTGACGGCGGTACGCAAGCAGTCGATACCTTTCCATCTTATGTCCGTATCGGAGTTGAAGCGCCTCCTGATCACGAACGATGGCGGCATGAAACCGGCTCGACACAGACTGCCAGAGAGCCGAATACGTCTCATCGAATCCATGTTCTTCCACTATTTCCTGGCGACTTTCAAATGGCTTTCCGATCAAGGCAAACAGACTCCAAAGCCGCTGTGTCAAACCCAGGCACCCGGCGGCAAGCCGCCGGACCATGCCGTTGTCTACCAGCGCCCGGATGAATACTCCTCGGCTGCTGCTTTCCAACCGCTTCTTGACCAATGGAATAAGATTGTTCGTCACTTCACCGGCGTTGAGAACGAAGAGATACTGCGGCAGCACTCCTTTATGGACCCATTTCAATCCGGTCAAAATCCGGAGAACGCTGTCTTCCACATGTACCGAGAGGGCACAATCCAACACACGGTTCACCTCTTTGATCAATAACGGTCCGACCAATCCGTTCCGATACTCAGGAAGAACCATGAATCCCACGATCCAATGTGCGGGCACAATCCGTCCCTGCACGGACAACCGGATCGGAAGCGTCGCCACGTGTCCGATCGCTTTCTCGTCCTTGAGAAACAAGAATGTCGGAGCATTTCCACCGTCGTGCCCGGCGCCCGCACTGTCCGACAGGGGGAGGTCAGGCTCTCGATCACCCTTCTGCGATGATCCAGGCCATACCGTGCCGCAAAACTCTTTGAACGTTTCAGCGAGATGTGCGTCGTACAGACACACTCTGGCCGAACCGCTCCGGTTTGTGGTCATAGGTATTGAACCATTCGGTCGACCGGCTAGGGGGCGATTCCGTAGCTCTTGAGGATTGACTTGATCTTGCCGACGCTCGTCATGTCCATGGCATCGTCGATCGAGATGGATACTTTGTAATGATCTTCCAATCCGGTAATCAACGACAGATGCCCCATTGAATCCCATTTGGCCAGCGTTTCTTTAGCCAGCGCATCCGTTACCTCTCCTGGATCCAGATCGAACACTTTTCCCACAATGACTTCAACGCTCATCCTTCATCCTTTCTCCTGTGACAGCGATCCAGTCCGGCCTCCTGATCGTCGAGTGCGCGACTTCCAGAACCCATTCCTGGCGCCCATCCTGTTCCAGATCAAGGCGAAAGCCATGCTGGGAATAAAAATCCCTGACAGGATGATTTTTCGGCGTCGGGGAAAATTCGCCGATGATCGTCTCCCTACCTTCGCGAAGCGCATCCCTGCAGATCCGCTCCAAAAAGGCAGTCTCGACGCCAAGCCCCATGACCCGACAACTCATGAGAAAACTGTCGATACGCCAGGATAGCAGCCCCTTCAATACCACGGCCGTGCCGACCAGGCCATGATCCCCGAACCGATCCTTCACGCACAAATCATAGACTCGACTTTCCGGTGATGCCAGAAACCGGGCGACTTCTTCCGTCCGATAGCGTTTGGTCGTCAGATTAAATTGATTGGTCTTGTTGAACAGCTGAACGAGCCGGGCCAAGGCCTCCTGCGAGGCCGGGCCGACGGTAATCTCGATGCCGAGAGAGCGGAGATAGTCCTCAACGGATGCCGCGCTGCTCTTCGATGCTTGCCGTCTAGCCTGGGCCTGATACTGGGCCGCCCGCATCTCATCTTCCTTCGTAAGCGCCAACCTTTCGAAGTCGGTCAGCCTTTCGATCGTCCTTCGATAGAGCGAGGCATCGCGGGGGAGATCAACGGTCAGAACCTCCGGAAGCAATTGTTTCACCAACTCCCGTTCATTGGGGTTATCGTCGATAAACACCAGGGAGTCCAGCCCGATGTTCAACTCCTTCGCAATCTCACGAATATTCTCGGCCTTGTTCCGCCAATTGATACGCATCGCGGCAAAATGCTCTTCCTTCAGGATCATGTGCGGATGGTGCCGTATGACCGGCAGCGCATCCTCGGGATTGTTCTTTGAACAGACAGCCAACAGCACGCCCCTTCGGACGAGCCCCAGCAACGCGCGCTGAAACTCAAGATACGCAATGCCGGGCGCCGCGGGGCCGAGCGCGATACCGTCCGAGCCTACTTCTCCGACGATGCCCCCCCAGAGAGTCCCATCCAAGTCGAGCACCACGCACTTCCGGGTCAACCCTTTCAGGGCTTTCACATAGCGGACCGAGTACTTTGCCAGCTCGGCCAAGGCCGGTTCAGCGAGCCTCATACCGGCCATATAGGACAATTTCGGGTTATGACTGCGCTCTTTTCCAACCCACCCGACAATGGATTCTGCCGGCAGAAGGTAGGCCCGGGTATGTTTCTGTAATTCCTGCGCCAATGCCAGATTCAACGCGGCTATCCAAGGCGCGACACCCGCCGTAACTCTGTTGTCCAGGATTCCATAACCGCTTCCCGATGAGTGCAGGAATTCGTGTACGACGATCATCGCACCGCACCGTGATTCGATTCCTTCAACAACGGCCGACACATGCTCGACGATCCTGATATGAGCCTGCTTCAACTCCTCTTCTTGCGGCCCCTCGGTCAACGCGGGAAATACATCCTCGATCGACAACGCCAGAAAGACGATCTCCGGCTGAAACCGGTACAGGCCGCTGACCGGGTCCAGGGCCTCCTGCATGTACTGGTTGAACGGGGCCATATAGTGCTGCGGCGAGACGCCGGCTTTTCTGCATTCGTCATCCAGATACGGGACAAGCCAATCAAGCACATAGGAACTGAGCAGCGCAATTCTGATATCCTGTCCCGTCGTCGGCATGTTCCGGCGCTCGTTGAACACAAAGGAAAGGGTGCTGTAGGAAGGATCTGTTTCTGCCAGCAGGGCCAGCCATGATCCGGCCTCCTCATGATCGGCCTGCTTGCGTGCACATTCGTAGAGTCCCTTCAGTACCGCAGTATTACGAGGGTCCTCTGCCAACGCCACTTGGAGCATCGCTTTGGCTGTGTGCCCCTGCCCATCCTGCAAGAACACCTTGGCAAGACGGCTCGGCAATGTCCCTCCGGTGCGCCATCCAAACCGCAAGGCAACCCGCATCAATTCTGCCGCCTCGCTGAATAGTTTGCGTTCGATCAGGGATTGTCCGAGAAGCTGCACCAAATCGTTTCTCCTCCCAAGACGGGAAAACTTTGCATGATGCTCACTGACTGCTTCTGCTGCCAGCTTCGGCGATGTGGCGATGAGCCGCTCAAACGTCTGCTCTAGCAGCAGCTCTGCAGCAAGACTTTGCCCTTCGATCTGCAGCGCAAGGGTCTCCGCAAGGGTCTGCATTCCATTGCTCCCGTCATTCGCCTGTCCGCTCATATATATCGGCACCGCCTATTCCCCATCCCCAGACATCGCCAGTCGGGGATCAGGAGCTTCGCAGTTTGTCGAAGAGATACCGCATCTCCAGTTTCCAAGCCTTCCATACGCTCAAACACTCTTCTGTTCCTCTGGCCTGTGCGAGATGGTCCAAAAGTTCCGATGCCGGCACATACCAACCCGGCCGTTTACCCAACTGCCCGATAATGTCCTCCACCCGTGGATCCAATACGCCGTTTCGTACAAACCCCTTCCCCAAATGGGTAGAAAGAATGCAGGCTCCACCAGCCCGCTGCAATGCATCGAGCCTTTCCGAAGTCAGCAGCCGGACGAAGGCGGATACGTCTGGGGCGTCGGCAGTCGAAAACCATCGATTGACATAGGGTGTGTCGGCTCGCCGGTAGGGCATCTCAGGATTCACATCCAGCATGTTCAAAGAAGAAAACGTCAGGTTGCGGACATAGCGGACGTGCGCCGCGCTGAAATCTCCCCAGAAAAATTCAGACTCCGGCCGATGGCCAGCATAGTGATCCCCGCTCTGTTTCATCAGGACTCCGATAATTCCCCTTATCCACCGGGTTTGAAAGCGATCTCGTCCCCAGTATAAATTCTCCCGATTAAATGCGTGGCTGCAGGAGATTTTTGGATATTCGCCGAATTCTTCCCTGATAAATCCCAACGCCTGGAGAGTCCGTGATCGAACACTCGACTCCATGGTGGCGCCGTGAAAAGCAATTTCAAACCCGTCCTGAGCCAGCTCATGCACAAAACTCAAATACTCCTTTCGCTGCAAGGTATCGGCGGCGAAAAACAGACGGCTTCCTTCCGGACAGTCCATTGCCCATACTGTTTTGGTTGTCCGTAAACCATGTCGTCTCAAACAGTCATAGACCGGTCTGACATTCTCCAATGTGGAGTCGTCCGTATCGTCAAGAATAGTGAAGGCGAACCGCCTGTCATTCGGATAGATCATGCTCCATCCAGTGGTTTGCCTCCGATACCGAGCGCTTCGCTGTAGCAGTCCTGATACGAGCTCACCATTCCCTTGGAGGAGAATCGTTGCTCGACCAACCGGCGTCCGTACTGGCCATACGCTTGCGCCACGTCACGCCGCTGAAACAACGTCACCACTCGATCGGCAAGCGCTGCAGAGTCTTCTGCGGGAACCAGGAATCCGGCTCGCCCATCTTCGATCAATTCTGAGTTTCCCCCGACACGGCTCGCGACAACCGGCAATCCCGCTCCCATTGCTTCCAGCAGAGCCATCGACAACCCCTCTGAAAGAGAAGGGAGCGCAAAGACATCCATAAGTCCCAAAAGAAGTGGAATGTCATCTCGAAAACCAAGGAATCGGACATGCTTCTCGACTCCAAGTCGGCAGGCTTCAGCTTTAAGGTCGCCCTCCAATTCCCCTCTTCCGACAAGCAGTGCCACCGTTTTCGGGTACGCGCGGACGATTGCAGGCATGGCCCGTATCAAGTGAATGTGCCCCTTCACAGGATACAGCGAACCGACCGATCCAATGACATGTTCCCGGTCTGAGAGTGCCAGCTCCGACCTGACAGATGCGATCCGGTGCGCGTCAGGACGAGACCATTCTTCAACTCCGTTATAAATAACTGTAACTCGATAATCCGGAATACCGACCTTCTCGCACATGAAACGCTTAAGGTCATTGGAAACGGCGACCATCCTCGCCGTTCGCGCGACAAATCGATAAGCCATGCGCCGTTTCAACTGGTCGCTATAGTAGTTCTTACCATGAACCGTTGCCAGCACCGGGATGCCTGCCAATTTCCCGATCAATGTGCCATACACATTGGCCGTAAACTCATGGGCATGAATCAATGCAACGCTTTCCTTCCTGAGGAGGTTTGCAAAATCAGTGGCCCATCGTATATCGAACGCCCCATTGATGTTTACGACGTATGTCGGAAGACCGGCCTGCTCACACGATTCTGCCAACCATCCGGACTTAAATAGACATACAACCGAACGAAATCGGTTAGGATCCAGACCGGTCGCCAGGCGCTTCACGATCATCTCTGCGCCTCCCGGACCACTCGTGCTGGAAAGATGCAGGATTCCTTTAGCCGAATGCATCGAGGTTTGCCTCAGCCTTATCAACCCGGCTCCACTCGGCCTCCTCCACGAGCGAACACCAAACTCCGGACAGGCGCGGAACACGAAAAGTCCGAACCGAAATCATGATTCCTTCAACTGGCCGGTGACAGACCGCATACGCAACGACACAAGCGGGGCGATCGCTTCCGCAAGGCTCTCCGCGAGTTTACGATTTCCCAGGGGCGTCAAGTGGCAGTAGTCGGTGTAGACATCTCCCTCGACCCCTCCGTAAATATCCGTCAGGTCGACGAACGAGGCTCCTGTCGTCTTTGCCGCCTCTTCCACCAGTCTCGCGACGATCGGCCGCGCCTCATTCTTGAATTGCACAAAATTTACCTGCCATTCCGTTTCCATTTCCTTGAAAATCTGCTCTTCAAGAGGCGAGAGCTTCTTTGATTGCTTGAAGGAGATTTCCGGCTGCAGTGCAAACACGGCCGTCACACCTTCATGTCGAAGAATCAATCCATTACGTTCTACCATTTTGAGGAAGTTCCTTCTCGCATTTTCTTGAAGATGAACCAGCGCTGTGTTGACATCGATCCTGACGCGGCCCTTTCCGCCCAACCGCGAGAGATACATCGCGACAGGCCTCACTGTTTTTGCGACAAGGTGAATAAAGTGGCTTTTTCTGAACAGCCACCATCCGGAATACTTGGCCCATGCTTCTATCGTAGGCTCCATCATGAACAAATGTGCCCGTTCAGCGTAGGCATAGTCCGCGAACTGATCGAAGTTCTCCGCATACGGGTAATAGTCGTTAAAGCCGTCCAGAAACAGAACCATGTCCGGATCGTACTTCAGAATCGTTTGGTTCAAATAGATGAGATGATGGTGGCTATAGTGGCTCGTGATCGCCGCATTGATAACTTCGATACGCTGGCCGGGGAATTTATTCCTCAGATACTCTTCGAGGTAATAATCGATGGTCTCGTCATTCGTGATCACGGGATATCTCCCTTGACCTGATGCAGACAACGAACCGAGTCCATACCCGGTTGATCCGCCCATAAGAAATATCCGCATCACGCCCGGTTCTTTTTTGCGCGGCGTATCCAGCCGCTCACGGAATCCCTGCGCGTTATGATAAATCCCTTTGCTGTTTGCATAGTTTGGCGTCGGACGGATGATTTTGTAGTCATCGTACTCATAGTTCATGAGATGCACGCCGTCATATCCTTCGTAGAACCTCAGATACAGATATGCGAGCCCTTCAAACAGAACAACCGACAGAACCGCAACCATCAGCACAGCGGTGATCGCGATGATCCGGCGCCGCGGCAGTGTTGCCGACAGGGCAAGGCCGCTCTGTTCGGGCGGCACCTCTCTTGGCATCGAAACCCGCATTACTGTGCCACCGTCTCAGGCTTTCCCATTATCATTCGACCGAACTTATTTCGATGCAGCATGATCGCCAAATACCATGAGGCAAGCACCGTCAAACACGTCGCTACAACGAAACTAATTATCCCACCCGATAGATCTATGCGGGACACGATTGCCGCAACGATCCATACCAAAACGGGAGAATGCAGGAGATAAATCCCCATGGTTTCGCTACCCAATGCAAAAGACCATGTCGTATGCAGCGTGACCAGAAATACTGCCACGTAGATCGCAATCAGGTACAGCACTTGGGTCACCATTCCCGTGTGTTCCAGAGACAAATATCGAAAGACAACCGTGGCTCCACCACAAAGAACCAGAATTCCTCCGAGATGCAAATGAACGAACGTATGGGCTTTCTGCAACACAATGCCCAGACAATAAAATTGCATTCCCCAACACGCAAGCAAGATAGGGTCTGCACCATCTAGAAACCAATCTTTGGGCTGGCTGATCTGGTACAGAACGATATACAGAAGGCTCACGGCACCCCACACATAACCAGGCCATCCCAACATCCTATACAGCCCGAAAGACCCTACGCGAACAAAGAATAAGGACAAGAGAAAATACATGTGCGGCGAAACTTCGGAAAGGTAAATCGCTGCCATCCAGCTGGCGGCATCCTTGCCCAGGAGAATCCTCGATTCGGTCAGGTCACACCACTCCAGCACGCCCCTGAGTGCCACATAAAACAGTGTAAACACAATCCATGGGATCAACAGCCGTACCGCACTCTTTCTCACATATGAACGATAGTCAAACCCTGGAGACTCAGTCCATTTCCATGAAAACAAAAACCCATCAACAAGAAAAAACAGCGGGACAGCGATCGCCCCCACTAAAAAGCCAACTACGTCACGAGTAGCACCCTCCAAATGAATTCTCGTCAGGACATGCACAGCAACAACCATCACTATTCCTATAGCTTTCAATGCATCCAAAAATCCCATACGAGTTCCGCTTTGCAAGGAACCGACACCGTATTGGATCCGAGTGGTGGCATGACTATCGGAGAATCCATCCGATGACCTTGAAAGGTTGACCTCGCTACTTGACACGTGCAGCTCCTTGGGTGACTACCAACCCCGGCTTGCGATCGGGAAGGGCCTTTGCAATGGCGTAAGCTGCCTGCTCAGCACCCGAATCATTGAAGTGCAGCATATCCTTCATATAAATAGCTTCACGGCCCTCTACTACGGCCGACAGGTCGACAAATGCAATCCCCCGCGCTTCTGCAAATTGAGCCGCACGACGCGAGAAAGATTCCCGCGCCTCCTTCCACCATGATTCGTCGATATACGGCCAGCTAAGATACGTCGTGCCCATCGTGCGCTCAGTGAACCACATTGCAGGAGCAACCACCACAAGTTTGATTCCGGCAGCAGAAGCTCTGTCGGCAAGAGCAGCGAGGTCTTGCTCGAAGGTTGCGACTTCCAGCGGTGTCAGGTGTGCCAGCGATCGAAACTTCGCGCCCAGATCTCGCTGCTTCAATCCTAGCTTCAACGCACGCTCCCACTGCTGAATCGACTCCTGCGCAACGTCCGGCAATTTCGGCACCAGGACGTCCTTCAGCCGACCGCTTATTCGGAAAGAGAGCAATCCGCCCACGAATTCTGATTCCTTTGGCAACACGCGGACCTCTCTCGCACGACTCTGCATGCGCTCCGGGGTAGCCCCGGCGTAGCTGCCATATTCCAGCATAAATACTGCTATGTCCGGTGCAAAAGGAACCAGCCTGTTCTCTAAATGACGAATCCGCTGCGGCAAACTCATTCCGGCTAACGCAGCGTTAATGACCTCCGCGTCCCTTCCAGCCCGGCGCAGATGATCCTCAAGCTGTCTCGGCCACTCCTTGCCGGCATTTTCATATAATCCGAACGTTTCTGATGCACCGAGGCACATGATACGGAGCCGGTGCCCCTCCTTGATCAACTGAACTTCCGGACCGCGAAAACCGAACGCATTGAGTTTCCACTTTTCGTAAGCGCCGTGCGCTTTGCCGCGAATGCCGAATTCATCGGTGGTGAACAATGCCGAATCGTATGTGTAGATGCCGAGAACGGGGGCTCCGTAGTTGACCCATTGATCAACGCGCGCCGCCGCCTCCAGTGTGATCACAAAGCACCCCAGAAACACTGCCCATCGCACCAAACGGCTGTTGAGCGCTTGCATATCAGAATTGGAAATAAATGAACGAGTCGGAGGTCCCGCCGTGCAGAACGATCAGGTAGACCAGGGCTCCGTACGCGACTCCCCGCATTGCAAGCGGAGCTCGCTCAAGGACGAGCAACTCACCCTTGAACCACTGATAGATCTGCACGAAAAGCAGGATCGCCAGATATCCGGACAACCGCACGAACAGATCCCCGATCGCCACCGGATCGAAATCCGACACGATTGTCATCAAACGCTCGGCCGCCTGATGAGCCGATGTTGCACGAAACAGCAGCCACCCGACACACACGAGCTGAAACATGGCAACACCCTTTGCAAATGACGCGATCCAGGAAGTCGCTGTCGTCCCCTTCTCGCTGCCACCGCTCCAGTACCGATGAACGGCCAGCAATGCCCCGTGATACAGCCCCCACAACACGAACGTCCACGCAGCGCCATGCCAGAGACCCACTAGAATCATGGTGATCATCAGGTTGACATTGGTTCTCCACACCCCTCCACGGTTTCCGCCGAGTGGTATATACACATAATCCCGCAACCAGGTTGACAACGCCACATGCCATCTTCTCCAGAACTCGGAAGGATTGGTGGCAAAATACGGCAGTTGGAAGTTCACCATGACGTCGAAACCCATGAACTTCGCGATTCCCCTGGCGACATCGGAGTACCCGGAGAAATCACAGTAGATCTGAAATGCATAGGCATACACCGCCACGAGTGCCTCCGAGCCCGATCCGTGCCAGCCATCCGCAAACACCGGATCGACGAACGCCGCAAGATTGTCCGCGACATATACCTTTTTGAACAGACCCCATGTCACTAACCACGCGCCCTCTTCCATATGCCGCCCGGTAATGTCACGTGGCCGGCATAGCTGGGGGATCAATCGCTTGGCTCGCTCGATCGGCCCGGACAACAATAACGGGAAAAAAGAGACAAACAGAGCAAAATCAAAAAAGCCCACGTCGGCATGACTCTCTTCTCGATACACATCCAGGACAAAGGTCATCCGTTGAAATGTATAGAAGGAGATTCCGACGGGAAGCAGCACATTGATGAACAGCGGTGTCCCTTCCACCCCCAACCCGCTCAACGCCGCCAGAATATTCTCCTGAAAAAACCCGAAATACTTCAGGACAAACAGGACACCGAGATTATTGAGCAAACTGACGGCAAGCCATAGTCCTCGCCGATCAGGACAACGCCGCATTTGCCCTGTTGCGATATAGTCAATGAGTGTGGTGAACCCCATAAGAACAGGGAATCGCCAATCCCACCATCCATAGAAGACATAACTCGCCCCCAACAGTAACCGGTTTTGAAACAGGTACTGCCGATGCAGCAGTCGATACACGACATACACGAGCAGAAAAAACAAAAAGAAACTGGTGCTATTGAATATCATCAGTGCCGGGATAACGTCTGGTGATGATTGGATTATTGCAAACCGGTCAGTACTCCAGGCGAAGTGGCGGGACTCATCTGCCTCACATGACGGAGAAACCCCTTGCACGCGTCCTCGATGATCCCATAGCAACGGGTAAACTCCTGTGCGTTTCCCCCGTAGGGATCTTCAATTTCCATGACCGGCACAGCCGAAAAGCGGCCGAGAAGAAAGGTTTTGGAGCGTGCATGGGGAAACCGATGAAGGAGATCGCGGGTATGAGCCGGTTCCATCACAAGCACCACGTCTGCCTTTTCAACCAGTTCGGCGGTTACGGACACGGTCCGATGCTGGTCCAAATCGATTCCGTACTGCCGACACACCTGTTTCGCCATCGGATAGGCCTCTTTTCCCGGTGTCGTCTCCAGCCCGGCGGAACATATATCGAGCTGAACCTGCAGTGCGCGTGACTCATTGCCTAACACACACGCCGCGAACGGACTCCTGCAAATGTTTCCTTTGCACAGCACGAGAACATGGCTGATGCGGCTCGGCAGTCGCGTTTTCAGCAATAGGCGCTGCAGCCCAGCCCTGACGATCACGTTCCATACTGCCTGGCTCACCGCACTTCTTGATTCTCCGACAAATGAACGCGCACCTTGCCCGACTCGACACAGGACCCGGTAGCCGTAGACGACAAGCTCTTGGAATCCCGGTCGTACATCAGACACACGCATGACCTCATTCTTGACTGTTCGACCGCCCTTCCCAAGAAAACGCCTGAGCGTCTCCCCCTTCGACGGACTTCCTGGAGGCAGATCAAGTGCCCGATCCGTATTCCGCAGCCGCAACAGAAGGTGATCCAGATCTCCCAGCCACCAACGTGACGTGATCCCCGCCTGATACTCTTGTAGCTCCGGCGCCTCCCCTCTCACCGCCAGCCGATAGAGCAGCCAGGGAAAATCGACGCCGGCATCGATCGCAAGTTGGAGCGACCCCCAAAAGCGTCCGTTCACCTCCATCAGGTACGGCGTATCCGATCGAGCATCGACCTTGAACTCAATCATCATGATCCCGTGCCACCCGACCGACTCTGCAATCTTCCCTGCGTAGTCGGCCATGTGCCGAGAAACCGGGATACTTTCCCGCAAGACGCTGACACCGCCGGACGGCGGTTTTTCGCGCAGTCGTCGATGGGCGAACAACGCGCGCGCTTTTCCCTGAACGAACAATCCGAATATGCCTTCCCCGCGGCCGATAACTCTGGATTGGATCAGGGATGGATGCTGTAACTCCTCCACCTCATCATAGAGCCGGCGCAGTTCCTCCGCGCTATGCGCATACCGTACGCCGGCCTTTTTCCACACTCCTTGCCGTTCATAGAGGGACCGTCCGGGCTTCACGACAACAGGCCACTCATCGATCGCATCGAGCGCTCTGCTGATGTCTCCGTTAGGAACATACTGCGTTGCCGGAATCGGGATTCCCGCTTCTTGCGCCCAACGCGTCAGCCGGTATTTATCGGAAAGCGCATGATATTGATCCATCGGAGGAATAACGTCTGCATTCGGCTGCTTCCCAAGGAGTTCGACGGCCAGATCGGTGACGGGAAGGATCGATGACACGCCGAAGTGATGGGCATGTTCCATGACGGAATCCGTAAACTCTTGTGGAGAAGCCCACGGGGACGGATAAACAAATGACCTCCGGCAATATTTCGACGCGCCCGCCAAGCTGGCCGCTTGTTCTGCCCCGACATACACCGGAATGCCCTGCCGGCCCAGAGACCGCGTCACGGCAAGAGCGGCTCGCTCATCCCCGTCGGTGACGATCACGCCGGGAGCGTCTTTACCGGCACCGGGAGCCGCGCTCGATCCGTCCAGCCCTAGGGATATTATCGCCATATGATGTTGTTATACCCTGCCATATGGAACGCGAACAGCGGTTCTGTGTGGCTGATCGCCTCATGGATATTGATACGCCGAAGGGCGAAACGGCGATCGGGAAGGCGCCCCTCATATCCGAATTCTGTAGTGGCTGCAGCCTGATAGCCGGCATCGGCCACTATCCTTGCAATGTCCGGCGACCAATTCCCGTTCGGATAGGCAAAGACCGGAACGACATTGACTCCTTGCCGGGCCAATACAGCCCGCGACTCCCGCACTTCTTCCACAACCTGATTCGATTCCACCTCGGTAAGGATCGCATGGCTGATGGAATGCGATCCGAATGAGATTCCAGTATCCGACATTTCCCTGGCCTCATCCCAGTTGATCGTCTGCCGTTCCACAGGACACTCAAGATTGAACGCGTTCAGCCACCCCGATATCAGATCCTCGCGTTGTTCGGGACCATACCCCTTGCACTGATCGATCAGCCCGTCGACGTCGTCTTGCATCAGGGCTCGATTCAGATCAGTCGCCCGGGAATCCCTCTTCAACCACATATGTGAGCTTTCAACTGAACGGCTACGCGCTTCCTCCCGAACGTGCCGGCAAATCCACGCGACTTTTTCAGGCCAAAACCATCTTTCGGTGCCGATAAAGGCGGTGGGCAGAAAGACCGTTGCCGGCGCCCCTCTCCGCTTTAAAACAGGAAATGCGCAGGTATAGTTATCGAGCCACCCGTCGTCAAAGGTGATGAGGCAGTACCGTTTGTCCGGATCCCATCGCTGTTCGTCCCACATGGCCAATAGTTCACCGAACGAGACGATCTCGAAGTATTCTTGCAGAAACGCGACGTGCCGTTCGAATGTTTCTGTCGTCACATACATACCGGGCTGAATATACTGCCGTGATAACTCGCCCTCGCCCACGACCCGATGATACATCAAGATGACGACTTTCCCTCTCAATGCCTCCAAGAACGAAGGAGTATGCGCATAAATATCGGCGCCCAGTCGGCGCATGAGACGCTTTGCTTGTGTTATCGCCGTGAAGGTTCCCATGCGACCAACCGTTCTCCCCCGAAATACCGGAGCCAGGCCTGCAGAATAGATGCGTTAACCAGGACGAAGAATGCCGGCAACTTGATTATCGAGAATCGAAGCCAAGGACGAAACAGCAACCCGGTCATCGCAAGAAGATAAAAGGCGAGCTGCGCTGCGAGCGCCCCCCGGTAGAGAGGCGAGGCTGCGCTCAAGAGCGCGCTACTGACCAGCACACCCAGCATGGCGAAGGGAACGAGCCAACGGCAGAGCTTATGGCTCATCAACTGCCATGAAAACAGGGGATAGCGCAACGGATTGATCATCGCCAGGCTTCGCATGAATACGGAGATGCCGCGCAAAACCGTGCGTACTTTGCGGTTGAATTCTTTTCTCTCATCCGCAATATTTTCATAATACCCCACACTGTCATTGTCCGAGACGCCTCTCAACCCCATTTTCATACTATTCAGCACGGTATTGAAATCGCTTTGCAGATCCTCCGACCATGCCTGCTTACATACCGTACTTCTTGCGGCGAAAAATGATCCGCTCAGGCCGACGAGGGAATTGACCCGAGCCTCGAGCGATCGCAACCACATTTCATACTTGACGTAGGCGCCCTCGCCGCTGATTTTGCCGTCCTTATCGACAAACCGGTCCACGCTGCTGACACATCCGACCGCAGGGTCGTTGAAATTCCGAACAATATTGCGAACAGCATGTTCAGGCAACCTGGTCGCCACATCGGAAAAGACCAGTATCTCTCCTTCCGCCATCTGGACGGCGAGCTTTTGCGCCGCTTCTTTACCCCTCCGTTTTGGCGCCCGGACCAATTTGACGCCTCTCGACTCAAAAGCCCTCACTATGTGATCCGTCCCATCCGTCGAGCAGTCTGACGCAACGACGATTTCGATCAATCTGTTCGGGTAGGACAATTGGAGGGTGTTTTCCAGTTTGGCCGCAATGCGCTTTTCCTCGTTGTAGGCCGCTACAATAAATGTAACGGAGGGTGTGATCTCTCCTTTGAGTACATCTCTTGCCCTAAACAGCGTGAGGACACGCAACATCACCGGATACCCGACATACGCATAGACAGCCAGCGCCAACGAAGCCCAGAATACGATTTCAATCATCATCAGCTCACCCGGGCGATATCACTTCAAACCCACCGGTATCGCCTCACGCGCAGGCGACAGGGAGTCCCGATCAGCGAACCGATTGACCACACGGGCAATTCGACCGGCATCGGCTTTCGTCACATATCGATGGAGAGGCAAGGTCACCAGCCGCGCCGCAAGAATTTTCGCTCCAGCGAATTCCTTCAGATGGATTTCGCCTTGGAGTGCCGGAATCTGAGAGACCGGTTCAGGATACATCGCGCTGATGCCCAACCCCTGCTCAGCTGACAAACGGCAGAGGTCTGTTTTCAACTGACCGGAACGCATCAGCACCGGCAGCCGAAGATAGGCGGAGGGAGAGGATTGTCCGGCTATCGGCATCTCAACCTGCTGCGACAGCTCGCTCTCGTACAGATGTTTCGTCTCCATCCGGCATGCATTCGACTCGTCCAGTCTCTTCCTCCAGGAGGCCAACAGCCCGGCGCGCAGCCCATCCATGGAATTGATCTGAAAATCAGGGTCATATTTCGTCTCCCCCAGACCCAGGAAAGGCAATCCGGCCGGCAACCAATACATCAGCGGATGAAGAAGCATTTTGGTGGCTGTTACCGTCATTGCATTCGCAATCGACTTGAAGACAGACTCAACCGACAGTTTTTGATACACCCTCTCCAACGCCTCGGCCACCTCGTCGGAGTTCGTGACCGCAATACCCCCGGATCCAACGGAGACGTTTTTCCCTCGCCCCAGGCTGAAAATACCGGCATCGCCTTGAGTCCCCAGCAGCCGTCCGTTATGCCGTCCGCCCATGGCCTGCGCCGCATCCTCGATGACAACGGCGCCGGCAGACTTTGCGATCTCCATGATTCCAGTGATGTCGGCCGGATGTCCGAGCGGGTGCGGCGCGATAACCGCCAATGTGTGAGCATTGACGGTCGCCCGGAGGTCCGACATGTTGTAATCAAATGTATGGGCATCGACGTCGCATAGCATCACGTCGAGTCCGGCCTTATGAACTGCGGACGGAACCGAGTAACAGGTATAGGCGGGAACGATGACCTGGCGCCTGGAAGAGCCTGCCTTCAAACCGGCAAGGATCGACGCAAGAGCGGCTTTCCCGGAGGAAAAGAGAAACACATGCCGAACGCCGAAATACGTCCGAAGCTCCGACTCCACTCTGGATCGAGCGCGACCCGGATGCATAAGTCCCAGTAGTCCCCTCATCACATCGGCGGCAGAGAGAGGAGCGGCTGTGGGGGCTAAGTGTCGCTGGATTTTCACGGTAAGTACTTCGACAGATAGGGGCCTATCCGCGTCGTCAGGAATACCGGACATCGCTTCCACAACCCGATAGCCATCCTGTACTTCGGATTCTGGGGGTTCAACTCCGGAAGCGTCCGGCCATTACGCAGCCAGTAATACCACTGCAACTGGACGGGCCTCGCACCCCATTGTTCTTTGAACCGGTAGGTACCGCTGCCCTTCGAGGAACGGCCGAAATCAAACCATCGGTACCCCTGTTCACATGCATACTTCAACATGGCCCCGTACAGAAGCATATTCGGCGCGAATCGCGCATAGCGTCTGTCGGACGCAGCCCACGGAACTTCGAGCATCTGCCGGAACCCATAGACCAGCCCCGACGCCACCGGACTTCCTTGGTAACGGACGATGAAGATTTTACTGTCCTTCGGGAATGTTTCAGCGATCTCGGAGAAGAATCGCTTCCCATAGACCGGAGTGCCCAGGTCCCGCATGTTCAGGGAAAACACCGTGTAAAACTGGTCCACCAATTCGACGCCGCCTATCTGCACCGTCATTCCTTCCTTCTCTCCCCTGCGGAGCTGACTGCGGAGTTTCGGCGGAAATGACTTGAGCAGATCTTCGTGGTTCGAAGGCAAGGCCAAGCGCATGGACACCTTATGATCCTTGGCAGGCCAGCCCAGAGGAAAGCCTCCGCAATGCCGAAGCTCCATGTGCTCGGCGCCCAGGGCCGTCGCTTTTTCGATCGCAGCATTCAAAAGGACATCTTGAGTTTCCTGATCGTCCGCAAGAACGCCGCCGTAGTTGACATATGGGAGCGACACCAAAAACCTTCCGAACAACCGACTCGACAACAACACCAGCGGCAAGACGCCCCTGACCCTGCCGTCAACATCACGCTCCATCAAATACAGAGTCTGATGCCCAAACACCCTCTCAACCACTGTTGCCCAGGCAGTAAGATGGTATCCGGTCCCGATCGGATGATCGAGAACGTATCGATCCCAGAGCCGCGCATCCTCACTGTCTTTGCTCGGCCGGAGCGACACAACCATGGGTGATCCCGTCATTCCGTAGTAATCGGCGTTAGAGCCGGTTGCTCGCAAGTTCAAATGCAAACTGAAAAGGAGACTCAAACCAGTTTGAAATAGCGACTCGTTGGAGAGCAAACGGATCAGTGGCTCGTGTATTCATTCCCCCGAAACAAGAGCAGCAACAACGAAATCCTCCTTCCGCCACTGTGACCCGATTTTGCGCTGTCAATTGATCGGCCCTCCCGAAAGGGTAGGCAAATAGATCGACCGTCGTTCCCAATTTCGACTCAAGGTCGGACCGTGAACCGTGAATTTCCCGGCGAGCCGCATCACCCGCAATGACTCCCAAATCGACATGATGCCGCGTGTGCGCGCCGATCTCAAAACCTTGCCTATGCAGCGACGCCACCTGCTCCCAATCCATCCAAGGAAACGCGACACCCGCTTCTTTATCCCAAAACGGAACCGTTTCCGTCTCTATGAACCCCGTCGTTACAAAAAATGTCGCGGGCAGACCCAACTGTTGCAAGATCGGAGCGGCGACTTCGTAGTTATCCCGGTACCCGTCGTCAAACGTGATTGCGAGCACTCCCCCCACAGACTGTTTTCTTTCAAGACGCTCAACGAACTTGGACAGCGGCACGACTTCGAAATATCGAGCGAAGAACCGGCAAAACCTCTCGAACAGCTCCGGCGATACCGTCAATCCGCTCGAATCACCCGAATCGTTTACCCGGTGAAATGCGACCACGATGCCCTTGTCTGCATACTTCTGCCGGCGGAAACCAGACTGCAGCATCGCCCATCCCATAAAGGTCTTGGCTGCGGTTTTGGCACTATAGGTGGGCACATCCGACAGACTTCCCTGCATGCTCATCTCTGCGTCTCGCCTTGTGTCAATGTTTTCGCTGAGGGGCGCCTATCGCCCCACTATTCGTCTGACTCTTCCCTTTATGGCCTTGGCAACGTCGCCGAGGGAATGAATAAATTCATATACGCCCGGGAGTGGATCTTGGAACGATTCGACGTAATGCTTAAGACTCGGCCTAAAACAATCTGCGAACCACGAGGCAACGACGCGTAGCTTGGACGGCAGGGGATCGACCGGCTCAGGCGTCTCACCGAGCAAATATTGAACGACCGTCAACGTATCACCCCGTAACCATCGCGTACGCTGTCCGACCCTATAGTTGTGCGCAGGCGTCACCGGCCTGCCGGTAAAGTAGCAGTACTGCATCCACGGGGTATCCACTCCGGAATAGACCGCACTTCCCACCGAAGCCGGAAGCCTCACGGATACCTCGATAAACTTGTACTTTCCGTCTTTCCCAGGCCCCTTAAACTGCGCCTGGCCGCAGCCCTCCCACTTCATGGCCTTGAAAATTCTCTGGGTATACTCTGCAAGCTCAGGAATAACTGTGCGACTCCTCATCACCGCACCAACTCCACCTGTGAGCGGCAAAACCCGAATGGCCTCATCTTGAAAGAACGAATGGGTTCTATCCCGCTCCATGAAGCAATTAAACTGCGTATGACATCCGAACGAAAAATCCTGCATCATGGGATAGGACCCGGACTTGCACCGAGACAGGCAATCTTCCAGCTGAGAGCGGTTATGGGCGTACAGAACCTTAAAATCAAAGGTTCCGCCAATACGGCTGTCATTCGCCCTGCCGCGTGGCTTGAGAATCACCGGGTATCCGCATTCTTCCGCAAAAGCGACTGCCTCCTGGATGGACGTCGGATATAGGGTGCGTGAGATCGGCACCCCTTCCTGTTCCGCCGTGGCCAACGCGAGTTTCTTATCCAATGCATTGAGAATGGTCAACGATGACGGAGCTATCAGCTTCGATACTTTTTCAACCTCCGAGCGGAATTCGTTCAGGGGGACGAGACTGCTTTCGGTTACGGGGAAAATATATGGAATGTCGTGTTTTCTGGCGACATCGACCAAGAACCCAACGTACTTCTCCTTTTCCAGCATCGGAGACGGTGATTGACAATGTCCGGCAATATATCGAGAGTAGAATCCGATGCTCTGCTCCTGCTCACCGACCACCATCATTTTTATCCCGCGCATGGCCAGGGATCTGATCGTAACGATCCCTTGTCGCGATTCTGCTCCTGTGAGCAATACATCGAATCTCATTGAGCTCGGCTCTCCGGGTTGACCGTTCTATTTTTCCACACTCACTGGCACATCCGAGACAGGGGTGGAGTCCTTCGGTCTCACATTCCATTTTTCGCCCGTCCCGAGGACAGGATACTGCTTAAGGTGCTCAATCCGATTCAAGCCGTTGATATACGCTTTCGCACAGGCCACTATGATGTCTGAGTCGATTCCTCTTCCCAATATTACTTTTCCAGCCTCTTTCAGTCGAACGATTGCTTCGCCTTGTGCATCCAGTCCGTTACTCAGAGCGTTCACCGACAGATTCATGATCTCCGGCTGACATCCGGTCACTGCTTCGATCGCATCGAATACGGCCCGGATAGGGCTTGTTCCCCTTCCGACCCCTTTCACTGTCGCACCATGGAGTAGAAGTTCGACTTCGACGTTCATCTGTCCCGGGGTCTTCTCCTCGGTTTTCAATCTTTTGTATTGGAATGATTCATCAGCATGAAGCACGCATTCCGTGATGAGCGCTTCCAGGTCCTCATCCGTAATGACTCTCTTCCGATCGGCCACATCCTTGAATTTTACGTACACCTTCCCCACTTCTGCTTCCGTCAGATTCCACCCCAACTCGACCAGGCGAGCCTGCAGACCATGTTTTCCCGATTGCTTTCCAAGCACCACCTTGGACCCTTCAGCCCCGACACTTTCCGGTGTAATGATCTGATATGTCAGCGGATTCTTCAAAATTCCGTCCTGATGAATGCCGGACTCATGGCTGAATGCGTTTGCGCCGACGACCGCCTTATTCGGCTGAACATTGATTCCGGTGATCATGCTGACAAGGCGGCTTGACGGACAGATTTGATTCAGCTCGACATTAGTGGACAAACCGATCGTCTGATACCTGGTATACAAGGCGACCACCAACTCTTCCAACGGCGCATTCCCGGCCCGTTCCCCGATTCCATTCATCGTCACATCAACCTGGCGGGCTCCCGCATTGATGGCCCTCAAGGTATTGGCCATTGCGAGACCGAGATCATCGTGACAATGCACACTAACAATGGCGTGATGGATGTTTGGCGTGTGGTCCATCACGTATCGTATGAGCCTTTCGAACTCTTCCGGGAGCGCATACCCCACAGTATCGGCAATATTGACGGTCGTCGCTCCTGCCCTGATCACCTCTTCGCAAAGCACACAAAGAAAATCAGGATCGGTTCTCGATCCATCTTCAAAACCAAACTGGACGTTGTCGGTAAGAGTCTTAGCAAACCGGGTGCCTCTGATAGCCATGTCCAGCACTTCGTCCTTTGTCATGTTCAATTTATGCTTGATGTGCAGATCCGATGACGAAACAAAGGTCTGCAGCCTCGGCTTGGCTGCATGCTTGATCGCATCCCATGCTCGACTGATATCTTCTTCTCTGGCGCGGGTCAGTACGGCCACCTCCGATTTCTTCACCCTTGCCGCTATTTCCACCACAGCATCGAATTCCGCATTGGACGAAGAGGGAAAACCGACTTCCATGATATCCACACCCAACTTTTCCAGCTGCATGGCGATCCGGACCTTCTCGCCGATATTCAATCCGATCCCGGGCGTCTGCGCCCCATCCCGCAAAGTCGTGTCGAAAATAATGAGTTTCTCTTGGCAGGGGTGACTCTGTTCCATTTCCCAGACCTCCTTCCAGACACCATGACCATTCTGTTTTGTCATGGGAAAACTACTGACCTTCCGCTCGTTAATTATCATCCCAATCCGGCTTTAGTAAAATACCTCCCTTGCGGGGTAATTACCTTCGTGCCCTGCACGGACCAAGTTAACATTATCACAGATTTACAACAGCTTATATCAACAAGAGGAAGGGAGGATCGATCTTCCGCCGGGCAAGTGGGCTACGTGGCCGGTATCCGGTTGTGCGACCGGGTCGATCATGACCGAAGTAAGTTCCTGAGTTCAGTCAATTGCTCATTTCTGAACATGAACATGAAACTGACGTATAAACAGATGCCGACCAAGACTTGAAACGTCAGAGAAACCACCGGCCCGACCGGCAGCGCTACCTTGCCGAGTATCCAGAGAAACGACAACATCACCGCGCTGCCTATCAACGGGAAACGAATTTCCGCCAGGTACGCGTAGGGCCGTAACCCGAGAACCCGAAGAGACCGCCACGTCGTCACAGCAAACACCGCCGGGTACGCGATCAGCCACGCGATACAGACCCCGATGATTCCGTTTGACACACCGATGATGAATGCCGAAGCCATCACCACCGATGTAATTCCCATGTTGACCAAATTCACACCGGGGTAGCCGAGCGCGGCTACGGGAGGCGGCAGAACCGACCGTACAAGGCGCAGCGGTAACACGAGACACAGCAACTGAAACGGAATCACAGCAGACGCCCACTTGTCCCCGAGCGCGAAGGGAATCCCGATCGGCGCCACTGCAGCCATGCCGAACGTGAGCGGAAAACCTGCCAGGGCGATAACGCGGGTCGCCCGCAGCACGTTTCGCCTGACACGTTCAAGGTCATCTTGAATTCTGGAATACGAGGCAAACGATACCTGGGTGATTACCGGTATCACTTTCTCCGGAATCACCGCCAATGTTTTGCTCACGGCATAACTTCCAAGAACCGAGTCGCCAAGCACGCGTCCGACGACGATGTTATCGGATTCATTATAAATCGCGTACAATAACTTCTCACAGGTTACGGTTACCCCGAACCGCAGTAAATTCCATAACCCTCGAAAATCAAGCAAGGGCATCAGCCAAGCCGCGTAGCGGATGCGGAATACATTGAACGCAACGGCTTTGATGAGATACATCGATATCTGACCGATCACCAGCGACCATACATGCATCCCCTTGACTGCGAGCACCAGAGTTACTCCTGTCGCTCCCAGATGAGACAGAATATCGATCTGGCTGGTCACCTTGAAATTCATTTCCCGAATGAACAACAGGCGAGGCACGAGATAGAACGACGCGAGAATCATGGTCACCGCAAGCGCCCTGATCATCAGTATCAGATCCGGCTCACGATAAAATTGAGCGATCCATGGGGCGGAGAAATAACAGACTGCAGCCCCGCCCCAACCGGTCATCAATACCCATGCAAAGATCTGCCGGATCTCCCGCTCCTTCAGATCCTTGGATTGGATGAGAGCGGCCCCGACACCGAACTCTCCCAGCATGAGAAGCACAGCCGTCACACTGGCCGTCATCGCCATCAAACCATAGTCGGACGGAGTCAACAGTCTGATTACGAAAATGGTCGATACCCAGGACACGACCTGACCGACGAAACTGCCCGTGCCGAGCCACATGAATCCCCTCAGCACCCGCCCTCGAAATGAAGTCGATTCAGGCTGCATGTGCGCGGCTTTCACGAAGCGATTGTTCCAACATCAGCGCGTCCAGAAAAAACTTCACCGCCCAGTTGAGTATTTCGAACCGGCCATATGGGCCATGAAACGGAAATGAGCCGGCAATGCCGCCATAGAGGCCCGGTTGGCCGGTGTGTAAGATCTGTACTCGCTTGAGAGCATCGTTGGTCTTTTCCATACCAGCCAGGTACCGCGGGTCTCCGGTTATTTGATACAGTCGGCCCCAGATACCGGAGATCTGCGCCTCGCCGGTCAAACACCGCCACGACACCGTAGGCCGCCACTCCTTGTCGAAACGACCCGCGAGACTGCCATCCGGCGCTTGCCGGGCAAGCAATGCATCGGCCGCCGACCTGGCCTTGTCGAGATATCGTGCCTCCTTGAGAAGAGCGCCGATCTCTAGAACGCCTCGTATACTATAGGCGATCGTGTGCAGCAACGGCTGCGTAGGGTCGGTCAGGCAACTCGAGCTGAACCACCCGTTTGGGTTCTGTTGTTTAAGCGCAAACTCGATATTCTTGACCGCCGCCTCCTGAAATTCACGATTGTCGACCGCGCGCGCGAGTTCCAAGAGCGCCCATGCCGTCCTGGTGTTGTAGGTATAAAACGACATCCGGGAACTCGCATAATCGGATAACGCCTTTCTCCACGCTCCATCCTCATCCTGTTGCTTCAAGAGAAACCGCCCGGCTCTGACGGCGCTATCCAGATAGTGCGGCCGTCCGGTTTCCCGGAACGCACGAACCCATCCGAAAATGACTTGCCCGGTATTGAACACGGCCGGGGTCGCGGGCTGATCGATCGTGCCTCCCTGAACCGCCCCGGTCTCCAACTGAACACGGCTTTCCCAGTCCGCCATTCGAAGAGCCCGATCGGCCGCTTCGCTCTTGCCTGTTCGTTGTGCATAGTCGAACAACGTCGGAATGATGTATCCGGTGGTCTCGGGATAAGGATGAATCCACCCTTTTCTTCGAAAGTACGGGTTGTACGCAAACGAGTAACTTCGTGCGACCCCTCCCCCTTCGAACGCATCTTGCGCGCAACAGATCCACTGAACAGCAGCCTCAATGTGGCGGGCGGAATCGTAACCGCTCCGGTTGCGACCTGAAACATACAGCCTCAGCACCTCATAATCACAGAGCGATGAATAGTGTTTGATTCGCTCAAGCGCACCTTGCAGCTGTTTCACGCCATTCACTCCTGTTCGATTTTTCCCGATTCTGACAGGCGCTGTGACACACGGCACATGCTATGCCTATAGCCCGATCGCCTTCTTTGCCGCTCTTAAGATGGGCATGACGCCGGAATGCAGGTCTTCGGCAACTCCGCTAAAACAGAGCATCTGCTTCGCTCCGAACCCCGCCTTGAATCGATAGAGGCCGTGCGCTTGCGAGTCCGGTTCGATGGCCGAAGCCGGGACACCCCCAAGGTTGAACTCTCGGCAACCAAACCGGCGATACAGATCGAACAGCTCCCAGAAAAGAATGGCCGGCGCATCCAATTCGAATCCCTTTGGCTCGCTTCCGCCCAGGACATACAATGCGCGACCGGCATAACTCGACACGAAGGCAGCGGATATGCGTCTACCCTCGAAACGTATGAAAAACAACCGGCCGAGGCCGTTCCCGAAATACTGTCTTCCCAGATGCTCATAATATTGCTCGTCTTGAAGTCCGAAATGCTCCCCGCGTTGCGCCCTCCTGTCTCGGGAGCCCATCTGAAGCTGCCGTAACTCCTGCATGTCCTCCACAGTAGAGGCCTCTTCGAGGACAAGCCCGTATTTTCTGGCCTTCTTGATTTTCCTCTGATGATGCGACGAAAGCAGTTTCCAGCGTTCCTCATCTGTCCCGGAAAGATCAATATGAAACTCAATCCTTGGAATCTCGGTCAAACCCAAACGATCGAGATCGGGAATGGAGACATTTGCACAATACGACTGAAGCGAAAGATCTCGATAGCCGCCTGTACGGGCAAACTCAGCAAGCTTTCCGACCATCGTATGCGCCAACTCAACGTCATGGCCCTCCACTGCCGGAACAGTCTCAAAATCAAGGCGCTTGAGAAAGCGTCCCACCAATGGCTTCGGCGACCTGGTTTCAATGCCCAGCGCGATTCCCATGCACCGCCCCTCATCGTCCATGCATCGAAAGAACAGCGGCGAGGACCAGGCAGTCCGGCCGATTTCGGCCCACTCCGGACTGTGATAAATGTTGCCGCCGAAATCATGGACGCATCTCATCCACGCTTCATCGCTTGAGCCGGCTGCTGTCAGCGTCAGGTTCTTCAAGAATGTCGTCTCATGCACGAATACGCTCCGGTCATTTTCATGCCCGATGGACATGCATCGATCCGGAAAGTTTTCACCATTGAACTCATCAACCAGCCTTCGTTGTGGACATCAACTCTGCGGGCTTTCCGGTGTTCGGGATACCATCGAGATGCAACGCCAGCTTACGGACGATTGCCCGTATTTCGTACATGGCAACGGCTCGCGTCGTCTCCTCCGAGCGTGGATTGTGCTGCCTGGCCATCGATTGCAGAATAAACTCCTTAAGCCCTGCTATATCCGTCTGCCCGAAGGTCGCCCCGGTACCGGTCGAGCGGATCAAATCACTCGTCGCTCCTTCCTCCGCCAACGCCAATATATCCGTCCCGGCGCCGATATAATCGTAGGCCTTTGCCGGAATCTGATACGGCTGGCTCGGCGCCAACAGGAGCGCTAACTGACTCGCCTTGATCATTTCGATAGCCCGCCGATAGTCAACCGGCTCAACCACCTCCACCACGCCATCGAGAGCATATTGCCCTACGACGCTCTCGGTCGGACGACCATTGATGTGCCGGCAGTGCCCGACAAGGCGAATGCGTATGGCACGGGCATCGATATGGCCTTCTCCGATCAACTCATGAACGGCTTGAAAGACAGGCTCTGGAGTTCGCCCGAAATACAGCGTCCCCGTGTAGGTCATTGTAAAGATGGATTCCTTCCGGACCGACTCGAATGCCGAGAAGAATTCCTCGTCAAACCCGTTCGTGACGCACACGAAATGGGAATGCGGCATATGGAAGCCATACGCTTTTCCAAACTCTTCGTGTAATTTACTCGTATTGGCCACCACCAGGTCCGCTTTTTTGACGACGCGCTTTTCCAACCATCGCTCAATCTTGAGCGACGCATCGCACGTGGCATAGAGAGCCTTGCGGCCCCCGGTCATCCAGGGATCCCTGAAGTCGGCTATCCATCGTACGCCCGTGAGCAACTTCGTCAACCAGCCTACGAGATGAACGGAATACGGCGGACTGGAGGTCAGAATGCAATCGATCTTCTCTTTTCTTACGATAGAGACTGCTTGAATCAACGCGGGTAAGACCCAGCTGCGCTGTTCGTCCGGAAGCGACCAGAACGACAACACATACCGCCGCAGTTTCTCCGGAAACGTCTCGCCGCTCTGTCCTCGCCCCGGCTGTTTTCCCGCTTGACCTGGCCTCTTGTCGGATTCCCCAGACGAACGTTTCAAGAGTCTTTTGGCCTTGATATACAGGGGAGACAGCGTGGGCATCCGTCCGGCCTTCGAAATCTTAACCTCATCGGCACACCGCAGCTTTCCATGGTCGGTTCGCTCAAGATAATCATCCCGTAGAGTCAGCACATGCGGTGCCCACCCGAATTCCGGAAGGTGCCGGACAAAATTGGCGGCCCTTAGTCCTCCGACTTCCGTACTGGGGGGGAAATGATAGGAAATGACTAAAAGCTTCTTCATGACGCACTACCGATGATCGAACAGTGATCGGATAATCTGCGGAGCCGGTTCAGGAAATCTTTCCCGGCTCGAATCATAGTGATGATGCAGCCCCGGCGTGGTGTTGACCTCATTGATCACACCACCGCTTTTTTCGAGCGAAACTGTCGGATCCACCGTAATGAAGTCTACCCCTACGAGTCTGGACCCGAGAATTTTCGCCGCCGACTCGGCATCGCGTTTCAGTTCACTGCCGATGGCATGAGTCACGACCTCGTTATAGACGGTCCGAACCTCCACCCATTTCCTCCGGGGATCGTCCACGCTCTTGATGAGAACGGCCCGGCCAGGAAGCGGCACAGAGTCCGGGGTGAGCCCCTGATAATCGAGTGTAAAGAGACAATCCCGATCAACGTCCAAATCGTGTTCGCCCCGACCTTTCCGGCGTTCGTTTTCGGTCTTGATCAAACCTGCCACCGTCGAAACTCCGTCCCCGATCAACCTTGGCCCCCGCCTGCACACTGCATGAATCATTTCCCCGTCCAAAACCAGCAAGCGGTAACACTCTCCGGGAATCATGGGCTCAATCAAGAGGTCGGCGCAATAGAGTGACGCCAGAACAGACGCCGCCCGGAGCTCACGTACCGTAAGAATATGTGTTGTGACACCCTGCCCCGACGAAGTCCCGTTCGCGGGCTTGACGACACAGCCTTTCGGATGGCGCTTCAAAAATTCCGCAGCCTGGCTCCACCCTTCCAGTCGAAACGTCCGATGCTCCGGCACCGTGAGGCCGGCGTTGCCGAACAAGCGGTACACCAACGGCTTCATTCCGGCGATATCAAGCGTAACCGGGTTGTCGAATTCGAGCTTGTCGTTAATGATCCTCGTTGTTTTTCCGTCGAGTTGCAGTTCCCACACTTCATCGGACAAGGAGACGAACCGTGCCCCGACTTCTGCGGCTACACTCTCCCACATACGGCGATACTCCGACACACGATGGTGAACATACGTCTGTCCGGAAGAATTCCACTTCTCCTCCCATATCTTCCTGATCCGAGCGATCAGCCGTTCTATTTTGAGCCAACGCCGTTCCACAAATTTCTCTTAATCGCCTTCTTCGTGATTCTGATCAAGAGGAGCGTCCAGACATTGCAACGAGCCGCATGGGTAGATTCGAATTTTCACGGCACGTCCTTGCGGATACCGGTTCCGGATTCCCTCGAGAACGGCTTCCCATGAGTCAAGAAGTCTGACCCCGTCGAGGTCCGGTATCGACGCCCCTCCCCCGTCCGGTCGATACAACCAAATCGGCTCCGCCGTCGAAGCGCCTGATCCGCCCTGGCTTGGCCGAACCTGACTCGATTTGCGATGAAAGAGATTCTTGATGATCTTCTGGAGGATCACTCGCGGTTCCATCACGGACACCCGATTATACAGCTCCCTGTACTCCCGTATCCGGTCGCTAAGCCCCTGCTGAAAAAGCCCATGATGGCCCAGGCCTTCGTGCATCGAGCCGATCACAATTTTCATGGCTCCGGTCGGCGCGCATCGGATCGGCTTCATCGCCTTTCTGACGAACGTATACGACACATCGGACGGATACGAATTGACGATGACGACATCCGCATCTTCTGGCAACGGAGCCGTGTAGCGTTTCTTGGAAAATGCCGCGGCTTGCGGGTAATACGCGAAATGATCTCCCGCAAAAAGCTGTACGACGTCCATCCGGTCATTGATGTGGAGGGTATACAACGTGTTCAGCCCGACCATGCGCGCAATTTCCGTCACATCCCGCCGAAAATCATTTTCGATATTGTAGGTCCCTCCGACGCCTTTGTGCCTGAAATGCAGTGTTCGAATCGACTTGCGGCCCAGGACTCCCAATATCAATTTTCCCCCGCCGCCGAATCCTGTCGTGTGTTGGGGATAGACCCCGCCGACTCCGATGATCAGATCGGCTTTGCTCAATTCAGGATCGACATAGACCGGCGTCCCGAAGGAAGTCTTCCCGACGAACTTGGATCCCTGCAGGTCATTGTGGACAATCACGCGGCACCGTTCATAAGATGACGGGCCGATTTTGTTGGCTAACGCCGCCGCATCCTGGTGGCCGTGAGTTCCTGTCGCCACGAGTATTCGAATGTCGCGCGGTTGGAGACCGGCAATCTCGAACTCGTTGAGCAGAAACGGCAAAATCCTGTAAATCGGCGTCGGCCTCGCCAAATCATCCACCACGATGACCGGACGCTTCTTCCCTTTTGCCAATTCCCTCAACGGCGGCTGTCCGATCGGATAGCGGATCTGGCCGGCGATTTCCTCGTCCGTCAAAGGAGAAGGAGTATCCGGCCAATAGGTCACGACGTCCCATGAGTCCGGAAAAGTCAGCCGTATCGACCGGTCGTTGTACCAAACATTGGTTCGAAGTTCGATGTCATGCATCGGTTTACTCTTTCGTTCCGGCAACCAGGGCCGGTCCTGAGGCCCGAATGGATCCGCCGATTCGATACGGGAAGCGGCTTTTCAGCGAATTGATGGGACCTTCGAACAGATACCATGACAGCGAGGCGACCAGGATCGCGAGGCCCGTGTATAGAAAAAATCCGATCCCTACCGGAATCGCATTCGTATCAACTCCGCAGGCTCGAAGCACAGACGGAATAGGTTTGTGGAGCAGGTACAATCCATAACTGATCCGGCCGAGATAGACCAAAGGAGCCGACGCAAGCATACGTCCGGCCGGCCCTTCAAATCCCTGAGCGGCCTGGAGCACCAGCCATCCGCACAGAAGCGTCTCGGACGACAACTCTAGAATCATCCATTTGGTTGATCCGATGCCGGCTGCTCGAAGCCCTACTACGACACAAAACACCGGCAGACCTGCCCACAGCAGCCACGCTGCAACACGGCCTTTCGCGGTCGCGCTCAGCCCGTTCAGATTCATCGCATACGCCAACAATCCGCCTAAAGCGAGCGTATCCAATCGCGATAGCGTAAAGAAACGAATCGCCCGTTCCGGCACATCGTACATCGCCAAGAGCATCTTTGTCGTCGGCCCGACCGCGACCGAAAGCAGCAACACAGCCACGAGAAAGCGCCGAGGCGTGAGAAGAATAATCCACGGCCAGACCAGATAGAACTGCTCTTCAACGGACAACGACCAGAGGTGAGAAATAGGCCCTTCCCAATTGCTGTCAACCAGTACCCGGAACAGGTTAACCGTATATGTCCACAGCCACGGCGTCAGGGGGTCGACCGCCGCGGATGCACTGAGGGCATAAATGATAAGAACCGCATAATACAGCGGGAAAATTCGAAGCACCCGACGCACGTAGAACTGTCGCACCGTATGAAACAGACTTTGTCCTGCATCGAGATACCGGCGGCCCTGTAGAAGGATGTCGGTAATCAGAAACCCGCTCAACACAAAAAACAGATCGACCCCGAAATTGTTCCAGGGGAAACCGCCCTGATATGCCCACGGTATCCAGTGACTGACAAAAACCATCAACACCGCGATCGCGCGAATTCCGTCAAGTTGGGGCATGTAGGGACGCGATTCTGATGCATGGACGTCAACACTGTGCACGTGCTTTCCTCAGACGACTACGTCCCGACAATCGACCACAACCCGATCATTTGAACGCCCATGTGCGCAACCTCCTTATGAGGGCCCTCACCATGGTCAGAAACGGATAGGGATCACGCCAACTGAACCACGCCCCTTCCTGAACGCCTCTGAACGAACACAGCCATTGCCGGAAGGATAACGTCCCCTCTTGAGAGTAATGAAGGGAGGAAATCAAATCGAAATCCTCGATGAGCCATCGGCGGCCCTCCCTCGCAATCATCAGCGGCTGCTTACGCCCGGTGAGGTCGAGATAGAGCGCTTTCACGACATCCATATCGTTTTCAGACGTAAAGAGGCGAAACGCCTGCCCGACCCGCGGATTGATATCGAGCACCTTATACTGTCCGTCACGGGGGTCAAACCGATAGCCGATATCCAATATCCCGCGATACTTGATTGCCTTCATAAATTGGACCGTGATCTTCGCAACCGTATCGTTCCGCCGGCATTCCCCTAGCGAGGCGCACCCGACATGGACGGGATACTGACGAAGCTTGTATCCGGTAAAACCGGCCAGGCAATCCGCCTCCCGATTGAAATATCCGTTGAAAATGAAGATCTGGTCGTCTCCACCCGGAATGTACTCTTGAAGCATCAGATTCGGAAATCCTGGTTCTTCCATCTCCTTGTACTCTCGTATCAGCTCATCCTGCGAATGCACGACGACCATCTTCCTCTTGTTCCGCGCCTGCAATCGATTCCCGTAGATGCCCTTCAGCATAAGAGGGAACTGGACCTTGTCCAGAGAAGCTTCCACATCTTCCAACGTCTCAGGAAAGAGGGTAAACGGCGTAGGAACATCATGTCGTGCGACCAGATCGTACATTCCCTTCTTGCTGATCAATTGCCGCATCAACTCCGGTGGATTTTGAGGAAACACAAACGACCGGCTGAGCTCCTCCGCATATTCATCGACAAAAACAGCGGTCTCGTCCGATGTAGGAATCAGGATCGAGGTCCTTCCGACTTCTTTCGCCACCCGCAGCAACCCATCCAAATACTGTTCCGGGTGCCCGTCGTCATACCCGAAAAGGAACTGCTTTTTACAGTATCGGGATAACATTGCCGGAGCGTTGGGATCGGCGTCCACACCGTACAGGGCCACCCCCTGAGCTCCCAGCGTGCGCATGATGGCCAAGCCGCCAAGTTTGCAGTTGGCCACCACGACCGGCATCGACGTGTCTTCAAATCGGATTGCGGCTGGCATGGGTTCCCTCATTCCACGGTCCTGTTCCCGTTACAATGACGACAGTACCGGATGCTTCGAACTCGCCACATTGACCAGTTCGCCGTCGATCAAGGATGGAACGGTCGCAAGATCGTCGATATGACGAAGTACGAATTCCAGATCCTCCTCTTGACCGGATTGCAGAAGATACGCTGCGCTCCGTCCTCTCCTGGCTTCGTCCGGGCTCTTCCCGCTCCACCGCCCGATGCAGCGGCTGGTGTCCTCGGTTTCCGGAAAATACCCGCAGGCCATGAGCTTCTCCGCGATCCACGCACATGCCATCTGGTCTTCCCGCCGGAATTGCCCCCGTGTTCCCGCTCCCAGAACCGCAATCTTTTCGTGTCTGTTGACCAAGTGACGAACGACGGCGGACACGTTTCGAAAGCATGCGACGTATACCGCCTCTGCCCCGACGGCGCCGAGCAGCAGTTGCGTACCGGATGATGAGATCAACACCATAGGGCGGTGAACGTCGTCTCTTTCGGAAATCTGTGCCGGGCTGTTTGTCAGATCGAACCCGAACGGCATATTGCCGCCCAGTTCACCTGCCAGCAAAGGTTCTGGCAGTGTCGCCGCAATGGCCGACGCCTCGTCGGTCGTTCGCGCGGGAAATACTCTCCGACCCAAACTGATCGCTGTTGTGGCAGTCGTCGTAGCCCGAATCACATCGATCGCAACGATCGCATACCGGTCGCGATAACGCGCGGCGCTTTCCGGAAACGCATCAATAACAACGGTCCCTTTCATATCGGGTTCCTCCCTTCGTGTTGCCGAATGCTTGGGCTACTTCACAGGACCCTTTGGCCTCAAAATCTCCTGTTGAAACGCATCTGAGTGCAATCCACGACGATAAATTTCCACCCGAAGCAACTCCTCCAAACGAATATTGCTGAGATGGACCAGCGGCCCGAAGTGATTCAGAAGAGCAAATTGACTTGGCTTGTTCGGTGCTTCGAAGACAGTGCGGTCCATGCCGTACGCTTCGACGAACCGCTCGGCGAATGTTGCGTTCAGTTTTCCGTTTCCGTCAAAAAGCCCTACATCCTTCGCGCTTTCTCTGCCTTCAACGACAATCTTGTCCGCTCCGGCATCGAGCCATCTCTTTCCTTGATCGATCAGATCCTTCACAATGTCCGATGTAAACGTCCCTCCGTGTTTCTCACCGATCTCGAACTGCACAGTGAGCCCGCGCTCTGACGCCATCCGAACGACATCTTTCGGTTCCAGTACGTTGTCGATGAAACCCATGCCCGCCTCGATCCCTGTCACACCGATGTCTGCGCACAAATCCAAATATTCCGGCAGTTTCTTGAAGTAGACCGCGACTTCAAACGGGCCTCCGCCTGTACAGACCGGAACATTCAACCTTCGAGCCGCATCCACCTTTTTTCTGGTAGCCAGTTCATTGGCAACCTGCCAACAAGCCATCGAGATCTTCAACGACGAAATCAAATGCGCGCTTTGCTCAAGATGGCTCTCGAGTGTCACCGGATCGTACCCGGGATCGAATGGACTCGTGAGAGCCGGAAGCCTCGGGACTCCAATCTCAGCGAGATACTGGCTGGTGTGTCGAATGGTCTGCCCCTTACGCGAAGCGGTACTCATAGAATTCCTCCTTCGTAACACCTTTGGGCCTAGTTCACTCGTCCTTCGATCGTCCACTCCGAATCACGGAAGCGCTTCACCGGTCTTCCGACTTACGTAAGATGGACACGATCCGATGAGCGGCCTGACCATCCCACAACGGAGGGACACGCCCGCATCCGATTTCGCCGCTGGCATATCGATCCAGTGACCATTTCGCCGCCTCCAGGATTTTTTCTTTCCGGACACCGGCAAGAACATTGGTTCCATCAGTCAATGTGACGGGTCGTTCAGTATGCTCCCTCAATGTTACACAGGGTACTCCCAGAGCCGTCGTTTCTTCCTGTATCCCTCCCGAATCCGTCAACACAATCCTCGCCGACGACATCAAGCATAGGAACTCCAGATACCCCAGCGGATCGAGCCCGTAAATCCCCGGGCCTTCGATGCCGCCGGCGCCGGGCTTGATGAACTTCGACAATCCGAGCGCGTCGATCGTTTTCCGCGTCCGCGGATGGATCGGGAAAAGAACGGGCATCCGGCCTGACAGCTCATTGATCGCCTCGAGAATACCGGTGAATGTCTGAGCATCATCGACATTGGACGGGCGATGAAGCGTCAGAAGTCCATACTCCCTCATTGGTCCGGACCGGTTCTGCCTAAGCTTGAGATGAACGGGCAATTCCAAACCCATCGCCCGTTCCCGGTGCCTGAGTAGAGTATCAATCATGACATTTCCGACAAAGTGAATCTTCTCTTTTGCAATCCCCTCGTTCCGGAGATTTTCCACTGCGCTTTTCTCAGTGACAAACAGGTGCGCTGAGATGACATCGGTTAAAATGCGATTGATTTCCTCAGGCATGGACCGGTCAAAACTTCGCAACCCCGCCTCCACATGCACGACCGGAATTTGAAGTTTGGCTGCGGTAATTGCTGCGGCAAGCGTCGAATTGACATCCCCGACGACCAGGACATAGTCAGGCTTTTCACGTTCAAGAATCGGTTCAAGTCGCTTCATGACTTCAGCAGTTTGATACGCATGACTTCCCGATCCGACCTCAAGCGAGATGTCCGGCAACGGGATCTCCAAATCCTGGAAAAACTGGCCGGCCATTGCCGCATCGTAATGTTGGCCGGTATGGACAAGCAGCGGTGTAATTGCCTTGTGTCGTCGCATTTCTCCGATCAAGGGGGCAATCTTCATGAAATTTGGACGGGCGCCGACGACATTGATAATTTTCATGGCAAATTCATCCCTCGCTATGGATTTCACCTATCTCCCGGCAACCAACGAGCTATAGGAAGCCGTCAAAGAAACTCTCTTTGCCTCGGCCCTCCCCACAAACGGTCTAATGTTTTCAACAATGCGATCAGCCACGATCTGATTTCCCTTCATGGTCGTATGGGACCAATCCAGATAGACCGGCTCGGATACACCATTGAAAAGATCTCCGACAAAAAACACGCCCTCCTGCTCTCTTCCCGCCAATGCTCTCTTTGCCTCATAGTACACCTGCCGCTGTGTCTCAATGAAAACGGGGGACGCCGTCTCCATCATCTCCCGTTCGTACGCCACCGGCGATCGTAATGGATTGAACATATTGGGCTGCCAGAAAAAGTACGCCTTGAATCCGTACTCTTTCCCGAGCGCCTTGACCTGCCGAATATGCGCTTCGTAGTAAGCAACCACTTGCTTCGCCCGCTCCGTTTCCTTTCCTGCGATGGAGCCCTCCCAATTCTTAATTCGGGAAGCTTTTACCCGCCACAGTAAACGGGAGTAATTGGATGGCTCAAACCAGTCGCGCACCAAACGGTAAAAGGCGTCCTTGTCCGCACGCTGTCGAGCCTGCGCGTCCATCCGTAGCTTCTGGGGATCACGCGGAATCGCCGGAGAATACCCCCCGGCATAACCGTCGTTGTTTCCATCATAAAAGATGACATAATCCGGAAGATTGCCGTCAGCCAATGCTTTCAACAATTGATTCAGCTCTTGAGCCGACACATATCCCGTTTCACCGAAATTATAGACATCAAAACCGCTGCCGAGAGATGATTGAATCGCCGACGGAATGGTCAAATCATCGGATGCGCCTGTGCCCCACACTGTCGACCCGCCCAGCACGAACACTTTCTTGGCACCGGTATGCGGGTTTTTGATGGTACGTCGAAGCCCACTCTCATCGACGTTCACATATTTCGTCTCGATCCGATCCCTTCGAAAGTGAACATAGGGCTCGAAATGTGTTCCTTCCTGACGAACATAGTCAAAAATCTCCTCATTGTCTGTGACACGCGCATATTGAGCCTCGTAAGCCCGAGGATCGATGGCCAACAGCTGCGGATCCACCTTCCCGTTACCGGCCAATTGCTCCCGCATACCGATCACGAAATGGCCGACCAGTAGAATGATCACTGAGCTGAGAAGGAACGTTGCTGTGCGTGTGTAGATACGCATCAGTTGGGCGGTCATTTTTTCACCCTCCAATACATTTCATCGCCCACCTATTCCGTGGGACGAGAGACCCTGTGTGCGCGGGCGCACAGGGTCAGCCTATCAATCGAAGCCATTTTCCAGAATGTTGCACGATGCACGCCCGCTCCATTCAACCATCGACCGAGGAATGGAGCAGGCGTGTGAACTCGCAGTGACAGGATTAGATTGCCAGTTTAGAATATGGCATAGATTGCAGGAGCAAGAACGCTACCTTCCAGGAAAAATGCCAGTGCGCTCAACAACAAGAGCACAAAAATCAACGGCGCCAGCCAGAACGACCTTCTTTCGTTAAGATACCCGATAAACTCCTTCAGTAAATTAATATATCCATCGGTTCTTGTGACAGCGCCCATATATATTCCTCCTTGCGTTAAAACACCGGAAGAAATCCCCTGCATCGCCCCCACACTGCCGTCACGACAGCGGGCTCCCGACGGGTACTGCCACGGACGCCTTCTGTCTTCTCGCTTCCATCGATTTCTGGATGTACAGCATCACATCGCGAAACAGGATAAAGGACAGAATCGCTCCGGGATAAAACCAGAACCCGCCGAACCTCGACGTAATCCCGCCGCACACCAGCGCCACGATAATCGATGTGAAGTCGGCAATAGGCCCCAGTGGTTCGAAAACTTGCATATGCCGGGCATTCGTCAAGAGACCGTCTTTACGAGCCACCTCCTGCTGCCAGGGGCGCTTCTCATAGGGTTTCAAGCGAGCAGTTTGCGGGACGCCAGGCGCAGAGGTGTCCTTCAGGACATTGTCATCGCATGCATCGATACATGCATAGCACTTGATGCACTCGAGACTGGTTACTTTTCCATCGAAATGCCAGATTTCCCGGCTGACGTCGATCCCCTGAGGACAGGCATTACTACAGTCCCGGCATCCGATGCACTGTGCGACACGAGTAATTTTTGATTGTATGGGCGACCTATTCATGAGCGGCACCATCATCGTCGCATAGGGGCAGAGTATCCGGCAAAACGCGCCATGCCCATAACGGAGGTTGAGCACGACACTCATTGTGAACTGAATGAATAAAGCCAGGCCGAATGCGATAAGGAAGTCCTGCCATGTCGGCGAAATATCGAAGTTGAAAAAGGCGCTTTTCGCGAATGCCTTCCCTTCATATCCCGGCAGGTCTGCGAGCGGCGGCGGCGACATGGGACTGACCTTCGGCTGAAACCCGGTGTTGTTGACCAGAATGATGACAGGCAACAGAAGGACAAACAATGCTCCGATTCGCAGCAACCAGCGGTGCGGAGTATTGATCAGTATATTCTTGTTTCGTATTTTCTCGTAACGGGCGACTTTCAGTTTTCTCAAGATCCAGTCGGCAAACTCGATCGCTCCACGCATATGACAGACCCACCCGCAGAACCCGCGTCCAAACACCAGAATCGAACCCAGAATCAACAGCACCATAATGGAAGCCGTATTGATTGTTCCCTTCGCAAGCGAAGGGACCCCCATCATTGCCGTCTTCCCCCAAATCTCAATTCCAAAGATGTGCCATGCGATCATGTGAAACGCGATGTACACATGCACGAGAGCCAATGCGACCATACGGTACTTGTACCGCCTCGTCGTAGGCATGTCTGCAGGGGCCTGCGTGTGGCAGGAGCCTCCCGTAGAGCCGGTGTTTTGGTTGGGGCTGTCTATCGTGATGAGCTGGGTCGAAGATACCGGCGTCGCTACAGAACTCATATTGGCGCTCTCCTCACCTCAGCGAAAGAAACCTGAAATAAGAAGGGACCGTCTGCTGCCCGCTTCCAATTGTCAGCAATTTTCCAATCAGAGACCGTAGGGCGCAGCATACAGAACTATTTCTATAAAAACAGCCCCTCTTTAGAGGGGAAAGACGCTATCACACCGGTTTTAGGGATGGTTTTCCTGGTGCCGAGCGGCCAAGCTCTCATGCAAAACTCATAGCACATGGGCCGCTACCTTGCCTGTTTGGCGACAGACCACTCGACCTTTTCCACTCATTCTGGTCAGAACAGAGTATAAATGAACGGGGCAACGGCAGAGCCCTGCGTCAGCACGATCAATCCACCGAGCAGAACAAGCACAAGCACGATCGGTAAGAGCCAAAACTTTTTACGCTCTTTCATAAATGCCCATAATTCCAAAGCAAAATCACCCATGTCGCACCTCCGCGCGATAGAAATTAGAATTGATATTTCATATGCTCCCGTGGCCGGGCCTTCCGAATGACTCGATAGGTCGAGCTTGCTTCTTGGCCAACCAGCCTCATCGCGTCCTTCCCCATCAAGCGAAAGACTATGCCGATCGGGGTCACCAGCCCGTAGAAAACCAGTCCGAGCAGAATTCTGGTATTGATCCACCCTAATACATGCCCTATCCACATCCACCCCTTAAAGATCGGCGTCAACGACGCCGGCAGGAGAGTGCCTGCGATCATGAGGGCGGCACCAGGACCAAGGGCCCACAGGCGAAGCGGCTCGCTACGGACCAGCAGGGGCCAGAATCCGATGATCACGAACACCCCTCCCACTAGCCACCCGAATTCCCGCAGTTGTTTCTTGCTGATTTCTTGATTCATTGGATTACCTCGTGCTTAGTCCAGTTCGAACTCTTTCTTCCAATCCGAGTCACCTTCGAGCGGTTTTTGGTCTTCCTTCTTGAGCACACAGTTTTCCAGCACGAGAACATCCATCTCTGTCCGCATGAAGCACCGATAGGCGTCTTCAGGCGAACAGACAATCGGCTCACCGCGCACGTTAAACGACGTATTGACCAGCGTTGCGTATCCCGTCTTCCGTTCGAATGCCTTCAGCAAATTGTAATATCGCGGGTTCGTTTCTTCATGAACCGTCTGAACTCTCGCGGAATAGTCGATATGCGTGACGGCCGGAATGTCCGAGCGGAGCACATTGAGCAAATCGATCCCCCACAGCCCTTTTTGGCTCGAGTCGAACGGGAGGCGCCGCTTCTCCAGGACCGGAGCCACGAGCAGCATGTAGGGGCTGTCGCAATTCATCTGGAAATAATCGGACACTTTTTCTCGGAGCACCGAAGGGGCAAAGGGCCTGAAGGATTCACGATACTTGATCTTGAGGTTCATCACCGACTGCATCTTCGTGTTGCGCGCATCCCCAAGAATGCTCCGGCCGCCCAGCGAACGCGGCCCAAATTCCATGCGTCCCTGTAGCCAGCCGATGACTTTTCCACCCGCCAACTCCTCAGCCACGCGGTTGAACATCTCCTGATCGTCCAGCAGGGTGTACGACGCTCCGAGCGTTTTCAGCCTGGCCTCGATCTCCTGATTGGTATATCGCGGCCCAAGATAGCTTCCCTTCATCTTGTCGTTCGCATCATCGGCCGTTCTTGGTTTGTTCTCATATTGATGCCAGGCGCACAGGGCTGCTCCAAGCGCTCCCCCGGCGTCGCCTGCAGCCGGCTGGATCCAAATTCCCTTGAACGGTCCTTCTCTCAACACACGGCCGTTGCCCACGCAATTCAGCGCCACCCCTCCTGCTAAACAGAGATACTCGACTCCTGTTTCCCGATGCATCGTTCTCGACAGACGCAGCATTACTTCTTCCGTAACCTCTTGAACGGACCGCGCCAGATCCATTTCACGCTGGCCGAGTTTCGACTCGGGCTTTCTCGGGGGACCTCCGAAGACATCGTCGAATTTCCGACTTGTCATGGTCAGCCCCGTACAATAATTGAAATATTCCATATTCATACGGAAGGTGCCGTCCGGCTTCAGATCGAGCAGATGCTCATAGATCGCCTTTACGTACTTGGGTTCGCCGTATGGCGCCAATCCCATCACCTTGTACTCACCGGAATTCACCTTGAATCCCGTATAGTACGTGAACGCGGAATAGAGCAAGCCGAGCGAATGTGGGAACGGAATTTCCCACAACGGCGTCAGCTGATTTCCGTCCCCGAGCCACGCCGATGTCGTCGCCCACTCGCCGACACCATCCATGCACAACACACCGGCCTTCTGATAGGGAGAGGCAAAAAACGCCGAGGCGGCATGGGATTCATGGTGTTCTCCGAAAAGAAGCTCAGGCAGCTGGTCCTTATCCAAACCGGGAGCGCAGGCCAGCACTTCCTTTTGGAGCAAATTCCTCAGCAACAGTTTTTCCTTGAGCCACACCGGCATTGCCGCGAGAAACGATTGAATGCCTCTGGGAGCAAAACTTACGTACGTTTCAAGCAGCCGCTCAAACTTAATCAAGGGTTTATCGTAGAACACCACATATTTCACATCTTTGAGTTCGATCTGCCCTTCAGTCAAACAATACTGAACCGCATGGCGCGGAAATCCCGGGTCATGCTTTTTCCTGGTGAATCGTTCTTCCTGAGCAGCAGCCACGATCACACCGTCCCGTACCAAACAGGCTGCGCTGTCATGATAAAAAGCCGAGATTCCCAGTATGTTCATTGCTACCTCCTCCAAGCGACGAAAACAACCCCTAGCATTCAGGGGCTTTCCTGCAACTGTCAGCCGCTACAGCAATCACCTTTGTAATCCGGCAACGGCACAGGCTACCGCCATTCGAGCACCATTAGCCCGTTCAACTTCACTCATGCATGGGTGGCTCCACCGATCTCTGCCAGGACTACAGACTCAGGCTCACCCACATGTCACAGTCCTCTGAGGAAAAACTGTCCGTCCTAACCGGCACTCTTCGCTATGTCTTCATAAATTCGCGATGAGCCTTGTTTGCACAACCACTCTCGCATGGTATGAAAGCGCTCTCAGAAGCAACACCGCGCGCTGAGCACCGCTTACATGCCGTTCAAATATCGCCTCAACCCCGTTCAACGCCCCGTTATTGATTCGCACGACCTGCCCGGGTCTGAAATCATGCTCGGGCCGCTCCAAAACACCGTCCTCTAACTGGCTTGTCAGGATGTCGATAACTGCTTCATCGACTACCGCCGGGCCGGAGCCGAACGACACAAACTGCTTCACCCCCGCTGCATAGGCAACAGCTCGATACTGGGTCGGCAACTCGCACCTGACGAACAAGTAGCCGGGAAACAACGGCACGAGGACCGGCTGACCCTTTCCATGAATGGCTTTTATCTCCCTCAACAGGGGAAGAAACACCTCGATGCGGAGATGATGCAGACTGGCTTTGGCGAACGCTTCACAGTTGGCCTTCGTGTTTATTGCGTACCACTGCATCATCGCAGCGACCCTTCCAAGCACGTTCCGCCAGAATGAGAACCATATAGCGGATTTGTCTTGGAAGCCATTTCTTTCGTTTCTGCCGCCCTTCGTTCCGAGACGTCATTTTCACACCGTAGCTCCCTTATAGGAGCCATGACCTCCGCGATCGAACCGAACTCAAAGTCATCCAACAACGCCCTCAGACGCCCTTCCGTTTTATCGAGATTCATGTAGTGCCGCACACGTGACAGCAACGAGCCTTGCATGCGAGGTTGATCAGGGTCGAGCTCCCAGGGATGAAAATACATGACGATCTGCTCACCCTTCTTCTCCAACCGCTTCAATAAGAGCCTCAAAAGCGGATACGGAATAAGCCGAAAATACCCTCCGCCTCCTGCCGGGATGCTCAACCCCCATGCTTTTGCCGAAGCGGGAGCCGACTCGAGAATAGATCCCGCATCAGTCTCGATCGAATAGCAAAAGTTCGTTGCGTAGGGCATGGTCGGCTTATCCAGAAACCGATAGTACAGGCTGGAGTCATAGAGATGGCCCTCTTCGACCAGAATCCGTAACGCCCAGTCGGCCGACTCCCCACCAATGGAAAAACTTGGCGCCCGATAGCCCGCAACCGGTTTCCCCACAATATCCTCTAGAATCCGCTTGGCTTTTCTGACATCGTCCTGAAACTCAGCGGGAGACAGAGTGTTCACCAGTTCATGCCCATACCCGTGCGATGCCACTTCATGACCGCACTCCGCCAAATGGCGGACCAATGCCGGATTTCTCTCTGCTACCCAGCCGAGCACGAAAAATGTCGCCTTGGTTTTCCGCGCCTCTAACAGCTCCGTGATCTTCCTGGTGTTCCTGTCTACCCGGCTTTCAAGATCATCCCACTGCCGTCGTCTTTCAGACGACCAGAAAGCAGACACCTGAAAATGCTCCTCGACATCGAAGGACAACGCATGCAACGGCCGGCTTCCTGTTTTTCCTGCAACCATGTCTAGACAGACCCTTCCCCAAGCAACACCACACGCACTGTTTGAATCAAAATTTTCAGATCCATAAAAATAGACAGGTTCTTGACGTAGTAGAGATCGTACTGCAGTTTCGTATGGGCGTCGGCTTCCGACGAGCCATAACGAAATCGGACCTGCGCCCATCCGGTCACGCCAGGCTTCACCGTATGCCGGATATCATAGTACGGAATTCTCTCCCTCAACTCCTGAACAAACACCGGCCGCTCCGGCCGCGGTCCGACCAGGCTCATCTCGCTCCGCAGCACATTCAGCAGTTGCGGCAATTCGTCGATGCGCGATTTCCTCAATATCCGCCCCACTCGCGATACGCGAGGATCATTTTCCGTCGCCCACCTGGGACCGTTTTTCTCGGCATCCTGCCGCATCGACCTGAACTTCACGATCATGTACGAATTGCCTCTGAGTCCGACGCGCAACTGCCGGTAGAACACGGGGCCCGGCGAATCGATCTTTATCAGGATCGCAACGATCAGCATCAGCGGGGACAGGAGGACCAATCCCGCGCACGCGATGACGACATCCAGCACACGCTTGATCGCCTTTGTGACAAAACCATGGCGGAACCCCCTGGAAAACACCAACGCGCTCGGCCTCAGCGAATCGATGGAAAGCCGCCCGCACTGCTCCTCATAAAAACGATGCCCATCGACAATATCGATGCCCTCGGCCTTCAAGGCCAGCAAGGCTCTCACCGGCAGCATAGACCTGCGGTCCTCCGTGCAGACGAGTACGGTCTGGACGCCGTGCTGGCGTACGACATCCAACAATCGTTCATAGGTGCCGACGATATCCACTCCATCTGCTCGCTTTTCTTCAGAAGAATAGAGGTCTGCTTCGACGAATCCGACGACCTTATGCGTCCGTATCCGTTTCAGAGCAATGATCCGGTGCAGATCTCTGCCGAGCGGACCTGCTCCAAGAATCAGCACACGAGTTACCAGCCATGACCCTGTACGCGCGGGAGCGGCGTCCGAATACGTAGTCCTGTCAATACTTGTATAATTCATGTTACCGCCGAGAATAATATCCCTGGACATATTGAGGCGCATTTATCGGAGCATAGCCCGTGACCAACACACCGGCTCGCCCCTCTACATTCAAGCTCTTGCCGGCAATTTCCACAGCCGATTTTGGAGTGACATTCGCTCGAACGACAAAAATCAAGAAATCCGCCAAGCTTGCCAATAAATTCATGTCCGCCAATGGCAACACGGGAGGAGCATCAAGGACGATATAGTCGAACTGCTCTTGCAGCTCGATAAGAATCGGTTTAATTTTTGAAATCTGGGCCAAGTCACCCATTGCGTCCCCCTTCGCCCCTGACGTCAGGACCCAGAGCCCGGTATCTTCTATACGCCGAAGGCTTTCGGAGACAGGGCAGCCTCCGGATAACACTTCCATCAAGCCGGGAGACGCGGACAGCCCGAAGTACCGGTGGAGGGACGGACGCTTGAAGTCACAATCGATCAGCAGAGTTCGTTTTCCAAGATCCTGGGCCAGCACATGGCCAAGATTGCTGACCGAGACGGATTTCCCTTCGCCCGTCACCGAACTTGTGACGACAACCACCGTGCTCTTCAAATCCGCAGTCGCTAAGAGTATCTTGGTGGCGGCAACTCGATATTGCTCCGACGCCACTGAATATGGCTTCCACTTGGCTACCAGATTAAGCTCCTGCCATAACCTATTCATGCCATCTTGTTTGGCGTCGCCGCTTAGCTCGTGACTCCTCCCCACCCACCGGCTTGGCACGGAAAACCCCTTAGATTCTACAGTGACGCGCTCTACCCCGGACTCACGTGGCTGTTTCGTTTCGCTTCCATTCTCAATACGCCGAAGCAGCTTGCTCTCTCTGCCTCCCAGCATCCCGAGCAAATCCGGAATCGTTCCAAGAATTGGAAAACCTAAAATACCTTCCGCATCTTCAGGAGCCCTGACCATGCCGCGGCCGTACTCAAGCCAGAATGCCCACCCATAGCCGCCCCCCAAGCCAAGCGCTATCCCGCACAGCACAATGAGCAGCTGATTGGGTGTTTCCGGTTTGTGCGGTAGAAATGCCGGGTCCATGATCCGAAACTGTTCACCTTTTTGGCGCCGCTCAAGGTTTTCTGAAATGGATGCGCTCAGCCGTTTGTCCAACAACGACTGGTAGTTTTTCTGCAGATTGTCATAATCCCGATTCAGCATCACCAGCTCTTGCTCTCTGGCAGGAGTCCGGTCCACCCGCCCCTCGAATTCGGCAATCTGAGCGGCTATCCTGGCCTGGCGCTGCCTATGAACGGAGAGCTCATGCACTACATCATTCCGCTGATTCATAAGGTCTTTAAAATAGGGATCAACGATTGTGTCCGGCTTCGCTTGCCGGCCGCGATCGTTCCCGGCAACTTGCTCGTCCCCTCCTTGTTGCGGTTCAACCGGTGCTTCCTGGGAAGACCGCAGTCGACGGATCTCTTCTTTCAAAGAAATGATGTCCGGATAGTTCTCCTTGTATTCAACGGATAAGGTCGCCAACCGTTGTTCCAGATCACGCAGCTGTTCCAGCCGTTTATCGACGACTCTGACTTGCCCCTTGGGTCCCAGCACCAACGCGCCAGCCGCTGCTTCGCCGGGCTTAAACTCACGGATCGACTTCTCGAGCGAATCCAGACGGCTGCTCAATGCATTGATCGTTTCCGCAGTGCTTGTCCGCTCACTTTGCAGTCGATCCAACGATCGCAGATTGGCCTCCACCTGTTGCGGCAATTCTCCCATGTACCGGCTTTTGAACTCAGAAATCGCCTTCTCTCTCACCTCAAGCTCCGCTTTGGCCATCTTCAGTTCTTCTTGCAAAAACTCGGTCGCTCCTTCAAAGAGCTGCTCACGCCTCCTCAGATTATCTTCGACGACAAAGGATGCGATTTTGCTGGTCACATCACGTGCCGTTGCAGGGTTGGAATGGGAAAAGGACAACTTTAATGTCGATTGCTCTTTCGAAATTTCAATCTCGACGTTCTTCTTCATCTCCGAGACCACTGCATCCACTGCCAACGAATCCGTGCCCTGATTGGGCACCAGGCCTACCTCGACTGCAATTTGGTTCAATAATTGTCGGCTTTGAGCTATTTGCCGGACACTGGACAACCGCTCTTGAACTGTTCCGGATACCACGCCCTTGACATACGTCTCCGGCACCTTTTGGCTCTCGACCAATATCGTCGTACTTGACCGATAGCTTTTCGGCCAGACCTGAGCAACCGCAAATGCGACGGCGCTGGACAGCACGAGAACGCTCAGGATCAGCCATTTCCGGTGAACGGCCACAGCGACGAAATCCCGCGCCGTTAAATTCTGGGCGATCACTTCTTTTCCTCCTCAGGGCCAAAAAATCCTTGGCCAAACCCGGTTCCTTGGAAGAACTGGCTTCCACCTTCAAACGTATAGGTTAGGGTCAGCATGGCACTCTGCCGGTTGATCGCAGGAAAATTAGCCGCTCCTAAGAATGCATAGGAGTTGTAGTAGGTGTACTGCACATTGGCCATCAACGCAGGAGCGATCAGATAGCTGAGACCGATATTTGCTGAGATGGCTTCAAACGAGAAATTCCCGCCCACACTTGTATTCTTTGAAAAGTTTGCTCCACCGAACGCCGAGAGCTGTGACGTGAGGCCGATATTCCCGGTCATCCCGAATACATGGCCCTTGATCAAACCACCGTTTTGTATCAGAAGAGGGAATGCCCGATATGTGTATCCCAGCCGTACCAAATATCTCCCACTAGAGGCGATGCCCTCGGGGTAATCCTCTCCTGGTGAGAGCTCTAGATCCATCAATCGGCGGCTGGAATTAACCACGTCTCCGAAAATCTGCGCATTGGACCCATACAAGATCGAAACCGACCCGGTTGGAATTACGGAACCGGGTATGTTGGTGGTCCCTCCGAAACGAACCGTGCGAGGCTCAAGATATTTTGCGCCTCCACTAGCCTGGGTGAACAAATTCTGAGACCAACTGCGCAACCAGCCGACTGTGCCTGCATGGGTCCGGTAGCTGCCCCTCCCGGGCTGATCATAATAATTACCTAGATATGACACGTTAATTGTGTCGTTCGGTGAAATCCGCATGCCTGGAGACACAGTGGCTTGATGATTCGTCGTGTTCAACAATGCACTCCCTTGGACAGTATTTGGTTCAAAAAATTTAATCTTGTTGTATCGATACGATGATTGCACGAATGTGCTGGGGCTCATACTATAGGTTGACGAACCCCCGACGGAGTAGTGCAGCGTATTATTCCTGAAATATTGGATCCCCGTAAAAAACGGAGACGTCTGGTCTGGACGAATAAATGCCGGTTGTGTAGGCGAATACACCACCGTTCCGGACAGATTGAGCGTCATGTTCATAAACAACCGCGAAACCAGAGGTGTGAGTCCCAGACCGGCAGCGCCCCTCATGCCGACGTAATTCAATTCAGGATTCAGCGCATGCACTTCCCCAACCGCCCCGATCATTCCGTTCACGTCCACCAGGCCGCCACGCGACCTCACGAGTACCCGAGGAAACAGGGTGGTCACGATATCGTCCTTCGAAAGCCCCGCAGGAATTGCATTGGCGGGTCTTCGCAAAATGTTACTATCGTATCGCTCAGTCAGCATGATGCTGGGAACAAACTGGGTGTCTGCGTATGCAACCCCGCTCAGAGTCAAGACGATTACCGCCGGGATAGCCCACACCTTTTTCTTTGTACTCACCATGAAGGGGCGACAGACCCTATGGGACCACAATGAGGTCCCCCGATCTCAGGTAAAAATCTCCGGGATCCGCCTTGCCTGCAATAATGTCGCTGTATCGCACCGGTATCTCTACCTGTTGCGCCTTGTCCTCCGGACTGATCGTCTTAGTCAAGACTCTTGTTCCGTTTCTATTGGCGAACTGCGTAAACCCTCCGGCAAGCGAAATCGCCTGGAGCACGGTCGTAAAGGATTTCAATTGGAACTTCCCGGGATTCCTGACTTCTCCCAAGACATACACAAAATAGCTGTTGATGTCCTTCACTTGGACCGACACGATCGGATTCGACATATATTCGTTCAGCCGCTCGGCGATCTTTTTTCCCAGCGCTTCGGCCGTAATCCCCGATGCCTGAATATCTCCAACCAACGGCATGGTAATTTTTCCGTCCGGCCTGACCGTGACTTCTTTGGAGAGATCCTGATTTCGCCACGTCGTCACAATCAGCACATCTTCCGGCCCAAGCAGAAACTCTGCAGGCGGCACATATTTGACGGTAAAGTTGGTGTTCGATTTTCCTGCGCATCCCGAAATGCCGGCAAGAATTACTACAACAACACTCCACACCGCTATAAGCTGAGCGCTGCGTCTTCTCATGAACAAACGATCCCCTCCTTCGCACCCTTTCCCCGTCGCCCGATCCAACTCCCCCATCACTCTATCGGGCAGGAAGCACGACCATACTCTCAGAAGGCACCACGATCTGGTCTCCGGGACTTAATACGATGTTTTGCCCTACCCCGTCGCGCAAGACGATGTCGTCGTAGCTTGCTACGATTTTTTTCAATGGTCCTCCGTCCTTCCCGAATCTGAAAATGACGATTTTGTTCCTCGCCGCGGTGGGCGTGAAACCGCTCGCAACCGTGATCGCCTGGAGAAGCGTGGTTTTCGTCTTCAATGGATACTTTCCCGGCTTTCCAACTTCACCCAGCACATAGATCGCATAGCTGTTGACTTCCTTCACAAGAATCGACACCGTAGGATTCTCCAGAAAGTCCTTCAGCTTATCGGAAATCTCCCGAGTCAATTCCTCCGTGGTTCTTCCTACCGCCGGAACATCCCCGATCAGCGGCAACGAAATCCTACCGTCAGGCCGGACTTGCACGACCTTAGAAAGATCCGCATTCTTCCAGATCGTGATTTCCAGAACATCCTCCGGCCCAAGAATATAATCAGTCGTCACAATGAGCGAGAGATTATGCCCCCCCTGGCCCGTCATCCGTCCGGTTGCGCCCATGGCCGGCTCATCAACAGCACTCCATGCCACACTGGACGCCCCAAACAGGACGACCTCCAGAATGAACGTCAGGGATACGATCGTAAATTTTCTTTGGTGCGCCATTGAGACACTTATTGATCACTAGTGTGTCAAAACATGAACTTCAACCCGACGAAATACGCTCCGTTTCCGTTCATCCGACCGAACGGCAGCTTCCTTGTCCAGCGCACTTCTGCAAGCGTGGGAGTTTCAGCGACGGAGACCGGCGTGGGAACATAGACCTTCAATACTTGATCAACTTGCGGCGCCTGATCCATCAATATGAGCATGCCCCCGCTGCTGATATTGAGAGAAAGGGCTCTCCCAATCGGAGTTGCCCCAGCAACAGCTTCTATGGTCGCTGTCATCTCGTAGGGAATGGGCCTCAACAAGGCCGCCCGTTCACTGTGGTTTTCATGACTGTCCCTCATCGGCCACTCCCACTCAGTGTTTGTCACGTTGCCCCCTCCGCTTAATATAGAACAAATAATACTAGCGCACTTTCCGGTTATTGTCAGACGCCCATCAAGAAATTAGATATTTCCACTTAAAATCGGTCACACTCCATTTTCCCCGACGATGTTGGCAACTCTAGTTGGAATTCATAGTGACGACAATACCGACGACGTAGGTTCTACTTTCTCAAAGGTATATATTGACTCCCCCAAAAGTGTTAGATACTATGGCGAGGCTAGCGAGAGACCCTTCACCGCTCTCTATTGAGTGGGTTGGCTGTTGTCTTTTATTGCCCAACTCTCCCCAATACACGGATTTACTTCTTATGGCCGATAGTCCCAACACTGTTGACCCAAAAGACAGTTTTGTAGATCAACGAGCGGGGTCTGGGATCGTGGTGCTCTCAGCATCCATGCAGCTGCTCCACATGAATCGGCAAGCTTCTGAGCTTGCAAAAAAAATCAATGCCGTCGAACATGGAGGGCAGACGGCCAAATCAGCCCATGGAGTTCTTCCCGCAGTCCTCACGGAACTATGCGGCGAAATTATAAAAGCCCTGCACGTCCGAACGGAAGCAAAGGACTGGGAACAATTCGAGCTGAAACGTGTGGCGGGAGATCCAAATCAACCGATTCTTCTCAGAGGATTCGGCCTTCCGGACCGCGGTGGCGTTCAGAACGCCAGACTCGTCGTTACCATGGAGGAAATAGGGCGGAAGCAGAACTTGAACGCCGAACATGCGCGTGATCGCTTTAATTTGACCAACCGGGAGCAAGCGGTTGTCGAACACCTTGCAAAAGGATGGACGAATAAGGAGATTGCCAATGCGCTTGAAATTACTGAGCAAACGGTGAAAGAGCATATCAAGCACATCATGCGAAAAACGAATGCTTCGACCCGTACCGGGATTCTCGTCCACATGTTTAATTCATAACCGCTTGAAGTGCGTGAAGCGTATCTCGTGAAGCCCGCTTCGACCTAGCGAGGCCCTCGGCTTCGCCGCGAGGCGAGCGAGCGTGACGCGCAATACCGGTGGAGTTTTGAGTTGAGAGTGAACAGCTGTGAGTTGCTTGGTTCGAGTCGTATCGTGCCACTCAACTTGCCATTTACCACTTGCATCTTGTTACTTGAACCTTGCACCCCTGCTTTCTCCCTCTCCTACCTGTTGCAAAGACACCACAGTGAGTAGCCTTTCACACATTTAGATCCATCAATATTTAAACTTAAATCAATAAATCAATTACTTATACAATTTTAATTCAGGCCCGTTGATTGCAGTGGACTAGGCAGTTGTTGCCGTGCTAAAAAACCGCGGCATCCATAAACTCAGAAATGGAGATTGAGACAGTGCAGCAAACTTCGCGGGTCAAGCAATTGGTGTTGGGGTTGATTGGAGTCGTTGTTCTAGCTTCGGGGTGTCAAACCAATCAATCCATTAATCCGGGAGTTCTTGACAACAGCAAATTTATGTCCCTCTGGGGAACTTACAGTGATTGTAAGCTCTCGTCAGATTTTAACCGGGCCAGCGTAGGCATGAAGCACCTCACATCAGCTGCCATGCTCAACCAACAGAATGACGGGCATGATGGATTTGTGCTCCCCTTGCCGACTCAGCTTGAACGGCTGGTAAGCAACCCCGCTAACCGCTTAGCTGTTGATCTTCATGCGATGACTGCGGCCTGCTCCCTTCACACAGGGCAACTCGCCCTTCACGAAGGGCACGTTGATGAAGCTCGTCACGCGTTTACATCTATCCTCACACTCAACCAAAATCTTTCTCCCTATTATATCTTGCAAGCGAAACGATTCCTCACCGAACTCGAACGAGGAATCGATGTTGCCGTCAAGACACCATAACCTTACCCGCTCGTTCCGATAACCGACCAATACAGCTGCATATATTGTTGTGCGGCTTGTGCCCAGGAAACATCCGTGCTCATTCCAGCCTGTATCAGGGAACGCCATGCGTCCTGCTCTCGATACACGGACAATGCCAGCAGTATCTCTGTCAACAGCGCATCCGATGACGAATCGACAACATGAAAACCTGTTGCACGTTTAGCCTGTGCTGTTGATGGCTTAAACGGAACAATGGTATCTCTCAATCCACCCGTACGCCGAACAATGGGAACAGTACCATATCGAAGACTATAGAGCTGGCTCAGTCCGCAAGGCTCATAGCGGGAAGGCATCACCAACATATCTGCGCCTGCCTCGATCCGGTGGGCAAGTCCTTCGTCGAAACCGATGTGCACGGCAATGCGATCAGGATATACAGATTTTGCCTTCAGAAACTGCTGCTCCAGATGATGATCCCCGGTCCCCAATATGGCGATCTGAAGATTCAGCTGCATCAGTTCAGGAATGATATCGAGCAGCAGATCAAAGCCCTTTTGGGAAGTCATTCGGCCGATCAAAGCCAGAAACGGCACATTGCGGGTCGGCAACCCGAATTCTTGCTGCACTGCCCGCTTGCACACCTGCTTACCCGACAAATCACTGACTGTGTAGCATGCCGGCAAATAGGGATCATTCTCAGGATTCCACAGCGCTACATCAATACCATTTGTAATTCCCTGTACGCCGGTGGCACGGTTCGCAAGCACCCCTTCAAGCCCGCAGCCAAATTCCTTGGTCATAATTTCTTTGGCATAGGTAGGACTGACCGTCGTCACTGCATCTGAAAAAATGATGCCACCCTTCAAACAATTGACCGATCCGTAGAACTCGAGTCCGCTCGGCGTAAACAATTCCGGTGGAAGCCCTGTCTTTGAAAACTCTTCGCTGGTGAACACCCCTTGATAACCCACATTATGCAATGTCAACACCGTCTTCAGCTGCTCAAGACCCTCACGCTCTTCGGCCAACGCGTTCAGATACACCGCACACAATGCCGTTTGCCAATCATGCAAGTGAAGAACGTCTACCGTCTCCTTGCGCGATCTCCCGAGAAACCGCACTGCGTGAAGAACCGCCCGGCAGAACAAGACAAATCGCTCAAGATTGTCCGGGTAATCCCCATCTTCATCCTGGTACAGCCCTGGGCGGTCGAAGTAGGGATCATAGCGAACCCCTAGAATCCTGAGTGGATACAGCCCCCCTGCAACCGGCACAATCACTTCTTCCAGCACCACCTCTGCTGGCAGGTCTGCAGTGGGAATCCGGCATCGCATGACAGCCCGAGGTGGCTGATCAAGGGTCGTAAAACTCCGGTAACCAGGCAACAGTACCGTGACTCGATGCCCCAGCTTAATCAATTCTTGCGGCAATGCGCCTACGACATCAGCTAATCCCCCTGTCTTGGCATAGGGAACCGCTTCGGATGCTGCTATCGCAATATTGAGAGGCTTTGCTGGAGGAATTGCAGGCATGGAGTTTATCGGTCGTATCTCGTTTTACCTGAAGGGGATCGCGTTCATGATGCGAGACTCGCGGGACTGGCGAGAAGAGCGGAACGAGTCAAGAACTCTCTCTCTCTCCGACTCGCGCTTGTCGCGCATTTCGCGCACCCCTCGTTCGCGCCCCGTACATGACGGGCTACGCTAGCACGAACTAAGGTCCGGGCGCGCCTTCCAATCGTGTTTTAAAGCGATCCTCGTAGGCCCACGTTTTTACAAGCGTCTGCAGCTCCTCAGCCTTCATCTCTTCCTTATAAACAAGGCGCTCCCCAAGAAACACCAACAACCACCCACGATCAGGATACGCAAAAAACAACCCCTCCCCTGCGTGAACTTCCGCACTCCACCCTCTCGGGGTCTCGCCCGCCACCACACGCATGCTTGGAATCATGCGTTGATCCGACATGACAAAAAAATGGGTGAACAGACTTCGATAGTGAGGCGGCTCTCCCCACACATTGACGACGGCCCGAGTGGTGATATGATCGAGTACAAGATTGTTCGCTTTTACGAGTCGTTCTTGCTCCTCCAATGTCGGCATTCCCTTGCACCCGACCAGAGCGATAAGCGCCAGCACATTCCCCCACACACACATCATTCGCAGAGTCTTCTGAAAAACAAGAACGGACGGCAACCCCAAACCTGTCACAACCTCTGCTCTCCGCATTACATCAACCTCCTGGACTTTGGCTCAACCGGCTTGACAGGCTGGCAAACATCGCACTGACATAGTTTCCTCAATAGCGAATAGGCATAAATGCCGGTATCGTGGCCATCGCTCCATCGGAATTGAAATGCATAGCGCCCAACCGGCTGGATATCCTGCAGCATAATAAGCAGGGGGACGTCTTCGCTTTTCAACCGGCGCTCTCCCGTCCACTCGTCCACGCACGCGGCACAAGGACAATGCTGGCGAAGATATCGAACCGGGTAGACACCCTTATGGCCGTCGTTCCACTGAATGCCCAAGACTCCTTTATCAAGCCACTCCATATCACGTGGCTCAAGCGAACCCGCTGTCATACCCTCACCTCTCCTGTGGAATCATGTCACTCAGACAGACCGCGCGGATGACAAAAAATCAACCGGCGGGAGCCGCTTGCCGGCGACGACCGTCACATAGCCTTCGATCGCCGCTTCAATTTCACTCCGCACTTGCCCGGAGGCTCTGAGTCGGGTGACCAGTTCAGGGGCCAGCCGAACGGCTTGTTGGAGAAATGCCAGGCTGCCCAGTGAAAGCGGCAGGCAGCGAACCCGTTGTCGCGCAGCGCACACCAGGCACACAAGCCCCCCGGCCACGGGCGAAAATTGCGGCCCCCCGGTCAACTGTACTTTTCCGCAGGCGACACAGTGATCGGTCTGCGGACGAAACCCGGTCAGGCCCAACAGTCTGATTTGAAACAACAACGCTGTGTAGGCCGGATCTTTGCTCTGATGCAGCGAAGACAAGCCCCGCTCAAGGGTGTCAAACAACAGCGGATCCGGATCCCCGTCAGGGGTGATCGCGGCTACCACATTGACCATCCGTGCCGCTGAATCCATTAAGCCGAGATCTTCACGCAATGACTGGAACGACGTCGTCACATCGACATGCGAAATCCGAAACAGCGAGTCCCCCGGCTTCTCGAACAGATCCAGCCGGCATACGGTAAATGGCTCAAGTGCCGCGCCAAACCGGCTTTTCTGACGTCGTGCTCCGCGGGCCACTCCTCGAATCTTCCCCAGGCTTCTGGCATAGCAGGTCACAATTCGGTCAGCGTCGCCCCACTTTCTGCTCCGTAAGACAATCGCCGTCGATTTAACAAGCGGCATAGCGCAATAACCTATGCGTTGGGGTACGGCGCTGTCTGAGTCTCACGCCGTCGTTCACCGTAACTGGTCCAGAAAAATCGTTGCCAGCGTGAGATAGATCGTAATGCCGGTAATGTCGTTGGCGGTGGTGACGAACGGTCCGGCTGCGACGGCCGGATCTACCCCCATCCGCTTGAGCACGATCGGCATGATAGTAGCCATACTGGTCGAAACCAGGAACGCAATCACCAACGAAGTTCCCACGACGACACCTAAAAATCCCTGGTGGAGCCCCCATCCGACGACGGTCAAAATAAATCCGCACGCAAGCCCCATGACAAGACCGATCTTCACCTCACGGAAAAAGACCGTCCAAACATCCGTCAATTCGACGAGGCCTGTCGCCAGCCCGCGGATGATCAACGTTGAGGATTGCAGCCCCACGTTGCCGCCCATCGCGGCAATGACGGGAATAAAACTGACGATGGCCACGACTTCTTGAATCGTGTAGCGGAAATACCACAAGATCGCTCCCGACAAGAGGCTCCCGACAAGATTGGTAAAGAGCCACGGCAACCGTAGCCTGGCCGATCCCAGGCTCGACGATTTTGAGACCGTGTCTTCTTCGATAGCGCCGGCCATCTTCAGCATGTCTTCCGTCGCTTCTTCGCGGATGACGTCCACGACGTCATCGACCGTGATGATCCCCGCCAGTCTCCCATCCTTCTCAACCACCGGAATCGCGAGCAAGTTGTAACTGGCCACCTGGCGCGCGACTTCTTCCTGGTCCATATCGACCGTGACGCTCATCACATCCCGCGTCATAATATTCTTCAACGGCGTCGCAGGCAGCACCGTCAGTAGTTGGCGTAAGGACAGGACGCCGACCAGGCGCTCATCTTTGTCTGTGACATAGATGTAGAACACCATTTCCGCATCGGTGGCATGCTGCAGCCTGCGGATCGCTTCTTGGGCAGTGGCATCCTCCGACAGAGAAAAGAACTCCGTCGTCATGATGCCGCCGGCGGTGTCCTTGGCGTACTTGAGAATATCCGCGACTTCGGTGGAATCCTCCGCCTTCATCAACGCGAGAATGTCTTTACCCCGCTCCTCCGGAAGAAAGCCAAGGATGTACGCAACATCGTCGGGGCCCAGATCCTTCAAGAGCCAGGCCACATCCGAATGCAACAGATCAGCCAATACCTCCTGAATGCTCTGCCCTTCCAACTCGCTCAGTACCTGGCCGCGCTTGTTTTCTCCTCGGACCAGCTCGAACACTTCCCGCTTTTCTTTTGAAGACGAGAGGTGGTTGATGACCTTGGCAACATCGGCCGGGTGCATCCGTCCCAGCATCTTGGCAAGATTGGTGATCGCTCCTCGCCGCAACAGCCGTTGAACGGATTGCAGCACGATATCGGACTTGGTTTGCCCGCGCTCCGCCTGATCGCGCAGCACATCCCGCAAGGCATCTTTCTCCGGCACGCGCGGACGCATGTCCTGTGGCTTTGTCTCGATCGGCCGTTCAGTGGGCTGCATCGTCACACCAAGTCTGAAAGTCGGAAAGACTGAACGTCATCAGGTCGAACGTCATCAAGTCTGAATCCAAAGACTTTCGACTTTTTGACTTTCCGACTTGATGACTCTCTAATATCCCAAGTCCGCAAGCGCTCGCTCATCTTCTCGCCAAGCTTCTTTCACCTTCACCCACACTTCGAGAAACACTTTCATGCCGAACAACTTTTCCATGTCTTGCCGAGCTTGGGTGCTGATTACCTTCAGCCTCTCTCCCTGTTTCCCGATGATGATCCCCTTTTGAGTTTCCCGCTCCACAAGAATCGTCGCGTAAATACGGGCGAGCCCGTTTTCCTCCTTAAACTGATCGATGTCCACCGCCACAGAATAGGGCACCTCCTGTTCTGTGGCCTGTAAAATTTTTTCGCGAATCATTTCACCCGCCAGCGTCCGCATCGTTTGATCGGTCACCATATCGTCGCCGTACGCACCTTCGCCTTCTGAAAGAAAAGGCATCGTGACGGCAAGCAGCCGATCAATATTGTCCCCGGTTTCCGACGACACCGGCACCACCTCGGTCCAGGCACACAGCTTGCCGTAGCTCTCAAGCACCGGCAGCAGCTTGAACTTGTTGACCAGGTCGATCTTGGTGACGACAAGGACGGCAGGGCGCGGCCGCTTGGCAATTGCTTCTTTGACATAGGCTACCGCCGCGAGATCACCGGGCCCCGGCAGACTCGTCGCATCCATCAGTACATACAACAGATCAGCTTCTTCCAACGCCTCGACCGCCGTCCGAACCATCCGCCTGTTTAAGAGATGCTGCGGCTTGTGCAAGCCCGGGGTATCGAGGAACGCAATTTGGCCATCCGGAACATGCACCACTCCAAGAATACGCGTCCTGGTTGTCTGAGGTTTGTCCGACACAATCGCAATTTTTTCACCAAGCAGACGATTGAGGAGCGTAGACTTACCTACATTGGACCGCCCGATAATCGCCACGGTTGCAAACTTCATGGTTTCTCCGGATGTGTCCGTTCATCTGCAGAGCCAGGAGTCAGTTGATATACCGTCTCCCCTTTGCGCACATAGCCCAGCCGCTCCCTGGCCAGCTGTTCAATCTTTGACGGATCATGCTGCAGGCGACCAATGTCTTTACGCAGCAATGCTGTTTCTTCACGTAATGCCGATAGCTCATCGTCAAGCTGGACAGCATGATCACGCATGGCAAGGTATCGCGGAAGCCCCATCTCCCCGAAGAATAGCGCGACCAACAGCCAGACACAGGCGCCTATGCCCGCCGCTTGGGCGACCTTCACCATGCGGCGTTCCCAGTCCAGCCAATGCCGCCCGCGATTTTGCTTGATAATCATCTCTTCATCCACCGATCATGTGCCGCGAGTTCGTATCTCGTATCCCGTATCTCGCGACGCGCGAAACGCGCGACGGGCGCGACTCGAGAAGCTAAAGTATCCAACCAGTCTCGCTTTTCGCGCAAGTCTCGCGAGTCCCGTGTGAAATCATCTTGCTACGACCGGTTCGGCACTGCGTCTCGGCCTCGATAGATTGCCGCCGAACCCAATTCCTCTTCGATCCGGAGCAGCTGATTATACTTCGCGACTCGATCCGTTCGAGACAACGATCCGGTCTTGATCAACCCGCTGTTGGTAGCCACCGCAACATCGGCGATCGTCGTGTCCTCTGTTTCACCCGACCGATGGGAAATAATCGCCGTATACCCGGCCCGTTTGGCCATCTCGATCGCGTCCAACGTTTCCGTCAAAGTTCCGATCTGGTTGAGTTTGATAAGAATGGAATTGCCGATCCCTTCCTTGATGCCTTTTGAGAAGATGTCCACGTTCGTCACAAAGATGTCATCTCCGACAAGCTGCACCCGCTTGCCCAACTTCTCCGTGAGCATCTTCCAGCCCTTCCAATCCAACTCGCTGAGACCGTCCTCGATCGAGAGAATCGGATAGCGGTCCAGCAGCTTGCCGTAATAACCGACCATCTCTTCGGAAGACCGTTCCGGATTCTTCTCCGCCTCGAGCACGTAGCGGCCATTCTCGTAGAGTTCACTCGCTGCACAGTCCAATGCCATCGCAATATCTTTTCCCGTCTTGTATCCCGCCTGTTCAATGGCTTGTGCAATGAGACTGAGCGCTTCCTCGTTGGATTGCAGATCCGGCGCAAACCCGCCCTCATCGCCTACCGCCGTATTGAGTCCCTTCTTCTTCAAGATGGCCTTCAGCGAATGGAACACCTCCGTCGCCATCCGCAGCGCCTCGCTGAACGTCGGCGCCCCGACCGGCATGATCATGAACTCTTGAAGATCAAGGCGATTGTCGGCATGGGCGCCGCCGTTGATGATGTTCATCAGCGGCACCGGCAGTACACGGGCATTCGTTCCGCCAAGATAGCGGTACAGCGGCTGCCCTGTTTCACTCGCCGCCGCCCGGGCCACAGCCAACGATACGCCAAGAATGGCATTGGCTCCGAGCTTGCCTTTTGTCCTGGTGCCGTCCAATGCGATCATTGCCTGGTCGATACCGGCTTGATCAAACGCTTCTTTGCCGAGTAACTCAGGCGCAATCACTTTTCTGATATTGGCAACGGCCTTGGAGACCCCCTTGCCCATCCAGCGTTTCTTGTCTCCGTCACGCAGCTCAATGGCTTCCTTTTCGCCGGTCGAAGCCCCGGACGGCACCGCCGCCCTCCCCATCGCGCCGCTCTCCAGCGTGACCTCTGCTTCAACCGTCGGGTTCCCCCGCGAATCCACAATCTGCCTGCCTTTGACCTCACGAATAGCGCTCATGGACCACTCCCTCTCCTGTTAGACCGCCAATCTCTTCTTGAGTAGTTCGTTGACCTTCCCGGGGTTTGCTTTTCCTCCACTGGCTTTCATCACCTGCCCGACCAGAAAGCCCAGGACTTGCTGTTTGCCTTCCTTGAACTGCGCGACCTGCGCCGGACTCTTGGCTAAGACCTCGGTGATGATGGCTTCCAGCGCTCCTTCATCGGAGACTTGCGTGAGGCCCTTTTCCTGAACGATCTGTACCGGTGTCTTGCCGCTGCGATAGACCTCCGGGAAAATCTCGCGCGCGGCCTTGAGACTGATCGCGCCTTGGTCAACCATCTTCAACAGCTCAACCAGCCGCTCCGGGGGTACAGGCGATGCACTGGCATCCGTCCCTGAGTTATTCAACTCTCTGGTCAGTTCCCCCATCACCCAATTGCTGACCGTCTTGGGCTGATTGAACAGCTTCACGCAGGACTCAAAGTACTCTGCAAGACTTTTGGACGATGTCAGAATACCGGCATCGTACTCCGGCAGCCCATAGTCGCCGACAAACCGCTTCACCCGCGCAGCCGGCAATTCCGGCAACGACGACATGAATCCCTCGACCCATTCCTTGTCGAGCTTCAACGGAACCAGATCCGGATCGGGAAAATACCGGTAGTCGTGCGCCTCTTCCTTGGAACGCATGACCGCCGTTTCGCCGCGATCGATGTTCCACGAGCGGGTTTCCTGCCTGACCTTCCCGCCTTCGCTCAACACCTTTGTCTGGCGCTTGATCTCATACTCCATTGCGTCTTTCACAACCTTGAAGGAATTGATGTTCTTCAACTCGACCTTGGTGCCGAATTCCTTTTGGCCCAAAGGGCGGAGCGACAGATTCGGCTCGCATCGGAAACTGCCTTCCTCCATGTTCCCGTCGCACACTTCGAGATACATCAAGATATCGCGCAGACCTTTCAGATAGGCGATGACTTCATCAGTCGAACTCATATCCGGCTCAGTCACGATTTCCAACAGCGGGGTGCCTGCGCGATTCAGATCCACCAGACTTCCGCTCGTGCCGGTTTCATGGATGTTCTTCCCTGCATCCTCTTCGAGATGTGCACGTCGGATGCGAACTCGCTTCTTACTGTCCCCGACGGCAATTTCAAACCAGCCATTCTCACAGATCGGCGATTCGTACTGCGAGATCTGGTAGCCCTTCGGCAAATCCGGGTAAAAGTAGTTCTTGCGGGCGAATCGATTGTTCGCGCCGATCGTACAGTTCAATGCCAGCCCCGCGCGCACCGCCATCTCCACCGCAGCCCGGTTCATGACGGGAAGACTTCCCGGCAATCCGAGGCAGACCGGACACGTTTGGCTGTTCGGAGACGATCCGAACGTCGTCGTACAGCCGCAGAACATCTTGGACTTGGTCCGCAGTTGCGCATGCACTTCGACGCCGACGACGACTTCGTAGGTCATGCTCCGTTCGATCCCCCGTTGCGCAGGCGATCCCGCTCTTGCCTCATCGCTTCGCGCCCCGCTTCGAAGGCTTCCTGAAGTGCCGACTTTTTTGCGTCAACGAACTCCTTGCCCTGGCCGACAACTTCCTCGAAAACCTCGCCTGCGCGCCCGGCAAGATTCTGCAGCTCGCCTTCCGCCCGACGCGCATACCTCCGCACCCGCTCACGCGACTCGGACCCCGATTCGGGCGCCAACAACACCGCGGCCACGGCACCCAACGCCGCGCCGCCCAAAAACGCTAAAAACACTGCCGCGGTAGATCCACGATTATCCGCCATTGTGATGTTCTCCTTCTTTGCGATAGCGCTCACGCATCACGTGCGTGGCCGCTTTGAATCCCGCCACCACACTCGCCACATTGACCAAGAAGGTGCCGCTCGACCCTCGCACGACATTGTGGACTTGCTGCACCGACTCTCCGACTTCACCCACCGCGTGCAACAGCACGGCCGCATGCTCCACTCCGTCACGCGCTTGGTCCGTCAGGTTATTCAAGTTTTGGCTCATGGCGCGAAGTTCTCCTACCAGCGGCGGCAGATCGGCATTCATCTTCGCCAGCAACTGTTCGGACTCGGCGACAGTCTTGCGAACCTGCATCAGCACCGGCACCAGAAATCCGACCAGCACAACAAACGCCCCCGCCACAAGCAGCGCAGCAATTTCAATCATCGTCATAGTTCCTCCGTCAGCGGTGAGGTGTCAGGCATAAGGAGATGTGCATCTACTTTTCTCTTCATCCAATCTCTCACCCCTTACCCCGCTTCGCCCGCTCAGCGAGGCGAGCCCTCACTCCTTACCGAATGACTGGTCTTTTGAGATGCCACTGAGTCGCTTGCTCATACGCGTGTGCGGCGCGAAGAATTGTCTCCTCTTCAAAGGCACGACCGATCAGCTGCATTCCAATCGGCAAGCCCCCCTTGCTCAATCCGCAGGGCAGCGCAATAGCCGGCAGCCCGGCAAGATTGACCGAGATTGTGAAGATATCGGACAAATACATCTGCAACGGATCTTCGCTCTTCTCCCCCAGCTTGAAGGCAGGAGTCGGCGTCGACGGCGTCACAATGACATCGACCTCCTTGAACGCCGCGTCGAAATCCTGGCAGACCAGTGTGCGCACGGCCTGAGCCTTTCCATAGTAGGCGTCGTAGTAGCCGGCGCTGAGCACATAGGTCCCCAACATGATCCGGCGCTTCACTTCCGGCCCAAACCCCTCTTGTCTCGTCTTCATGTACAGATCCAACAAGTCCTTCGTTTCTTTCGCGCGCAGCCCAAACTTCACCCCGTCGAAACGGGCAAGATTCGAGCTGGCTTCGGCCGTCGCGAGCACGTAATACACCGCCACCGCGGCGTCTGTCCTCGGCAACTGGATTTCCTTGATATCGGCTCCAAGCTGTTTTAACTCCTCGATCGCGGCGGTGACCGCTTGGGCCACATCCGGATCGAGTCCTTCGGCGAAAAACTCTCTCGGCACGCCCACTCGCACCTTCTTGAGATCCTTCTTTGCCAGTGCTTTCATATAATCGGGAACGGGACGATCCACCGACGTGGAATCCATCGGATCGTGGCCGGCAATGGTGTTGAGCAAGAACGCCGCATCTCGGACATCCTTCGTGATCGGGCCGATTTGATCGAGCGAGGACGCAAACGCAACGAGACCGTACCGCGACACCCGCCCATACGTCGGCTTCAACCCGACCACGCCGCAAAACGCCGCCGGTTGACGGATCGAGCCACCCGTATCGGACCCGAGCGCCGCGACACACTCGTCCGCCGCCACTGCCGCTGCAGACCCTCCGCTCGACCCGCCCGGTACTCGATGAAGGTCCCACGGATTGCGGCTGGGCCCAAAGGCGGAATTCTCGGTCGAAGACCCCATGGCAAACTCATCCAGATTCGTCTTGCCCAACAAGATGTAGTCCTGCTCACGCAGCTTGGCGACGACTGTCGCATCGTACGGCGGCACGAAGTGTTGCAACATGCGCGAACTGCACGTCGTCGCCACGCCTTCCGTGCAGAGGTTGTCCTTGATCGCAAGCGGCATTCCCGTCAACGGCTTCGTCTTGCGCCATCCTTTGAGCTGCCGATCCAAGGCCTCCGCTTGCGCCGACGCCGCGTCCGTTACCTGCGTTACAAACGCCCTGACCTTCGGCTCCACTTGGCCGATACGCAGAACATACGCGCGCACGATCTCCGCCGCGCTCACCTCGCCGGCGGAAAACTTCTTTTGAAGCTCGCACAATGACAGTTTATGGATCGACATGGCCGTTCAGCAAACACGTTGACATGTGCGCAAGAGGACACGCTGACATGATGGGCTTCGCTTGGGTATCCTCTCAGCCTGTGAGCGTACGCACATGTCAGCCCACCTTGACGATGCAATTCTTTTCATTTACCCGCACGATCTTTGGCGCGTGCTTTTTGATTTCTTCATCACTGTAGTACTCATAGCAAAAGATGATAATTTGATCCCCGACGGCGGCTTTTCTAGCCGTGGGTCCGTTCAAAATGATATCCCCGTTGCCTCGCTTGCCGTTGATCGCATAGGTCATGAATCGCTCGCCGTTGTTCAAGTTGGAGCAGACGATGGCTTCGTAGGGAAGAATGCCGGCGGCCTCCATCAAATCCTGATCGATGGTCAGACTGCCCTCATATTCCAGATGCGCGCCGGTCACCGTAGCGCGATGAATTTTCGAACGTAGCATTTGTCGAAACATTTCCCACCTTTGTGAAAGATAAAAGGTCAAACGTGAACGGCTTCAGACCCTGCACGAGCAAATAAACCTTTCACGTTTCACGTCTAACGTTCTTCCAATATTTTAGGCACACCGAACCCGTCCCCTTCACGTTCCGGGGCATTGGCCAAGGCTTTCTCCGTCGGTAACGACGGCCGGACAACGTCGTCTCGAAATACATTGACCTGTCCCATAACCGACGCGGTCGGTTCGACTCCTGACGTATCATGCCGGCTCAGCTGTTCGACATGGGCCAGAATTTCGCTCAGCTGCCTGGCAAATGCAGCTTTTTCATGCTCGGTCACATGCAGCCGAGCCAACGTCGCGACTTTCTCGACATCCTGCCTGCTAACCTGCATACGTCCGTCCCTTTGGTTTGTTTGGTTTATCTGGTTCAACTAAACAAACGAAACAAACCAGACAAACAGTCTTTTGCTATTCTACCGTCACGCTCTTGGCCAGGTTCCTCGGCTGATCCACATCCGCCCCTCGCAAGACTGCGATGTGATACGCCAACAGCTGTAGCGGGATCGTGAACAGAATCGGCGACATCATCGGGTGGGTATCGGGAACGGTAAATATCGCGTCGGCGACTTTCCCCAAATCCCGCTCCCCCTCCGCCACGAAGGCGATCACCGGCGCGCGCCGCGCCTTCACTTCCATCAGATTGCTTACGGTCTTTTCATACAACCGGTCGCGCGGCGCCAACATGACGACGGGCATGTCCTTGTCGATCATCGCAATGGGCCCGTGTTTCATCTCGCCGGCGGGATAGCCCTCGGCATGAATGTAGGATGTTTCTTTCAGCTTCAGCGAGCCCTCCAGCGCGATCGGATAATTGACCCCGCGGCCGAGAAACAGAAAGTTCCGCTTTTTGTAATAACGCTTGGCAATGGCCATGATTTCCGCTTCACGGCCGAGCACCCGTTCGACAAGCGCCGGAAGCCGGACAAGCCGATCCAACCACGACTTTCCGTCGGCGACGTTCATGGCATTGCGGGTGCGCGCACAATGCAACGCCAACAGATAGAGTGCGGTGAGCTGCGCAGTAAACGCCTTGGTCGACGCCACTCCGATTTCCGGTCCGCAGTGGGTGTACAAGACCCCGTCCGATTCACGAGCGAGCGTGCTGCCCACTACATTGACGATCGACACGACACGGGCGCCCTTCTGCTTCGCTTCACGAACAGCCGCCAACGTATCGGCCGTTTCCCCGGATTGGGAAATTGCCACGAACAAATCATTCTTCTCCACCAGCGGATTACGGTAGCGAAACTCGCTGGCGATATCGACTTGGACGGGGATCCGCGCCAGTTCTTCCAAAAGATATTTCCCGACCAAACCCGCATGCCAGGACGTCCCGCACGCGGCGATCCAGATTCTTTCGACCCCGGCAAATTGGCCGGCGGTCAAGCCGATATCGGGCAAATCGGCCTCCCCTGTCTCATACGAATACCGGCCGCGCATGGTATCCAGAATGGTCTGCGGCTGTTCGTGAATCTCCTTCAGCATGAAATGCGGAAACCCGCTTTTCTCAATTGCTGACGCATCCCACGTAATCTTCGTGGACTTCCGTTTGACCGGACTGCCCTCGATACCGGTCAGGTGAATCTCGGAAGCCGACACGATTGCCAGATCGCCTTCCTCGAGGTAGATCACATCGCGAGTATGGGCCAGCATAGCCATGACATCGGAAGCGACAAATCCTCCCTGCTGGTTTTTCCCCACCACAAGCGGGCAGCCGGATCGCGCAGCCACCAGCACCCCCGGCTCACGCTCCGAAATCACCGCGATGGCATAGCTGCCGCGAATATCCCTCGTCGCAGCACGAACCGCGCCGGCAAGGGTTCCATGGGACTTGAGATACCACCCGATCAGATGAGCGACCACCTCCGTATCGGTTTCCGATTCAAACTTGTACCCCTCCTTCTCCAACTGCAATTTGAGCGGCTGATAGTTCTCGATGATGCCGTTGTGCACGAGCACACAGCCATCGGAACGGTGCGGGTGCGCATTTTGCTCCGACGGTTTTCCATGGGTGGCCCATCTGGTGTGGCCGATTCCCACTGTTCCTTTGATCTCATTGTCTTTGAGGGACTTTTGTAGATTGACCAACTTGCCCACACTCCGTCGAACGGTAATCTTCTCCCCTTGCAGCACTGCAACTCCGGCGGAGTCATAGCCGCGATACTCTAATTTGGCCAATCCACCGACCAAGATAGGAACCGCTTCCTGGTTCCCGACATAACCGACAATGCCACACATAACCGTTCCTACCTCCCCTTTCTTTTGGACCCCGCGGCGGACTTTCGATCCCCGGCCGGCTGCGGTCCACCAGCTGAGTTACGTGCGATCATGATACGCCGCTTGGCCGCCCAATCCGCGAGGTTCTTTTGTGGTTCACGCGAGATCGCCAGCGAGTCAGCCGGCACATCAACCGTGACCGTCGTACCGGCAGCAATCACCGCGCCGTCCCCCACCGTCACCGGCGCAACCAATTGCGTATCGCTGCCGAGAAAAACGTTATCCCCGATCGTCGTTTGATGTTTGTGGACTCCGTCATAGTTGCACGTAATCGTCCCGGCCCCGATGTTGACCCCTTTACCGATCTTTGCATCGCCGAGATAACTGAGGTGGTTGGCTTTCGATCCTTCCCCCAGGTCCGTCTTCTTCATTTCGACGAAATTCCCCACTTTGGCTGTGCGCCTCACGAGAACGCCGGGCCGCAGATGAACAAAGGGTCCGACCGTCGCATCGTCTTCAATTCGCGACTCACGAAGCACGCAGTGATCTACAATCTCCACACGATCGCCCACTCGGCAATCCGTCAGCCGTGAATAGGAACGAAGGATGCAGTCTTCGCCGATTTCGGTCCTGCCTTCAAGCGTCACATTCGGATGGAGCACCGTATCCTTCCCGATCGTCACGGCGGCATCAATCCATACGGAGCCGGGATCCAGCATCGTCACACCCGCGTCAAGCCAGCGCTCGCGGACCTGTTGCCGCACAACCTGTTCCGCCTCGGCCAGCTGTTGCCTGGTGTTCACACCCAACCCCTCTTCCGGATCCTGAAGCGTCACGGCGACGACCCGCTGCCCTTGCGCTACCGCCATCCGCACGATGTCGGTGAGATAAAACTCGCCCTGAGCATTATGCGGTTCCAGCTTGTCGAGCGCGCCGAAAAGAAATTCGCCCGACACGGCGTACGTCCCCACGTTGATTTCCTTCACAGCCTGTTCGGCGGGAGTCGTATCCCGATCCTCCACGATCTTGAGGACCTCGGACGACGCCACCCCACCCTGATGACTTCCGCTGGGCTGCCGTCGAATCACGCGTCCATACCCGCCCGGGCTCTCCAATATTGCAGTGAGGATGGTCACGGTCGCCCCCTCCGAGTGATGGACGCGCAGAAGTTCACGCACTGTGCGTTCCTTCAACAACGGGGTATCACCGTTAAGGATCAAATAGTTTGTCGGACGCGGTTCTTTTGTTCCGAAAAACACCGGGCGGCTTTGCAGCACGGCATGGCCGGTCCCACGTTGCTCCGCCTGCTCAACAATGGTCACCGAGTCAGCTCCCGTCTTGTCCGCAATCCCCGCCTGAATCGCCTTCCGAACGTCCTCGGCCTGGTGCCCGACGACCACCGCAATCCGATGCCCGGCCATCTGCAGCGCCAGATCGACGGCATAGAGAACCATGGGATGGCCGGCGACTCGATGCAACACCTTGGCGCGCTTGGACCGCATGCGTGTACCCTGCCCTGCGGCCATCACGACCACACCAAGCCCGCGAAGCTGTGGTTCGACCCTGCGGCGATCCGACAACAACTTCATCGAATTCCCTCGATCATCATATCGTGCATCATCCGATCGGCACTCCTGCATCTGGCTGCTTGACTTGCTTCCACTTGGCATCGGCATTGAGCCCCGCCGTCAACGGAGTTGACGGCGAATACAGTCCGCCCGACACAATCAACTTCATCGCCTCTTCCACGCTGATATCCACCGACGTCACTTCCCGCTCGGGCACTAAAAGAAAATATCCGGACGTCGGATTAGGCGATGTCGGCACGTACACATGGACCAGTGGGTCCTGACTCAGTGTCGTCGTCTCTCCCTTCGTCACTCCCGTCACAAACGCGAAACAGTAGTGCCCATTCTTGGGAAATTGAATCAACACCACACGGCGGTATGAACCATGATCGGAAAATGAAAGAATATCCATCATGGACTTCAAGGTCGAGTAGATTCCTCGAACCAACGGGAGACGAGCCAACCAGCCCTCCCAAATCGTCACCACCGCCCGCCCCATGAAGTTGGCCGTGAGTAATCCGGCCAAAAAGATCAACAAAATGAGTATCAAGATACCCAGTCCAGGCACATAATGACTGGGGGCCAGCCGAGCGACAATATCGCCCAGGATGCCATCCACCGTGACAAACAGGGTCTTCAGAATAAGGATCGTTCCCCAAATCGGGGTGACCACAAGGAGACCGGTCAGAAAATAGCGTTTTAAAGCGGGTTTCAGCATGATGTCCGGCTTAGTACGGAGCCCAATACTTATGGTGACGCTATCGAGGTCCATCATACAGAGTTGGTTACAGATGCCGCAAGCTTTTTATTGCTATTTTCAATAGGTTAGCCCACTTCTGAAAGTACGCGACATGCGCGAAGCGCGCGACTTGCGTGACGAGCAAGTCCAGCCCCTGCCAGTCTCGCTTGTCCCGCCCATCTCGCCCGTCTCGCGTGAGGTGAATGTCGGCAAGATCCAATCTTGCTATTCACCTGAGCCTGTCATAGGATCGCCCCCGGAATTCTTACGCCGTTCAGGAGTCGCCGTTGTCGTCATCATCACGAAGCATTGCAGGCATTTTCATGACGCTGGAGGGGGGCGAAGGAAGCGGGAAAACCACCCAGGCCCTCCGCCTGTGCCAATCGCTGGCTGCACAGGGTTATGATGTCCTGCATACAAGAGAACCGGGAGGGACGTTGGTCGCAGAACGGCTGCGCAGTATTTTACTCGACCGTTCCGATGAAGTCATCGCTCCGGAAACAGAAGCTCTGCTCATACTCGCCGCCCGTCGCCAACATGTCGATCATGTGATCAGGCCGGCGCTCACACGCGGCAGGGTGGTCGTCTGTGACCGGTTTTCAGATTCCACAATGGCCTATCAAGGATACGCCCGTGGACTCGACTTAAAGCAATTGCGCGCGATGAACGAGTGGGCGACAGGCGGGCTCACCCCGCATCTCACATTGTTGTTCGATGTCCCCATCGGAGTCGGACTCCGGCGGCGGCGCGGCCGGGCCGGTGGCCAGAACCGGCTTGATCTGGAAACCCGCCGGTTTCATTCCAACGTCCGCGTCGGATTTCACGCGTTGGCGAAACGCGAGCCTCGGCGAATCAAAATCATCGATGCGCAGCCCTCTCTGGACTCGGTCGCAACCACCGTGCAAACACTCGTACTGGGTTGGTTGCGCACGGCACAATCGCCCAAGCGACGGCGGCGATAACCGATGCCCTTTCACGACATCACCGGTCACGAGCGTCCGATCGCCTCGATCAAAGCGGCGCTGAGCCACGGGCGATTGGCCCATGCTTACCTCTTTCATGGCGAGGCCCGTATCGGAAAAGCGCTGACCGCCATGCGGCTGGCGCAAGCGTTGAATTGCGAGCGTCCCTACCCGGCGGACAATCAGGACAGTTGCGGTCTCTGCCGATCCTGCGTACAGATCGTCGCGCGAACTCATCCCGACTTTGTCGTGATCGAGCCGGATCAGGAATTGGCTGTCCCGCAGATCAAGATCGAACAGGTGCGGGATATCGAACACCAGTTCATCTACCGGCCGCTGATCGGGGAGCGAAAAATTTGCCTGATCGACGATGCCGATCGATTGACGATCGGCGCGGCTAACGCGCTGCTCAAGACACTGGAGGAACCGCCGGGACATGGGCTCTTCATCTTGATTTCCAGCCGCCCGCAGGCGCTGCCCATCACCATTCGCTCGCGCTGTCAGTCGCTTCGATTCTCACCGCCTGCTCACACGCAAATAGAAGCTGCGTTGATCTTAAAACGGGAACTCCCGCCGAGTGACACGCGCTTCCTGGCCCTCTTCACTGAAGGACGCATTGGAGAAGCCCTCACGCTGAATCTTGACGCCCTACGCGCACGGCAGCGCGAATGCCTCGACCTGGTGGCACCGGCTGCCCTGACATCCATTACCAACATCCTGACATCAGCTGAAAGTTTGGCAAAAGCCGACCGCGGCGTCGAGGTGCTTACCTGGCTCCGCCGGTGGATTCGCGATCTCGTCATCGTGCTCGTCGGCGGCGATCGAGAGCATCTGCTCCATCTTGACGAGATGGAACAACTCCGTCGATACGCCCAACAGGCCGATGTCGGCTCGTTGCTGGATCTGCTCAACGAGATCGAGCGCACGGAGCAACAGGCAACGCGCCACCTGAATGTGCACATGGCGCTGGAAACAATTCTCCTCCGTTTACGCGACGCCCTCGGTCTCGCTCAAACCGCGGCGCCGGCCTAGATTCACTGCCACCAACCTGGTATCTTTCCATCCGGCCATGAGCAAGCAGAATACCTTCTACATCACGACGCCGATCTACTACGTCAACGACGTGCCGCACATTGGCCACGCCTACACCACGATTGCCGCCGATGTCATCGCGCGCTATTGGCGATTGCGCGGCCGCGACGTGTTCTTCCTTACCGGTCTCGATGAGCATGGACAAAAAGTCCAGCAGGCCGCAGCCAAGGCAGGCATCGATCCCCAAGCCCACTGCGACAAGCTGGCCCCACAGTTCCAGGACCTCTGGAAGCGGCTCAATATTTCGAACAATGCCTTCATCAGAACGACCGACGCTCAACACAAATCTATTGTTCAACGATATCTTCAAGGGCTATTCGATAAACAGTTAATTTACAAGGCTGACTATACTGGGTGGTACTGCACGTTCGATGAGCGGTTCTGGACAGAAAAAGATGTGGCTGGCGGATTATGTCCGGATTGCAAACGTCCCGTTGAGAAGCTCAGCGAGCACAATTATTTTTTCAAGATGGGACAGTATCAGGACCGCTTGATCAACCACATTACGCAGCACCCGCAATTCATCCGGCCTGAATCCCGCCGCAATGAAGTCCTGGGATTCTTAACCACCCAGAAACTCGGCGACCTGTCGATCTCCAGACCGAAGTCTCGCCTGTCGTGGGGCATCGAACTGCCCTTCGATAAGGACTATGTCACCTATGTCTGGTTCGACGCACTCGTGAACTACGTCTCCGCCCTGGAATATCTGCCGCAAGAAAAACCGGTTGGCAACCGATTCTGGCCCGCGAACGTCCACCTGGTCGGGAAAGACATTCTCACCACCCACGCTGTGTACTGGTCCACGATGCTGATGGCGCTGAACCTGCCGTTGCCCGAAACCATCTTCGCACACGGCTGGTGGACGGTGGATGGCGAGAAGATGTCGAAGAGCCGGGGCAACGTGGTCGATCCAAACAAGATGATCGAAACCTACGGCGTCGATGCTTTCCGGTACTTCGTTTTGAGGGAAGTTCCGTTCGGGCAAGACGGAGATTTTTCAGAGCATGGGATGGCAAGACGCATCAACAGCGACTTGGCCAATGGTATCGGCAACCTCCTGAGCCGAACCTTGACCATGATCGATCGCAACTGCGAAGGCTCTATTCCTGCTGTGCCTCCGAACTATATCGAACAGGAAAGCCCTAAATACCCCCTACTTTTTCACGCAAAGAAACAGCTCCTTCTGCTAGTCAAATCTCTTGACGGACTCTTCGAAGATCTTGAGTTCAACAATGTGCTTCTCCAGATCACAAGCCGGGTCACAGATGTTGACATATTTATTGACGAACACGAGCCCTGGAAACTAGCAAAAGATCCTGACAAACGCGCTGAGCTTAACGCTGTTCTCTATACGGCAGCAGAATGTCTTCGCATTTTAAGCCTTTATATCTACCCCTTCATGCCTGACACTGCCCAAAATATCGCCGAGCAATTAGGAGTCGATATCGACTTTGGTTCTCCTATCTTGGGCAAGGAAGTTACATGGGGCCACCTGCAAAGCGGAACAAAGATCAGGAAGGGCAACTCCCTTTTCCCTCGCATTGAATCAAAACCACAAGGAGCCAAGATCGTGAGCGACACACCTGCAACTCCACAACCGGCTCCTGCCGCCGTACCGACTCCCCAGACCGCAGCATCGGCAACCCCGGCGGCAACGGCCCCTGCCGCGCCGCCACAGATCACCATCGACGAGTTCATGAAGATTCAGCTCAAGACGGCAAAAGTCATCAGTGCCGAGCGCGTTCCGAAATCGGAAAAGCTGCTCAAATTGCAAGTCTCCCTCGGCACGGAACAACGGCAAATCGTGGCCGGCATCGGAAAGAAATATGAACCGGAATCTCTCGTGGGCAAAACGATCGTCATCGTGGCGAACTTGAAACCGGCCAAGTTGATGGGCATCGAATCGCAAGGTATGGTCCTGGCTGCAGGGGACAGCGAGGTGCGCGGCCTCGCCACAATCCTGGAAGACGTCGAACCCGGCACCAAAGTGAAATGATACCGGCCGCCCTCTTTCCGTTCGGCATGGCTCTCTCTGTCTTCTTGTCCCCCTGCTTGGCAACTCCGGCCCAAAGCCAGACCTTTCCCGAATTCCCGCTCAATGGACCTCAGCCGACGACAGTGCTCGTGAGGGTCGTCGCACATGGGGCGATGGTACTGGGCCGTGATGTCGGCGGGGCCCGCGTCACCATCACCGATGTCGCGACCGGACGGATTCTGGCAACCGGCCTGCAACAGGGTGATTCCGGCGATCAGAATCAAATCATGCGGACACCCCGCATGATGGAAGAGCCGATTTACAGCTCCCGCCCCTCTGCGGCCTTCACCACTACGTTGGATCTACAACAACCGACGTTAGTAGAAGTCTCAGCAGAGGGACCTCTCGCCTATCCCGCTGCCCTACAAAAGGCTTGTAAGACTCTGCTGCTGATACCAGGGCAGAACCTCACACATGACGGTATCGTCCTGCATCTCTATGGCTACCTGATCGAGATCGATCAGCCCAAGCCCCCAAGACCTCTGATCGCCAAAGATGACGTCACGCTGCGCGCCTCAGTTCGAACCCTGTCCGGCTCTTTGGTCCGCCCCCATGGAGATTGGGACTCTCGAAAGGTCCGCATTTACGGCGAGATCCTGATCGGAGACCGGATCGTCGAACGATTACAACTGTTTTACGATGAAGCGAGCCGTACTTTTCAAGCTCCGTTCTTCGTACCGCTATCCACAGACGCGCCGGATGGCATCACGTTGCGCGTCGTTGCCGCAGACCCGGCCGGCGGAAATTTCGGGGTCGGCCAAGCGACATTCGCGATCCTGAGTGAGCGCCTGCCCGAAAAAAGGCGCTGACAATCGTTACGCTCAAATTCAAGCCAGGCGTGGCGGTGGCCGATCACGATTCAGGAGCCGGATGTCCACAATGCCCGGGACAGCCCCCTACTATTTGGGCATGACAAAGAATCATGCAATTCTGGTATTCTAGGCTCGGCAGGACACCCTCCAGCATACATGACCTGACTTGAGACAGATTGGAGTGGTGGCATATACATGTCGCCGATTACCGGAAGGAAAACCCGATGCTTCCTAAATCAGCACACACTTCTCTCATAGCCTGGTCTCTGTTGCTATCCTTGGCTGGCTGTTCCGTAAGTGACGGCATCATTCGTCCACCGAAGCCAGAGCAATTGCCGGCGAAACTGAATCTGATAGCTCCAGCAGAGGATTCCGCCATCAGCGTTCCCCTTCATGTAGACCTTTCAGCATTTCTCGATGCGGCCAACGATGAGAGCCTGATCCCGAAGAAATTTGATCATTGGGGGAGCTACCTCAAATCCCCCAAAGGCGCCGCTTACAAATACTATGCGGAGCGGGATGATTTTACGATGGATCGCTCAGGCTCCCAGCAATCTATCAGCACAGATCAAGGCACTACACTCCGCGATTGGTGGAAAGGTGTTGACGCCCCCGGTTCTTACGTATCCATCAGCACCGCCCTTCGCTATAAGATTGGAACTGATCCCCACATCACTCAATGCGGCGATGGCAATGACTGGCCAAGAAGAGCCACACTGAATGGAAATATCGCAATCGGGCTGACGCCGAATTATGGCTTGTCGGCATCTGTCAGCAGCGTGGCTGTGAACACAATCGACTCCTGCAAATTACACGTCGCCGATAGCGACATTTCCCAGGAAGTCACCAATAGACTGACGAATGATGTACGTGGAGCACTGAACAATGCGGTCGCGCGCATCAACGCGATGACCGTTAAGTCCCACGTGGAAGATGTGTGGAACACGCTGCTCAAACCAATACAATTAGAGTCGGACACTTGGCTTCTCCTCAATATCGAAAAAATACGACATGGCGGACTTTCAGGCGTTGGACCGGTTGTCGATGACACCATTCAGGTCATGGCAAAACCTGTTATCGTGTTCGGCGCCGAACCTCCTTCTGCGCCCGCAGCGCTTCCCCAGCTTGATACTCAACCGGCTTCCACTGAATTCCACGTCGTCGCTGATGCCCCCATTGAATACAGCACACTCTCCAAGGCGCTTGCGAGCCGGCTAAAAGGAGCGCGCTTCTCTCACAAAGATGACCATATTCGAATTATGAATGCATCGATCTATGGTAATGGCGGAAATCAACTGGTGATCCGGATTGAGTTTTCAGGGGATGTACAAGGTCATGTGTACTTTGTCGGGACGCCGGAGATGAACGTACTCACACAAACCGTACACATCGGCGGTATCCGCTACGACTCCGCCACAGAAAAACTGTTGCTGAAGAAAGCCGATTGGATCCATGGTTCCGCATTCCGAGATTTTATTTCGAGTGAAGCTGTTCTCGGAGTGGGGCCGGCGATAGACCGGCTGCGCGGCCTTTTTACGGCCGCACTCAATCGCTCCATAAATCCGACTATCTCGATGCATGGAACTGTGTCGTCCGTGCAAGGAGTTGGCGTGTTCGCCGATGTCAACGCGCTCTATGTCCGGGCCATGAGCGACGGAGCCCTCAACTTGAAAGTTATGGGCACGCACTGAATCTCTCTCAGTGGCTCACAGCCAGAAATCGGAGATGCGATCGTTGTATTGATTGCCATCGAAGCGTATGATGACTCATCGTATGATCCAGAGGACGCGTTTCACCATCTCGGCAGGAGAACGGGGCCATGGCTTCGAAATTCTCCTCTTACGTTACCTCTCCCGACTGCACCGATGAGCATCACGACCCCCTGACTCGCATACCTTGTGTCGGTTCTAGCCATTGCTTCCCTCTAGATATTCCCACTCCTTATTCGACGATCCAACTGATTCACTTGTGCATCGCAACAACTGCGTATCATTGCAGCAACTACATACCGTACCCCTTCATGAGGCCACGGCGTATGGCGCCGGTGCGTTCATGAAGAAACCAAGGAGGTCGCGTATGACATCCTCCAGCAAATTCAGACAGGGTGCGCTCATCCTGGTGTTTGGATTGTTCACCATCGGCCTCATCGGGCAGAACCGCGCAGCCGCGGAGGGGACAGCGGCAAGTGTGCCGATCGAACTGGTCGCAAACTATCTGTATGCCATGATTGAAGCCGACCGGGAGGCCTACACCAGGCACGTGGTTGAACGCATGCAGGCCAAAGGGGTGGTCGTGGCCTCGGAGAACTGGGAAGAAACGAATTCGCTGCCGCTTCCTGCTCAACTGCTGATGGAATCCGGTCGTATCATGGGAAGAAAGGGCACCGGCATACAATATCGGCTCATCAGCCTGTGGCCGATCAACAAGCGGAATGCCGCCTCCAGCGAGATTGAGAAACTCGGCCTGGCGACAGTCCTCACGCATCCGACAAAACCCTACACCGGCTTTGTGAAAGAAGGAGGCACCCGGTATTTCCAAGCGGTCTATCCGGATCTGGCCGTGACCCAGGCCTGCATCGGATGCCATAACGCCCATCCAGACAGCCCAAAACGGGACTTCAAAATCAACGATGTCATGGGTGGATTGGTAATCAGCATTCCGGTGAAATAGACGGAACAGTTCTTCTTCTATGCGGGTGGGTGACCGTGCCGCGCATACGCTAATCGCAGCAAAGAGCTTGGCCTCTTCCACAGGGACCAAGCCCAAAGGTCTCATCACGCTCTAGCACAAACACCGTCACGGTTGCGTCTGAGACTGACATCTCAGCACTGAAGGGTGAGTGGCGAGTAGTCAGTGGCCAGTGGCGAAGAGCTGCCGCCTCAGCACTTCCCCCACGTCGCCGGCTCTTGCAACAGCGGGCATAAACACAGGGGAGCCCTTTTCCGGAAGACTCCCCCTTGCTACTTACTACTTGCCACTTGCCATTTACGTCCCCTCTGCACTGACTTGCCCGGAAACTTGCCCTCATTGCATGAGCGTGCGACACTAAGCCATGACCTCCCTCACCTCATTCGAACACCTGCGTTCACGTCTCTACCTTGCGCTGGCGCTGAATGGCCTGATCATCCTGGGGGAATTCATCGGCGGAATTCTCCTGAACAGCATCGGGCTGATGAGCGACGCCGGGCACAACTTCGTCGATCAAGGCGCGCTGTTCCTAGCGCTGTATGCACATATCATCACCAGACGGCCGGCGAGTGAAACCCGGACATTCGGCTACCACCGCGCCGGTGTCATCGCGGCCTTTCTCAATTCATTCATTCTGCTGCTGACGGCACTGGGTATCGCCCTACTCAGCGTGAATAGGCTTTGGCAGCCGGTCCCTGTCGATGGTGAGTGGATCATGGGCATCGCCGCTGCGAGCTTTGCGGCCAATCTCAGTATCGCATTGCTGTTGCAGCGCGGCGCAAAAGACGACCTGAATATCCGCAGCGCCTTTTGGCACATGTTGGGCGATGCATGGGTGTCGCTCGGCGTCGTATTGAGCGGCGGGGCGATCTGGTTGACGGGATGGAATATCCTCGACCCTCTAGTCAGCTTCCTCGTCGTCGGCGCAATCCTCCATGGCGCATGGCCCATTTTCAAGGAATCGATGGAAGTGCTGTTGGAATCAACACCGCCCGCCATCAGCGCCTCTCACGTCGCTGCGACCATCGAGGCGATTCCCGGCGTCAAGAATGTGCACGATCTCCATATTTGGGCGGTCGAGCCACGCCTGATCATGCTGACATCTCATGTGATGATCGACGAGTCCCGTCCCTCGCTCGATTTGCTGCAGCTGATCCAAACCCGCATCACGGTGGACTTCGGTATCAGACACATGACCATCCAACTGGAAACGGAATGCTGCGATCCCGATGACATCCATTGCGACCTGAGAAAGCTTGCCGAGCACAGCCATGAAACCGGCGCGTTAGCCCACTACCATTAACCTTTCCAGATAGATCCACTGCGGGTAGAATACGACTGCGGCCCTCCTCGAACTCGTAAGCTAACTCGTTATTTGGATTGGAGCGAACCATGCCCGTCCCATTCTATGTCCTGTGCGGCTCCCTCGGCGCCGGGAAGACGACCCTGTTGATGCGGTTACTCGAGTACTGGAAATCCCAGGGACTGCGAGCCGGTGTGCTCATGAACGAGGCCGGGGACATCAGTATCGACGGACCTCGGGCCGGTGCGATCGCTGAGCAAGTGATGAACCTTGCAGGAGGCTGCGTATGCTGCGACACCAAGGAAGACCTCTCCTGGGGCATCGCCCAACTGGTGCGCGATTATGCATCCGATGTCGTGATTCTGGAATGTTCGGGTTTGGCCGACCCGGCGGAAGTGGTCGATGCTGTCACTGATCTCTATACGGCACGGCTGGCCAGGCTTGAGCGGGTGATCGCGCTGCTACATCCAGTCTCGACCGAGGAGAGCCATTCGAGCGCCTATGTGACGACTCAAGCCATTCGCTGCGCAGACGAACTGATCCTGAACAAACAGGACCTCTATGTGCCGGGTCATTGGGAATCGTTCCGCAACCAGATCCTGACCCAGAATCCTTACGCCCGTTTGTGGGAAACGACTCATGCGCGCATCGCCCCATCGGCGCTCCTGGCTCCACGTGCCTCAGCCGGTCCAACCACGCCGACCAATGTCCTGTTCGACAAGTCTCCGGCGAAAGCTCGTCCTCGCGCGGCCTATCATCCCATCGCAACGGCAATCCGATTGACGGGAACGATCAACCGGCCACAGTTTCTGGCATGGCTCAAGACTCTGCCGAAAGAACTCGAACGGGCGAAAGGCTATTTCCGGTTTACAAACGCCCCGGAGTTACAGGAGTTTCAATACTCACCGCCCGGTCAATCCACAATCACTCCAATCACCCTATTGGATGAGCCGGAGCCGGCAATTGTGCTGATCGGAAGAGGGTACGATGTCGAAGGCTTGAAGGAGAGATTGTTGGGCTGCGTCGAAGCGCGTCGTTCGTGAAGCGTATCTCGTATCTCGCGAACGAATACGAGATCCACTCCATTTCCGGCCCGCGCTCGCCTCGCATCGTCGGCGAAGCGGGCTTCACGCTTCACGAGATACGCTTCACGGACATAGCAGACGGCTCACGAATGCTGTGGGGCGGAAGCTTCCGGAATCGGTTTTTTTCTGAATGCCGGCCACTGCAGTAGGAGCCATGCGAGCCCACCGCCAAGCATGCCGCCAATTACCCAGCCTCCCAATACATCCGTGACGTAATGCGCTCCCACATAGACTCTGGCGAACCCGACTAGCCCGACGATAGGCCAGGTCACCCAGCCCGTCTTCGGATACAGGACCTGAAGAAACGCTGCTGCAGCAGCAACATTCACCGCATGGTTTGAAGGAAAACTGAATAAGCCTCCGCAGCCCCCTGGCTCAACGGTGATCGCTTGGCTCAACGCACGGCAGGGCCTGACCCGCTCGAACAACCATTTCAGCTGCCCCCCTAAAAAGTCTGCCAGACCCACCGCACCGGCAAGAATCGGCCCGCTGAGCAGCGCTTCCCGCCGATAGGCCCAGATCCAGTACGCGATAGCACATGCGGCCGGAGCATAGAGGGTGCTGCGGTTCCCGAGAAGAAGGAAGAACTGATCGACGGAGGTCGACCGTCCGGCCAGTCCGTTGATGGCGAAAAAAACCGATTCGTCCCAACTCATAACTGGGACCATACGGCGTCACTGATCAAGCGTCAAGCATCAAATGATCTGCCTCCGGCACTCCGATTGACGAATGACCAACGACGATTGACACTGCTCACCGTGTTCGAAAGTGGATCCGCACGGTTAGCTCACCGTCGATAGGATCGTCGCCCCTCATCTGCGGATCGAACGTCCATTTGCCGAGCGCAGTGATGCCGGCTGTAGTGAGTTCTCGATGTTTGCAGGGTTCCAACACCACAACGGTGACCTTGGCTTCTTTCGAGACCAAGAGACGGGCTTTCATCCAATCGTCGAGTTCTCTTCCGTCGAGCGCCGGGGGGACACTGGGCCAGGGAGTCGATTTTGCCACAGGACCGAGCTGCTGATCCTTGTTCAGCGACAACCCATGAACATGCACCTCCGGCAATTCCAGAATGTCTTCTTCGTGGTCGCTTTCATGCGTGGCGTCATCTCCCGTCACAGCATAGGCCGGTGCTGTGAAAAACAGCGCACAGAGCACGACCACCACGCCTCTATAGCCCCGGTCATTCATGAGCGAACCATCCATTGTTCAGTGTCCCCAGTCGATCCTGCTCTCCTTATACCACAGATCATCAGACACCCGACAAAGTCATACCGCACGGCCACAGGGAGCCTCGCATCTGCGGCGTACCCCCAGGGTACGCCGCAAGGAGACGAACAGCTGAGAAAGCTCCGGTGGCCTGTTTCAGCATTCGGCTAGAAGAACCATTGCCCGCGAAAGAAATACGATCGCGGCATCCCGGCATGAGACACACCGAGACCGATACTGCCCTCTCCAGAATTGATAAAGTACTGTTGGTCCAACGCATTCACAATATCGAACCCCAGCACGAATTTCTGCCCGTGCCAGGGCAACGGTATGACATGGCTGATCGAAAAATTATAGATCGTGTACGTCGGGCTATGGGTGGAGTTGGTCTTCGCGCCTTCTTCTGCCGTTCGTAGCCCCGACGCAAACAGCACCTGGCCGGTCAGGTTTGTTCTCTCAAGCAATCGATAGCTCAAGATTCCTGACGCGGTCAGCGTCTGCTGATGGTCGCAATGGACGCCGCTGCGCGAATTGATATCGCCAATTTCCTCGCCATGCACCAGATTATGCCCGGACTGCAAGCCATAGCCTTTGCACTGTCCCCAGGCGATGTTGCCACGACCCGTCAGATTCTCCATGAACCAGACTTTGAGCGCGGCATCGGCCCCTCTGGTCCATCCCCGTTCAAAAGCAATATAGTTGAGCAAGGGAGTCGTTCCTAACTGGTGTGCGTCCGAAAGATAATTGGCGAGCTTATAATACCCCGTGAGCTGGAGGGTCGCCCAATCCGTCAGGGCATGCGTGCTGCCGATTTGGAAGTAATGAGCCCGCTCGGCCCGCGGCTGATTGTTGGTGGTATCTTCCGGATTCGCCTTCGTTCCCTCTGTATTCAAGCTGGTAAAGGCAACCCGCTCGAGATTCGGGGGAGTAAACATGCGCCCATAGTACGCGTGAAAGGCGTTGGCCGAGTTATATCGGTATGTGGCACCAACTCTGGGACTGATTTGCCCCTCGTCGCGCAGGTACTGAACCATATCGGCACGCACACCAAGGTTGAATGTCCAATGTTCGTTTGGCGTCCACTGGTCTTGAATCCAGAACTCCTGTCGCCACCCGATGAGCCGGTTGTCGCCGCCGGCGTTGATCACGCCTCCGGTCGGGTTTCCCACGCCGTCGTCGAGAAAGGTAAACAGTCTGGTCTTGTTGATCGCCTGGGTCCGATCGACCTGAAATCCTGCCTTGATCAGATGTTCCTTGCTATGGACGAATGTGTAGTCGAGGCGCACACCGCCCGAATACCCAATGCGATCCTGACTGCCGGCAGAAAAAGGTTCGGTTGCATCGGGTACATAAGCCAAGACATTGAACGGGTCAGTCCGGAACGTCGCCCGCGTGTGGCGGAAATACCCGGCGAGGCTGAAGAAATTTCGGGTGTTGATATCGCGCCGCCACACCAGATGGCCGTATTGGTTATTCTCCTTCTGATTCTCATCAATCATTTGCGACGGCACCGGCGTAAATCCTGGCAAGAGACCAAGAATCGTTGGATTCGCGGTTTGCCCGGGGAAGGTCGGGATCTGATATTTCGCGATGGAGTTCAAGAACAACAGGGTAATGTTATTGTTATTGTCGTACTGATAGTCGCCACGGAACATCGTCTGGTTCCGCTCGCTTTGGCCGTGAAAAATCGAATGGCCGAGCGTCGGCGGCTCGATGCCTCGATTCGTCGCCGTATGGCTGTTCAAAAAGTAATAGCGGAACTTCTCGCCGATCGTGCCTCCATACTCGAATGACGGATTGATCGTCTTATTCGACCCACCGAACATTTGAACTGACCCGAATCCGGGCTTCGTGCCGCTCTTTGTCGTAATATCGATGAGCGCGGCTGTCTTATTGCCCACGTTGGCTTCCATGCCACCCAAGACGATGTCGGCTCGCTCCCAGGCCCGTGGTGTGATGACGTCGGAAAAGGTCGAGGAAACCGTATCGGGAATCGGCACTCCATCGATCCTCAACTGTAAGTTGGTGTGGTCCTGTCTGATATGAACCTGCTTCAACGATCCATAGGCCGCGCCCGGGATCGTCAGCAGTACGTCGTGTAAGTCGTTGTTGTTGCCTCGCGGAAGAATATCGATTTCCTTCCGGCTGAGTGAATAGGTCTCGCTGGACGCTTTGGTGTTGATCGGCGGCAAGGGCGCCACCACCTCCAGCGACACCTCTTTGGTCCTGGAAAGCGTCAGCGTGACCGGTTTCACTGGCTCTTCGCCAAGCGTCAACACGACATACTCGCTTCGATAGGTTTCATGTACCGCACTGACCGAGTACGTCCCACTCGCTGGAACCGACAGGGTAAATTCCCCCGCTGCATTGGACACACCGGAGGCCACGAGCGAACCCGCCTGATCCTTTACCTCGATCACCGCCTGCGCAACCCGCCGAAGATCTTGATTTTGAACCGTGCCCATGATCGTCGCAGAAGGTTGTCCCTCCTCTGCGTACGCCAGCGGCCCAGGAATTGATACTCCCGACACTGTCATTGCGACCGACCACAGACAGCATACGCCCAACAAACCTGCACGCCGCATGGCTTGCCTCCTCGTTCACAAACCCATGTGAATAACAAAATCGGCAGAGCGGACAAGCCAGACCCGTCCCGGCTTACCGACTCAGCTCAGAGTTGACAGCAGAAGCAATTAGCTGCGAGGGGGTGCACGCGAAGGACCGACGGTAGATAGCTCAGCGGAAAACAGCGGAAGCTCAACGGGTAACTCGTACGGCTGGACGAGTTCGCAAAAGACGAGTCTCGGGGCGTCGAAATCAAGCGATCCTGCCGTGTGGTGCTGAACCCACTGACAGAGGTCGTTCTCGGAGTGTTCATGGCCGTCGGTGTCGGCAGCGGCCAATTCATGATGCACGTCTTGCGCGACGGCAAAAGGCGCCAGCCCCAGGAGCAGAAGAATAAGACCGGCCGACAGACCTGCTCTCAACCGATCAATGAGACCCATATTACCCATAAAAGTTCGGACCGAGTACCACAATTCCAAGAGTTCTGTCAAATAAACACTACGACGGATAGACGGTTCATCTTATTCTTCAATGAGTTATGAATCTTCTGGTAGACTTCTCTTATGCCTTCGTATATGCTTGTGCCCTGTAATAAGAAGAGAAGAAGGTACTGTGAATAGACCGATCGATAACCAGCACGTCGGTGAAATTAAGGCGCTGCCCTCTCCGCGTGCCATCAAGACCAAACTTCCCATCACTGACCAGACGGCCTCGTTGGTTGTAGAGACCAGGGAGGCAATCCGCCGAATTCTGCACGGGCAGGATCAAGACCGGCTGCTGTTGATTGTAGGCCCTTGTTCTATCCATGATGCCGAAGCAGCCTATGAATATGCTCTCAAGTTAAAACCACTCGCAGACGAGCTGCGTGACCGGTTCTTGATCGTCATGCGAACCTATTTTGAGAAACCTCGGACCACCGTCGGCTGGAAAGGTCTGATCAACGATCCCCACCTGGACGGCACCTGTGACATTGCCACCGGCTTGGAATTGGCGAGGACGATTCTCCTGCGCATCAACCAACTTGGATTGCCCTGCGCGACAGAACTGCTCGACCCAATTACTCCGCAATACATCGCCGATCTGATCAGTTGGAGCGCCATCGGCGCCCGGACGACGGAAAGCCAAACGCACCGCGAATTGGCAAGCGGCGTTTCCATGCCCGTCGGATTCAAAAACGGCACGGAAGGCAGTCTCCAGGTCGCCGTCAACGCGATGACCTCGGCCCGCGCCTCCCATCATTTTGTCGGCATCAACGCCGACGGACAAACCGCCATCATCAGAACCATGGGCAACCCCGACCGCCATATCGTGCTGCGAGGCGGAGGCGGAAAAACGAACTATGAAGATGAGCATGTCGCCAAAGCCGAAGCGGCCGTCGCGAGCGAAGGCATCGCCCGCCCCATCATGATTGATTGTTCGCACGACAACTCCCGCAAAGATCACACGCGTCAGGGCCTCGTCGCCCGTGACGTGCTCCGTCAGTTCCGCGACGGCCGCCAATCCATCATGGGATTCATGCTGGAAAGCAATCTCAACCCGGGCAAGCAGGCCTGGGAAGAAGGTGTGGCCCTTCAGCATGGCGTCTCAATTACTGATGCCTGTCTTGGATGGGAGGAAACGATCTCGCTGCTGACCGAACTAGCCGACATGATCGTGACCAAACCTGCCTAACTGGTTGGCGGGTTTTTTGTGTTGATTTGGTTTATCTGGTTAGTTTCATTCAACCAAAAAACCAAACAGACCAAACAAACCAGACCAACCAGATACCCTGCATGTTGATCGATACCCACACGCATTTGGACGACGCCCGCTACGATGACGACCGGGAGGCCATGATCGCGCGGGCGCGCGAAGCCGGTGTCGAGGCATTCATCACGATCGGCTGCGATCTCTCGACCAGCCAGGCCGCCGTGGCCCTCGCCGACCGGCACCCCTTCGTGTACGCCTCGATCGGCGTTCACCCGCACGAAGTCAAACACATCGGCGACGGCTGGTACGGCGAGTTCCGCCGCCTGGCCAAGAGCAAGAACGTCGTGGCCTACGGCGAAATCGGCCTGGACTACCACTACAACCATTCCTCGCCACAGGAACAGCGTGAGCGATTCCGTGAACAGATTCAGCTCGCGCGCGAGCTGCGGCTGCCCGTGATTATCCACACGAGGGAGGCGCAGGAAGATACGATGATGATTTTAAGGGAAGAAGGCGCGTCGGAAATCGGCGGGGTGTTCCACTGCTTTTCCGGAGATGCCTGGCTGGCAAAAGACGCGCTGGAGCTGGGGTTCTACTTGTCTTTCTCGGGGATTCTGACGTTTCAGAGCGCGACGATGCTGCGTGAAATTGCGAAGACCGTGCCGCTGGATCGGATCCTGATTGAAACCGACTGCCCCTATCTCACACCAGCGCCTCATCGAGGCAAGCGGAATGAGCCGGCCTTCGTGGCTTTTGTCGCCAAACAACTGGCAGCCATTCATGGACCGGAATTGTCTCTCCAGCAGATCGAACGCGCCACGACTGAGAACGCAAAGCGGCTGTTCAAAATCGCTTGAGCTGCCTCGCTCTCTGACGAAGAGCCTTGGGCAGCTTTCGGGGATTACCCTTCTTCTTGGGGTCGCGCAGTGGAGCCTCTTCCTCCTGCACATCCAACTCTTTGTGTACGAGCCCGCCGCCGCGCGGGACCGCCCGGAGCTTCACTGAAAACTCCTGCGCGCCAATCACCATTGCGCCAGACACCCGCGCCGACCGCGCCACTTCCTGATCAGAACTCACCACCGCACAGTCGGCCCCATACTCCCGCGCCAACCGCTGAATCACTTGATCCGCGCGCTCTCCACGTTTGGAATAGATGACCTCCACTCCGGCCCGATGTTCGCGTCCTTCCGTCGGCTGCCCCTGCTGCCATCCATCGAAGACAACAGTGATGGGGTAGTTCTTCCGATGGCGATAGGCAGCCAGATCGCGCAGTAGAGATTCGCGCGCCGACTCAATGTGGCCGGAGAGTGTACCAAGACGGCCCAGCACATTGTATCCGTCAATAATAAGATGTATCGGCATGGGTCTCACGCTATCGCGGACCGGAACACCCTGTCAACGCAGCCCTTGCGATCGGCCAACCGATAGAATCCCTTGACAAGACACATGACATCTGAGAATAGATTCATGTCTGCCTATTCTACAGTTGAAATCCATGCCTATGCGTCCCCGACAACGAATTCTCTCGATAGTGTTCAGCGCCTTGATCTTGTGCGGATTTTTCTCAACCTTAGCCACCGCCATCTCGGGCTCCGCCCTCTGGGCGGCATCACTGGCCGATCAAGACCAGCGTCCACGCGCATCGAAATCTTCAAAACCAGCAAAACTCAACGCGACTACCGCCTCTCTCGCGCCCGTTGTCGTCCACGACTTCCGCATTCTTACGAGCCCGGAAAAAACCAGACTCGTCCTGGATTTGGACCGCTATGCCAAGGCGATTGAACGGCGGGCAAAGAGCCCCAGCCGCGTCGTTCTCATACTCCCGAACACGTCGCTGAGCGACGCCGCGCAGCTTAAAGCGAGCAACGGCACCCTGCCTGCTCCTTTCACCGTCACACAGACAACGGCTCATACCGTTGCTCTTTCGATTCCGACCGGCTCATTTCGAACCTACAAACAATTCACGCTCGTCAATCCTCCGCGCCTGGTCGTCGATATCACACGCCCGTCCGAGCAGAACCCGTCTTCGAGCATCGAAACACAGCAACCATTTCCGCCTTCAAGCTTTCCGCCGATCCAACCCGCTGCGCCGCCGACGAAAGGCTATACCACCATTGTCATCGACCCAGGCCATGGAGGGAAGGACTCCGGCGCGGTTGGCCTGCGTCAGACAGAAGAGAAAGACATCACGCTCAAAGTCGGATTGAAGCTCAAAGAACTGTTGAGCAAACAGCCGGGAGTCCGCGTGCTCATGACGCGGGATCGCGACGTCTTCATCGAGCTGGAAGAACGGGCGAAGTACGCGAACAGCCACAATGCCGACCTGTTCGTGTCGGTCCATGTCAATTCGCATCCTTCACGCTCTGTCAAAGGGATCGAGATCTATCACTTCGGCGAGGCCAAGGACCAGCGTGCGCTTGAAGTGGCCGCCCGTGAAAACGGCACCCCTCTGAGCAGCACCGGTGTCGGGTGGGAGTATCTGGTTGCCGATCTGCTGACGACGAAGAAAATCGAAGCCTCGCTCGAACTGGCCTGGACCGCGAAAGAATCAATGATCACGCACATGAACGGGCAATACGCCATCAATGACCACGGCGTAAAAACAGCTCCGTTTTACGTACTCCGCTTTACAAGCATGCCGAGCATTCTTGCGGAGATCGCGTATATTTCCAATCCCGACGAAGAAGATTTGCTCCGAAAGCCGGCGTTCGTCAGAGACGTCGCGCAGTCGCTATTCAAAGGCATCAGTGCATTTCTCGCCAATAACCGGATGTAGACCTCGACAACGTGCCTACCATCAAGCTCATTCTCGAATATGACGGCACTGCCTACGCAGGCTGGCAGCGCCAGCCTGACCAGCCCACGATTCAGGAAACGATCGAAACTGCGATCGAAGGCGTGACGCAAACACAAGTCCCTGTGATCGGCGCAGGACGGACCGATGCGGGCGTCCATGCCATCGGCCAGACAGTGAGCTTTCGCATCGACCGAGCCATGACGCCCTATGAATGGACCAGGGCGCTCAATGCGCATCTACCAGACACCGTCGTCGTCCGATCGGCCGCCATCATGCCCGATGAGTTCCACGCCAGGCATTCCGCAAAAGGCAAACTATATGAATACCGCCTTCTCAATCGAGGGGAACGTCCGGCTGTAGACCGTCACTACTGTTGGCATATCTACAAACCGCTGAACGACGTCGCCATGAATCGGGCGTCAGCGGCGCTGACCGGCTCACACGACTTCTCCTCATTCCAAACGCAGCCGACGGACAACGACGACCCCGTCTGTCACCTTCAGCAGCTACGCGTGTTTCGCGAGGGAGATCGATTACGCATCGAAGCCTATGCCGACCGATTTCTGAAGCAAATGGTCCGCTCGATCGTCGGGACTTTAGTTGAGGTCGGCCAGGGCAAACGCCCGCCGGACAGTCTCAAGGCCATCCTCACTGCGCGTGATCGCTCAGCTGCCGGGAAAACAGCCCCTCCACAGGGACTGTTTTTGATGCGCGTTGATTATGAGTACGCGAGAGGGGAATGACAATCAAAAATCGCCCGCCTGAACCACATCATCGAGGCTGTTAATATCGAGCCAATGACCAACCGTATACAGCACTCGAATCGGATACTGACGCTTCAGCAATTCTTGCAACAGATGAGGAATGCCCGCTTTGCGGTTGGCAGGATTGGTCAGGATCGCAGGAAGGATTGTCTGCAACTGAAAGGTACCGGCAGGAGATACTTTGAGAAATCCCATCCAGACTCCGTGGGTACGTTCTCCTGACACCGTGTTTCCCAACTGCTTGAGATAGACCTTGGCGTTAAAGGCCTTCTTCGAATTCGGCAGGGAACATTCAGCAAAGCCCCCCAGGCGGGCATAACTGCTCTGGTTCTGCCAATCGCTATCCACAAAGATCACGAAGTCCTCTTTCTCCTGGCAGAGAGCCTGAGGGATGTACGTATTGAACAACACATCGCCGTAAGAAACGATCAAATCTTTGGCATGGCCTTTCTGCGCGCAGAGAGCTTTGTGAAGTGAATCGAGCTCGCCGGTTTCCGCAAACGCATCGTTGTCCAGATACGTCAGATTGGGCAGCGTCACCGCCTCCTTCTTATAGCCGCGAACGACCGTGATGTCCTTGATTCCCACAGCATTGTAGGCATCGACGATATGGGAAAGGATCGGCACCCCTTGAATTTTCACCATCGTCTTGGGCTGATGCTCGGTCAGTTCCCGGAGCTCTTCGCCGCGAGACGCGGCCAGCACGATCGCGCTGGTGTTTTCGGCGCCTCGGGGAAGATACCGGTCTTCGGCATCTTGTAGTTCCGCGGCATTTTGCAGACGGAAGACTTCCGACACCGGCGCGACTTTGTCTTCGATCGAGAGCAGATGCTCCTGCTCCTTCAAAGTCCGCGCAGTTTTTTGCATGGCGACCACGGCACTCCGCAACATGTGATTCGCCCAAATCACCATCGAAAATCCATGTTGCCGAAACACATCGGTCGGCGTGGCGTAATACTTGGTCGGAACAATCACGACGGGGCATCGATTTCCCCATTCCTGTTTGAACGAAAGAATTTCATCCGGCACTGAGAGCGCGCTGTGAATCAGGATGCCGTCCGCGCCTGCCAGACGATAGGCCTCGGCCCTGCGCAAGGCTTCCGCCAATCCCCAACCGCAAATAAAGGCTTCCACTCTGGCAATGATACAAAAGTCCGGATCGGCCTGGGCATCCTTGCCGGCCTTGATCTTCCCGCAGAACTCTTGCATGTCCGCCATCGGCTGGGCATCCCCCTTGATGAAACTATTCGTCTTGGGGAAGAGCTTGTCCTCAATGCACACCGCAGCGATCTGGCGTTGTTCCAGCTTGCGGACGAGCCGCTGCATGTTATTGAAGTTACCGTATCCCGTATCGCCATCCAGGAGAATCGGGATCGTCGTCGCATCGGACATGAATTCCAGATTCTCCAGCACCTGAGTCCAACTGGCCTCATTATTGTCACGAACTCCGAATTGGGCTGAGATCGACAGGCCGCTGGCCCAAATGCCTTTGAAACCGGCTTCTTGAACGATCTTAGCGCTGAGACCGTTATGCGCTTCACAAATGAATTCCAGCTGCTCCGACAAGAGGAGCTTCTTAAACTGGCTCGACCGTGTAATGCCTGGGGTTGAACTCATGGATTCCCTTTCTTGATGCTTCCGAAACGATTCGAGACGGCGCCGCCGTGGGGCGCTGATCCGCCGGAGAGAATACCCCATTTCCCATAGAAAAATCTTCCGTCTTCAGGCGAGAACAGAGCTGACCGTGAGGACGCGTCCGGTTGATGGGGAACCAGGCTAAGCGAGCGGAAAGCGTTTACCAAAACAGCGGCAGGTACTTAAGAGGCGGGCGAGCAGAAGTTGAAGAGCGACGAGCGAAACCACTTCACGAGCGACTGCCTATCGAACCAGTTGAAATAGTCCTCGCCTCGCTGACCATGGATTGAACAGGAGGCCGACACAGATGAGCGTTGGATCGGAAAGAAAGGGAAATGTTGCGGGAGCCCGACAGAGGAATCGTTGTGGTCAGGAATTGCGGTCGTCGACTTTTTTGCGGAGTTCGATCAATTCCTGTTCGAGCGCCAGAAACCGGTCGCTGATGGGGTCCGGCAAATCGACTTGGTCCATGGTCGCATCCGGCATGCGTTCCCCCTGAGACTTGATCACACGGCCCGGGACACCGATCACCGTCGAGTTGGCTGCGACGCTCTTTAAAACGACGGAATTCGCCCCGATTTTCACGTTATCACCGATCGTAATCCCGCCCAAGATCTTGGCGCCGGCACCCACCACGACATGATTGCCGAGCGTCGGGTGCCGCTTGCCTCGCTCTTTCCCTGTCCCTCCCAACGTCACCCCTTGAAAGAGCGTCACGTAATCCCCGATCTCAGCCGTTTCGCCAATCACCACGCCCATACCATGGTCGATGAAAAATCCCGTTCCGATCGTAGCCGAAGGATGAATTTCAACCCCGGTCAGCCAGCGAGCCAGTTGTGAAATCGCGCGTGGCAGGAACGGGATTCCCATCGCCTTCAGCCAGTGGGAAATTCGATAGGCCAGCAGCGCATGGAAGCCTGCATAAGTCAGAATGACTTCCAGCCTGCTGGTCGCAGCAGGGTCTCGGTCAAAGACCGCTTGGAGGTCTTGTTTGATCTTCGCCAACATTGGACGGTTATCTTACGACGTCAGACCCGCTCGATCACACACACCGCGTGGGCGACCATACCTTCTTCTTTTCCGACGGCATCAAGTCCTTCTCCGCTCTTGACCTTCACATTGATCAGATCGGGATCAATCCCGGAGGTTTCCGCCATCTTCTTCTGCATCGCCGCAAGATGCGTCCCAAGCCGAGGCGACTGCGCCACGATGACCGTATCAATATTTCCCACCCGATATCCTTTGGCCTTCAGCTTCGACATGACATCTTCCAACAATTTCAGGCTTGAAATCCCCTTATACTTGGGGTCGGAGCTCGGATAGTGCCGGCCCAGATCGCCTTCCCCCATCGCCCCCAAAAGCGCGTCACAGACTGCATGGACAAGGACATCAGAATCGGAATGGCCGAGCAGTCCTTTGTTGTGCGGAATTTCCACTCCGCCCAGAATCAGTTTCCGCCCGGGCCCGAGCGGATGTACGTCATAGCCATAACCGATGCGCATGGAACATCCTTTCATATGATGAACATGTCCACAAGTCGGAAAGTCGAAAGTCGTCAGGTCGAAGGTCCTCATGTCTCGACTTGAAGACTTGATAGACTTTCAGACCTGAGGACTCTTTTGCCGGACGACCTTCAAACTTTTTGACTGCCTTTCCGCGCCGCCAAAATCGCTTCGCCGATAATCATGTCTTCCGGCCTCGTCACTTTAATATTTTCTCCGCTTCCCTCGACCACCGACACAGGATGTCCGTACCATTCGATCAGGTACGCATCATCGGTTGCCCGAACCCCTTCCGCATGTGCCTTCCGATGAGCAGCCAGCAACCAGTCTCGACGAAATGCTTGCGGAGTCTGCGCTAACCACAACGACTGCCTATCGACCGTGCGCTCGATGATATGATCGGCCCCTACCTGTTTGACCGTATCCTTCATGGGAAGAGCAATGATCGCCGCGCCCTTTGCACGGGCTGTTGCTACCACCTCCTCCACCATGCGCGGTGTGACAAACGGTCTGACCGCATCATGCACCAGGACCACCTCGACATCGTCATGAGTCGCCTCAAGCGCATGCCGAACTGAATCTTGCCGTTCCTGCCCTCCGGGCACTACTTTTGTCACCTTGGTGAAGCGGTGTTTGGCCACGATCTCGGTGAGGCAATAGTCCATTTCACTCTGGGGAACAGCCAGAATGACCTCGTCAATGACAGGAGCGGCTTGGAGTACGCGGAGAGAATGAAGGATAAGGGGTTGCCCGCCGAGCGCGAGGAACTGTTTCGGCACCGCGCCGCCCATGCGAAGCCCTCGCCCGGCGGCGGGCACAAGCGCGACGACTAGCGGGGTCTGACGAGAAAGAGCGTCTGTCTGGTCCATCTGGTTTGTCGGTTCATCCGGTTCGCTTCATTCAACCATACACGCGAGACAGACCAGATAGACCACATGAACTTCAGCCGATCATGGACGAAGCGTAAGATAAATCGTTCGCCCCTGTCGTTTCAACAGAAGCAGCACGGATTGATCCTTCTGTAACTTGCCGGCCATCCGCTCATAGGCCTTGACCGACGTCACCGCCTGGCGGTTTATTTCCATGATCATATCACCTTCACGAACGCCGAGCTCTTCTGCGGAGCTTCCAGGCTTCACCCGCACGATAACGACACCACGCTCCCCGGACTTCAACCCATATCGGCTTGTGAGTTCTTCAGTCAGCTCCCGCACGTCGAGACCGGACAGCACGCCGGTCGGTGTCGCCGAATCACCCGCATCCTCCTCGCCCGATTGCGTCATCGACTTCGGCTGTTCTGCAATGGTCAACTCGATTATTTTGGGTTGCTTATCGCGAAGGATCTTGACCGCAACCTTCTTCCCGACCGGTGTCTGCGCCACCGCATTGCGGAGATGGGCCGACGAATCCATAGGTTTGCCGTCATATTCAACAATGACATCGGCTCGCTCGAAGCCTGCCTTTTTGGCAGGACTGTCGTCCATGACATCGCTGATAAGCACGCCTTTTGTTTCGCTGACCCCGAACTGAGACGCCAATTCCGGCGTGAGATCCTGAATTGATACACCGAGCCAGCCTCGCACGACTTTGCCGGTCTGTACCAGCTGTCCCATGATCGACCTAGCCATGTTGCTGGGCACAGCAAAGCCAATTCCCATATTGCCGCCGCTCTGGCTGAAAATAGCCGTATTGATACCCACCAATTCGCCCCGCACATTAACCAAAGCGCCTCCGGAATTGCCCGGATTGATCGCCGCATCCGTCTGGATGAAGTCCTCATACTCCGCAATGCCTGCGGCCCGCCCCAGCGCGCTCACGATACCCAGTGTCACCGTCTGCGTCAGTCCGAAGGGATTGCCGACAGCCAGGACAAACTCGCCGACTTCCAATTGATCCGAATCGGCCCAGGCGACGGTCGGCAATCCTGTCGCATCGATTTGGACGACGGCGACATCCGTTTTCGGATCGGTGCCGATAAGCTTCGCCTTGAACTCCCGCTTATCAGACAACGTGACGCGAATTTCATCCGCCTTGCCGACCACATGGTTGTTGGTGATGATCAGGCCGTTGGACTCGACAATGACACCCGACCCCAACCCCCGCTCCTTGCGATCCTTCGGCTGCTGCTCAAACCGCCTGAAAAACTCATCTCCAAAAAACTTTCGGAAAAGCGGATCGTCGAGGGGCCCCCCATGCGGGCCCTCTCCGCGTCCACTGCTCTTACTGGCATAAATGTTGACGACCGCCGGCTTCACCGCCTTGGCGATCTCAACGAATGTCTGTCCGCCACCGCCTGACAAGACCGGTTGCGGGGCTGTTGCAACCGGTCTGGCGATCGGAGCGGACGAGACATCGGGAACGGCATGGCCGGTCGGCAGCCAACCGAGATCCGACGCGACAACGAAACCGATAATCATTCCTGCCGTCAACAACGACGCGGTGACGATCCATTTGCGGCCCCCTTGCGGAGGCCTCTGTTTTTGATCCAACTGATTCATCATGCCTGGTCCATGCTCTTCAAATTCGTGCGATCTTACCGGATCTTGCCTGCATAGATGTCCATGATCGTGTGGAGAAACGTAATCGCCTCTGCCTTCGGACGTTGGAACGAATTTCGGCCGATGATGCTACCGAATCCTCCCCCGTCGCGAATGGCCTTCGCCTCTTCAAACACGTTCTTATCCTCGCTTTTCGCGCCGCCTGAGAAAATAACGATCCGCCGCCCGTCGAACGAACTCTGCACCACATGTTGGACGCGCTCCGCCAATGTCTTGATCGGAATCTGCGTCGCCTCATAGACCTTCTTGGCTGCAGCCTGTTCCAAATGGGCGGTCGGCAATTTCACCTTGATGATATGTGCGCCAAGTTGAGCCGCGATGTGCGCCGCGTAGGCGACCACATCGATGGCTGTTTCACCCTCTTTGCTGAGCGCGGATCCGCGCGGATAGGACCAGACCACGACGGCCAACCCGTTCGCCTTTGCTTCTTCAGCAATCGCCCTCAACTGCTCATACATGGCATTGCAATGGACGGAACCGGGATAAATCGTAAACCCCACGGCGCTGCATCCCAGCCGAAGGGCATCCTTCACGCTGCCGGTGACCGACGGAAGCGGATCTTTATCGTCATGCAGCACATCATGATTGTTCAACTTGAGGATCAGCGGAATCTGCCCGGCGAAGTGGCCCGCGCCGGCTTCTAAAAATCCCAGCGGCGCCGCATAGGCATTGCAACCGGCGTCAATAGCGAGTTGGAAGTGATAGTGCGGATTGTAGCCCGGCGCGTTCGGCGCAAAGCTTCGTGCCGGCCCATGCTCGAACCCTTGGTCTACCGGCAGAATGACCAGCTTACCAGTCCCCGCCAGCTTGCCGGATCGCAGCATGCGCGCGATATTGGTCTTGGTGCCGGCATTATCACTGCCGTACCAGCTCAGAATCTCTTGGACCCGATCTCCCATGTCTTCCCTCCTCAAATCGATGCCGGATTCTATGACTGTCGAGTTGTGCTGCACCGTGACTGACCGGCGCTGATGAAATAGTATCCGACGCGGGCGCGGTGCGCAACCGATCGTCGTTATGCTCTGCCCTGAATAAAGGCTTCCGCCGTTTCTACGTCCTGCCGACTCCCGATGATCAACGGCACACGCTGATGTAACTTCTTGGCTTCCACCTCCATGATTCTCGATGTTCCCGTCGAAGCTTTTCCCCCGGCCTGCTCGACGACGAACGCAAGTGGATTTGCTTCATACAGCAAGCGCAGCTTCCCGTCGGGCTTGTCGATTTCACCTGGATAGAGATAGATCCCGCCTCCGATCAAGAGACGATGGACATCGGCCACCAGACAGCCGGAATACCTGGCGCTGTATGGACGGCCGGTCGCTTTGTCGCTAACCTTGAGAAAGTCGAAATATTTTTTCGTTCCGGCCGGCCATTTATGGTAGTTGCCCTCATTCGCAGCATAGACTTTGCCCTTCGCAGGAATAGTGATCAGTGCATGCGACAATAGATATTCGCCAAGGCCTGGTTCAAGTGTAAAACCGTAGACGCCTTGCCCGACCGTGTAGACGAGCATCGTGCTCGATCCGTACAACAAATAGCCGGCGGCCACCTGTTCCGTCCCCCTGCGCACTAATTCCTCATCGGTCGGCAACCGATCGGCCCGGTCAAACTTGAGCACGGAAAAAATGGCGCCGAGCGGCATGTTGTTATCCGTATTCGAAGACCCATCGAGCGGGTCGAAGAGCAACATATACTTGCCCTGAGGCCAATTGCCCGGCAGAGAGATCGGTTTTTCCATTTCCTCCGACGCCAAGGCACAGACATATCCGCTGTGTTGAAAGACTTTGACAAACGCGTCATTGGCAATGACATCCAGCTTTTTGACTGTTTCTCCCTGTACGTTGGAGCCACCCGTCGTGCCCATAATATCAATGAGGCCGGCGCGTCGAAGATCTTGCGCGATAAGCTTCCCGACCAGACCGATTTGGGTCAGAAGGCTGGAAAACTCCTCCGTCGCACCTTGATGCGAGGCTTGGTTCTGGACAATAAAGCGGCTTAATGTCAGAGGAAATTCTGCCATAACGGTGGGAGGAGTATAACGGGTTTAGAACCGGCGGGCAATGGAAGTTCAGTTCTTGCGTTCGGCGATTCGGCTCTAGCCCGTATGATTCATGACTGTTCGTTGAGAAATGGTGACGTGCTGCGCGACAAGCGGGAGGAGCGGGAGTTGCGTGACGTGTGAACCCTGCCCTCTCTTGTCGCGCTGTTCCCGCCAGTCTCGCCCATCTCGCGTGAGCCCGGGATCTGCGATCGCATCAGAAGAGTTCATGAATACGGGTCAGCCTTAGCCTCACCCGTATCCTTCTTATCGATCCAATTATCGATCCAACGTCCCTCTGGCCTCGGCCAGTTCTTGCTCGATAAAAGCGCGGATCGCGTTCATGCGCTCGGAGGATACCGCTTCGAATCGCAAGACCAGCGCAGGCTGTGTATTGGAGGCTCTGATAAGACCCCACCCTCCGTCGAATACGGCACGGACACCGTCGATCGTGATGAGGTCGCGGAGCACCAGATCGGCAGACCCCAGACTTTGCTTCGTCTTTAGATAGTCCGCAAATCTTGCCTGAATCGATCGAACCACATCAAACTTGACGGCGTCCGGCAAGTCGACACGAATCTCCGGAGTCACCACGGTCTTCGGCAAGTCGGAGACCAGGGCCGAGAGCGGCTGCGTCCCTTTCGCCAAAATCTCGATCAATCGACAGGACGCATAGACGGCATCGTCATATCCGAAATACCGATCGGCAAAAAACATGTGGCCGGACATTTCACCGGCAAGGACAGCGGACTCTTCCTTCATCTTCGCCTTGATCAGCGAATGGCCCGTTTTCCACATAATCGGACGTCCACCCTTGGCGGCAATATCGTCATAGAGACTCTGCGAGGCTTTGACTTCTGAAATGATTGCGCCGCCGGGCTTCACGGCCAGAATATCCCGCGCATACACGACCAGCAGACGGTCACCCCAGAGCACATCGCCCCGTTCGTCCACCGCGCCGATTCGATCCGCATCGCCGTCAAACCCGATGCCCACATCCGCCTTCTGATCCTTCACTGTTTGCATGAGATCGGAAAGATTGTCGAGCACCGTTGGGTCCGGATGATGGTTCGGAAACCGCCCGTCGAGATCACAATACAAACCTGTGACCTTACACCCCAACAGCTCCAGCGCCTCCTTAGCGACCAGCGAAGCCGCTCCGTTTCCGCAATCGATCACGACATGCAACCGATGGGCGTTCACTCCTGCAAAACTCTTCTTGATGTAAGCGAGGTAATCAGGAATGATCGCATACTCGGATAGACGCCCGGCCCCCGACACAAATACGCCCTTCTCCATCACCCGACGAAGCTCCTGAATCGCCTCGCCGTGAATCGCTTCTTTGCCGACACAGATCTTAAACCCGTTGTACTCAGCAGCATTATGGCTGCCGGTGATCATGATGCCGCCGCCGACCGGCAGTGTGAACAACGAAAAATACACCAGCGGCGAAGAACAGACCCCGATATCGATCACATCAAGTCCGCCGTCAAGCAGCCCTTTCAGAAGCGACTGATGCAGGCTCGGAGAACTGAGCCGGCCGTCACGGCCAAGACTGATCGTCTTGACGCCGCGCCCGGAGGCATACGTTGCATAGGCCCGCCCCACACCTTCGGCCATCTCCACCGTCAGCTCACTGCCGACGATGCCGCGGAGGTCATATTCGCGAAATAAGGCCATAATTCCTCAATTCGTCCTAAAGTCTGAAGGTCATCAAGTCGGAAGACTTCGGATTCAGGCTTGACGACTTTTTGACCTGATGACTTTCCGACTTTCGACTCTTAGTGTTTGGTGCGTCCATAATCATCCTTGAACCGCACGATATCATCCTCGCCCAGATACGGCCCATTCTGCACCTCGATAATGTGCAGCGTATCGAGGCCTGGATTCTCCAGACGATGCGTCGTTTCGACCGGGATAGCCGTACTCTGCCCGATCTGCAAATCAAAAACCTCTTCGCCTCTCGTCACGCGCGCGGCGCCGGCAATGACCACCCAATGCTCACTGCGTTGGTGATGCAATTGGAGCGAGAGCCGCCCGCCCGGATTGACGGTCACTCGTTTCACCTTGAACCCGGGACCTTCTTCCAGCACGGTATACGACCCCCAGGGCCGATACACGGTGAGATGCTCCAGATGCTCGGGCGCCTGCTGCTGCTTGAGGATGTCGACGATTTTTTTCACATCCTGCGCGCGAGACTTGGGACAGACCAGGGTGGCATCCGGAGTGTCCACCACCACCATGTCGCGCAAACCGATCGTGGCCACCACCCGACGGTCGGCATAGACGATCGAGTCGGCGCTCCCGATATCGACCACTCGCCCCGTCATCACGTTGCCGGCCTTGCTCTTCGCCGCCACTTCGTCCATGCTCCCCCAACTCCCGACATCGGACCATTTGAACGACACCGGCACCACAGCCGACTTTGAAGATTGCTCCATCACGCCATTGTCGATCGAGACTGACGGCACAGCACGATAGGCATCATCGATGGCCTGTCTGGGTGCCCCGGCGGACTTGAGTGTCGCAATCCGATCCATCGTCTTGGCAACCGCAGGCTGGAACCGGCGGATCTCTTCCAGAATCGTCGCGGCGCGCCAGACGAACATGCCGCTGTTCCAAAAGTAGTTCCCTGCCTTGAGATACCGGGCCGCCTTGGCCGCATTGGGCTTTTCCACAAATTTCCGGACTCGGTAGCCGCGCAACCTGCCTTGCTTACCCAGCACAACTTTGCTGTTCGGCTTGATATAGCCATACCCTGTTTCCGGCCTGATCGGCTCGATTCCGAACGTCACCAGATATCCATCGGCCGCCAATTCAGACGCAAGCTTGACCGCCGCCTCAAAGTCTCGCTGTCCGGTCACCACATGGTCGGCGGGCACGACCAGCATGAGGGCGTCCGGATCACGCACAAGGATTTCGATCGCCGCCAGCGCAATGGCGGGCGCCGTGTTTCGGCCTTCCGGCTCCAAGACAAAATTATCCTTGAGATCATCCTTCCAATCCGTCAGCTGACCTTTGATCAATTCCGCTTGCGCCGCATTGGTCGAAATCAAGACATGAGCCGGCTTCGCGCAACCTGAAACCCGCTGCATGGTCTGCTGGATCAACGTCTGCTCGCCGCCGATGCGCAGGAGTTGCTTCGGAAACAGGTGCCGGCTCAACGGCCAAAACCTCGTCCCGCTTCCTCCCGCCATGATGACTGGATAGAGAGAGACCTCCGGATCACGGTTTGCTGTTCGAGGTCTACGAAAAGGCATACCTGGAGTCTCCTACCATATTCTACGGACCTTTCCCTGAACCTGGGACTTTGAACCTTGCACCTTCAACCTTGGAACCCTGCGCCTCCAAAATCATCTCCGCCAACTCCCGCACCGCTCCCTCCCCGCCGTTCTTGTGGCATACATAATCCACCGCATCGCACACCACCGGCATGCCATCGGCAGGGGCCGCGGAAAATCCGACCGCACGTAACGATTCAAGATCGTTCACATCATCGCCGATATAGGCCACTTGCTGTAACGTCAAACCATGCCGCGCCGCCATATCGCGAATCAACGACAGTTTGTCCATGACCCCTTGATGCACTTCCGGAATCGCCAGTTTTTCACCGCGCCGCGCCACCAATCTCGTCCGCTCCTGCGTCACGATCGCCGTGACGAGCCCGGCTCTTTGCAACAGTTTGATACCCATTCCGTCGCGGGTATTGAACTTCTTCCACTCATCCCCCGATTCAGAATAATACATACCGGCATCGGTCAGTACGCCATCCACGTCTGTGGCGAACAATCGAATGTTCCGCAGCCGCTCCCGCACGGGAGGCCGTTTGGTCACAGTTCGTTGAGCGTTTGCTTTCATCGATGCGTTCCTCGAAAAGACGAGGGCGTCTGTCGGTCGGGAGCCATCATACCCACTCCACAGGACTTTGCGAAAGACAATTTAGCCAAGAGAACTTTCGCCAACGACTCACTGTAGCCGTGATATACGCCGTTCATGTGAAATGTTCCGCTTCAGCGAGAGATGTGCCTTGCCGGTCTTTGACGGAGAGAACCGGCGCACACTCAATAGGCCACTGGATACCGATCGCCGGATCGTTCCATGCAATACACCGTTCGTGTTCGGGCACATAGTAATCGGTGGTCTTATAGAGGCACTCGGCTGTGTCCGACAAGACGACGAAGCCATGCGCAAACCCTTCCGGGACCCAGAGTTGGCGCTTGTTCTCTGCCGAGAGTATCTGCCCAACCCACTGCCCGAACGTCGGCGAGGATCGCCGGATATCGACCGCCACATCGAACACTTCGCCTCGCACGACACGGATCAGCTTTCCCTGCGGTTGCCGGATTTGGTAATGCAGGCCGCGCAGCACGTATTTATTCGAGCATGAGTGGTTGTCTTGCACAAAGGTCACGGACCTGCCGATGGCCGCTTCAAATCTTGCGTGATTAAAGCTCTCAAAGAAGCATCCTCGACCATCTTCGAAGACCTTGGGTTCAAGCAACATCACGTCTGGGATGGCGAGGGGAGTAGTTTTCATCAAAATACTTTTTCGTTGAGTATGCGCAGCAAATATTGGCCATAGCCGTTTTTCGTCAGAGGATGCGCAAGCGTTTCAAGTTGAGCGGCATCGATCCACCGCTGCCGGTAGGCAATCTCCTCAGGGCAGGCCACCTTGAGCCCTTGGCGATTTTCAAGAGTGGCAATGAACTGGCTGGCATCGAGCAGCGATTCATGCGTTCCGGTGTCCAGCCAGGCATACCCGCGTCCCATGATTTCAACTTTGAGCGCCCCTTGCTCCAAATACAGGCGGTTTAAATCGGTGATTTCGAGTTCGCCTCGAGCAGAAGGCTTCAGGCTCTTGGCGAGTCCGGAAACATGCTTGTCATAAAAGTACAGACCGGTCACAGCGTAGTTGGACTTTGGCTGCTTGGGTTTTTCCTCCAGCGACAGTACATTGCCGCTCGCATCGAACTCGGCGACGCCATATCGATCAGGATCTTTCACATGATAGGCAAAGATACTGGCCCCCTCGGTGCGGCTCATTGCACTGTCCAGCAGGCTTTGGAATTCATGCCCGTAGAAAATATTGTCGCCAAGCACCAGGGCTGATGAGTGGTTGCCGAGAAATGATTCCCCGATGATAAACGCTTGCGCCAGACCGTCGGGCGATGGCTGTACGGCATAGCGCAGATCCAATCCCCATTGTTCGCCCGCGCCAAGGAGTTGCTCAAAACGGGGCGTATCTTGTGGGGTGGAAATGATTAAGATCTCGCGTATGCCCGCCAGCATGAGCGTGCTGAGAGGGTAATAAATCATCGGCTTATCGAACACCGGCAGCAGCTGTTTGCTGATTGCCAGCGTGGCCGGATGCAGGCGACTGCCGGATCCCCCGGCGAGGATGATGCCTTTTCTTTGGCTAGTAGCGAGTGGCGAGTGGTCAGTAGTATGTTGAGTCATGTGGTGTACCTCTTGCTACTTGCCACTTGCGACTTGCCGCTCACCATCAGCCAGAATCTGTTGCAACACATGCCTCACTCCAATTGTCCAATCCGGCAATTCAAGATTGAAAGCCCTGCGGAACTTTCCGGTATCCAACCGTGAATTGGGTGGGCGTTTGGCGGCCGTCAGATACTCGGACGCGGGAATCGGACGAATCGCATCCGGCGAAAGCTTGAACGGCTTGCCGGCTGCCATGGATTCCGAGACGACAAACCGCGCATAGTCACACCAATTGGTCTCACCGCCGGCTACCAGGTGATACAGCCCGAAGGGAAATCCGTCTTCTCCCTCACGCTGCTTCCGACGAATCAGTTGGGCCGTGACATCCGCCAGTAAGGCCGCAGACGTCGGCGCGCCATATTGATCGGCCACGACCGTCAGATGGTCACGTTCTTCGGCCAATCGCAGGATGGTTTTGGCAAAGTTTTTCCCATGGGCTCCCACGACCCAGCTTGTCCGAAAGATGAGATGCCGCGCCCCGCTTTGCCGGAGCGCAATTTCGCCATCCCGTTTGGTCCGCCCATAGACGCTTTGCGGATGAGTCGCATCGTCCTCTGTGTACGAGCCGGCTTTCATCCCATCGAACACGTAGTCCGTAGAGTACTGCACGACCCAGGCGCCTAGTTTCACCGCTTCTTCTCCAACCACTCCCGGAGCAATCGCGTTGACGGCATGCGCCAACTCGGGCTCAGCTTCTGCTTTGTCCACGGCAGTATAGGCTGCGGGATTGACGATGATATTCGGATTGAATGCCCGTATAAGACGCCGAATGGCCTGCGCATCGGCCATATCGCACTCAGACTGATCGACCGCGAGCACCTCCCCGAGCGGGGCCAACGCGCGCTGCAATTCAAATCCGACCTGACCATCCTTTCCGGTTAAGAGTATCTTAGCAGTGCTCATGCGTGGTCATGCATTTGGCGAATGGCTGTCGGCGAGTGGCGAGTGGCAGGCAGCGAAGGGGTGGTTCCTGTCATTTCTTTGCCACATCCATTTTTAGCTTTTTCCTGAATCCACTTAGCAGTTTTCCGACACGCTCAAGCAGGCCATGCAGTGGGTGATCCTCAGCAATGTAGCTCAGCATCACGGCAATTTGAACTTGTGTATCGAGTTCGCTCAACGAACCACGGGCGATACTCAAGAAATGAGAATACTCCTTGTCGCCTTCTCGTGCCGCACCCTCAGCAATGTTGGAGGGGATGGATACGGCTGCGCGCCTCATCTGGCTCACCAATCCGAACATTTCCTCCTTTGGAAAGCCGGTGGTCACAGCGTAGATCTCCTTGACCAGCAGCATTGCCCGTTGCCAAAGCTCCAGCCGTTGATGAGGCTTGCCACTTGCTACTTGCCATAGTGTCTCTCACACCACTCACGATACGCACCGCTTTTCACATTGGCCACCCAGCCCTGATTGTCGAGATACCATTTCACCGTCTTACGGATACCACTTTCGAAGGTCTCTTGCGGCTTCCAGCCGAGATCACGCTCGATCTTGCCGGCGTCGATGGCATAACGTCGATCATGGCCCGGACGATCAGCAACATACGTGATGAGGGAACGGTACGTGGCAAGTGGCAAGTGGCGAGTGGTAGGTGGAGCGAGTTCGGACAGAATGTCGCAGAGGGTCTGGACAACCTCCAGATTCGTTTTTTCGCTCCAGCCGCCGACATTATAGGTTTCACCCACAAGCCCCGACTGAAGCACCAGGCGGATGGCACTGCAATGGTCTTTGACATATAGCCAGTCACGAACCTGCCGGCCATCGCCGTAGAGCGGCAGCGGCTTCCCGTCGAGCGCGTTCAGGATACACAGGGGTATGAGTTTCTCAGGGAAGTGGTACGGGCCATAATTATTTGAACAATTGGTCGTCAGGACCGGCAACCCATAGGTATGGTGGTAGGCGCGCACGAGATGATCGCTGGCCGCCTTACTCGCCGAATAGGGGCTATTGGGTTCGTAGCGATTCTTTTCGCTGAAGGCCGGCGCCTGTGGCGCAAGCGAGCCGTACACCTCGTCTGTGGAGACGTGCACAAATCGAAACCGCCGTTGAGCGTTGCCGTCCAGTCCGTTCCAGTAGGCACGCACGGATTCGAGCAGATGAAAGGTGCCGACGATGTTGGTCTGAATGAATTCACCGGGGCCGTGAATGGACCGGTCGACATGGCTTTCCGCAGCAAAGTTGATCAGCGCGCGTGGACGATGCTCCGCCAGTAACCGGCCGACCAGCCCGGTATCGCCGATATCACCACGTATGAAAATATGTCGCACATCGCCTTCCAGACTGCTGAGATTCTCCATATTGCCCGCATAGGTGAGCTTGTCGAGGTTCACGACTGATTCAGCCTCGTGCGCCAGCCAATCGAGCACAAAGTTCGAACCGATAAACCCGGCGCCGCCGGTAACCAGAATACTCACGTGGTTACACTCTTTTACTGATTACAGTGTGTGGCGAGATGGTGGAGTGACGCGCGACAAGCTTGCGGAGCGCGACTCGCATGACGCGCAAGTCCGGTCTCTGCCAGTCTTGCTTGTCCCGCCAATCTCACCCGTCCTGCTTGAGCGCGGGAACGACGGGTTGGAATTGCAACAGACGTATTCATGAAAAATACAGACTACGACACTCCCTGCGAGACGCCGGGACGAAAGCTCGGAACTAACCGCTTGAGATCCAGTACAAGTTCATCCTCGTCGCAGGTCGGCAAGCTGACCGGCAGGCCGTCGAGCCATCGATCGAGCTCTTCGACGGGAACCGGGCCGCCGACGGCGCGGTTGATCTTGGGATGGGCGGTGGATTCGACCCGCTCACCGTCCTCGAACAGTTCTTCGTACAGCTTTTCTCCAGGCCGCAGACCGGTATAGGCGATCTCGATATCTTTCCCCGGCACCAGCCCGGATAACACAATCATGTTCCGCGCAAGATCGGCCACTTTGATCTGCTCGCCCATATCGAGGACAAACACATCGCCTCCCTGCCCCACCAGACTGGATTGAAGCACCAATTGAACCGCCTCCGGGATCGTCATGAAAAACCGTTTGATCTCCGGATCAGTGACTGTCACCGGCCCGCCTTTCCTGATCTGCTCGGCAAACAGCGGCACGACGCTGCCGTTGCTCCCCAACACGTTTCCAAACCGCACGACGATAAATTTTGTCACACCCTTGTTGGTGAAACCCTGCACGACGTGTTCGGCAATCCGCTTGGTGACTCCCATGACACTCGAAGGATTGACGGCCTTGTCCGTCGAAATCAACACGAACCGATCGACGCCCATCCTCAGCGCTGTTTCAGCGACGATACGGGTCCCCACAATGTTGTTCCGGATCGCTTCTTTTGGATTCAATTCCATCAGCGGCACATGTTTGTGCGCCGCCGCATGAAACACGATATCGGGACCCGTTTGCCGAAAGATCTCTTCGACACGATCCGGCATCGTGACATCCCCGACGACCGGCAACACGCCAACGTGTGGAAATACAGACCGTAACTCAAGCAGCAATGCGTGCAATGAATTTTCATACTGTTCAAACAAAATTAAAGACTCCGGCTTGTACTGAGCGATTTGCCTGCATAATTCGGAACCGATAGACCCCCCTGCCCCGGTGACCAAGACGGTTTTTCCTTCGATCAATGGATACAGTTCCTGACGATCGGTTTGAATCGGCTCGCGCTGAAGCAAGTCTTCGAGACTCATCGGCCGGACCTGCTGCAACGAGACAGGATCGCCGAGCAACCGTTTGACGCTGGGCAAAATCTTGATCGGCGCCGTGCAGCCTTCGGAAGCGGCGAGAATGGCTTGCTTCACCGCGGTCGAAGCCGAGGGAATGGCCACGACAATTTCGTGGGCTCCGAACCGGTCCGCCGCTGCCTTGATGTCTGCGATTTTACCCACGACGGGAATCCCATGAATTTTCATCTTCCGTTTGACGGGATCGTCGTCCACGAAGGCCACCGGTTTGCTGTTATAGCCGGAGTCGGAGAGCATATCCCGCACAAGCAGCTCCCCCGCGTTTCCCGCTCCGACGACCAGCACGCGCCTCGCAGTCGGGCCGGTAATCTGGAGCCATTCCCGAAACCATCGGACTGCCAATCGAATCCCCGCCAGGTACAACCCGCTCAAGAGGCCGGTCAGAATAATGACGGATCTCGGATACTGCGTGTTCCCGATGAGCACATGCACGACCCCATAGAAGATCGCCGAACCGGCAAGAGACGCCCACAAGATCCTCGCCAGATCGTGAATGCCGACATACCTCCACAGCCCCCGCTGAATCCCGAATACCCACAAGCCCGATCCAAAGACAAGCAGGACGGCGGGAAAATACTTCCACATAATGAGCCGATACTGCGGGGGAATATCACCATCAAAGCGCAAGGCAAAGGCGGTGAGGTTCGCCGCCAGGATCAGGCTCAGCTGGGTACCGATCACGACTAACGATCGATGGTCAAGCAGCAGACTTCCATAGCGGCCCGCCACAGCGTGGAAGAGTTTAGCCGTCCACTGCTTCATAGGTGTCCCGATGTCATGGGTAACGGTGTATGGCGCCGATCATGCTGTTCAGCCAACATCATCCGCGAGGCCTCGATGACGCGCCCGGCCGGCAACTGCTGAAGACAGTGACTCAAACTATTGACGTGCTGATCGCAGCCTTCGCCAAGACAGGGTACACAATCTCCCTCGCCTTGTAAAAGGAACACGTTGCCCTGCCGCTGCGATCCATGTTTTCTCCACGGGCTGTCCGCACAAGGAAAATCCTTGGGCCAGGGACCCCACTTGACCGGATTCGAAGGACCGAACAGGACGACTGTCGGCGCACCGACCGCTGCTGCCATATGGCTCACCGCCGTATCCGTTCCAACGTAGAGCGCGGCACGGCTCAACAGATACCCCAACGCCGGAAGCCCGACCTGGCCCACAAGATTCACCGTCCCCTTCGGCAGACGCTGAACCACATCTTCACAGAAGGCCCCTTCCCCCGGCGCATCTCCGCCTGTCACCAGTATCGTCAGACCCTGGTCTGCCAGCCAGCGTCCGAGCGCCTCCCAACCGGCTACAGTCCAGGTTTTGTACACAAACTTCGGCGAGACATGCAGCACCGCATAGGCCTGTGCGCCGTCGACAGCGGAACACAGCCTCCTGACCGCGACTTGGTCTTCCTGCCGCCAGCTGACGACAGGAGTTGGAATCGGAACAACATTCAGCGATTCAAGAAGTCGGAGATTCATCGCAACCGTATGGGTGTTCAAATTGTCGAACGGCACCCACTCATCGAGCAACCGCCGCTTCCACCACGATTTCCTGTCCGCCAACAGAGTTCCCACACGATATCGTCCCGCAACCCAGGCATGGAACGTCGGGCGGTCGCCGGCCAGCACCGAAATCGCCAGATCATACCGGCGCCGGATCGAGCGGAGCAGCTTCAGATGAGTCCCGACCGGCGGATGTTCAATGATCGTCCAGATTCGGCGGATGTCGGGATTCGCCGCAACGACACCTTGCGTCCCTTCGAACACGAGCATATCGACCGCGGCTTCCGGATACGCGACTTTGATCGACCTCACGACCGGTGTCGCCAGCAGCACATCACCGATTCGACGTGTGCATACGACCAATACACTACGAAGGTCCGGCATCACGTAGTCCACATTCTTTATGACCATTCGCCGCAAACTGGTTGACCGTACGCGTCAGGCGCGACTCGCGTGACGCGCAAAGCCGACCCCTGCCTCTCGCTTGTCCCGCCACTCTCGCCCGTCTCGCATAAGTTGAACATCCCGATCGCAACCGGCATGTTTATGAACCATGCGTGACAGGAGTCGAAGAAGCGGCGACGCCATATCGATCGAGACCGACAGCGGCCCGGATATCGGCTGATTGCAGCAGATCGTCAAGCCGCTTCTGATTGGCCGGCAGTTTCATCCTATCTTGTTCAGGATGCCATAAATGAAATACCGGCGCGGCAAACCGCGCCGTCTTGTGCTTGACACCGGCGTGCAGGAGCCGGATGACCAGATCGGAATCCTCCAGCCCCCATCCTTCATAGGATTCGTCGAGCCCGTTCACGCGAATCAGGTCGTTCCGCCATGCGGAGAGATTGCATGTCTTAATCCCCTCCCACCGATCCGGCGTCCATTTACGAAACGGCCCATCGGGCAGCCGCACCAGCGGAAGGAATCGATACACCTCACGCCTCGACCAGGATCGCGCCCAATCCGTCCAGTTCCAGGCATGAACCGGAATCCGCTCCGTTATGACGCGGCGGGTGAATATTTCGGTGAGTAACACACGGTTGGCTCCCAGAAAGTAGCCGGTCTCCGCCAGTCGCTTATGGGCTCTCACAAAATGGCGGGACGGGACGCAATCCCCGTCGGTAAAAATAATATAGTCGGCGTTCGTCGATGCGACCGCCCGGTTCCGGATCGCCGCAGCGCGGAACCCGCGATCCTCCTGCCACACATGCTCCAGTGGAAAAAGGCCGCGCCGCGAAAACTCCCGAACGACCGCCGCAGTCTCCTCTGTCGATCCGTCGTCAGCCACCACAAGCGAAAACTCTCGATCGCTCTGACCGCAATACCCTTCCAGAACGACCGCCAACGCATCCGGCCGATTATATGTTGTGACGATGACTGCGGTCTTCATTCCGACGACGGACTCTTCGATCGGCGAAGGGCCGGTTGCTTCGGAATCGGCCACTGTTCCTGCTGTTCAAACCGTTTCGCATAGCGGTAAAACGTCCCTTCGAAGTTTCCGAAGGCAATGACAAACCCGACCCAGCCGTCCAGAAAACCCCGCTTCGCCACATAATGTTTCAGAAACGACCAGATGCCATGCAAAACCGCCGTCCCCATCGACACTCGTTTGCCGTCGAGCTTCTGCGCGCCAAGCGTGGAATACCGATTGGCTTTCTTCACGACTTCTTCAAAATTCCTGAATGGAATCTGCCAGATCGCATGCTCCAGCCGGCCGACCGGCTTGGCAGTCAGCAGTTCGTACCCTTCATGAACCGGCAGCTCCATGTATTTCATCGCACTCTTTCGAAACAATTGCGGCTGCCTGAAATTCGGGTACCAGCCTGAATGCCGGACCCAGCGCCCCATAAAATAGTTCCGCCTCGGCACAAGGTAGGCATCATGCGCGGGATGCCCGGCCAGGATCGCCAGAACTTCATCCCGCACCTCCGGCGTGCACTGCTCATCGGTATCGATACTCAGCACCCACTCGTGCGTACAGGCTTCAACTGCGCGATTTCGTAGATGGCCGAACCCTTCAAACGGGATCTGCACCACCCTCGCCCCCAACTCCCGCGCGATCCGATCAGTGCCGTCCGTGCTGGCCGAATCCGCCACCACGATCTCATCGGCCCATAAGACACTGTTGACCGCATCGGCGATTTTATCGGCTTCGTTATAGGCGATGATATAGGCGGACAGTTTCAGCATGTCGTCCGAGCCAAGACCTGCAATCAAGTTGTCGCCGCAATCGGATCTGGTTGCGGCGTAGAATTATGTGCCAGCAGAACACCGAGAAATGTCATCAGGATATGCCCTTCGGCGAACGTTCTGAAATGTGAACTGAACAGGCTTGTCACACACCATCCAAAGAGAATAGCCAAGGCCAACCCTTTGCGATCTGGATTCCCGCCTTTAGCCTGAGCAACTGTGACGATCCAGACGAGAAACACCCCAAGCCCCAAGAGACCGTGCTGAACGAGGATCGCCAAATACTGATTGTGGGGATCGCCTGCAGCTTCAGAACGCCAGTCCGAAGGACTATACTTGTCTGCGATCTGCTCCGCATAGGCTTTCTTAAATCCCCCTGTTCCAACGCCCAGCAACAGATGGTTCGACGCAATCTCCAGCGAGTGAGTATGGAAAACCTTTCTTATCCCCATCGACGTCAACTCTTTTGACTCGCTCGCATGAGCCCATTCATCTATACCTTGAGAAATCCTCCCTTGTATCCGGGGGGAGAGAAGCAATACGAGAGCGCCCCCCACCACCAGTGCTGCCACAGCTTTGCTCCACTGCCTGCGGGGAAGATGCCATATCAGGAGCATCATGATTCCAAGCCCCAGCACAAGGTACCCGCTGCGCGAATTTGTCACAAACAGCACATTTCCCGCAAAAATGGCGCCAACCAGGGCCAGGCCCCATCGCTCGCGTCCGCGAACACGCCTGGTCAATATCATCCAGAAACAGAGTAAGGTCGAGATCGAAAAGCTCATGGCCTGCGTCACATAGTTGCGCAGGAGATCGGTAGGAGGTTTCCACAGCTTGATCCCGCTGAAGACTCCCACAAAAGATGCCGCGAGCCCTACCCCGGCCCCGATCAAAAAAGCGAACAGCAACCGCATGGTCCACCGCTCATCGTCGAAGAGCGCGAACAATACGATGAACCAGAGCACCGTCCGCCATTTGAGCAAATCGACCCCCCTTTCCTGCCAGGAAGCGGATCCATAGGCGAGCCCTATGATGACCACGCCGAGAAATCCCATCGCCCAATAGATCGGAGGGAAAGACACAATCCGTCTCATTCGAGCTAGCGCCTCGCCGCTGACAAGAAAGGCGACATAGGCGGCTATCAATCCCACGCTCGCAACTGTCGGGGAATACAATACCCCTACGACGGCGATGATCGCCGACACTCTGGCAAGATCGATCATCCGGTGTGGAAACGACCAACCCGCCGTCAGTTCAGCAGGAACCGGAACGGTTCCCGCATTATGGTCATGAGCTGTAGAGATACTTCCTCCTGATTTTCTGCAGTCCGAACTTGACTCGTTGAATGAAGTTGGGAGGAGCCGGCTCCAACGCGGAGCGGAATGTCCCGTTCTTGCTCCCCTGTTCCACAACCGGCTCTTCAAGCCAATAGGAGGCAATGCCCGTCTCTTGATCGATGCGATCGAACAGATTGTCCGCGGGCAAGACAATTCCGTGACGCTCGATCCACTGCAGCCGTATCGCCGCGGCCTCCCGCCCGATAATATAGGCCTCCGTCAACCGCCCTTTGGCGGCTCGATACAGCCGCTTCCCGGGAACACGAACACTGCGGGGCGTATAAAGATTCCCGCCGCTGCCGATGAAGACCACATGAGGCCCCTGAATTCCCGACGACTCTCTCATCGCGTCTTGTATTCCCTCGATAAAATCGGGCGCGACGATCACATCGTCCTCCAATATCAAAGCCCGCTGCCAGTTCCGCTCCACCAGTAATTGAAATGCATGAAAATGCTTCATGGCACAGGACTGCTGACCCGGGCTCAGCCCAAAGCCACGAAGGTACTGGCGCACCGACCCGGTATTGAGGTCGTCTGCATCATAGGCATGGATAAACTCGTAGCTCAGACCGAGAGGGTCGAGCTGGCGTTCGATATTTATTCGGCGATCGACGAAACTCCGAACATTGATGACGAGAATACCGTCCACATTCGGTCGTACTCGGTCAGACATCAACATCTCGCTCATAGAATCCATTCCGCTGACAACCTCAGCGCGATGATCATCGGCGGCTTATAATGGACTCATGGATGCTCGACCCGCCGCCTTCTGCTCCACCATCACGACCGCCCGGCCCAACACGAAGAATCCCGCGGCCCAAGCCCCGATGACCTCAATGCCGGCAGTCTCAGTTGCCGATTGAAACGCGAGCGCGCCGATCCCGCAGGCGCACATCACCCCGTACTCCGCCAAGGAGGTTTTTCGATGACTCCATCCGCTTAACACAAGCCGTTGATAATAATGCGTGCGATGCGCCTGCCAGAATCGCTCGCCTTGCACCATTCTCTTCAGCAGCGTCACGGTGGCATCGACGATGAACGGGGAAAAGACCAGCAGCGGAAACCAGAGCGACCAGGCCCCGTCCCGCCAGCCGATCAGACCAAGTCCCGCCGCAAGATACCCGAACGTCGTGGAACCCGCATCCCCTAAAAACATCCGGGCCGGGTGAAAATTGAACAGCAGGAATGCTCCGGCGGCCACCGCAATGGACAGGTTGACGAGAGCGAGCGAACGGTCGTCGGCCAGCCAGGCTGCGATCGCAAGAAAACCGAATCCGAACAGAGCCATGCCGCCTGCGAGCCCATCCATCCCGTCCATAAAATTATAGAGGTTGATCATCCACACGGTCGCCACAATCGCGACCGATACCCATAAAAACCCCATTTGATCACTCACGAGGCCGGTCACGCACAGGCCTGCCGCGAGAAAGTGCGCGATCAATCGACCGACAATCGGCAGGCCGAGTAGATCATCGAGAAAGGACACCCCGACAAGGAATGCGGCGCCGATCCACAGCGGCCACCACGAAACCGGTGAGACAAGCAGCACGCCGGTGGCAATACCGGCCGCCACGGCCATTCCGCCCGTACGAGGCACAGGCCGCTCGTGAAGCGAACGTTCATTGGGATGGTCCAGTATCCGGTCGGAAAATGAGCGAAGCAACACTGTGATCGCCAGCCATGTCACGGCAAACGATGCGACCGGAGCCCCGTACAGGCAAAGCGAACATGATTCGATCATACAAACATGACGAACATTGACATGAACCGTACTGCGAGCATCAGGAAACCTGAGCGATCCGTGGAAAGCGGCCACGGTACCACGCGGCTGTTTCAGCGAACCCTTGGCCGACCGAATAGAGGGGATGCCAATCCAATTCCTTCCGGATCTTCGACGAATCGACTTGCAGCGAGCCAAGCAGCCGGTCGATCATCGCCTGCTTTCCCGCGACCGATCCGATCAAGCGAAGCATCACTGGCGGAACAGGCCACACACGCGCGGGCAGGTCCAAGGCTGTGGCAAGTCGTCGAATCAGTTCAGGCGTGGAAAAGTCCTCTCCATCGCTGACAAGATAGGTCTGCCCGGCAGCACGCATGTCCTCCACACAACGAACGAGGGCATCGACCAGATTTCCCAGATAGATCAGACTGCGGCGATTGTGCGCAGATGCGAGCGGCAAGGGAATTCCACGGCGGATGGTATGCAGAAGTTGCAGAACATTTCCTCCAACGCCTGGTCCATACACGAGCGGCGACCGAACGACGACGATCTCCAGACCCGTCTGGGATGCCACACGGGCGAGTGCCTGTTCGGCTTCCCACTTGGAAATCCCATATGGATCTTGCGGATTCGGAAGATCCTGTTCGGTGAATGGACGGACACTCCGTTCCCCGTTCACCTTGATCGAACTCAGATACACAAACCGTCGGACACCCTGCAAGGCAGCGGCTCGAGCCAACCGCTCCGTCCAGTCGCGGTTGACCAGGCGAAACTCGCGCAAGGGGTCCTCGGCACCGTCGGCCATGACATGGACCCGCGCCGCCAGATGAACGACCGCCGATACTCCCTGAAGCACATGCCGTATTTCATCCTCCGGCGATCGATCGTGCAACAACGCCCATTCAAGATCCTTGGATTCCGAGTCTCTATGTTGCAGCGCCTTCGCTTGATCCCGCACTGCGCCTCGAACGGGCAACCCGGAAGAATGAAGCCGGCGGCAAAACGCCGAGCCGACAAACCCGTTCGCTCCTGTCACCACAATTCGCTTGCTCACGGTTCGTCGGACACCCGTTCACTTATGCCACACAAGGCGATTCACGTAATCCGTATAGCTGAGAATGATACGGAGAACTTTCTCGGAGACATTCGGCACATCATAGTCCCGCACGATCCGCAACGTTCGTTGCTCTCCCCGCGGCTGTTTCTCCAAAATCGACAGCGCCTGCATAACCCGCCCACGATCAAGCCCTGTCATCATCACCGCCCCTTCTTCCATGCCCTCCGGACGCTCATGCGCCTCGCGGATATTGACCGCCGGGAAGTTCAGGATGGAGGATTCTTCCGTGATCGTTCCGCTATCGGAAATCACAGCATGGGCCTGGCGCTGCAAACTCGCGTAGTCAAAAAACCCGAACGGTTTGTGCTGCTCGACCAGCGCAGGAAGGCTGATACCCGCAGAGTCGATGCGAGCTCTCGTGCGCGGATGAACAGAGAACACGATCCGACGGCCATACGTATCCGCAACAGCCGTGAGAAGTTCGTTCAATTGGCGGAAATGACCCTCGGAATCCACGTTCTCCTCTCGATGGGCGCTGACCACGAAATACTCTCCCGGCTTCAACCGAAGCGTCTTCAGCACATCCGACTGATCAATCTTCGATCGATAGTGCGAGAGGACTTCGCACATCGGACTACCGGTCTTGATGATGCGATCAGGCGGCAATCCTTCACGCAGCAAATACTCCCGGGCGTGGTCGCTGTAGGGCATATTGATGTCGCTGAGATGATCGACGATCTTCCGATTCAGCTCTTCGGGAACCCGTTGATCGAAACAGCGGTTTCCCGCCTCCATATGAAAGATTGGAATCTTCAACCGTTTCGCAACGATTGTGGCCAGGCAGCTGTTGGTATCTCCCAATACCAGCAGGGCATCCGGCCGTTCCACAACCATGACGTCGTACGCCCGGGCCAGGATATTCCCCAGCGTCTCTCCTAGGTTGCCTGCGACGACGTTGAGGAAATGATCGGGCTTTCTGATTTCGAGCTGGTCAAAAAAGACCTGGTTCAACTCGTAGTCATGATTCTGACCCGTATGGACCAGCACATGGCGCACATGCGTATCAAGCACCCGGATGACCCGGCATAACTTGATCACCTCGGGACGAGTCCCGACAATCGTCATCACCTTCATCGGAGTCACGTGTGGCTACCCTCCTTGCCTGGCGACGCTACGACTAACGTAGCAGTTCTTCGCGATCCCCTACTATCTCGACATCTTCGATCATCAGACGGTGCTTCTTGAGCAAGGAAACCGTACTCGGTAGATCCAGGACTTCGTCGCCGGAACTATACTCTTTCGCCAATGCGTTTGGCTCGGCTGCCGGACCTTGCCGCAATTCCGGCAGCATAGGCTGAATCGCATAATACCCGCCACGGCGCACACAGTGGTGCACCTCCTCCTCGGAAATCAGAATCTCATGCATCTTTTCCCCGGGCCGGATACCGACCATCTTGACGTCGATGTTCCGGGACCCGATCAAGGCCCGGCCGAGATTGATGACCGTGGCCGACGGCGCGCGCGGGATATAGGTCTCGCCGCGCTTCGCTTCTGTGACCGCGGTAAACACCGTATCCACTGCGTCGTCCAGGCTGAGAAGAAACCTGGTCATCTCCGGCTCAGTGATCGTCACCGGCCCTCCGTTTTTGATCTGATCGTGAAAGAGCGGAATGACCGATCCTCGGGAAGCGAGGACATTTCCATAGCGGACACAAATGAAGCGGGTGTTGGGATTCAGGATGTTCGCCGCCACGAAGATCCGTTCCTGCACGGCTTTCGTCATGCCCATCACATTCACCGGCTTGCATGCTTTGTCGGTACTGATGCCCACGACGGTCTCGACCGGATAGCCCTGCTCCTGGATGGCCCGGACGATATTGGAGGCGCCCAGGCAATTCGTCAGCACGGCTTGGGTCGGGAAGTATTCGCAGGTCGGCACCTGCTTGAGCGCGGCGGCATTGACGACGATGTCGGCGCCTTTGACGGCGGAGCAGACATCTTCGTAGCTGCGCACATCGCCGATTCTGAACTCCAGCACGTTCACGAAATTATTGAAGATGACTTCGTCGGTAGTCACCTGTTTATGGAGATAGGAAATCCTCATGTCGTGCTGCTTGGCCTCGTCGCGCGACAGCACAATCACTTTTTTCGGCGTCCCCAACTCTCCTGCCAGCAGTCGATGCACCAGCTTCTTCCCCATTGAACCGGTGCCACCCGTGACGAGAACCGTCTTGTCTGTGAAGTTCATATGTCCCTTTCCGTCATGTGCGCAACCATGTCGTCGATCATCGCATCCCAAGCAGGAGGCTTGTAACCTGTATCTCGATGAAAGCGAGAAGCATCAAGGCTCCGGTCACATTCAAACGTCGTGTCCCGTTCAATGGTGATCGGCAAGCCGAACCGATCTCTGATCAAGTTCAGCAAGTCGTACTTGCTGATCGGCTCCGCCGCCACGTGGTACAAGCCGTGGATTGCCGGAACTTTCATCAGCATCAGTTCCACGATGTGCGCCAGTTCGGAAGTGGGAAACCCCGAGAAAATCGCCTTTGTGAATCCCTTCACGGTCTTCCCCCGCTGAGAGAGAAACCACTCCAGCAGCCCGGTCTTGCGCGAAAGTTCAGGCCCGATCATTGAGGTACGGAGCGTCAGACAATGAGACTCCGACACTTCCCCCAATAGTTTAGTCCTCCCATAGAGATCCTCAGCATCCGGCTGGTCCGTTTCTCGGTAGTTTCCCCGTCGACCTGAAAACACACAGTCGGTACTGAAATGAATGAGTCTGGCTCCAATCGTCCGACAGAGAAGAGCCAACCGATGAGGCAGCAACGAGTTGATTTCGAGACTGGGGATCACTTCCTTTGCTTCCACCCGTTGTTTGACGATTCCAACGGCATTGACCACCACCTCAGGAGAGAATTCTGCAATCACCGGTAACAGTGTCTCCGTCGATGCCGCATCGACTCCATAAAACGTCGTGCCAGGCTGGAACAACCGGTGCGTTTTGTAGGCCTCGCGACCAAGCCGAAGAGTCACGCGGACATCGTGCCGCCCGCTGAAATGGCGAAGCAGCTGATGCCCCAGCATGCCGTCCCCGCCGAGGATCAGGATGCGCATTTGGTTTCTTCCCTCACCAGCTCTTTCATCCAAGAGTCCAGACGAGCAATCAAAATGTCCCGCTCGAACTCCTGCAGGAAATACCGGCGACCATTCCGGCCCATCGCGTCGCGCTCCGATGACGGCATCTCCGATAAGCGGACCACCGCTTCGGCCAATGCCCTGGCGTCCTCAGCGGGCACCACAACCCCGGCGCAGGCCTCTTCCACAACGCGCGCTCCCTCGCCATCCAACGCTGCCACAATCGGACGTCCGCAAGCCATATAGGATTGCACCTTTGAAGGAATGGTCAAGGCAAAGATCGGATTTTTCTTGAGAGTCACAAGCAGGACATCGGCTTGCGCAAACCACTCAGGCATCGAATCCACCGGGTGTCGACCAAGCATATGTACGCAGTGGCCGAGCCCCCGTCTGACAATCTCTTCCCGCACCCATCCGGACTGTCTGCCTTCTCCCAGAATGATCCAATGAATGGCATGACGATCGCGCAGGGTTTCCGCAGCGGACAAAATCGTTTCAAAGGATTGCGCCGCACCGACATTGCCGGCGAACATGACCCGGAATCCGTCAGGAAGCGCCCTCGAAACGCGCACCGTGCCTTGCTCCACCGGACCATATAGCGCATCCGCGCTGTTCGGAAAGTAACGGATTGCGTCAGCACGGGCTCCACGCGCTCGAACGCGATCGACAAAGGCGCGGGACTGCACCAATACCAAATCGCAACTCTTATAGATGAACGACACCAGGGACGCGACCAGGCTGAGCACCCATTTCAAATGCACGCCCCCCGTCGCAGACAAACTCTCCGGCCAGAGATCCTGCACCCAGAACAGAATTGGCGCGCGCTTCAACCGTTTCAGAACCAGCGCCGGCAGCCCAACCGTGACCGGCGAGGGCTCATACACAAGAATCACGTCGAACGGGCCCCGTACCAGAAAAGGAGCAAGCAGGCTCGCCGACAACGCAAACGACAGGTAATTCACGGCCAGACGGAAACCGCTCCCGTTGCCGCGTGGAATCAACGGCACACGGATCACGTCAGACCCTGCGAACAGTTCACGCCCTCGATTCCAAAAAGAATACCCCTCAAAAAACCGGCCGGTAGGATAATTGGGCTTTCCCGTCAGAATCGTCACGCGATGTCCGATTTTGGCAAGCCCCTGAGCAAGGTCGTTGATCCGGAAATCTTCAGGCCAGAAATATTGGGTAACAATGAGGACGTGCATACATCCGTTAACCGGCAAGCAGTCGTTGCACAAACTCCTTGGTCGAGAGAACAGGAAGAGGCTCCTCCGCTATGCGAAGAAACCGTTTGACGGCTCGAGCGATCGATTTTGAAGACTTGGGATCGAAGACATCTTCGGGATCAACGAGGTCGCGGACATAATCCAGTTCGGCCGCAATGATCGACAAACCGGCCTGCCTTGCCTCGATCAAAGGAAGGCCGAAGGATTCCATGATCGACGGATAGAGCAGCGCTTGCGCCTGGCTGTAGAGACGTCGCATCTCAGACGGCGTGGCGGCTGTCATATTGGAGATGTTCAATTTGTAGTCGCGCTTGTCCTTCTCAATCAGACGGACAAGATCGGGATAGGCGGATTCCGAGATCGTGAGACAGAGGGAGGGATAGAGCCCGTCCGCTGCAAGAATTTTCCATGCATCGAGGAGATTCGTATGGTTCTTATGGGGTTCACCAGTAGCCACGTAGAGAAAATCATAGGTCGTAGCGCGAGCCTGATCCCCATGAGGCTTTCGCCTCTGGTACCCAGAGAGCTCAGGGAATAATGCCATTACCTCAACAGCCGATCCCAGGACAGATGTGGCAAACTGTTGCATTGAACTGGTCTGCACGATGAAAGAGTTGGCATGGGTGCGACAATGCCGCAACCACAGGCGTTCGGCCTTCAAACGCCACCTAACCCTCGTCGGAAAACCATCTAATGGAGACCGATCTGTGAGATACCGGTTTTGCAGAAACACTGTGACATGCCCGTTGATCGCAAACAAAGGCGGAAGATTGCCGAAACACAAGACCCGGTCATCATCTCGCGCCAGCTTTCGCAACACCCACTCTCCAAGGAGACGGCCCGTCAGAGTCGGCTCAACTTGAACAATCGTTATAGCCCGACTCAGATCCTCCGGCACCTCCAACCGCCGATCAAGCAAGGCGACGATTGAGCACTGTTTGTGTGCCGCTTCCAGCAGCGGCAGCAAGAGAGTTTTTCCGCCTCCTTGATGAACATTTGGTGCGTGGATAATCAGCCTCACGTCAGGTCTCGAAGGCATGCTAACACCATCAGCGTTTCTCCTCTGAGCAATCGCACGGCACCATCGCGATGGAACGCGTAAGTGACGCGCCTACCGCCAATTAGCCATCTCTTCCATGAGCAATTTGGCGCACTAAATACGGCTCTGGTAACCCAGGCATCTACTACTTCGTACTCGCATTCGTCCAGAACTGGTAAACCGATCATGCGTATTGTCCCCCGATATTATTAGTGCTATGGTGGGACCTGAGTATGTCAGCACGGATAATTCCACCTGCCACTTTAAACCTCGGCCGAATTACAACTTCGTATAGCTGTTCCCGACGAGAACAATAGGAAGAATACTATGTCAGTGCTCTCGCGCCTCTGGAGTGTTGTTCGGCAGTTGGGAACAGGCGCGATTAATCGAAAAATGTTTCGTTACCACCTCGGTGAGAAATTTCGCGGACATTGGCGGCGAGAAAAGGACGACGATTTCAATTGGTCCCGCTATTCGATTCATTACCAAGGGGAATTGGAACTTGGGTCAAGGACAAGAACTCTCAGTATCGGGCCGGACGACTATAGGTTCGAGCGCGGCAAGCTTCTTCACAAGTCATCTCAGCTGCCTTTGCATCCAAATGTTCATACCATCTATGAAACCATTCTCCAGTTGCAGCCGAAATCCGTTCTGGAAGTGGGGTGTGGCGGAGGCGACAACCTGTCCAACATTCATACACTTGAGCCATCTCTTCATCTGCGTGGCGTCGACATCTCTCCCGAACAATTAAATCTACTCACGCGACGTCATCCTCGTTTCGCTGGGATGGTGGAGCCATGCGACATCACACAGCCTGTTTCCCATATCACGCCTGCAGACCTTGTCTTTACCCAAGCAGTTCTCATGCATATTGGGATAAGCAATGGACGTTGGGAGCGCGGGATAAAAAACCTCTTCCATCTTGCCAACCGCCAAATTATCTTGATGGAACATTGGTCCAAGCATGACTATTTTGCGCTGCTTAGCCGGCTTAGACCGGGCACCGACATTCCCTGGCTATCCCTTCATCTCTATGCCAAATCCAGTGAAGGACGGCGCAGCCCCACTGTACTCATCGCATCTTGCTATCAGCTTCCCTACGAGCCATTGCAAAACCCTGAACAGTTGCTTGCTTATAGTTCGCAGAGCACATCCTGAGCTAACCGATAAGCCGCTGCACACCCCATCCAGTCAGCCGTCCAAAAAACCGGCGACTTAACCCTCCCAGAACACCGGGATCAATACGAAATGACTGATAGAAAAGATCCAGCCATACTCTCACCTGCGAAGAATTTATAGCCAGGAGAGCCAAGGCAATTGAGACTTCCCGTCGAATCACGGCATGTGCTGCACTGGAATTAGTGGGAGCGGACCGATACAACTCGATCAGGACAGCGGCTGCCTCAGACACCACCGGGCCACGACAAGAATTCTCTCTCCGCAAACAGGCCACCACCGATAAGTCAACGGGCCGGCCAAGGCGCCTCACTACACCTCTCGATGACACAGCTAAGGTTGTTTCTCGGTGGACAGTCGCATGGCGAACCGTCACACTGGCATCATGCTTCCGTAAGCCCAATAACGGTTGCGATAGATTCGCAAACCGGGTCCGTGGCAACAGCCGCTCCCACAGATCATAATCCTCTGCATGCACGGCACCGGCCGAATACCCGCCGACTGAACGGACAAGATCTCGCCGCATCATAATCGAAGGATGAACAAGCGGACACACAAAGGGCATGACCCAATCGATGACCTCATGCGCTTCGGGATATTGATACACGATTCGACCACGGCCCTTGGCGTCGATAATCCGAACTGCGCTTCCCACAACTCCAACCTCAGGATGCCCTTCGAGAAATTGGAATTGGCGATCGAGACGCTCCCGGTGGCAGAGGTCATCGGCATCCATTCTTCCAATATAACGACCGGCCGCTTCGGCCAATCCCTCGTTGAGACGAGTAATGAGACCACGATTGGTATCGTGCCTGATGGAGCGGATCCGCCGGTCGCACATAGATTTCACGATGTCCGGGGTCGTATCCGTCGAACCATCGTCGATGATGAGCAGCTCAAAATCCGTGAAAGACTGAAGAAGCACACTCTCAATCGCCTCACCCAGATGAGCGGCCCCGTTATATACACAGAGCAAAACGGTGATTTCAGGCATAGACGGAGAAACTGCAATTCTGGTCGCATACCAGAACCAGCCGCATCGTGGAAGTGGATCAGAAAAAGCTGTTCTGCTCTAAAAACTTGACAAGCTGTTCCGGTGAGGCATCGACCGGCACTTGCACGTAGACTAATTCTTTTCCTGCCAGGGAAGATCGGAGTGCAGTCGCTGCTAGTTCATTATATGTTGGCAAATCAACGACATCGAGCGCGCCAAGGCAGATGAGGTGAGCAAGAAAATCCTTCCACTCATAATGGATCACGGCAAAGATCCGACTCACACAGGTCTCTAGAGGGAGTGCGGCAATACTGAATTGCGAGCCATGGACTCGATCGAGATACGCCACGCGTCCGATCTCACCAGATTGCGCCATAGACCCCTGGCCAAAAAGTTCCTCTGGAGAAACTGTTGCTAGATGAGGCTGTGGCCGTAGGAAATCGGCAACGGTATAGTACAATCCTGTTTTCTTGAGCAAATCCTTACCCAGCCCAACAAAAGGCGCGTTCGCAATGAGAAAGCGCTTGATGGCAAACATGTTCCAGCGAGGAAGATTCTTGCGGCGAAACACCTCTGAGTAGCCCTCACGGTGGTACGACTTGAGAACGAACGCGCGTGGGAAAGCCAAACAATCGCCCTTGCTTCCCAAAATCACAACATCATCCCCGAGATGCTGCAGCCCCTTCGAACGTACCGCATAGCCAAGCACCGCCGTCTTCCCGATTCCGCCGGCGCCGGCGAGAAGAGTGACTTTCCCCTTGCCGTTCTTATACGCGGCGGCATGCACCATACTGTACCCCTGCTGAACAAGGAGTAATTGGAGATAGAGATTAATGAGAACGTTGGCATAGTCTGCAAAAATCGTAAACCCTTCAGGGCTTCGGTGCACGGAGAGACAAGCAGCTTCATCAGTCAGATACGATCCGACCCCTCCATGGCATTGATAAAACTCAGCTTCGTTCAAAAATCTTTTTTCATGTTCTGCATAGGGTCGAATCCGAACAATCGGGCAGTGCCGCATCTCGCTTTGCAAGTCGACGCGCAGGGGACCGATCTGAAAATCGATCTCCCGGATGATTTCCGGCCGTACGCCCGGTGCGATGACCACTTCCGCCAATCCGTGGATGTTGTATCGGCGTTCGTTCATACAATCGGCTCTGAGTGTACAAATACAAAATTGTAATCCGGCAATGAATCGAACCGGTCCGTTTCAACCGGAACCAATGTATTATCCTGTGCCAGATAATTCGCCGAATAGCCCAGATCCTTAAGGAAATCGAACACGACCGCCGGTTCATGGCCGAACAGCCTCGTACTATGCGCTTGAATTTCGAGTAGAAGCGTCGGCTTGAAACGTTGCAACGTCTGTCGCCCCCCCTTGAGCAATAACAGTTCCGCACCTTCAATATCGGCCTTCAGAAAGTCGAGCCGAGCGAGCCCAACCTGTTGGCTATAGCTGTCGAGCGTCATGACATCGGCCTCCAAAACTGTACATTTCGAAGTTGACGCATGAGGCTGAAATGACGCCGATACTCCTTCAGCAGGTAGAAACAGTTGGAGTCTGCCAGGTTGTTCACCCAAGGCGACATTATTCAGCAATATATTCGTGGCTCCATTAAGGACAACGTTGTCGGCAAGGCACTCGAGATTTGACCGCACCGGTTCGAATACATGTACTTGACCAGCCGGGCCAACAGCTCGACTGAGCAGAATGGAGTACCACCCAAAACAGCCACCAACATCCACGCAAACCCACCCGGGCTTGATGATCCTTCTCACATAATCGGTCTCTTTTTTCTCAAAGCTACCTATCGACGGGACAGAATAGAGCCATCCAGCGGCCCTCGATGGGTCCAACCGAAATTGACATCCATCGCCCATGGTAAATATGCACCCGCTCTTCTCAAATCGGACCGCGGATATTCCTTCCAAACCAACAATCTGCGAAAAGCATCGGTAGGCCTCGGCGAGGCGATCTTTCTCAGATCGGCCCCGTCTGCGGATCACCCACCCGCGAAGACCCGGTATCCGTTTCCAGAGGGGGACAGACGTTTCGCGTTTCATAACAAATCCATCCGGTTTCCAGAAACCCAGCGGCTCATGGAGCGATGCATTCGGGCTAATTGATAACGCAGCTGTTCTGCGCAAGACACATTCCTGACTGAAATGTCTACCCGATCCGGACCTGGATGTTCAGGAGCGCGGGCAACGATAAGACCGTCCCCCGAAAAGCTTTCGAGAACTGAATGGGCTGCAATGATTCGATATCCACATTTTTCAAGATATCTCACACACCGTTCATGTTCACATCCATGCGTCGAAATAAAAACATACCCGATTCGATGGCTACCCAGCGCGTGCGCCGCACCGAGAAGCATGTCGTACTCTGCTCCCTGCACATCGGCATGTAAGAGATCAATGGTTTCAAGGCCATACTGCTTCATCAGCCCATCGACGGAGATCATTGGAACATCGGACTGTCTTCCGTCCCAATCGATGAACGTTCCCCTGGGGTCTGACTCTCGCCCAACAAATCCATTGAGAAAGGTACCTTGCATCTGATTAAGACGAAAATGTTCTTCCCCTACGGCTAATTTTTCAGGAACCGGCTCGACGCAATAACTACGGGCACTTTTGACCTGCTGCTGAAACCACATGGAGTAATAGGCCCAATAACTTCCTAATTCGAGCATGCTGGCGCCGGGCCGAATATGGGCCAACACTTCGGCGAACACCTTTTCTTCCTGAGGCTCGTGATGCCCGCGCAGTTGGGAGATAATTTCCGTCATCCATTCGCCGTGATAAGAGCCACGATGCACCACAACCCCGTTGTGCATCCGTTGAAACTGCTGCCTGTCACCGAAACATTCTCCTGCCCCTATGACTTTCGGCAGAGAATCGCAATCACGGCAACTCACGGCCAGTTTTACTCTTTCCATTTGGAAGTGTTCGCTCTTCATATCATGCACTCACGATGCAGTTCTTCGCCGATGCAGTGGGACCGGCTGGATGAGGAGTACCGGTGACACAGCCATGGATACTCATCGAGTAAATGAGAATGGATGATTCAAAGACGAACGACCAGGGTATTTTGATACGACAAGCATCTGGAATGTTTCGTGGATTGGAGCACCTCACCGACAGCTTTCAGGAGGCCAGGGAACGCAGTCGAAAAGTCATCGAATACCATGATCGCACTTGGACATAGGAGGGGTAGGAATAACTCAATGTCACGAGAGACTCCCTCATAAGTGTGATCGCCGTCAATGAATACAAATCTGACCTGCCCCCGCCTGAATTCTTTTGCCGCTTCCATCGTCGTCATATCCAGCAGATTGATGGAAGAGTCAAGATTCAGTGTTTTCATGTTCGACATAAAGTTACGCTTCAAATCACTCAAGTCTTGTTTTTCGACTACATATGAGGTTTCCTTTCCAACATTACCTTTAAAGTGATCGATCGCAAAAAATCGGCCATTCCTTGAGTCGGAGACCGCCCGGGCGAGAAAACTGGTCGAGCGCCCCTGCCATGATCCGATCTCGACAACATCTCCGGCCGCCTCCTGAAGAGCGCACAACGAATACAGGATTTGTCCGGATCGGGGAGTCACCATGCCTGGAATCGAGAGCGAGATCTGCGCCAATCGCTCTAAGTCGACAATATTCTTGCCGTCCAGCAGATGGCAGTGAGGATCCAACGAACCATCAAACGTAATCGGCCTTGTCAATTCATACCCAAACCGGCCCAGCATTTTCTTAATAGTCGATTTCATACCCGCGCCGCCTGGGTAAAACCGAGCCCCAAATGCTTCATAAGACTTCTGACTCGATGTTCATACGTATGTCGCTCAAGTGTAGCCTTGTGCCCCCTCATTCGGTACGCATAATTTCTCTCTGGATCTTTCAATAAACCCTCAACAAGTTCGGCGAAATGCTCCGGCCCATCAGAAACCAGCAATTCATCCTCCGCATAAAGCTCTCGATACGCAGGAACTGCATCGACTACAGGACAGCCCATCGAGCCAAGCACCTTAAAGACCCGTTCATTAATTTGCCCCTTCATCAGCGCGACGGTGGGTTCATTAATAACCGGGCAGACACGGGCCTGGCGGTAAAACGACGCCTCATGCTCCACAGGAAGTTGACCGCGATATCCTGAATACGGCCATTTGCTGTACCCATAGATACGAAGGCGACTCTCAAACCGTCTCAAATACCGATCAATCTCCCTGCCCTTTGAAGGCCAGTATCCACCAACAAATCCAAGAGGCACATTTTCAAACTCAGGAATTGCATCTGGCGCTGACTGATAGATGTGCGTATCACACGCTAGCGGAAAGGACTTTACGGGAATCCCACACCGTTCCCACTCTTCAAAGCAATGAAGACCCGATGGCGTAGTCGCGGTAAAACCAAAGCGAGGAGCGAGCGACCTTATTTTCTTAATGGTTCGATCCGGTAAAGTCCAAATTTTTGGATTCATGCCGTGGGAAATGAAGAATTGTTGACTGTCGGAGAACCACGGATACACCCACACCGCTGAAGGAAACGATTGCAGGATCGGTATATGGTTCGCGGGCAAAAACTCCAGATCTCCGGCAAAGTACATAACCAAGGGATTTGGCAGACGCTGAATGAGATCAGCCACATCGCGCACATCGGCAATCACATATGGAATACCGAGTCCTTCAAATGCCCGGCAATATCCCATCCTGCAGGCCATCATGGCGTCAGGACGACTCTGATCGAAAGCGGGACCAACGGCCATGACAAATGTTTGTTCGTTCTTGAAAGGATCGAGAGTTCCGGTTGGATGCGTGATGTTGGCCCGTTTCAAACCTTGTCGGAACGTGCTGAGATGGTCCCATATCACACCAGGAACGATCTTCTTGAGCAGAGCTTTCATCGTATTGGGTCGTTCGGCATGGAAAGCAACGCCTCCCAATTCTTGTTGCGATGCATTTCGATACCGCCAAATTGCATGTTGATGTAACCAAAAGATCCTTCCGGATAGGCCTCGATCAGCCGCTGAAATCCCACGCCATTTTTAAAGTAGAGCTCAACATGGGCCAGGTGCTTCGTGCCCTTGGCAACGGCCCACTCGAGAAGCTTTTCTAGAACAGATAGCCGATAAATACAGAACCACATAGCAACGGGCCAATAGCGCCCGCTATTGACCTCTTGCGTCAGCGCAGAGGACCACAGAGTAAAATCCTCGTGCCTCCAGGGTGACAGGGTTACCCCATCGAACATAATCTGACCGTTGTCATCTGGCACGAGCGGCACCTTGCCCTCGTACATAACTGGATATCCGCTGAATCTTGTCCACAAGAGATTCGGGAGCACCTCCATAGCTTGTAACCCGGATGTAAGAACGTCCTTGAAACGATCGCCGTAGACATGATCGTCCAGATGAATAAACCCGTACGTCTTGCCCTCCGCAATCGCAACCTTTACTGCCAACAGCAATGCAGCAGCACTTCCGGTTCCCTCTCCATCGACCCAGGTTACTGCAGGCCCTGCATAGATCTCCTTCGCACGACCATCCCACTGGAGTTGTCCACTCAAAGCTCGCAGGGACTTAGGAATAAGGTTCTTCCATCCCGGGCTGTCGTGCACAACGACAACCGAAACAGGCGTCCCATCAAGACGCGTCAACAGTGAATCCATGGAGGATTTTGAAAATCCGTACCGTTGTGCGGTTGTAATACGGCTAGGCGTCAAAATAGCCAGCAGCGAAAATGTATTCTGAGCGATCATGAACGACAACCAATTCTAGGTGCCCCCCTGTCTACCACTCTGTCCTCATATTCATAACGGACATTCCTGCCTGCTTCGGCGATAGAATCAGACCAGCGCACACAGGGATATCTCATGCAGTCACCGTGGAACAAGACGAATAATGTCGATGGAAACTTCACTCTTGTACCGACCCTCCTTGTTAATCCTTCTGAGCAGTTCATCAAGTTGGGGATAATCGTTTGTGCCATCAAAGCAGCGGGCATCATCGATCAAAATCACATGACCGGCAACTGGATGATTGTAAATGGCCTCCAGCTCAGCCAAGATGGGCGAATCCTTTTCACCCTTTGCAGTGAAGCCCCCGCTGTAATGGCCATCGAGCCAGAACAGTGTTGGTTTTTCAATGGCATTAAGAAGCATCGGCATCTTCTGAGCGCTATTTCCTAGAATCAGGTTTACATTCTCAAATCCGGCAAATCGCACCATTGCCTTTGCATGCAACTGCTCAGATAGTTCTATGCTCGTACAAACAACCCCTTCACGAGCTATATATTCGAGCGTATCTCCCAAATATGTTCCTGTTTCGACAAACCGCTTCAAGTTGTACTTGCAGAGATAGGACCGCACCACACTCATTTTTACCGCATGTGGAGCTGGGCCAGCGCACCCCCCTCTCATCCATCGGATAATGGCCGGAATCTGGCGGACATAATTCAGCGGGTAATACAAGCCTACCCTGCGAAGCATTTTCTTAATCGTATCTTTCACGCGCTTATACCCTCGGCCGGTTGGGTCACAACATTCTGGCACTGAAGGAACAGCCACCCAAAATAAATCATGGAAAACAAAAGGCTGGCCGCAACAACACCCTTAAGGCCGTACAAATATGCCCCCAGGATATTTAGCAGCCCCCCCATTATTGCGGTGATTACTTTCGGTGCGATCAACCCCTTTGAATCAAGCGCGCTCAGACGATCGATCGACAACACTTGGGCGGCGCCGAATATACCACCGCTGAGAATCAGCCATGGCAGGAGATAGGATGCCGTCTCGTATTGCTTTGCGACAAACACCTCAAAAATCCACTCATGTACAACTAACGTCACAAGAAAGGTCACGGCAGCCATTATCAATACGCCTGTCGTGGCCCTTCTCGTCAGCGCACTTGCATCAGCAATGCGCTGCGCGGCCCCCCCATCGCCTGCACGCTGAAACAGGACAGGGGACACAAATGTAACCAACATCTCAGCCAACAGTGCTATGGGATAATAACCAAGCTGGTACAGAACCGCGAACAATCCGACATCAGTTGCGGAGACAAACATGGCTAAAGCCCAACGATCTGAAATGACTTGGAACGACGAAAAAATCCCCCATGTGACAAATGGCCATGAATACTGAAAGATTTTCATCTGCCATTGATCACTCATATTTTGGAGCGTTGCTGCCTCCGCCCGCGCAGACTGAAGGATTGGTCGAAAAAACACATACTGCGATCCAAGAACCATAGCCGTTACTATGACATAGCCCCACATGGCCACTGCACTAGAAACGCCCAACACAAGCATCAAGCCAGCCGCAAAGATAAATCGCCCCCAGGATGCCAACCCCGCGTGGAGAGCTACGATGGCACGTTGCCTCGAGACATTCTGAATCGCACTTGCAAGACTGTTGTAGCCGCTGACAGCAGAGAAAGTAAGCGCCGCAATAATAAGCGGCAGCCACTGAGCGAGTCCCGTCAAGCCGGCGACAATAATGGCTCCAACGGCGATAAGAAGGATTCCTCCGCTCGCGAATAATACAAGCTTACGCACACCTTTCAGATACAGCCTCACTTCTCTTGCTTCCTGCGCAAGAACATAAAATCGAGCCATCCCGGCACATATCGGGCCGAACAACACTTGACTTGAAACTGTCGCCAGCGTCATACCCAGAGCCAGCAACCCGTACTCTGACGGCGGCATCATCTCACTGAGGATGCGAATCCCCAATAATGCGCCGAGAACAGCAACGCCCTGGCCCACCACTATCCAGAGCGATTCTTTGGCCAGCCGGAAGATGCGCGATGGATTGAAAGACGAAGCAGGATTCACAGCGGGATGACAGGACAAGATGGGGATGGGATAATTATAGTTTCAACTCACACTTAAAAGTCTGACGCACCCATATGACTTCTTGAATCCAGTCCGTAGAAGACTGTGTTCATCAAGAACTTCCGGTGTCATGGTTCGCTTCGGATGTACTCACAGAATCACAGATAGGGAAGGCCAACATGCGGTCAGTATTGCATCCTGACAGGTCGGCTTAGCTCAACAGGGTAAACCGACTCTCCACAATCATTTCTGCTCCACATACCAGCGGTAGGTGCTGCCGATGCCCTCTCTAAACGAGATGCGTGGCATCCACCCCAAGGCAGCCATTCGTGAACTGTCCATGATTTTTCTCGGCGTGCCGTCAGGCTTCGAGCGGTCCCAACGGATATCTCCCTTGTATTCCACCACCTCGGCGACAAGACTGGCCAACTCGACGATTGGAATATCCTTTCCCGCCCCTACGTTCATAATGCCCTCGCCGGAGTACTGCTCCATTAGCAGGAGACAGGCTGCGGCGCAATCGTCTACGTGCAAAAATTCACGGCGCGGGCTTCCGCTCCCCCAGAGTGTCGGCGATTGGCCGGTCTGTTTGGCTTCATGAAATCTGCGGATGAGGGCCGGCAGCACATGCGCAGTCGTGAGATCGAAGTTATCGTTGGGGCCATACAGGTTGGTCGGCATGGCCGCGATGAAATCGCAGCCGTACTGGCGGCGATAGGCCTGGCACATTTTGATGCCGGCGATTTTGGCCACAGCGTACCATTCGTTCGTTTTTTCCAGCGGGCCGGTGAGCAGATACTCTTCACGAATGGGCTGCGGACAATCGCGCGGGTAAATGCAGGACGATCCCAGCAGAAGCAGCTTTTTGACCTTGTGGAGATACGCCTGATGGATCAGGTTCGTCTGGATCGCCAGATTGTCGTACAGAAATTCAGCGGGTAGCGTACTGTTGGCCAAAATGCCTCCCACCTTGGCCGCCGCAACAATGACATACTCCGGCTTTGTTTCTCCGAAAAACTGCTCGACGGCGCGTCCATCCCGCAAATCGAGCTCCTTGCTGGTCCGACAGAGGAGATTCGTGTGTCCTCGTGCTTCCAGCAAGCGAAGCAAGGCCGAGCCTACCATTCCACGATGACCGGCTATATAAATGCGCGCGTCTTTCTCCATGGTCACGACCTATTTCGACCCCGAATAGTTGTTCGTTCCTTCCAGTCGCTCGCGTTCCGCTTCCAGATCTGCCTCCACCATCATCCTGGCCAGTTCCTGAAACCGCACCTTCGGTTCCCACTGCAAGAGTTTCTTCGCCTTACTCGCATCGCCAATGAGCAGGTCCACTTCTGTCGGACGATAGTACTTGGGATCGATTTTCACGTATTGCTGCCAGTCCAATCCGAGATGGCTGAATGCCACGCCCAAGAAATCCCTGACCGTATGGGTCTCTCCCGTCGCAATCACATAATCATCCGGCTCGGGTTGCTGCAGCATCAGCCACATGGCTTCCACATAGTCGCCCGCGTAGCCCCAGTCACGTTTCGCATCCAGATTGCCCAGATACAGGTCGTGCTGCAAGCCGAGTTTGATGCGAGCCGCGGCCTTCGTGATCTTCCTGGTCACAAATGTCTCTCCGCGTCTGGGTGATTCATGGTTGAACAGGATGCCGCTACAGGCAAACAGGTTATACGCCTCCCGGTAGTTCACAGTAATCCAATGGGCGTACAGTTTCGCCACGCCATAAGGACTTCTCGGATAAAATGGCGTCGTTTCTCGCTGAGGAATTTCCTGAACTTTGCCGAACATTTCGCTCGAGGAGGCCTGATAGAACTTCGGCTTTTGCCCTGACTCGCGGATGGCCTCAAGCAGGCGGATGGTCCCGACCCCGGTCACCTCCGCCGTATACTCAGGAATCTCAAAGCTCACACGCACATGGCTCTGGGCACCCAGGTTGTAGATCTCGTCTGGCTGTATCGTCCGCAGAATGGTGTTGAGAGAACTGGCATCGTTTAAGTCTCCATAGACCAACCGCAAGCGGACATCGGGCACATGCGGATCTTGATAGAGCGAGTCGATTCGGCCCGTGTTGAATGAACTGGAACGCCGGATAATGCCGTGGACTTCGTAGCCCTTTCCAAGAAGAAACTCGGCAAGGTATGACCCATCCTGGCCGGTAATACCTGTGATCAATGCTTTTTTTGCCACAACCGCTCCCCTCTCACGCCATTTTCTGACGCTAACCCATTATCAAATTCCACAATCAGTAAAACGACGCGACCGCCTCGACGACCTCCGTCTGTTGCGCCATGGTCAATTCGGGATAGATGGGAATGGCGATGGTTTCGTTGGCAGCCCGTTCCGACTCCGGGAAGTCTCCCGCTTTGTGACCCAGATACCGGAAGCACTCTTGCAGATGGAACGGAACCGGATAGTAGATTTCCGCGCCGATGCCTTTCTGCTTGAGATGCGCGATGAGGTCGTCCCGCCTCTCAACCCGCAGCACAAACTGATTATAGATGTGGTAATGCTTGATGCCTTTGTCGCGATACACCGGCTCCGGCAACCGAACCTTGCCCTTCTGCACCAGGCCGCTCTGCCGGAACAACGTTTCATAGCGTGCGGCATTCTCCTGCCGGCGCTTGGTCCACCCGTCCAGATACTTCAGCTTCACATTGAGCACGGCGGCCTGAATCGTATCGAGCCGGAAGTTGCCGCCGATCAGTTTATGGTAGTACTTCGGCTGACTGCCGTGAACACGCAGGATTCGTATCCGTTCCGCGAGATCGGCGTCGTTCGTGACCACCATTCCCCCGTCTCCTAAACATCCCAGATTCTTGCTCGGGAAGAACGACAGACAACCGACGGTCCCCATGCTGCAAGCCCGCCGGCCATCGCGGTATTCCGATCCGATGGCTTGCGCGGCGTCCTCGATGACGCCCACATTATGCCGCTTGGCCAGCTCCATGATCGGCGCCATGTCGGCGCACTGGCCGTAGAGATGCACCGGGATGATGGCCTTGGATTTGGGTGTCATCGCCTGGCTGATTTTTGACGGATCGATGTTGAAGGTCTTGGGATCGATATCCACGAGCACCGGCTTGGCCCCTAACCGGGCGACCACGCCTGCCGTGGCGAAAAATGAATAGGGCGACGTGATCACTTCGTCGCCGGGGCCGACCCCGAGCGCCATAAGCGCGATCAGAAGCGCATCGGTACCCGACGTCACACCGATTCCGTACTTGGCCTGGCAATAGGCGGCTACCCGCTCCTCTAACTTGCCGACTTCCGCCCCCAGGATAAACGCCTGGCTCTTGAATACCTGCTCAACGGCGTCCAGGATCTCTTTTTGTAACGGTTCGTGATGCGCTTTCAGATCGAGTAATGGCACTCCCATGTGTTCTCCTTCTTTCGGCTAGCCTCTATGATTGATCACTGTTCGTGACGAACTGCTGACCTCCGCGCGACAAGCGCGAAGAGTGCAACTTGCAGGGCGCGCAAATCCGTTTCCTGCCAGTCTCGCTTGTCCCGCCAATCTCGCCCGTGTCCAGGCCCCTCACACCGGCGCCACATCGTTCACGTCGATCTCCACCGCCGCTGCTTGTTGAATCAACCGGATGCCGAGGACCAGGCGATGCCGCTTTTCTTTTCGCAGCAAAATGCCGTGGACACCCTGCAACGGTCCACGCACCACCTCGACCGTCATGCCTTCGTGCAAATAGGGATGAGGATCGTACGGGAGGACGCTGGTCATCAGTCTTTTTAAGGCTTCAATCTCATCGTCGGGAATGGGTTCCGGACGGCTTCCGCTGCCCACGATCTCCACAACACCCGCCACTTTCTGGACCGGCAACTTCTCTTGCTGCCCGAATCGGACGAAACAATAGCCGGAAAAAAGCGGCGTCTCGATTTCTTTCTTGCGATCCTTCCACTGACTCAGCCGTTTCACGGTCGGAAGCAGCGGCTCGATCCCCTGCGTCGCCAGTTGATCGCGAACCAGCTTCTCGTGACGAGACCGGGTTCGTAAAGCGTACCAGTGGAGCCCGTTTGTTTGGTTCATTTGGTTAGTTTGGTTTGTTTTGTGCGAAGGTATTTGATAAGGCCGGAAATGATTTTTGCCGTTTTGTCGGCCTGGTTATAGATCGACTCAAATGCGTCCTTTGATAGATACCCTTGATCTACTCCAATGTACAGGTGGCTTTGGACTTCAGCAGCCGAGGACATCGCGATAAACAGAAACTGCACGAACTCCTTATTCGACCGACGCACAAATCCTTCGGCAATATTAGCCATTACAGACCCGGCAGCGCCTTGGATTTGGCTGCGGAGTCGCACATCTCTTTGCCAATTCGGATTCTGATGAACCGCCTCATAGACTTGACGAGTAAGTTGTCTGGATTCTTTCCAGCAATCCAAGTCTTCAAAACGGGTGAGTTTCACGGTTGATCTCGTTTATTTGGTTTGTTTTGTTTATTTGGTTGGAATCAGGCAAACCAGATGAACGAGATAAACCAGACAAACCTCTTTAACTAAATACACAGCCCGGCGGACACAGCTTCGCCCTCTCACTTACAGTGAACAAAAACAACGGCTTCTCCAGACTCCTCAGATCGGCGGCCCGAGCGCCAAGATCTTTGCGTCTGGAATATGATGCCGGCCCAGACTCTCTTTCTGCCGCGCTGTCCCGTCGAGATCCGCCAGCAATACCGCGTCGAACTCCCACTCAGCCAACGTTTGCGGCCGCCAGACAGGATAGGACAAGAATGAGGCCTGTTGCTCGTCGTTCACAAACCCCACCAACACCATGTTCATTTCACGAAGCGACAAATACGCCATCTCCGCCAGTTCGCCGGTTCCGTAAATCACTACTCGTTTCATGCCGCTTTCTGTCGCGCGCAGCAGCGTCTCCCTGAGCCGGGCGCGCATATCGCGATAATGTGCTAATGAATATTGCATGTAGAGATAGGTCAGACGAGACTTCTCGGCAAACCCTTGCGGGGTCAATAAATATCGAACACGATGGGAAGGAATCGTGGTGATTTTAATGTAGCCTTTTCGGGCTAATCGCTTGACGTACAAATTTGTCAGACCAAGAGCCACACCCAACTTCACAGCAAGGGACCGCTGTGTGACGGCGCTGTCCCGCTCCAACTCTGTCAGCAGAAGAAGATCCCGTTGGCCTTGAAGATTCATACGGTTAGATGGGAAACCAGCAAGTACGTTCAGGATATGAACACAAGTGGATGGGGGAGTCAAGAAAAAAGGCCGCAACAAATAGGTCCCTGCCAGCGAAGGACAACGACGCCGACAGCGCGCGGGCAGGAATAGAAGAGTGGCTCGCTACAATTAAATTATATCTGGAGTACCGTTAAGACTGCCGGAGTCTTGGCAACATGACCGACCGCCTCCGTCACGTGATCCACGGTCAAGCGATCGAGGCAATCCCAAAATGGACACACGTCACCGATGCATTTTTCACACGTAGGAACATCCGGCCGCAGCAGCACTCCGGTTCCCAACGGCTTCCACCTCACCGGCAAATTATTTCTCCGTGGATCGAAGAGACTGACTGTCGCAGTCCCGAGGGCTGCTGCAAGATGCGCCGGTCCTGTCGCCCCGGAAACCACGACCTGAGCATCAGCGATCACGGCCATTAATTCCCGGACCGAGAGACGCCCCATCAGATTATGGATTCCGGGTGACAGAGCCCTCTGCGACAGCGTGTCGCGCTCAAACTCTGTTCGCTCGGTCTCACTGCCCGTCAGAACAACTCCATAGCCTGTTCGCGCAAGCTCGCCGGCAAGATCTCGAAAATGCTCTGCCTTCCAACGCCTGGCGGATCGTCCGCCGGGATGAACCACGACGCGACGATTCGGCAAGTTTGTCCAGTACTGCGAGGCGGCGCTCCGCTCTTCGCTGCTGAGCACCAGTATCGGGCGGCTCACCGGACCAGGATTCAGACCAAGCCCTTTCAGCATCTCCACGTTGTACTCGGATTCATGTTTCATGAACTCGCTACGATGTTCGTATATCCGCCGATTGGCCAATGGGCTATACCAGCGAAATCCTGTGGCCACACGCAGCGGAACACGCGCCAGAAATGCCGACCACATGAGCTGTCGAAACGGCTTGAGAAAGATCGCCGCATCTATCCCATCGGAAAACGCGGCTCGCAGGATACTCGGCGCATCCGTCCACCGTATGGTCCGGATATAGTCCACATCGGGATGCCGTTCGAGAATAGGAGCAACGATCGGGCTCGTCAGAAATCCAATCCTTACATCAGGAAGCAGCTTTCTGAGTTGCGAGGCCACCGGAAGGGAAAGAATCACATCCCCAATGCCGTCAGGTCTGACGATCAGAACATTCATCGAGGCGCCTCACTTAGATCGAAGTGAACGCATGGCGCGAGTGGCGCGACTAGCGGGAACGGCGAGAATTGCCGGGAGGATATGCGCCTGAATCTTGCCGTTCCTGCATTTCCCATCTGTTCTGCGATGCTCCCACGTGCGCGTTTCGCGTCTGTCACGCTCGTCTCGCCTGTCGCACCGCGTCGAACACCTGACCAGGCTGCACAAGCTGCAAACATTCCAACGGCACGGAATTGTAGCAGACACGGCTGAAGCAGGGACGACAGGAGACCGGTCCGGTCAACACACGATGACCTGCCCCGTATGGGCCGGTTCGAATCGCGCTGGTCGGCCCGAAGATGGCCGCTACGGGAACGCCCAGCGCCGCCGCGATGTGCATCGGTCCGGAATCGTTCGTGATCATCGCCGAGGCCTTCGACAGAAGCGCCGGCAGGCTGCCGAGCGGAACTACGCCGGTGAGATCGACAAACGGACTGTTCGTCAGCGTCCTGAGCTGCTCGACATCATGCCGGTCACCGGCGCTTCCGATCACGACAACCGGACCAAGACCCTCCTGATGCAATCGATCGAGGACCGCGGCAAAGGAACCGGGAAACCACCGTTTCGTCGGCCAGCGCGCCGACACATTCATCGCAATCCACGGCTGGTCGAGAGACACTCCTTTGCTTCGGAACAGCTCCCGCACCATTGCCATATCGGCGTCGAAGATCTTGAACCGAAACTGTGGCGATCCCTGCACGCGAATCCCCAGCGCCGCCGCCACAAGGAGATATCGATCGACGGCATGCATCTCTATGGTCGGCACCTCCACCCGTCTTGTGTAGAACCAGGGACTCCCTTCTCTCCCATTGGCAAAGCCAATGCGTATGGGCGCACCGGACAATCTGGCAAGGGCTCCGCTGCGGAACAGGCCCTGCAAATCGACGGCAAGGTCGAACCGCTCGGCCCGCAATGCCCGCGCCTGCTCGAGCCAACTCCCTACCGTCCCCTCCACCGGCCAGACACGGTCCACCCCATCGGCTCGTTCGACAAGCTCAGCCCACTGGCGCTTCACCACCCATGTGAGATGCGCGCCCGGCCACTGTGCCTTGAGGGCCGACACGACCGGAAACGCATGCACGATATCACCGAGAGAACTTGGTTTGATCAGAAGAATCCGGCTGTTATTCAGCGCGGAGGAGCGGGACTCAATCGGGAGCACATCTGCAAATTGCACCGGCCAACCTTCCCAGCGAAACAATCTGTGTCATAGCATAGCGGAGGAAAGAGACACTCTCATGATGCGCGCAGAATCCACATTTGGTTATCTGTTTCCCACAGCATAGGTACGTGTCGACGAAGCATACAGGCGATCGAGCAGCGTTTTCCCATTGTCCTTGCCTGCCGTTTCGCGCCGTTCGGCCAGCGACCGGCAGAGACGTTGCCACGCCCGCAGATAGGGCAGCGGCGTCAAATGGCGCCGGAGATTACTGTGCCCACGCACAATCCTGGATACCCATTCGTAATTGCCGGGAATCACGGATTCGTCACTGCCTTCTACCGGAGGCGTCTGACTCGTCAAACACATCGTAATATTCCCGCCGTCGCGTGAAATCAGATGCCAGACTTCATGTAACCCGTGCTTCCTGGCCAACCTGCGCAACGACACGACATTGAAATTGTAGAGATGCGCCTCATGAAACGTACTGTGCGGAGCCTGGCACGTCGCCTCCACATTGGGAACTTCCACGACAAGCCTGCCGTCGGATTTCAGCCAGGATCGCAATAAGGCCAGCACGGATCCTGGATTCTCCGTATGCTCCAGCACATGCCAAATTGTCACGAGATCGAATGATTCAGGAGGGAACTCCGCGTCCTGCACAAATCCCACCTGGACTGCCAGCCCGTATTCCTGGATCGAGTAATCCGCATACCCTTTGTTCGGCTCAATCCCGCTCACGCGATGCCCCAATGATTGGAGCAAATAGGCGAATTCTCCCCCGCCGGTTCCCACGTCCAGAATGGTTTTTTGACCGGACAGCAGCCGGTCGATCTTCTGGAAACGCGACAGCGCCACGTGGCCTGCGCGCAGCACGTGCTTTGGCTTCGGTCTGTAGGCGTGCTTGTAGGCAAGCCGATACTCATCTTCGTAAAACTGCCTGGCATCATGCGGGCGCGGATCGGACCAGACGAGCCCACATGACTTGCAAATCACCGTCCGTAACGGCTTCCCGCTGCGGCTTCGATTCGAGAGGGTCGAGACCTCAACCCCGCCGCAGAGGTTACAGGGAATCGAAGAAGATTCTGCTTCTTGGCTGATCGCCATATTCCACTCCCGTTCACGCCACCGGAACTCGTTCAGAGTCGTTTCTCGGCAGACACACTATAGGTGCGCGCTCGATCCGACGCAAGCGCACCATCACTCACGGACTTCTCTTCGTTCCGGAATCAGTCGCATGACTGATGCGGCTTCTCGCATCAGTCAACAGCCAGTCTGCCGCCTCGGCGAGAGAGGACGCCACCCGATCAGGAACCGGCCCCGACGCCTTCAGCCCTTCCACCTGCTCCGGAAGAACGGCTCCCGTCGTCACCAGGATGCTCCGCGATCCGACGCGCTTCGCCAGTTCGATATCGCGTGCATGATCCCCGATCAGATAGGACCGCGTGAGATCGATTCGCTGCTCGCCTATGGCTCGATCGATCAGGCCGCGATCGGGTTTCCGGCAATCACACCCATCATCGGGATGGTGGGGGCATACGTAAATGGCATCGAGCGAAACTCCGGCTTCACCGAGGAGGTATCTCAGCTTCGCGTGAATACCGTCAAGATCGCCGGCCGAGAAGAATCCCCTCGCAACTCCCGACTGATTCGTCACAACGATCAGGCGCGCGCCGGCCTGTTTCAACCTCGACAGGGCCTGCGCCACACCGGGAAATAATTCGAACTGGTCCGACGATCGGATGTAGCCGGGATCTGGATTCAGCGTTCCATCGCGATCCAGGAAGATTGTAAAACCGGACAAAACGTTTGTTTGGTTGGAATCAGACGCACCAAACAAACCAGATGAACGAGATAAACCAGCCGAACTTCCCAGCTGTTGCACCGCCGCTTCGTATACCCGATCGGACGACACCCGTGTCATACAACGGTGGTCGATCGGGCATTCTCTCAAGAAACACGGGGCGCAATCGACCGGCTCACGCACGATCGACTGTTCCTGCCCATAGGGCGACGTGGTTCGCCAGTCCGTCGGCCCAAAGACCGCGACAACCGGCACACCAAAGGCGGCTGCAATATGCATCGGACCGGTGTCGTTGGTAAGGAGCAGGCGGCACCGCTTGGTCGCAGCCATCAGTTCGCGAATCGTCGTGGCGCCGGACAAGACGATAGACCGCGTCTCGACAAGAGCTGCGATGCTCTTCCCCAGCGACTCTTCCCCCTTTGCGCCAAGTACCATCACCGCCGCTTCTTTTCCCTCGTCCTTCCGCACTCGGTCGACCAGCCGCCGCGCCGCCTCCGCAAATCGTTCCGGCAGCCACCGTTTGGCGTTCCCATACGTCGATCCTGGATTAACCCCGATCACGACATCGGCAGGTCCGATACCGGCCGCTGCAAGCTTCGATTCCATTATGCGTTCTTCGCCGGCTGAAATAACCAGCGCCGGAGCGGACGGTCCGCCGGCCAACCCCAGCGGTTTGAGCAAATTCCAGTAATAGCCGACTTGATGGATGAGGGCTGCCCGATCGGGAACGGCAACCGGATCGGTGAGGAAAAACGCGCGCCCATCGGTCGCATACCCATACCGGCGCGCAATTCCCGCGAGCCAGGTGAGGAACGCGGCCTCGAATGCATTCTGAAACAACACCGCCAGATCGAACTGATGCCGCCGCAAAGCGCCCGCAAGCGTCCATTTTCCCGCGAGTCCCGCATGAATGTCCTTGCTATCGTACACCAATACACGGTCTACACCGGGATAGCCGATGAACAATTCCGCGACCGCAGCCTTGGCGAGCAACGTCAATTCCGCCTGAGGAAACAGAGATCGGAGCCCGCGGAGCGCCGGCTCACACATCACTGCATCGCCGATCCAATTCGGCGCCCGCACGACAAGCCGATGAATCGATTCTCTACGCACGCGCCTGTACTCCGTCCCCCAACACCAGCCTACGCAGTCGCTCCTCTCCTCGCACAACCTCCGCCCGCACCCGTAACGCCCACCAGGAATCCTGTGGCACAAGAAAAGGCGGGAGCTTGCCCGCATCTTTTTCGGTCGTCAGCACGATGTCTGCCCCGGCAGACTGTGCAGCAGCGCGAATCCGACGGACATCGTCCGCATCGTAACGATGATGGTCCTGAAATACCGTCTCGCCGACAACTTCGACTCCTGCCGACAGAGCGGACCGTCGAAACGACTCGCTGTTTCCGATGCCGCTTACCAGCCAGATGGATTTTCCCCGGCACCAGTCCAGCGGCTTGCCCTCCTCTGTCCGCACCGACACACAGGAGTCTGCCCTGAACACCACTTCTATGGGGTCATTGTATTGCAGGCCGGCTGCCCGCAGTCTGCTGTGTATCGCTTCGACATCTTCCTTTGAATCGGCCCTTGTCACCACCACCGCCGTCGCGCGCACGAGACCCTGCAAAGGTTCGCGCAGCCGTCCGGCAGGCGCCATCGCATCGAGCCCGGTTGCATCAGTCGCGTCCAGCAACACCAGATCAACATCTCGGCGAAGACCAAGATGTTGAAACCCATCGTCCAATATCATGCAATCCACCGGATGTTGCGCCAACACCCATTGGCCCAGTTCCGCACGATCGGCTCCCACCGCGACGACTGCCTTGGGACATCGCCGCGCAAGAAGAAACGGCTCGTCCCCCGCCTCTGATGGACCAGCCAGAATTGTGACGCCATCCGACACAAGATGCTGCGGGGCCCCGCCCGCACGCTTATACCCACGGCTTAAGACAGCCACCCGCCGTCCCTGGGACTGCAACCAGTGGGTCAGAAGAATGACAACCGGCGTCTTGCCGGTTCCCCCTACGGTGAGATTACCCACGCTCACGACACGGCAGGGTATCTGCGAAGAACGGCACCAACCGAAGCGATAACATGCATGCCGCAATCGGACGATGAGGCCGTACAGAAACGCTACTCCGCACAGGCCTTTCCGAACCGGCTGTCCGGGATGCAAGAATGCCATGTCAGTTCGCGCCGCTCATATCAATGTGTCACGAATACACTCGAACACGCGTATCTCGTGAAGCCCGCTTCGCCGACTCAGCGAGGCGAGCGTATCTCTTTGAGAAAATGAGCTGATAGCTGATGGCAGATAGCACATAGTCGGATCACGGAATTGTCTTGTAATGATTTCTATTCCGCTCCTGTACCATCAGCCATACGCCATCGGCTCTTTTGGCCGAACGCGCCGGGAATCAGACAGGACTCGATCAACTCCAGGCTCCGCTTTAAGGCGCCTTGATTATCCAGGACCACACGTTTGGCAGCCTGTCCCACTGTATCGCGGGCATTCTGATCGGCCAACCATTCACTCACGCATCGGGCCAAATCCTCGACACCCGTCACGCGTCGCCCTCCTCCCGCCTCATCTAACAACGCCGCCACTTCGGCGCAATGGTCGGTATAGGGTCCGAACAGCACAGGGGTTCCCCAGACTGCCGGTTCCAGCAAATTATGTCCGCCTACTGGAATCAGTGTCCCGCCCACAAATGCCACGACCGCCTCCCGATAGGCACGGGCCAGTTCCCCTCTGGTATCCAAGATAATGACCCGCGGACCGGCCTCCGGTTCACCGATCCGGCTTTTGCGCTGCGCAGTGAAACCGGCTTCACGGATCATCGCCTCGACCCGGTCTACTCGCTCGATATGCCGCGGCGCCAGCATCAGCACGGTCGATGGATGCGCTTTCACAATCTGTCCGTATGCCGAGACCAGCAGCTCCTCTTCGCCCGCATGGGTACTCCCGGCCAAGATTAACCGCTCCTGATCGGCTAATCCAAAGGTTCGACGCAGAGACGATTCCCCGCTCATGTCCGGCAGGGGCTGATCGAACTTGATATTGCCGGTCGTATGCGCAACATCCGGATTTGCGCCCAAGGCCACGATACGCTGCCGGTCACGGTCGGATTGCATCAAGCACAGAGTGATCGATTGAAGGACCGACCGATACAACTCACGGATGCCTCCGACGTCTTGACGGCGAAACGAGCGCGACGACAACCGCCCATTGACCAGCACAACCGGGACCTGCCGGTCCCGCAATGTCCAGAGCAAATTGGGCCACAACTCGGTTTCCACGAACAGATAGAGCGCGGGGCGGAGCCGATCGATCATGCCCGCAACCACCCACGGCAGATCCAGCGGAGCATACCGATGTTCGGCCACGCCGGCCAGCCGTTGCACGACCGCTTCGCGGCCTGTTTCAGTGACGGTCGTCACGATGTACCGATACTCAGGGTGGCGGCCATGCAGGGCCTTCACCAACGGCGCAGCAGCCACCGCTTCTCCGAGTGACACGGCGTGAACCCAGATGACTGGTTTATCTGGTTGGTCTCGTCTATTTGGTTTGTTTGGTTCATCGTGTGTATCTGGTTGATCGGGTTGATTTCGCTCTCCCGCACGAAACAAACAAGACAAACCAAACAAACCGTTTTCAAATCCCAGCCTCTGCGCCAACCCTGGACGGCACCGAGGTTTGGCCAGCAGCACGCACACGATGACGGGAGCCGCAAGGATCAATCCGATGTTATAGAGTAACTTCCACACTGTTTTTCTCACCATGCGAGACAGGCGAGAAATGCGCGACGGGCCGGAGAGAAGGGACGAGCGAGACTCGCCACTCCCACACTTCCCGCCTGTCCCGCCTTTCTCGCACCTCTCGCTTGTCCCGCTAGTCTCGCGCTTCACGCACGGCATTCACCACCGCATCCGCTTCGTCGGTCAGCCGATTGAGGGCCGTCTCAAGCTCAAGGCGGGACGCTTCGAGCGCCGCGTCGTCTGCCTCACGCGGAATCCAGAGGGGGTCACCATAGAGGAATAGACCGCGGGAAAAGGGGTACGGGACCATGTAGCGATCCCAGCTCGCGAAGAGTTTTTTTTTGAGCAGGCGAAGGCCATCGGCACAATCGGGAGGCCTGTCGCCTTCGCCAGCTGAATGACGCCAAGTTTGGCGACGTGGCGCGGACCCTTGGGACCATCCGGCGTCACCACCACATCCCGTCCCGACCGGCCCAATTTGATCAGCGCGCGGAGTGCGCCGGCGCCGCCGCGTGTGCTCGATCCACGGACAGCCTGATGCCCGAACCGCGCGATGATGCGCGCAATGATTTCTCCGTCGCCATGCTGACTGATCAGGACATGGGATCCGGTGCCTCGATAGCCGATTGGGATCATCAACTGTTGCGCGTGCCAAAAGGCAAGAATGATGTGGCGCCCGTCCCGATACAACGCATCAACCGCTTCATGCCCGCGAGTCTCACAACGCATCGATTGCGCGACCCCGCGAATGACCGACGCGGCGACCGGCGGCAGCAGGGAACACTTCACCCACTGGGCAACTCGCTTCTTCAGACTTTTCCGACGCTCATCACTCATCACTCTTCACGTGTTCAGACGCTGGTCACATCCTGAAATTGCATGGCATGGAGACGTTGATACACCCCGCCCTTCCGAAGCAATTCTTCATGCGAGCCCGTCTCCACAATCGTTCCACGGTCCAACACCACGATACGATCCGCATTTTGAATGGTGGAGAGCCGATGTGCAATCACCACCGTCGTCCTGTTCTTCATGAGATTGGTCAAAGCCAATTGCACGATGCGTTCGGATTCCGTATCGAGCGCCGACGTGGCCTCGTCCAGAATCAGCAGCGGCGGATCGCGGAGAATAGCGCGGGCGATCGCCAGGCGTTGCCGTTCGCCCCCCGACAATTTCACGCCGCGTTCCCCGATGACCGTCTCATACCCCTCGGGCAAGCGAAGGATAAACTCATGGGCGTAGGCGGCCTTGGCCGCCTGCTCGATGGCGGATTGACCCGCTCCTGATTGTCCGAAGGCAATGTTGCGACTGATCGTATCGTCGAACAATACGATCTCCTGCGACACAATTCCGATATGGGTCCTCAACGACCGTAACGTATACGATGCGAGCGGAAGCCCGTCCAACAGAATCCGTCCCTCCGTCGGTTCGTAGAAACGCGGCAGCAAGCTGACCAAGGTCGTCTTCCCGCCTCCACTGCCCCCAACCAGCGCCACCACCTCGCCGGACTTGATCGAGAGATCGACGCCGGCCAGCGCCGGCACTGTCTGACTCTCATAGCGCAACGAGACCCCTTGAAATTCGATCCCCTGTCGGATTCCCGTCAAAGCAACCGTGCCGCGATCCTTGGACTGTTCCGTTTCAAGATCCATCACATCGTAGACCCGTTCGGCTGCGGCCAACGCCTGCTGAATGATGTTATTCGCCCCCGCCAGTTTACGGATCGGTGTATAGGCCATAAACATGGCCGCCATGAATGAAAACAACGCGCCGGGCGTCATGACCTCATGGATGACGAGATACCCCCCGTACCAAATGATTCCTGCCACCCCGATGACGCCGATGACTTCCATGTGCGACGATCCGATCGACCAGACTTGATTGGATTTCAGCGTGGTCGCCAGGAACGCCCCGTTGTAGGTTTTGAAGCGTTCGGCTTCCGCCTCCTCCCGCCCGAACGCCTTCACCATTCTGATGCCGGCCAGCGTCTCTTGAAGCGTCGACGACATATCGCCCATTCGTTCCTGCCCGCTCGTCGCCAGCCGTCTCAATCGTTTCCCGACACGCACCATCGTCAGCGCCGACAGCGGGATGACGATCGCCGACAACCCCGCCAGCTTCCAATTCTGATAGACGATCACCCCTACCATGGCCAGAAATGTCAGCGCATTCTGGAAAATATCTTTGAGCACATTCGATGCGGCGCTCGCCATCAATCCGACATCGTTCACCACCCGCGAGACCAAACGGCCCGACGTATTCGTATCGTGAAACCCGACCGGCATCCGGATCAGGTGTTGAAACAGCTCCTGCCTGATATCGGCGATGACCCGATTCGTCACATAGGCCATCAAATACCCGACGCCGTAGCTGAGCACCGCCTTCAGAAGCGCAACGCCCAGGAGGACTAACGGCAAAATCAGCAGCAGCTCTTCGTTCTTCTCGATGAAAATGCCGTCCAGCACAGGCTTCACGAGCCAGGCATAGACCGCCGATAACAACGCGACGAGGCCGGAACAGGCGAACGCCGCGACGAATCGCGTCCGATAGGGACGGACATACCGCATGAGCCGCTTGAATCGATCTATCCCTGACATGCTGCCAACACCATTTTCGCCGCTCGAATCGACGCCCCCGGCTCGCCCAGCGAAGCGCGCACCTCTGCCAAGCTGCGTGTCATTTCATCATAAACCGAACGATCGTCCAAGATCCGGACGGCCTCTTCATATACCCGCTGCGCCGTCGCGTCTCGCTGGACCAATTCCGGCACCACCGACCGGCCGGCCACCAAATTCACCAGCCCGATCCATTTGACGCGAATAAAAAAACCGGCAACCCAAAATTCCCATGCCGCCGTTCGATAGCACAATACCAGAGGCGTGCCCACCACCGCCGCTTGTAAGGTTGCGGTACCCGATGCCACCAGCGCCAGATCTGCAACTGCCATCACCTCGCTGGCCTGTTCTTTCACCACAGTTACCGGAACCTTGCTCTCCCGCAGGAGCGGCTGCAGCAGATTATCCTGAATTGTCGTAGCCTGCGCCAGAATAAACTTCGTTTCCGGATCGCGCCGCGCCAATCGGCTCGCGGCCTCCAGCAGCATCGGCAGAAGCATCTGCACTTCCCGTCTCCGGCTTCCCGGCAGCAAGGCAATCACACGCCCTTCCGATGGAAGTCCGAACCGCGTACGAAGGCTCACCGGATCGTATCGCGGAGCGACCGCGTCCAGGAGAGGATGGCCGACGAACGTACAAGGCACCCCCGCCTCATCATACAAGGCTTTCTCGAACGGGAGGATCACCAGAACATGATCCACTCGTTGTTTAATCCAATGCATGCGCTGGGGACGCCAGGCCCAAATCTGCGGCGCGATATAGTACACCACGCGTAATCCGGCCGCCTTCGCGAAGTAGGCGTAACGGAGATTCAAGCCGGGATGATCGATAAATACGACCGCGTCCCATGGCTCGGAACGGAACAGGCGCCGCATGAAAAGAAAACGATATACGAGCGACGCCAACGCCAGGGGACCGACCATTCCGATGACGTCAAAACGCCCGATGGCCTGCACGAGCTGAACACCGGCCGCCTCCATGGCCGCCCCGCCGATGCCGACCAACGATACGGATGGGTCGCACGCTTTCAGCGCCTTGGCAAGATTGGCTCCGTGAAGATCGCCGGAGGCTTCGCCGGTTACAATGAGAATGCGCGGCATGCTCTTAACCCGCACTATTCATGACAGTTCGTATCGAAATGGGTAATTCCGCGCGGCAAGCGCGAAGAGCGCGACTCGCATGACGCGCACGTCCGGGCGCCGGGCAGTCTCGCGTGTCCCGCCAATCCTGCCCGTCTCGCGTCAGCCGAGCGTCAGCGGTTGCCATAGGCGCGTTCATCACTATTGCAGGCTGGTGATCCCTCTACCCCCTTGCCCCTTGTTCCGCGTTGCGCTGCACAAACGAATCGATGGCGGCCAATACTTGATGGGCGACCGTCAGCGCAGCCGCTCCGTCTTCACCGGACACGACGGGAGACGCGCTGGTCCGGATCGCGCTCAGGAAGGATTCAAGCTGGAGCTTGAGCGGCTCCGCATCGTTTCCTTTGCACTCTTCGATCGCAAACCCGGGTTTGTCCCCCGAATTCCCGGCTCGGCGCCCGACGATTCCCTGACGGGACTGAAAATCGATCGACACATAACTGTCCTGCTGAAACACCCGCAGCCGGCGCATCTTGGTCAGTGACACCCGGCTGGCAGTCAGGTTGGCGACACATCCGCTTTGAAACTGGATGCGCGCATTGGCAATATCGATCGTCGATGACAGCACCGGCACTCCGGCGGCCCGCACTTCTTCGACCGGACCGGGATTGAAGGACAAAACCAGGTCAAGATCGTGAATCATCAAATCCAGCACGACGTCGACGTCGGTTCCGCGTTCGCTGTAGGTCCCCATCCGGTGGGCTTCGATGAACGCCGGACGACGAATGTGTGGCCGCATCACCTGCATAATGGGATTGAAACGTTCACTGTGACCGACCTGGAGCCGGCACCCCTTGGCCTTGGCCAAATCGACAAGCTCGCGCGCTTCGACAGGCCGCACAGCGATCGGCTTCTCAACCAGGACATGCTTGCCCGCTTCAAGACAGGCTTTCGCCACGGCATAATGCCCCGATGTGGGCACAGCCACGCTGACGATATCGACGGCCTTCAGAAGGTCGGACAGGTCCTCGAACACCTGTGCGCCATGCCGCCCGGCGATGGCGCCGGCCCGGTCACGATCCTGATCCGTCACGCCGACAAGCGTCGAATCGGGCAGTGCGGCATACAGCCTCGCATGGTGCTGCCCCAAATGCCCGACACCGACGACTCCGGCACGAAGTGATTTCATGAGATTGTGATGAACGATGCGTGAATGGATCACTCGTCCCGGGTAATTCCGATGACTGCGATCCCCGCCCGCTCCGCCAGACTGATCAACTGTTCCCGATCCAGCATCACCGTGCGGCCCGATTCCACCGCCAGCACGGCAGCCTTCACCGAGGTCATTACTTCGATCGTCCGGGGGCCGACCGCAGGCAAATCGAACCGGAGATCCTGCTGCGGCTTGCTTCGCTTGACCACCACCGCCCCTTCCTTCGCCAACTCGCCGCCGCGCTTGATCGCCCCATCGGTCCCCTCCACCGCTTCCACCGCCACGACCACACGATCCTTGATCACCACACATTGGCCGATATCGAGACGTCCGGTCTCCTTCGCAATCTCCCATCCGTAGCGGATGTCGGTCCACTCCTTCTTGGTCGGTTGGCGGGAGGTCAGCGGACCTTCCTCGACGAGAATCCCTTCGAGGCCAAAAGTAGACTCGCAAATCGAAATTCCCTCCCGTTCGAGTTCAGCCGCAATTTCGCGAAGAATGTTGTCATCCTTCCACAAGGCCACACGCGTCGCCAGCGCCAGCGCTCGAAAATCAGGCCGCACCGTGCTGTAGACATGGGTCTTCTTGATACCGCCCAGCATCACCACCTGCCGAACGCCGTCCCCCTTGAAGGCCTTGATCAGTTTGTTGAGCTGTCCGATCTTGATCCAGTGGATCCAATCGACATGCTGCTCAAGCTCCGGCTCCGTCTCTCCTTCATGCGCCACTGCCGAGACTTGCAGTCCCATCTTGCGCGCATTATCCGCAAAGATGATCGGAAACCGTCCGTTTCCGGCAATGAGCCCGATGCGCCCCTCTTGGACTGAGACCGATACCGTCATAGTGGCGTAATCCTCACCCTTCCTGATCGAATTCGATATCCAAATCGACGTTCACCACGCGCGAGACCCCTCGCTTGGTCCCTTCCATAAACGTGAGGATCTTCGCGACATCCGCCTGCCCCTTGAACTCCTTCTTCGTCAGCCTGATCGCTTCGGCAACCCGATGGCCGGCCCGAAAGAGCAAGTCGAACGCTTTTTTGAGCAGCGCGATACGTTCCACTGAAAAGCCATGCCGCTGCAGCCCTACGGTATTGAGCCCGTACAAATGCGCCCGGTAGCCCCCGGCTGCCCGCATGAAGGGTGGAACATCCTGACCGATCGCGCAGCACCCGCCGACCATCGCATAGTCTCCGACACGGACATATTGGTGAATACCCGTCAGGCCTCCGATGATGGCATGGTCCCCGATCGTAATGTGTCCGGCCAAACTGGCTGCATTGGCCATAATAAGATAGCTTCCAAGCCGGCAATCGTGCGCCACGTGGACATACGCCATCAGAGTATTTTTGGAGCCGAGCGACGTCACCCCACCGCCCTGCACAGTGGCGCGGTTGACCGTCACATACTCCCGAATGACATTGTCATCACCGATGACGACCTTTGTCGGTTCCCCCTTGTAACCCAAATGCTGCGGTGGCCCGCCGATCGAGGCAAACGCGTGCACCTCGTTGCGTTCGCCGATCTCCGTCCATCCATCGATGGTGATGTGCGACAACAATCTGGTTCCCTTGCCGATTGAAACATGCTCACCGATGACACAAAACGGCCCGACCTCCACACCGTCGGCGAGTTTCGCCTTGGGATGGACAATCGCTGTTGGATGGATTTTCACACGCTCCCCCCTTCACCCTGCAGACACACTATAGAATTGACCGACCGTTGACCAGTGGCGATCAACGCGTGCCGGCCTTTTCCTCGGCCACCATGGCCGTCACCACTGCCTCACACACCATTTCGTTGTCGACGAACGCCTTCCCCTGCATTTTCCAAAATGGCGGACGCTTCTTGAGCACATCGATTTCGAAACGCAGCTGATCGCCCGGCACCACCGGCCTCCGAAACTTGGCCTCGTCGATGCCCGTCATATAGACGACGGGCTTCCCTGAGGACTCCCCCGATTTGAACACCAGCACGCCCCCGGCTTGCGCCATCGCTTCGACAATCAAGACGCCGGGCATGACGGGCCGCCCTGGGAAATGCCCCTGAAAAAACGGCTCATTGATCGTGACGTTCTTGATCGCCACAATCCGCCGGCCCGGCTCCAGTTCTTTGACGCGATCCACCAATAAGAAGGGATACCGGTGTGGAAGTAATCCCTGAATTTCCACCTGTTCAACCTTTGCCATCGGCGATGCCTCCTCTCCGCTGCTGTTGATCCACCACGTGCTTATTTACTTTGCCGATCGAATTCTTTGACGATGAGATCCGTCACATCGAGCCCCGGATGATGATAGAGCACGATACGGACGAGCGCCTCATTTCCCTTGTCCAGAATCGCCAGATACCCCTCTTTTTGAGCCACGACCTGCGCAGCGTCCGCAATCCTCTTCGAATACTCCCCTACCATATCACGCTGCTTTTGCTGCACCTCGCGATTGAACTCTTGGAGACGCCGCTGGTAGGCCTCTACCTTGACACGAAACTGCTCTTGCTTGTCCTGCTTGTCCGCTTCGCTCAACTTGCTGACTGACTCCTGAAGCGTACGTTCCAGATCCTTCAGCTCCAGCTCGTCCGCTTCGATGATTTTCTGCCTGGTCGCCGAATACTGTTTGATTTCCTCCAATGCGGACTTGCCGGTCTTGGATCGTTCCATGACGGCCTGCTGATCCATCACGCCGATTTTTTGGGCATCCACGGCCTGTGCCTGCTGTGCCCAAACAACCAGTACGGCCACTCCCACTACTCTGACAATGTCCATCCTTCTCATACCGCCGGACCTCCGTCTGCCTTAAGGATACAGTCGATTGAACTCTTCAATGACCAGGCCGGAAATATCGAGACTCTCCTCATGATAGATGGTCGGACCGCCTTTACTCCGATCGACGATAATCTGGAGCCCCGACCGCTTGGCGACCTTACTCACAACGACTTCGACTTTGTCTCGAAATCCTTCCAGCACGTCTTTCTGTTTTTCTTGAACTTCCCGATTGAGCTCGGCGGCCTTCTGTTGATAGTCCTGCACGCGACGTCTGAACTGTTCTTCCCGCTCGCGTTTGGCAGTGGGACTCAGAATGCCCGCCTGCTTGACCAAGTCTTCTTCCATCCGGCGCAATTCTTTTTCTTCGAACTCCATCAGCGCCTGCCGGTTTTTGGAGAACGTGACCAGATTATCCTTCGCCTTCTTGCCGGCATTGGTATTGTCGAGAATACGCTGGGCATCGATCACGCCGATCTTTCCCTCGACCTTGGCTCCGGTTCCCGCACACCCGGTAACGGCGACCGTGACTGCCAATGCCGCACCTGCCAGCCACCCGCTTGTTCGTAGAATCCGATTCAGGCTCATCTCATTCCGATCCATGGCGCAACGCTCACGTGTTAGAATATCGATCCAATCGTAAACTCAAAAACCCCTGTTCGTTCACCTGGGCGCGGATCAAGATTGATCCCGTAGGCGGCGCGCAAGGGACCGAACGGCGAGATCCAGCGCCCTTCAAGCCCGGCGGTTTTCCTGAGATCGAACACCGACACCGATTCATCGTCGCCAAACCCTTTCCCGTAGTCGAAAAAGAGCACGCCGTTCAACTTTGCCTCAGCCGAGATGGTGAACACAAAATCAACATTGAAAATGAGCTGCTTCGAAGCGCCGAACGGAGTACGGGTCGTCTCCACCACAGGGCCGGCCCGGCCGAAGGCAAACCCACGCAGGGTATTGATCCCGCCGACATAGAACCGTTCGCTCAATGGAACCAAGCTCCCGCCGAATGTCTCTACCCCTCCAAACCGCCCGCGGATCGACACTCTCGTATCGAAGAGCAGCGGGGTCACCTTGATGACGTCCGCGGTGTACTTGATGAAATCGTTGGTCCCGCCCAAGTACGGCGTACCGACATCGAACCCGCCGCCGAACCGCCAGCCGGACCTGGGATCGAGGTAATAATCACGTGTGTCTCTGAACGCATGAATTCGGAACCCGGTCGAGGACTGATGCCCGAGCTGGCTGCAGATGACCGCGTTTAAATCGGGATCGCTATTACTACAGATCCCCGCCGCCGGACTTCTATAATTCAGTTCCTCCGCGAAAATACTGATCGTCCCCGTATTGTATTCCGACAACCAGCGGCCTAACGTAAAACTCCCGCCGGTTCGTTCTTCGAAAAAGGTCAGATAATTCGTCATGCTACGGTAGAAATCCACCTGCCCTGATGTCAGCGAATCGTTGATGTAGGGATTGCGGAACGTGATCGATCCGAACTGTCTCCGCTGGCCATACTGTCCGCTGATCCGGCCCATGTAACCATATCCGCCGATATTGCCTTCCGTAATATTGGCGATGGCCATCAGCCGGTCCAACGAACTGAACCCCCCGCCGACGCTGAACTGGCCCGTCGGCTTTTCTTTCACCCGGACGTTCAAATCCACTTTATCGACCGCCACCTTTTCGGGAAGAATTTCGACGGTTTCAAAAAAATTGAGGTTGTTCAACCGTTGAAAGCTTCGCTTAAGAGACGGGGTATCGATGACATCCTGTTCGTCTACTCGAATTTCACGGCGGATGACGTTATCGCGCGTCTTGTTGTTTCCGTTAATATTAATCTGCCGGATACGCATCATGTCCCCCTCTTTGACACTGAAGAGGATCACGACGGTCCGTTCTGCATTATTCGGATTCACCGCGGGTACGATTTCGGCAAACGAGTACCCCTTGCTCCCATAGAGGTCCGTCAGGCGGCTGATCTCATCCCGCAGCTTCGCGCGCTGAAAAATCTCCCCCTGCTTGATATTCAATCCGTCTCGAAGCTCTCCGTCCTCGAACACCGTGTGTCCGCGAAACCCCACCTCCGCTACAGTAAACGGCTCTCCCTCGAAGACATTGAACGTCACCACGAACCATTTCTTGTCTTCGGTCAGCTCGACCGAAGCCAGACTGGCCCTGGCATTGAAATACCCCTTATTGAGCAGCACTTCCTTGATCCGCTCGACATCATTCGTCAATTCGTCACGCTTCAAGAGCCCCGCATCGGAGATAGAGGACGGCAGCTTGAACTGCGTGAACGGTCCGTACCAAGGAACCCATTCCCGTGTCGTAATTACCTTGAACAATTCGTCCTTGGTCGTGGCACGAAGCCCGTCGAAAATCACAGTCTTGACCCGTGCCTTGTCCCCTTCTTTGATAAAAAAGGTCAATCGTTTACGATCCTGATCCAGCGTTTTGACTACCGGAATGACCTGACAATTAAAGTACCCGTCTTTTTCGTAGGCCAACCGGATATTCTCAGCACTTTGCTTGGCCTGCTGCTGGTCGAGAAACGATTGGGCCTTGATCACCGTCTTTTCTTTTAGTTTTTCATCGGTGATATTTTCATTTCCATCGTACACGATCTCCGTGATGTACGGCTTCTCTCGGACGACGTACACAACGGCTATCCCACCCGGCACCGGTTCGGTTTCGACTTGGACGTCCTCGAACAGGCCCGAGTCGTACAGAATCTTGACCTGCCCGCGCACCATCTCAGGTAGGTAGGGGTCCTCCACTCTGAGTGTGAGACGCCCGGTGATGGCAGGAACTTCGATGCGCTTGTTTCCGCGTATCTCGATCGATTTGACCTTCGATTCTCCCGTCTGAGCCGCCGCTTCATGCCACCCCGGCAACACAGAGGCCGCCATAACCAGCACAAGGAGCCATCGGGATCCATTGAGGAAGGCTGTGGTCACCGGCAAGAATTCCAATTCCGTAGTACCAATAGGGCAGGCCGTCCCACACGATCTCCCTGCTTACCGGAAAGCATGAATCACCCTCATACCATCCGGCCTGTCTTGATGTGCAGACCATATCGAACACGACTGCCGTCATCAGCCCGTGTTTGCAAAACTGCCGGATTATATTGAGGTGTCTTGACGTTGTAAAGGACTCGACTGACTTTTCGCGACGATGGGCCCTCCGCTCCAGGTAGACTAATGCTAACCGACGCCGCGGCGCTTTCTCGCCCGAGGCCCGTTCTTCGTGAAGCGTATCTCGTGAAGCCCGCTTCGCCGACGATACGAGGCCCTCGGCTTCGCCGAGAGGCGAGCGTGAAACGCAGGACAGAAAGAGAGCATGTCTCAGCTTTGTTTGCGAGATACGCTTCACGAACGACGAGCGACGCGCCTGGGCGATAAATCGCAATCGCCCATTTCTTGACATCACCAAACCCATCACATAGTATTCGCTGCATGTCGCGCACCGCTGTCAGAAAAGCCGTGATTCCCGCCGCAGGATTGGGGACGCGCTTCCTTCCCGTCACAAAAGCCTCGCCGAAGGAAATGCTGCCGCTGGTCGATAAGCCGCTCATTCAATATGCGGTCGAGGAAGCGGTGGCGTCCGGCATCGAAGATATCATCATCGTCACCGGCAGAGGCAAACGAGCCATCGAAGACCACTTCGATCGCTCGGTCGAGCTTGAAGAAAACCTGAAAAGCGCCGGCAAAAGCCAGCTCTTGCATCAGATCCGGCAGATTTCAAACCTGGCGAACTTCTGTTACGTGCGCCAGTCGGAAGCCCTGGGCTTAGGACATGCCGTCTTATGCGCGCAGCACTTGATCGGCGACGAACCCTTCGCCGTGATTCTCGGCGACGAGATCATCGATGCCGCGGTACCGGCGCTCGCCCAATTGATTCACGTCTATAAGCAGCGCCATGGCGCAGTCCTCGGCGTGCAGGATGTTCCCAAACAGGATGTCAGTCGATACGGTATCGTGACGCCCAAGCGCCTTGCTGCCGGTTTGCACCGCGTGCAAGACATGGTGGAAAAACCGTCACCCTCCGAAGCACCGTCTACGCTGGCCGTCATCGGCAGGTACGTCCTTCCGCCGGAGATTTTCTCCATCTTGCGGAAGACTGTTCCGGGCAAAAATGGAGAAATTCAGTTGACCGACGCGCTCAGAGAACTGGCAAAAAAGTCCCCGATGTTCGCACAAGAAATCAAAGGCCAGCGGCACGATGCCGGAGACAAACTGGGATTTTTGATTGCAACCGTCGAGTTCGCGCTCAAGAACCCCTCGTTGGGAACCGACTTCAACGAATATCTCTTGTCACGCACACGCATGATCACAAACGACCGGCGCAAGTAGGAGTCTCAATTCCGCATGCCGCCGATTGCAAACCTGCCATAACCGCAGTCCTCGATCAGGTTCCGAGCGAGATGGGCAAATAAGAAGGGATAGCGACCGAATGACCGAGCCGAACGAACAAGAACTCCAGCCTCCGCAGAATGTTGAGATTCCCTCTCAGCTGCCGCTGTTGCCTGTCCGTGACATCGTCGTCTTTCCCTATATGGTGCTCCCGCTTTTTGTCGGACGCGAGATGTCGATCAAGGCGATCGAAGCGGCTCTCGCCGGCAACCGGATGATCTTTCTGGCTACGCAAAAGGCCCTCGACGTCGAGAATCCCGCGCCTGAAGAAATTCACACGATCGGCACCGTCGGCATCATCATGCGCATGCTGAAGCTGCCGGACGAGCGAATCAAGATCCTGGTGCAGGGAGTCGCAAAAGCCAGGATCACCAAATACATTCAAACCGATCCCTATTACTCCGTCAAAATCGACAAACTCCCCGATACTAAACCTGCCTCGACTTCCCTCGAAGCCGAGGCAGTTATGCGCACGGTGAAGGAGCAGATCGAACGGATCGTCAGTTTGGGCAAGGTCCTGATCCCCGATGTCATGGTCGTCATCGAGAATCTCGAAGAGCCCGGCCGTCTAGCCGACATGGTGGCATCGAATCTTGGACTCAAAGTCGACGTGACCCAAGCTGTGCTGGAGAGCATCGATCCGATCCAGCGCCTTCGCCAGGTCAGCGAGATTCTCGGCAAAGAGATCGAAGTCCTGTCCATGCAGCAAAAAATCCAGGCCCAAGCCAAGGGCGAGATGGATAAGACTCAGCGCGAGTACTTCTTGCGCGAACAGCTGAAGGCCATTCAAAAAGAACTGGGCGAACTGGACGAACGGGCGGAGGAAGTCACCGAATTCCGCAAGCGCATCAAAGACGCCGCCATGCCGGAAAAAGTATTCAAGGAAGCCGAGAAACAGCTGAAGCGGCTTGAAAAAATGCACCCGGATACCGCCGAATCCTCAACGGTGCGGACGTATCTTGAATGGATGGTGGAACTGCCCTGGTCGAAGCGATCGAAGGACAATCTTGACCTGAAAGCCGCAGCCGCAGTGCTGAACGAGGACCACTACGATCTCGAAAAGGTCAAGGAGCGGATTCTGGAATACCTGGCCGTCCGCAAACTCAAAGAGAAGATGAAGGGCCCCATCCTCTGTTTCGTGGGCCCGCCTGGCGTAGGCAAAACGTCGCTGGGGAAATCGATCGCGCGCGCCTTGGGCCGTGAATTTGTGCGTATCAGCCTGGGCGGCGTCAGGGATGAGGCTGAAATCCGCGGGCATCGCCGCACCTATGTCGGCGCGTTACCCGGCCGTATCATCCAGGGCATGAAGCAAGCAGGCACCAGCAATCCCGTGTTCATGCTGGACGAAGTGGACAAAGTCGGAATGGATTTCCGAGGCGACCCCTCCGCGGCGCTCCTCGAAGTGCTCGACCCTGAACAAAACAACGCCTTCACGGACCATTACCTGGGAGTCCCCTTCGATCTGACCGAGGTCATGTTCATCACCACGTCGAATTTGATCGATCCGATTCTCCCTGCCTTGCGCGACCGCATGGAGATCATCGAGATCCCTGGTTACACCGAAGAAGAGAAGCTCGGCATCGCGCAAAAGTATTTGATCCCCCGCCAGCTGGAGGAGCACGGCATCACCGGCAAGCATGTCCGAATCGACGAGGCCGCGCTGAGACAAATCATCGCACACTACACACGGGAAGCCGGGGTCCGGAATCTTGAGCGCGAGATCGCCAACGTCATGCGCAAGGTCGCCAAGAAAGTAGCGGAAGGCAAGGGCCAGGGGTTCCCGATCGACCAGACGAATCTTCAGAAATACCTCGGCGTGCCTAAATATGTGCCCGAGGCTGAACTGGAGAAAGACGAGATCGGGGTCGCGACAGGCCTGGCCTGGACGGAAGCCGGCGGCGATGTGCTCTACATCGAAGCGACCATCATGAAAGGGAAAGGACAACTGACCCTGACCGGCCATTTGGGCGATGTCATGAAAGAATCGGCCCAGGCGGCGCTCAGCTATGTCCGATCTCGCGAGAAAACCTTGAACATCGACCCCGACATGTTCAGTACCCAAGACTTGCACATTCATGTCCCGGCCGGCGCCATTCCCAAAGACGGCCCTTCGGCCGGCATCACCATGGCGACTGCCATTGCCTCGGCACTCTCCGGCATTCCGACCAGACGGGATCTCGCCATGACCGGAGAAATCACCTTGCGCGGACGCGTCCTTCCGATCGGCGGACTCAAGGAAAAAATTCTGGCTGCCAAGCGGGCCAAGCTCACCACCGTCATCTTGCCGCGACGCAACAAGAAGGACCTTGAGGAAATCCCCAAACACCTCCTGAAAGGGATTCAATTGTCGTTTGCCGACACCATGGACGATGTGATGAAAATCGCCCTCCGGCGAAGCACGTCCGCTGCGCCGGCAAAAAAACGCTCGTCGCCCTCCACCGCACCGACCCGCTCGAAATCAGCCCATTCCGGAAAACGCACGCGGGACGGGCGAGCGCAAGTGATTCACACGACGCTGATGCCGAGCCGATTCACACGCATAGACTAACCCGTGGCCATTCGGAAGGGCCGACACCGCATTCAAGAATTCGCTCTGATTCAGGCCCTCGCACGCCGTTTCGCCGGGAAAAGCTCCAGTCTCGTGCAGGGTATCGGCGATGATGCCGCCGTCATTGCAGCGCCGCCCCGAGCGTGGTGGCATGTCACGACCGATCTGCTCACCGAAGGCGTGCATTTCGATCTGCGAACGGCCTCGGCCGAATCAGTCGGCTATCGAGCCGCTATGGCCAACCTCAGTGACATTGCGGCAATGGGGGCATCTCCCCGTTATCTGCTCGTCTCACTCGCAGCCCCGAAAACATTCACAGCGGCGCGGATCTTTGAACTCTATGAAGGCCTCATGCAGGCCTGCCGTCGGCACGACGTGGCGCTCATTGGAGGCGATACCTCAGCCTCACAGACCGGCGTCTTCCTGAGCATCACCCTTATCGGCACCACAGTATCAGGACAGGCGCTTTTCCGTCACGGCGCTCATGTCGGGGACTGCATTTATGTAACAGGAACCTTGGGGGACTCACTGGCCGGCCTGCAACTCTTGGCAGGCAGCAGATCGACGCGTTCGACACCACGGCCATCGGGACCTCTGCGCAAGTCTCACCGTGACTACCTGATCCGTCGCCACCTCCACCCGACAGCCCGCATCGATGAAGGCCGATGGCTGAACCGCGCCGGGCTCGCGACTGCCGCCATCGATCTATCCGACGGCCTCTCCGGCGATCTTCGGCATATCTGTGACGAAAGCCGGGTCGGCGCGGAAATCGATCTCGGTGCCCTTCCGATTTCACCGGCCTGCTCCGCCTATGCCGAAAGCCGCCGCATATGCCCGCGGGAATTAGCGCTCACCGGAGGCGAAGACTATGAACTTCTCTTCACCGCTCCACCGGCAAGACAGGCAGCCTTGGAGCGGCAAGCCCGCACACGCGGTTTTCAGATCACCCGGATCGGCACCATTCGCTCCCGCCGGTTCGGGATGCAGATGAAATCCACCGACGGCGCGATGCGTCCGATTCCTATGACTAGCTACGAACACTTCCACTGATGCCCGATCAAAGCAGCCCTTCTCCAACTTCGCGCAGCCGATCGTTCCGGGCCTTGCTGCGTCAAGTACTCCACCTCCAAGAACCGCCACAACGGACTGCGCTGGCGTTCGCCGTGGGAGTCTTCATCGCATTTTCTCCGGCCTATGGCCTTCATACTGCCATGGTCGTGTTTTGCACATGGCTCTTCGGCCTCAATTTTCTGGCATTGCTGGCCGGGGCCTTCGTCAACAATCCCTGGACCATCGTGCCTATTCTCGGAGCCACCTATTGGACCGGAGCATGGCTGTTAGGACGGACGGAGGCCCCGACCTTCAACTGGGATGACCTCAGTTTCAACGGCATTTACGAACAAGTCTTTCCCTACATCGTTCCATTCGCGTTCGGCGGATTGATTCTGAGCGTGGTCGGTGCGCTGATTTCGTACCCGATTGCGTATCGGCTCATCCTCAGATACCGCCCCTCGCATGGCGCGTCAGCCACCCCGCCATTGCCGCCCCCCGACCAGGTGGGCTAAGATGCTCCCCTGTTATGAGTACATCAGAACGATCGAATGCGCCCTATGACGGATCGGCCTTGATTGCCGATCCCATTCACCGGTACGTCTCCTTCACTGTTCCCTATGCCGACCCCGATCCCCATGAACGCACCGAAAAAGATCTGATCGATTCACCCTGGGTCCAACGGCTGCGCTACATCTATCAACTGCAAAGCGCCCGATGGGTCTATCCCTCGGCTGAACACACCCGCTTCGTGCACTCGCTCGGCACGATGCACGTGGCCGGGCGATTCGCCCGGCATCTTTACCCGTTCCTCAAAAAGTCCGTGAAAGATGTGCCGTCGGCCAACTATGTCGAAGAGCTGCTGCGCGTAACCGCACTCGTTCACGATATCGGCCACGGCCCGTTTTGCCATTTCTTCGATGAAAACTTTCTCCATGGGTTCCATCTCACGCATGAAAAGTTAGGACAGATCATCATTCGAGAGTATCTGGGGCCTATCATCAAAAAGATCCGCCGCAGCCCATCGGGCCCCTTTGCGAAAGGAGAAGAGTTGGATCCCGACCAGGTGGCGCATCTGATCCTCAAAGAGAAAGGAAAAGACAACTCCCGGATTCCACGTTGGCTGAACCTGCTCCAGCCCGTCATCTCCGGCAGTTATACCGGAGACAATCTGGATTACGTCTTGCGGGATTCATACATGTGCGGTGTGGCCGTAGGACCCGTCGATCTGACAAGACTGATTCACTATACGATCGTGACCGACAAGGGCTTCACCATTCACAAGACCGGGCTTCCGGCCCTGCAAATGTTCCTCAACACCCGGATGTATCTGTACTCCAATGTCTACTTCCACCGCACCACCAGAGCGATCGACATTCACCTGCGCGACATTTTCGGCGAAACCATGAAGTTGATCTTCCCGCGCAACCCGCGCAAACACATGGATGCCTATTGCAGGCTCACGGATTGGTCTCTCCTGGAAGAGGTCAGAGGCTGGAAGCGGACCAGCCTGAAATCGCGCCGCCGGCTGGGAGATGAGTGGGGACGAATTTTGGACCGTGACGTCAAATGGAAGATGGCCTACAGCACGTCGCTGAAGGAAAAAGGACAGGAGCGAGGGATGGCCTTCCCCAGCCACCAGGAATTCGCGCAACAGATCGCAAAAGAATTACCGAGAGAATTGCGGGGATTGGAATTCCGCGTCGATATGGCGCCGCTCGATCCACGTCCCGATCCAAAAGACCGGCGCGGTAATCCGCTCTATGTTTATGATCCGGGAACCAAACAGGTATCGACAGAACCGCTGGAAGAATTCCTGGATCTCTTGCCGACGAGGCTGATCCAATTTCGAATCTATTCGCACGACCACGCTCACGACGCCGCGCTTTCCCGTGCCGCTGCAACCATTCTGAACAAAGCGCCATCGAGCCTGGAATCGAATTACTAGCCCGCATGATTCATGACAGTTCGTCGCGAAATCGCATGGAACCGCGTATCTCGTGAAGCGTATCTCGTATCTCGCAAACAAGGATATCCGGCACGGAAACGTTTTTTCCGTCGTGCGCTTCACGAGATACGAGCGACGAAGAACGGAGCAGCGGACCGGCAATTGCAGCAGAAGTGCTCGTGAATAATACGGGCTAGGACTACACTGCAACGCTTGTCGGCGGCGCAGGCTGGTTTTCGAGCAGATAGGTTTTCCGTATTTTCATGGCAGTTCGCTGTTCCTCTGTCGGAAAATGCGGCCCACGCTTCTTCACTGGAAATCGCCGTTCAAACCGCTCAATGATTTCACGCGCGTCCTTCGTCGCTCCGGAACGAACCAGGAGCAGTGAGAGCCGAAGATAGGCAGGAACGAGCAGCAAGAGATGCCGCACTTCTTTCACTTCGCTGATCACATAGCGATATCCGGCGATTGACACGGCTTGATTGATCTTCTCGTAACAGACCGCTTCGATCATGTGAATCCCCAGCCGATCAGTGTCGGCGCTGATACTCTGCTCCCATTGCCCATTCACCAACGATCGTAGCTCTTCAGGGGACAGTGAACTCCCGCCCTTCTTGGCGGCCCGCACCCGTTCCACGACTGCTCTCGCCTCCAGCCAGGCTCCATACAATCCTACCAACACGCCGGGACAGGGAATCGATCCTTTGCATCTCTCATCCAGAGGGGAAAACCCGTTTTTGGCCACCTGCGACGGTAAGAATACCCGCCCATGCGCCCGGGCACAGACCTCACACCGGCTGTCGTCATCCGGCGTCACATAGATGTACATGCGGACACCGGAGCGGTCGAAGATATCGACAGCCAAAATTCGCCCGGCCATGATTTGCAATTGGTAGTACTGCCAGAGAACCAACAGTCCAAGAATGGCCACCAAGTATGGTGTCACGTCTGAAAAATGAATCCCCTCGAGCATGCGCGCTCCTCATTCGTGGCCAGGCCACTCTTGATGGAGAATAGCAATAGTCATTTTGATCGCCTAGAAAATTCACTATTTCCTAACAGAGTCAGTACCTTCCCTCTCAAGCATGAGACCATTCGTCTCTGTGATTAATCAAAGGCCATGGCTGACTGATCCTGGATTGAGTGGCATGGATCATGCGTTACATTCCTGTGGACGAAATCACGTCCTGTTATAAGCCACTGTGCAAAAGGAGAGACAACATGCTGCTCACACGTAACCTGACGATCCTCGTGCTCGTCCTATCGACCTGGCTGGGAGTCCCGGCCTACGCTCAACATGGCGGTGGGCAACAAGACGCCGTCAAAATCTTACACGGCATGCCGCCGGATGTCCTGGCGAAGGTCCAGGTATTGGCGCAGATACTTCAACAGGGAATCAAGGACGGCAAATTGACGGATGTGGAGGTCAAGCAAGGACTAATGTCCGGTCACCTTGCCGAAAAACTCAAACAGCTCGGCCCCGAAGCAGGCCCTCTCCTTGAAGAAATCAGCGCCGCCACGAAAGACGGTACCGGACCCGGCGAAGAAAGCCTGATGCCCCTGCTGGGAGGACTCGGCATCTCGCCCAACTAGCAGCTCGTTGGCAACCGCAGAAAATGAGGAAGGATAGATCGAGGCGGGCTGCGCAGAGGTTACGACGGGCTGATAATCGCTTCCCCTACCGGATGGCCGCCGTCGATACGGACGCGCCGGCCTTCGACTTGCAGCCGGCCTTCGGCAAAGAGTTGCACGGCCCGGGGATAGATCTTGTGTTCTTGAACGAGGATGCGAGCGGCGAGGGTGTCAGGCGTGTCATCGTCCAGAATCGGCACAGCCGCTTGCAGAATGATCGGCCCTTCGTCGACTCCTTCCGTGACGAAATGCACTGTACAGCCGGCCAGTTTGCAGCCCCAGTCGATGGCTTTCTTCTGCACATCCAAGCCGGGAAACGACGGCAGTAACGACGGATGAATATTCATCATCCGATTGGCGTACGCATCGACAAGCACGGCGGTCACAATCTTCATGTAACCGGCCAATAACACCAATTCGACATTGTGCTTTTCAAGCGCTTCTAGTAACGCGCGATCATAGGCCTCACGGCTATCAGGTCTCCCGGCAAACGGTTTGGGATCGACGAAAAGATCCGGCAGACCGTGCTTGCGCGCCCGCTCCAACGCCACCGCATCTTTCTTGTTGCTGATGACGGCCACGATGATCGCGTGGACCTGCCCGGCTTCGATCGCATCGATCACCGCTTGCAGATTCGATCCGCGTCCTGACGCCAACACTGCCACGCGCAGTGGAGTCGTTCGCTTAATCGACATACTCCACCGCAGGCTCTTGTCCGGTTGATGGCGCCATTTCTCCGATCTGCCAGCCCCGATCGCCCAGTGCCGCCGCAGCGGCGAGCACGGCAGACACCGAATCGGACGGCGTCACAAGGATCAATCCGATTCCCATATTGAATACCCGATACATTTCTTCGCGATCTATCCGCCCCAATCGGCTCATCACGTCAAAAATCGGCGGCGCCGGCCACGCCTTGCGGCTGATCCTGGCCCGCACCGCTTCCGGAAACACACGCGGCAAATTCTCCGTAATGCCTCCGCCGGTAATGTGCGCAATCCCTTTGATCGGAAATTCCTGAAGCAGGGAAAGAATCTGCTTCGCATAAATTCTGGTCGGTGCCAGCAGCACCTCGCCGAGCGGGCGATCGAGTTCAGGCAATCGGCTCGTGACCGTCAATTTTGCCTGATCGAGCAGCACATGACGCGCCAGCGAATAGCCGTTGCTATGGAGTCCCGTCGACGCCAACCCGATGATCGCGTCGCCCGGCTTGATCCTCTTGCCGTCGACAATTTTGGACTTCTCGACCACTCCGACAGCGAAACCGGCCAGATCGTACTCGCCGTCCACATACATCGACGGCATCTCTGCCGTCTCTCCGCCGATCAACGCACACCCGGCTTGGCGGCAGCCTTCGGCGATTCCTTTGACTACCTCCTGAGCCTTCGGCACCGCTAACTTACCCGTTGCAAAGTAGTCGAGGAAAAACAGTGGCTCTGCTCCACTCACAGCAATATCATTCACACACATGGCGACAAGATCAATGCCGACCGTATCATGCCGATCCATCATGAACGCAATTTTCAACTTGGTCCCGACACCATCGGTTCCGGACACGAGCACCGGCTCTTTATATCGATCGGCCCGCAACCCGAACAACCCGCCGAACCCGCCCAGATCGGCCAACACTTCCGGACGGAAGGTCGAGCGAACGAGCGGCTTGATGCGGTCGACAAACTCATCGCCCGCATCAATATCAACACCTGATTCCCGATAGGTAGTCATTGCAAATCAAAACCGAGAAGGTTGAGGTTCAGGTCGAGGTTGAGTTTAGTAAAAGGCCGGGCCGACCATAGCCGCTCCCAACCTAAACCTAGCCTCAACCTGTCTTCGGAGGCGCATCTTAACGGAGGGTCATCGGCAGGTCAACGCAGCATTCGAGCTATTCCGATTCTATTTCTCCTTTCTCAATACGGGGCGGCTGGCCGTTTCTCACTGCGCGCATCCACCGCGCACATCGTTTTGTTCATTACCCAGCCGGGGTGGAGGGCCTCCAGCTGACTGCACAGACGAAGCATCAGAGCTGTCGTCGCTTCGAGGAGAAGGAAAGCGGAAACTGACCGAGTCTTCGAGGGAATTTCCGAAGGCTTCCGCTCCTCGAAGCGCCACGACAGCGCTTCGGTCGTGCGGAAGCAGGAGGCCCGCCGCCCCAGCATCATCCCTCCGGCCTCATCTCCACATCCAGCAGTTTGATCTTTCGGTGCAGATGGCTTCGCTCGATCTGCAGATCTTCCGCGGTACGGGAGATATTCCAATGATGCTCCCGAAGCTTGCGGCCGATATATTCCTTTTCAAACGCATTCCGCGCATCTCGCAGCGAATCGTAGGCTTTGGCAAAGAGCGGGCTTGCAGCCTGGCCGCCTGCGTTGGAAGAGACGGAAGAGCCGGCCGCGCGCCCCTGAATAGACATGGCTGCTTGCGAGGCTTCGATGACATGCCCCGGCACCATGATCATCAGCCGCTCGATCAAGTTCCGCAGTTCTCGGATATTGCCGGGCCACTCATATTGCTGCAAAACAGCCATCGCCTCCGGCGACACCTCTTTCATCCGCAGCCCCTGCTCTTCGACATGGATTTTCATGAAATGCCGAACCAACGCCGGAATATCTTCCCGTCGCTCGCGCAACGAAGGGACGACGATCGGCACCACGTTGAGACGGTAGTACAGATCTTCACGGAACTGGCCTTTCTGAATCTCTTTTTCCAGATCCTTGTTCGAAGCGGCCAGCACCCGCACATCCACCTTCATCAACTTCGTGCCGCCCACCCTCGTGAACTGCTGCTCTTGCAAGGCTCGCAACACCTTGGCCTGCGTATTCAGACTCATGTCCCCGATTTCATCGAGGAATAGCGTGCCGCCGTCGGCCTGCTCAAATTGCCCCCGCTTCATCGAGGTGGCTCCGGTAAAGGATCCCTTCTCGTGGCCGAACAATTCACTTTCGATCAACGTTTCAGGGATCGCTGCGCAGTTGACGGCCACGAACGGATGGTCGGCCCTGGCGCTGTGCGTGTGGATGGCACGCGCCACCAATTCCTTACCCGTTCCGTTTTCACCGCCGATCAACACCCGGCTGTTCGTCGGACCGGCGGTTTCAATCAATTGCCGCAGTTGCTGCATCGCCGGAGACTGTCCGACCAACTCGAATTTCTGCTGGACCTTGGTCCGCAGAGTCTGATTCTCCTGCTCCAATCGATACTGTTCCAACGCGTGCTTGACACGCAGCGTGACATTCTCCAAAGAAAGCGGCTTCTCGATGTAGTCATAGGCCCCTAGTTTCACGGCCTTGACCGCTGTTTCGATGGAGCCATGACCGGACATCATCATGACTTGTGTCGCCGGCACAAATTCCTTCACGCGCCGCAAGGTCTCCAATCCATCCATCTCCGGCATCCAGATGTCGAGCATCATGAGATCGGGCGGATCGCTTCCACAGATCTTCAGCGCCTCAGCTCCGCCGGCTGCCGTCGCCACTTCATACCCTTCGTCTTCGAGAATGCTTCGCAACGAGGTGCGAATCCCCTCTTCGTCATCCACAATTAATATCGATGCTGACATAACTCCCCTCAATATAGTGAGCTGCCACGTTAGCAAGAGGCCCGCTGACATAACCGTTCTTCGGCAACTCTGTCAGCGTGTCAGCCTGCATGCTCGTCAGCAAATTCTTCAAACCGGCAGATCAAACGTAAAGGCCGCTCCCTTTGGATGATGGCTCCCCGCCTGAATCTGCCCATCATGGTCGGTGATGATCCGTCGCACGATCGCAAGTCCCAATCCCGTTCCGGTTTTCTTTCGGGTAAAGTAGGGCACGAACAGCCGTTCCTGATCTTCCGGCGCGATCCCGGGGCCTTCGTCCGCCACCGTCACCACCGCCCGTTTCCTTTTTGTATCGTACTTCGTGCTCACCCACAGCCGCCCTTTTTGATTCATCGCCTGAATCGCGTTGTCGAACAAATTGACAAACACGCGCTTCAGCTGCTCCCGATCGAAGTTGATGGGCGGCAGATCTTCATCCAGATCCAGAATCAATTCGATATCCTTTTGCGCCGCGCGATACAGCGCCGCCGTTTCTAAAAGCACGTCCTGAAGCGGCTGGCGTGTCATCTGCGGGGCGGGCAGCCGCGCGAATTTCGCAAACTCGTCCAGCATGTGCTTGAGACCGCCGACTTCATTGATGATCACGTTCGTCGCTTCGTCGAACACCCGATCGAGATCCGGCGACTTCTCGAAGAACTTCTTGCGCAACCGCTGAGCCGACAATTGAATGGGCGTCAGCGGATTTTTGATTTCATGCGCGACACGCCGGGCGACTTCCTGCCACGCGGCGACTTTCTGGGCCTTGATCAGCTCCGTCAAGTCCTCGAACACCAGCACGAATCCCAAATCGTTGTTCGCCTCATCCCGCATGCGCGACCCGTTCAAACCGATCGTGACGAGCTTGCCCTGCACGTCCAACTGCCCTTCCAGAGCCAGATCATCGCGGTCGTCGGCCAGCATGCGGTCATACGCGGTCTGAAACAAGTCGAGCCCGAACTCCTTGAATACCTCATTGGCCGGACGTCCCCGAAGCCGATCGCCGGCCAGCCCAAGGATACGCTCGCCCGACGGATTGAACGTCGTAATCGTGCCGTTCCGGTCGATCGACAGCAGACCGGCGGCGATGGTCGCAACGACTGTTTCGATGTAGGCCCGGCGGCGATCAAGTTCGGCATTGGTATTCCACAGCGTCAGGTTCGTTTCTTCCAACTTGGATTTGCTGCCCTGTAAATCCTGCGTCATTCGATTGAAGGAGTCTATTAAGGTGCCGATCTCGTCCGTCGCCTTCGCGTCGATTTGGACGGTGAGATCCCCCTGCGCGACCGCTTCCGTCGCCTCCGCCAACCGCTGAATCGGCACGGTGATGCCGCGCGCGACGTAAAACCCGAACCAAGTGGCGCCGAACAGGATCATGACGGTCACGACGGCGACAACAAGATACGCGCCGGCCTTGATCGGATTCTTCATCGCCTTGATCTGCGTATATTCCTCATACTGGCGGGTAATCCCTTCCATTTTCGTCAACAACGACTCCGGCACATAGGTTTCCACTACCACCACACCGGCCAACTCACCGCTCTGGCTGCCAGAGGCCACCGGCATGCCGGCCCGCACCAGCCGGCCCAACTGCGCTTCCTGGACGGAGGTAAACTCTTGCTTCCCATTGATGACCTGAAGGACGAGCTGGCCGATCGGCAGATCCAACGCAACAGCCGGCACTTTCGCATCGAGCGCCTTCGTCAGCGTTTCCATCTTGTTCGAAAATACTTCAATCCCGGCGACTCCATACTCCATGCGTTTCCGGGCCATCGCGGCAATCAGCAAATCGCGGTGCTCCGGAATCAGCATGTCCTCACGGAACAACTCCTGTCCAATGGCCCGCGCGCTGTTCACCGCAAGCGCGATATGCCCCGCATGCTGCAGCCGCGCCACCTCGTACGAATCCTTCATCACGTTCTCGATCTGCTCGCTGAACCACACATCGACGGCTTTATTCAGAAACCCGCTTGCAACGATCGCCAGCAGGACGGTGGGGATCAGCGAAAATCCGATGAACGCGGCAATCAGTTTGGTGCGAAATCCTGAACCGACAAGCCGGTGCCGGCGTTCGAAATACGCCTTGATCAGATTCCGCGACAGCAACAGCGTGAGAACCACAAGCCCGATCAAGTCGAGATTGACCAGCAGCAGCACCATGGCGTAGCTGGTCGTGGGCAACAACGACCCCTTCTCCTGCCCGCCCGGCACGGCCATCTGCGAGTAGTACAGCGTCAGGGCCAAACAGGGGATCAAGAGGATGAGGACGATCCAGACGGGACGAAGATGAAGTTTTTTCCGCTCGGGTTCCTGGGGCCGCCCTCCCCCGGAGGCGCGCGGCTTGGCGCCGGGGGCGATCCGCTGAGAGTCGCTGAGCCGTACGGAAGCGACTCCGGGCCCGCGTGTGGAAGGATCAGACTCAGGCATTTTCGGCTGTGCTCTCCGTTAGTCCGGAAGGAAGCTCCCATCCACTATAGCGGACTTATGAGGGAGTCTCAAAGTCCGGAGACAGATTTCACCGGCCCGGACAATGACCACGAAATGAAAACCGGCAGGCGGGAAACGAACCAGACTACTTCGGCGATGCCAGCGTGACATACTTCATGCGCAGCGCATACAGCATGTCGCGCAACACGGTCTGCTCTTCCGAGGTCAGATTGCCCTTGGTCTTCTCTTCCAGGACAGACAGCAGATCGATAATTTCTTTGGCCTGAGGCAAATTGACGGGTATCGGCTGCTGTTGAGGGTCCAGCCGCTCCCCCATCAACATCAGGGATGACGAACCGAGCGAGATGACGAAGGAAGAGAAGTTGACTGGAAGCGGATGATCCTCATGGGATGCCTCGGCCGGTGACGCAGAAGCCGGCGGCGTCTGTTGTGCCGTAGAAGCTGGTGCCGGCGCGGCATCCGACCCTCCACTCGCCCGCCGATCCCGAACGACGAATCCTTGCTCCTGCTCTGCCATCAGCCCTTCTCCCAATACTTACCGCACGTTGGGCGATACCCTACCATAGGACCTATCCGCTCGCAAGCCGCTGTCGCCGAGCGCGCAGCGCGAGGGCGGTCGCCTGGAAGCGCTTACCGGGCATCACGGCCGGACGACCGGCTGCCCGCAGGCGGGGCATACGGGTGTCGGCTGCACATCCGGCCCGTGCAGGTGTACGGGCCGGCCACGGCGTCGCAGCCGGATGTTGAGAATCTCGACCCCTATGGAGAATGCCATAGCCGAGTAGATATAGCCCTTGGGAATGTGTACGTCGAAACCGTCCGCGATCAATGCCATGCCGATAACAAGCAGGAAGGCAAGTGCCAGCATCTTGATTGTGGGATGCCGGTCGACGAATCCATGCACCGTACCGGCAAATGCGAACATGAAGACGACTGCGGCAACGATTGCCGCAACCATGATGGAAAGCTCAGCGACCATACCGACAGCCGTGATGATCGAGTCCAAGGAGAACACGACATCAATCAACATAATCTGCAAGATCACCGCAGAAAAGCTGGTCGCCTCCGTGATGGTGGTGGGCGCGTTGTCGCTCCCCTCGAGCTTGTCGTGAATCTCTATGGTCGCTTTGTAGATGAGGAAGAGCCCGCCGAAGACCAGAACCAAATCCTTGCCCGAAAACTCGTTACCGGCAACCGCAAACAGCGGCGCCGTGAGCTTCATGATCCAAGTAAGCGTGAACAACAGACCCAGGCGCGACACGAGTGCCGCGGCGATGCCAACCTTTCGCGCAAGATCCTGGCGATCGGGCGGCAGCTTGCCGGCCAGGATAGAAATGAAGATGAGATTGTCGATGCCGAGAACGATCTCCAGCGCGGCAAGCGTCGCGAACGCGAGCCAGGCATTGGGGTCAACGAGCAGTTCAAGCATGGGCGGCAGCCTAGGTATGAAGATCAGACAGGTACGTTAAAGACCGAGCGGCAGAAACACAATAGCCAGCGGCTTCGCATGATGTCCACCAATGTTTAGCAATCGCAAAATGGCTCACTCATCTCAAAGTATTGTAACTACGCGATCAATGCGGCGAGTTGTGCAGCGGACCGTCCCCTGTAACCGGTATTCGCCATCAAAAGAAAGGAAGAAGTGGGATACAAGAGCGCAGTTCCTGACAGCTGCGCATGACTAACGGAGTAGTAGCGGTTACGGAATAAGGATCTCAACGTAACTGCTTGGTTCGGCAGAATCAACCGCCTTTGTCACCCGCTCAACCTCGCGTTCGATGCGTGGCCAACTGGTTGTCGTCAGCACAACAATTGCGATCTTGCGACTCGAGAGGTTCTGTTGATATCGGAGATTCTGGTCGGTTGTGACCAGAACGAAAAAGCCGCTTTCTTCTGATTTTTGCAGCAGTTCACCGTTCTTCAGATAGTTCCAACCAAGTTCAAAAGTGGTAGTGACCTGATGAGCTGCAAAATACTTGCGAAGTGGGACAGGCGTGCCCTGGTCAAACAGAACGCGCACCTACGCTGCTTCTAAAGAGCGAGCAGCATGCTCAAGCACCGCGCGGACTTGCTCGAGCGTGACACCCGGAAACCAGACAATAAAGTCAGAGACGTGTGCCCCATCCTCGAGATTCTGAAATAGCGCGGAAACCGGCACACGAGTACCACGAAAAACCCACGCGCCACTCACACGCTCCGCATCACGCTCAACAGCTGGGCAAGAAGACCAATCAATCATATGGTAATTGTAGACTTAGCAAGAAGCCGATTCAATTCAATTATACGGACCGGAATTGAGGCCACATCCTTATGCGAGCCTCGGATCTGCAGCCGCTCCTTCAGGGATGTGCGATACAATCCGGAGTAATCAACGGTTCCTGGAACCTTTTTCTGCCCCCTTTCAGGAATAAAGGTTAGAGCTAGCTAGCCCAGCTTCAGCGTGCATGCGTCCCTTCCACGCCCCCAACCCATCCAGATCGTCTACTCAAGCTCATGGTAAAATTTTATTTTATGTCCTTTGTTAATTGTTCAACTCTGCTCTTCATTTGATCAGAATCGAAAATCTCTTTCAGCCGCCAACTCGGAAATACAATCGCAACCCCTGAGTTGTCACTGTATAAGAACTTCGTGTCTGTTGTTTCGACCTTGCTTATCTCTCTTGGAATTGCAGGATAAAATCCATGCATTATCCCGAGAAGAAAGTATTTCCCACCACCAATATTGAACGAATTGTTTTTCAGTCTTGGCCCAGGCCAAAGAAAAATTGGGGAACCCGATAATCCCTGGATTGAAAGAGAGTTAAGGAAAATAAGCTCCTGCGCTGTATCAATAAGTCTTCCTCCAACTTTATAGGAGATGGGAACCTTTTCGCTGGGGATTAAAGCAATTGTCCCATCTCGCATGATGGGGAAGTTCTTTGAACTCCCAAGGAAATTAACAAGCAAACCGGGGAAAATGACTCTATCTGTCTGTTTGACATCCTCACTTTTAAAATCATCCTTGCTGGCAATTAGATCTCTTGGAATTGACTCGTACTTTGTTGTGTCAAAGTGAGGGGTTCGGAATACAGCTATATCGACACCTGAATCACAGTTCTCGAAATAGTCTCCTGCTTGTTTAATACTCTTTAGGTCATACTCAATTATGGCTAGCTTCCCCTCTTCTTGTGAATTAAACCGGGCATATATCTTCTCGAAATCGCCAAGGACGTGCTTTGCGGTAACAATGAAAGGAACATACTTTTCTTTTGAAATTTCATAACGGACTACAAACCCCGTTCCAATTGGAACGGGTGCAGATCCAACATTTGGTGAAGCAAAAAGGAAGACAATCGTCGTTGAGAGGGCTGATAGGATATCCATTATTCCACGCCGTTTGTTCTTTTTGGGGCTCTAACGCTCAGCATCAACGGTGACGCAAAGTGCCGTCCGTTGCATATGTTGTCATTCCGCCTCATCGATCCACATCTTCACGCCTTTGTGGAGTTCGTAGCAGCCATCGAGAATCGCGATCGCTGCACGCAGGATATCGCGGTCGTGCGCAACCTCCTCAACCGGGCCATCGGGATACTTCCCGCCGTGGAACAGGTTGTTCCTTGCGGTCTTGAGAAGGTGAAAGACGTACGCCTCCTCCGACTCGCCAGTTCCCTGTACGATTGAGGCCCAGCCGAGGCGGTCGCCGCTCACAACCTGGCGCCGTGGAGAAAGCAGTTTGAGTTTGCGCACCGCCTCCGCAAAGCCGGGATCTGCGACTTGCTCAAACCGTCCTCGCACTTTACTGCCGAAGCCATCCCAGTCGGGCTCCGCTCCGTTGTTTCGCCCAGACTTGAGAAAGCCCTCTCGTTTGAGCGCACACTCAAATACAGAGAACTTCCAGAAGAAGTCCAGAACTAGGTCACCGTCAAGCGCGTGTGGTTGAAGTCTGAAAGCCATCCTTGGCCCTCGCGGCTACTCACTTGGCATAAACATACTTAGGCCGATCCGCACACGAGCTGGGTCTGCCCATTTCTGTTCCGGTTTGTGAACGATACGCCAGGATCGGTGCGGTTTCAATGGGGTGCAGCTCGCCGACGCCATTGAAGCAGGACAGGCCCTCGGTATACAGTTGCGTACCATGTCGGAACGATTTACCAAACTGGTCGGCCTCATGGCGACGCTCCGCGCCGTCAACGGATGCCCGTGGGACCGGAAGCAGACCCATGACTCGTTGAAGCCCTATCTGCTGGAAGAGGCCTACGAAGTCCTGGAGACAATCGATCAGCACGATCATTCGAAGCTGCGTGAAGAACTGGGCGATGTGCTGTTACAAGTCATCTTCCACAGCCAGATTGCCGCTGAGGCCGGAACCTTTACCGTTGACGATGTCCTCGACACACTCGCGGACAAACTCGTCCGCCGGCATCCCCATGTCTTTGGAACAGACTCCGGAGCCGCGCCCCTTGCGAACGGCGAACAAGTGTTGCACCAATGGGAGCAGATTAAACGGGCCGAGCGGGAAGCAGCCGGCGGCACACAGTCTGCGCTGGATGGCGTGCCGAAAACCCTGCCGGCCCTGTTGCGGGCCTATCAGACACAGGCCAGAGCCGCACGGGTTGGATTCGACTGGCCGCACAATGCCGCAGGCCTCGAACAAATCTTTGGAAAAGTGGCGGAGGAAGTCGGTGAGCTTCAGGAGGCATTGGCGGAGACTCCGGCCGAAGCTGAGTCGGCGCCGAACCAGTCTGATAGGAACGCCGCCATCGAATCCGAATTGGGAGACATTCTATTCTCGCTCGTGAATCTCGCCCGCTTTGTGAAAGTGAATCCGGAAGAGGCGCTTCGCCGATCGACCAATCGTTTCATCGATCGGTTTCATCTTGTGGAAGCGCAAGCAGCGGAAAACGGCACGCCGCTGACGGACATGACGCTGGCTGAGATGGATCTCCTATGGGAAGAAGCGAAGCAGCGACTTGCCCGGCCTGTCGAGACCAAACCGGAACAGGCGCGGATCAGCCCTCAGAGGGACGTCCCGCTATGAGCGAGAATCAGGGGCCTTACCAGGAAGGCAAACGCGCCGGTCTCCACCCCCTGCTCGTGGTGTTCGGCATTCTTCTGGGCTTGTGGCTCTTCGTCGCGATGATCGTGCCAAGCTCACGCAACAAACAGGCGGCTGGAACCGAAGGCCCCGCGGTGTCGGCGATTGAAGATCCGGACGCCGCACCCGTCATCTTCAAAATGCAGACGATCATTCTGGAGATGAACGCCGTCGGACTGGTCGTCCCGCCGCAAGCGACGGATAGTCAAATCGCCGGCCTTTTGAAACAACTCAAACAGGACCGGCTTGCCGGCAACCTCGGCAACCAGATCCCCGCCACCACCCCGGGCCATAAGCTCGGTAACCATGCGATTGCCGACATCTACATTTTCTCCGACAAACAATTTGCGGAAGCCGATACCATCCGTACCTTGACTAGAGGCGCCCATGCGCCCGGCACTCTTTATCCTGGCGCCGTCCCGTTCGAAGTCGCGATGGAGGCCGTTCGAGGCCATTACCGGATCGACTTGAACGACACCGGAAGCCCGGATACCGGAGCCCTCGGCTTTGCGGACGAATCAGGCGTCCACTCCAAGCATTACCGGCGCATTTTTTAAGCCACACTCGCCTGGAAATGCATTTCCTGTCCACCACGCCACAGCATATGGGCTTGGCTTGCGAACGCGAGACAGCACTCGAATAACCTGATATACTTCTCCCAAATAATCCTGCAACTATACGATATGGCCAAGCACGGTTATCCTGGACTCGTACAGGTACCTCCCAGCGATCGACAGATGTTCAAACGTCGATTGATGCGTTGGTCTTTTGTCCTCATCGCAGTGATCTGGGGCGCCTCAGCAATCACTGCGTGGCGGGCCCCATCAAATCACAACACAGACTGCCAAGTTGGTACCGGCCCGGAAGCCGCTTCAGCGATCCAAGAGCAGTGTGGTCCACTAGGTCAATCCGTCGCTGCGGCACCAGTCTCTCCTCCTCAGAGTCCGCCCCCCATGACGAACGTACCACCGAGTGCGCGCTCACTTGAGCCACAGCGCTCCAAGTCTAGGCCTGCCCCGATTGCCAAGCGGTCGGCCACACCGACTAGCACAACTCACGTATCAACAGTCACTCCGTCCAATCCTCCTGTCGATCCTCCTGCCACTCCCCCCAGTGTCGCAAACAGTCTCATAGTTCCGACTCTGCCGCCTCCGGCACCGCCACAAGAATATGCATCGGCGGCGGAGCACGCAGTCGAATCGCCGGCACCCAGTTCCAACCCTGATATCCGCCTCGCCGAACAGGGCGATGCATTTGCCCAGTATCGCCTCGGCCGTTTTTACGCAAAGCAGGATGGACTAGAGGCTCCTGAATCGGTGCATTGGTACAGGAAAGCCTTTGACGGCCTCCAACGTCTGGCAGAAGACGGCAACGGAGAAGCGATGCACGTGTTGGGAGTCATGTATGCGTTTGGGCGCGGAGTACCGAAGGATAGGGACCAAGCCCGGCGCTGGCTGACGCAGGCCACTGAACAGGAGGTGACAGCGGCCCACCACGTGCTTGTGAGTCTAGGGGACCGTCCAACCGCTGCTCCCAACCCGTAAGCGTTCGTCTCTCATTGAGGGAAAAATCCGATCACATCCTGGCGTGAGAGGAGCGGTGAGCGGCTAAATTCCGACTCGCTTCCGGATATCCTCCCGAATCGCAGCCTGATCTGCCTCAAACAACCCTTCGAGCTTCACAAATAAATTCGCCAACGGGCCGACAAACGGCGCCACCATCACATCGCGCCTCGCGGCTAACATCCCTTCGGCCTCGGCGATCCGGACTTTCCAATCGGCAATCGTTCGTGAAAGGATTTTGTTGGTCATCAGCTGCTGCCCTGGAGATCCCGTGGATGGACCCAGGAGCCGCGTTTTCAGCACATCCAGTTCGTCCGGGATCGAGATCTTCACGCGCACGCCATGCGGCGTCGACCAGGTCGAGCGCTGGATCGAATAGTCGTACGAAAAGACCGGCTCCCGAGGCTCGCGAAACGGGCCGCTGACATCGGAAATAACTATTTTCCCATCCATCGATTGCATGGTTCAATCAGAGACCGAGGCACGAAAGATTGAGTCGTCCACGAGTCACAGGCGGGCACCAGTAGTAGCCGCCGGTGAGAGGTCTGGAGAAGGTGAACAGCCCGTCGACAATGCCGTCGTCGAGGCCGGCCATGCGCCGCAGGACCCGTTCGAACCGGTCCAACGACTCGACATAGGCAATGAACTCCAGCCCTTGTTCGTGGGCGGCAGCCCATGGCATCGAGCGGCGCACCATGAACGCCGGTGGGTCGTAGCTCTCCTGGGCAGTCCGTTTCACATGCGCCGAGGCCGGCGCTGTGGCAATTTCCGCGTTTGTGTCGGCTCTCCGACCGATGATCGCATCGCGCTGCGTCCGTGGCAGCGACTGAAAGCGCTGCAGGTCATGGGCCCAGCGCTGAACCGCCACGAAACTCGACCCTGCCAGGCCCTTGCCGCTGGAAATCAACGCGGCGGCGATCGCAGCGGCCCTGCGCGGATTCTCCGTGCCGTCCTCATATCCGCTCAAATCTTTCCCCCCCGCGTACAGAAAGGTATCCATCGCATCCTCAAGCACGAACGCACCGGCGACAAGAGATCGAATCTCCATGGTTCTGTCAAAAATCGCCGTGCGGTCCCGGTTGCGGAGAAACAACCACAGCGCTTGCTGGGTCGAAGGGATACGGCCGGCCGGCGCCGCAATCTCAGGAAATGCGCGTAGTCCGGGAATCTTCCGGCCAAGAGCGCGCACGAGCGGTTCTCCCACGCCCATGACGCCCCAACTCGTCGAGAAGCCCTTGCCAAGTTTTTTCAAGGCTGCAGACACATCCGCGCCGGGTGCAATCCGAAAGACCAGCGAGCGCCCGACAGGCAACGGTGCGGCAAGAATACCGGACTGGGACAGGCTAGGCTTCATAGGACAGTCTCACAGTGGAGCAGGATTATAGCAGAAATGGACTCTTTGGATTTGCGACATACTATGGGCAGGCGCGAACCATCCACGAAACCTGCCCCACTGGATACATCGGAGCTTCTCGATGCGAACGACTTCCTGCCGGAAAGTCTTCCATTGCGCCCCTCCACGCAACCTCGTAAAATGCGCCACCTGCGATGGACGCCGTCACCCGTATAAAAACCAAGACCCCGAGTCCGTACAAGATCACGGCTATCGAGACTGACACGCACGATACCAAGACCTTCCGGTTCGAACTGCCCCCCGACACCACGCTGGACATGCTGCCCGGCGACTTTCTGTATGTCCATACCATAATCGACGGCAAATCGGTCAAGCGTGCCTACACACCTTCCTCTCTGCCCGGTGTAACCGGTTTTTTTGACCTTACCGTGAAACGCTATGCAACCGGTGTCGTCTCGAAGTATCTGCACGATCAACGGATCGGCGATACGGTGCTGATAAGCGGGCCGAACCAGGGCGGCCATTGGGTGGATGGAATGGCCAAGCAAGTGGGATTCGTGGCGGGAGGCACCGGCATCACCCCGATGATTGCCATCATCCGCTGGATTCTCACCAAGCGAATCGATGCGGAACTCTTTCTGATTTTTGCCAATAAAACCGAAGCGGATATTATTCTGAGAGAGGAATGGAGCCGGGCTGTGCGGGAATACCCGAACTTCCACTGCCATCATGTGCTGGAACAACCGCCTCTCGGATGGCCGGAAGGAACAGGACGGGTCACGGTCGACCTTCTTCGCCGGCATCTTCCGGCTCCCGGTTCCGACACCTGCATTTTCCTCTGCGGCCCTCCGCCGATGGTCGATGCCCTGGAAACGACGCTCAAAGAGCTCGGCTATCCGGAACAGGCCATCATTCTCCCCTAACCCGCATTATTCATGAATACTTCTACTTCAAGCTCCAAGCGTCGCTCGTAAAGCGTATCTCGTATCTCGCAAATAAGATGCGAGCCACGTTCTTTCCGTCCTGCGCTCGCCTCGCACCGTCGGCGAAGCGGGCTTCACGCTTCATGAGATACGCTTCCCAGACACGCTCATTCAAGTAAGCGATTTGGCGACGAACTGTCATGAACACTGCGGAGCGCTTCAATATGCGGGCTGGCCCGTGAGATAGCCCATGACCTTTCCAGCGGCAACCGCGCCGTCGCGAATGCAATCAGGAATGCCCACGCCTCGATAGCCCGCGCCGGTCAGGACCAATCCGGGATATCGACTGAGGGCCGCGTCGATTTGTACCAGACGGCTCAGATGCCCCAGCGTGTATTGCGGCATCGCCTTCCACCAGCGATTCACTTCGACGTAACTCGGTTCCGCCGTAATTCCACACAGCGCGGAGAGTTCAGCGCGAACTCGGGCGATCAACTCGTCGTCGTTTAACTGAAGAATGGCTTCCCGCCCCACCCCGCCGACATAACAGCGAACCAACACACGATCCGACGGAGCGCGATGCGGCCACTTGAGAGAGGTCCACGTGGCGGCAATCAAATCGCGCCCCTCTTTTCGAGGAACGATAAACCCGAATCCCTCGACAGCGCCCGCCACCTGATCGGCCGGATAGGCCATCGCAATCGTGGCCGTCGATGCATAGGGAATGGTCTCCAGCAACCCGCCGGCAATCGGCGTCAACGGGCGTAACAGTTCCGCCGAGACATAGGCGGGCGTCGCCAGCACCAGGCTTTCCGCGGAGAGCGCCGATCCGTCCTGTAGAATCAGGTCGTACATCCAGCGACCCGGTTGGTGCGACCGTACTCGCATGGCATCGACCCGCCCCCCCGGCCGAAGCTCCGTCCCCTGCTGAGCCAATCGCGCCGTCAACGCCTCCACCAGATCACTCAGCCCGTTTTTCAGGCTGACGAACATGGTGCGTGACGACCCGCCCGGCGGCATGGATGCCGCCTGTTTTTTGACGGCCATCATCCCGCGGATGATGCTGCCATGCTCTTGTTCGAGTTCCACAAATCTGGGGAACGTGGCTTTCACACTCATCTGCTCGGCATCGCCGGCGTAGATCCCCGCCATGAGAGGCTCCAGCACGCGTTCGAACGCTTGCGCCCCGAACCGCCTCCTGAAAAAAGAGGCCAACGACTCATCGCCCTCTGAGGAACCGCGCGGCACAATGACATCCAACCCCATACGCGCCAGACCCGTCCAACTCAGCAGCCCGCTGCGGAGAAACGGCCCCAATTCCTTCGGCACAAATGAAACCAGCCCTTCAGGCAATTCGTGAAGACGCCCGCCATGCAACACAAATGCCTTTTTGCCTGTGACATTGGTATTGATCAGCTGCTCGCTCAACCCCAGCTTCGCACAGAGTGCAAGACCGGCCGGTTTCTGGGAGAGAAAGGAATCGGGCCCGGCCTCGGTGACCAGATCGCCGACCCGGTGGGTCACGATCTTCCCGCCCCATGTCGATCCAGATTCGAGGACGGTGCAGCGGACGGGCAGGCCGCTTGCCGCCGCCTGCTCCTGCAAGGCAAACGCGGTGGCAAGGCCGGAAATCCCGCCGCCGACGATGACCACTGTACGGGGTTGATTCACGACTGAAGACAGAGGGATGATTCGTGCGCAGCCACGATATCCAGCAGAGTTTCGACCAAAGCCGGCTGGTCGTTCAGCATAGCCATCCGTTCAAGCTGCATGCCTTGCGCGGCAGCCCGCTGCTTTAATTCGATGTCGATATCGAAGAGTGTTTCCACATGGTCGCAGATAAATCCGATCGGCGCGACAAGTACATGCCGGTGCCCTTCCAGACCCAACGCATCCAGTTTCGACTCCACAGTCGGACCGAGCCACGGCTCGCTCGACCGCCCTTGGCTCTGATAGGCAAAGGTCGTCGGCTGCTGTCCCAATAACGCCGTCACGGCTTCAACGGTGCCTTTCACTTCTTCGGGATAGGGATCTTTCATCGCCACAATTCGTTCCGGCAAACTGTGCGCCGTAAACAACACCGGCACAGAGGTCCGCACTTCGTCCGGAAATTTCAACAGCGCCTGCTCGATGCGCGCGACGATCGCCGCAATCAATTTGGGATGGGTATGCCAGCTGCCGACATAACTGACCGGGACCGCGCTCTGAAAAGCCTCACGCGCCTCTTCGACTTTTTTCCGGTAGGCGCCGGTGCTCAGCGAAGACTGCTGCGGCGCCATGCACAGACCGATCACATGGTCCGGGTCTGCCTTCAGCAATTCGGCATAGGTCTCTTTGATAAACGGGTGCCAATGCCGCAACCCTACATAGACATGGTATCGCTCGACTCCGGAAACGTTTAACCGCCGTTCCAGCGTCCTCGCGATATTCTGCGTGATGCCGACGGCCGGGGACTTCCCGCCGGTCGCACGGTACCGCTCGCGAATCTCCGCCACGAGTTCAGGCGGCGTCGGCCGGCCTCCGCGCACATCAAGCAGAAAAGGCTCGACGTTCTCCAAACAATCCGGGCCACCCATGGCCATCAGCAGAATTGCGGTGGGACGCGTTCGTTCAGACATCGTTCCTCGTCGTTCGTATCTCGTATCTCGTAAAGTGCAGGAAGCGAAAGCAGTTTTGGATTGAAAGCTTCACGTTTCGAGCTTGCCGTTGGAGCAACGCCTCTCACCCAACGCGGAACCGGAAACCCGCAACCTGTATCCTGCATGACGAGATACGCTTCACGAGTGACGCTTCACGTTCCCTAACGCTGGCTGAGCTTATGGACCATATCGATCGTTGCAGCAACGTGATCGACCGGCGTTGTCGGCAGGATTCCGTGTCCAAGATTGAAGATATGGCCCGCGCGCCCGCCGGCGCGCCGTAAAATATCCTCGACCCGGCGTTCGATTTCGTGAAGCGGCGCAAACAACACGAGCGGGTCCAGGTTCCCCTGCACCGCGCGATCGTGTCCGACCATCGCCCAGGCTTCATCAAGATGAACCCGCCAGTCGATCCCGATCACGTCGCCCCCTGCTTCTCGCATCTGTCCGAGAATGGCCGTCGTGCCGGTGCCGAAATGAATCATCGGCACACCTTCATGCTTGAGCGCGTCAAAAATCTTCTGCACATGCGGCTTCACATATTCCGTATAGTCGCCTGCCGAGAGACAGCCGACCCAGCTGTCAAAGAGTTGAATCGCCTGCGCCCCTGCCTTGATTTGCCGCTTGAGATAGCCGGTGATGACCCGCGCAAACTTGTCCATCAGCGCATGCCACGCGGTCGGATCTCCGTACATCATCTGTTTTGTGTGCAAATAGTTGCGCGACCCGCCGCCCTCGATCGCATAGCTGGCCAGCGTGAACGGCGCGCCGGCAAACCCAATCAAGGGAACCCGCCCATTGAGCGCGCGCCGGGCCTGTCCGATCGCCTCGGCAACGTATTCCAACTCATCGCCATCCACCACTTTCAACCGTTCGACCGCCGCGCGATCACGGACCGGATTATGAATCACCGGGCCCTCGCCTTGCGCGAATTCCAAGCTGATCCCCATGGGCTCCAACGGAAGAAGAATGTCGGCAAAAATAATGGCGGCATCCAGGGAAAAGCGGTCGATCGGCTGGAGCGTGACTTGAGCAGCCAACTCCGGCGTCTTGCACATTTCAAGGATCGCATACTTGGCGCGCAGAGTCCGGTATTCAGCCATATACCGCCCGGCTTGGCGCATGAACCACACTGGGGTACAGTCAACCGGCTCACGCCGGCAGGCTCTGAGAAAACGGTCGTTCATCATGAACGGCATTCTAGAGACGCGCGGGCAAGACTGTCAAATTGTGAGTAGCCGGCCGTCTTGGCGCATGGCAAACCCGGACAAATGATAGACAACCCTGCTTATTCCGGTAGAATGATGCTGGGCTCCGGATCATACAGGAGAAGCCGGTTTCACTTTCCTCTGCGTTATGTGTATAATGCGTTACTATCATATGGCTGGACCATGCATCGCATACCGGTGCAGTGAGTCCTCCTCTGCGGCCTTCCTTTTTCTTCACCAAACAAGCGCCGCGAGACTATTCATCGAGACACCGGCGCGCTATTCCTTTGTGTACTGGATCGTCGGTCTCTGACCCTGGAGGTAATCGAATGTCTGTCATGCAGTCTATGCCCCCGTCGACCCCCGGCCAAGACCGTTTCTACGCGCTCCTCCGCTGGTTCGATGCGTGGGCGGGCCTGGAGAAAATGAAATTGGACGGCCCACCCAAGGTAGACTGGGTCCGCAGCATTCCCTTTATTGCCGTTCATCTTATGTGCTTGGGAGTCTTCTGGGTTGGATGGAGCTGGACCGCTCTTGCCGTGGCCATCGCGTTTTATTTCATCCGGATGTTCGTCATCACCGGTTGGTACCACCGGTATTTTTCACACCGCACGTTCAAGACCTCCCGTACCGTCCAGTTCGCCTTTGCGATCCTCGGCGGCACGTGCGCGCAACGCGGCCCCATCTGGTGGGCAAGCCATCATCGCCATCACCATATCGCCTCCGATACGCCGGACGACGTGCACTCCCCGCGCCAGGGAGGATTCATCTGGTCTCACATGGGCTGGATTATGTCGCAAACGCACTATGCCCCGCGGTTCAAGGCCATCACCGATTTTTTAAAGTTTCCGGAACTGCGGTTTCTCGATCGTTTCGACGTCCTCATTCCAATCCTCACCGGATTCGCCATGTTCGGGTTAGGCATGTTGCTGGAAGCCAAGGCTCCCAACCTCGGCACCAACGGACCCCAGATGCTGATTTGGGGGTTCTTTATCTCGACCGTCGCACTGGCGCACGGCACGTTCACGATCAATTCGCTCTCGCACGTCTACGGATCGCAGCGCTACGAGACCGGCGACGACAGCCGAAACAATTTCTTCCTTGCCCTCATCACCATGGGGGAAGGCTGGCACAACAATCACCACTACTACCCCGCCTCTACCAGACAGGGGTTCTATTGGTGGGAAATCGATATGACCTACTATGGCCTGAAGCTGCTGGAGCGGCTGGGTCTCATCTGGGATATTCGGGATGTGCCTGAGTATGTGCGGGACGGCAAGAGCAAGCACGACGCGGATCTCGGCGCTCTTAAACGGCCGATTGAGATCAAGATGCCGGTTCCGGCCCAGACTGAGGAAATCCCGGCCTAAATGCTCGGTTACACCCACTCGGTTTCATCATTGGCCGTCGGCCGTTCAGACGACTGAACGGCCGACCGGTCACGTATCCTCCGGCTTTCCCCATCAATCTCTTCCCGCTCAGCCGCCGGCACAATCCAGGCTTCGCCGGGATTGAGCTCAAACCGATAGTGATTTTTTCTCAGTGAGAACCACTCCACATAGGGGTGTGGCGTGAGATTCGGATGTGGATCGAAGGAGATCAAATTGACCGTCCCGATCTGCGGATTCTCCATATCGCCGATCACCTGTGCAGCCATGTCCTCATCCTCAAACCGGCTGTTGCGAAACCGGATCACCTCGCCCGCGATATCCGTCTTGAAATTACCTCGCAGATAAAAATCCACCGCTCCGATCGCGGCAAAGACGATGCGACCGACGACGGTCCCTTCGACACGATTATCAAGAAACCCTTCGTGGACCCAGCGACCGTTTCCAAACTTTTGTGCCATGGTACTCCTTGCGTTGAGAAGGCCGAGGTCCAGGTTACCGCTGAGCGAAGAATCGGACCTCTCTTCCACTTCAGATTTTCATCGCGTCAATTCTAACCTTCTTCACCGGCTTGTGTCAGGCCGGCTGAACGGCTCCAGATGAAGGAGGTGGCGACTGAGTCCGGCCTTCAAGCGCTCCGATAATCACCGCCGATAAAATCAGCGCGCTCCCGATCCACCCTTGGAGATCCAGCGTTTCTCCCAAAAAATACCACGAGAGCCAGGCCGCATAGGCCGGCTCTGAAGCAAAGACCAGCGCCACTTGTTGAGCCGGAACCACCTGTTGCACCCACATTTGTACCGCAAAGGCGCCGGTGGCCAATACACCGGTGACAAGCAGCCCGATCAGCAGCACCGCGGTCGGCGCAAAGGCGCTCGCCGGCGCCTGTTCCCACCATGTGATGGGAACGAAGAGCAGCGTCATGGCCGCCATCTGCCAGGCCAGCAAGGACGGCGCATCGAACGCCCGGGTAAACCGTTCCAGGCAAACAATGTGTCCCGCAAACGCCGCGGCACACCCCAGCGTCAGGAGATCGCCGATGTTCATACCCGCGCTGGGCTTGACCAGCAACCACAGCCCGATCACGGCGACTGCCGTCGCAAGCAGCGAACGGCCTTCGAATCGCCTGAGAATCAACGGCACAAAAATCACATACAACGCCGTCAGAAAAGCGGAATTCGATGCGCTGGTGTACTGAAGACCGACGGTTTGAAGCGTGTAGCCGAGAAAGAGAAAGACGGTGGTCACTGCGCTGGCAACCAACACCTCGCGACCGCGAGCGAGCGGCCGCCTCATCAGCAGAAACCAAACCCCGACGAGAACGGCGCCCAACAAAAATCTCAAAAATGTGAAGGAGAGCGGAGGGATTTGCTCAAGTGCCGCCTTGGTAGCGGGAAACGTGGCGCCCCAGATCAGGGTCGTCAAAAGTAGCGCAAGGCGTGGCATAGACTAAAAAGTGCTGAGGATTGAGTGCTGAGAAAAGAATCAGATGACCAGCCTCAGTAGCTTAACGGCTAGGGCTTGCACAGCGGGCACCGCCGCTGCTCGTTTGCCCCTGCCTGTTCCATCGCGCGAAGCGCCCGGTCCTTGTCCGGATAGTCGAACCAGCCTCCTTCCCAAAAATCACTGGAGGAAGAATTCGACGGCACTTCGGAGCACCGATCACGGTGCAACGTCACCCGGTCAATTGAGCGCGCGATATGAACCCAGTAGGTCATGCGGAATCCGTGAGGCGTACGGGGTAAGGAGCGCCTGTCAGCCGCCGACTCCTTACCCCTAACTCCTGACCCCTCACGTCTTTACGGAAGGAGCTGCCACTCGTCCTTTTCAATGAACACTTTGACGCCTGTCTGTAACTTTTTGACATCGTCCTTCTCGAAGAGCCGCATGTAGCGCTCGATTCGATCGTCGTCATCAATTCGTTCTTCTTGCATCATCCCGTTGTTACCTTTGTACCGCCGGAGTAGCACTGCCATCGGAATCCTCCTGTCATGCTGGTAGTGAACACGTACAATTGTGCTACAATAAACGCAATCTTGCGGGCCGGTCAAGGGTGTTCATCGACGTCCTGCAGTGATACACAGTTCGTCCGATATCGAACGGAAAAACACATGCCTCTCTATGAATATCGCTGCGAAGCCTGTTCCTCGCAATTTGAAGCGGCCCAGTCCATTCATGACCGGATCGAAGACACGGAATGCCCTTCATGTCATGCCCGGCAGGCCACCAGACTCCTCTCTTCCTTTTCGTCCAAAGTCGTCGGCGATCATAAACCGGGATTTGCGGAAATCAAAGCCGCTGCCATGAATAACGAACGGATGGAACGATTCGCCAAACTGCCGCCGTTGAACGCAAAACGGAATGTGCCGCCGCCGAACACCTCCTTCGATTCAAACACTTCCACGGGGACAGACTCAGGTTCTGAGCGATAAGATGGGGTTGTCTCCGTTACCTGACCGCACTGGCCATTCCTGCTTGCCTCCTCCGTCGTCCGGAATGTCTATGCGCATCTCCCAACGGCTTACGGTACTGCTGGTTCTCGTCGGCCTGTTCCTGGCAAGCCCCGGCAACGCCTCCGAGATTGCCGGCAATCTTGTCATCGCCGGAAACGGGCCTGAGCAAGCCACCATGGAGGCCCTGGCGCGCGCCTTCGAAAAAGCGAATCCACGGGCCTACGTTGACCTGCTTTGGGACGACCATTCCAAACCGCTCGAACTGGTCCAGACGGGCCAGGCTCACATCGCCGTGACAGGCGTCGAGCATCCGCCGCTGGCCGCCACACAGATCGGATGGGACGGCATCGGAATTTTGGTGCATCTGTCCAACTTCACCAAGGACGTAACCAAGCAGCAGGTCGCCGACATATTTTCCGGCAAAGTCCACGATTGGGCTGAATTAGGCGGGCCCGAAACCAAGATTGTCCTGATCGACCGGCCCCGCTCTCAAAACATCCGCGACGCCTTCGAATCTCAATTGGGCATTACCGGGAAAATGTCCACTGCCTCCAAGACGATCGGTCCCGATGAGGAGGTCCTGAAAACAGTGGTCGGAACCATTCCACCGCTCTCGGCGGCAACCTATATTTCATTGAGCACCGGCCTATCCGCGGTCACGGGCGGCGTGGCCGTCCGTTTGCTGCCGGTGGACAAAGTGGAGCCTGAGGGTCCGACCGTCAAGGACGGCCGCTATAGCCTTCGCCGCCCGCTGTTGCTGCTCGCGAAGAAGGGACCTGCTCCCATGGTTGATGCCTTTGCGCGATTTGCCTTGTCGGCCCCAGGCCAATCGATTATCGGAGAAACTTATGTCCCGATGCCGGCCCAGTAGCCTTCTTTCAAAGGAGGTCCTCATGCATCCCCATCGACTGCCATCATGCATGGTCATCACATGCTCGCTCATGCTGATGCCATTTTTTACGCCATCGCTGCATGCCGAAGCCGGCGCCATCGTCGACGGCGCCGGCTTCACACTCTACGAAATGGAATCGATCCAGGGTTCGGACCAGTCGGTGATCGAGAAAGATCCTGTCTGCGATCGCAGCAAGCGGCCCAAAATCTTAATCGTGGAACCGGACGAAGCCAAGCCTGGCCAGAAAGTCCTGATCAAAGGGGAAAACTTCGGCACGAAGGAATGTTTTCACGGCGTCGCATTCAGCGCCGCAGGCTCTGCAAAGATTGAGCATACGTTCGTGAACGAGACGACGATTGAAGCGACCGTTCCCGATCTCAAGCCCGGCATGTCGTTCATCGACATTGTCGCCGGCGGCGGGAATGCCCGCTCCAAGGCCTTTCTCATACTGGCTCGATAACGAGAGTCAGGATGCAGCGGGGGCGGGCGAGGCGTCCGATGCCGTGCCGTCCATGTAGCCCCAGACTCGCAAGAGATCAAGCGTCAGACTTGCGCCGTAGGTCGGACCGAAATCACGCTCCGCAATCCTGCCCATACTATCGTTCCACGTTTCAAACCGCAGCGGTCCGCCGGATAAGGCCAGCGACCAGGCGAACTGTTTCTGGCTCTGCCCCGATGTATTGACGAAGATCCCCGAGTCCCACATGAGCGCAAACTCGATTTCCCACGTGGGGATCGTTTCGCCCCTGCTATTCGTACGGTACTGGCCGACTGCGATCGCAGGCTGCACGAGTCCTGCCGTCTGCCTCACGGCATGAAGGACGGCCCCGTTGTCCTGATAGCTGATCCGTCCCAAGGTAGAAGCCCGAACACTCACATCCCCCCAGTTTCCAGAATAGAAGGTCGGTGAAATCTGCAATCGTCTGATACCTGCCCGAAGAAACCCCTGCTGATAGATCGTTCCGACGGAAAACCCACCGCCCACAAACATGACCTTCGGACGGAATAAGGGAAACCATCTGGTCAAAGACCCATCGATCATCACATCGGTCTCCTTGCGAGGAGCCACGGTGGGAACCGCCGGTAACTGCCGCAGTTGGTGAATGACTTCGTTCTGGAAAAATTGACTGGGCTCATCACTCGTCGGGCTGACCCCGGTCGTGAGATTCGTACTCCAGCCCTCAAAGTTCCCGCCCCAATGTTGAGTCCAACTCAGTGTGATGAGGTTGAACCCCAGTGTATTCCCCACTGTGGAATCATACTTATTTCCCAAACCATCGATGGGTGTGAAGCGGTTGAGCGTGAGTCCCGTGGTTACCGTGGAATACTGATCGGGAAATGCCGTGCCGCCCCAATGAACGGAGGGCGCAGGACTCTCACTCCAGGCCGGGGACCACTCAAGTCCGATGAGCAGAAACGCGCCGAAGAACAGGGCGATCCATTGTTCCCAAGAATGCTGACGTCTCCGCTCAGACTGAAACCCCTGCGCTCGTCGATCCATAGTCACGCGTCGCCTACTCCGATCCTCTCTCGATCACCGGCATACTGCCCTTATACACCAATCCGACGGCATTCTGCCTGTCTTGAAACCCACGGCGCGACTTCCTGACGCCCCTGCCTTCCAACCGGCATTACGCCGTCCTCCCTCGACAGAGCTCTTGCTCCTATGTTAGCGTACGCGCTCATTTTTCCGGGTCTGCTGGGAACTGTATGTTCAAGAAAATCCTGGTCGCCAATCGCGGTGAAATCGCCATGCGCATCATCCGCGCATGCCGCGAATTGAATATCGCCACGGCTGCCATTTACTCCGAAGCCGACTCGACCGGCATCTACGTCAAGAAAGCCGACGAAGCCTATCTGGTCGGTCCCGGTCCCGTGAAGGGCTTCTTAGACAGCCGGCAGATCGTAGACCTGGCCGTCCGTATCGGCGCCGATGCCATCCACCCCGGTTATGGATTTCTTTCGGAAAACGCGGAGTTCGCCGAACTCTGCCATGCATCGGGCGTGACGTTCATCGGTCCGTCTCCCCATGCCATTACGTTGATGGGGAGCAAGGTCAAGGCGCGCGAGCTCGCCGAGTCCGCCGGTGTGCCGATCGTTCCCGGAACGGACGGCGCCATCACCGACGTGAAAGACGCGCTCGCCTTCGCCAGGAAGACCGGCTACCCGGTCATGATCAAGGCCAGCGCCGGAGGCGGCGGACGCGGTCTCCGCGTCGTCCGATCCGATGCCGAACTGCGCGAGAACATGGAAGTCGCCTCGCGGGAAGCCGAGGCCTCCTTCGGTGACGGCAGCGTGTTCATCGAAAAATACATCGAACGGCCGCACCATATCGAATTCCAGATTCTGGGAGATCGCCACGGCCATATCATCCATCTCGGTGAACGCGATTGCTCGATCCAGCGCCGGCACCAGAAGCTCATCGAAATCGCTCCGTCGCTTATCCTGACGCCGAAGCTGCGGACGGAGATGGGCAACGCCGCCATCGCCATCGCCCAAGCCGTGCGCTACGACAATGCGGGAACCGTCGAGTTTCTCCTCGATCAGGACGGACAGTTCTACTTCATCGAAATGAATCCGCGGCTCCAGGTGGAACATACGGTCACCGAGCAGATTACGGCCATCGATATCGTGCGCAATCAGATCTCGATCGCGGCGGGCAAGCCGCTCGATATTCAACAGAAGGATGTCATCCTGCAAGGCCACGCGATTCAATGCCGGATCAATGCGGAAGATCCCAAGAACAATTTCATGCCCTGCACCGGAACCGTCACAGCCTACCTCTCTCCCGGCGGAATCGGCGTTCGTATCGACGGCGCGGTCTACAAGGATTACACGATCCCGCCTTATTACGACGCCCTCTTGGCTAAACTCACAGTGCGCGGACGAACGTGGGAAGAGGCCGTGAGCCGCATGCGGCGCTCGCTTGAAGAATACGTGCTTCGTGGCGTGAAAACGACCATCCCCTTCATGAAAACAATCATGCAGGAACAGGATTTCATGGCCGGGCGCTTCGATACGTCCTACCTGGACACCCACCCGGAACTTTATACGTACCATGAATTCGAGCAGCCGGAAGATTTGGTTTTGGCGCTCTCTGCCGCCATTGCGGCCTACGAAGGGCTATAGTCGGACAGCCCTACTACGAACTCACACGAGGCATATCGACCACCATGGCAACAAAACGGCCATCGAGAAAAAAACAGGCGGCGAAGAAACCGGCCTCTGCGCCCGCCGTCAAAACAGCGAAAGTCAGAAAGGGGCGTTCTGACGAACTCACGATCCAGCCCGCAGCCGGCAAACCGCTGCTGATTACCGACGTCGCGCTTCGAGACGGGCACCAGTCGCTGTTGGCCACGCGCATGCGCACGGAAGATATGCTGCCCATCGCGCAGAAACTCGACGCGGTCGGCTATTGGTCGCTCGAAGTGTGGGGCGGCGCGACATTCGATACCTGCCTGCGATTCTTGAAAGAAGATCCCTGGGAACGGCTCCGCGCGCTCCGAGCCGCGATGCCCAATACCAAGCTCCAAATGCTGCTCCGTGGGCAAAACCTGGTGGGCTACCGGCACTATGCCGACGACGTGCTGGAACGGTTCATCGAACGGTCTGCCACAAACGGCATCGATGTCTTCCGCATCTTCGATGCGCTCAACGATGTGCGCAATCTGGATCGGGCCGTGCGCGAAGTGAAAGCCTGCGGCAAACATGCCGAAGCCACGATCAGCTACACCGTCAGCCCTGTACACAGCCTGGACCGGTTCGTCGATATGGCCAAGAGGATGGAAGACCTGGATACGGATACGCTTTGCATCAAAGACATGGCCGGGCTCTTGGCGCCGCTGGATGCTTATCACCTTCTGCGCCGGCTGAAAGCGGCCGTCAAGGTTCCGATCCATCTGCACTCACACTACACCTCCGGCATGGCCTCCATGTCGTCGCTGATGGCCATTCTCGGCGGGCTCGACATGCTCGACACCGCCATGTCGCCGCTGGCGGGCGGGACATCCCATCCGGCAACGGAAACCCTCGTCGCGTCGCTCCGAAACACGCCCTACGACACAGGGCTGGATCTCGCGGCCTTTCTGCCGATCACCGAGCATTTCCGGACGGTGCGCCGCAAATACCGCCAGTTTGAAAGTGATTTCACCGGTGTCGACGCGGAAATTCTTACATCGCAAATTCCCGGCGGCATGCTTTCCAACCTCGCCGCGCAGCTGACCGAACAGAACGCGCTCGACCGGATGAAAGAAGTGCTGGAGGAAGTCCCGCGGGTGCGAAAGGAAATGGGCTACCCGCCGCTCGTCACGCCGACCAGCCAGATCGTCGGCACACAGGCCACGCTCAATGTGTTGACGGGGGAGCGCTACAAAGTCGTCACGACCGAAACGAAAAATTACTTCCTCGGCTTGTATGGCCGCGCCCCAGGTCCGCTGGACGGCGAGATCATGGCCCTGGCTATCGGCAACGAAGAACCGATCAAGACCAGGCCCGCGGACCGGCTTGAGCCGGAGCTTGAAGCGAACAAGAAAGAGCTGCCAGCCTCCGCCTCGTCGGTTGAAGACCAGCTCTCCTTTGCGCTGTTCCCGGCGATCGCGAGAGAGTTTTTTGACGCCCGAGAGAAAGGCGACTTGACTCCCCCGCTGCTGGAATCCGTCTCAGCCAAAGGACCATCCGTGGCCCATGAACTCCACCTCGCGCCGGTGGAATTCAACGTAACCGTGCACGGCGAAACCTACCACGTGAAGGTGTCCGGCTCAGGCCGGAAGACGGATGGTCGCAAACCCTACTATATCCGTGTCAACGATAAGCTCGAAGAGGTCTCTCTGGAACCGATCCAGGAAATTCTCGCCGGCATCCCGGAGTCTCTAGACACAGACAAGACCGCCAAGCCGAAGCGACCGAGACCGTCGAAGCCGGGCGATGTGGCGCCGCCCATGCCTGGCCGGGTCGTCAAAATCCTTGTTGCAGTGGGCGATCGTGTGAAGGTCGGCGATCCTCTCCTGATCGTCGAAGCGATGAAGATGGAAAGCCGCGTGCCGACACCGATCAACGGAACTGTGGCAGCCATCCTGGCCTCCGAAGGCGACCATGTGAAGACGGATGAAACGGTCATCCAGCTGGAGTAACGCTCACACCTCGCATCCTTCCCTCCGCGCAGACAGACCGCCATACCTGGTCCTGTTTGCCCTCTGTCTGCTGACGCTTCTGTGTGAGGCCTGCGCACCGACCTCGCCGATTCCGTCGCAGTTCGAAGCGTTCGAACGCATTCCGATTCACACCGTGACCGTCCATGAGCAGCGGATCGCCTACTTGGATGTGGGAACCGGCCCACCGGTCATCCTGATTCATGGGTTCGGGGGATCGATGTGGCAATGGGAGCATCAGCAGCATGCGCTGGCAAAACACTTCCGCGTGCTCACCCTTGATTTGCCCGGCTCCGGGCTTTCCGACAAACCGGACATCGAGTACCGGCCAGACCAAATGTTGGATTTTTTTGTGGGATTCATGGATGCGCTGGAAATCTCCCACGCCACGTTGGTCGGCAATTCCATGGGCGCCGGCCTCGCCATCGCAATGACATTGGAACACCCCGCTCGTGTCGCGAAGCTCGTCCTGATCGGAGGGCTCCCTCGGCAGATCATGCAGAAACTCACCAGCCCGTCGATCCGGCGCGCCTTAGAAACCCGTGCGCCGGCTTGGCTCATCTCGCTCGGCAATCGGCTGTTCGGAGGCGTGATGACAGAATCCGTCCTGCGTGAAATCGTGCATGACCCTGCGCTGCTGACGCCGGCCGTGGTCGAACGGGCGAACCGCAACCGCCGCCGGCCTGGCCTCATCGGACCCCTCTTGGCCGCGCAACACGCGCTCCCGCTGTGGGAATCCGGGTTTGCCCTGCGCATCGGCACCGTCACGCATCCGACGTTGGTGATCTGGGGAGAAGAAGACCGCGTCTTTCCGATCGCCGTGGGCGAAGAACTTCATCGTACCATCAGTAGGTCCGAGTTCGTACGCATCCCTCATGCCGGCCATCTACCCCAGTGGGAACGACCGGACCTAGTCAACCGTTCGCTGATCGAGTATATTCAGCACCAGTAGATGACGGCTTCTCGACTACGACATCACACTACCTCAACAAAGGAGACCATATGCAGACAGCTTATCGTGGATTGATCGTCACGGCACTGGGCCTCTCGCTCGGATTCGCCGGATGCGCGGGCATGGGCGATTCCACCGGAATCGGTTACACATACAAGAATCTCGCTGTCGCCAACGGCAGCGCCGTCGCCGGTGAAGGGAATAACGTCCTCTTCAAAGGCAGCCCGCTCGGATTGTCAGGCGCCGGAATTAAGACCGGTGACTCTCTGCGAGACGTCAAAGTGGCGCAGACCGACCTCGCGCTGGTCAACATTACCCAGACGAAGGGGGCCGGAAAGATCCGTATCATCAGCGTGGTCCCCTCGCTCGACACCCCGGTGTGTGAACAGCAGACCCACTATCTCAGCGAACGAAACAAGGGACTCGACAAGATGGTCGAACTTATTACCGTAAGTGTCGATACCCCCTTCGCTCAAAAGCGGTTTGCCGCGGAAGCGAAGATCGACAACGTCACCTTCCTCTCCGACTATCGAGGCGGCGAGTTCGGCAAGACCTATGGATTGTTCCTGGGCGGCCCGCACATTCTGGCCAGAGCCATCATCGTCGTCGACACGACAAACACCGTGCGTTATCTTCAAGTGACGCCTGAACTGACACAGCTTCCGGACATGGAAGAAGCGTTCCGATTCGCCCGCTCGCTGATTACGGCAAGCTGACACCAAAACGGGCTAACCCGTATTATTCATGACAGTTCGTCGCGAAATCGCCCAGCCGCGTCGCGAGAGCGGCGCGCGGAGCCCGGAGGACCTGAGGCGTACTCGTGCAGTACGTCGAAGGTCTGAGGGGCGAGCCCGCCGCCCAAAGGCTTGTCGCAGCAGCGGATCGGCGATTGCAGCAGAAGTGTTCATGAATAATGCGGGTTAAGGTTGAGGTTGAGGATATAAGACCGTATGATATTCTTAACCTTGGCCTTAACCTGAGCCTCAGCCTCCACCATCCCCTGAACCTATGGCCCACTACGATCTTCTCGTCATAGGAACCGGACCGGCCGGCCAAAAGGCCGCCGTACAGGCGGCCAAGCTCGGCAAGAAAGTAGGCTTGATCGAACGGAAGGAATTGGTCGGAGGCGTCTGCATCAACACCGGCACCATTCCGAGTAAAGCCCTCCGCGAAGCCGCGCTCTTTTTTTCCGGAATTCCACAGCGCAGCATTTACGGTGCCCCGCACCAGCTCAAGAATTCGATTACGATCGAGGAACTCACGTTCCACGCCAATCACGTCATCAAGAACGAAATCCAGGTCGTCCATGCTCAGATGGCTCGGAACCGGATCGACATGATCTTCGGATCAGCCAGTTTTTTCGACCCGCATTGCCTCCGCATCCAACACCGAAACGGCTCGATCGAACAACATACGGCGGATTTCATTGTCATCGCCGTCGGCACAGAGCCAAGCCGGCCGGCCGAAATCCCGTTCGACGACACCTCCGTCATCGATACGGACGGGCTCCTGACCCTTAAACGCATTCCCACCTCTATCGTCATCGTTGGCGGCGGAGTGATCGGAACAGAATACGCCTCCATCCTCGCAGCGCTGGGAGTGCCGGTCACCCTCATCGACAAACGTCCTCGCCTGTTGGAATTTGCCGATGCCGAGATCATTGATATGCTCCAGCAACAGATGCAATCGCTCGGCGTGACCCTCTATCACGAAGAAGAAGTCCTTGCGATCAAGAAGGAGCCCGACAATTCGATTGAGGTCTGTTTGCGACACGCCAAACCGATCCGGACTTCCACGCTCATGTATGCCATCGGCAGGGTGGGCGCAACCAACGCGCTCAACCTGGAGGCCGCCGGATTGAAACCGGACAGCCGAGGCCGCATCGCCGTGAACACACACCTCCAGACAGCCGCTCCACATATCTATGCGGCTGGTGATGTCATCGGATTTCCGGCCCTGGCGTCCACCTCGATGCAACAGGGCCGCCACGCTTCTTGCCATGCCTTCGGCCATCCTGACCGCACCGATAATTCCTTATTGCCCTACGGCGTCTACTCTATTCCGCAAATCTCCATGGTGGGCCGGAACGAAGAAGAACTCACGCAGGCCGAAATTCCCTATGCCGTGGGCATCGCCCGTTATAAAGAAATCGCCCGTGGACTGCTGATGGGCGATGAAACCGGCATGCTGAAACTATTATTCAATCAGCATACCCACGAGTTGCTCGGCGTCCATGCCATCGGCGAAGGAGCCACGGAGCTGATCCACATCGGTCAGGCCGTCATGGCCTTTCACGGCAAGATCGACTATTTCATCGACACGGTCTTCAACTACCCGACCCTGGCAGAATGTTATAAAGTCGCCGCGCTGGACGGCATCAACCGCTTACCAAGACCCTGGCTTCCTACGCGTGAGACGTGAAAAGTAAAACGTGAGGGGCCTTCTTTCGATTCCGTGAATCCCATTCCTTACATTTCATCTTTAACGAGGAAACCGTATGACGTTCTCACAACACCTGAGACAACTTGCGAAACCCATCTGGGACGCCCAACTGAGCCACCCATTCGTCGTCGCGCTCGGCGACGGCACTCTGCCTGAACACACATTCAAGTATTACATCTTGCAAGACGCCAGATTTCTCGGTGATCTCTCACGTGTCTTCGCCGCAGGCGCCATGAAAGCGCCGGACTCCGAGAGCGCTCTGCGCCTTGCCAAACTGGCGGAAGACACCATCGTGGTCGAACGCAGCCTGCATGAGAATTACGGGAAACGCTGGAAGCTGACGGCCAACCAGATGTCGTCCGTGCCGATGGCTCCCACAAACTACGCCTACACGAGACACATGCTTTCCGTGGCACAAAACGGATCGGCGGCGGAGATTCTCGTCGTGGCCCTCCCCTGCGCCTGGATCTACTGCGTCGTCGGGCAATACTTGTTACGAAAAGGCCCGCCACCCAAGAATCATCCCTACCGAGACTGGCTCATGCTCTATGCCTCGCCGGAGTTTGCCGAAGTCCAGCGATGGATGCGGAAGAAGATCGACCAGTGGGCCAAGACTGCCGGCACAGACGAAAAGCGGCGCATGGAAGAATCCTTCATCATCAGCTCACGTTATGAGTGGATGTTCTGGGAGATGGCGTGGAAGGAAGAAGAGTGGCCGGTGTAGCGGAAAGCCAGGGCTGAGAGGCTTTCCCTGCGTGAAGCGACAGAGCGCCGTTGACCGTTCTATGCTTCGCCGCCGCTTGGCGACGAAAACTTGCCACACCATCGCTTCGCAAGGTGTGGCTTCGAACATTCATCGCCACTGCCTTCGGCAGCCTCTTTGGCTCAGCAAGCACGGTTACCCAACACCGCTCTGATTACGCCCTAAAAGCCTTCCAGCCCTGACTCCCTTCCGAAACCGGCCACAGGGAGAAGAAGCAGGGGACGGATCGCGTGACTGGAACCTGCGTGGGTGCTATACAAGAGCATGGCTATGGTCCGCAAGATATGACAACGAAGATAAAACTGTTCTTCGACCCGGTCGGCCACACGCTCACGGTGTGGTTTGGAGACCCGGATCAGGAACATATCTGCGAAGAAACCGGCAATGATGTCATCTTGATGAAAGATCGCAAGGGGCAGGTTATCGGATTCGAAAAGCTGAACTTCGTCCCCATGGGAACAGACATGCCCCGTGTTAGTTTTGAAACCATGGCACTACCGTCTCGATAACGATTGAACGGCCCACGAATCTCCTTGAGTCTCAGAACAGTCTCCTCGGCATGGAGTTTGATCGGTACCTCAGAGAGCATCCTGAATTTACCGACAAGATTCCTGAGAATGCTCAGATGATCCTCCTGCTCGAAGGGGATAAGGACTTCAATACGTGGAGTATACGTGTCGGCAAGGAGCAGGCCTCCCAGAATCAGCCTCTTCTCTACGTGACCATCAAGAAGCTCGCCCCAGCCCATTCACGTATCGAGGAATTGAGCCTCATGGCCGGCTGAGCCACCTTGTCTTTTTGAATCCTTCCCTCTAACATCCGTCTCCGTCGCAGTTGTGGGCACATCACCTTCCCCTGATGCCACAAGAGTCGCACCAGTTCATGACAGCAACAGAACTCTACACAGATTGGTGGAGCAAAAAGCAGTGACCAGTGTGGCGGGATTCCCTCTGAGCGAGTGTGATCTCTAGTTAGTATCACGCCTCGCTCTCCTGGGGGTGCGAGGAGTAGGAGCAACCATGAATTTACAGATTTCAACTGGTGTCATTCTAGCTAGCGTCGCTCTGATCCTCCATGCCGGCAATGTCATTGCCGGGGAACAGGAAGTGGGCAAAACATCCATGTTTAACGAGCAGTGGCTTGATACTGTTGTTTCCATTGAACAGCTTCAACCACAACTCAACCCTGACGGCTCTATTGTTCAGAATTCAGATGGAAAAGTATCTCTCGTACCAGAACCAATTGGAACAGGCTTCATCGTCGAAACGACGAACAAGCATTTGGCCCTCATTACTGCGAAACATGTAGTAGCCGCCGCAGCAACCTCCACTGGGCCAGCAAAACAGAATCTCCTGTATCGAATAAATCAACAGGAAGGACCTGCTTACTTGCTGCACGACGTTCAGCTTGAGCAGAACGGTTTTGGAAAGTGGTTCTTATCGACAACCGATGACGTAGCTTGTCGTTTCTTGGAATGGAAAACGACCTCAAAGTTTAGATCCATTCCGCAAGACAAGTTCATCCCAAGAAAGACACTTCAGACAGGTGCTGACCTCCTTATCCTTGGATTTCCTATGGGATTACGCTCGAAAGAAAATCCAAACCCGATTGTAAGAAAAGGGATGGTAGCTCGTTCGGATAAAGTTGAATTGCTTGCCGATGCCTTCGTATTTCCTGGCAATAGTGGAGGTCCTGCTCTCTATAAGCCTCCTATCAAGATAAAGGGAAACGGCTTGCTCACCTCACCATTCATCAACGAAGAACTCCTAGTCGGGCTGGTTTCAGGATTTCGTTCATACATCGACACAGCATTTAGCCAGCAAACAAAAAGGCCACGCGTAACCTTTGAAGAAAATTCTGGCCTGGCCACGATCGTTCCCGCAGATGCAATTAAGGATCTTTTGAATCGGGATGATGTGACAAAACTAGACTCGCTTATTAAGTCAAACTAGGGGGGCAAGAGATCTCTTCAAGATTGTCGTGGCAGTATCGGACAGGCCGGCTGACCGCCTACCGTAACACTGTCCCGAAGGCGGCGAAGAGTTGCCCTGTCAGATACCGGGTGGCTTGATGATCACCCGAGCTTTTCCGACGCATGTAATCGTTGATGACACGCCCGTCTGCGGTCTTGTGCATGTCCGGCCGACGTAGATTCATCCGATAGCGTTCGACCCCCGCCGATACCCAGCTCACGAAGATCACCGTCCCGTCGCGCTCTACCTGCTCCACTATGCCCACGTGCGTGAGCGGATCGTTGGGCAAGCCGTCACGATTGAAATCCCAAGTGTTGTGAAAAAATACTAAATCCCCCGGATGAACGGTCGGGCCATAGTGAATCCGCCCATGCTCCACGACATGGGTGAAGATGCGTCCGACGCCGTTGCCGCCGTCCAGTTCGCCCAATCCATCGTACAAATCGACACGTTGAGTGGCGTACAGGCCCCGGACGAGCCCCGAACAATCCGGGGTATAGTGCCGCCCCCCCACTTCGACTCGATTCCGACCGAGAAGTCCGACGGCCGTTTGTACCAATGCCTCTTGCTTCGGTATCCCATTGGCCATGGCACAGCAGATCTCTCCGCGCGTTCCCGTCGTGGGTACCATCACATTGACTTCATCCTGTGCCGGTTGATGCCCTATCGTGGCGCAGCCTGTTAGAGCAACTACGACGAACATAATCAGAAGATAGATTGCGGAGGAGCGAGGATGGCCGACGGAATCCATCATGCGTCAGTATATCGACTTGCCGGCCTGAGGCAACAGCGGGAAGATTCCAGCCCAATTCCGATCTGCGGTGGATCTTCTTTATGACTTTTGTCTGGCTTTCGCCAACGCCATCGCCATCGCACCGATCGGCTGGGGCGCGCGTGCCGCCGCCTGGCCGGATGCCGACTGTCCACGCCCGCGTGAGTCGTGAGCTGCCACACTCCCGGACTGTATTGGAGCAGCCGGACGTCCGGCTGCATCATCGATCCGCATCGTCAGTGAAATGCGCTGGCGCTTGAGATCCACATCGAGCACCTTCACCTTGACGACCTGCCCGGGCTTGACCACTTCGTGCGGATCTTTCACAAACTTATTCGCCAACGCCGACACATGGACAAGCCCGTCCTGATGGACGCCGACATCGACGAAGGCGCCGAACGCCGCCACATTCGTCACCACTCCCTCTAACACCATGCCGGGGTGTAAATCACTCAGGGATTCCACTCCCTCCCGGAAGGTCGCCGTCTTGAATTCCGGACGCGGGTCGCGGCCCGGCTTTTCCAGCTCTGCAAGAATATCCCGCACCGTCGGCACCCCGAACTTCTCGTCGGTAAAGTCGGCAGGCGACAACCCCTTCAAACCAGCCGGCTGCCGCATCACCTCGGCAATCCCGGTCCCTAGCCGCGCCAGAATGCGTTCGACCACCGGATAGGCCTCCGGATGAACGGCAGACCGATCCAAGGGATTATCGCCGTCAGGAATGCGCAAAAACCCCGCCGCCTGCTCGAAGGTTTTCTCACCAAGACGCGGCACGTTCCGGATCGCCGTCCGGTTTGGAAAGGGCCCGTTTGCATCCCGATAGTCCACAATATTCTTGGCCAGCGCCTTGTTCAGACCCGACACCCGTTCCAACAAGGGCGCCGAGGCGGTATTCACGTTCACACCGACGGCATTCACGCAATCTTCGACCGTGGCATCGAGCGACCGCGCCAAGGCCCGCTGATTCACGTCATGCTGATATTGGCCCACCCCGATCGCCTTCGGCTCGATCTTGACCAGCTCGGCCAGCGGGTCCTGCAATCGTCTGGCAATGGACACCGCGCCCCGCACACTCACATCCAACTGTGGAAATTCCGCCGCGGCAAAGGCCGAAGCCGAATAGACCGATGCCCCTGCTTCGCTGACCACAATTTTTGCAATCTTCTGTTTCGGCTTGTGAGCCGCGACCATCTTGATGACCTCGACCGCCAACTTGTCCGTCTCCCGGCTCGCCGTTCCGTTGCCGATCGAAATCAATTCCACGCCATGCTGAATGACAAGCCGCACCAGCGTTTCCAGCGAGCCCTGCCAGTCGTTGCGCGGCTGGTGCGGGTAGATCGTCGCCGTGTCCAACAATTTGCCGGTTGCATCGACCACCGCCACTTTACAACCGGTGCGAATGCCGGGATCCAGGCCGAGCACGGCTTTAGGGCCGGCCGGCGCCGCCAATAGCAGCTCATGGAGATTGCGGGCAAAAATCTTGATCGCCTCGGCTTCTGCCGCTTCACGCAATTGCACCAGCAGTTCAATATTGAGCTGCGAGTGGATCTTCACGCGCCACGTCCAGTCGCACATCGCGGCCAGCCACTTGTCGGCCGGACGGCCTCGGTCCTGAATGCCCGCGTGAGCCGCGATCATCGACACACAGGGATGCGGGACGACCGCGTCGAGCGTTTCTCCCAGGCCCAGTTCCAGCTTCAAGACACCGAGCGTACGGCCCCGGAAAAGCGCGAGCGCCCGATGCGACGGGATGGTCTTGATCGTCTCCGTATAGGCATAGTAATCGCGGAACTTCTCCTCTTCAGCCTGCTCCTTGTCTTTCATCACCGTCGAGGTCAACACCCCCTGCTCCCACAGCCGCGTCCGCAGCGCAGCCAGCAGGTCGGCCGTTTCGGCAAACCGCTCCATGAGAATATCGCGGGCTCCCTCCAACGCCGTTTTGGCATCGGGCACATTGATCGCCTCGATCCCTTCGGCAGCAGGGACCACACGAATATATTTGAGCGCCTCTTGCTCAGGATTCACGGTTGGATCGGCCAGGAGGCCATCGGCCAACGGTTCCAGGCCTGCCTCGCGCGCAATCTGAGCGCGAGTCCGGCGCTTGGGTTTGAAGGGTAGATACAAATCTTCCACGGCTTGCTTCGTCGCCGCCGCCTCAATGCCGGCACGCAAAACATCGGTCAATTTCCCCTGTTCTTCGATCGATGCCAATACTGCGGCACGCCGCGCTTCCAACTCACGCAGATAGAGCAGGCGCTCTTCCAGGGTGCGCAGCTGCGTATCGTCCAGATTGCCGGTCGCTTCCTTGCGATAGCGCGCAATGAACGGAACGGTCGAGCCCTCGTCGAGCAGCGCCACCGCTGCCGCCACCTGATGAACTCCGGCGTTGAGTTCCTTTGCAATGAGGGAAACGATTTTGAGCTGAGCCGCGTCAGAGAGCGTTGGAGTCGCTACAATTGCCATCTGTAGATCATTAGTTCCTATGACTTAAACGATCGTTCATCGTGAAGCGTATCTCGTAAACAACATATTCGACATGGCAAGATACTTTCCGTCCTGTGCTTCACGCTCGCTCGCCTCGCGGCGAAGCCGAGGGCCTCGCTGAGTCGAAGCGGGCTTCACGAGATACGAGCGACGAAGTACGGCCTAGCCCCCCGCGCTTCCGACCGGCCCGCCCGGTTCGGTCATGCGCCAGGGATCGAGCAGTTCGGCGAGCTTCTTGTCCGGCAGGACTTTTTGTTCCTTGGCCACTTGCCGGACGGTCTTCCCTGATTTATAGGCATCCTTGGCCAGTTTCGCCGCCGCTTCGTAACCGATCGCCGGCGCCAGGGCCGTGCACATGGCGAGGCTCTCTTCGATCAAGCTCTTGCAGCGTTCTTCGTTGGCTTTGATGCCTTCGATACACTTCGCGGAAAAGTTGTTGGAGGCCGCGGCGAGGAGTTCGATGGACTGTAACAGATTATAGGCCATCACCGGCATCATCACGATCAGTTCAAAGTTGGCCGCCTGCCCGCCAATCGTCACGGTCACGTCATTGCCGATCACCTGCGCGCAGACCATCGTGACCGATTCGGCAATGACGGGGTTGACCTTCCCCGGCATGATCGAGGAGCCGGGCTGCGTTTCCGGCAAATTGATTTCTCCCAACCCACAGCGTGGCCCCGATCCGAGCCAGCGAATATCGTTGGCGATCTTCATCAAGCTCACCGCGATCGTCCTCAACTCGCCGCTCGCTTCGACCAGAGAATCCTGCGCCGATTGCGCTTCGAAATGATTCTTGGCTTCTTTGAAGGCACAGCCGGTTTCTTTCGAAATGACGGCCATGACTTTTTTCGAGAATTGCGGATGACAGTTCAAACCGGTGCCGACCGCAGTCCCGCCGAGCGCCACTTCACTCAAGGCCTCTTGCGCCCGCTTCACCCGCTGGATGCCGAGCTCAATCTGGCGGGCATAGCCGCCGAATTCCTGCCCCAACCGCACAGGCGTCGCGTCCTGTAAATGGGTGCGGCCGATCTTCACGATCTTGTCGAACTCTTTGGCTTTCCGGCCCAGCGCCTTGCGCAGGCGAGTCAACGCCGGCAGGAGCTGCTGCTGCATCAGTTCCGACGCCGCAATGTGAATGGCCGTGGGAATCACGTCGTTGCTGGATTGGCCCAAATTCACATGGTCGTTCGGATGCACAAGCTTGCTGCCGCGCGCGCCGCCGAGGAGTTCGGTGGCGCGATTCGAGATGACCTCATTGGTATTCATGTTCGTGGAGGTGCCGGAGCCGGTCTGAAAAATGTCGACTGGAAATTCAGCGTCAAGCTTGCCCTCCACGACCTCAGTGGCGGCTTCTCTGATCGCATCGGCAGGTTTCTTGTCCAAGAGGCCCAACGACTGGTTTACGCCGGCCGCCGCCCGCTTGATCATGCCCATCGCCCGTATGACCGAACGCGGCATGCGCAGCGGGCTGATCGGAAAATTCTCGATCGCGCGCGCCGTCTGCACGCCGTAATAGGCATCAGACGGAACTGCCAGCTCTCCCATCGTATCGCGTTCGATTCTGGTGGACCCCGTTGACCCGTTTCGCTCTGTCTTCATGTGCGACACTCCCTAATGAAGGTTCTCAACCGCTGCGGGCGCCATGATAAACTCAGGCCCCCGGCTTGTACAAGAGCATGAGGAGATGACGATCAAATGTAAGACGTAAGGGGTGAATGCTCAATGAGGCATGATGAAACACAAAAGGCGTGGGAAGTATGGGAAAACAAAAAGGCCCGCCGAGCGGCGGGCCTTTGAGACTACCGATGAAGCAGACGATTCGTTACCCCACTTTCACTTCGATCGCTTTCGGTTTCACCTTTTCGGTCTTCGGCAGATGCAGGTTCAACACACCGTCCGTATATTGGGCCTTGACCCCGCTCTCATCGACCGATTCGGGCAACGAAAAACTCCTCACAAAGCTTCCGTACGACCGTTCGACCCGATGATACCTCTTGCCCTTTTCCTCCTTCTCCTGACGCCGTTCTCCCGAGAGAGTCAGCACGCCGTCCTCAACCGAGACTTTCACATCCTCTTTCTTCACCTCGGGCAATTCCGCCTTGATGAGATACTCACCCTCGCTTTCGCTGATATCGACGGTCGGCACCCAGTCGGCAACGGTCAAGTGTTCCTTGCCCCCGTTGCGGAGTGCAGGCCTTGCAAACGCGCGATTCAGGCGATCGGACATTTCCTCAAGCTCACGGAACGGATCCCACCGTACGAGTGTCATCAGAGACCTCCTTCGTTGTCGCTATCATTTTTGTGAGTGACTGTTACTGGCGCTGCGCCGACTCTCTGCTTGGAAGGTAGATAAATCGGGCGCCTGCAGAGTCAAGGGCACGGGGATAAATGGAGAGGACAGCAATCCCGTCTAATTCATGCTGGTTCGCTACGAAATCGTTCGAGCATCGTCAGCGATGCAGACTATCGCTGCGCCAGCGGCACATAGGGCCGGTTGTGCTCGCCGGAATAGATTTGATCCGGACGGAACAACTTGTTTTCCCGCAGCTGTTCAAGCCAATGGGCAAGCCAGCCGGACACCCGCGCCATGGCAAAGAGCGGGGTAAAGAGATCGACCTCGATGCCCATCTTGTCGTAGATAATGCCCGAATAGAAATCGACGTTGGGATGGATGCCCTTTCCCTTGAGCAACTCCCCTGCCGCTCGTTCGACCTCCAGGGCGACTTCATAGAGCGGTGAACTCCCGCATTCTTTGAAGAGACTCTGACAGAGACCTTGGAGCACGGTGGCGCGGGGATCTTTGACCTTGTACACGCGATGTCCGAATCCCATGAGCTTCTTCTTGTTGCTCAACACACCTTCGACATACGACCGCGCCTTGTCCGCCGTGCCGATCTCCTTGAGCATCACAACGACTTCTTCGTTTGCGCCCCCGTGCAGAGGACCCTTGAGGGCCCCGATGGACGAGGCGACGACCGTATAGGGATCGGCCAGCGTCGAGGCCGTCACCAGTCCTGTAAACGTGGACGCGTTCATCGTGTGCTCGGCATGAAGAATGAGGCAATCGTCGAAAATCTCCGCCCATAACGGATGGGGCACCGACTCGGTCAGCATGTAGAAAAAATTCTCGCTGAACCCCAGGTCGTCTCGCGGCGAAATCGGCGCATCGCCATACCGCAGCCTGGCCCAGGCTGCCACAATGGTCGGCAGCTTCGCGACCAAACGCACGGCGCTCCAATAGTTATTCTCAACATCCTTCACGTTTCGGCCCGGATAGAACATGCCCAGCGCCGCCACTGCCGCTTGCAGCGCGTCCATGGCATGCCCCTGTTCAGGCAGACATTTCATCAAGTCGGTGATGCGGAATTTGATGCGCCGATGATGCGTGACGTCGTTCGTCCATCGCTGCAACTCACCCGGCGTCGGCAAGTGCCCGAAGAGCAATAGATACGCAGTTTCGAGATAGGATGATTTCGCGCAGAGTTCCTCCACCCTGATGCCACGATACTCAAGAATGCCTCGTTGCCCGTCGACGTCGCTGATCGAAGACGTGGCAGCAGGAACGCCGGCTAGTCCGGGCATGAAATCATGGGGCATGATCGTACCTCTCTAGCAGGATGCTGAAAAAGTCCCCCAGCGTCGTTCTCACATCGCTCAGAGACTCAACGTCATGAGCCCAGCGGAGGTAAGGACCTATCCGCTCGCATCTGATCGAAGCGAGCGGTTCAAGCGAAGCTTGGTATGTACCTCCTCGCCTCTTCACTCGCTGCGGCCTTGCTGGATGGCCTTTTTGAGCATCCTGTGGTTATCGTGGCATCAGTGCCGTAGTTTAGACTTCACTAGCATATTATGGATACACCGAGTTTTTCCGCAGCCGCTTGAAAGCGTGACTAGGGTATCCGTTCTGTCAGTAGACTATCATGAACGGAACAACAATGGCTGCGCCATCCTTGAAATGGACCATCGTGCTTGGCATACTGATCCGCAAGAAAGAAGGGAACCATGCATGCGCCGCCGACCTCTACGGCTTCATCGCATTGTGCAATACGAGCGGCTCTCAGCCTGTGGTGTCTGCTCGCGCCAATCGCCGGGATTGATGGGCCGCCGTTCGTCTTAGCCGATGACGACACGATCGCGTTCGCCGTCGTCAGCGAGATGCCAAAAGATATGGCACGGATACCGGCGAAAGTGGCGATCGAAGGAACGGTGATGGACCTCAAACTGCTGGCATCAGACCAGATCCTGGCCAATCTGATCTGGAAAAAGCTGGAAATCTGCCACGCAATGAAACTGGAGGGACAGAAAGTCCCGGAGGGGTTCCGCGTCATCTCAGTGCGCGTCATCGATAGCGCCATGTTGCCGATGACGCTGCAGGGCTTTGCGGGAGATTGCTTGCTGAGAAAAGCACTGGAACTGGCCCCGTTTGCGGACTAGCTGCGGCAGCCGAAGCATTGACTCGGTTCCTCGTCCGACTCAGCCTCTTCAAAAGTGAGGGGAAATAACACTTGGCAAGTACGGCAGGGACGGATTTCAAAATAGGCGATCCCCTTGTCGTCGATCTCGGTAGGGAGCAGGAGTTCGATCGGGTCGTAGCCCAACAATCCACCGTCGCTGAACTTGACGAGGGCGATCCGGTCGTTGAAGACTTCGAAGGCCGCTTCCTGCCCTTTGCGATCCAGCAGATGGCCAAGCACCACGACCGGCTGGCCTTTTCGCTTGATGCGGAGATCTTTCAGCGTATGCTGGGACGCAGTGGCGCAAGAATACTGACCGGACGAACTTGTTCCTGCTAACGGCATACACCGATCCCGCGAACACACATGCCTATAAGACCTAGCACAGCGTGAAAAAAATCGTCAAGGCAGACCGATCACCAAGGAGTCTCTATGGCCGACATTACGATCTATCAGAAACCCACCTGTTCTACCTGCCGCGAGGCAGTGCGACTGTTGAAGGAGAGTGGAACACCCTTCAAGGCGGTCAACTATTATGAGCAGCCCTTCACCAAAGGGCAGCTGAAAAGTCTCTTGAAAAAGGCCGGGCTGTCTCCCAAAGACGTGCTGCGCACGAAGGAAGACATCTACAAGGAACTGGGGCTGGCCAAGAAGCCCTTATCGGACGACGAGCTGCTCGACCTGATGGTGAAACACCCGGATTTGATTCAACGGCCGATTGTGGAAAAAGGCGAGCAGGCCATGCTGGCCAGGCCGGCGGAGTCTCTTGAGAAACTGCTGTAACGTGCGGTCACTGTTCGTATTCGCTATAGGCAACGATATGCCCTGCTCCAGCGGGAGCTGCTTTCGGGACATCGGCTGAAACCGCCCCTCGTTTCACGCGATTTCCGCCCTCTCCTTTGGCCTCATAGAGGGCCCGATACGCGGACTTTGTGACCAGATCGAGCGACGACTTGGCCCCTCCCGCTTCCGCGAGGCCGATGCTCGCAGTGACCGTGAGCGCCTGATCCGTAGATTTCGTGCCCACGCCTTCCCGGACCACATCGCGGCCTCGTAAATAGAGCGCGGTCGCTTCCACCGCCTTGCGAATCGCCCCAAGATCGACCAAGGTTTCCGTTGCCGCTTTCTTTGGAAATAAGACCGTAAACTCCTCGCCTGCCAGGCGAAACACCTTGCCGGCGCCGGCCGCCGCCAGGATTTTTGGCGCCACCAGACACAGTACTTGCTCGCTCACCGGTTTGCCGTGCTGATTGCCATATTGCTTCAATTGATCGATCCCCACTACGGCCAACACATACTTTTTGCCAAGACCGGCCACCGCTTCATCGTACGCCAGTTTTCCCGGAACTCCCGTCAAGTCATCGCGATACGTCTGTTGATGGGACGCTTGCACGAGTGTCACAAAGAGAATGAGACCGGCTGTCGCGAAAAATCCGGTCGGCGACCAGCCGTGGTGAAATCCCTGGAAGGCGACGAACGAGGCGATCACGGCCCAGAACGTGCCGCTGTCGAGTGGGTTGTTCCGCAAGATGAATCGTGTACCGATCAAGAGCACCGCGCCGGCATAGGCCAGGAGCGCCAATTGAGGAATCGCCGTCCAGCTTCCTCTCATGACCGGAACCAGAGGCTGCTGAAGCGATTGCGCAATACCGGCCTGTTCCGGCTGAAAGAGCCACCACACCAGAAAGGGCTGGATCAGGACCGGTCCCAGACGCAGGACTCCGCGCCAGGTCGCCATGGCCTCTTCCTTGATGATGGAAAACGCCATGAGATTCAGCGGTAACAGAAGCGCAGCAGCAGAAAACGTCACGTAGCCCGGCGATGCAGGATCGGCCGGCGAAGACAGGATGATGCTACGATCGGCCATGACCAACACGATGAGCGACAGGATGAGGCGGCTGCTGGAGAGATACCACCCGAAGAATAACCCAAATACCAACACGATGACGGGAAACGCATGGACCGGTCCTTGAACCAATGGAGGCAAACCATGGGGCCGGAGAAATCCGAGAGCAGCCAAAAAAATGATCCCGCCCGGGATCAAGAAATCGAGCAACGATTTTTTCAATAAGGACATAGGGGCTGGCCACCGTCTGATTCCAGGTCAACGGAAGCGAGAACCATACCAACATTCACGGAGTTTTCCTAAAATTCAGTGGGATACCATGAGGTTTTTCAATTGGTTAGAGTGTGCCCTGAAGGCTTACGGGAAAGCAGGCTGTATTTCTGTCCTCTTTTGGACAGGAGGAAGGGCCAGGGTGTCTTAGAGATCTGTCTGCATCGATGGTGGCGACCAGGTAATGGTCCCGGACTTGGGATCGACCATGAGAGCAAGTTTTCCATCCAACACATCGAGGAGCAGTTCTCCCAGCAACAGACGCCGCCAGCCTTTCAAAATCGGAAGATCGAGCGTCTCACGATTCGCCTTGGCATCGACCAATGCCTGCAGATCCGCCGTCGTCGCCAACAGGGTCGGCGCAATCTCCGCTTCTGTGGCGCGCGCCTTCAGCACCGCCTGCAGCAGTTCGACCAAACCGACGGACTCCGGTTCAGGCTTCCGGTCTTTCGGAACCTCGGGCCAGGCCGATGGAGGGAGCGCGAGCGCAGTGCGGATAATCTCCAGCAGCGCCTCGCCGTTGCGATCCGCTTCCGATCCATGCAGACCGCGCACCACGCGCAACTCTTGGATGTGGCGCGGAGGATGCCGCGCCAACTGGAGCAACACTTCGTCCCGCATCACCCGGCCTCGTGGAACATTGCGTCGCTTGGCCTCTCCTTCACGCCAGGAAGCCAACTCCCGAAGAACGGCGGCTGATTTTGGCTTGAGCTGGTCCCACCCTCTCACGCGCTGGTAGCGTTCCTGGGGCTCCCGGCGTGTGTCCCCCACAGCGTCTTCTAAACGGGCAAACTCCTCATCGACCCAATCAAGCCGGCCGAACTTTGACAGGCGCGCATGCAGATGGTCATGAATGGCGAGCAGAAAGGTCACGTCTTCGAGCGCGTAGGCCAATTGCTCCTGCGACAGCGGACGGGCACTCCAATTGGTGAACGTATGGGCCTTGTCCAACCGCATGCCGTGGACCCGCAGAACCAGGTTGGCATACGCCACTTGTGGCCCATATCCGACCATGGCCGCGGCGATCTGCGTATCGAAAAACGGCTTGGGAATTCGCCCGGCATGGACCGCACAGAGATCCAAATCCTGCCGGCCGGCATGCACGATTTTTTGGATCGCCGGGTTGCACACCACCTCCCAGAAGGCATCCAGCGATCCGGCGGCCTGCACCGCGGGAAAATCGATGACTGCCGCCGCATTATCTGTGGCAACCTGAATGAGTTCAAGTTTAGGAACGAAGCTGTCTTCGCCGACGAACTCGGTGTCGATCGCCAAACGCGGGCTATCTTTGAGCCGGTCGCAGAATTCACCGAGCGCCGTGGGATTCGTAATATAGTGCAGCGGTGTCGTCATGAAGCACTAACAACCTCCCAAAAAACAAGGCGTAAACATAAAATAGCGTGGAAATATTACAGATGGAATGCAGACTCCGTTCACCTCAGGATGCTCAAAATGGCCGTCCAGCAAGGCCGCAGCGAGCGAAGAGGCGAGGCGTACGCTTCGGTACGTTGAGCCTCTGAGCGATGCGAGAACGCGGCTGGCGGACTTTTTCAGCATCCTGTTAGATCTATTCTGCGGGGCTGTAGGGCCGATCCGGCGGACGCATGGGTTCGGTATTGCTCAAACTGAGATATTCTTTGAGAAACTGATACGCCTCCAGCATGCGCCGGAGTTCCGGCTCAGCGCTGCGGTCGCCGTTGTTGGCGTCGGGATGCAGCTGTTTGGCCTTGATCCGAAAGGCGGCCGTCACATCGGCCAGGGAACTGCCGAACTCCACGCCCATGATGGCATAGGCGTCCATGGCGTTGTTCACCCCGCCCGGATTCTCCGAGAGGGTCCCGCCTCCCCCGCTGGCAGCCTTCAACATGTCGGCCAGACTGATCTTCTTGCGCCGCCGCCTGGGCCGTTCACGAATTTCGCTATCGAACTCATCCCAGCGATCTTCGACGAACTCCAGCCGCGATTCGAGACGCATCGCGCCGGACAAATCGCGAATGACTTCCAACTCCTCTTCAATCTCAATCAGCGATCGGATCACCTCTTCAAGCCCCTGTTCGACGCGGAAAAAACTGTCCACCCGCTCTTCCATCATCACGTCGACGGCAAGCTCCAAACTGTCTTCCGTTTTGGAGCGCAGCGACCCGATGCGCGTCTGCATTCCCTGGCGGAACTTGATGTACTTGCTCGTAGAAAAAGGCATAGCTCGTCCGCTGATAAGAGGCGCGCATTGTACCACAGTGGGATTTAGAGCCAGAAGGGGCTTCGGGACCCGCCTGACGCCTCACGTCCTCTCACCCCTTCCGTCCCCTTTGTTCCGACGGCGCGCGACGCCTGTGTCTCGGGCAGCGGCGGCGACAGCTTGGGCCACGTTGGGAACGACTGTTTTGTCGAAGAGGCTGGGAATAATGTAATCCTCACTCACCGCGCCTTCAGGGATCGTATGAGCCAAGGCATCGGCGGCAGCCAACTTCATCGTCTCATTGATCTCGGCGGCCTGCACATCGAGCGCTCCTCGGAAGATGCCTGGAAACGCGAGCGCATTATTGATCTGGTTGGGATAATCCGATCGTCCGGTGGCAAAGACACGGCAGTGTGACGCGGCCAGATCCGGCGAGACCTCCGGGTCCGGATTCGCCATCGCGAAGACGATCCGGTCCGTAGCCATCGCATCGAGATCCTCCGCGCTCAGAATATTTCCGACCGACAGGCCGATGAAGACATCGGCGCCTTTCAGCGCGTCACGCAGCGTCCCTCTCGGATTGTCCGGAGTAAGACAAGCAGCCAGATCGGCCCGGCAGGCCCGCAATTGCTCAGCCTCACCGTACAAGATGATACCTTCCTTATCGCAACCCAGCAGATGCGACACGCCGGCCGCCAGCAACATTCGGCAGCAGGCCGTCCCCGCCGCGCCGAGCCCGTTGACGACAACGCGCACCTGCTCCATCCGTTTCCCGACCACCCGTAGTGCATTCGTGAGGGCCGCCAGGATGACGACGGCCGTCCCATGTTGATCGTCATGCATGACCGGCACATCGAGCGATTGTTTCAGCCGCCGCTCAATCTCGAAACAGCGGGGCGCGCCGATATCTTCCAGATTGATGGCGCCGAATCCCGGCGCGATCCCTTGCACAATCCGCACGATCGCATCCGGGTCCTGCGTATTGAGGCAAAGCGGCCAGGCGTCGATGCCGGCCAGTTCTTTGAACAGCATTGCTTTGCCTTCCATCACAGGCAGCGCCGCTTCCGGGCCGAGGTTACCCAACCCCAACACCGCCGACCCGTCCGTGACGATCGCCACACTGTTGCTTTTGCTGGTGAACACATAGGCTTTGGACTTGTCTTGCGCGATGGCTTGGGCAACACGACCGACACCGGGGGTGTAGACCATCGAGAGGACGTTCCGTGTACTGATCGCAATCTTCCCCTCCACCCGAATTTTCCCGCCGAGATGCAGCAGAAAAATACGATCGGAGGCCGAGAGCACTGTGACGTCGGATAGCGCAGCAAGCCGAGCCAGTACCTTCTTGCCATGCGCCTCGCTCTGCGCGTCGAAAGTCACGTCCCGGATCATGCACGTTTTCGTTGCCGAGACGATGTCGACGGCGCCGAGATTGGCTTGTTCTTCGGCCAGCAGCGCCGCCACGCGGGCAAAGACGCCCGGCTTATTCGCGAGCTCCAGCCGGACAGTCAGACGGTAATTGGAATAGGGCCCGGTGTCGTTCATGTGTGCTGGCGTCCTCTTCTATTCTTATGGCCTAGCCTACCATAGACTTGTATCTCGGTGAGGGGTAAGGGGTGAGGCGCGAGGGGTGCGGACAATAACGAATGGTACATTGCATTCGAGTGCCTTCAACTCATCACTCAACATTCACAATTCAGCATTACGCTACCCATAGACCTTCAGCTCTTGCGATGGCCACTACAACCAAACCCAGGGAGCCCTCCGAATGGAAACTCTCCCATGCACTCCTTACCCCTCACCCCTCACGTTTCACGCCTCACGGAACACGCTCCGTTGACGCTGTTCTCGCTCCGATGCTAGGGTGCTCCCATGTCGTCATCGGCTGGCACGAGACCCCCGAACCGTCTGATCCACGAAACCAGCCCCTATCTGCTTCAACATGCCTATAACCCCGTTGATTGGTATCCCTGGGGACCGGAAGCATTGCAGGCGGCCAAGGATAAGAACCGGCCCATCTTACTCTCGATCGGCTATTCAGCCTGCCACTGGTGCCACGTCATGGAACGGGAATCGTTCGAGAACGACGCGACCGCCGAATTGATGAACCGTGACTTCGTCTGCATCAAGGTCGATCGGGAAGAACGGCCTGACCTGGATGAAATCTACATGCAGGCCACAGTAGCCATGAATAACGGCCAGGGCGGCTGGCCCATGACCGTCTTCCTGACGCCTGAGCAACAACCGTTTTTCGCCGGCACCTACTTTCCCCCTGAAGACCGGTGGGGCAGACCGGGGTTCGGCACACTGCTGAAAAAGATCGCCGACTATTGGCGAACTGACGCCGCAGGCATTCACGCCCAGGCGAAGGACATGACGGCGCGGTTGAACGACGCCGGCCGTATCCCTTCCCCGATCTCGGTCAGCGAATCGGCGCTGGAAGAGGCCGTCGCACAGTTCACCCGCGAATTCGATAAGACCTACGGCGGCTTCGGCGCCGCGCCCAAGTTTCCGCCGGCAGCCGGACTCTCGTTGCTGCTTCGCTGTCACCGGCGATCGGGAGACAAACAGGCCCTCACCATGGTCACCAAAACCCTCGACATGATGGCGGCGGGGGGAATCTATGACCATATCGGCGGAGGATTCGCCCGCTATTCGACCGATGCGCGCTGGCTCGTGCCGCATTTCGAGAAGATGCTCTACGATAATGCGCTCCTGGCCCGTGTCTACGTCGAAGCCTATCAGGTCACGAAAAACCCCCTCTACCGGCAAGTGGCAACCGACACGCTGGATTATGTGCTCAGGGAAATGACCGGACCGGCGGGCGGATTTTATTCCGCGACGGATGCCGACTCCGAAGGCGTCGAGGGGAAATTCTTCGTCTGGACGCCGGCCGACGTGCGAGCCGCGCTGAACGACGAGGAAGAAGCCCGACGGTTCTGCGCACTCTACGACATCACCGATGCCGGCAACTGGGAACATACGAACATTCCAAATCGCCTGCGCCCCATCGAAGAAATCGCCCGGCACATCGATCTGACGACCGATGAACTCTTGGAAACAGCCGCCCGCGCAAAACCCGCGCTGTATCGGGCGCGGCAGCAGCGGATCCCTCCCGGACTGGACGACAAGGTGATCACGGCGTGGAACGGCATGATGCTGTCGGCCATGGCCGAAGCCGCCAGGGTGTTCGGAGAAGATCGCTACCGCGAGGCGGCTCAACGAACCGCCGACTTCCTGCTTCAGACCCATGCGCGGCCCGACGGCCGGTTATTGCGGACATCGCGGGCCGGACGCGCGCATCTCGCAGCCTACCTCGAAGACTACGCCTTCCTGGCAGAGGGGCTACTGGATCTCTACGAGGCTGGGGCCTCCGAGGCGTACCTCCATGCGGCGGCGCGGCTGGCCGGCTTCCTGATGACCGACTTTTTGGATGAGGCACAGGGCGGCTTCTTTACCACGGCAACGCACCATGAGTCGCTCATTCTCCGAGCCCGCGAAGGCTCCGATGGCGCCACCCCCAGCGCCAATGCCGTGGCCGCATCGGCCTTAGCCCGGCTTTCTTTTCATTTCGACCGGCAAGCCTGGCGTGAAGCGGCGATCGGTGCAGTACGGGCCTACGGGCGGCAGATCGCCCGTTACCCGAGGGCCTTTGCCAAAACCCTGGCGCTGGTGGATTTTCTGACGGAGGGGCCGCTTGAACTGGCCTTTGTCGGCGACGAGACACAGGAAGGACTCCGCGCCCTTCGTCGAGCAGTCGCGGACCAGTACCTTCCCAATCGCATCATAGCAACAACCGCGCCGGGCACACCCTCATCCTCGCCTCTCCTGGAAGGGAAGCAACCGGTTGACGGGCAACCCGCGCTCTACATCTGTCGAAACTTCAGCTGCCGGCAGCCGATTACCGACCCACGCGCGATAGCGGACGCATTGCAGACGAGTGCGCCGCAAGGCGGCGAACCGAGAATGCTGCGGGGCACGCAGCTCTCCAGCCGTGCGACGGTCCAGGGCACCGCCGCCTATGCGGCGCGCATGATCGGCCTGGCCGGCGATGCCGCGCTGGCAAGCGGGTTCACCTCGTTCGGCGCCACCGGACTGACCACGACGCGCGTGGGATTCGGCACCTACCGTGTGCATACTCAAGAGGCCGACCATCGAGAGGCGCTCAAGAAAGCCTTGCGGGCCTCTTGCAACGTGATCGACACCTCGACGAATTACATGGATGGTGACAGCGAACGTGCCGTCGGGACTGTGCTCGCGGAACTGATCGCCTCGGGCGAACTCCGTCGCGAAGAAGTCGTCGTCGTCTCCAAGATCGGCTACGTGCAGGGAGAGAATTTGAAACTGGCCGAAGCCAGAGAACGCTCCGGACGTCCCTATCCTGACATGGTCAAGTACGGAGACGGCATCTGGCACTGCATTCATCCGGAATTCCTGGCGGATCAATTGGCGCTATCCTTAGACCGCCTCGGTCTGCTCACGTTGGATGTCTGTCTTCTGCACAACCCGGAATACTTTTTATCGGAAGCCACGCACCGCGGCGAGAAGGACCTGGCCGCGCTTCGCGCGCGATTCTATAACCGCCTTGAGCAGGCCTTCACCTATTTCGAATCGCAAGTGGCGGCGGGGCGGCTCCAGTACTACGGCGTCTCATCCAATACCGTGACCGCTCCGGCCGAAAGTCCGGAAGCCACCTCGCTCGCCTCCATGGTTGAAGCAGCGCAAGCCGCTGCCAGATCGGCAGGCTTGGAAACCCATCACTTCCGCGTCCTGCAATTGCCGATGAATCTGTTTGAGTCAGGAGCCGCATTGACGGCCAACACAGGCGCCGCCGGCCGGCAGACCGTGCTGGAGTATGCGCAACAAGCGGGGGTCGCTGTGTTGGTGAATCGCCCCTTGAACGCCATGCCCGCTCCACATAGTGGCATCGTGCGCCTGGCGGACCTGCCCCTTGAAGATGCGCCGATCGATGTCGTCCGGCAGCTTGACGCTGTCGGCACACTTGAACAAGAATACCGGGATTCGATTGCGCCGGCTATGCAGCAAGCCAAGCAAGAAACCGCGCCGGCCGAGTTTTTCAATTGGTCTCAAGAGTTGCAGAGGGTACGTCCACAGATCCAAGGCCTGGAGCATTGGGAACAACTTGAGCGCCAGATGATTGCCCCACAAGTCAATCAGGCAATACAGACCCTTTCACGCCACTTGACCGGAGAACCATCGGAACGATGGGAGGCTTGGCGCGAGCGGTATGTGCCTGAACTGCTTACCCTGCTCCGTGGAATGCGGCGTGAAGCGACCGAACGCAGCCGCGCGCGCACAACTGCGATAGCGCACGCGCTCGACCCGCTCTTGCCGGAAGCGCGTCGCCGGAGCACGCTCTCACGCAAGGCACTCTGGATTCTTGCCTGGACGCCCGGCGTCACCTGTGTCCTGAACGGTATGCGAACGCCGCACTATGTCGATGATACGTTGGCACTGCTTAAGTGGGAACCGTCGAAGAATGTAATCCAGGTGTACAACCGGATGACCGCCTTGGCCGCATCGTTATAGAATTTTTTACGCACTTTATTATCCGAAGAAGAAAGGGGATCTATGCGACAAGATCGAATGTTATGGGTTGTCGGCGCACCGATTCTGGCCGTGCTCGTGATGCAAGGCTGCTCAGCCCTATCCGGATCGGGAACCGGTCAGGAAGGGAGGGCAGGAGAAGAACGAATCAAGGAGCAGACCATCAAGGAGGCGCCGGCTCGCAGCGTCAACCCTGACCGCTCCGAATTGTCAGCCAAACACGAGGCCGAATCGGGCAAGGACTTGCTGATGGATGTGCTGTTCGATTTCGACCAGGACAGCCTCCGCGCCGACGCGTTACCGGTATTGGAAGCGAATGCGAGACAGTTGAAGAGCAACGGTATCGCGCACATCGTGCTCGAAGGCCGCGGCGATGAAATCGGAACATCCGCCTACAATCTTGTCTTGGGTGAACGCCGGGCCAGAAATGTGAAGACCTACCTTCAACATCTGGGGTTGTCCGTCGACCTCAAGACGACGAGCTACGGGAAGGATCGCCCGCTGTGTTTTGAACATACGAACGAGTGCATGCAGAAGAACCGGAGCGTCCATTTTACGGTGAAAGAGTAGCGGCCTACTCTTCGCCGTTCGTATCTCGTGAAGCGTATCTCGCATCTCGCAAATAAGGACGGGATAGACGCGCTTTCCGTCCCGCGCTCGCATCGCCGGCGAAACGGGCTTCACGCTTCACGAGATACGCTTCACCAGATGCGAGCGCTGTCTCGGCAAACGGTCATGAGTCATACGGGCGTGAGAGAAGCCCCACTGGCCGATACTGGCATTTCCGTCTGTAACACAAACTTAATATTCGCATCCTTGACAGGTATCTCCCCGTTCTTTAAGGTCCCAGGACTTTCGTATCGGCTCAATTTGTTAAGGGTGCGCTCCGGTGGCTAAACTCGCCGTTATCGATATCGGGACCAATTCCATCCACATGGTGCTGGCTGAGATCCTCCCGGATGCCAGCTATAAAATTCTCGACCGCTTCAAAGATGTGACGCGTCTGGGCAACGGAACCTTCGCCACGCGGCGACTTTCCGACGAGGCGATCGCTCGCGCCATCGAGGTGCTCAAGACGCTGGCAACGCTGGCCCGCAACAAGGGATTCGATCGGACTGTGGCGGTCGCCACCAGCGCCGTGCGTGAGGCCCGGAACGGCGGCGACTTTATCAACCTGGTTGAGGAACAGGCGGGAGTGCGGGTGCGGGTGATCAGCGGAACCGAGGAAGCCCGGCTGATTTTTCTGGGTGTGAAGAACAGCATCGCGCTTGCGGACAAACCGACCCTGGTCGTCGATGTCGGCGGCGGTTCGGTCGAACTGATCCTGGGGAATCGAGACCGGATGATTCACGCCAAGAGCCTCAAACTGGGGGCGATTCGCTTAGCAGAGCAATTTCTCCCGAACACCCCGCCGTCGGCCCCGATGATACGCGCGCTCGAAGAGGCCGTAACCGCCCAGCTGAAGGCGGCTATCGAGACGTTTGCCGTGAAAAAGTTTGACTCGCTGATAGCCACCTCCGGCATGGCCGGCAATCTGGCCGAAATCATCCATATCAAGCAGACCGGACGTCCGTTGCCGCAACACAATCTGGCCACGGTTTCGCTGAAAGACCTCCGCCAGCTGGAATTGGAGTTGGCTCAATCGCCGCTGAAGACACGATTAGCCATTCCCGGTTTGGACCCGAAGCGTGTCGATACCCTGCTGCCCGCCGCCGTCGTACTCCGACGCCTGCTGGAGCTCTCTGGCCTCAATGAGATGACGCTGTGCGACAAGGCCATTCGCGAGGGCATGATTTACGACTTTATCTCGCGGCATCGCGAAGGTTTGAAAGCCGAAAACGAGATCCCCGATGTGCGCCGACGGAATGTGATCGGACTGGCCCGACGCTGTCAGACGCCGGAAGTGCATTCGCTGCATGTGGCCGCGCTGGCCCTCCGCTTGTTCGACCAAACCAAACGGCTGCATGGGCTGGGACAGCAGGAGCGTGCCTGGCTTGAGTATGCCGCTCTGCTGCACGATATCGGCTATCTGATCAATCCCCGGCAGCATCATAAGCATGCATACTACCTGATCAAACACAGCGATCTGGGAGGTTTGACGGCGGATGAAATTGAGGTCGTGGCCAACGTCGCCCGCTATCACCGCCGGGCGATCCCGACGCTGAAGCATCAGGGATTCGGAGACTTGGCCCCCCGCTTGAAGCGCGTCGTGAAAATCCTGTCCGCCTTGTTGCGGATCGCGGATGGACTCGACCGTACCCATTTCTCGACCGTTCAGACCGTGAACGTAAAGATCGGAACGGTCGTGACCATCGAAGCGACAGTGTCGGGCGATGCTGAAATGGAACTCTGGGCGGCGAAAAATCGCGCCGACTTATTTGAACAGACTTTCCGCCGGCGCGTCCGGTTCTGCGAAGTGCCGCAGGAGGCCGCTCGATCATGACCGACCATGGGTACGCCAAATCCCCGTCCCACCCTTACCCCGGAAAGCTGATCATCGTCGAAGGGATCGATGGGTCCGGAAAGAGCACGCAACTGTTGCTCCTGCACAAGTGGCTGGAGTCCAAAGGCCACAAAGTATTTTTTACTGAGTGGAATTCCTCCGATCTGGTCAAAGACACCACAAAACGGGGCAAGAAAACCAAAAGCCTCACGCCGACGACGTTCAGCTTGCTCCATGCGACGGATTTCGCCAGCCGGCTCTATCACCACATTCTCCCTCCCCTGAAAGCCGGCATGCTTGTCTTGGCCGACCGATATATGTACACGGCGTTTGCGCGCGACGTCGTGCGAGGCGTCTCGCGTGATTGGGTGCGCAAACTGTATGCCTTCGCCATCAAACCCGACATGGCCTTCTATTACAAAATACCCATCGAAACGGCCATCTCGCGGCTCTTGCGGGGAACACGCGGGCAATTCAAATACTACGAAGCCGGCATGGACATGAATCTCAGCCCGGATGTGACGGAAAGTTTCAGGATGTTTCAGTCTCAGATCCTGGCCGAATATGACAAGATCGTCGATGAGTTCGGCCTGCTGACGATGGATGCGACTCAGGATATCGAAGCGCAACAGGAACACATGCGGGCGCTGGTGGAAGATGCGCTCCGCGGCTACAAACCCAGACGAGGCACCTATGGCCGACGCACGCTATTTTGGCGACGGTTTGACATACCTAAATCCGAGTGACCTGAAAGGGAAGCTCATCGCCATCGAAGGCACCGACGGCGTCGGGCGGTCCACTCACCTCGAGATGCTGCAAGAGTGGCTGGAGGTGCAGGGCTACGGCGTCATCACGACCGGATGGACGAGATCGAACCTCATGTCCAAAACGATCGAGGCCGCCAAGGCCGGCAACATTCTCGATCACTGGTCGCTCAGCCTGCTCTACGCAACCGATTTCGCCGACCGCCTGGAACACCAGATTATTCCGGCGCTCCGATCCGGATTCGTCGTGCTCGCCGATCGATACATCTATACCGCTTTCGCGCGCGACTTCGTGCGGAGCGGAGACCGGAAGTGGATTCGGGACGTGTTCGGATTCGCGTTGATTCCGGACCTCGTGTGCTACCTGCGCATCGACGTGGAAACGTTGGCGCTGCGGGTAATCGAAACCACCGGGATGAACTACTGGGAATCCGGCATGGATCTCCGGTTGGGCGATGATCTCTACGACAGCTTCAAGAAATACCAGTCGCTGATGATCAAAGAATTCGACAAGATGGCGGAGGAGTTTCGCTTCAACGTCGTCGACGCGCGCAAATCCCCTGAGGAGATTCAAGAGGAACTGCGGGGGCACATTCTCCCTGTGCTGCAAAACTCCAAGCGGGCGGAAGATCTGGAACCTGTCGGCGTACCACCCGGCGCGTGAGAGAACCCGGCGACACCTACCCGCGCTCGTCCATTTCCGCAACTGACTTCTTTCCCCTTCCCAGGACTCGTAACTGCATCGGTTCAAGCCACCATTGGAGCAGTCCTTGCCCCGGCTTCACCATGTCTGGAAAATGGATCAGCGCAGCCCCCGCTTTCTTCATGGGAAAGTTCGTCATGGGTTTCCCGCACAGCAACAGGGCCGCCGCTTCACCGAGCAGCGGCTCATGCCCGACACAAAGCAGGATCGACTCCATAGGAAGCGACCGAATGAGCGCGACGATCCGCTCCGGCGTAGACCCGACCGCCAACTCGTCGCACGTCATTACTTTCAGCGACGGGCAGACCACGGTACGCAACAGTCTGGCCGTGTCATACGCGCGAGTGAACGGGCTGCTGAGTAAATGGGTCGGTTTGCAGTCCAATGCCGCCAGTCCAGCCGCGGTCCGAAGCACCCGTTTCCTCCCCTTTTCAGTCAAGGGACGGTTCTCCTCCGACCCCTCCCACTCCTCAGGTTCGACCGCGATGCCATGGCGAATCAGCAAACAATCCATACCGGACCTCCTTAGCCCATCCTAGTCCATGTGGTATCCCGAGCGATCTTTCCATCAAAGAGAACCGATTATGCCCTACACTCAATAGTATGTCTCCTGGCGTCGCCAAATCACCCTTTATTTGCAAGCAGATATCGTGAACAGGTACTATGATGAGGGCGTTTTGAACCGGAGTACATTCCTTAGTGCACATGTCTGCTCAACAGGTACGGCGTATCGGCATACTGGTGTGTGTCGTCGTGAGCGGATTCCTCGTCGCCCACTCCATCAACGCATTTATCGCCGATGCGTTGTATCTCCCGCCGGAGGGTTCCGCCCAATCCGGCGGTGCAGGACCGGCGCGTCCCGTTTCGCTTACGCCGGCTCACTACGCGGATGACATCCGCTCCAGCGGACTCTTCCTGCTGCCTGCCACTCCTCAAGAGGCGAGGAGCCAAGGTGAACAAGCCGGCGCAACGGTTCGGGCTTCGCTGGGCGCCGCCTCAAAAATCCGGCTGATCGGAATCGTCATGGGCGACAAGCGCGGCGTGTTTGCGATCGTCGAAGAGCTGGCTTCAAAAAAACAAACCTTGTATCGTCTGCACGAACAGATTCTTGATTTGGGAGAGGTCGCCGACATTCAACGCGATGGAATGGTGATCCGCCAGGGCAATCTCGAAGAATGGCTTGAGCTGGGACTGACGGAAAAGCCGGCCATCCCCGGCAATAACGCCACCGCATCCCCCTCAACGCCCTCCCCGCAAGTACCGGGCGCTCCCCTTCGCAAAGTGATCGACCGGCGGGAAGTCGAGCTGGCCATGAACGATCTGCCGAAGCTCATGACGCAAGCCAGAGCGATGCCGCACATGGTCAACGGCGCCGTCAACGGATTTCGCATCGATTACATGGCTCCGGCCAGCTTCTATGAGAAGATCGGCATTCAAACCGGGGATATCTTGCAGCGGGTGAACGGCGTCGATATCCGTGATCCCGGTACGATGTTGAACCTGCTCCAACAATTGAAAAGCGAGCGAGTCGTGAAACTCGACATGGTCCGAAACAACCAGCCATCCACAGTCACCTACGAACTACGCTGAGCCGCTCCGGGTGCCATCCGATACTCCTTTGTCTCTTCCGTTGCTACAGGGGCTCTGTCCCCGCATCCGGAGCCCACAGGAAGAAATACGAATACTTTTTAATACGGATGAAATCTGTCGTAAATATGGCGTTAACATTCGGGCTGTTTTCAGCGCCACCACTGGCGGGCAGTCTTGCCAGGCCCTTGGAATGAAGAGTATGGTTAAAAATCAACAACACCGTTCCTACATGTTTCGAATTGGATCGCCGACAAAGACCGCTTGAGGTACAGAACCTTGTCAGAGCTCGTTCCGAATGACCAGCTCCCTTCGAGTTACGGCAGGCCTCTCCTGGGACGTATCCTGGGCGACAGATTCAATCTGGGAAATGCAAAACTCGATGAGGCCTTGGCTTACCAGCGGGAGAAGGGAGGACGGTTGGGCGAGGTGCTCTTGCACTTGAGATTACTGCGTGAAGAAGAACTGCTGGAAGGGCTGGCCCTCCAATTTGATCTCTCCTGGATTCCGCAGCTGGAATCGACCGCGATCGATCACCAACTGATTAAGAAGGTCCCCATCGCCTTTTGCCGGCGCTATCGTGTTCTCCCTCTACGTTATGAAAAAGGAACCATCCTCGTCGCCTCGACCGACCCGCTGGAGACTGTCGCCTTCGACGATCTCCGGCTGTTGCTCGGCACGCCTGTCACACCGGTCCTGACGACCGGCGTCTCCCTGCTCGCCTGCCTGAACCGCGCCTATGACGAGATCGCCAGTCCGACCGGCGCCGAGGAAGTCATGGAGGACATCGCCGCCAGCGAGAGCCTCGATCAGTTGGCTCACGAGCTGGATGAGCCGCAGGACTTGTTGGATGCGACCGATGAAGCTCCGATCATTCGATTGGTGAATTCGGTCTTGTTTCAAGCGGTCCGGCAGCGTGCCAGCGACATCCATTTCGAGTCGTTCGAACGCGGATTAGTCGTGCGGTACCGGATCGACGGCGTACTGTACCCCGTGTTGACCCCGCCGAAGCATCTGCAGGCCAGCATCATCGCGCGCCTGAAAATTATGGCCGGCTTGAATATTGCCGAGAAGCGGCTCCCGCAGGACGGACGGTTCGCGATTCGCACCTCAGGGAAAGACGTCGATCTCCGTGTCTCCGTCCTCCCGACGTCTCACGGTGAGCGGGTGGTGCTCCGTTTGCTGGAGAAAGAGAATCGGCTATTGAACTTGTCTGAAATGGGCTTCGCCGGAGAACGGCTCTCGGTAATCCATCAGCTGATTCAACTTGCGCACGGCATCATTCTTGTGACAGGCCCGACCGGCAGCGGCAAAACGACGACCCTCTATGCCGCATTGAGCCACATCAATGCGCCGGACAAAAACATCATTACCGTCGAAGACCCGGTCGAGTATCAGTTGCTCGGCATCGGCCAGATGCAGGTGAATCCGAAAATCAATCTGTCCTTTGCCGCAGGCTTGCGGTCTATTCTCCGGCAGGATCCCGACGTCATCATGATCGGAGAAATCCGCGACCGTGAAACAGCGGAGATTGCCATCCATGCCTCCCTCACCGGGCACCTCGTCTTTTCCACACTTCACACGAACGATGCCGCCAGCGCCGCAACCCGTCTGATCGATATGGGGATCGAACCGTTCCTCGTCGCCTCCTCGGTCGTGGCGGTGCTGGCCCAACGGCTGCTGAGAAAAATTTGCTCGGACTGCAAGCAGCCCTATCAGGCCAGCGCGGACGAGCTGAACCGCCTGGACCTGCCGCCGGGAACCAAGCAGACGCTGTATCGTGGAGCAGGCTGCGCGGCCTGTTCCCAAACCGGCTATCGCGGACGCACCGGCATTTTTGAACTGATGGTGCTCGACGATGAAATCCGCCGCCTGATCGGGACAAAAGCCGATTCGTCGGTCATCAAGCAGGCGGCCGTCGCCCATGGCATGGTCACACTGAAACAGGAAGGCGCTGAGCGCGTCATCCAAGGCCATACGACGATGGAAGAAGTCATGCGGATTACCCAGCAAGAGATCGAAGTCTGATGTGACGGCGTGACGCGCATCTCGTGAAGCCCGCTTCGACTCAGCGAGGCGAGCGTGAAGCGCAGGATGGAAAGAGATTACATTTCATCCGTGTTTGCGAGATACGCTTCACGAGATACGAGCGACGAAGATCAGTGTAGCGTATTGGTGAGACAATAGAAGAGTTGTACCTGCTACAGGCTCGTAGCAGGGCTGGAGTGTGCGGACAATGCCAGTGTACCAATATCGCGGCTACCGGAACGACGGCGGGTCTGCAGCCGGAATCGTGGACGCGGAAAACGCCAAGGTCGCGCGCCTGAAGCTCCGGAAAGAAGGAGTCTTTCCAACCGACGTCATGGAGCAGGGGCAGCCCTCGACGCGGCAGCACGAAGGGGGCCAGACCCGAACCACCCACAGAACCGGCCGTTCTGCGACACTCAGCGCGCACGACCTCGCGTTGCTGACCAGACAATTTGCGACACTCTTAGTCGCCGGGCTTCCGTTGGTCGAGGCGCTCGGTGTCTTAGTCGAGCAGGCCGAAAAGAAACCCACCAAAGCGCTCCTGGCTGAGATTCGCGAAGAAGTCAGAGGCGGCAAGGCGTTAAGCGCCGTCTTGGAAACATACGGCAAAGACTTTTCTCCGATCTATGTGCATATGGTGCGGGCCGGCGAGACCAGCGGAGCCTTGGATCAAATTCTATTCCGGCTGGCGGAATTCCTGGAAAAACAACTGGCGCTCAAAGCCAAAGTGACCAACGCCACCCTCTATCCGGCTCTCATGCTCTTCGTCGGCGTCTCGGTCCTGTTCTTCCTGATGGCCTTCGTCGTGCCGAAAATTACGGCGGTCTTCACCAGCATGAAGCAGGCATTGCCCTGGCCGACCGTCGTCTTGATGTCGATCAGCCAATTCTTCGCGGACTACTGGCTGTTGCTCGTCAGCTTCGCCGTCGCCTGCATATTCTTCATACGCCGCTTCATCCATACGGAAAAGGGACGGATGGTCGCGGATCGTGTGACGCTTCGCCTGCCGTTGATCGGGGACGTAGCCCGCATGGTGTCAATCTCGCGGCTCACCGGCACACTGGCGACAATGCTGGCAAGCGGCGTTCAACTTCTGGACGCTTTGGATGTGTCCAAACGCGTCATGAACAATCGGGTGCTTGAGGAAACCGTCGAAGGGGCCAGGCAAAATATTCGCGAAGGCGAAACCATCGCCGATCCATTGAAACGGAGCGGCGAATTCCCCGCACTGGTGACCCATATGATCGCCGTGGGCGAACGAAGCGGGGATATGGAAGAAATGTTACGCCGGGTCAGCCAGATTTACGACGGGGAAGTGGAACGGGTCATTACCCGGTTGACCTCGCTTCTGGAGCCCGTCATGATTCTTGCCATGGGCATCATCGTCTTTTTTATTGTCGTGGCAATTCTCTTACCCATCTTTGAAATGGGCCAAATGGTACGATAGGCACGTCAGCAAGGAGGACCTTGTGCGATACATGACACGAGTAACGAGACGGATTCATCGAAGCGCGGATGAGCGCGGCTTTACATTCATTGAAATCATGGTGGTCGTGGCCATTCTGGCCATCCTGGCCGCGTTGGTCGTCCCTCGTATTATGGGCCGGACGGACGATGCCAAGCGCACGGCAGCCAAGGTGCAGATCAGGAATATCGAGGGCGCCCTGCAACTCTACAAGCTGGACAACGGAGTCTATCCCTCAACCGAACAGGGGCTCAAGGCGCTGATCGAAAAACCCTCCGTCGGTGTGGTTCCCAAGAAATGGAAAGTCGGCGGGTATCTGCCGAACCTCCCTGAAGATCCCTGGGGCAATACCTATAAATATCTAAGCCCCGGCAAGAAGGGAGACTATGAAATCACCTCGTTGGGCACCGATGGCGAAGTCGGCGGCGAAGGGATCAATGCCGACATTACCAACTGGAATCTCGAGAAAGAATAGCGAGCCGTCGTTATGCGTCACACATCTTACGTCATGCGGGTGAGACTCAGCACTCAGCACTCAGCACCCCCTGACGCCTCACGCCTGACGCCTCACCTTTCACCCTTCACGCCACTCGCCACTCGCCCCTTGCCCCTTGCCCCTTGCCCCTTGCCACTCACCACTCGCCACTCATTATGTTCAAGAGGCTTCACATTGATCGAGATGCTCATCGTGCTGTTTCTTCTGGCCGGCGTCCTTGCCATCGTACTCCCTCGTGTCGTCATCGGTGAGGACTTAAGTTCCACCGGACGCAAGTTCATCGGGACGCTCCGTACCCTCCAGGGATTGGCCTCAACAGGCCAAAAGCCCGTGAAACTATACCTGGATCTCGATCAGGGAACATACTGGGCCAGAGTGGTGGACGGCAAGGAAGAGAAACTCCCGCTCGATGCGGCCTGGGCGACGCCACGATCGCTCCCGGAGACGATCCGGTTTTCGGAAATTTCCGTGAGACAAGACAAACGCACCTACGGCCGGATCGATCTTTCGTTTTTCCCGAATGGGCGCATCGATCCGGTGACGGTCTCTCTCACCGATCGAAGCAACAATCTGCTTGTGTTGACCATCGATTCCTTTACCGGAGCTATCCGAACCAGCGAAGAACGAATTGATCCATTACGCAACAAACCGATTCCAGACCGGGTGAGAACATTACTACGCCCCGCCGGAACCTAATCGCCGTGAACCGCCGAATTCCAAGGACACCGAGTGTGGACATGAGGAGACCGGTCCAGCGTACGGCAGCCGGCGAGAGCGGATTCACGCTGCTCGAAGTACTGCTGGCGATTGCCTTGCTGGCAATCGCTCTGCCTATCCTCCTCGGCCTCCGCAATTTTGATCTCGATCTGCATGCGAGGGCCGGCGAACTGACCGCCGCAACCTTGCTGGCGCAAGAAAAGCTGATCGAGACGGAACTGACAGGCGTCTATCCCATAGGGGAAGCCGCCGGAGATTTCTCCAATATGCCGCTTGGAGCCCAGCCACCGGCCCGGCCCGCCGATCGAGGCGCCGGGTATCGATGGAAGCGCACGATCGCGCCGACTCCTCTCGAATTGATTCGGGAGGTCCGCATCCAGGTCTCCTGGCCGCGAGGCGCGTTCGTCGAAACCGTGGAAGTGAGCACATATGTTGTCGCCGGCCTCACCTTCTAGCAGGATGCTGAAAACGTCCGCCAGCGGCGTTCTCGCATCGTTCAGACCCTCAACGTACCCCAGAGGGTACGCCTCGGCCCTTCACTCGCTGCGGCCTTGCTGGACGAACGTTTTGAGCATCCTGCGCGATCATGCTCTGTTACCTGCGATTCACGAAACTCAACCTACTCGCGCCGAGATTCCCCCCCCTTCCAGCAACCAATCCGGATTTACGCTGATCGAGGTGCTGGTCGCCATTGCGCTGCTGGCCGTCATCGGGGCGATGGTTTTTGGATCACTCGTCACGACGACCCAGGCGATGGATGCCGGGCGCGAACGGGCGGAACGAGAGCAAACCGTCAGAAGAGTGCTCCGCGTCATGGCTGAGGAAGTATCGCTCAGCCAACACGACAAGACATTTCCCTGGATGGGGATGAACGGCACACAGGAAGGACAGCCGGCCGATACCCTGGCCTTCCTCGCCATGAGCGAAGGCATGGGAAACGCGGCCCTCAAAGAAAGTGAGACCGTGAGAGTGGTCTACACCCGCGAACGTGATCGGTTGATCCGGTTCGTGCGGCGCAATCGCTACAGCCTCACCGATGAAGCCCTAGATCAGGTGGAACTGGCGGATCGCGTGAGGGGATTTAACGTACGGTATTACGATGGACAGAGCCGGATCTGGACCGACGAGTGGCGGACGAACGACAAGATGCCGAAGGTACTGCTTGTGGAAGTGACGTTCCAACCGCCCAACGCCGATCCTTGGACCGTACGGGAATGGATCACCATCGGAGCATCATGATGACGCTAACATGGCCGGGAGAATGGCGGGAGACCTTGGCCTGGGTCGGAGGCGGTGTCTGCCTGCTGATCGTCTGTCTGGCGGCGACCTTCCCGTATGAAGCGCTGCACAAAAGAATCGTTGCAGAGCTGAATCGGGCAACCGGTATGGACATACGGGTTGGAAATTGGACGGTAGGACTGCCGCTGGGGATCGAGTGGCGGAACGTGACGTTGGCCAAATCTGACTGGACACCGATTCAACTCGCCTCCCTGCAGGCCGATGTAGGAATTATGCGCGCGCTGAGCGGCGGGCTCGGGCTCGATGTCGTGATCCACCTGGGGGGGGCTTCGCCCGGGGGAGGGCTCGCCAAAGGAACATTCACCGCCTCGTCTTTTTCCTTGGCAGAACCTGTCTCCGTAGCAGGGCGGTTCCAACAGGTCGATCTCTCAAAGATCATTCGTCCATATGTCGGTCACGGCATACTGAACGGAAGTTTCTCCCATCGGGTGGAACAAGCCTATGCAGCAGACGGCACGATCAAGGGGGAAGGAACCTGGAAAGCCGAGGCAGCGGATTTGACTGTCGACCACATTCCCGTTGGAAACGGGCGAACACTGTCCCTCGCCTTCAACCAGGCATCCGCTGAATTGGTCTGCAAAGATAGCCTGTGTGACGTCACCGGACTGAAAGGCGAAGGACCCGATGGGTCGTTCACCGGAGATGGGAACATTACCGTGCAGCAGCCGATACAGGACAGCCGATTAGCCTTGACCGTCACTATCGTCCCCGGCGAAGGTTACGCGTCAAAAGCGAACACATTGGGCCTGCCCCCCCTTCCCCCAGGAACCCCGATCACGGTAAAAATAGCGGGGACATTGGCACAAGCAAGGATCGCATTGTAAAGTAGGGGGCATTCGTATAGCGTCGTTCGTATCTCGTATCTCGTTGCATGCGAGATACGCTTCACGCTTCACGAGATGCGTTTCACCAGGAACAGCCGGACAAACCTATGGCTATTGTTACCGAATGCGTCGGGCTTGATATCGGACAGACCGGCTTGAAAGCCGTTCGTTTCCGCCGCCGGTTGAGCGGGCGCGAATCGATCGACTACTTTCAACATCCGATGCCGTTCGCCCGTCCGGAAGATTTGGAGCCGGCCCGGCGTGTGCAGTCGTTGCGCGGATTTCTGTGGCAGCACGGCCTCTATGCGACAGACCGGCTCGTCACCGCCATCCCCTGCCAAGACCTCTTTGTCAGAACTCTTTCCTTCCCCTTCAAAGACTCCACGAAACTAGCCCAAGTCGTTCCATTTGAAGTCGAGAATCTCGTACCGATGCCGCTCGAAGACTTGGCGATCGGCAGCCTCATCTTGCCCCCCGGACAAACGCCTGAGGGGACACCCCGCGACAGCAAGGGCTCGGACGTGCTGGTGACCGCCGCACCGAAAGATAAGGTGGCCGAGCATCTCCGATTTTTGGCGCAAGCCGACGTGGAACCCTCGGCGATCAATGTGGACGCCATGGCGCTCTTCTCCGTCACGCAATATTTGCGGGAAGAAAGCTCGGCAGTTCCCCACGACCTTGCCATCATCGACGTCGGCGCATCCAAGACCACGCTTTGTTTAGTGCATGAAGGGCGGCCGGTCGTGCTGCGGACGATCCTCTGGGGCGGAAACCACCTCACCCATGCCTTGGCCGTTCGGGAGGCCTGTAGCTTTGCCGAAGCAGAACGGCTCAAGCGGTCGATGGCGATTGAGCAAGTGGATGCCTGGCTGGAGCCGTTGTTGAAAGAACTCCGCGTGACGTTGCAGGCCTATGAAGGAGCCGAACGCGGACGGCTGACGCACTGCTGGGTGTCGGGAGGCGGGTCCAAGCTTCGGGAGATCGGTGGATTCATCGCCCGTAAATTGGGACTCTATCCTGTCGGGCCACGGCAGGGATTCGGCGCGAACAGCCCGCGCGCGTTCTCGATCGCCTTCGGACTCGCCATTCACCCCAAGATCATCAAGCCCCGCTGGCGGTTCAAACCCTCCCCCATAGGGCTCGCGCTCGACCTCAAGGGTGTCACGGATGACGCAGCGCTGAAGTCCGATCTGTCCCCACAAGACCGTCGTGTCGCGGTCGTCGCCGCGTTGGTCATCGGACTGCTGGCTGCAGCGGATTTCACGACCCATCTGGTGTTGCAGGACCGTCGAGTAGATAGTCTCAAGGCAACGTTGCAACAACACTTCGAACGATCCTTTGGAGCCGGCGCGGCGCCGGGCGATGAACTCGACCAGGCGCGATATCGGATAGGAACCATCGACAAGGCGTTGAACCTCGTCGATGGCGCGCACGGGAAAGCCCTTCCCACCCTCTCAGCCTTCGTGAAACAGCTGCCGGGCGGAACACCCGTGAAGGTCCGGGAGCTGACCCTGGACGGCGGGACCATTCTTATGGAAGGAGAAACCACCTCGTTCGACGCAGTGGAGAAAATCAAGCAAACCTTCATGTCGAGCGCGCAATTCGAAGAAACCGCAGTGACGGAAACCCGCGTGGGGGCTTCATCCAACCAGATCGTCTTTCGAATGACGGTCACGGTGCGCCGGCCATGATGCAGACCATGCGAGAACGATGGCACCAGATGTCTTCGCGGGAACGCACGATCGTGCTGGCAGGCGGGATCATCGTCGGCCTCAGCCTGCTGTTCGTGCTGGTCGTCGATCCCCTCCTTGCCACATTCGACCGGCTGGATCGGCAAGCGGCTCGGAAGGAAAAAGACCTCAAAGAATTGGCGCTCATCAGCCAGGAATATACGACGAAGCGGGATCGCCTTGCCAAGGCCGAAAGCCGCATGCCGCCGCCCGACAGCCAATTCTCGTTGCTGACCTTCATGGAGGAAGCGTCCGCCACCGCCCGCATACGGGACCGGATTGCCGGCATGCAGCCTCACGTGCAGTCGCTGCCGCAGGGCTATCAGGAAACGGCGGTGGATCTTCGACTCGAAGGGGTGCAATTGCCGGAATTGCTGGCCTTGCTCGTCGCAATCGATCAAGCCCCGTACGAACTGCACGTCCGGCATCTGCAAATCCATCCCAAATTCGACAACCCTGCCAACCTCGACGCCACAGTCAGAGTGTTGAGCTATGCGAAAAGCTGATGAACGGGGCGTCGCGCTGCTCCTTTCGCTCCTGATTTTAACCCTCCTGGTCGCGCTTATTCTCGAATTTGACGCGGAAGCGCGCCGCGAATACCGCGAAGCCGCCGCATTCCGTGACAACTTCAAAGCAACCATGCTGACACGCGCCGGTGTGCAGGCCGCGCGGGCGGTCTTGCAGCAAGACACGCTACGAGACAAGAAAACCGGCGAGCAGTACGACGGACCCGCCGACCTGTGGGCGATGCCCATCAAGAACTATGCGATCGGCGACGGGCTGCTGAGCGCCCAGATCCAAGACGAGCGCGGCAAGCTCAATCTGAACGACCTGGCTGCAAACACGGGAGACGAGCTGCAGAAAAAGACGAAGATCCAGCGGGTCAAACGGCTGTTCGAAGCGCTCCAAATCAACCCGGATTTGGTCGAAGCCCTTGTCGATTGGATCGATCAGGACGACATTCCCCAACCCGCCGGCGCTGAGAGTTTGCACTACCAATCTCAGAAACCGGCCTATCGCGCCGCCAACGCGGCGCTTCCATCACTGGGTGATCTTCGCTTGGTGAAGGGGTTTACGCCGGACATCATCGACCGGCTCTCGCGCTACGTGACCGTATATCCGCAGGAAGGCGGGGCGCCGATCAATCTGAACACGGCGGACCCGCTTGTCATCCAAGCTCTCGACCCCGACATCACCCAATCCATCGCGATGGAAATCGTGCAAGGCCGGCCTTATAAGACTAAAGTGGATCTCGATCGAATCAGCAGTTTTAAGGAGATCGGTCCGCGTCTTCGTACGGACTACGAGGTGAAATCGGAGTTTTTTTCCGCCCGACTCTCCATCACCGTCAACGAGTCGACTAAAACGGCCTTTGCGGTGTTGAAGCGTGATCCCAATAAGGGCGACAGCAGCGTGGTGTACCTACGGATCTTTTAGCCATTCGCCGACATTCCCGTATCAGTGCCGTTCGGTGCCGGGCGTCCGCCAGGCTGCCGTTCTCGTAATCGAGCCCCACGAGACCTTTGCTCCGGTCAACGACTGCCATAATCCGATCAATCGCCACCACGCATTCAGCTGGCGGAAACCTAAATTTTGCAGGACCGCAGCCGCGCACAGCGTGCGCGCTTGTTTGAATTCAGGATAGGTGTGAAAGGCGATTTCATCGACGAGCAAGACGCTCACCGACACCAAAATCCCCATCCCGATTTCGGCGGTCAACAACGCAACCATCGAGGCGGGCGACACCAATCCCATCAGGCACCCGACCGTTGCATAGAAATACCCCGCTACCAGCACGGCGGGACTCAGCCATTCGAACAAGACCATGAAGGGCATCGACAGCCACCCGACGGTCCCTGCGCGAGGATGAAAGAGCATCTGCTTATTCATCAACAGCGCTTCGGACAATCCACGCTGCCACCGAATACGTTGACTCTTGAGCGATCGAAGATTTTCCGGAGCCTCGGACCAGCAGAATGCGTGGGGCACGAAAGTGATGCGATAGCGCTCCCCCTGCAAGCGGAGATGCCGATGCAGGCGAACGATCAGCTCCATATCTTCACCGTGACACCCCTTGGCATAACCCCCGACTTTCACCACCGTATCCTTCCGGAACAGTCCGAACGCGCCGGAGATGATCAGCATCGCATTGAAGGGATTCCATCCAAGCCGGCCGATCCAAAACGCGAGAATGTATTCGACGACCTGAAAACGGCCGAGCCAGCTTGCCGGAAGCCCGACGGCGGTCAAATACCCCGCTTGCACTTGGCAGCCGTTGGCGATCCGAACCGTGCCGCCCGATGCCACGGTCGATGGGTCGTCCAAAAACGGCTGCACCACGCGCTGCAAGCTATCCCGCTGCAAGATGGAGTCCGAATCAAGCGTACAGAACAGCGGATTGCGGGACAGATTGATGCCGACATTGAGCGCGTCGGCCTTGCCCCCATTGTCCTTATCGATGACACGAACCTTGCTGTTCCGTTTCGAGCGATACACCGCACGAATCCTCTCGGTCTGCAGATTCACCGGGTAGGCCTCCGGAAACGGGATCAACTCAAACTCCTCGATCAATACATCCAGCGTCCGATCTTTTGAACCGTCGTTGATGACCACCACCTCAAATTCCGCGTACTGCAGCTGGAGCAGCGAACGGACAGAGTCGGCGATCGTCTGCTCCTCATTATAGGCCGGAACCAGAATGCTGATCTGAGGCTCAAATCCCGTCTGTGTCCTGGGCAGATCATCGAGGACTCGCCGAGGGAGATGCCGAACGAGAAAGTGGAACGCGATCAGCTCCAAGAACAGGGAGCAGACTGTCTGAAAAATAAAGAACGATAGGAAAAACCACTGCGGTATCGTAAAAATAGTATCGGCAAGCACGTGTGTCTCTTCTCTGCTCTCACTCGCGAACGGCAATATCGAATGCCGAATACGGTCACATATGCATCATGTGCATACCAGAAAATAGGACGAGTCGCCCCCTTCGTCAAGACAATGAACAGAACCCCCGGCGAACGAATCTGCCGCCAGTGAGATCTTGTTTCGTCGCATTCTTCCTCTGTCTGCTTGGATGCCTGGCATCCTCTTCGGTGGCTGCCCAGTCCCCCTCGGAAACACTCTTCGAAGCCCATCGCCACGAAGCCACGAAGGAATATGAGCACGCTGCCGACGCCTACCGCCGGTATCTGATCGGAAATCCTGAGAACGACGAAGCTCGATCAGCCCTCGCGCGTGTTCTTTCCTGGCAGAAGCAGTACGAGGAGGCCGTGGCGCTGTATGAAGACATTCTCTCCCGGCACCCGGTCGATCACGATGTCCGAATCGCGCTGGCTCGCGTCAAGGCCTGGCAGGGAAAACTTGATGAGGCACAAGCCGGATATCAGTCGGTCCTCCAGGAAGAACCGGACAACCCGGACGCTCGGCGAGGACTCGCCGATACCCTGTACTGGAAAGGCGATTATGTGGAGGCGCTCCGTCTGTATGAAGACCTCTCCTCAACAGCGGACGAGCCGGAATTGTCACAGCGGATCAAGACCATCAAGGCCGGATTGGCCGCGCTGACGCCAGCCCAGACCCTTCGCGCCCCTGTCGGGACCGAGCGGATGCGCCCCGCATTGCCGTTTCGGGACTATCTGAAAATCGGATACAGCCAGTATGGATACACGCATTCCATCCCGAATGAACACAACGGGTTGATCGAAGGAGCCACATCCATCGGCGCTCGCACCCTGGTGGGGCGGATCGAGCCGATCAGTCGGTTTGGATTTCAGGACGTTCCCGTATCCGGAGAACTCTATAGCCAGCTCTGGGAGAAGGCCTGGGGATACATCGGAGCCTTGGCGACGGCCAACCCAAGCTTTTCTCCCAATGTGTCGTTTGGAGGAGAAGTGTTCCAAGGGCTGGGGGCAGCGCATCCGACCCTCTCGTTCCTGGAACCATCCCTTGGGTATCGCCACATGGTGTTTGGGGCCACCAGTATCGATGTCGTGATTCCCGGTATCACCATCTACTTTCCGTATAACGTGTGGCTCACCGAAAAGATCTACTATGTGCCGCCGAGCGGCGCAGTCACTTTCTCCACCCAACTGACCTGGCGGCCGACGGACCGACTGCAGTTCTTTGCCTCCGGCTCGTTCGGAACCTCCAGCAACAATATCCGCGCGGCGCAGGATTTTACGCGCATCTCAAGTTTCATTATTCAGGGTGGCGCCGTCGTGCCGCTGTCTGAGCGTCTTTCACTCGAAACCACAGCGTATTATGAGGATCGAGACGCGTCGTACGCCCGTCGCGGAGGCGCTGTGAATCTCATCATCCATTGGTAGTCTGCGGAACGCGTTGTGCGCGGCGCGAGACAAATGGGGCAAGTACATCCCGCGCCTGTTGGAGCGGATGTTCGGCATGCAGCCACGCCAGCCTATCGCTGCTCATGAAGGGAAACCCGGCAAGCGCTTCTGCGGCCCGATATCGAACCCACCATTCGTCGTCTGCCAGCCGGTCGATCAGCCGCGGTTCATCCTCCTCGGTCCCGATCCTGCCCAAGGCGAGAACAGCATGGAGCCTGATGAGATGATGGGGATGCGCCAGATAGGCGCGGACCATACCCAGATCCTGGCAAGTGGCATATCGACGACAACACCGAAGGCAGGCCACGACCACCTGATCGTCACAGTTCTCACGCGCGAGAATCTCTCGAACGACAGGTAACGCGCCGGGGCTGCCGACCGCTTCCAAGCACCGAACGAATCGAACCGTGGCATCTACAGAGGCCTCACGCACCGCGTGGGCCAGCGCGTCGACGACCTGCTCAGGACCCGCCTCGTTGAGCATCGTCGCGACTTTGACGAAAGACCAATCCGTGCGAACCCCGACCAGCGGGATAAGAATCTCCAGCGCTGCCTGGGGATCGATGCGGATCAGCGATCGGGCGGCCGCCAATGACAGCTCGGGGGTGCGCGACACCACGAAACGCGCAAGGGTGTTCCACACGGTTCGTTCCCGCAAATGTCCAAGCGCCACCACCGCCATCAAGCGGTCGTCGAGTTTGTAGCTCTTCAACATCTTGGCTGCCACACGGTCCATGCCCGCCAACCGCATCGTCGCATTGAGGCCGTTCCGGTCGTCTCCACGGATCGACTCGCTCAGGTAGTTCCACAGCCGGAGAAAGGCCTGTGCGTCGCTGCGCCGAACGGAAGGCAATTCCTCCGGGACCGTCATCATGCTCTTGATCAACAAGCGGAACCAGACTTCCCGAAACTGTTCGCCCCTTTGTCGGCCAGCTATAGCCGCCTGTTGCACACCCGCGATGACGAACAGAATCACGACCGCCACAATCATGGCGCCCCCTCCGACACACAAGGGCACCCACAGCATCGAGTCGGCTGAAACAATTGATGGGATATCGGCAGCGGACATCGGACGAGGACCGGCTACGCAGCGGGCTTCAAGAACCGACGAACCCTGGCGGTCAACTCTTTCGGATTGAAGGGTTTGACGATGTAGTCGCTTGCGCCGGCGTCCAGCATACGCGCGATGCTGTGTTCTGCGGAAAGAGCGGTGAGCATGATAATAGGGACCCCTTTCCAAAGCGGATGGCGGCGAATGTGCGTGAGCACCTCGTCTCCGCCGACATAGGGCAACATCACATCCAGGAGCGCCAATTGCGGCGGTTTTGTTCCCTCGATGACATCTTTCGCAAGACGGCCGTCGGTCGTCGCAGTAACCGTATATCCTTCACGCTCCAGATAAAACCGCAGCAGCGTGACCATATCCTCGTCGTCCTCGACGAGCCAGATATGAGGCTGCGCGCCGAACTGCGTTCCATGCATGCCCATCAAGCTATGAGATATTGGAAAACCTGTCAAGAAATCGGACAGTGCGCGCAGCGCCGATCGAAACGATTGGGTCTCGCGCGGTAGGTTCTCAGTTCAGCGGCATCGTAAACGTCACTTCGTTACCCCGGTCATTGTAGGTCAGGTCCGGGAAAAGCGATCGTGCCAGAAGAATGCCGCGCCCGTTCTCGGCATCGTCACTATAGGCCTCTTTTGGCTTGGCAAGCAGACTCCGCCACTGGAATCCAGCGCCCTCGTCGGCAATACGATAGGTCACGCGCTTCGTCTCCGGCTCATACCGGACAGAGCTGACGACCTGCCGCTGTTTCAGTCTCGGCTGGGTCAGCCGATGGCTCACCAGCGACTCATACTCGTCTGCGGCCAACGCTTGCTGCTTCTCCCGAAAGGAGATTTCCAGATTGCCATGTTCGATCGCGTTGAGCAGCAGCTCTTGGAGCGCCCCACGCAAGTGCAGCCTTCGTATTTCAGGCAGCGTTGCGGCTGTCGTTTTCATCAACCACGAAATCACTCCCTGCGCATGCGCAGGCTCTGAATCCATCGTGACCCGCTGGTCCCAGCGGGACACTCCGGACAAATCCGTCAAATGCCCGGGCGCCGCATGCTGCGCGCGATACAACGCATGGGCCAGCTCGTCTTCGGCGATCGGCTTATGCAGATAGTCAATCGCGCCGACGCGGAGCGCCTCCACGATCGCAGACTCGGGCGCATCCTTCGCCATGACGATGACAGGGCACAGTTCATGGCGGCTTCTGATCTCCTTCGTCAGGGCAAGCCCCTCCCCGCCGGACAGAAATATGTCGGTGATGACGACATCCGGCATGGCCCGGTCGATGGCGGCCAGCGCGGCGGCAGGATCGGACACCGTGATAACGGATATCCCCCGCCCATCGACACAACTCGCAATGCCGGCTTGGGTCTCGACGCAAGGATCGACGACCAAGACGTGCCAAGCAGGATGATCGGGGATCATGCGGCGAGTCCTTTATCCATCACTCGGCGAAGCGCATCGAGCAGGCGAGACAGTTCGGCGTCCAGTTCGCCGCACAGGCCGGCGGCAGCCGCGGCATCCCCCGCCTTTCCCGCTTCTTCCATCCGCATGGCCGCCTCCAGCGCGGCGGGCGCGCAAAATTGCAATACGGCCCCTTTCAGACGATGGGCGGATCGCCCCACGGATGCGGCATCGCGGGCGTCCAACGCCGTCTTGATCTCGGCCATGTCTTTCGGAGCATGCTCCAGGAACAACTCCGCCATCGTCTGAAACAGCTCAATGTCCTGATCGGCTCGGGCTAACGCCTCGTTCAGGTTGAAAATCCGTGTGTCGCTCATGGTGCCGAGTTTCTCCTCTCGCCGCCCATCGACGCGTCATCCCGCAAGTTCGATGCCCATCACGGCAACATCGTCGGGAAATCGCTGATGCCCCAACCACTGCTCAGCCGCGCCGATGGTATAGGACAGTGCGTCGGCCAGAGGTTTGGCGGCTGCCTCGCGCATGCTGACTTCCAGACGGGCCTGTCCCCACAACTCACCGGTCGGTGAAGGCACCTCGTACAGACCGTCGCTCATCAGATAGAGCCGGTCTCCGGGCGACAGTTGCGTCTCGACCGTGTGATAGACGTTCCCCCCGTTGAATCCGAGCGGAAAACTCGGCTGCGCGAGACACCGGATCTCGCCGGAACGGCGGTGCAGCATCAACCCATTGTGCCCGGCCGTCGCGTAGAACAGCGTGTGCGTGCGAATATCCAGCCGCGCAAAAACGATCGTAAAGTAACTGCCGCTTTCCGTGAGCGGAAATTGCCGATTGGCCTCCGTCAAGATTGCCCCTGGGTCGCTTGACCCGACGCGATGCAGCAGATTGTCTTCCCGCAAAAATGTCGAAAACGAGGCGGACCGCAGCGCCGGCGACACACCATGGCCCGACGCATCAAGCAAATATAAACCGAGCGAATGCGCATCCCATCGCAGCACATTGAACAGATCCCCGCCCAATGCGGACGATGGCCGATAGGCAGAGGCCATCTCCAAGCCGGGCAAGAGCAGGCCCGGCGTCGGCAACAGGGACACGACGTAGCGCGCCGCCGACTGCAACTCCCGTTCGATCGCCTCTTGTTTGCGCCGGATTTCCTCGGTGGCATGCTCCAATCGGCGAATCAAGCCCGCCGCGCGCATCCCGGCCTGAACTCTCGCGGTAATTTCCTGCGGGCTGGCAGCTTTGCTCAGAAAATCGTCGGCGCCGCGAGCCAGTCCTTCGGCAATCTGCTCAGGCTGATCATGGCCGGTCATCAGAATAATCTGACTAGAGAACACCTCCGGGTCGCGCCGGACCAGCTCACAGACGGAAGGCCCATCCAGCTCCGGCATCATCCAATCGAGAATAGTCAGGTCCGGACGCTCGCGGCGGAGCAGTTCCAGCCCCGCTTTGCCGTCTCCGGCTTGAAGCACCCGGTACCCGAGCCGCTTGAGACGCGCCGCCATGCCGGCGCGGGACACAGGCTCATCGTCGACGATCAGCGCGGTTTGCTGCGCCACAACCGCGTGAAGCGCCGTTCGTGAAGCGTCGTTCGTTCCAGACTCGGACGCCTCACGCGTCACATCTTGTCCCATTGCGTCATCCTTCACGTTACTTCCCATCCCATCGCGCTTCACGCTTCACGAACAACGCTTCACGCCTTCTGTAAGCTACGCCGCCTGCTTGAAGCCGCTCACCGCCTCTTGCTCGTTGTCATAGACGGGGATCAGCTTTTGGATATTCGCGAGAACCATGATTTCCCGCACATAGCTTTGCGGCTTCAGCATACTCACTTGCCCTTGGCTCAATTTGAAGTTTTGTGAGACAAGGGCCAGCAACCCGAGTCCGGAACTGTCGACAAACCGGACATCAGCCATGTTCAAAATCAAATACCGGGCGCCTCGCTGCCGTATTTTCTCCACGGCCGTCTTAAACTGTTCGCGATTGGCATAGGTCAGATCCCCCGTGATATCCAGAACCACGCCGTTTGAAACCGGACGTTCTTTCGTGATCATCGACATGACTCCTCCTTTATCGTTATTGGTTCACATGCGCATAGATGGCACTTGCGATATCGGCAAGCGGGAGCACCCTCTCCGCGCCTCCGAGTTTGATCGCTTCCTTCGGCATACCGAACACCACACAACTCGCCTCATCCTGTGCGATTGTAAAAGCGCCGGCCTGTTTCATCGCAAACAGGCCCTTGGCCCCGTCGCCGCCCATCCCGGTGAGAATGACGCCGACCGCATTCCCGCCGGCATACTGCGCGACAGACGCAAACATGACATCCACCGACGGCCGATGCCGGTTGACCGGGGGGTCCTGATTGATCTGCACCGTATACCGGGCGCCGCTCCGGACCAGCGTCATGTGATAGCTGCCCGGCGCGATTAAGGCGTGCCCGGGCAAGACGCTGTCGCCGTCTTCCGCTTCTTTCACGGAAATCCGGCAGAGACTGTTCAGACGGTCGGCCCAGGTCTTGGTAAACCGCTCCGGCATATGCTGGGTGATCACAATCGGAGGCGTGTTGGGCGGAAGCACCGCCAGCACCTCCTTGACCGCCTCAGTCCCGCCGGTAGAAGAACCGATGGCGATAATCGTATCCGTCGTCTTGATCATGGCCCCTCTGGACGTGAGTGGTGAGGGGTGAGGAGTAAGGGGAGTCATCTCTTGCCTGGCGCCTGACGCCTGATGCTTCACGGTTGCGACGGCAGCGGCCTTCACTTTTGCGATGATGTCCTGCGCCAATTCTTCCATGCCTTCCCGCAAGTCGAGCTTGGGTTTCGTGATGAAGTCCACTGCGCCGAGCTCCAGCGCCCGCAACGTGGTCTGGCAGCCGGTTTCCGTCAATGAGCTCACCATGACGACCGGCATCGGATGCCCCCGCATCAGCTTCTCAAGAAACGTGAGTCCGTCCATCTTCGGCATTTCGACATCGAGCGTCAGCACGTCCGGATTCAATGCCTTGATTTTTTCTCGGGCGGCATAGGGATCGGGAGCAACCCCGATGACTTCGATCTCCGGGTCCTTCGACAGCAACGCCGTCAGCACCTGCCGCATGAGCGCGGAATCGTCGACGATCAGAACCCGGATCTTCTTCACCCGTACCTCGTATCTCGTGAAGCGTATCTCGTTCCGGGCTTGCGAACGACGAGATACGAGCGACGCTTCACGTGGTGTTCAGAACAGCGTCACATCCTCTGCCTGCTGCTTCTCCGCCTGTGTGATTCGCACACTGTATTCCGTCTCCCGCTCGACGATCGTCCGATTTTTGAGCCGTTCGATCTTTTTCATCAGCACACGCCCCGAATCGGTAAAGTAATAGACTTTCCGGGGAAACACGTCGCCGAGATCCGCTTTGACGACAGGCAACCCCTCGCTCTGCAGATACTGCGTCACCCACGCCGCATTGTTGGCCCCCACATCGATATTCCCCTCATAGATTTTCCCGGCTCCGAACAGCTTGATCTCCAATCGACTTCTGATCCCGCCGCGTTTCAAGATCTCATTGATGAGCGATTCCATGGCGTAGGATCCATATCGGGTGGATTCTCCCCACGAATCACTTCCGCTTTCTTTCGGCTCCGGCAGCATGAAATGATTCATCCCGCCCACACCGGCGACGGGGTCGCGGATGCAGGCCGAAATGCAGGAACCGAGCACCGTGTACACGACCATCGGCTCCTTGCTGACAAAGAACTCTCCCGGCAGAATCGATGCGATTTCGTGAGGAAATCGGATGTCCCTCATGCGCCGGATATGTGTGAACTGATCCGTATCGATGAACGGCATGGGCGCATCACTTTTTCTGGTAAATCGTCGGGGCCACAGATTTGAACGGATGGGCCACCCACTGGAGACTTTCCGAGTGCCCGATGAACAGGTAGCCGCCCGGCTTCAGGTATCGATGGAACTTGTTCACAAGCGTTTCCTGGGTCGGACGATCGAAATAGATCATGACATTCCGGCAAAAGATCAGATCGAGCGGCGTCTTGATGGGAAAATGGTCGTCCATCAGATTGAGGCGACGGAATCGGATCATCGAGGCTAGATGAGGCTTCACCTTGAACACCCCCTCGTTGTCCCCCCGCCCGCGGAGAAAATGCCGCTTGAGAGTATCGGGCGGCACATCGCGGAAGCGGCCTTGGTCGTAGACCCCCGATGCCGCCTTGGCCAACACACGCGTCGAGAGGTCGGACGCCAGAATCTTGAAATCCCACTGCGCGGGATCCTGAACGCCGTCACAGAGCGTGATGGCGATCGTGTATGGTTCTTCACCGGTCGAACAGGCGGACGACCAGATACGGATACGTTTCGCCGTCGCCAATTCCGGTATGATCGTGTCTCGGAGAAAATCGAAATGCTTCGGCTCGCGGAAAAAGTCCGTCTTGTTCGTTGAAATGAGATCCAGCATGCATGTGAATTCCTCGCGTGTCGGATCTTCGGTCACCTTCTCGTAGTATTCTGAAAATGTCTCCACCCCGAGATCGCGAAGCCGCTTCGACAAGCGGGAAGCCAAGAACGACTGTTTTTTGTCGCTGAGGGAAATGCCGCTCTCATCGTAGATGAGCGTGCGAAACCGTTGAAATTCTTCGGCAGTGATCGAAGCATCCATTCGGAGAATCCCGTTCGCGTGCGTGTCGGACGCGCGCCCACCAGTCCGGCCATTTCGACGGCTAGTGTCTTGTCGGTCGATGGAGTGGAATTCTTGATTGCCCGACACAGGGCGTATTCAGGCGCAGTCGGCAAGAAATGCCTTGCCTCAAAACACTCGCACAGAGCCCACCGGCTCAAGCGCGCCGGCGCTTCAGCGAACATCGTGGCGCATTCGCCGTCGCCGCGATCACGAACTGTGCCGGCCGGGTCCCCGGCACCGTGGAATCTCACGCGCCGGATCGACCCGACACGCAGCAGGAGCTGTTCCAGAAATCGGCTATGGCACAACGACCGTGAGGCCGTTTAAAACTCCTCAAACTCCTCGTCCGGCTTGCGCCGGTCTTTTCCGTTGCCGGCGGCGACAGGCACCGCTTTCAGATTGCGCGCCGGAGTCGGCCGTTTCTGGACTCCCGGATGAGATCCCTGCGATTTCCGCACAGACGCATCATCGCCGCCTCCTTTATAGGCATCGTGGAGTGCGCGGGCGGTTTCAAGTCGATGGATCCTCACGGCCGGGGTTGCCGCCTTCTGCGTTTCCGATGCATGCAGGTTGAACACGGCGACATGCGTGTAAAGACTGCTCGCTTGCTGCTGCATGGCCTGACTGGCGCTGGTCGTTTCTTCGACCAACGCCGCGTTCTGCTGCGTCGTTTCATCCATCGCCATAATCGCGCGATTGACTTGATCGATCCCGCTGGCTTGCTCCTGCGACGCCGCGCTGATCTCGCCGATGATGTCCGTGACACGTTTGACGGATCCGACAATCTCCTCAAGCGTCTTTCCGGACTGATTGACCAGCTCGGTGCCGTCCGTGACGCGTTGGATTGATTCGTTGATCAAACCTTTGATCTCTTTCGCAGCGGTTGCGGAACGCTGGGCTAGATTCCGCACCTCGGCGGCCACCACGGCGAACCCTCGCCCATGTTCCCCGGCCCGCGCCGCTTCCACCGCGGCATTCAACGCTAACAAGTTCGTCTGGAAGGCGATTTCATCGATGACGGTGATAATGTCGGCGATTTGCTTACTGCTCTTGTTGATCTCTCCCATCGCCTCGACCGCCCTGGCGGTCACCGTTCCTCCCTTGTTGGCAATATCCCGCGCGGCAATCGCCAGTTGATTGGCCTGTTTGGCGTTATCGGCGTTCTGCTTCACGGTGCTGGTCATTTCCTCCATTGAGGCGCTGGTTTCCTCCAGAGAACTGGCTTGCTCACTCGTTCGCTCCGAAAGATCCGTGTTGCCTCTGGTGATCTCTTCCGACCCGGTGGTGACGGCTTCCACCGCCTCCCGGACGACCATGATCGTCTCTGTCAACTTGCGCACGGCGCCATTCAAGCTGGTTTTCATCTGCTCAAATTCGCCTTGATACGATCCGGTCATCGTTTTGCTCAGATCGCAGTCCGCCAATGCCGCCAATACTATTTGCGCTTCATGGAGCGGCCTGACGATCGCGTCAAGCAGTTGATTGACGCTGGCCGTCAGCTCTTTGGCCGTTCCTTCGAACTGCCCGACGTCGATCCGATTCGACAAATCGCCGTTTGTGGCGGTCTTGATGAGCTTTTCCACCTCGTTCTGCGCTCGCTTTTGACCGGTGATGTCCGCGGCGTACTCCACGACCTTATAGGGCTTGCCGTTGGCATCCAGAATCGGAGTGTACGAGGCCTGAATCCAGATCTCCTTGCCCCCCTTGCCCACGCGCCGGTAGACCCCCGCATCATATTCGCCGCGAGTGAGCTTGGCCCAAAAGGCTGCATAGTCCGGCGAAGCCGCGTAGGCCGGGTCGGCGAACATCCGATGATGATGCCCCTTGATCTCCTCCAGCCCGTAGCCGAGGCAGCTCAAGAAATTCTGGTTCGCCGTGATGACCGTGCCGTCCAGATTGAACTCAATCACCGCCTGCGTCTTGCTCATCGCCTCGATCTTATATTTGGACTCGAGTGCTTCTTTCACATTGGCTTCGATCTGCGTCGCCATCTGATTGAAGGCCGCCGAGAGCTCCCCGATTTCGTCACGTGCCGTAACCGTCGAGCGATGGGTGAGATTGCCGTTTTGGAGTTGCTGCGCGGCGCCCAGCACATTCGACAGGTTCTCAACAATCAACTTGGAGACAAACCACACGGCGATCCCACCGATGAGGAACGCACAGATGCTCAAGATCCCCATACCCCAATTCAGGCTCGTACTGAGATCATGGCCGGATTGGTAACTTTCCTCCGCCTGTCTGTTGTTTTCTTTCACCAACCAGTCGACTAAGTCATAGAGCGCGCCGATTTTTTCGGCCAGTTCGGTCTTCTGAATCTCTGTCGCAGCGTCCTTGCTGAAATTCTTGCTGAGTTGCAACACCTTCTTCCGGATTTCCATATACTCGGGCATCCCGGCTTGTAATTGTGCAAAGACCTTTTTTTCCTCTTCCGCGACGATGAGCGGGACGTACTTCGCCAACAGGTCCTCTATCTCCTTATCGAGGTCGGTTATGCTTTTTTCCCGCGCAGTCATTGTGGCCGAATCACCCGCCAGAATGTGCCATATGACGAAGTTGCTCCTGCGCAGCATCTGCGCGCGAAGATCACTCATGATCGTGACCCCGAGCAAGTTCGTCTTATAGATAAACTCTGCGTTCCCGTTCAGACGATTCATGCCCACGATGGACAAGCCACTGGTTATGAGAAGCAGGACTCCGATGACTCCGAACCCGCACACCAGTTTCAGCCTGATGCTGAGGTTCTTGAACGCGTTCAGCATATGCCCTCCATAAATCGACCTCGACCCGTGCCTTCGCGGAATCCCACACACACTCTGTTGCACGCGCCATCAGAGTGGTCGGCACAGGGCAGGTCTTTCTCCTGCCTGGCCAAATGGTTGCGCCGTCCGCTCAACTATGATTCTATGCCTTGACTGACACTCTATCGGTTCGGGATGGGAAATCTTAATCGGTCCGACTCCTTACGCCGCAGCCGCCACCGGTTCATCCTTTGATGAGTTTTTCCCGGCTGAGTCCATCAATAACCGGTCGATGTCTAAGAGCGATACCAACTTGTCGCCGGACTTTCCAACCCCATGTAAGAACGTCACGTCCACCTTACTCCCAAAGTCCGGCGCCGATTGAATATCATTTCTCTCGATGTCGAGCACATCCGATACCGCATCAACCACCAATCCCATCACTTTGTCCTGCACCACGACGACAATGATGACGGTAAACGCGGTGTAGTCGATTGTCGGCATACCGAACTTGGTCCGCAGCTCGACGATGGGCACAATGGTTCCCCGCAGATTCAGTACTCCTTTGATATGAGATGGCGTATTGGGAATCTTGGTGACCGCGGTATACCCCTTGATCTCCTGGACACGGAGAATATCGACCCCGTACAACTCGTCTCCAAGGCTGAAGGTCAGAAACTGGTTCCCGTTTGTGCTCAACTTTGTTTGCTGATTGAGGTCTTTGGTGTCTTTGTCCATAACTGCCCCTCCATAGAAGGCTCTCTTCTCGCTGCTTCGCCGATTCGATGTAATGGATGCTTACGCTGCAACCGGGGCGCCGTGACGCGCGATTTCAAGCACGCCACGTACGTCGACGATGAACCCGACCCTGCCGTCGCCAAGAATCGTAGCCCCGGCGACGCCTTCGACTTTACGAAAATTCTGCTCCATACTCTTGATCACCACTTGCTGTTGTCCAAGAATTTCGTCCACCATAACCGCCACTCGTTCTCCTTCCGTCTCCAAGATGAGGAGAATGGCCTCCTTGGGATCCGTATATTCCGGCTCGCTCGTGAAAACCTCATACAACCGCACCATCGGAATGTACGTGCCTCGCACATTAATAAGTTCACCCTTGCCGACCACGGTTTTGATCGATTCGGCCTTGGGTTGAATCGACTCCAAAATGGACAGCAGCGGCATGATGTAGGTTTCCTTGCCGACTCGCACCGTCATGCCGTCGATGATCGCCAACGTGAGCGGCAGCTTGAGCGTGAAACGAGTCCCTTTCCCTTTTTCCGTCCTGATGCTGATCGTCCCTCCCAAGGCCTCGATATTCCGTTTGACGACATCCATGCCGACGCCGCGGCCCGAGATATCAGAGATCTTGTCTGCCGTCGAGAATCCCGGTTTGAAAATCATCGACCAGATTTGTTCATCAGTCAGCTTGTCGTTTTCGGAGATCAGGCCTTGCTTGGCGGCCTTGGCGAGAATTTTGTCCCGGTCCAAACCGCGCCCGTCTTCCTCGACCGTGATCCCGATGCTACCGCCCTCATGAAAGGCGTTGAGCCGGATGGTCCCGACCTCCGGTTTATTGTTATCAAGACGCTCTTCCGGCCGCTCAAGGCCGTGGTCAGCCGCATTTCTGACCAAGTGCGTCAGCGGATCACCGATGGATTCAATGACCGTTTTGTCCAGTTCGGTCTCCTCGCCGGAGAGGATAAGTTGCATTTTCTTCCCGGTTTTAGCCGACAGATCTCGCACAAGCCGGGGGAATCGGGCAAATGCGGTGCCGATAGGCAGCATACGGATACTCATGACGCGTTCCTGGATTTCCCGGGTATTTCGTTCCAGCTCGACCATTCGCTCCAGTAACACCGGCAGTTGCCGCATTTCAAATCGCGCCCCTAAATCACTCAACATCGACTGAGTGATAACGAGTTCACCGACAAGGTTGATTAGCTTGTCGATCTTGGCGGTATCCACACGAATCGAGGCCGTATCGGCCTTCTTCGATTGAGACGCCGCCTCCTGTTGCCGCTGTTTGCGTAGCGCCTGCTCGACTTGTTGGGGGCTGGCGGCATGTTGCTCGATCAGGATCTCGCCGACCCGTTTTTGCTGCGCCAAGGCCCCGTCAAGCGCTTCGCGAGAAACGACGCCGCTTTCAACCAAAATTTCTCCAAGGGGCTTGGGTTCGCTGTCGCTCCCGTCAGGGGTGAGGGGTGAAGGGTGAGGGGTAACAGCACGCTCCCCGGAGGCCTTTGCCCCGTCACTCCTTACTCCTGACTCCTTACCCCTTACCTCTTCGATCGTCAGTACACTGTCCTCACGGACGAATTCGAATACGGCGTCAACAACTTGCCGGTCCTTCCCGGTCGTCAGCCGCATGCTCCAGGACAAGTAGCACCGCTCCGGATCCATCTCGGCCAGGTCCGGAAGCCGGGACGCATCGACGGCAACCTGGGACAAGGTGCCCAAATCCCCAAGCTCCTTCATGACCTGCAGCGGGTCGAGGCCGCGCTGGAATAACCATTCGGGCGGAGTCCAGGTGATGTGAAAACAGCGTAAGGGGTGAGGGGTCAGGGGTGAGGGGTCAGAAAGAGAGGTTGAAGCTCCCTTCTCAACCTTAGACTCAGCCGTGACATTCATATCGCTGGCCGCCGCCAGTTCCACCGTGAGCCGCTGAACCGTCTCGTTGTCCACCGGAGTCCCGGTCTTCGCAGCATCAATCAATGTCTTGAGGCAGTCGGTGGACTTGAGCAATAGATCGGCGTTTTTCGACGTGACGGCTGTTTGTCCGTTTCGCAACAGATCCAGCAAAGTCTCCATCTTATGCGTGAACTGCGCGACGGCATTGAAGCCGAACATGCCGCTCGCGCCTTTGATCGAATGAGCCGAGCGAAAGATCTTGTTCAGAAGATCCAAATCTTCCGGATGCTGTTCGAGCTGCAGCAGCCCTTCTTCGACGACGGCGAGATGCTCGGCGGCTTCCTCGAAGAACGCGTCTTGAAATTGCGCAAAGTCGTTGCTCATCTTGAACCCCATCGTTCGTGAAGCGTCGTTCGTGAAGCGCGTGATCGGTCCGATTCGGGCGCTTCACGCTTCACGCGATACGCGCGACGCATCATGCCGGCAGCACTTTGGCAATGGTCTTCAACAGCACTTCCGGGTTGAACGGCTTGACGATCCATCCGGTCGCGCCGGCCTCTTTCCCCGCCTGTTTCTTTTCCAGCGCCGATTCCGTAGTCAGCATCAAAATCGGCGTAAACTTGAAGGCCGCCAGTTTGCGCAGCTCCTTGATGAGCGCGATCCCGTCCATTTCAGGCATATTCAGATCCGTCACGACGATGTCCATTTTCCCCCCGTCGGAGACTTTCCGTACGGCATCTTTCCCGTGCTCGGCTTCGACGACCGTGAAACCGGCATTGGTAAGGGTAAAGGCCACCATCTGCCGCATGGTGGGCGAATCGTCGACGACAAGCGCGGTTTTACTCATACTATTCCTCCGAAGTCAGCAGCGTAGCTTCCCATGGAACGTCCTTCTCAGGGGGCGGCGGACTCGCTTAAAACAACGTGACGGAATCGGACTCAGACTCGCTTTCCAGGACATCGGTCGGTATCGGCTCCTGGTATTCTGGCGTGACAGCCGCCGCATGGAGACGGCGTTCCTCTTCCATCGTGTAGGTCTGTTCGATCTGCTCCAGTGCGGCAATTTCCCATTGAGCGCTCTTATCCTGCGGGCCTCGCATCAGGGCCTGCAGATGCCGGCTCCATTGATCCAACGCTTCACCGACATGCTCCAACTTCTGGCGTGTAATGTCCTGGAACTGCATGGCCATCACGACCTTTGACAGGCTTGCCGACTTCTCTTCAGCTGTGGCGCCTGTGTCCAGAGAAGCCAGCACCCTCAAATGCATCAACAACTCCGTCGCCGCCCGTTCCGTCTCTTCGGTCACCGCGTTCATCTGCGCCTTGAGAACGGGAATGAGCCGCACGGCACAGGCGGCAAACGTCTCCCAGGCCTGCCGATGTCCGCGCGGGATACCGTCTTCATCCGTTTCGCCACCGGCCTTGGCCGAGCGTCCAGCATCAGCGGTCATCGTCTCCCGTCCGATTGATGAACCAGCCCTCGCGTGACTACTCACTGAGCGGTTCAACAAATCCGAGTTGAGTCAGTTTGGCTTGCAGGTCCTGCGACACCCCGCCGACAAACAGGCGGCCCTGCTTCCGCGCGGCCCACAAAAGCTGAATGATGGACGTATCCACTCGCGTGACTTTCCCCAGGTCGAGCGACACGAGCCCTTCGTTCTCAAATAGTTGGAGCAATCCGCCTTTGAACTCCGCCGCTTCAAAAATTGTGAGCTCGCCGGCCGGGGTCATGTGCCTCGCATGCGATTCCATTTCGCTTTCCCTCTTTGATGGCCCAGAGTCGTCCCAAAACGATCCGGCAATCTGCCCACTCAGCGCCGATATGCAGGTAGTGTCGGCTGATCCTGCCCGTTACTTGAGCCAGGCATGGCGAGACTGTCGCTCTGGTCTCCTGCGCCCTCCTCCGTGTGGACCTTGGCCGGTGACGGAGCGTGCTCCAGAATGACGACCTCCACGCGCCGGTTTTTGGCCCGCTGCTCGGCATTCAAATTCTCGGTCAGCGGCCTGGTCTCCCCATATCCAATGGCCGCAAGGTGAGCCGCCGGCACTCCGTATAGTTCAGACAGCACACGAACGATCATGACGGACCTGGCTGCAGAAAGTTCCCAGTTCGACGGGAACTGCGCAGTCCGGATCGGCACATTATCCGTGTGGCCTTCGATCCTCACATGGCGGTCTAATTCCACCAGCACATCCGCCAACCCCCGCAGAAACGGCAAGGCCTCCGGCTGCAGCGTGGCTTCGCCGCTCTTGAACAACACATTGTCGGAAATCGTCAAAACAATCTCGCCGACCCGCTGCTCGACGATAGGATCGGCGGAGATCTGGGCAGCTTGACCAAGAGGCTGTGTCAGGTCCTGCACCCGCCGAATGACGTACTCGCGGCTCGCATGCACCGTTGGCTGGAAGGTCGTCGGCTTGTTGTCGCCGATTTGAAACGGTTTGGGACTTGCCGGCGGGGAATACATGGGGTTGAGGGCTGCTTTGATCGACTCGCTGACCGTCCTGAATTTCCCTTCATTGACGGCTGAAATGGAATACATGACGACAAAGAATGCGAAGAGCAGTGTGATGAAATCCGCATAGGACACGAGCCAGCGCTCGTGGTTCTCGTGCTCTTCATGTTTCTTCTTGGCCATAACTTAGAATGAAGACGGGGTCAGGAACCATTTGCGCGTAGCGCCCTGCGGGTCGTTTCGACAAATGGTTCCTGACCCCTCACGCTTCCCTGACCCTTCACGCTTCCTGAGCAGAGTCGAAGGACGAGATCCGCGTCATTTCTTCGCGTGCATTCGCTCGCTGTGCGGCAAAAACCCTTCGAGCTTCTCCTGCAAGAGCCTTGGATTTTCCCCTTGCGCAAGCCCGACCAATCCCATGATCGTCATGGTCCGCGCGCCGGCCTCTTCTTTAAGTTTCAGCTTGATCTTGTTGGCCAGCGGCAAAAAGAACAGGTTGGCCATGCCGACGCCGTAGATCGTAGCGACAAACGCCACGGCAATGCCGCCGCCGAGCTTCGACGGGTCCGCCAGGTTTTCCATCACATGGATCAGTCCGAGCACGGCGCCCAGGATACCGATCGTGGGCGCATACCCTCCGGCAGCTTCCCAGACTTTGGCCGCCAGAATGCCTTCTTCTTCTTGGTGTTCGACTTCGATTTCCAGAATCTCGTGCACTGCTTTGGGATCGGTGCCGTCAATGATCAGCTGGACACCCTTTTGTATGAACGGATCTTTGATGCCCTTCAGTTTTCCTTCAAGCGCCAGCAGCCCTTGTTTCCGCGAGACGTTGGCAAGATCAAGAATGAGCGCAATCGTCCCCTTATTGTCGATGTGCGAGCCGGCAAATGCCATCGACAGCGCGCTGAATGCCCTGAGGACCACCGACAGCGGATTCTGGACGCAGCAGGCGCCGAACGTCCCACCCATGACGATGATGAAAGCCGTGAGCTGGAGGATCGAACCGATATGTCCGCCTTCCAGCGCTTGCCCCCCAAGAATCGCTCCAATCGCCAGGACGATTCCGAGAATTGTTGCAATGTCCATTCGCCATCGACCTCATCAATGCGGCAAGATCCAACGCGGCGGGTTTCTGGTTGGACGTTTCAAGTCCGAACGGCCGAATTTGAAACCTGAAACCAGCTACTCCCCGCCCCGCCTCGAACCTGAAACCTTGAATGTAAAACCCGAACCCGTGCAGCCCTATTTGAAACCGTATTGGGCCAGAATATCGTCGGCCACGTTCTGTTTCATGGATGTCGTTTTCGATTCTTCGAGCTGTTTGAGCAGCTCCCCTGTTCTTCCCGTTGCGCCAATGCCGTCCGCATCATGCGGGATGCCGAAGACAACGACCAGCTCGACCAGCTTGTCCCGCACGTCATCGAGAATGGCCACAAGTTTCTTGACCCGCTGCGCGACTAAGTCTTGAAAAGACAAGGCGGTCATGATTTCCGTCAAACACTTGTCGTCCTGCGCCAGATTCGCGGCAATGCTCTGAATGCGCATCGAAAGCGTCGCACAATCCACCGCCTTCAATGTCTCCGCGATGGCGGCCAGCTCGTTGACGACTCGGCCTCGATTGTCTTGAATCATTTCCGTCAGCCGCATCACCTCAAGCGTGCCCTCTTCCGTCATCTTGTTGAGGTCAACCAGATGCGATGAGGCCATCGGCAGGCCCGAGCTGCCGGATACGATGGGAGCGCTGATTTCGCTGATGGTCCGCATAGCCTTTTCGACGAAGCGCGCTAATTCACCCAGCTCTTCGTATAGTTGATGGCCATTCTGTTGCACAGGTCCTCCCTTGACATCCAACTCGGCGTCCACCCTCTGATCGATCCTGACAGGCCTATTTAAAAATCTTTGCTAACTTCTCTTGCATCGTCTCGGCTGTAAACGGCTTGACGATATAGTTGCTGACTCCCGCCTGAATCGCTTCGACCAGATTTGCCTGTTGCGCTTCAGCCGTGACCATGAGGACCGGAATCGCTTTGAGCGTGTCGTCGGCTCGAATCGCGCGAAGCATGTCGATGCCCGTCATCACCGGCATATTCCAGTCGGAGACGACAAAGCCGAATGTGTCCGCACGCAGTTTCTGTAGCCCCTCTTGCCCGTTTTCGGCTTCTTCCACATTGGCAAACCCCAACTGCTTCAGGATGTTTTTCACGATTCTCCTCATCGTAGCCATATCGTCCACAACGAGAATTTTCATGTTTGGATCAGCCGGCATAACACCTCCCTTCAATAGCGCTGCGGCATGTCACACTCGGCGCGGAGCGGCCCTCGACGCCATCCGGAATTTCGCTCCCTCTTTCGATTACCTTGCGCCCAGTACTATCGGCAAATTCTTGGGAAAACCTGAGGCAGGCACCGTACACATTCAGGGTACGGGCAAGACGCGAATGATGGGATGTGAGATGTGAGACGTGATCCGTCAGGAGCGGCGGATACTCGTGCGTGGCATCTGATCACTCAACGCCGCACACTTATCACTTCAGACTCGGCACGGCTTGCACGATCAGCGGTCCGCCTTTACCGGCGAAGACCGGCTGCGCATCCATTCATGGATATCACGGCGGAGAAAGCGCCAATGTTTTCCGATTTTCGAGGCCGGCAATTCGCCGATCCGCGCGAGCTTATACACCGTGGATTTCGGGACCCGCAGAAACCGGGCCACATCTACGATGGTGAGGATCTCGCCGTCTCCCGTGAAGGCATGATCCCGAATGAGCGCTGTTGTTTCAGATGCGGCGTCCTTCATAGCACTTGCCCTATCGGCATTGCCGCATACAACCTTGAGCGTGGGCAGCGTGCCGATTGACCCATGGCTGATGACTTCCCATCATCATTAACCAACCTGGCCCCGTCTGGCGCGCAACCGCTCGGCTTGCGTGCGAAGAATGTGGCGGATGAGGTGTTCTTGATCGTCCGCATTGAGATCGATAAATTCTGTCGCCAGCGCAAACCCCTGCCCCTGAGGATCCGGTGACGATCGGATGATCTTGATAACCGTCTGGATCGGCGTAAACGGAGGCAGGATTATTTTCAGCGCCAACCGGTCGCCGGCATTGAACTCCCGAGGCGATGTAAAGCTGACCCCACCGCCGCTGATGTTGACGGCCGTCACCCGCGCAATGTCCATACAGCCCGGATGCGCCTTGGCTAACGTCTTCAACAGAACCTCGAGCAACCAGTCCACCTTCATCATCCATGGCGCCAGCGAAGAATCTGCCAGGGTCCCTCCGGAATGCGCCAAGAGTTCCGCGGTAGGCTTTCCCACCGCGGCGGCAATCACCTCGTCGGTTACCGGCTCACTGACGAGAGCAGGCAACTCGGTCGATCCATCCAGCAACCGATATTCAAGCAGCAGATTGTCGTCGATGCGGAGCCATTCCCGGCGATCCTCCGAAGCAGTATCACCCGCTGTAGGCTGATTGGTCACGGCTGAAAGAGCCATACGAAATCCTTTCACGGATTACGCGGCGGCGCGCACCGCGGCGGTATGCGGAAGCTCTGCACGATGGTCAGTATGAACAGCCACACGATTGCGGCCTTGAGATTTGGCTTCATACAACGCGGAATCGGCAGCGGCAATCCAGCGACCGATGCTGTCGATCGATGAATCGTGAAGCGATGCCACGCCGAAACTGGCTGTAATCCGCACCGACCCGTCGTCGAGATCGAATGCGCGGCGCTCGATCTCGGCGCGGATCCGCTCGGCGAGAACCTGCGCTTGGCTGAGATCGGTATGGGGCAGGACGACGGCGAACTCCTCCCCTCCATAACGGCCGACACTATCAACCTCGCGAACCCTCTCCTGGACCAGCGCCGCCACGCGCGCGAGCACTCCGTCTCCGGCCACATGGCCAAGGCGGTCGTTGACGCTTTTGAAATAATCCAGGTCCAATATGAGCAGACAGGCAGAGGCGCCGTAGCGAAGCCCGGCATTGAGTTCCCGCTGAAGCGGCCCGTTGAGCGCGCGCCGGTTGAGCACCCCGGTCAGGGGGTCCCGAAAGGCCAATTCTTGTATTTGCCCATGCACGTCGGCGTTCCCCAAGGCCACTGCAAGCGCAGCGGCAATCGTCGCCAGCAGCTGCTGTTCCTGTCCGGTATACGGACGCTCACGCGTCCGCTGAACATGCAAAATCCCGACTCCATGCGAACCGATGGCCAGCGCGACCTCATGGACACTGACAGCGTGGCCATCCTGACTTTGGACAGAGCCGTCGGCTGCCGGTACAAGCGCCAACCTCGAGTTGCGCAGAGGGCGAATCGCCCCGCGCCGAGCTGTTGCCCTGCAGGTCATCCGACCGAGGCGGTTCAACAGTCGCGACCGTAACGCATTCGCCCCTTGAGCGTCTTGCGCCTGCGACCAGGCCCAGGCCTGATCAGGATCCGTTCGAGCCAATCCGACCAGATCAGCGGCAATCAACGACGGCAATCCCGCAAACAAAGCCTTGACGATGGCATCAGCCTCCAATGTTCCCGACAAGGCTTGCGTCAGCTGATGGAGAAACGACAAGTGGCGGTTGCATTGCGCGAGTTCATCGCGGTCTTGTGCCAGCGCCTGATTGGTCCGTGCCAGCTCATCGGACAGATCCCTCATAAAGAGGAATGTCCGTCGATTGGCCAGCCCGCTTTGGACCGCTTCCAAGAGTCTCGATGCCGGACAGGGCCAGACAAGATAATCGTAGGCACCCTTCCGCAGAAGCCGGGCCGCGTGGTCGGCGCCGATATCCGGCCCGATCAGAATGACACAGAGATCGCGCCGATGTCTGATGACACGGTCGAGCAACTTCACGGCATCTGCAAAGCCGGGCCCGACCTGATACAGCAACACAGGCACATCGGCCGGCAACCATGTCTCGACGGAACGTTTGCGCCGGTTGAAGACATCCACCTTCGTGCCGACTAGCTTCTTCCAGACCTTCGCTCGACATACGTCAGGATCGGCCACCAGAGCAATGTGTATCCCGTCAATCACCGCCATATACCCCAGACATTTTCGCCGTCTTGGCGGTTTGATGTTCGGTTCATCGGCGCTCGTCACCCGCCGTTCGTGAAACGGAGTTCACATTTCTCGAGCTACGCCTCTACGTCGATCGTCCCCATAGCTTTTGCTCTATGCCGCAACCTGCTGAGCCGTAGCCGGACGGCCTGCGATTCGCGTAACAATTCGGCCACTGCCGCCTTTGCCACGAACGCCCGTTCCTGAACCTGTCGATCGCTCGCCGACATCCGCTCGGCATCCTGCTGCGCAATCGATACGCCCTGCATCGCAATGTCCCTCAAGCGGTAGCATTCATCGACGAGGTCCCACCGGCCTTGCTCCGCCGCATCCCTCGCGGACACAGTCAGCCGTTCCAGTTCCGCCCTTCCGGTTTCCCGGTCCGCCGCCACGCCGGTCACCGGGCAGCCCCCACTACCGGTTGCTGCCGAGCCACTACCTCCTGCCAGCCCTCTCGAAGCGTCTTGAGACAACGGAGCGGACCGTCAAGATGGCCTGCGCTGTTCCGTGCGTTGGCAGCGATCAACTCGGCCAGGATGTACTCGTACAGCCGGCGGAGCGAGACGGCAATCTCTCCGCCGCGCTCGAAGTCAAGCACGCTATTCAGCTCGCCCACGATAGAAATTGCCCGGCCAAGAAACCGGCCTTTATCGTTGATATTGTTCGACTCGATTCCCACGCGGGCCAGTTCTATCGATTGAATGGCAGCGTCGTACAGCAACACGACGATCTGGACGCTGGAAGCGGTCATGACTTGAGTCTGCTGATATTGCCTTGCGTACTGGGTGACCATAAGTTCCTTCCGTAGGGGCTCCTTACTGTTGTTTCAAAGCGGAATTCGCCTGGAGAAATCCGCTTTGGCTTTGTAGTCTGCCGAGCAGTCCATCCAGAGCGGCATACTGACGTCGTAGACGCTCCTCATATTGCGAGATCATGTCCTCTTTTCTCGCAATCTCGTCCGTGATGTCGAAAATCTGATCAGTGAGACTCTCCTTGCGGAGAGTCACCGCCCCCGCCTCAATATCATCCAGCGCATCCACGGCATTCGTCACCAGCTGGGCGACCCCGGTGCTGCCGGTTTGATTGATGAACAGGCTCTTGACCGCCGAATAATTCGAACTGAGCGCGGCATCGAGCTTCGCATCGTCGATCGTCACGGTCCCGTCCCGCTCGGTTTTGAACCCTACTTCGCCGACCGATGTGTACGTCGTCAAACCCGACACTGTGGAAGAGAGGGCATTCCTCAGCTGACTCAGAACCGTCCGCACCGTCGGCTCGTTGAAAAAGATACCGCCTTCTTTTGTCGTGATGTCATAGGTATTCCGCTCGTTGATAAACTTGACCACTTCATTGTAGGCCGTCGTGAGCGCCTTGATGCTGGTCTTAACAGCGCCGGCATCCCGGGATACATTGACCGTCACCGTGTCGGCGCCCGTCGTTTTGGTGAGCGCCATCGTCACTCCGGCAATCGCATCGGTAATCGTGTTGCTGCCGCGCTGGAAGGTCAGCGGATTCAACGTGGGATCGCCGACGACAATAATCGCGTCTTGCGCCGCCTGCAGCGTATCCGTTCCTCCGGTCCCGCTCACGTTCAAAAAGTCCAAATCGGTATTGTCGGCCACAACTGTGATGCCGTTACCGGCGCCGGTGCTGCTGGCGGTCAGCACCAACCGATAGGCGGGGGAGGCCTCGGTTCCCGTGTTCACCAGCGATGCGACGGCGCCCGCGCCAAGGTCATTGATGGCAGTCTGGAGATCTTGAATCGTCGCGGATTCCCCCAACGTAATGGTTTGATCCGAGCCCGACCCGACCCGAAACGTGAAGGTACCGGATGGGCCGCTGACAATGTCCGTCGTTGTGGCGGCAACTGCTTTCGCAGCCGTATTCGTGATCTGATGGCTTTGCGCCAGTTGTGTCACCCTGACGGTATAGCTCCCCGGCGTCGCCGACGACGACCCTGACGCGCTCATCACCGTGGAATCGCTGACGGACACACTGGAGCGGTCGAAGTTTGACGGTAAGCGGATCGCGTCGGACGCGCTCTGGAGCGACGCCAGCTTCGTGCTCAATGTGGCATAATCGGTCGTTTTCGAGTTGAGCGCGCTCTTTTTCTCGTTCAGCCGATCGACCGGCAGGCGCGAGATTTTCACCAACTGCTCGACGACCTGACCGAAATCGAGCCCGTTCCCGAGCCCGCCGAAACTTATGGTTGCCATGCGTTCTCCCCGCCTCAGCTATGCCTGCTCGTGAAGCAGCAGACCCTTCGCGCTCGACAGATACTTTTCAAGCTGGAGTAATTCTTCCGGAGGGATTTGCCGGATGACTTTTCCGGAGTCCTGCTCGACGACTTTGATGACGACCCGCTCAGCTTCATCATCGACTTCGATTTTGAGGCGAGAGTCCGTGGAATCGAGCACCTTGCTCACCGTGGCCGCCGCCCGTTCGATTACGGCCCGATCGACCTCTATGGGATCTGGCTGATTTGGCTTAACCGGGGCGGAATCTGCACGTGTGCTTGTCTCGCGCAATTGTCGGGCCACCACCTGAGCTGGTTCATGCGCTCGTTGAGATAATGCGGGAAGATCTACCTTTGGCGCCACATGATGTATCATGGCAGCCTCCTATGAGCCTACGGGCCGCGCCCGCCCCTTTGAGCGGACGCGGCCCGATCGGCGATCGTTACTGGAGCAGCGCCAGCGCCTGCTGCGGCAGGGTATTCGCCTGCGCAAGCACGGCAATGCCGGTCTGCACCAAAACCTGGTTCTTTGTGAACTGGGACGTCTCGTACGCGATATCCGCATCGCGAATGCGGGACTCCGCAGCCGTCAGGTTCTCAGACGAGATCGTCAGATTCGCGATCGTCGCTTCGAACCGGTTCTGGAGCGACCCATATTCTGCGCGGGCGGTCGCCACGGAACTGATGGCGCTGTCGATGTTGCTCAATGCGCTCTGCGCATTGGCCGCCGTGGACACGTTCACGCTGCTGATGCCCAGCGCGGAGATCGTCAGCTGGTTCAGATCCATCGTCAACGTATTGCCGGTTCCGCTCTTGAACCCAACCTGCATGGTGAAGCTGATCGTACTGCCGCTGGTGAGGGCCTGCCCGTTGAATTCCGTCACCTGAGCGATACGATCCATTTCCGAGCGCAACGCCAGAAATTCCTGGTCGATGTACGACCGTTCTGTGGCGCCCACCGTTCCGCTCGAGGACTGTGACGCCAGTTCCCGAAGCCGGCCGAGCAGGTTGCCGATTGTGGCAGCCGCACCGTCGGCGATTTGCGTCAAGCTGATGCCGTCTGACGAGTTTCTCACCGCCTGATTGATACTGCGAATGTGGGCGCGCAAGGTTTCGGACAGACCGAGACCGGCGGCATCATCGGCAGCGCGGGTAATCCGGAGACCGGACGACAACCGCTCGACCGAACGCCCCAACTGGTCGGTGCTGTTCGCCAGATTGCGTTGAGCCGAAATGGATGCAGGATTGTTGTTAACGATAAGTGCCATGGACCCTTCCTCCTTGATACAAGAACCGGATCGTACGTGCTCGCCTCCGCATCCGTGCAGAAGCCTGTTCTCCGCTCAGGCCTGTGAGCTGATTGCCTGCTGTATCGGACGATCCGTAAGGGACTTGAGCCTCTTGAGCCATCAATGCACCACCACCGATTTCACGCAACGAACAACAACGGCCACATCCTGATGTGAATGGCAAGCGGTGAGTCGTAAGTAGCGAGTGGCGAAGAGCTGATAACCTCAGCGCTTCCCCCGGCTCAGCACTCCTTCGTCGCCAACCGGGGAAGAATCTCGTACTCCAGAAGATCTGCCATCATCACAATGTCCTGACCGGCTCTCGCGTCGAGGAGATCGCGCACCCATGCGCTGAACGGCTTCGCATCCCGGCCGCCGCTGAATACCGTCCCGGCTCCTTCTACCAGCTCGAGATAGTCGGCAAGCTTTCCCAGCCAGAGATCCAGCCTTCCGACCTGACACTCTCCTGCGCGGAACGACCCGGCGAGCGATCTCCCTTCCTCATGCAACACCTGCGCATAGCGCTCGGCAGAATGCCTCACCGAGCGGGCCAGCTCGTGCCTTGATAACGAAGCCGCCGTCAATTCCGAATATTTCTTGGCGGGCTCCCTCAAAAATACGGCATCGAGATCGCGATCGCTGATGGATCGACGATCCAGTTGCAACGACGTCACAATGCGCGACTTCGCCTGCGCCCGATCACTGACTTCCGCCAGCACCTCTCCGAGCGTCGCCGCCTCTCCGATGTCCCATTGCTCCTGATCGAGTGTCACGCGCATGGTCTGTCTCCTTCTTGCCCCGCATGATTCATGACCGCTTCTCCTGTATCCGACCGCTCCGCTTGGAGCGTGAAACGTATCTCGCATCTCGTATCTCGCAGGCAAAGATACGCCCTACTCCCTTTCCACCTGCGCTTCACGAACGACGTTTCACGAGATACGCACGTTCTCTCCACTCTGCACATAGGCCGGAAACGATCCGGCAATCATCGGCAATCCCCTGACAGATGAGCGGCGTCCGGCTGCTGACAGACATCGACGAACCTCGCCGAGTTGATCCCGCCACCGGCGATATGCCCGCTCATGATGCCGCGCCAACAGTTCCATCCCCTGCACGTTATCGTTATGGATGGTTCTCACACACTCCGTCGTCAGGGGAGCTGTGGCCAACGTCGTCATTCCCAAATACACGGCGGATTCACGTTCCTGCGATTGCTCCTGCTGAAGAGCCCTGAGCTTCGGCACAGCAATCGGTGTGCAGCGAACCGCTTTGACAATGTCTTCTGCTCTCTTGCAGAGAGAGTCGAGTTTGCGTCCAAGCTTCGCTATCACATCCAGCGCAATCTCCGCGTCCGGAGCAGGCCCTTCCGGCTCCGGCACATGGCTGGATGCGCCCGTGAACGATTGGTACCAATAGCGCCGCCAGAACATCCCATACCAGGCTATCGCCGAAGGCTCGCTGCCGGCTCTAAGCCGAAAGGTCCCGAGCCGATCTTCATCGATCCCTGATTCATAAATGCGGCATTGGGATAGGCCCATCGGAAATGGACCGCTTCCGAGGGCGTGCAACATGAGAGCCGCCACCTGATTTGGGACAAGACGGTCCTTGCACGAGTGATGCGCACACACCTGTTCGAACCCGCAGGGCGCGCAGTCCAGATCCGGTTGCACCACCCAATGCCCCGCTCCATAGGGACCGGTCTCCCGAAAGTCCACATGTCCCACCGAAAGATCGACAACAGGAGTCTTCACGGCGACAGCCATATGCATAGGACCGGTGTCATTAGTCAGCAGCAGCCGGGACTCGGCCAGCAACGCCGCGAGCTGTTCGAGCGACGTCCGGCCGGCGGCATTGATGAAGGGGTTGCGACCGCCGGCCCCTCGATAGGCCTGAATCACCTGGGCGATGGTCTCCCGTTCAGACGGCGCGCCGATGAACAGGACCCCACCCTTCCAACGCTCGCTCAGCGCAGCCAGGGCGGCGCCAAAATGTGCCGGACGCCATGCTTTCATGATGTCGCTGGCGCCGGCTTGCACGGCGATCCATTGTGCCGCCTCTGGCTTCTCCGACGCGAGAAACCGGCGCGCCCAGTCTCTGGATTCAGCCGGCAGCGTCATATGAAGCGGAGAAAATTCGCCGGGCCCGCTGCCGCCCAGGGCATACACATCGACTAAATTGAATCGATTGATCCGTCGAAAACGATGAATGTCAGTGAAGTAGGCCATCCAGGCATTGTCGATGACGACTCCGCCGTCCCACGCGCTTCTCCCGCCGCGGATATCCGGCGCGCCGATGTACCCGGCCAGAAACGCGCTGGGCCGATTGAACGTCAAGTTGACAATGCGGTCATAGCGCCGGTCCCGCATGGGACGCGCCCAGTCTGCAATCTCTCGGTACAGCGACACCACATCCTTGACGGAAACCCGGCTGGAATCGATCAATTCATGAAAGTCGAACGTAATCACGTCTCGAATCCCGTCCAACATGGACGCGACCAGGGCAAACTGACAGTCGACGACCAGGTCGATGGCCACTCCGGGCTGTTCTTCCCGAAGGCGAGCCAACAACGGACCCATTTGGATCAAATCGCCCATACGGGTGATGTTCAGGATCAGAACTTGTTTCATCACTGCATCATGCGTACGCGGCATTTGTGAGTTCACTGCGGCCTTTTTCGTATCTCGTGAAGCGTATCTCGTATCTCGTGCTTGCGAGAGAGGCGAGACCTGCGCGAAAGGCGCGACTCGTCTCAACAACTTCCTCAACCCGTCGCGCATTTCGCGCGACTCCCGCCAGTCTCGCGCGATGCGCTTCGCATTTCACGAGATACGCGTTAGACAAGGTCTCTGGTTTCCGCCCGATAGCTGTCGAGTAAGAGAATGAGCAGTTCCTCTCGTTCCAAAGCCCGCCCAGCCCCATTCGCGCGAATGCCCGCGGCCACGTCCTTCAACTCAACCCGCTGGCCCGAAGGAAACCGCCGCAGTATCGCCGAGAATCCCGGCGCAGACTCGGCGCGCACCGCCAAGGCGCCGGCATTCCGGTCGCCTCGAAGGATCGCTCCAATTCGATCCGGCTGCCGCAGGCCGATGGCAGCCAGCAGTGCCTTCATCCGGTGCCCGTAGGTATGTTGCCGGAGCACTCGTTGACGCGCAGCCTCTGCGACGGTCCGGCGACCGCTCGGATCATCGAGCCACATGCGAATCAGAGCGGGCACATCCTCTGTACTCCGAAATCGAACGATTTCTTCGTCCGTAAAGAGTTCCGGAAGAAGCGCCCGTTCATCGGTCAATTGAAACGCACCGCACGCCGCCAGCTCGAACGTGCGTGGATTCACGAAGTCGGCCTGCGGATCCAGCGCATCTCCGCCGCAGGAATGGAGGTTGAGATTGATCGCGCTGGCATTGAACACCTTCATACAAGCCTCGGTGTCAATACGGGCGCCTCTCCTCTGCAGCACCGGCACAAGATCCGCCGCCCCCTCCCATTCATTTCCCCACAACTTGAACGACCAGTCCTTCGATAGCCAGCGAGGCAGCAGCGCGCGCCGATTGGGATATCCCGCTCCGACAAACGACAGATCGGCGCCATACTCAGCCCGCTCGGCATCGGTCAATGCGAGAGGCCGATGCACGGCGGGATCGGCGGCCATGGGCAAGTAGCCGACATCGCGCGCGCCGGCTCGCTTGAACGCCTCCTGGCACTCCGTCTGCTGGATAACGAACCAATAATCGTACCCGGCAGCCAACTGCTGCCAGTAGGTCAGATGGCGGTAATTCTCTACGAACCACATGGCGGTGAGAAACTTCTTCTTACGAAGATGTTCGAGGACAGCCAAGGTAAGCGGCGCTTGCGCGATCGCCAGCACGAGATCCGGCGGGTCCTCCGACAAATGGGTGATCGTACTCAGACTCAGCACTTCCGCAAATCGGCCTTGCATCGCCTGCTGATGCCGCGCGTCACGGTAGGCTCCGAATGCATCGTAGCTGGTTCGATGCAGGCTGTGATCGATCCAGCTGACGCGATGGCCCAATGATTCCAGCGCGGTGACCACGTACTTCGCGATGGGCAACGATCCGCCATAAATCGGACCGACGACGGCGACATGCAGCTGCCCACCCTGCCGTTTTGCCACCGACCGGCGCAACCATTCCTCCAGTTGCCGATGGACTTCTGCATGCAGACGGGCAGCCGGAGCGTAGGTGAACACACGCAACGCGGCCGAGTGGGAGACCAGCTGCTCGGCCATTTCCGGCGCAGTACCCCAAATCCATTCGACGGCATTCAACCAAGCTCCCATAGGACGTGCGCGCACCGCATCCTTCAGAATCGACGCATCCGGAATCACAACCGCCAGACGGCTACCGGCCGGCTTCACCGCAACCAGAGCTTCAACGTGATATAGCAGGCCGACCCCGAGGACGACCGCAAGCTCTCCCGCTTGCCATTCGCGCAGCTGTGCCTCAGCCCAGGCCTTCGCTTCTTTGCGGGGGTCGTACGCGCTATGAATCCATTGTCCCTCGCACATCGCCGATATGCTGCCTTCGCGTGACTCCTTGAGCGTGAACACTCCACCTGGAGCGTCCTTCACAGCAGCGGCCAAAGCCGGACAGATATGCCGCAGGCCTTCGAGATTATGGTTTAAATAGTCCATGACCCGCTCATCATCCTCGTATGGGTTGCAGTTCGTGCCACAGGTCTTCTCGTTCACGTGGAGGAGCCGGATTCCGGCCTGCTTCGCTGTAGTAAGCGCCCCATCGGTCGCACTGGCTTACCCACGCGGACCATCCCTCCAAACCTTGCATCCGGCCCGTCAGTACGGCATCGATGGTTTCCTGGATCGGCCAACGTGTAGGTTGAACACCGGACTGTCCCGATACGGTACCATCTCCGACTTCATGAGCCTGCCACACGAGATGATCTGTCCCATAGGGTCCGGTCTCATGGACGCGAGCCCGTGCGAAATAACATCCGATGACTCGCGCCCCCACTGCGGCGGCAAGATGGAGCGGCCCGGTATCCGTGCCGATGACGGTGTGGCAGCGGCCCAGAATCTCCGCAAGCTCAGGAAGCGAAGTCCGGCCGGTGGCATCCCAGAGCCGCCCAAGAATCGACGAAGGCAACTGGTCCTGGATATACCGGGCCCTCTCGCGTTCCTGACCGACCAACACCACGCGCCCGGCCGGGGCCACTTCCATAAACTGAAGAACCCACAGCCGCCATACGTCGATCGGCACCAGGCGTTCGTCCGCACCCGCCCCTACGATGAGACCGATCCACGGCCCTCCCTGTTTGCCGATCGATTCCAAGTCCGGAGTCAGCTGACAAGGAGAGCGGATGAGAGTCCCCGGCGTACCGGGCGGATAGACCCCGCACAGACCGCAGAAGGCATCGGCCAGATGAACACGACACCCGCGTCTCGTCGCGGCCACATCCCTCACATAGGAAGCCCATGGCGAAGACTGTTCACCGAGTGGACCGTGCAATTGAGGGCCTTTCATCTCCTGCGCCAGCAACGCGCCGGCCAGCAACGCGCGCGGATGCTGATTGAGGACATACGCGCAATCATAGCGTTCCGATGAGAGTTCGGAGATCCGGCGCTCAGCATCTCTGAGATGTTCCGGGTGCAGTCCTGCGCCGGCATCCTGGCCATGCTGCCGCCATGCCAGACCATCCCATTCCAGCACGCGGGTAATTCCAGGCAACATCCGGCCGACCGGCGAGAGCGGCGCAGGACAGAGAAGATCCAGCGTCAGTGACGAATCAGCTGATTTGATGGCCGTGATAGCCGGCAGCGTTTGCAGAAGATCGCCCAGCCGGGCCAGTTGCACGATGAGCGCACGCCCCATGTCGTTATCCTTTAATCCGTTTGCCTACCCAGACCCCAGCGAGATGCCCATATCTCGTGAAGCCTGAAGCGCAGGACGGAAAGCAAGTGTGTTCCATCTTCGTTTGCGAGATACAAGATACGCTTCACGAACGACGCACTAGGTCTGCGCGGCTTCCATGGCTAACACCGTTTCCTTACCGGCAATCACCCGCCCCAGATCGGCTAATCCGTCAAACTCCGGCGCAATTGCCTGTAGCGCATCATGCTCACGGCGAGCCTCGTCGATACGCTCCGCCCGAACCAGCACGCCGGCAAGCGCGAACCGCACCGCAAGATCGCCGGGGTTGCGCGACACATACTGCCGCAAGTGACCGCTCAACTCGGCCCAGCGATTCTGGGCCGTACCGGCCCGCAGCAGCCAATGGACAGCCTCGGCATCGTCCGGGCATTCAGCCAGCACGAGCAGGAATTGTTCCCAGGCTCCCTGGGCATAGGCGCGGCCCAGTGATGCCATCCCCATCCCCATCAAACATTTTTTACGGTCGGCCCCATGCCGCATGGCAAGCAAGAATGACGCTTCGGCCTCCCGATATTGCTCACGTTGCATACAGAGCACCCCTCGCAACAACAATCCCTCGGCATCGGTGGGGGAACCGGCAAGAAGCGCACGCAGATGCCGCTCTGCCTCGGTGAGATTCTTTTGCGTCAGCAGCGCACGGGCCAGCGAAAGGCGCACCGCCGGTGATTCGTTCAGATCCAGGTAACGGACGAGAAAGGATTGCTGAAGGATCGGCTCTCCAAGTTTCTCGCATACCATGGCGGCCCAGGACAGTACGGACGGATCGCGCGGCCAATCTTGCACGAGACCCAGCTCGCGCTTGAGGCCACTCCAGTCTTGCTTTTGCGCCGCAGCTTGCGCCGCCGCCACATGTGCCCATGCCGCGCGCTCTTTGATATCCCCCAGCCGTTGTATATCGCCCACAGACTCTCCGGTGGCTCCAGGACCTATCAACTTGTAGCCGTCGGAGTGATAATGCAAATCTTCGTCGGCAAGCCACCAGTGAGCGCCCCACCGTTCCTGCAGACGTTGTGCGTTGCTTTCATCTTGGAGGGTGCGACCGGGCATGTGACTCTCTAGATGATAGAAGACGCTCCGTGGCTGATAGACGACCCGATAGCCCTTCTCACAGACTTTGAGACACAGATCCACATCCTCAAATCCATTCTGAAAACCCTCGTCGAAACCTCCGGCCTCCGCAAAAATCTCGCGCCGAATCAGCAGGCAGGCTCCGGCCACGGCCTGAAATTCTCGGCGGACGTTCACAGCCGGCAAATCCGGCGCGGCGCGGCGATACATGTGGTATGGCGCGCCTTGCGCACGGGGAAACACCACACCGGCATGCCGTACGGTGCCGTCGCCATACAGCAACTTGCTGCCGACGACGCCGACCTCAGGATGCGTTTCAACTTCTCCGACGAGCGCTCGCAGCCAGCCGTCCTGTGGAACCACGTCATTATTGAAAAACACAAGGTGCGTGCCCTTGGCTGCTTGAGCCCCTTGGTTGCAGGCCTTGGCAAATCCGAGGTTCTCTCGATTGCGAATGATCTGCACGTCACCTCTCAAGGAGGCGAGGAACTCAGGAGTGCCGTCCGTGGAGTGGTTGTCGACAACGATCACCTCGTATTCGATATCCTGGGTGATTTTCGAGAGCGCCGTGAGGCATTGCTTGGTCAACTCGACATTGTTACAGACCGGCATAATGATTGAGCAGTCAAACGTTGGGGGCACAGAGTTCTCCTCGCGCGACGCCGCGTGCGTGCTTACAAATGCATCCGATTCGCTCTGACTGTGCGGTTTAGAATTCTGCCCATGCCGGCGCAATACCTCCTCATACACCGCCACCAATCGCGACGCCGTCTCACGCCACCGGAAGTGACGCACCAGTTCCTGCGGCCCTTCCGAACGTCTCTTGTTATAGAACTTTAAAAGAGCCGCCCGAATATCGTCGGGATCGTCGGGCTCGCAATATTCCACACCGTGGGGAACATAGTCCGGCAATGTTCCCCATCGTGACGCGACAACCGGACATCCGAGTTGGAGCGCTTCCAACGCCACAAGACCCGGCAGTTCATACCAACTGGGCATGCACAACACTCGGGCCGCTTTATAGGCAGAGGCGAGCATCTCATCGGACACTCGATCGAGGAACAGCGTCTTGGCCGAGCGCCCGAACATCTGACAGAGCTTGACGTAGTTGGGCTGATAGCTGAACCCGCCCGTGAGAAACACAATTGGAACGGGGTCGTGTTCCAGGGCTTTCAGCAGCATCAGCTGATTCTTTCTCGTCTCCAATCTGCCGACACACAAGACGAAATCTTTCACCCCATACGTATTTTGAAAAAGGTCCGGCCCGATGTCCCTCGGGTGGAGGTGATCTGCGCCAAGCGCGATCACCTCCACCCGGCAACCGGGATAGTCTCTGAGCAATCGCGCTTTTTCTGAATCGCTCCAGGCCAGCAGGCATGCGGAATGTCTCGCCGCATACTCGTTCTCGGCGCGCTTGGCTGCGGGTAGTCGCTTGACCCGACGCGCGCCCTCTCGAAAGATCAGCTCGTTTCTTCCCCCTTGAAGGTAGTCACGCAACGCTTCGGTCATCGCAAGACTCTTATTGAGGAACAGCGGCCAATCCTCATAAATTGCGGCCACAACGAGAGGCACATTCGCCGCCACAGCCTTGCGCGCATAGTTTTCGGTGACTTCCGGCGTGGCAAAATTGAATGCCTGAATCAGGTCATACCCCGTCAGATCATGAGGTCCTAAGGCAACGTCGACACGATGGCCCAGACGCTCCAGTTCGCGACGAATAAGGTCCATCACAACTGTGTCACCGCCGGGATGGGATTTGGCAGAGGGCCGGTTCTGAAAAAGAATTCGAAGAGGCCGCAGGCTTCCCGCGCTTGATCCGCCAGGACTCGCGGAATGCTGCCGCTCCGGCACAGGCGTCGCGGCATCGATCGGCTGCCCCCCGTCACCACAGGCCAGGAGATGCTTTTTTTGCCGCCAGAGCACTTCTATTTCATCGACGAAATCGCCTCGCCTTGCACGTTCCTGAAACGCCGCCATATGAGCCCGTGCTTTTTCACCGATTTCCGATCGCAAAGTTCCGTCGTCGGCAAGCCGGCGCATCCAGCCAGCGGCGTCTTCGACGTCGGGATCGGCCCAGACCGCCCCGGAGCCCAGATTTTCATGGCGGTACATGTCCAAGGTCCCGTTCGGCGGAATCAGCCGATACCCAACCAGACACGCGCACCGGTGATCCATGAAGGAAAGATTGCCGGACCAGCCGGTGGCAATGACCGGCTTCCCGAGAGCCATCGCCTCCATCATCCCCAAGCCGAGCCCCTCCGCGCGATGCAGCGAGACAAACACGTCTGCCGTCGCATACAGCCCGAGAATTTCTTCATAGGTGAAGGCGTCCGTCATGAAGCGGATTCTGGGATGTTCTTGCGCGTACCGCTGGAGCGCCGTGACCGACTCATGCCATTGCCCCTTGTCCATGGGGTTGTTGACCTTGATTACAAGGTACGCACGAGGGTCTTCCCCCAGACTGAGGCGAAACGCGTCGATCACCGCACGCGTATTCTTCCGCTCTACATCGCTGAGCGGTTCAAATCCGGTTACGAAGACCAGGCTGTCCTGAGGCAATCCATACCGGCTCCGATCGCCGACGATTCCGTCAGGCAGGTAGATGGGATGCGGCGCGTAGGAGGTATGGACACCGGACAGATTGACCTGAAACGCATGGCGAATATATTCCGATTCCGCCACGATGCAATCGAGCGATTCGAGCGCCGGGCGATAGGCCGCAGGAAGCACGGGCAACTCCCACATGCTGAACGCAACGTTGAGACGCCGGTCCGAGAACAACGTGCGCGACCCCTCATACAACATCGCAATCGCGGTCGGCGGCAGCACAAAGAGCGTGATCTCGTGCGGCAACTGGGCCCCTGACCCCACCATGTGATCGCGATAGGTCTTGTCCTGGCCTCCTCGTTGCAATCCCGGATCGAGATCCAGGATCGACACCTTGCATCCTCGATCAAGCAGCGTGCGCACCACACTGCGCGCAGTGACCCCTACGCCAAGATTGCCGCTCACATGTCCGATGACATTGACACCGAGGACGCCCTCCTGACTTTTCCCCGGTGAAGATGGCGCAGATCTGGTGACCGACAGGGGTAACACAGACGCACTGTCGGCAGGGCATTCCGATCCGGCGCTCAACGACAGATTCGCGTCGCCAAGAAATCGCCTGGCAATCCCCTTCCATTCAAAACAGCGTTCTGCATGGACACGGGCCTGCTCCACCAATTCACCGATGTCTTCTGCATCTGCCTGTGACACCACCTGACGGATCGCCGAAGGAAACTCGTCGATGTCACACAGCCGGCACGGCGGGCGCTCCCCGCATTCCAATCCTTCCACACCGGATCTGGTACTTATGATCGGAACACCCGCGGCGAAACATTCGACGATGCTGAGACTCCTATCCGCTTCCTGGTCTATGGGATTGAGGGCCACCGTCGAAATGGCAAGCAACCGTTTCCGATCTTCTTCACCGACCGGACCGGCGAACCGCACATTCTTCGGGCCTTCCCCGTCGGGGAATCCCCGGCACACGGTTCCAGCCACGACAAACTGTATGTCCGACAACTCCTCGGCATAGGCCAGGATATGTTCCACGGCTTTCATATCGGAAGGATGATGTTCGCCGATGAACAAGGCAATGGGAGGCAGATGCTCGGCTGCAATGCGGGCTCTGCGGTCTTTCATACTCAGAAATGCCACACGGTCCGATGCATAACCGTTGGGTACGACATGCACGCGCTTGAGCGGCACACCGTAGAGTTCACTCAGACGCAGCTGCTCCTTCCCGGAGCGGCACAGAATCGCCTCACTGTGGTTTGCGCAAGCCCGTTCGACTTGCTCGACTGCCTTCAGCAGAGTGTCTTTGACCGGCGAGTCAGAAATCCGCTGCCGTTGTACATCCCACTCAACATGGTGCGCGTCGTACAAGACAGGACCACGCCACACTTGGGTGACGGCAGGGAACATGTAGGGATGGCTGACACAGACCATGTCGGCCTCCGTCAACCTCTTGCGCAACTCAGCCGCATAGGCCGGCGTTTCCCCGGCATGAATGATCATGCCGATGTCCTCCACCGGCATACCGGCCAACCGATTCAGTTCCTCTTCCTTCCGGAGATGCATCCGACTCTTGGCGATGCGAATCTCCCGATACCCCGGACCGAGCTGGAACTCGCCGGCGGGCCTATCCGGACCGGCAAACGTGATAAGGTCCACATCACAGTCGCTGAGAAAAGCCTGATAGAGATGAAAGATTCGCTGCGCACTGCCCGACAGGGATGGAGAGACGGGGAGCGGAGCGACCACGGCGAGGCGCGGTTTGGCAGACACTTCTTTCAACCGTCGCCTCCCAGCTCTGTTCTTCCCGTCCGTACCCGGTCCGACCGGCATCGCCGGCGGCAGTCTGGCCGTTAATTCCCCGATCCCTCCGCCGGTATTTTCCCTCGACAGCACGATGACCCATTCCTGCTGATCTGCAATCGTCTTCAGCATCTCCGTGCAGACATCGGACTTCATGTCAGACGGCAACGCTGAATCCTGAACGACCTGCAGCAGATCCCGGGCCAGCCCCGTGTACGGACGAGCGGGGGCCTTTGAGCCAGGCAGGATTTCTTCCATGTGGGTCGCGAACTCCTTCGCCCGATACGGCTCCCGATAGAAAAACGTTGTCCGCGGGGCCGCAACAATTTCTCCCCGCAGCAACGCCGTGGCCATTAAAATGACATCGCCCCCGTAGGCGTATCGATAGCGGCTCATCTCTTTTAAAATGGACCGGAGTTCCTCCGTGCGTGTCACGCCGTAATAGGCATACCACCCCAGCCTGTTCACAAGCTCACGCATCCGCCCGATCATGTCCATTCCAGTTGCATCGAAATTGGGCTGGAGCCTCGTCGGATTCCCCCGTGGATCGAGGAACACCACCTGAGCGGGACAACATAAGACCGCGTTCGCCGAGCTCTGCAGCGTGGCAAGGCACGATTCAAGGTAATTGAGCGAGAAATAGTCGTCGTGGGAGGCCGTCGCAAAGAATTCCGTTCTGGCCATATCCAGAATCACATCACTATTTTGGGCCCCTCCCAGATTCACTGAATTACGGCAGTATCGGATGCGCCGGTCTCGTTTCGCATAATGCTGACAGATGTCTTGGGTCCCATCGGTTGACGCGTTATCGGAGATAATGAGATCGAAGTCACGGAAGGACTGTGAAAGGATGCATTCGATCGCACCGGCAAGATAGAGTTCGCCGTTGAATACCGGGAGGCCGACCGTCAGGAGCGGGGTATGAGTGCTCATTGAATTCCTCTCGTAGGAAACACGTGAAGCACAGTGATGTCCTATGGCAGTCAGCAATCCCTGTGCCAGCCGAATAGTCGGGGCCAACTGTAGCTGCTTCTTATTCCAACTACTCCGGCGCGATATCGCCGGCGCTAAAGACAAGCCATCAACGAGGGTTCGAGGCTGGAGAACCAGCCCTGTCTATCAATGGGAGGTCAGTCTGAGGGCTCCAACTAGGCAGGCATTTTCTGCAGGTAGGACGTTATTGCTCGGCATCCAGCGCATGCGCCCAGGACGCGAGACGCCCGTCAGCGGGATAGACCGTTCGATAGTGGAACACCGAACTTTTGGTCCGTTCGTAGAGAAACTCCGGCCCCCGGCCGGCGACCGGTCTTGAATCGCGGTCGTCTCCGAATCGCCAGACTTCATCCCCCTGACAGGAACGGAACCAGTCAGCCGGTTCCCGTCCAAAGATCGGACGAAAATCAAACGCGCGCTTGTCTTCAGCCAGAACAGCCCGGTAATGACCCTGAAGGCTCTCGGCTGTACGCTCGATGGCAAATGCCGCACGCACAGTGGCCGCCGCGTTTGCGGACAGCCTTGCGCGTTCCACGTGATGTGCCGCCAGCCAGTCCAGCGCATCGGCGAACTCCTCAGGATCCTGTACGACAACTCCGGTTTTCATGTGCCGAACCAAATATCGCTCGGCCGGATTGTTGAGCACGATGGGGACGACTCCCATCGCCATGGCTTCAAGCAACGCGTTCTCGGCCGTCCCATAATGAAGCGGATTGAGGATATAGGCCAGGACATCGAAGCTTGCGAGCTCGTGTGCAACGTCAGTTTGATAGCCGCGCACGTCGAGGCGCCGTTCACATCCAGTGGCAGCGGCTGCTGCCAGTAGTTTCGCCCCTGTCGTTGGATCGCCGACCAAAGCCAAGCGAAAGTCAGGCAGCCGGGCCGCCGCGACAAAATCAAGAATACGGGGATGCAGTTTTGCAAAGTTCAGAGTGCCCAGATAACCAACTCGCAGGGGGCCACCAAACGACCGATCAGCCGGAGCAGGCATGTCGGCAAAACCGCCTGAACTGACCACGACGCCCAGCCGCTCCCCGATCGTGCCCATAAGCCCGGCCAAGGCATGATGCTCGAGCGAACAAGGCGAACTGAACAGAAAGCGATGCGGCGTCGCCGCAAAGGCAGGGGGGATTTCAGGCGCGTGCAATCCTGACACATGACTCCACACGATCAGGCGCATCGGCGGCAATTGCCCGCTGCACATCCATCCTGCCACGACGGGATGATGCCACCATTCGAGCTGGACGATATCGGCCAGACGGATCTGCCGGTCTAATTCTTGTGGGGACGGACAGAGCAATAGCTGCCCCCCCTGCGCCTGAAACTGTTCGACGAACTGAGTCTTTTCTATTGTCTCCAGACAAGCCACCGTATGCCTGATTCCGTCTTGTCGGCGTCGAGACTCCCCCGCAAGGCGAGCCAGCACCTTCCCCACCCCTCCTCCCAAATGTGCTGTGATGTGCAACAGATTGATCACGTCAACGATCCGAACGGCCATGGCCTTCATGCATTGGAGTCCTGTCTGCCCTATGGACGCAGCCGGACTCCTCTATGTGACGCGCTTCAGAAAACCATCCGGGGAACCGGTGAGCACGATCTTGTCCTCGATACGATGGTCGATCTCGAACCGCAGCGTCTCTCCGGCTCTATCCTTGCGGCCTTCGTCGTTCAGTCGCCGGATGTATTCCCAGACTGCCGTCTTAGGGCTATTGCCTTTGCCCCACGGGCGTTTGGCGGTCATCGAAGCCGGAGCGTCCTCGATGATTGTGTCCCCGACGAGGCAGTAACTCCCCGGACTGACTAACGGGGCATAGGCCTCCAACTCCGCTAACACATGGTCATGCGTATGGTTGCTATCCAGACACACCAATACCCGCTTGTGCTGCGCCGCAATCGCGTGCACCTGTTTCGTCATCGTGTCGCCGATGCTCGACCCCTCCAGCAGGGTAATTTTCTTCGACAAAGGATGGGCTTTTATCGCTTCCTTATTGTGAGGGCGTATCTCGATGTCGATGCCCAGAACACGCCCCTGCTCGATTTCACCACAAGCCTCCAGGATGGCAAGCAAGGAGGCAGTGAACATCAGAGACCCTCCCCATGCCACACCGGTCTCGATGATCAAATCAGGCTTCACTTGCCAGACAATCTCCTGCATAGCCTGGAGGTCTTGAGGGATTTGCAGGATCGGAACTCCCAACCAGGTAAAGTTGTACACATAGTCGGCCTTGCCGATTCCGATCTGGTCGAAGAAAGACCGGGCTGCAGTTTGCAAGCCGGCATTCGAACGATAGGTCGCAATTCGCTCTGCCATATCCTGTCGGTATTGTTCGATGGGGGTCATGTGTTCCCTCTTGCCAATTCAGTGTTGATTCATCGCGTCATCAATGTGACAACTCACCGCTGATTACAGCCAACAGTACAACACGAAGTCGCCGAACAGCGGCGCATGCTGCCGGAGCGCGAAACGATATTCCGGAACCAAGCTCCGAACATATTCCGCCACTTCGTAGAGATGGCTGGGATAATGGTAGATGCACAACGCCATTTTCGGCTTGCAACTCCGGATCGTCTGCGCAGCCCCTTGTAAAAGCTCCATCTCCATACCTTCGACGTCCGCCTTGAGAAAACTCACCGGCCTGCCGGCCAGATAGGCATCCAGCGTAAGCACTTGCGCCGTTGTCTCATCTCCGCCCCCCGGACCGGATGGAGCCATGACGCCGGACAACCCATGCCGCAATGGCGCATCATTGACGAAGGTGCAGGCCATCCGACCGGCTGCATCCGACAGACCCGCTCTGACCAGAGACACAGAGGAGGGGTCAAAGGACCACTCCGACGCCAATCGCTGCACACGCTGTTGCATGGCATGAAACTGTTTCAACCCCGGTTCGAAAGCATAGATATGCCGAAACGTCCCGAGATTCTCCCAGACAAATCGTTCCACGGTGTCGCCGACAAACGCCCCGGCATCGACGAAGGTCTCGTCAAAATTACCGCTGAACTCGGGCAGGCAGAAATACATGTCCTTATCCATCACGGCGCGGCAGGGCTCTGTGCTGCCGGTCAGCATGGCCATCAGCAATGCGTTGAAGACCTGCACCGAACGGACGTCCCCCAGATACCGGTCGCGAATCGCGCAGAGCCGGTCATAGTTGCGCAGAACGAAATATCCATCGAAGGAAAGGGTCGGACAGCCGTAGGGGGCCATCATCTGATCCACTTCGGGAACAGCATGGCGTGCGGCGATAAATAACGCATGGGCAGAGGCCAGCTCATCGCGGCTGGGCTCAACGACCGGAATGCCGTTCACTTCCTTTCCGATCTTGCGGCTGTCGCTGTCGATGAATTTTGTGATTCGAGCTCCCCGGGACTGCAGATACTGCGACGCCCACGTCCCGACAAACCCCGCCCCGTAGATGGCGATGCCGTCAGCATACCGGGATTCGATGGCGGCGGCGGCGGGCACCTGCCGCTCCCAGGCAACTCGTACCTGCTCAGAAGTGTAGTTGATCGTCATACCATTCTCCCACGTACATTCAATGCAATAGATAGATGGCGTGCGCCGGCCACCCGAGCCGGCTGGCTGCCGACTGAATCGCCGCCCCATGAAGGTAGGGCGCAACGATCAACGTGCCCTCCACCGGCACGGAAGCGGGATCCTCCACAGCTCTCCCTTGATACCGGGCCTGTTGTTTGCGCTTGGAAGAATCGCAAATCCGGTAGTCCCGCAAATCCAGCAAGGGCAACACACTGAACAATTCGGCCGAGCACCCCCAGATTGTGACCGGCTGGTTTTCGGCCATGGCCTGAATATCCCGGACCTGTCGAAGCAGCGCCTCCTTCGATTCCAACAGATGAGCGGCCACATCGCCTGCCGACGGCGTGCACACCGCCGGAGAAAGCCTGGCCGTCTTTTGACCCAGCACCATCAATGAAGGATACGCAAACTCCGGCGTCGGCAGCGTCTTCCGCACGACCTCGCGGACTTCGAATCCGTGGGTCCGCAGGACTGCTGTCAACGCCCTGGCGGTGTAATGAAAGATGTGCTCGCGGATGGAAATCCAAAAAGCCGATCCGATCGGAAACTCTCCGTAGCGTTCCGCATCCGGAACCTCAATCAACAGTTGTCCGCCCGGTTCAAGCACCCGATCCGCCTCGCGTAGCAGACCATGCAGATCGCGAATATGTTCCAACACATGGAAGTAGGTCAGTAGCCCGAGACAACCATCCTCAAAAGGGAGATGTAAGGCATCACCAGTCCGGAATGTGACGTTCGGTGACGCCGCACAGCCCTGTTGCAGGCTTCTCACATCCACATCCACGCCCCAGCATGCGGCGTCCCAGCCATATTGCCCAAGCCACGTGACAAATCCTCCACGTCCACAGCCCACATCGGCCATGGGGACCGAACCGATCGCATGTTGCCTGAGCAGACCGGCATACGCTGAATATTTCTCCCTGTTCTCCGGAGATGTGACGGAAAAATGGGCGTTCTCGAAATAACTGCACTCCTCCGCGTAATACTCAGCGAGCCGTGCATCGCTCATATTGTTCACAAACACGATGCCGCAGTCGCGACAGGAATAGAACTGTGCCGTGTAATTGAAGATCGACTTCCCCAAACCGCTGTACTTCCAATCCACGAGGTAACACACCGATGCGCCGCAGGCCGGACAACGATCTGTATCTGCTGCTTCCACCCGCGTCACTCCTTCTCAGCCAGACGCGCATACTGACCGGACATTCTCTCAAGCAGGACCGGCTTGTACGCATCGATGTTGTCTGCCTGCGCGTATTTGATATGCCCGCACCCCTTGCACAACGGATTGTCTCGCCGTGCCCCGCGTAAATGTTGCAGCCTCAAGTCGTGAAGGGCGGGTGAATTCCAGATGTCACGTAGACTCTCCCGCTTGAGATCTCCGACTATCAACTTTTGGTCCCAATCCGGGCAACAGGCGCTCACCGTGCCATCGGCGTTGACGGCCATGGCATAAAAGATGTACGTACAGACGTCCTTCTCCTCGAGCGATTGCCGGTATTGCCCGGTCCGGTCTTGCATTTCCACACCCGCTCGCTTCTCCACATCGAACTCCGGCCAGATCGGCGCCAGTTCCTCCACAAAAATCCGGTCGCAATAATTCCCGAACAGATCGAAGAAGCGTGTTTTGTCCTCAGCCGTGAGATAGTTGCCGGGTATCTTGATGGTCACCTCACAGTCTCCGCGATGGGCATAGAGCCACCGGATATTTTCCACCAACTGCTCGAAATCGATCTCGACCTTGGCGTGCTTGGCATACTGTTCCCGGCTGATGCCTTCCAGAGACACATTCAACCGATCCAGGCCCGCCGCGACGAGACGCGTCAGCAGATCAGGGGAAAACAAGGCGGCATTCGTGGCAAGGTCGATGTAGCGAACCCTCCCGCTTGCCTTGGCCAGGGAGATCATTGCCGGCAACTTCTTGTTCAGCAACGGCTCCCCGATTTTATTCATCCGCATCACTTTGAGGGGCTCGGGAAACAATTCCAGGTCCTGAATCAGCTTTTCAAAGAGTTCGAACTTCATCACACTGCGCGTGTACTCGGACGCCTTCAACAAATCCCGATGGCCGGTCGGGCAGAACTGGCAGGAAAAATTACAGGCACTGGAAGGATCCACGTACAGAAGAAACGGAGTACTGAGCGGAATCACATCTTGAAGCGCCACGCGCCCTTCCAGATTCAACTTCGACTTCACTTTGGCCTTCATAACAATTTCCCCACAATTCTGTTCGCTACCATTCAGGCCGTGGCATAGCCACGCTCATTCGGCAGGCAATACATGACCGCTCCGGTGCCGCACCAACTGTGCAATCTCAGGACAAAACGGTAGTCCGTCAGCGTATCCATCAGCCAGGACGGCAGTTTCCACAGGCCCGCCTCACTGTGATAGGTCGTGACCGCGATGATGGGTCTATGGCGGCGGAGGGTCTTCTCCGCCCCTTGCAAGGCGTCGAGTTCATGTCCTTCAAGATGCAGTTTCAGATAGCTCGGCGCCACGTCCATGTCATCCAGTGCCGTCACCTCGACCACGTCCCGACCGAACCCGCACAGCTGCGACCCATAGCCTAATTGAGAAAAAAACGGCTGCTTGCCTGCCCGCCGGCATAAGGCCTGGGCCAAGAGGCGATGGCGCCGCCTCACACATTCGGGCAATGATGCGAGTCCCTCCTTGATCACATCCGCGTTGTGAGCATCAGGTTCGAACATCACAATCTCTTCGAACCGGTTCTCGACCGTTTCTCGAAACACCCTGGCTGTTTCACCCCTATGGGCGCCGACATCCACGAACACTTCCTGATCCCCAAGAAGCGATGCCACCTCAGGAATAACGTAGCGATGTTTCAAGTCTACGGGCGCGCCGTCAAAAACCCAGTCCTGGCGGAGGCGATGCCACGCGATGAACTGCAGATGATGGGCGCGGGAGATATCATCACTCCAACCGGCCAATACCTGCTCGACCATCTGTTGCTCAGTCCCGTTCAGGTCACCCATGAACCATCCGTTGCCGATCGGATAACAGCCTCGGTACGCCTCCATCACATCATAAAGAGGCACGACATCGCGCCACCCCTGGCTCTGCAACGATTCCGCCAAGTCTGTGAAACAGACCGTGGCCACGCTGACCACCAACGGCAACGCACGCTTCATGTGCGCCGGCACCGCACTCGGCAAGAGCACGTTGCACGACTGCCAACTTGGGACATCACGGACTTGATCGGCGTTGGCATCCACGACAATCGTCGGAGCCAGCCGGGCGTGCCGAAAGAAGTCCATGGCCATGCACCCCAATTTGCCGGCCCCGTACAGTGCAAACGGGCCATCGATTGCGCGTGGCCCGGATCCGGGTGGCGCCGACAGGATTTCAGCCAACTGGGCGATGGCAGCCGGCCTGTCCGGCAAACGCGCCGCTCGTACTGAACCGTAACTGACCTGCTCTCCCATAACAGCCGGCGTTCTCCAGAAAAGCACACTGAACTCGTTGCGTACTACGATCGTGCAGCCATGTGGTCTTTGACTTTCGGGATGAGTTGCTCGCGATACGCGTCGATATTATCGGGGCGGCAATGTGACAACTGCCCGCATTGGGAGCAGACGGGATTCTGCTTTCGTTTGCCCTCCAAATGCGCCAGCCGCAATTCATTGAACTCCGGTGAATTCCATATTTCGCGCAACGACTGTTTGCGGCCGTCTCCCACGATCAACCTCCGCCCCCAGTCCACAAAGCATGCGCTGGCCAATCCGTCCGCGTTGATCGACATTGCATAAAAGATATAGGGACAGGTATCGGTGGGAGTAATCGGCTGCTGGTAGATTCCCTGGGTGATTTTCACTCCCAATCGATCCTCCACATCGAACTGCGGCCAACAGGGGGCAAAGTTCTCCACGAAGATGCGGTCGCAATAATCCCCGAACGTGTCAAAAAACTTTTGCCTCTCAGCTTCCGTAATAAGTTCTCCGGGAATCTTGATGACGATTTCACAACTTCCCTTGTGTTCGTACAACCAGCGCACATTCGTAACGAACCGGTCGAAATCAAACTCTGTTTTCGTGAACGCGGTGTACTGGTCCGGCCTCATGCCGTACACAGAAATGTTCACTTTATCCAAGCCGGCTTCAATCAGCGGCCCCATGCGCGAGGGATCGATCAGGGCTCCGTTGGTTGTCGTATCGACGTAAGGTACATGCCCGCTACGCTTGGCATAGGCGATCATGTCCGCAAGCCGTTTGTTCAAGAGAGGTTCGCCGTCCTTGTACAATCGCAGCACTTTGATGGATTGGGGAAAAGACGCCAGATCATCGATCAGTTTTCGATACAGGTCGAAATTCATCACCCCCTGAAACCGTCCGGTCTCCTTGATCAGATCGCGGTCGCCGGTAGGGCAGAATGTGCACTGGAAATTGCAGCTGCTTGAAGGATCGATAAACACGATGAAGGGCGTCTCCAACGGGATGACATCCTGTAACGGAGTGCGATTCTCCAGATTGATTCGTGGTTTAATTTGAGCTTTCATGATGTTCAGTTCTCCCCGATTGGTGATGGCCCGAATCGATTCATGTGATCGCACTGCGGCACCGGTGTCACGCTACCTGACTCCCACCACACAGGGCGGATCGATGACGCTCTCCGGACGGGCCGCAAATCGCAGCAGATCATGTCTGCCGAGTTCCTCCGCAATGGTGTGGGCGAAATCGCGCACAGTGATCGGCACGCCGGAACAGATATTCACAGCCCCTTGTCGGGCCCCGAGCGCCACACTGACAATCATGCGCCCCGCTTCCCGCACATCGAGAAAATCGCGAATCTGATTGCCGCTGGTCAGCTCTGCCGGTTCTCCGACCGCCAGTTTCGCGCGCAGATAGGGAACCAGCCGCCTCTCATCCTCACCTTCGCCATAGAGGTAGAACAACCGGCACCACGCAAATTCGACGCCCTGTGTCGGCAGCCAGCTTGCCAGCGCCGTGTACACCGCTGCTTTGGCCCCCGCGTAGGGCGTACTCGGATTCAGCGGTGTCTCCACAGTCAACATCCCTTGGCGGACGTCATACTCCAAGCAGGTCCCCAGACCGACCACACGCCGCACACCGGCCATGACGGCGCCCTGTGCCATGTGCAGCGTACCGAGCAAACAGTCCATGTTCCTGGGCGAGTGAAGATACTGCCCGGGTTCCGCATACCAGGCCGTATGAACAATCGTATCGATCCCGTCACAGACGTTGGCCCACCATTGCGCATTTTCGGTAAAGAGATCCGCCGTCGTCATGACTCTGTCCAGCCCCTGAACGGCTTCGAGTCTGGCGTCTGTGCCGTCACGAATGACGACGCGCGTCCGCATTCCTTGATTCGCCAAAACACGCAAAACTTGGCGTCCCACAAAGCCTGTGGCGCCGGTCACCAGCACCTTGCCGCTCATGTGACCTCCAGCCGGGGGATCGCAGTGACGAATCGGGTCTGTTGCGCCGCCAGATCGGCATTCTGTTCTATGACTTCTCCCGCGATGTTCCAGGGCAGAATAACCAGGTAATCCGGACGCCGGGCGCGCAGTGCAGCGACCGGCACCACCGGTATTCGACTGCCCGGCAGGAAATGGCCCTGCTTGGCCGGGTTTTTGTCGGCCACGTAGGACAACAGATCAGGCCGTACGCCGGCAAAGTTGAGGAGGGTGTTGCCCTTGGCGGCTGCGCCATAGGCAGCGACGATCTTGCGATCACGTTTTGCCTTCAGCAGAAAGCTCAGCAGATCGTCCTTGACCTGTTCCGCCTTTGCCTGAAAATCGATGTAAAATTCTCTGCTGAACATGCCGGCCTCGGCTTCCCGCCGCAACAATTCTTCCACGCGAGGCTCCCGGGAGGCGCATCCGGTATCACCCCGTTGCGCATAGACACGCAAACTCCCGCCCTGAGTCGGAATATCCTCCACATCGAATACTTGGAGGCCATGGCGGGTGAATATGCGCTCCACGGTCGTCAACGACAGATAAGAAAAATGTTCGTGATATGCGAGATCGAACTGATTGTGCCGGACCATATTCAGAAGACTCGGAAACTCGAAGGTTGCGACTCCCTCAGGCTTCAAGAGCCTTAAAAATCCTGCAACAAAATCGTTGATGTTGGGAACATGGGCGAGGACGTTGTTGGCGACGATGAGATCGGCGGAACGATTCGCGGAGGCCAGTGTATGCGCCAACGCCTGGCCGAAGAACTCCTCAATAATATCGAGCCCCTTCTGACGGGCCGCGCGGGCCGTGCTCGCGGTCGGCTCGATTCCGTAGCATGGGATGCCGGCGGCCTGCACGTATTGCAGTAAGTACCCGTCATTCGCCGCAACTTCTGCCACACAGGAGGTCGAATTGAGATCGAACCGGGCAATCATGGCCTCGACATAAGACCGGGCATGCTGAAGCCACGAAGTAGAGTAGGAGCTAAAATAGGCATACTCATCTGAGAACAGGGCCTCACGCCCGACATAATCTTCGGTTTGCACAAGCCAACAGTCCTCGCACACGACCAGCCGAAGTGGAAACCACGCCTCAGGCGCCCGCAATTGCTCCGCCGAGAGATAGGCATTGGAAGCCGGCGCACTGCCAAGATCAAGAAACTGCACACGCAGTTCCGTTCCACAATGTCGGCATTTCACAGGAGGACTCCTTCAAACTCCCGGTTGATTCTGGGAAAGCTCGCATCCCGATCAGACATATCCGTCGCGGCTAACGGCCAGGGGACGGACACGCTTGCGTCGAGCGGCCACAATCCTGTTTCAGTCTGAGGCGCATAGGCGACTGAATGGCAATAGACCAATTCGGCATGGTCGGTCAGTGCCTGGAAGCCATGAGCAAACCCCTCCGGGATCAACAAGGACCGGCCATTCTCCGCAGACAGCTGCTCGGCATGCCACTGCAGCAACGTCGGGGAACCGGCCCTGACGTCCACGGCCACATCCCACACCGCCCCTCGAATACAGGACACCAATTTCATTTCTGCATTGGGAGCGCGCTGGAAGTGCAACCCGCGGATGGTGCCGCGACGGGCCGTATAGGAATGATTGATCTGCGCGATCGGCTTCCGCCATCCTGCGCCGGCCAGTTCCTCCTGACAAAATACCCGACTGAACGATCCGCGGCTGTCCGTGATCGGCATACGGCAAATCACCTTCAAACCGGCCAGTGGAGTATCGACAACGACTAATCGTCCCACATCCCCTCCCGGCTATCTCGTTGCGGTATCGGTGTCGAAGAGCGCACCCGCATCGTTAGCGTTCGCATGTCCCCGGTGCCGTGGCGTGATCCGTCTCACCACGCCGCAATATCGGCGTCGCAGAGCGCACGCGCATCTTTCGCGTTCGCATGTCCCCGGTACCATCGCATGGTCCGTCCCACAGCAGCGGCCAGCGGCCACCTGGGAGCCACGCCGAGCAGGGTACGAGCCTTGTCCACTTCAAGCCTGAGTAAGTCTTCCTCACGCGGCCCGTCGTCGCCGGCACCGTAGACCACCTCTCCGCAGCCATAGGCCGATCGGGCTAATTCCACCACCTCGCGGACCGTCGCAGCCTCATGAGCAAGCGGACCGAAGTTATACGCGCCGGCACGCGATGGGTTCTCCCATAGTTTCTCGGCCAGACCCATATATCCTGCCAACGGTTCCAGCACATGTTGCCAGGGCCTCACTGCGTTCGGACGGCGCACATGAAGCGCAAAGCCCGAACTCCACGCGCGAATCGCATCCGGTATCAGACGATCGGCCGACCAGTCTCCCCCTCCAAGAACGTTTCCAGCCCTGGCAGTGGCCACGGCGACACCGCGAGACTCAAAAAATGACCCGCGGTAGCACTCTGTCACCATCTCGCAGGCCGCTTTGCTGGCGCTATACGGATCGTGGCCGCCGAGCGGATCATTTTCGCCGTAACCGGCGGACGTCCTGACGGATTTATAGACCTTGTCTGTGGTCACAACGATGATGACACGCACGCTTTCAATCCCGCGCAACGCTTCGAGCAGGTGCGCCGTGCCCATGATATTGGTGCCCAACGTGTCAATCGGCGCACGGTAACTTGCGCGCACAAGGGGCTGAGCGGCCAGATGAAAGACGATATCGGGCAGCACCGTCCGGACGATCGGGACCAGCGCTTTTTCAACGCGGATATCGCAATAGTAACTGTCGAGTGCTTTATCGACATGCGCGAGCTGATAGAGATTGGGCTCCGTCGCCGGCGGCAAGGCCACTCCCGTGATATGCGCGCCAAGCCGGGACAGCCACAGAGACAACCAGCTCCCCTTGAATCCGGTGTGCCCGGTCAGCAGTACGCGCTTGCCCTGCCAGAATGAGTCCGTCGGCGGCATTACCACACCTTCCAGGGCGCAGAGCCGGATCGCCAGCACTCTTCCAATTGAGTTTTGTCGCGTATCGTATCCATCGGACGCCAAAATCCACGATGCTCAAACGCCATCAGCTCACCCATGGATGCAAGCCGATCCAGCGGCGCTCCTTCCCACGGCGTGTGGTCGCCATCGATCAGATCGATGGCTTTGGGAGAAAGCACGAAGAATCCGCCATTGATAAATCCCCCGTCGCCGGGCGGCTTCTCTTTGAATCCGGTCACCCGCGCCTCATCCAGCACGAGCGCGCCATACCGGCCCGGCGGCACGACCGCGCACACAGTGGCGAGCCTGCCGTGGGATCGATGGAAGGCGATTTCGGCGCTGACATCAAGATCCGCAACTCCATCCCCATAGGTGCAGCAGAACGCCTCTTCGCCGCGCAGATACCCTGCGACGCGCTTGAGGCGGCCGCCGGTCAAGGTCTGTTCTCCGGTATCCACCAACGTCACCCGCCACGGCTCGGCATGATTCTGATGGACCTCCACTTTGTTGTGAGCGATGTCGATGGTGACATCCGACCGGTACATGAAATAGTTGACGAAGTAGTCCTTGATCACGGTTCCCTTGTATCCGAGGCACACCACAAAGTCGTTGACGCCGTGCGCGGAATAGATTTTCATAATGTGCCAGAGGATTGGTTTTCCGCCGATCTCGACCATCGGCTTCGGTCGAGTTTCTGTCTCTTCACTGAGACGGGATCCAAGACCACCGGCTAGAATGACTGCTTTCATGATGAGTCCTCACTCCGAATGCGGTCTCTGTTGCAGAAGGGATCAGAGCAAAATATGCGCCAGACTGTCCGGCCTGAATTTCGTGAAGAGATGAGACGCGATTCAGGGCAGACTGCAATCACTCGGCAAAATATGCCGGGCAGACAGGAAAGATCGATGTGGTCAGCGAATAGGAAACACGTCGGCGGACTTTTGAGCGGTCCACTGCTCAATGGCGTCGCGGACAGAACCGCCCCATCCTCGATATTCGATGAATTCCAATCGGTCGAATTGGAATTCGATCCCGATGACATTGGCGCCGTCTCCGCCTTCTGTATTTTTGACGACACCCGCCAAGTTCGTGACATGGCCTAAGCTGGGCAGCTCAAATTCCAGATGGATCGTAGCACCGGGCCTGAGCCAGACCGGAACTTTTGCCAACGCGATGCTGCACCCGCCCATGCTGAGATCTTTGACAAGCCCTCCCGCATAGTCCGACGGCGACAAGACCGATACCGCGTGCGACCCGAAGTCCGCCCTGGTCAGCAGGGCCGGTTCGCTGGATGACACACGCGCATGCTTGCGCAAGTGCATCTCTTCCACGGTCTTGGGAAACGCGAGAAACAGGATCGGCACCGGCGCCAAGATCAGATCCCGAATCTCTGTCTTGTAACCAACCAGCTTCCCCTCGAACAGATAACTGACCGTACAGGATGTGCCTGCCAGAATATCGGTCGTATGATTGAGCTGCGACGGCAATTCACACACCAGCCACGCATGTTCTTTCCAGCCCAGCAACGTGCTGCCGTACATGACCTTCTGCTGACCGAGCGAGAGCGAGATCTTGAGCGGCAACCCGACGCTCAAAAACGACGGTGATAGGGGTGTGGATGCCGTGACCTCGTTCATGCCGCCTCCTTATTCAGATGGAGGGTTAGGTTGATCCCGCATGAGCGGGAGAAACCTTCCCACGACCGCTATCGGGAAATACCCGGTAAAACTTGAGCGCGCCGGGCTCGCTGCCCGGCGGCCGCATGCGGTCAAGTTCCTCTCACAGCAGCCGATACACATGGAGAACTTTCCCTACACACTATTGATCCGTCCCAGGTGAGCATTTTCGGCATATGACAGCGAACGGCCCGCTCAAGGACATTTCCATCGGTCAACTGACTCCAGGCATGTTCATTGTCGAAGTCGATGTGCCTTGGTATCGCTCTCCATTGCTCTCCCATAAACGGCTGATCCAGGATGCCGAAACCATCCAGGCGATGAAACAGTGCGGGATTCGAACCGTGACCATCGATATCAGCAAAGGAGCCGATGTCCGCACTGATACGAAGGAAGAACCCTCGGCTAAGATAGAAACAGACTCACGTAGAACCATTGCCGCAGAGACACCCACGCATCCCGCTCAACCGGACGCCGGCTCAGTACAAACACTGTACAGCGACGCGCACGAGACGGTAGAGCGGATATTCGCCCAGCTTGAACAAGGCGTGGCGCCCTCTCCCACCGCAACCAAAGCCGTAGTGTCCACTGTGCTGATGCGGATCATTGATGATCGCGCCGCAGTCATGACCCATCTCGCCCTTCAAAAGCTCAAGCAGTTCGACGGTTCATTGGCAACGCACGCGCTCGATACCTGTATCCTGTCACTGGTCGTCTCCGTCGAAATCGGACTCGATGAAACGGCACAGGCCCAGCTTGGCACGGGCGCGCTGCTCCATGACGCAGGTTATGCGCGGCTCCCCCGCAATCTGGTCCGGAAGCGCCGGACATGCACCGACAGCGAGCGCCTCTTGCTGCAACAGCACCCCGCCCTGGGAACAGCCCTGCTCACCGACACAGCCGGATTCGACGCGGCGGTGACCAGGATCGTCGCTGAACATCATGAGCGCGAAGACGGCAGCGGATTTCCCTCCGGACTGAAGCACGACGCCATTTCCACATTGGCCATGATCGTAGGAATCGTCGACTGGTACGACGGGATGGTGAGCCGTCGAGGTGGGCGGGCAGCCATGCTGCCGTCTACCGCGGTCCAGCGGCTGTTCGGAGCGGGCCAGCAAGGGCAGTTCAAGCACACGCTCGCCGAATCCGTTATTCGAAGCATCGGCATCTATCCGATAGGGAGTCTGGTCCTCCTGAACACCGGCGAACAAGCAGTGGTCGTCGGAATCAATCCTGGGCAGCGGCTGAAACCGCTCGTCAAGATTATCGCCGGACCGCGGGGAGAGTCGTATGTGGCTCCCCTGCCGACCGACCTCGCCGCGCAGGCACCGGACCGGGAATCGCGTTCCATCCTGCGCGGGCTCGATCCAGTCCAGGAACGTGTCAACGTTGCCCTGTATCTCGATGAAATCTCATCGGAGGCAGCCTGATGACACAATACAAACCAGAGCAACGCGCGGCCCTGCCTCACCCGGTTGCTCCGGCTGCCGCGCCGGCCACGACCGGCGTCCTGGACGGTCTGCCGTTCGGAGTCGTGCTGCTGAATAACGGATTCCTGATTCAGGGGATTAATGCGGAAGGCGCGCGCTTGCTCGGACGGCCTCAGTCCTCTCTGTTCGGGGCATCTTTTCCTGAAATCTGGTCTGCCCTGACAGAATCGGATGCCGCTGCCGTGATAGGCCGATTGCGCACCGTCGCTGAGACACATGAGCCGGTACCTTATACTCACACCCGCTGCCGCCTCGGAACAGCCGCCTCTATCCCTGTCGAATGGACATGCCAGGCGATCGCTCAGGAAGGCCGGCCTGGCCTGATGATCGGTCTTCGCGATTGTTCCCAGGAGGAACAGCTGCAGGAAGAACGCAATCGCCTGGCGGCCATTGCAGAGGAAACTCCGTCCCCCATCATCGAGATGGATCGTCATGGGCAGGTGCTCTACGCAAATCCGGCCATGATCACCTGGCTCACAACATTGGGCTACACGGCCGACGGGATTCCGTGCATCGCGCCGCATGACCTCCTCCAGGTAGTGGCCCGATGTCTCCAATCCGGCGAATCCGTACGAGGAGTGGAAGTCTGCCTTCCTGAAGGCAGTTTCTCATGGACCTTTTGTCCTGTCACAACGCACGGGCTCGTTCGCGGCTATGCGCTTGATATCACCGGAATCTATGCGGCGCAACAGGAGCTGCGCCGCACTGCCGATCAGCTGCAAGAAAAAAACCGACAGCTCGACAAAGCGGTAGCCGACGCTCAGGAATCCGTGCAGGCCAAGGCGGCATTTCTCGCGACGATGAGTCATGAGCTTCGCACTCCGATGAACGGTGTCATCGGGATGACCAGCCTGCTGATGGAAACCCCGCTGTCGCCCGAACAGCGATCCTATGCAGACACCATTCGCCAATGCGGCGAGGCGCTGCTGTCCCTCATCAACAACGTGCTCGAATGCAGCAAGATCGAAGCCGGCAAGGTGGAGCTGGAACACATCGACTTCAATCTCCGCACAGCCGTCGAAGATGTACTGGCCCAATTTGCGGAACGAGCCGAAGCGAAGGGGCTGGAATTGACGGGGTTGGTCCACGCGGCGGTTCCCACAGCCCTGCGCGGCGACCCCGGCCGCCTGCGCCAAATTCTGACCAATCTGGTCGGCAATGCCCTGAAGTTTACCGACAAGGGCGAAGTCACATTGCAGGCATATCTAGAGAGGGACTCCCCGGGTCATGCGCTCATTCGATTCGAGGTCGCCGACAGCGGCATCGGAATCGCGCCGGAGGTGCAGGCCAAATTGTTCAGTCCCTTCGTTCAAGCGGACAGTTCGACCACCAGAAAATATGGCGGCACCGGCCTGGGGTTGTCGATTTCCAAACAGCTGGTTGAACTGATGGAAGGCCGGATCGGCATCACCAGTACCGCGGGACACGGCAGCACCTTTTGGTGCACGATCGGTTTCGCCAAGCAAGCCGACGCGCCGTGCGCCATCCTCCCTTTGGGTGACCTGGAGGGACGCCGGATTCTGATCGTGGACGACAATGAATCGAACCGCCTGATCCTCCGCCATCTCGTGACCGGGTGGGGGATGCTCGCGGACATGGCGGAGAATGCGGCAGACGCCTTCCGTCAGGTCACAGAGGCGCATGCCCGTGGGATTTCTTACGACCTGGCGATCCTGGACGTGATGATGCCCGGAAAAGACGGCCTGGAACTCGCCCGCGAGTTCCGCCAACATCCGGCTGCCGCAGGCATACGAATCGTAGTGCTGACGTCGCTGCTCCAGCGGGGCCACGCCGAGCAGGCCCGACAGGCAGGCGCAATGGGCTATCTGCCAAAACCGGCCCGCCATGATCAATTACGCGAGTGCCTCCGTACGGTCCTAGGCATCACACCTGTCCAGAGAGAGGTTACCCGGCCCATCGATCACGTATCGCCCCAGCTGGTGACCAGGCACAGCTTGGCCGACAGCATGCCACGGCAACGCATTTTGATCGTCGAAGACAACCTCATCAACCAGAAACTTGCCGTCCGCATGGCGGAAAAATTAGGCTATCATCCGGATGTCGTCGACAATGGAAAAGAAGCGCTTACCGCCTTGGCAAAAGAGAACTATGCCCTGATTCTTATGGATTGCCAGATGCCGGTCATGGATGGATTCGAAGCGACCCGCCTGATCCGGGAAGGTGAAACAGCCGCCCGATCCGGGCGACAGACCTCGCACGCCGCCCCCCGTACCCCGCACATGCCGATCATTGCTGTGACAGCCAACGCCATGCAGGGAGATCGCGAGCACTGTCTGGCAGCCGGCATGGACGACTATCTGGCCAAACCGATTCAGCTGGACACACTGCGCGCAGTGCTCCACCGATGGGCTGCGCCGCCTTCAACTGTCGACGCGCCACCCTCCCCGGCGCAATGCGATGATCGAGGGATCTTCGACGCCGCCCAAATGTTTCACAACATCGGAGAGGATCACGAGCTCTTTGCGCAGCTGGTCGCACTGTTTCTCGACCGGCACCAGACCATGCTGACGGCGATCAAAGAAGGATTGATCGGCGCCGACGCCCAGGCAGTCAAACATGCGGCCCATGCGTTGAAAGGCACAGCCAGCAATCTCTGTGCGTCGGAGGTCGCCCTGGCGGCAAGCCGTCTCGAAGCCGTCGGCCATCTGGGCGCCTTGCACGATGCCCCGCCGGTCTATGCTCAATTGGAAATGGAAATACTCCGGCTCGTCCGCGTACTCGATAAGTACCGGCATGGCTACAGCGCCATCACACGATCAGCAGCGTGAGGATGCGTCTCGCGCATCGTCTTTGATACCACCATCTTAGTATCAGACCTGAAAGATTCCCCATCATACGTATCAGCGCGTCGGAAACTCGTCCGAGAGGACCAACTGTTTGCACAGCTTGGTGCGTTGATTCATCAGCAGCGGCCCGCGCAGGTTGGCGGTCATCCGGCCGGGATCGTCCGACGGAATGGTCAAAATCACTATTGCTCTGCTCCGCCTGCTTCAACCATCGACTGACCGTGGCCGCATGCGCGCCCAAATGGCCGCGGTCTCCGCGAGACAGTTGCTACCCCTATTTATGACTCCCTGGAAGTCTATGTGCGCCTGCGCCATTATTCACCCGTTGCACTTGGAACTTGAAATCACCCTGCTATTCTTTAACATCTGAGCCGCTTTTGCATAACCGCCATCCCCCCCATCAACAAAATGAATATGGTTTCCAGGTGTTGTATTTTCAACAACACATGTCATGAGAGCCGTATCGGAAATATGGATTCCATAATTAATCTTGCCCTCACTTTTCAACTTTTGAAGGTAGGCTTTTACTTTATCAATATCTTCAAGGCTACAATCAAGAACCAATCTAAAAGCGTCATCAAATTTTCGATAATCAGAGTGATTTTTCATCGAGTCCGCATATTTTTCGCGATCAAATATAACCGGATGCATGCCATGCCTAAAAACTAAATTTGAAAATAATATTTCCATTAATCTTAGAATGAACGAAATTGAGAAGGCGGAACCATGATATTTTTTTTCATCATGGATGCATTCCTTAAGAGACTTATAACTCATGGTAGTCGGCTTAATCGGATTATTGTCTTCAAGTAGAACATACTGTAGCGTTGAGGCTATCTCTCTAATGGTTTGAAGATGACTTCGCTCTTCTTCAGTAATGATTAAAGAAATAATTTTCCCTTTAGTGCTTTTAATTGGATTCCATCGACAAGAAAGCTGACTTAAATCAATATTGATTGGCGGCAACGCTTTAATGAGTGCGTCCGGATCATTTTTAATTATTTTTTCGGCGAGTGTGAGCCCACCACCAGCAAACATGGCCACACATAAGTGTGGAGCTAATTGCATTTTAGAAACAAGAATCTTTGCACCTGCTTGGGTTATTTTTTTAACAGGAAGATGACCGACTCTAAGATCAAGTCCGAAATTTTTCTCAGATAGAGTCATGACTTGAGCCAAGGCATTAAGAGCTTCGGTCGTTTTGGTATTAGGAATTAAAAAAGTCGCTCCATCACCTCCAAAAACAAAAGGAAAATCGAAAGATTTTAAGACGGATTTAACTGCAACAATGGCCATGGCCCCAATGCGATTAACGTCTCTGTATTTCCCGGCTTCGATTGCTTTGGTTGAACCCATGATGTCAGTAAAAATGATATCCCAGTCATCAGGAGCCTCTTTATATTTTGTTGAATCCGTAAAGTCACTAAACCGGCTGAAGCTTTCGAGACGTGTGAAAAACTGTTCGCTCATTTTCAAAAAAGACCAGCGCTAAACCGGGTCAGGTCTTGCAATCGTGCATGGACCGCTTCCGTCTGTTTGAGACGACGACTCGCTGACAAACTCCTTCGGTGTCGGGAGTCTGAGGAAGCTGTGCGGGCGACGCATATTGTGGTCGAGCCGCCAGGCTCCAAGAGTGGCTTGCGATAGTGCCATTGCAGGCCAACGCATCCTACACCAATTATTGGAAATGTGCGGAGATTACGACTGAGCCTGCGCGAGGCATTGCGTAGAGTCTGGTGCGGTGACCGGAAAAAGCGGATGGCGCGTCGGGAACTCGTCTGAGAGGACCAACTGTTTGCACAGCTTGGTGCGTTGATTCATCAGCAGCGGCCCGCGCAGATTGGCGGTCATCCGGCCAGGATCGTCGGACGGGATCGTCAGAATAACCGCCGTCGAGAGTTCCTCCTCCTCGCTCCCCTGCACCTCAGCCAGCGCGTCGCCGGACACTTCAATATGATAGTCGGCCAACAACAGATCCGGGTCGATAATCACGAACGCCAGGGCCGGCTCGTCGAGCGATTGCAGCCACTTGAAGGGCGCCTCCGTATCGTGGTCGAGGATCACATACCGGCGGCTTTCGGGAAAGCCGAGCAGCCCGGATGGAAAGGTAAGGACACTGTCGTCGTCGATTTCGAGTGTGCCGAAACGGCTGGATCTACACTGTGTGATCATTCAGTCCTACTCCTATCGCACTCGACGGCGCGTCCGCTGAACGAGATGCCGGAACGCCTCGATCGGGATGGCGCTGGTTTTTGCCGCCAGCTGATTTTCGTTGAGAATTCTGGCCTGAACCTCATCGCGATGCACATCGACGGTCCTGGGCGCTTCAATGCCGAGGCGAACCTGTCCTCCCTTGGTTCCCAACACGACGACCCGGATATCGGGGCCGATCGTCACGGCTTCTCCGCAGCGGCGTGTCAGAACCAGCATAGCGGGATTTCCAGGCGAAGCATGCGTCCTCCGAACTCCTATCGGTTATCCATCCGGAGACTTGATCCGCGCCCGCCGCTTACCGGAGATAGTTCAAGAGCGAACTCTCGAACACTCTGGTCAACGTCCGGCCCGCCGCCTCAATGGCAAATTGCTGAAGGGTCAGATCGGATATCGCTTTAGCCAGATCGACATCCTCCGTTTGCGAGAGTGTTTGAAGCACAAATCCCTTGGCTTCCTCCAATTTCCCCGCGGTGGTCGTCATCCGATTGGAGACCGCCCCGACTTCACCCTGGATGGTCACAATTTGCGACAACCCTTGATTCAACCCGCCCAGCGCCTGAGAAATTCCCTCGCGGTCATTGCCCCGCAGCGAACCGACGAGCTGTTTTGCCGTGGCAAAAAGGTCGACCGCGCCGGATATAAACGCGCGATCACCCCGAGCATTCGTCGGCACCGTCTGTCCCGTACCAATTTCTATCGAGTGCACGCCGGCATCACCCTGATATTGCATGCCCGACACAACGGCAAACAAATCCCCGGCCGCGGGAGCGCCGGTATTGTTTGACAGGGTGAGCGTCACACCCTCAAAACTGATCGGGTTGCCCGTCGTGTACGACTGATTGGCCAGCACCGTGCGCGGGCTGAGGCTGACCGCAAGCGTATCACCGGCCTGTGGTCCGCCGCTCTGCCCGTTCGCGAGGGTGACGCGAAGTCCGTCAAAGGTGATCGGCGCGCCGGACACATAGGTATTTCCCGACGACAGCGTCGTGCTGGTCGTGCTGTCCACAATAGAATACTGCGTCGATGACGTGAAGAGGATTTGATAGTTATGCAACGTCAGCTGCGCCGGCGCCATGATCCCGGCATCCCGAACTCCCGCACCGCCGGCGTTGGCCGGCCCGGCTGCCGTCGCGACAGGAACCGTGACATCCACGACGTCAAATGCGGTCGCAGAGGTAAACCGAATCATGTAGTCGTCGAGCGTGGCCAGGTTGTCATCGACAATCCGGCCTTGGCTTGCGCTCACGCCGCCGGTGTTGATCGAAGCCGGACTCACGGTCGCGGTGAGTGCGAACGGCACCGCTCCGGTCGTTGCGCTTCCACCTGCCAGTCCCAGCGCGTTCCGGGCCGATCCTCCCGTGACCGTCACGGTTGACTCGGCGCCATGCAGGTCCGAGGCAATCACCAGATGGTCGGTGTCAAACATCACGGACACCGTCTTGCCGGCGGCTGCCAGCGTCACATCGGCATTGATGCGGCTTTGCAGTCTCGATGCGAGTTCGCTCCCCGTGAGGGTTTCTGCCCCTGAGGTCAAATCGATCGTCCCGGAACTGATTCCATCGACGTTCACGATCAGACTATCGTTGCTGCCGTTCGTCAATGTCACCGGCGGAGCGATGGCCAACCCCGACATCCGCCCGTGGGTGCTCGTTCCGGTAAAAATCGGCAGCCCGTTCAACTCCGTGTTGGCCGCTTCCTGGATCTGGGCAAACACCTGCCGCGCCTCAACGGCGCCGATGCGCCGCTCCGCAACCCCATTGCTGTCGCTGCGAAACTGGACGGCCAGCTCCTGAAGGCGAGACAGCGAGCGGTTTGCATTACCGAGGACTTTATCGGACAGATCCAGCCGCGTCTGCCCGAAGCTGATATTGCGCAGGCGCTGTTCGATCAGCGCCAGCGACACCTTATCCAGCGCAATGCGGTTGAACGCGCCGGGATCATCGGACGGCTGACGCACCACCTTGCCGGTCGATATCTGCTGCTGGAATTCGAGCGCGCGCGCCCGTGCCCGTTGAAGATTGTTGGCCAGCACACCGAATGTCTGCAATTCCGTGACTCGCATGGCGCACCTCGCTGACTATGGCTTGAGAGACAGGATGGTCTGGAGCATCTCGTCAGTCACCCTGATCAAGCGCGATGCGGCCTCGAATCCGCGTTGAAACTTGATCATGTTGACGAGTTCTTCATCCACAGATACGCCCGACACTTGGGCCCGGATCGTCTCAATTTGATCCCGCAGAATTTCCTGGGCTTCATTGTCCCGGCCGGCGGCCTGTGCCGCAACCCCCAGTGTCGCGGCAGTATCACGATAGGCATCGTACAGCGTGCCCGGCCCGAGATTCGAGAAACTACGGGATTGCAATGCCACCAACGCGAGCATATTGGTGTTGTTTCCCGGAATGCCCGCCCTCAGCGACGAGGCCGCGACTGCCGACGGATCGGATATCACGACGCCAAAATCCTTCGCGGCATCGTCATAAGTGTTGATCAGAAACACGTCGCCGGCCGACGGCGTTCCGCTCACCGTCACGCTGATGCCGTCGAAATTGAGCGTATGAGGACTACCATACGTGCCGGAAGCGGCCGTACTGACACCGGCCACCAGGCCGAGCGACGCGCCGGCCGACCCACCGGTCACATTGACCGCGGATGTCGGATCGGTCGCGTTCGATGTAATCACGAACCGGCTCGTCGTGGTGTCGTAGGTGACCGCAACGGTTTTCCCCGCCGCTTGCAACGTCGCATCGCCGTTGATTCTCGCTTCAATCTCGACAGCGAGCGCCGTTCCGGAATCATACGCGCGCCCCGGCGCCGCGGCTCCGGTCAACGTGATGGCGCCGGACGCGACTCCATCGACCGTCACGGCCAGCTGGTCGTTCACGCCGGTGACGATGGAGATCGGCTGATCGGTCGATGGAGCCGTAATGGCCGTGCCCGAATAGTTTCCGCGAATCGTCGATCCGGTCGTGCTGTCCACGATCGAATAGGCGGTGGGAGATGAAAACCTGATCTCGTAATCATGGAACGTCAGCAAGCTATTCGCGGTCACAGCTCCGGCCCCGATCGCCCCCGTGCCTTGGTTGAGCGTATCGGCTCGGCTTGCGACCGTCAGCGGCCTGAAGAAATCCTGACCGGTTGAACCGTCGAGTCCATATCCCTGGCGGTGAATGTGATTGACGGCGTTTGTCAGGGTTGCGGCAAGCTGATCGAACGATCGCTGTAACCCCTCGACGGTGGTATCACGAATGTCCAGGAGGCTGCGCAATCGCCCGTTTGAAACCAGGTTGTCGATGCTGAGAATTCTGGTTCCGCCGGTTGAATACCCGACCGAGAGCAGGCCTTCGTTTTCCGGATCTTCTACCACGGCAAGATCGAGTACGGTCGTGTTGTCCACCAACACCTGCCCGCGGGCGGCAAAGACCGATACCGCTCCGGTGCCGGATTCGATGGTGCTGAGATCGATCCGCGCTGCGAGCTCATTGACGGCCACTTCCCGCTGATCCCGCAAATCGTTGGCATTCTGACCTGCGAGTTCTGCGCTCACAATTTTCTCATTCAGGTCGGCGATCTGATGCGACAGGCTGTTGATTTCGGTGACGGTCTGCCTGACTTGAAAATTCAGCGACCCGCGGGCGGTGGCCAAATCCGAAGCGGCCTGATTGATGCTGGACGCAAGTTGCGCGGCATTCGCAAGGAGAACGGATCGTGCGGCGCGCTCCCCCGGATTGGCCGACACATCCTGAAGTCCTCGAAATAAATCGTTCAATCTGGCTGCGATGCCCTGATTGTTACTGTCTCCATAGATATTCTGCAGTCTGGACAATTCGTCCTTGGCGACCGCCAGCCGCCCGAGGTTCTGTCGGGAGATGGTCAGCTGCCGGTTTACGAATTGGTCCACATACCGGCGGATGGAGGTCGCTTGCACGCCGGTTCCCACCATGCCGGGCTGACCATTGCCCGGAGAACGCTCCGTCACGACCGCCTCCTGCCGGGAGTATCCAGGGGTATTGACGTTGGCCACGTTGTGTCCCGTGACCGTCAGCGCCAACTGGGACGTGTGCAGCGCGCTCTTTGCGATATCAAAGAGAGAATTGATGCCGCCGCTCATAGTTACCCTTGCTGATGAATGAGGAGGTTTGCGCTCGCAGCCCGTGAGTGTTGCCCGTCTCCGTTATAGACATCGCCCCCCGGCGCGATTGCGGCGCCGGCCGACAGCGCCTGGTCGAGGACTCCACGGATTCCCTCAATAAGCACCACGTTGTGTTTGATCTCAGCGCGAACCATCTTCACAATTGAAACGAACGAGTTGTACCGCTCCCGCAGGCCGATCGATTCAGATGCCGCAAGCAGATCGATCAAACCCTGGATCGTGGTGGCCGGGTCAACGGCTTGCTGCAGAGCAATCTGCCGCACCAGCGCCTCCCGTTCCTGTGCAAGCGCCTGGAGGGATTCCAGGACAACCAACCGTTTGCAGTTGATGGGATGGAACTCAGTCACGGCAAGATTGCGAATGGCGGCGCGCTCTTCTAAGACCGTCTCCAACAGCGTGTGACAAGCCGCCCCTTCACGATCAAGAAGCCGGCAGAGTGCGGGAATCGTAGGCGCGAGTGTTCTTACGGACATACGGGCTCCTTGCGACATTGCATGGGACTCTGCCTGCGGCCCTGCCGGGCATCGCGCATGGATGCGCGAAGGGGGGGCCCTACCTTACAGAACGGCGTCCGTCAGCACCTGCGTGATGAGCGCGTCCCCTACCTTTCGTCCGCTGACATCGTAGGTTCCGTTCTCGATCGCCTGCCGGATCCGATCGAGGCGTTCGCTTCGAGCCTGATCGGGCTCGTGAGCCAGCGCTTGGATCCGCTGTAATTCCTTGGCCTGTTCGGAAATGTGGACTTGGTCCTTGCCGGCCTCTTTCCGGGAGGGTGAAGACTTGGCGCCGACGACATCGACGTCCTGCACCCCCAGCAACAGCTTGGCCAAATGATCCGCTTTCCCGTGACCTGAAATCTGCATATCCCTACTCCTTCCGCTCGTCTCTCATCTCCCGCAACATCCTCGACACCGGCATATCGCAGTTGTACCTCGTCGAGGTCTGTATCGGTTCTCAGCGGTCTGAACTTGAGGGTTCAACCGGCGATATCACAAAAAATTTCTCCGCATGCTCCTGAACCATCCTGGTAATGCCGATCCCTCCGGACTCCGCCGCGCGCTGCCCGATTTCCTGGTCGTAAAACGAATGAAAGTAGGCGCCTTGGGTATTCAGGATCGCGCCTTGCGGCACGGTTTCTCTCATCACTTTCAATAGATAGGAAATGAAATAGGCTTCGAACTGCCGGCCTGCTTCAATCAGCTGTTTCCGTGCAACGGCCGGATCCTGAGGGGTCGTTGGACGAGCCATCGCCCCTTTACCAAGGTCCGACGCCAATGGGATTCCAAGCTCATAGCCGACCGGGCTGTCTCCGGCCCTATATAATGGTAACGAATTGATCGAATTGTGCCGGTCCTGGACTGGATACACCATGGGCAGCGGTTCCTTCCTACATCACTTCAAGCTTCGCCTGCAGCGCTCCGGATGACTGGAGCGCTGAAAGAATCGCGACTAGATCGCGTGGTGTCACCCCTACGGCATTGAGTGCGCGCACGACGTCGCCCAGCGTGACAGTCTGATCGACCACGACTAGGCGCGACTCCTGTTCCTTCACTTCAGTTTGAACATCCGGTGTGACGACCGTTTGTCCGGTCGTAGACCCGACCACCGGCGCCGGCGGCTGGGACACATTCAGCGTATTCTTCACGGAGATTGTCAGATTGCCATGCGAAATCGCACAGGTCGAGATGCGGACATGTTCTCCCAGTACGACCGTCCCGGTCCGCTCATTGACCACGATTTTCGCCGCAGCGTCGACCGCCACATCCAGACCTTCGATCGACGCGATATATTCGACGACGCGGCCCAGATAGCCCGATGGGATCGTCGCTTTGACGGAGCCGGAATTGACGGCCATGGCGCTCCCCTTCCCATACGCGCCCTCGATCGCTTCGGCTGTACGAATAGCGGTGGTGAAATCCGGCTGCCGGAGCAGCACGGACACAGTCTCCCATGCATCGATATTGACGAGGAGTTCCCGTTCAATGATGGCGCCGCCGGGAACGAACCCTGCCACCTGATGATTCTTGGTCACCGTCGCCCCTCCCGGCCCGCCTGACCCGCCAAGAAATCCTCCGATCGAGACCGGCCCTTGCGCCACGGCGAAGACTTGCTGGTTGGCGGCTTTCAAGGGGGTGAGCAACAGCGTCCCGCCTTGAAGACTCTTGGCGTTCGCCATTGAGGATACGACCGCATCGAGCGTCATGCCCGGTTTGGAAAAGGGAGGCAGCTTGGCCGTCACCATCACAGACGCAATATTTCTGGTCAGCAGCTGAATCGGATCGATCACCAGATTGACGCCCATTTTGTTCAACATGGACATCATCGCCTGGATCGTGAATTGTCCGCCGATGACTTGATCGCCGGTGCGATCCAACCCGACCACCAGACCGTACCCGATCAGCTGGTTTTCACGCACGCCTTCGATTGCGCCGATATCCTTGATCCTCACCGCATCCGCTGTGAACGGGCAGAGTACGCAGCCGGCCAGCACGATCGGCAACACACGGCTCAATGCCCGTGTGGAACGGTTTGTCTCCGACGCGCGAGGTTTCCGGACGAGCAGGAAAAGCCGGGCCAGCCACCCCTGTTCCGAGGCCGATGGCGGAGGGACCGGAGGGCAGGAATGATCCGGTGGAATCCATGTCACGCGACCGATGGACGAAGGGGGATTATGCTCGGCCCGCCGAACCACGCCGCTGAGGACCATCATTTGTAAGGACAACGCATCCATGCGTGTTCGCCAGAACGTCTTTTTGGGAAGTGCTGTGCGTCTCTGTAATGTCGCCACGAATTCCCCTCTCAGAATGGATAGATCCAATCCAGAATACGGATGAACCAGCCCGGCCGCTGGACATCATCCAGCACGCCGAGACCGGCATACTCGATCTTGGCATCCGCAATCGCGGACGACAGCACGGTGTTCTTGGTATCGACATCGACTCGGCGCACGATACCGCCGATCGTCATCAACTGCTTTTCGCTGTTGACGGTCACCTCACGCCGGCCCTCGATGCGAAGATCCCCGTTCGGCAATACTTCGGTGACAATGACAGAGATCGTGCCGGTCAAAGTGCCTTCGCGGCTGGTCGCGCCCTTCCCGCCGAATTTATTGTTCGCGCTGGCATCGATGCCGAATCCGCGGCGAGTCTCGTCGCTCACCCTGATTCCGGGCAAGCCCAGGTAACCCATGCCGCTTCCGATCAGACTGTTATGGATAGTGGACTCCCGTTGAGCCGACGTATCAGCCGACTTCGACCCTTTGTGATTTTCGACGATCTTCACGGTGAGAATATCCCCGGCCCGCATCGCGCGGAGATCCTCATACAGATAGGCACGTCCGTTTTCTTCCTGCCAAAGCGACCCGACCGTTTTGGGAGGGGGCAGCGGAGGAACCACGATGCGGCTCGAGACACTGGGAGGACTGGAACAACCGCCGAGCAGAAGCATCACAGCGACCAGCCACACATATATCCCGCGAAGGGTCGTCCGCTCGAAAGAGTCGATGGCTGATAGCGGATGGCCAATAGCACCGAACCGAATCACAGCATCGGCTGGCTTCGATTGCCACTCCGCTCTCATATCCTCAACTCCTGTCTGCACTTTCCCCCCACCCCTCACATCTCACGCCTATTAGAACTCCACCTGCACGAGTCCAGGCCCGACGATCTTTGCCTGGAGCTCCCGACCTGAATCCAGATTGCTCACCATGACAGTTTGACCGAGGCGCCCGCTTGATTTCGTCACTCCGTAAGCTTGAATCGAGAGGCCGCCCCGCTTCGCTTCGATCATGACTCGATCGCCTTTCCTGACCAGAACCGGCGCTTTCAAGAATCCCGCGCGGAACGGGACATCCGCCGGAAGCGGGCGTGCCGCGCTTTTCCCGATCACCTCTTCCCGATCGGTAATGAAGGGATGGGAGAACTGGTGCGTGCGCATACGCACCGTCTTCAAATCCTGGCCATCGATGATTTCATCGGATTTCAAGGACCGATTCGGAGCGAGCGCATCGATCATTGCCGCCACATCAGCCCATACCTCGATGGTGTTCCAGGATTTCCCATTCACACTCACCGCCATCTGAAACATGCGGCGTCCCAGCCTCTCGTCATTCGGCACAGGAACGACGTGCAGCTCCATCTCTCCCGATGGAACTTTGATCGGCTCGGAAGGGTCCAATACCGTCACCTGTACGTCTTTCACTCTGCGACCCCACTCTGTTTCCAAATATTCGCGAATTGCCTTTGTCAGCAGCTCACCGGAGATCTCGCGCGCGGCAGGGCGGGCGCCGCCGCCCTCATGGAGACGATGGCCCGGAGCTGCCGGCGAGACAGTCATCGCCCCTGACCGGCCCGCCTCCGCCGGCGTCGAAATCCATAGCATTTCACTCAGCAGAAACATCACCACCACAAGATAGAACCGGCTCATGGCTTCCTCTTCTCGTTACCGTCTGAGATTGTTGGCGATGGCCATCATTTCATCGGACGCTTGGATTGTTTTGGAATTGATCTCATAACTTCGTTGCGCGATGATCATGTTGACCATTTCTTCCGCCAGATTGACGTTCGAGCTTTCCAGGAATCCCTGCTGGATCGTCCCGAATCCAGTGGAAAATCCGCCGGTGCCTTGCGTAGGCGGACCGGACGCAAAACTGTCGATGAACAGGTTATTCCCCATCGCCACCAGACCGGACGGGTTGTCGAAGCGCGTCAATTGAATCTGTCCGACCTGTGACGCCTGCGTGACGCCGGGCAGCAGCACAGAGACGGTGCCGTCCTGCCCGATATCGACCTTCAGTGCGCCGGATGGAATCGTGATGACCGGATTCAGCAGGTCGCCGTCGCCGGTGACGACGTTGCCCACGTTGTCCCGCTTAAACGATCCGTTTCTGGTGTACATGATGGTGCCGTCCGAACGGGACACTTGAAAGAACCCGGGACCATCGATGGCCAAATCGAGCTCGTTGTTCGTCTGACGCATGTTCCCCTGGAGCCACTCCTTCGCAACCGTCGTGGGCCGGACACCTGCGCCGACCTGGATGCCGACGGGATAAACCCCGACGTTCGACGCATTCGTGCCGGGAAGCCGCTGGATCTGATACAGCAAGTCGGCAAACTCCGCCCGGCTGCGCTTGAACGAATTCGTATTGACGTTCGCAAGATTATGCGCGACCGTATCGACGTTGATCTGCTGGGCCGTCATTCCGGTTGCTGCCGTCCACATCGCTCGAATCATAGGATCCCTCCCCCGTACCTCGTCGTCCGTGAAGCGTATCTCGCCTCGGATTCTGACGCTTCACGAGATGCGCTTCACAGATTTACACCACTCGTCCGACGTTCTGAATCGCCGTGTCCGTCATCCGATCGAATGCCTGCATCAATTTCTGCGCCGACTCATAACTCCGCATCCCCTCCATCATCTTCACCATCTCACTAATGGCGCTGACATTGGACTCTTCGATGTGCCCCGCCTGGACCTGGGGATTCTTGGCCACCGCTCCCTTATCAGAGATGTACAGCCCGTCGGCGAATTTCTGCGGCATCTGATCCTCCGGAAATTCCATGACCTTGATCCGGTCCACCGGTTTGTCGTCTACCTTGATTTCGCCTTGGGTCGTAATCTCCATTTTCCCGGCAGGGAGCTTGATCTCGCCCTTCGCTCCCATCACAAGATGTCCCAGATTGGTGACGACCCGGCGTTGATGATCGAGTGAAAACATGCCATTGCGGCTATAGCGAACGCCCTGAGGCGTCTGCACTTCAAAAAATCCGCTGCCTTGAATGGCAAGATCCAGAGGATTGCCGGTCAATCGGATCCGGCCCGGTTCAAAGGTGGTCTTCATACGATGCGGCGCCGCAAACACCCGTTCAGCCGCGCCCAAAGGCCGGGCCATGATCTGCTGCGCGAGTCCTGCGCCGTAGCCTATGCCGGGGATCGCCGCATGCGCACGAGGAAACATCGCCTTGAAGGCCTGTTCATCTTGCTTGAAGCCGGCCGTATTCACGTTCGCCATGTTGTTGGCAAAGACCTGCATGCGCCGCTCATGCGCCAGTGCGCCGGATAAGACGGGGTAGATGCCTCGATCCATGATCACGCCTCCTTGTCACACTTCGAACACAGTACCTACGCAACCCTCATGCCACATCTACGATCGTACAGCGATTACTTCTGCGCGCAGCCAGCGCGGATGTTGCCAATGAACCGCGCAAACGAGTCTCGGCATGCACGCTCCGACCAGGCTGTTTCTGCCCTGCTCCGGTAAACTTTTCCGGGTAACCGCTCTCTCTTCGTATCTGGTGAAGCGTATCTCGTGTCTCGCAAACCAAGATGTAGAGGCACACTGCTGCCGTCCTGTATTGCCAGAATACGAACGACGAGATACGCTTCACGCAATTCGCCGGCGGCGGGACTCATCGCGCCGCCTGCAGAGAGGCCTTCAGCCTGACAATGGCTTTGGTGTGGATTTGACAAACACGCGACTCGGTGACCTTGAGCATCTCTCCGATTTCCTTCATGGTGAGCTCTTCGAAATAGTACAACGTCAACACGAGGCGCTCTTTTTCCGGAAGATTTTGTATGGCTTCGCCGACGGAATCCCGTTCCCGCTCGTTGACCAATGTCGCCAACGGATCGGGGTTGTGCGTATCGGCCAGCATCGTGACGACCTTGGGCTTATCGGGATCGGAAAGATTGAGATCGTCGATGCTGACGACCACCGCGCCCCTGGCGCGGAGCGTAAAATCATCGAGTTCATCCGGTGACATCTTCAATTCAGCGGCCACCTCTTCATCCTTCGGCGGCCGCCCCAAGCGATGCATCAGCTGCACCTGCGTCCGTTGCAGCAGCCCGATACGCTCGTGCACCGAGCGCGGAATCCAATCCATCGAACGAATCTCATCGAGCATCGCGCCACGAATCCGGAACTCGGCGTAGGTCTTGAACTTGGCCTCACGCGACGGATCGTACTTATCCATGGCGTCCATGAGGCCGATCGTGCCGACCGAAATCAAGTCTTCCGCGTCCAGATAGGGCGGAAGGCGAAAGGCAAACCGATGGGCCATCACACGGATCACATGGGCGAATTCTTTGATGATCCGCTCACGTCCGACTTCATCGGCTGAACCAGGTTTCCGCTCTTGCAATGGGGCTGTGTTGCTTATCATACAAATCCCTGCGCGTCCTTTCGTCGAATGAACACGGAGAGGCGCCTGCTCGTCTTATTCACGGCCGATGCAATTTCTAATCCTCGACACCAGCAAGGGGAGTTGCGAGCTTCCGGTTGTGTAGTTCCGGAACACACGTTCCGAAAACCCGCGACTCGCAATCCGAAACACTTTCTATATTTCCTTGATCCCCCGTTGCCAAAGCAACTGGACGGAGCCTTTAGGAATATCCGACTTGGGCCACTGCATCACTTGCTCTGCCAGCTGTATGAAGGCCTGGGATGCCGGCGAGTCTGGAAACGCCTCCACCACCGCTTTTTGCCTTATCACCGCCAAGGAAACATAGTCGTCGTGCGGGATATACCCCACATATTCGACAGCCACATGAAGAAACCGGTCGATGGCCCGGTCCAACTTCCGAAATACCTCCGCCGCTTCCCGACGGCCTTTCGCCTGATTGACCAGCACTTTGAAATGGCGCTCCCGATACTGACGCGCCAGCACTTTGATCAGCGCATAGGCATCGGTCAACGATGTCGGTTCCGGCGTTGCGACAACCACCGTTTCATGAGCCGAGGAAGCGAAGGACGTAACATTGGATGAAATGCCCGCGCCGGTATCGATCAGCAGCACGTCCATCCCGGCGGCGAGCTGCTCCAATTGCTCGTGGATGATGATCTGCTGCGAGTCTGTCAACGCCGTAAGATGCGGCACGCCGGAACTGGCGGGCAGCACGCGGATGCCTGCGGGACCTTCCACCGCGATCTCGTCCAGCGTGCGTACGCCCGATAATACGTCTTCGAGCGTGTAGCGGGGCACGAGCCCCAGCAACACATCCAAATTCCCCAACCCGATATCTGCGTCCAACACCAGCACGCGCTTTCCCGATCGCGCGAGCGCAACCGCTACATTCGCCGCCACATTGGTTTTCCCAACCCCGCCTTTTCCGCTCGACACGGCAATGACGCGTGTGCGGGGTTCACACGGCTCAGGGCCGATGACGGCTGTATCGAAACGGCTTATCGTGCTCTGCATGAGATGCCTCCTACCATTCATTCGATGCGCACATCGCCCCGACTGCTTCCGGCACAGGCGCCTCTCGAAGAGACTCCGGTGACCGGCTCATGGGCGCGCGGGAGACGACATACCGCTGCGCCATCAGACACTCCGCCAAACGTTCCGGCGAGGCGAGTTCGATATCTTCCGGAACCCGCTGCCCGATACCCCAATAGGAGAGCGGCAAACCGGTATGGCGCGCCACGTCGAAGATGGTCCCAAAAGATTCTGTGTCATCCAGCTTTGTAAAGAGCAGCCGCAACAACGGCAGATCCTTGACCCGATCAAGGACTCTACGCAGGTCCCTTTCCTGAGAAGATGCCGGCAGGACCACATGTGTCGTGATGACAGATTCCTCGCCGATGAGCCGATGCAGTTCCGCCGCAGACGATACGTCCTCCGGTCCGACACCAGGCATATCGATGAGGACTACGTCCGCCCGCCCATGACGCCGCAACCCCTGGTGTAGCTGCTGAGGCGACTGCGCAGCCGCAAAGGGCACACCAAGCGTGCGGGCATACTGACGCAATTGATCGACCGACGCTTCGCGATAGGTATCGAAGGTCACCACGGCTACGGACTGCCCCAGTTCGATTCGGTGATGCGCGGCCAACTTGGTGACGATCGATGTTTTGCCGGCTCCGCTTGGACCGAGGATCACGCCGATGGCACGGCCGCCTTCCCTGCCGAGAATCGGTCCACTGATTCCGATACGGCAGGCGATAGCCTCTTGAAGAGCCGTCGCGATCGCTTCCTCATGACGGCACTCATCAGGCCCCAACCTCTCCAGCAGATCATCTCCCAACACCTCCGCCGTCGATGGACGCATGCCCTGCCGGATGAACGATCGGCACAGGCGCGCGATGACCGGCGGTTTCCCCGCTTCTATCGACTGGGTATCCGGCGGCAACGATTCCGCCAACAACCGGCTCACGTCTCGCAGCTCGGCGCGAAGATGCTGCAGGCGAGACCGCTTCCACTTCTCACCGGCTGCCTGCCTCGGCAGCCCGACCGGCTCTGGAACCACCGACTCAATCGGCGAATGATTCGACTCCATCACAGATTGAAGTGCCGCCTGGAAACTCTTCACCACCGGAGCCGGTGCCGGGGATTCGACGGACGGCGGCACCGCCACGGGTTTAGGCGCCTCATCACGACGCAACGGATCCTGTTCGCAGGCTGCCATGACTTCCAGCACGGGACGGTTGAATACGCGAAGCATCCGGCCGCCTTGATGCACTTCTTTCGAGGAGAGGATGATCGCCTCAGGCCCCAGCTCTTCCTTGATCGCACGCATGGCGTCCTGCATGGTGAGGGCATGAAATGTTTTGACCTTCATCGGTTACCTCATGACAGCTGAGCCATCTCGCCATCGATTCGAACGGTATCCAGCGATTGCAAACGAACCAAGGCATCGACTTCGTTGAGCCCCATGACCGGCACCGAATGGAGCAGGCGGTCGCTTAACCGCCGCAAATGGCGCCGAACCGCCGGTGAGCACAGCACGATGGGCTGTTGTCCGCGAGCCGCCACCCGTTCGGCAGCCTGCTTGAGACCGCTCAAGAGCTTGTGTGACATCGCAGGATCGAGATTGAGGGATGCGCCTTGCGGGAGCACCGCCGCTTGTTCCGCCAGGGACCGATCCAGCTGCGGATCCAGTGTGATGACTTGGAGCGTACCGTCGGGCAGCTGATACTGCTTGGTAATCGTCCTTGCCAGCGCCTGGCGCGCAAACTCCGTGAGGACATCGGGATCTTTGATCGTGGCGGCATGATCGGAGACGGCTTCCAGAATGGAGCGAAGATCGCGAATCGGGATACCTTCCTTGAGCAGATTGCCGAGAATGCGCACAACAGTGCCGAGCGGCAGCAACGTCGGAATCAACTCCTCGACCAGTTTCGGGTGGGCTTTCCCGACGTCATCCAGGAGCGCTTGCACTTCCTGCCGCCCGACCAATTCATGGCCATGACGCTTGATCAGTTCGGAGACATGCGTCGTCATCGCCGAGCTTGCATCGACCACGGTGTACCCTGCCATCTGAGCCTGCTCGCGGGCCTCTTCCGACACCCACAGCGCCGGGAGTCCGAACGCCGGCTCCTTCGTCGCGATACCCTGCACCAGCCCTCGCTGGCCGGTGCCGGGATCGATCGCCAGCAAGTGGCCGGGCAGGACATCCGCCTTGGCGATTTGCACCCCCTTGAGGATGACGGCATACTCATTGGGCCGTAGCTGGAGATTGTCGCGAATATGGATCGGCGGGACGACGAAGCCCATGGACTCCGCAAACTGACGCCGCAATCCTTTGATCCGGTCCAGCAGAGCGGTCCCCTGCGTGCCTTCGACAAGACCGATAAGCCCGTAGCCGACCTGCACTTCCATCAGGTCGAGCGGGGTGACTTTCGTCGAGCCCTCGTCGGCCTTCGGTGCGGCAGGCGCCTGATCGACTGTTTCCGGAGTCTGCTCTTGTTGATGCAGACGATACGCCATCCAGGCTACGCCTGCCCCCAACGCTAAAAAGGCCAGGTGCGGCAGCCCGGGAATCAATCCAAGCACGAGCAGGATACCGGCGGCCGTGCCGACCGCTTTCGATGAGATCAACAACTGCCTGGTCATTTCGCCGCCGAGATCGGTGTCGGAAGCGGCGCGTGTCACGACGATGCCCGCCGCCGTCGACACGATCAACGCGGGGATCTGCGCCACCAGCCCTTCTCCTACCGTCAGCAGCGTGTAGGTTTGCGCCGCCAGCGCCGGACTCATCCCTTGCTGCAGAATGCCGATCGCCAATCCCCCCACAATGTTGACCAGAATGATGATGATGGCCGCGATCGCGTCTCCACGCACAAATTTGCTGGCGCCGTCCATGGCGCCGTAAAAATCGGCCTCTTCGGTAATCTCGCGGCGGCGGCGGCGCGCATCGGCTTCATTGATCAATCCGGCGTTGAGATCGGCGTCGATACTCATCTGCTTACCGGGCATCGCATCCAGGGTAAATCGCGCCGCGACCTCCGCCACACGACCGGCGCCTTTGGTGACCACCACAAAGTTGATGATGACGAGAATGGCAAACACCACCAGCCCGACGGTATAGTTCCCGCCCACGACAAAATTGCCGAATGCACGGATCACTTCCCCCGCCGCGCCGGGCCCTTCATTGCCGTGCAGCAGGATCAGACGGGTCGACGCGATGTTGAGCGATAACCGCAACAGCGTGATCATCAAGAGAATGGACGGGAACACGGAGAATTCAATCGGCCGCCGCACTTGCAGCCCGACCAGCAAAATGATCACGGACAACGTGATGTCGAAACTGAGCAGCAGGTCGAGAAGAAATCGCGGCAGCGGCAGGAGCATGACCATTAAAATAGCCACGACTCCCACGGACATCACGATGTCGGGGTGCTTAATGAAGGACGCGTGCCGAATCGGTTCAACTTTAGTCGACATACTGACGCCTGTTTTTCCTTGAGCGATTCATATCGTCATTCGCGCATTTCATTTCGTATCGGGCGAGCGCCGGCACAGGTGCGCTTGTTCACCTTAGACTTCACACTTCATCGTTCGCACCCAATCCGTTCGGCGCCGCCCCCCGGGCCCGGTACACGAATGCAAGGATTTCAGCCACGGCGCGATAGAGATCCGCGGGAATCTCTTTCCCGATCTCGACCAGCTTGAAGAGCGTCCGAGCCACGAATTTGTTTTCCACAACCGGCACGCCATGGTGCCGGGCCAGTTCCCGAATGCGCTCGGCCACCAACCCCGCGCCCTTGGCCACCACAAAGGGCGCCGCCATCTTTGTCGAGTCGTACTTGAGCGCCACCGCCAGGTGCGTGGGGTTCGTGACCACGACATCCGCCGTCTTCACGTCCGCCATCATGCGTTTCCTGGACATGTCGCGCTGCGCGGCACGAACTCGGCCCTTCACCAACGGATCGCCTTCCGCGGACTTGTGCTCCTCTTTGATTTCCTGTACGGACATACGAAGACTGCGTTCCCATTCATACCGCTGATAGACATAATCCAACCCGGCGAGGACTCCGATGGCACCGGCCACCGCCAAGGCTGTTTTGAGCGAGAGTTGCCCGGCCAGATGCAGCACGGTCCCCATATCGTATTCCATCAACGCGGGCAGCTGGAGCAGGTCATGCCGCATCACGAACAGCCCCACACCCGTGACGATCGCAATCTTGAGCAACCCCTTGATCAGTTCAACCACCGATCGCAGGGAGGCGAGACGAGCGAGCCCTTTCAACGGATTGATGCGGGCAAAATCCAATTGCAGCGCATCCGCCCGCCAGAGAAATCCGGTCTGCGCCAGAGACGCACCGGCCCCGATCAACAGAATGGCGCCCAGAATCGGCAGACTGATCGTGAGAATCGTAACCCCGGTGCCCACGACGACGGTATAGATCTCTTCGATCGTGAAGCCGTTCCGGAAGGCCTCTGAAAACGACATGGTGAGTCCGTTCCTCGTCATCTCGATCATCTGCTGCATACCAGCCGGTATCATCGCCGCCAAGAATCCGATCCCGCCGAGCAGGATGGCCGCGGTAGACAGGTCATGGCTTCTGGCAACCTGGCCTTTCTGCCGCGCGTCTTCCTTTCGCTTCGGCGTCGCTTTCTCTGTCTTATTGTCGTTTTCGTCAGCCATGGCCCAAAATTTTCAGAATCCCCTCGATGACAAACTGAAGGCGTTCGATCTCACGCGTGAACAGCCCTATCGTAAACGGCATGGATAAGCTCAATACCGCCAGACCTGCTGCGATGGTCACGGGAAAACTGAGCACAAAGACATTGATCTGACTGACCGCCCGTCCGAGAATGGCAAGCAGAATGTTGATGACGAGGATCGTGACCAGCACCGGCGCGGACAGTTTCAGCCCGATCGTGAACATCTCCTGGCAAAGGCGCAATACTTCCTCACCCAGTGCCGACGGAAGAGCAGCGCCGAACGCCGGAATCGCTTCATAGCTGGAGACAATGGCGGCGACGATCAGCATATGGGCGTTGAGCGAGAGAAATACCAGCGACGCCAGCAACGTGAAAAATTGGCCGATAATCGGCGTATGATGCGCCGTAGCCGGATCGACGATCTGCAACACGCCGAATCCCATCTGCACACCGATCAGATCGCCGGCCAATTCCAATGCGCCGAAAAACATCCGCACGGCCAGGCCGATCGTGAGACCGATCGCCATTTCGCCCATCAGCCCGCCGGCCAGCGCAATAGGATCGTACGGAACGGCGGGAAGACGGATGACCGGAGCCAGCGCAGCTCCCAACACCAGCACCAGCGCCACCTTTACTTTCATCGGAACAGTCCGTCCGCTGAGAATCGGCAAGGCGGCAAGTAATCCACCGATCCGCGATACCAGCGCCAGGAATGACTGGAACTCCGGGAGGAGAATCTGAATCGTCTGCGTCAACGCCATTGGAATTCCCCTACGCTCCGCGCGTATCTCGTGATGCGTGAAGCGTGAAGCCCGCTTCGCCGACGATGCGAGGCCCTCGGCTTCGCCGCGAGGCGAGCGAGCGCAGGACAGAAAATGAGCCTGTCTCATCTTTGCTTGCGAAATACGAGATACGCTTCACGAGATGCGCTCCTTGGACGGCTACTGCACATAATTGGGAATACTGCTCAGCAAATTGGCCGTGTAGGTAGCCAACAGGTTCAGCATCCACGGCAAAAACACCAGGAGCGCCCCGAACAGGGTCAACACCTTTGGCACAAAGGACAGCGTCGGCTCATTCAACTGAGTCATCGCCTGGAACGCGCTCACGGCCAGCCCCACTACGAGACTGAGCCCGAGAATCGGCGTAGAGACTATCAACGTGGTTTCCAGGGCGTGCCTGCCGAGTTCGGTGACCATTTCAGGCGTCATCTCTTCTCCTTTGTTTTTCGTATCTCGTATCTCGTCATTCGTATCTCGCAAACAAGGATGAGTTTCGGGCTTCGCGTTTCACGAACCGCACCCCTCATTGAAAACTTCTCACCATCGAGCCCACAACCAAGTACCAGCCATCGGCCAGGACAAACAGCACCAGCTTGAACGGGAGAGAAATCACCGCCGGCGGCAGCAACATCATGCCCATCGACATGAGTACGCTGGCCACCACCATGTCGACGATCAAAAACGGAATGTAGATCAAGAAGCCGATTTGAAAGGCCACCCGCAGCTCGCTCAGGATAAAGGCCGGAATGATGATATGCGTCGGGATCTCTTCGGCCTTGTCCGGTTTCGGCAGCCGGCCAAGATCGATGAATAATTCCAAATCCTTCTCTCTCACTTGGCGCAGCATGAAACCGCGGACCGGTTCGCTGCCTTTCTTCCAGGCCTCTTCGTAGGAAATCTGGTCGTCCATGAGCGGCTTGAGCGCGCCGGCATACACCGCCTGCCCGACCGGCGCCATGATGAACATGGTCAGAAACATCGCAAGCGATAACAGCACTTGGTTGGGGGGAACCGCCTGAGTGCCCAACGCCTGCCGGAGAAACGACAGCACGATCACGATCCTCGTAAACGAGGTGACCATGATGAACAACGCCGGCGCCAGAGACAGCACCGTCAGAAGAATCAAGATCTGGACGACGACGGCTGTCTGTTTGGGCGCATCCGATCCGAGGTCGATGCTGACCGAAGGGCCGGCAGCCGCCGCATTGGAAACCGACAGCACGAGGGCGGTTGCCGCAAGCATGAGTGAGCATGCAACGATGATCCAGCGGCGCGAGTTACAGCCCGCCATGATGCTCCTTATCATGCTGAACACTGGTGGCCGACAGGCTATGAAGCCAGGACGTGAACGCCGATTGCGGAAGCGAGCCCGTGGATGAGAACGCGCCTGGTGCGGCCGAAGCCAGCAGTTCCTCCACGCGCGCAGAGTCGCTGACACGGCCCAGGGGAACGAGATCCGTCGCGGTGGCGCCGACAATGAGATACTCTCCCGCAACAGACACCAGGGCGATCGTCTTGCGCGGCGCGATGTGCCCGCTGGCCACTACCCGGATCAGCTGATGCCTCCCCGCCTGCCCCAGGCGATGGCTCATCAACCGTCTGGCTGCCATGGCCACCACTCCCATCAGAACCAGCACGATGGCCAGGGCGGAAAGGGTGCGAAGAAGGCTTTCCCAGAAGTCGATCACCTGCGCTCCTCGTTTCGATTCAACCGAGTTGCTGAACACGCTCGGCGGCACTGACCACATCGGTCAGCCGAATGCCGAACTTTTCGTTGACGACGACCACCTCGCCCCGCGCCACAAGTTTATTATTCACCACCACTTCCATCGGTTCGCCTGCGAGCTTATCCAGCTCAATGACCGAACCTTGCGCCAGTTGCAGCAAATCTCGAATGGCCATCTTGGCGGACCCCACATACACCGCGACGTTCATGGGGATATCGAGGAGAAAGTCGATATTCTTCGGCGCCTCACCCGTCTGCGCATTCTGGACGGAAGGAAATGACGCCGGCTGAGGCGACGATGCGCCGGTTTGTGTCGAGGAGCCTGTCTCGGCCATGGAAACGCCTCCCTATCGGTCCGCGGTCAGTTGACGATCTTTGTCACGCGGCATGCGTGGTTGCCCTTGTAGACACCGGGGCTTCCTTGAAATTTGAGATAGCCTTCGACATAGCAGTCCAGCAGGTCTCCCGGACGTTGATCCAGCACGATCACGTCGCCGGGAGCGAAGTTGAGGACATCCCGCACCGTCACACTCGTGGTGCCCAGGCGAACGGTGATAGGAAGGCTGCACTCTTGCAATTTGCCTCGAAACTTCACCGCCCAACTGCTGTCCTGCTCGATTTGGTCTGAGACGAGGCCCGAGTACAGTTTGTCCTTGATCGGCTCGAGCATCCCGTAGGGATACACGAGAAACAGATCTCTGGTGGTGTCGCCCATGATCACCTGCAGCGTCACCACCACCACGATCTCCGAAGCGGTGACGACCATGGCGAACTGAGGGTTGCTTTCCGATCGCACGTATTCCACCTTGACCGGCAACACTGCCTGCCACGCCTTTTCAAGATCGGCCAGGAATTGAGTCAGCAGTTTCCTGATGATTCGGAGTTGAACCGGTGTGAAGTCGCGGCCTTCCGGCTTCACATGCGTCTGGCCCTTTCCGCCGAAAAAGTAATCCACGATCAGATAGACAAGAAACGCATCCATAACGACCAGGGCGCTGCCTCGGAGCGGATGCATATGGAACACGTTGAGCGATGACGGCATCGGAACCTTTTTCAGAAAATCGCCGAATTTGATCACCTGGGTACTGACGACGATGAAATCGACGGCTTCGCGCAACATCCCGGTCCATGCCACGGACTGCCGCCTGATGAAGCGATCGTTGACCATCTCCAGGGTCGGCATCCGGCCGCGAATGATCCGCTCCTGATTGAGCAAATCATATTGCGCCACACCTTCCCCAGGAGCCGCCGCAGCTTTCGGAGACGTATCCACGTCGCCCGATGCCACTCCCTTCAGCAGCGCGTCGATTTCTTCTTGCGAAAGAACTTTTTCCATGCCGGTGATCGTTATTGGACGACAAACTCGGTGAAGTACGCGGAACGGATGCCCGGCCTCGGCAGCAAACCGTTGACCCGCTGCGTGATCTCATCCCGCAGTTGAAATTTCCCTTGCGACGTTCTCACCGTCGTCACATCCTTGCTGCTGAGCAGCACCAACACGGTATCGCGCACCTGCGCGACACGGGCGGTCAGGTCGGCTTTGACCGTCTCGCTCTCGACTTCCAATTTGACGGTGATCTTGAGATACCGGATCTCAGGCTGGTCGGCCAAATTCACAATGAAGGGATCCAGATCGAACATGATTCCTGGCGTCGCGGACGGTCCGCGCTTTCCAACCTCTTGACGAGGTTCGGCCTTTGCCGTGGTTTCCGGCTTCTGCTCCTCTGCGATCTCCGCCGCCTTGCCTGAACCGCCGAGCAACTTCACAGCAAGCACCGCACCACCGACGCCGACGACAAGCGCCAAAGACACCACGATGATGATCAATTTAATCGGCAACACCGGCGCTGCGATGCGCGCCGGCTCTTTTTCATCTGCTGTCGCTGCATCCGCCATATGATCCTCCTGGCCTCCTGACATGACACACGAACCTCGCTGCACAAATTGCAATGCCTATGCCATTGGCCGGAACAACATGCGATTCGGAAGCTCATCGCAAATCGATATGCCAGCCGCGGAGTTGCGCATGCGTAGCGTAATGAGCGAACCCACGATACCCGAACAGCGTCAAGCGATCGCTTGACGCTGTCAGAAAACTGACGAACGGCGCTCTCGACCTGATGTAATGTGTGACGAAGAAAGAGGAAGGAAGAACGAACCAATCAAGAAGGCGAGACCGGACTGAGAGGGTTCTCCGCTCTCAGTCCGGTGCTACCGACGCTTACCGTTTCAGATTCACCAGCTCCTGGAGAATTTCATCTGATGTTGTAATCACCCGGGAATTCGCCTGGAATCCGCGCTGGGCGGCGATCATGTCGATGAAACTTTCGCCGAGATCCACATTCGATAGTTCGAGCGAATTGGATAACACACGGCCAAGCCCGGCGCTGTCGGGTGTCCCGGTCACGGGCTGGCCGGAATTCCCCGATTGCGCAAACGTGTTCTTGCCGGTTCTCGTCAAACCGATGGGGTCCGGAAAGCGCGCGAGCACCACCTGGGCCAAGGCACGGAGTTGTCCATTGGAAAATCGCCCGCTGATGGTCCCGTTGGAATCGACGGAAAAGGCTTGTAGTGATCCCGCAGCGAATCCGTCCTGCGTTTGCTGTACCAGGGCGGAAGTTGAGCCGAACTGCGTCGTCCCGTCCAACCCGGATCCGCCGTCGGTCGTCACGCTGGTTCCATAGTTCATGACGATCAACTGGTTTTGCGTGGCGCCGTTAAAGTCGATTTGGAGCTCGCCCGGCGTGGTACCGGCAGTGCCCGCTGCGGTACCGGTATCGTAACGGGTGACCGGACTTTCCCGATCCAGTGTTCCGTTGGTGCCGAAGGTCAAAGTGCCGGATCCCACTTTGACGATGCCCAAGCTCGCATCGATGTTGCTCGAATCATAGTTCGCCGTTACGACATCGGACGCATTCGCCACCACATTGTAGTTCCACGTGTTTTGACCGGTTCTGGTAAAGTACGTGGTCAACAGATGGCTGTTGCCGAGCGAGTCGAAGACCGTCATCGAGGTTGAAAAGTTTGAACTGGCCGACGGGTCGGACAACAGAAAATCCGTCCCCGTCGTCGATGTGCCTGCGGTCATATTCAAATCGGCGGCCAGCGTGTCGGCACCGTTCGCGGCCACGACGACAGTCCCCGTCCCGGTCGTCGAGTTGTTCGTCGTGCCGGTGATGCCCGACGTGAAGGTAAAAATATTCGAGGGATTGACTGAGGCCGTAAAACCGGAATAGGCCGCCGCTTTGAACGGATCATTCGGCACCAGGGCACGGACGGCGTTCTGAATGGCCGTGGCCAACGCCGCTCCGGTCAGGCCGTTGGCCACGGTAACCGTCTGCACCCCGTCCCCGTTCAGATTGATGGTGAACGAATTGGCGCCGGCCGCGGTGGTCGTCACCGAAGCTGCAGAGGCTACCACATTCCCGCGCACTCCGGTCTGGGTCGTTGCGGAATTCAAGTTGGCCGCCACCAGCGCAATGGTCGTTGCCCGTGGAGAGGCGGTCGTCGACGGCAAGGCGATATCTCCGATCGTCCCGGTAATGGTGCCGGTGGTATCCGCCAGAAACCCTTGCAGCTTAAAGCCGGACGGATCCACGACATTGTTGTTCCGATCCAATCGGAACAGCCCCGCGCGCGAATAGAACGTCCCGCCTTGCGCGTCTTCCACCACGAAGAAACCGTTCCCGTCGATGGCCAAATCCAACACGTTGGATGACGTCGCCAGAGACCCCTGAGAAAAATTACCTTGCACGGAAGTCAGGGCAACGCCGATGCCCGTTTGAACAGCGCCCGATCCGCCAGAGATCGACGAGCTGATCAGATCCGCAAACGTCGCTTTGCTCCCCTTGAAACCGACCGTACTCATATTGGCGATGTTGTTTCCGATCACCGAGAGCGCTGTTCCGTTGGCATTGAGTCCGCTCACTCCGGCGAATAACGACGATAGAATTCCCATGGGCCCAATCCTCCTTCTTATGTATCGTTTCCTGTCCTTACCGTAGTTCCACTACCGCTGATGGGTCGATACTGAGATCGCCTGCAACCAGCTTGGCCTTCCCCTCTTCCATGCGAATGCCGGACACGGTCAATTGTCCCGCAGTCCGCGCGCTCACCGGCGCGCCCAGCGCATCCGTTGCCGTAAGGACATACTGATAGATTCCTGCCGGCATGAGCGCCCCACTCTGATTCCGCCCATCCCACTCGGTAAGATTTTGTCCTGCCGGGCGATCCCGATAATCGAGGGTACGGATGACTTGCCCCTGTGGATCCAAAATGTTGACGCGCACGGCCGCGGCATTCTTGTCCAGGGCGTAGCTGATGGGGGCCGGCCCATTACCCAGCTGAATGAGCGCATGATCGACCGTCACGGTCCGCCCGACCATCGGAAGCAACGTAAACTGGAGCGACGCAGCCTGGGCATCGAGGCTCCGCTGGAGAAGCTGTGCCTGCTTTGCGCTCTGCTCCAACTGACTGAATTGGGCCAGTTGGGCGACGAACTCGGTATTGTTTGTTGGATTCAGCGGGTCCTGGTTCTTCAGCTGCGTGACGAGCAAGGTGAGAAAGTCTCCCTGTCCCAATTCACGGGGGCCCGTCGCCTTCGGCGCCGATGCAGTCGGAGTGGATGAGAGTGCGGATAGATCAATCATGCTATGTACTCCTCATCTGTTCAGGCCACAAGATTCAGCCTACCCTGGGACCATGATCGCCGGCTGTCGCGCGCCTCGAAGACTTGGGCCTCATCACCCTGAGGCGAGCCGTGATGCCAGCCGCGGCCCTGATCCTGAGACGGTCCCTGCTGGAACGACCGCCCTGCATTTTGACGATCGATATCGACACGGAACTGTCCCATTTCCAATCCATTCGCTTGCAACGCAGTCTGCAACCGCTCCTGCCCATTGATGAGGAATTGCCCCACCTCCGCCCTGTCTGAGGACAAGTAGGTATGGACCACCTCGTTCGCCAGCGCCACACGAACATTGATGCGGCCAAGCTCCGTTTCCGCCACTTCAAACACGACCGACCGTGCGGTCGCAGACAGAGGTGAGTCCCCGGCATCGCGAGAGGCCGGAACCGGCGGTGCCGGTGCGGGACTCGACACAGTGGAGGACTCGACGGGTCGAGACATGGAGAGTGCGGCTGTTCCGGCAGTCCCACCTTCGCCGGCCATCGCACTCGCAAATCCGATAGAAACGGGTGCTGCAGCCATGTGGTACGCTGATGGCGATTCTTTACCAGTGTGCTCTCGGGCACCCTGCTCAGACCAATCCAAACCCGATTGGAATGCGCCATCGGCAATCGTCTGATGATCGGACGGCATGCCGGATAGCGGCTTCGTCTCGTACGCATCTGTCTGCAACAAAGCCGGCGCATTGGCCGGAACGACCACCGAGGCCGGCCGCTCCGGCTGTATTGCCTGAACCGGGTGGACGGAATCGGAGGTGCGAGACAATGGCACACTTTCCAGCTCCGGCCATGCAGAGGAGCCCAGGAGCGTACGATCGAGATCAGCTTGCTGTGATAAGAGAGGCGGGCCATTCGGTGAAGGAGCCGATCGAGTTCTTCCGTGAGAATCAAGTACCGTCTGTTCCACATCGCCAAGGGCCGGTTGGACCCCGGAACCGGCATTCTTCTGTACTTGGAGAACCGTTGCAGCGACAATACCCCGCATGTCCTCTGACGGTCCCTCGTGCTGTATCTCGGTGTTGAGTCGGCTATCCTGTGCAAAAAGATCGCGGTTCGCCGCGTGACTCGGTAACAAACCAGTCGCTGCAACCAAAGTCAGACCGAACGGTGTCGGATTCGGAGCCGACCCTTCATGATGTTCCATACCTGACAGACCACTGTCCTCTCCACTGCCTGACCCTACGGCATCCGATTGCATGATCAATGGCGCTGGGGCAAGAGCCTCGATGAGTGAGGACAACTCGACATGAGAAACGGGATGGGCATAGTCCCCGGGCAACGATGATTCAGGGTTTCCCTTGGGGGCATCGGCTGCTTCCGGCATATCCAACTCTGGGTGGCTACCTTCTTCCCCCATGTTCTTCCAGGATTCAGACTCTTGATGATCTTGGGAGGACTGGCTCTCCGAAATCCTGGTTGGGCCTTCCTGAGATTCGTGATCACCTCTTGGAGCGTCGGATCCTTTCAGGGCATCCACGCCTGGATGTCTGCGTTCCGCCATCTTGTCCGTCTGAGATTCAGACTGTTGGTATCGAGAAGAGCGATCCATTGGGACCTTCGCCCTCTCGGCTCGATCCCCTCGGTCCGGCGCATCCACCGGTCGCCGGTCTCCGGATCGGCGCGATAGCTCCGTCTGCCGCTCTCGGCTGATCGTCTGGAGAACGGTTGAAAATTTCTTCCGGGATCCGATGTCAGTTGAACGGTATGCCCGATTAGATGGACTTCCGACAGGCTCCGAAGAAGACCCCGCGTTCGAAGCGGCAATCTGCGGGATAAAAGCATTCATACCCATAAACGAACGACGCCCTCTCTGGCTTGACCAACCGGCACGCCAAGGACAATACAAAGCTTGTGCCACAGACATTGCTCAACAAAACCCCACGAACTACGGCTTTTTGCTGGAGATAGAGACTGAACGGCCGGTCACAAGGAAGTTTTTACTGGGTGCAAGGACTTTCTTGCCGGTGAGAATTACGTTGTGCGTGAAGCGTATCTCGCAAACAAAGACACCCGTGATAGAAATGCTCTTTTCGTCCTGCGCTCGCCTCGCATCGCCGGCGAAGCGGGCTTCACGAGATACGAGCGACGAAGAAGGGAGCAGCGGATCGGCGATTGCGGCAAACGCGTTCAGGAATATTGCGGGTTAGATTACGGTTTTTGCGCAAGCAACTGCACGCTGAGCTTGGCCGCGTGCTCCGGCTTGACCTGGGCAAGGATCGCCGCAGCAGATTTTGTTTTGACAAGGCGAAGGATTTCGATCGCTTTCTGATCAGGCATCCGCTCCAGCCGGACTGCCGCGTCCTCTGACGGCATCGCCTCATACATCTTGGCGAGCTGATTCTTCTGCGCCTGCGCAAGGCGTTCCTTGGGCGCCTGCTGATCCGCCTTCGCACGCACACTTTCAATCCGTTTTTCCAACGCTTCATTTTTCGCCAAGACCTTTTCCACCTCGGCCCGCACGATCATGAGACGCTCTTCGTTCTGGCGGACAGCATCTTCGCGCCGGTCGAGATCGCGCTTTCGCAGATCCAACATCCCGAGAACTTCTCGCGGCACATCCAGTGCCGGCCCCTGTGTCGGCGGAGCAAGCAGCCGGCTACTCTCGTCGAATTCTGCCTCTTGCGCATCGGCAGGAAGGACCGGTGGAACAGCTTGTGAGGCGGCCGTTTGTGCCGGAACAGCAGCCGGCCGCAGTTTGTCTTTCGGATTATTGGAAGCTTGCCCCAGTTGCACCATGATCCATAAGAGAATCGTAGAGCCGACGACGCCGCCTGCGATCGTCCAGAGCGAGGACCGCCGTTGCGAAGGCGACAAGGCCGCCTTGGACCGGCCGGCACGGCTGAGAAAAATACCATCTCCTGTGGATCGCGCTGTTTGTGCGTTCATGACACACCCCTTCCGGCAGGATGCTGAAACATACGGCCCGCTGCTTCATCCATGGCCTGCTGCTCCCGTCGGCGCAACTCGGCATCATGCGCCTCCCGTTGCCGTTCGAGAAGGCGATCGAGTATTTTGCGTTCCTGGGTCGCTTCAACAAGACGGGCATGGGCGCTGGTCCACACCTCGGTCAGATGGCCGACCGCATTGCGCGCCTGTATCAACGCTGCCCGTTGCACATCCAGACGTCCCTGCCATTCCCACAAAGCTTCAATAACCAATCCCTGCTCGGTGTGGATCCGATAGGCCGACGTATCCGACTGAATCTGCGCATCAAGCGCATTGCACCGCTGCTCCATGCCGACCAATTCTTGAGTCGCCTGTGCCAGCTCCATCGTGAGCGCTTCCTGTGCCTGTACCCGCAACTTCCGCAACGACTCGAGTCTCATGCTGCCTGCTGAGCCAAGGCGCGTAGCCCTTGAACCGACGCGCCCAATGCCGCTGACTCATCGATCCCCTGCCGAAGATAGGCATTGACGGCCTCTTGGGCCTGGACAGCCCGGTCGAGAGTCTTATTCATACCCTGCTTATACGCGCCGAGCAGGATGAGATCTTCGGATTGCCGATAGCGAGCAATCAATTCCCGAACCGTTCCTGCCGCGTCACCGTGTTCCCGACCGACGATATCGCGCATCACACGGCTGGTGCTTTGCAGGAGATCGATCGCGGGGAAATGATTCTGCGCCGCCAACGCCCGTGACAACACGATATGCCCGTCGAGAATCGACCGCGCGGCATCGGCCACCGGATCAGTCAGATCATCTCCGTCGACCAGCACGGTATACAAACCGGTAATGGCGCCTGCGCCGGATCCGGTGCCGACACGCTCCAGAAGTTTGGGCAGCATGGTGAATACGGACGGCGTGTAGCCTTTGGTCGCCGGCGGCTCCCCGATCGCAAGCCCGACTTCCCGCTGGCTATATGCCAACCGGGTGAGAGAATCCATCAATAGAAGCACTTGCTTCCCCGCATCGCGAAAGTATTCGGCCACGGTCGTCGCCACCAGCGCCGCGCGCAACCGAACCAGCGGCGCTTGATCCGACGTCGCCACGATGACGATCGACCGTTGAAGCGCGGCATGCCCCAGATCGCGCTCCAGGAATTCTTTGACCTCGCGCCCGCGTTCACCGATGAGCGCGATGACATTGACATCGGCATTCGTGTACCGGCTGATCATTCCCAACAAGACGCTCTTCCCGACGCCGGAACCCGAGAAGATTCCCATCTTCTGCCCCTGCCCGCATGTCAGAAATCCGTTGATGGCGCGGATCCCAAGATCCAGCGGTGTGCGAATGCGCGCGCGCTGCAGCGGGTTGGGTGGAGCGGCATGGAGCGGATATCGTTCGAGATACGGGATGGCCCCCTTCTCATCGAGCGGGCGTCCGAGCCCGTCCAGAATGCGTCCCAATAGGCCAGGCCCGACGGGCAAATGCGCAACCTGGCCGGTCATGGTGATGAGGCTGCCCGGCCCGATCCCCTGCATCTCTCCCAGCGGCATCAGCAGCACACGATCGCCACGGAAGCCCACCACCTCTGCGGCAATTGGCTCACCGCCATCTTCCCTACTAATCTCGCAGAGTTCGCCCACCGTGGTCATAGGTGCATACCCCTCGATCACGAGGCCGACAGCCTGGGCAACCCGCCCTGAGACTGCAACAGGATCGACTCGATCGAGCAGGCGGCTAAGATTCATTCTTGGCCCTGTTCTTCAATGCGCTGCCCAACCGAAGCAGCTGAGTGTCCAATGACGCATCGATCACACGATTGGCGGTATGGATGAGACAACTCCCGCGCGTGATCGAGGCCACCGGCTCGACTTTTACCGTGAGCGCGAGATCACGCAGTACCGCAAGCTCGGCTTGAGCAGATTCCAGCGCCGGCGCATCGGCCGGATGCACCTGAATAACGACGACGCCGGACTCCCGCACCGCCGTCACCGCAGACTTGGCTTGCTCCACAATCTGTTCTTTACAGGCGGCCGCCGACTCATGCAGGACTTTCGACGCAATGTGAATGGCCAATGCGGCAATCTCGTCTTCCATCGTCCGCTGAAGAGAAGACTGCACCTCGGCTAGCTTCCGCATCGCACCGGCAAACAGGGCCCGTTCATGCCGGCGCTCCTCTTCCGCACACTGTCGCCCTTCCTTCAGCCCCCGCTCGAATTCCGTCAAGCCGTCCTCTCCCCGTAATGACCCGTCATCACCAAACGTTTGGAACGGCAGGCTCGACAGATGAAACGCCCCGGACCGAACAGCCGCATGTTTGAGAACGGTCTGTTCAGCTCGCAACCGGTGGAGTTCCAGTAACCGGCGCGCCGTCATCAAGACCACACCATTGTCGATGGGCTTCATTAAAAAATCGCTGGCACCGGCCTTCATGGCACGCACGGCGAGTTCGATGGTTGCCGATCCCGTCATGACCACCCCGATGATCCGGTGGTCGATGGTCAGCGCCTCTTCCAGAACCGCGATGCCGTCCTGATCCGGCAACGACACATCGATGAGCATCAGCGCGGGAGCGGACTGTTTCACCATGGCAATGGCATCCCGCCCGGATCCAGCAGCCCGGATGGACACCCCTTCAGCCCGGAAGAGCTCAAGAAATAGATTCCGGATCGGTTCATCGTCATCGACGGCCAAGATCGTCCCTTGAAGCCGCGGACCTCCCGTCTGTCCGCGAAGAGCCTGCGCCGTCATGGTTGCTCCGGCCGACATTTAGACCAATTGTTCTCCTGCGCCGGCAATCACAATCCGCCCTTCCTCTTCCAGCTTGCGACAGACCTTCAGCAGATTCTGCTGCGCCTTTTCGACATCGGACACCCTCACAGGCCCCTTTGCCTCCATGTCTTCCTTGAGCATTTCGGCGGCACGGCTCGACATGTTTTTAAAGAATTTTTCTTTGACCTCAGGATTCGCGCCGCGCAGCGCAAGTGGAAGGTCATCCTTGCTGATCTCCTTCATCAGTTCCTGTATGCCGCGGTCGTCTACTTTGATCAAATCGTCGAACACAAACATGAGCGCGCGGATGGCATCGGCCAGCGTCTGGCTCTTCTCTGCAATCTTAGCCATGATTCCGCCCTCATTGGTTTTGTCCATCCGCGTCAGAATTTCGGCCATCACCTCGGCTCCGCCGATGCTGTGTCCGCCCAGTCCCTTGCTTGCCAACAGTGTTTCTTGCAAACTCTGGCTCAATTCCTCCAAGACATCCGGCTGTACATCTTCCATGGTTGCAAGCCGCAACGCCACATCGCCGCGCATGGCGTCCGGCAGCGCAGCGAGCACCTGCCCGGCCTGGTCGCTCTCGAGATGGGCTAGAATGACCGCCACCGTTTGCGGATGTTCGATCTTCATCATTTGCGCGATGCTCTTCGCATCCACCCAGCGGAGCGTTTCCAATCCGGGATAGCTTTTCCGGGTCATCGATTCGATGATCCGCGCCGCTTTTTCCGGGCCCAACGCCTTGACCAGGACGGTCTTGATGTATTCTTTGCCATGAAATTGCACCTCCCCCGTCGCGCTCGCCGCCTTAAAATCCAAGATCACCGCATCTTCCTCATCCCGTGAAATCTGCGCCGTACCGCTCATAGACGCCCCCAGTTTCTTGATCTCTTTGGGATCAAGCTGCTTCAAAACCTGTGCGGCCGCTTCTTCACCGATCGCGCGGAGGAGAATCGCCGTCTTCTGCTCACCAGTCAGATTCCTAGCCATGTTCAGCCGTTCACAGAAGAGCTCTTCAACCACTGTTTCACGACGACAGCCGTCGTGTCAGGATTCTTTCTGGCCATGTCGATGATTTGGGCGCGATCGGGCGCGCCAGGGATCGCGGCCGCCGCCGCCGCCGAAAGAGGCAGCGACGCGGATCCGCCGGCCTCGGGCTCCTGCCTGTCGGCAGTACCCAGCATGGCGATCAATGGACGGACAACGAACAAGAGGATCATGAGAAAGAGCAGGGCCCCGACACCGTAGCGCAGATAGGGCAGCCATGGGTTCGGCCCTTCCGATACGGCTTCGGCCGCCGCCGTCGGCAGTTCGTCCGGTCCTAAGCCGAATTGGACATTGACCACTTGGACTTGATCCTGCCGTTCCGCTGAAAAGCCCATCGCTTTTTTGACAATTTCCTCGATGCGCTTCAAATCTTCTTCCGACCGTGGCGTATATTTCCTGGAAGATTCAGCGGCGATGCTGTCCGCCGATGCTCCGTCTCCGGCCTGAGCCGCGGCATATGTTCCATCAACCAATACAGCCACCGATAACTTCTTGATCGCGCCGACCGGCTCCACGATTTTTGACACCGTGCGGCTGATCTCATAGTTGACGGTCTCATTCTTCGTCACACTGTTATTCGAACTGCTCTGCGCCGGCTCCTGATCCGTCCCCGGCGGCACGTTCGATTGCACGCCCGGAATACCACCGGATACCCCGTTGACCCCGCTGGACTTCTCTTGACCGCGTTGCTCGCTTCTGGCCACCTGGCTATTCGGATCGTACCGTTCTTCCGTGGTCTCTATTTTCCGGAAATCGACCAGGCTGGACACACGCACGACCGCTTTATTCATTCCGACGATCCGCTCCAGCATCGTCTGGATACGGGTTTCGATATCCTTCTCGATATTGCGTTGATACTCGAGCTGCGAGTTCGTCAACCCGGCCGTCTCGTCCTCTGCGACCGTGCTGGACAGCAATCGTCCATGGCCATCGACGATCGTCACGTCACGGGCTTGCAACCCTTCGACACTGCTGGACACCAAGTGAATCACACCCTGCACTTGCGATTTCGTCAGCGCCTGCCCGTTGCGCAACGCCAGGATGACGGAAGCCCGTGCTTTGTCCTGCTCATTGGCAAACAGCCGCCGTTCCGGCATGGCCAGATGAACACGCGCCCGCTCGACCTCCGGCATTTGCGCAATTGTTCTGGCCAACTCGCCCTGCAGCGCGCGGCGGTAATTGAGTTTCTGGACGAATTCAGACATGCCGATCGACGTGCGGTCGAAAATCTCGTACCCGACTCCCCCTCCATGCGGCAGGCCCTGCGTCGCCAGTTGCAGCCGAAGGTCGTGGACCTGTGCGCTGGGCACCAGCACCGTCGCACCGCCTCCTGTCGTCTCATACGGAACCTTCGTTTCTTTGAGCTTGTCGATGATCGCCGCCGCGTCTTCACCGTTGAGATTCGTGAAGAGAACCTGCATGTCGGGCTGCTGCGTCCATAAGGCCAACGCAATCAGGCCCGCCACCGATCCGGCCAGGGCCAGCAGAATGATCATCCGTTGATTGATTGAAAATTGTGAAAACATGTCGGCTGCCTGCCTTTATTCGGTTCGATTCGTCAAATCTGCATCCGTTGAATTTCTTCGTAGGCCGTGACCAGTTTGTTTCTGATTTGCATCATCAATTGAAAAGACACGTCGGCCTGCTGCAAGGCAACCATCGTACGATGAATGTCCTGCGTCTGCCCCGTCATCAGGGCATCGACGGCCTGACCGGCCTGGAGTTGCACGTCGTTGACCTTGCCGACGGCGGTCTTCAGTGAATCCAGAAACCCTCCGGTCCCGGCCGGCGGCGCTATAGAACCGGGCGACGGCGCGGCGGGAACGGCGGAGACTGCCTGTGCAATGCCTTGAATAGGACTCATCGCTACCTCCCGATCTCCAGCGCCTTGTTCCACATCGCGCGCGAGGCATTGATGGCCTGTACGTTGGCCTCATAGGCTCGTGAGGCGCCCATCATGTTGACCATTTCTTCCATCACGTTCACATTGGGAAGACGCACAAACCCTTTCGCATCGGCGTCGGGGTGATGCGGGTCATAAATCTGCTGGCCGGGCTTCCTGTCTTCGACCACCCTGGCCACCGAAACGCCTTCGAGCGCATGGGCCGACGGACCGACGGCCACCTGGCGGAACGCCCGCTGAAATGTACTGGGCACAGGCGTCGACCGGAAGACAACATCCCGTCGTTTGTACGGACCGCCCCCTGGCGTTTTTGTCGATTGTGCGTTGGCAAGATTGCTGGCAATGGCATTGAGCCGGTGCCGTTGGGCATCCAAGCCGGATACCGATACCGCCATACTGTCGGACATTTCCATGATGAACCTCCTCTATCAATCGTCAACCGCGTGCCGATTTCGACCATCCGAGCGGGCTCGGCGTTATCTCCCTTCTCGTATCACATTCAACAATCCGTGAAACTTCTTGGCCAGTATCGTGGCCGCCGTGTTGTACTGCATGGCATTGTCGGACAATTTTGCCATCTCCAATTCAAGATTGACCGAGTTCGCATCGAGCGGAAGATCGCCTGCCGGCACCTCGTTCAGCTTTCCTGCGACGGCCTGCACTCCCTGAGCCCCATGAAGTCCGAAGTGGCGAGGCTGTGTCGCCGCCAATACAACCGGCAGCCGGCCGTGATGCGCGGAACGCAGCTGATCCATAAAGTTCAGTTCGGAAGCTCGATAGCCGGGCGTTTCTTCATTGGCCAAATTCGACGCAATCACGCGCTGCCGCGCGCTGCGGAGGTCCAAAGTTCGCTCCAACAATTGTATGGTTCGATCGAAGATCTTCATGGCCTCATATCCTTTCTTTCCGCACCACAATGTCCGACTTCCCGGTGCAACCTGGATGCCGGATTGAGAATCCGTGACAAGGTTGCGGCTGCGGTCAACGTTAGGTGAAAAAAGAACCGATGGCGCTTCCCTCAGCTTTAACGTTAACCGCAACCTGGACAGCTTCCTCTCCCGCAACCTCAGCTGTATTCTTCGCTTGAACCTGTACCCCGCCCGTTAAATGTTGCCGATCGGCAACGCTTGCCTAGTCACAATGCCGTTGCCGATAGGGGCTTCCCATCGGTTCGATACTCACGGAGCTTGTTCCGTAGCGTGCGGATACTGATGCCAAGTTCCTTCGCCGCATGAGTGCGATTGTCTTTCACCCGCATCAGCGTCTTAAAGATCAGATCCCGCTCCATTTCCCACAGCGAGCCATTACCCGGCTGCTGAATGACCGGCGGCGAGGCGGCATCGCGAATCTCCACGGGGCAATGTTCCGGCAAGATCAGGCCATGGCCGGCCAACAGGACTGCCCGCTCCATCACATTCTCCAACTCGCGGATGTTGCCCTTCCACGGCAATCGCTGCAAATGGGCCAGTGCGGCCTCCGACAACGCCGGTTGCGGCAGTCCGTTTCGCGAAGCCGCCGCCGCTGCGAAATGCCGGGCCAGCATGGGAATATCGGCAAGGCGCTCACGGAGCGGAGGCAGGGTGATCGGAAACACATTCAACCGGTAATACAAATCTTCCCGGAATCGATTTTGCTCCACTTCCCGATAGAGCGTCCGATTCGTCGTGGCGATCACCCGGATGTTGACGGGCACCGGGTCGCGCCCGCCCACGCGATCGACCTCTCTCTCTTGCAGCACCCGCAGCAGCTTCGCTTGAAGCCCCATGGTCATTTCCCCGATTTCATCCAGCAGCAAGGTGCCGGTATGGGCCATTTCAAATTTTCCGATTTTTCTGATCAGCGCGCCGGTAAACGCTCCCCGTTCATGCCCGAACAGTTCGCTCTCCAGCAACCCATCCGGCAACGCTGCGCAGTTGACTGCGATGAAGGGGCGGTGCGCGCGCGGACTGCGGCTATGGATGAACCGGGCCAGCAGCTCCTTACCGGTGCCGCTCTCTCCGTTGATCAGCACCGTCGCCTGGCTGGCGGCAACCCCTTCAAGCGTGCTCAGTAATCTGACCATCCCGGGGTCCTGCGTCAGAATCGCGCGGTTGTCCGCTGTGCCTAGCGACGGAACAGCTCCTCCCTCCGTCTCCCGGCCTTCCTTGAGGTTTGTGATCACCCGTTCCAACAAATCCATCGAGAATGGCTTCAGAAGGTATTCGCTCGCGCCATGTTTCATAGCTTCGACAGCCGTTTCCACGGTCCCATAGGCCGTCATGAGCACGATGGCCGCCTGCGGGGCGCGTGCTTTCAGCTCTTTAATCAACTCCAGACCGGTCATGCGCGGCATCTTGAGATCCGTCAGCACGAGCCAGGGACGAAACCGTCCGACCCGTTCCAGAGCATCGGCGCCGTCCACCGCCCCCTGCACCGCATACCCAAGGCGCCGCACCGATTCCATCAACGCGGTCCTCATGGACGGATCGTCGTCCACCACCAGGATCCGCTCCTCTGCATCCGGACTGTCTGACGCCCTGACGTCCGTATCCCGCTCACTCATGGACTGCCTCCTCCACGAACACCGGTTCGCCGGACTCAGTGCCGATCTGTTCATGCTCTATGTACGTCAAGGCCCGATTGCCGCTTACACAAAGAGGGGTCACTGGATGCGGCAGCACAATCGAAAACGAGGCACCGTGGCCGGCCACACTGTCGACATCGATGCGTCCGTGATGGGCTTCGACGATCGCATGCACGATGGCAAGGCCAAGTCCGGTCCCCTCGTCTTTGGTCGTGAAAAACGGGTCGAATAAACGGGATCGGTACGCCGCATCGATGCCGGGACCTGAATCGCTGACGGTGAGGCGAACGGCTGAATCGCTGAAGGATTGCGTCCGATCTCTATCGAGACTGACCATGAGTACGCCTCCGCCCGGCATGGCTTGCGCCGCATTGATGATCAAATTCAGCATCACCTGTTTCATCTGCCCCTCATGGCACCAGATCGCCGGAATCCCCGGATCAAGATCGATCCGAACATCCACCGGTGTTTTTGCGATCGCATGCGCAGCCAAACTCAACGCGTCAAGGATCAAGGGCTCCGCCGCGCACCAGGCATGGGACGATCGCGCCGGCTTGGTGTACACCAAGAGATTCTCCAGCAAACGATCCATGGCATGGACCGCTTGGGAAATTTGCTCTGCATACATTTTTGAGGCCGGCTGCTCCCCGAGATCCCGGCGAAGCATGGAAGCAAAGAGTTCCACGCTGCCCAGCGGGTTTCTGATTTCGTGGGCGATCCGCCCGATCATTTCTCCCATGGCCGCCAACCGATCCTTGCGCTGCACCCGCTCTTCAAGCTGACAGAGGCGGGTCACGTCCTGAATGAGCACGAGGCTCCCCGATCGGCATCCCGAATTTGTTTTCAATGGCGTCTGGATAATCGTCACCACAGCCTGTCCGATGCGCTGCGGACGATCGCACAGGCTCAGGCCGACCGCATCCAAAATGGCGGCGGCATGGCGGCCGCACAGCTCCGCGGCGGTCATGCCGAGCGCTTCAGCCGCCGGTTCGTTGCTGCGGGTCACAATCCCGGCATCGTCCAAAACCAGGATGCCGGTCGACAAGGACTCCAGGATCCCGTCGAGATGCGCGCGCATGGCTTCGTTTTCACGAAGCTGCCGCCGAAGCGCATCATTGCTCTGCGCCAACTCCAGATCCATTTGCTCCACGCGAGCCGTCAGCGCGCCGTACGACTGCTGCAATGTCCTGGCCGCTTGATCAAAACTTTGAAATGCAGTCTGAAGCACATCCCGTTCTTCCGAATGCTGTACGGCGGTAAGCGTCATAGTTCCTCCTCAGTGAGCGGGCGGCGCATGCTCTGCAGGCTGCCCTTGAACGATGCTGTAAACCGGTTAATGAGCGGGTCCCCTGTTTCTCCCACTTCGGCCAGCGCCACAGTCGCCCGCTCATATTGCTTCAACGCTGTCCAATGCCTGGCGGTCTGAAGATGCATCCACTCTGCGTGACGCGCCGCCGGTTTCATATCCAGCGCCTCGCGATACGCGGCAATGGCCTGTTCATGCCGATTCAGCCTGGAGAGTGTGTCGGCATAGACCATCATCGTATCGAGTGAGCGAATAGCTCCGGCCTTGAAGGCTTCCTCATAGGCCAGCGCCGAATCTGAAAGCTTCTCCAGTTGTCCCAACGTCTCCGCCAACTGGAGATACATCGCGGGGCGTTCCCGATCTTGCGGATGATGGATCAGCCACTGGCGGCACAGACGGAGGAGACCTTCGAGATCCCCCTCGCGTCGCATGGCAGTCACGAGAAGGTGTACAACTTCGGGCTCGTACCGGCCCGCTTGGAATTGGAACCGGTATCGTTCGAGCACTTTTCTGGCCGCCGGCGCATCCTGTTGATCCAGATACGTGTTGCCGAGACCGACTAACGTCGATTCAAGCAACGCGGGATCTTTGGTCTTAATCAGTCGTTGGTATAAGCGGCCGGCCTCCGGCAGGAACCCCAGCCGCCGGTGAGCGTCGGCAATTTCGACCAAGAGCGGCGAGTGCGCGTACTGTTGTTCGGCGTTCGGCCCATGTCGATGGAAGAGGCTGACCACCGTGAGGTCGTCGTGCGAATTCACTGCGGCTTCGATCCAAGGCTTCAAGAGCGAAGCGAGCCGCTCCGAGGCGCTCAGCGGCCATCGGTCATTTTCTTTTCCAATTCGAAGCGCGGCCTCCTTGTATGTGAGCATCGCACGACCCATGTCGTTCGCCTGTTCATAATGTTTCCCAAGATGAAACAGCGCCTCACTGCCCAGCGGAGTGTCTACATGCCGTCTCGCGATCGTCTCCAGCATCGCCCGATGGATCCCGTCGTTCTGATCGGGAACCGGCGCCTCATGTATCATGGCGTTGACCGTCAATCCCACCCAATTGTCCCCGGCCGGCCGCATCCGCTCCGCGCGAAGCGCAGCCGCCCGCATGCCGGCCAGCGTATCCTGGACACTGTCTGGGTAGCGCAACGACACCAGCGTGTAGAAAAACTCCGCGCGCGACGGTCGGGCCGTCGCCGCCAGGCTGTCCGCCACATGCAACAGGGCCGTCGGGGCGTACTCGTGGCGCGGGTAGAGGTTGTAGAAGAGCAGCATCAGCTCCCGCGCAGAGGCGTCGTGATGGAGCGCAGCCTGCGTCAGGGCGTATCGCTGGATCGCCAGAGGATCCAGCCGAAACGTCTCCGGCCATCGGCGATAACTCAGATCAAAAAAGGTCTGTGCGTCTGTAAATCGGCGTTGCGCGTACACCGTGTGGGCGAGACCCAGAGTGGCCTGCCGAAGCAGATGATCATGACTGCTCCGCTTCCGCAGATTCAGAAACGCGTGTTCGGCCTCGCTCCATTTGCGCATGGCCATGAATGTGTACCCAAGCCCCAGCAGAGCCCGCTCACCGTCGAACGGCAGATGCAGCGAATGCGCCATGGCCTGTTCATAGAGGGATTGTGCTTCCTGTAACCAGCCCTGTTCGAGATAGAGGTCTGCGAGACGCCATTCGGCCCGCCTTGCGTTGGCCGATTTCGGATGGTCGCGCAACAATACCTTGTAGAGGTGAATGGCCTCCGGACGGTTCCGGAACAAGGGATCTTCCTGTAGCGCCAGCTCGGCCAGGCACGCCTGCGCCGCAGGGGTCTGCGGGCTATCAGGGTGCGCCTTGACGATCTGCTCAAACAGTCGCCGTGCTTCCGGCCACTCGCCTTTCTTGTAGGCCGCGTAGCCTTCATGCCAGGCAAGATCCGTAATCCCATGCCCCTGCCCTTGGACCTGTTCTTCCACACGAGGCCCGTCGTCAATCATAGACGGCCTGGACGGTTCGGGAGATTCCAACCCCTGTGCGATGGCCTGCGCGGGCGTTGATACGGCTGTTTGATTTTCGGAAACGGTCGGAAGTGGCTCACCCAATGCCGGTCGGCATGCGGCCATCCAGACGATGGCCAGGAACAAGGGCCGGCGGTATCGCAAGAGAATAGAGCGCATGGAGAGGGAGCATCAGCAAAGACCGTGCCCTAAATAATTGCGCGGATATTGAGGAAACGCGAAGGCTGAACAGCCACGGATGGGCACACCGTCAGGATTGACGACAACGGGAATGACATGTCGTCAAGGGATTGACGAGGAGACGGGATAGGCGACCGTCAATTCGGAAGACTTTGTGAGTGGATCCGCGGGTCGACACCCTTGCGCTTGAGTTTTTCGACAAGCGTGGTGCGGTTCAGTTGAAGCAGCTGCGCGGCCTTGGTGGTCACTCCGTTGGCTTTGCGCAGCGCCTCGACAATAAGATGCTTCTCGTACTGCTCAACCTCTCGGGACAGATTGATGCCGTCTTCGCTGAACCGAATGAACTGTTCTTTGATTTCGGGGGCTGCCGATTGCCGGTAAATCTTTTCGGGAAGATCGCCGAGCGAGAGCACCCCCTGTTTCTTGAGCACAACCAATCGCTCGACCATATTTTCCAGTTCGCGAATGTTGCCCGGCCAGTCATAGCTGGTCAATAGACGCATCGCATCGGGCTCAATACCCGATATGGCCGCATGTTTGGTCTGATTGAAGCGTGCCAGGAAGTGATCGATCAAGAGCGGAATGTCGCTGCGTCGTTCTCTGAGCGGAGGAATCACGATAGGAATCACGTGCAGCCGATAGAACAGGTCTTGGCGAAACCGCTTCTCTTCAACCAGTGCTTCCAAGTCTTGGTTGGTCGCAGCCACAATGCGAACATCGACCTGGATCGTTCGATTCCCTCCCACCCGTTCAAAGGCCCGCTCTTGCAACACGCGAAGCAGTTTCACTTGGAGCGGCAGGCTCATCTCCCCGATTTCATCGAGAAAAATCGTGCCCCCGTTGGCCAATTCAAATCGGCCCATCCTGGTGTGTGTCGCCCCTGTGAACGCGCCCTTTTCGTGCCCGAAGAGTTCCGATTCGAGCAGCGTCTCCGGGATCGCGCCGCAATTCACCGGAACCAGAGGGCGGTCCCTTCGGAGGCTGTTGAAATGGAGCATGCGGGCCACCAGTTCTTTTCCGGTCCCGCTCTCGCCTTGAATCATGACGGTGCTGTCGCTATCTGCGACTTTCCGCACAAAATCCAGCACCTGCCTGATCGGCTCGCTGACCCCGACCAATTGTTCCAACTGATACTGATCACGGACTGCCTTGCGCAGCAAATGGTTCTCTTGCCGTAACGTGTACAACTCCACCGCTTTGCGCACAATAACCGCGACAGTTTCCGGGTCGAATGGCTTGGTGACGAAATCGAACGCGCCGGACTTCATCGCGCGCACAGCGGTTTCGATGGTGCCGAAACCCGTCATCATGATGGGAATGATTTTCGCGTCGATCCTGGCAAGGCGATCGATGACGGCAAGGCCGTCGATGTCGGGAAGCTGTAGGTCGGTTACAACGATTTGGACCGGCGCATTCTTGGCGGCCTGAATCCCTGCCGCTCCGTCGGCGGCAACGGACACAGAGTAGCCTTCCTGCACAAGCGTCTCGTACAGAATTTCCCGAACGGCGGGATCATCGTCGATCACGAGAACATGCATCTGGCTCATCGATACGCCCTTCAGAACCTATAGGCTGCGTGGCGCACAGGATAATGATACGCGGCGGTCAATGCAAGCCAAAGTCTCGCGGGCGGGCTGGTCTTTCGGAAGGGAGCATTTCTTGACAGAATCTTTCACCTATTGCTACTGTGCCCACGGAACTTACAGCCGATCGGTATTGGATCGACAGCGGGCTGGCGTAGCTCAATCGGCAGAGCAGCGGTTTTGTAAACCGCAGGTTGGAGGTTCGATTCCTCTCGCCAGCTCCATACCAACGCAAGTAGACCCGGCGGCTATTTAGCGCTTTATCGTATTGGGCCGCCGGATACACACCACCAGTGATCTTTTCATCCTGCGTCCCGCTGACTCTTCATCGCCTTACATAAGGCCGTCACCGTTACACCAAATCTACGGCCCTGCCTTGCGGTTTGATCCTTCGCTCTCCTACAATACGCTTCTCTGCGAGGCTCCCATGTCCTCTACGATTCGCCCCTGCCGTCGCTGCCTTGTCTGTTGCCCCGTGACTTACACGCGGGTCTGGCTGAAGACCACCGTATGCTTTGGATTTTGTCGGTGAACCGGTGGCGACTTTCCGGCACCGTGCATTGCGAAAGCTAAGGCGCGTCAGGCTACGAAATAGCACTACTTCCCCCATTCGGCCCCTGCTATACAGCTCGTAACCCTTAAGAGGGATTGTTTGTTCCAGGCGAAAGGAAGATTTGTATGCCGCAACTGATTTCTGCCGGATCCGGCACGCACAAATCCTGGTAGTGAAGCCATAAGGAGCTGGACATGAGCACTTTACGCATGCGCGGCGAATTCCATCTTATTTGCCTGCTGCTGGTCGTTGCGGCTTGTGCAAGCGGACTCCTCTGTACAACCGGCAAAGCGTGGGCAGCAGGTGGAGATCTTCTGTGGGAGGCGCCAACAGGGGGCGCACTCGCTGTAAGCAACGGCCGCGTCGTCGTGGCCGGGTCTGCTGGCGTCCAAACTTTCGATGGTGATACGGGGACGCTCGTCTGGCAGGATTCATTTTTTGGGGCCACAACGGTCTCGATGGATGCGCACCGGGTCATTGCGGTCGGAGCAAACGCAATCCGAGCCTACGATTCAAGAACCGGATTTCTGGACTGGCAAGGGCCCCTGGCGTCTGGAACGGTGGTAAGAGCAGCTGTGTTGGAGAAGAATCAGTTTCTCGTTACTGGCTCCACCATAGGAACGACAGGAGATGTCCAATTGTTAACCCGCGCCTATAACGCCAAAACTGGAGCGATCCAATGGGAGGATTTATCTGTACCAGCAGGTAAGAGGTTGGCACTGGGCTACGCCCCAACGCACAGGGCTATCAGCGTTCATGGAACGCGGGCCTATATAGTGGCAAATTTGGAGCCGTTCCCTGTCGCGTGTCTCGTCAGGGCCTACGACCGCACAAATGGCAACCTCGTTTGGGAATCCGTCAGTCAAGATACTTGCAGAGCTAATGCCGTAGCAGCTCACAAGCGGCAGGTGATACTGGCTGCAGTAGGAGGCTCCTCTCCTGACGATTTTATGGTCCGTGCCTTTGATACCCAATCAGGAAGTTTCCTGTGGGAGAACCGAACCTTAGTATCAACTGGTTTTGATAACCAGGCCGTTTCCGTAGACGATGAAGGAAAGCGAGCCTTCGTCGCAGGCTGGGTTCTATGGTTACCGGGGAGACTCAATCAGGAAGCATTTCTTGTTCGAGCGTATAACATGGCAACTGGAGAACTTTACTGGGAGGATCAATATCCTGGATCAGGAGGACCCTGCCTCTGCCACGCCCGTGACATCGTTGCGGAACATGGGCGTGTCTTTGCAGTTGGGGTTATGCCCTTCATTGTTCGGGCGTATGACGCTCGCAGCGGGAATCTTTTATGGCAGAATGAACTGCCAACGGGGAGAGCTGCATCGGTTGCGCTAGATCGGGGCGTTGTTTTTGCCGCTGACAGTGGCGTACTCAGAGCCTACGATGCCAAGTGAACTGCATGCCACACTGCTAGGCCTTGGCAGTTAGGGACTTGCCCATACGCCGAGGCATTGTTTCGATCATCGTGCATTGAGTTTCGACTGGGCAAAGGGATCGCCCCAGAGACACAAAGAGTTTGCTCCTCGCACCTTGTGTGCCGATGGGATTCAACCCATCCCCCCATTCACTTTTTGAGCACTCGTTCGCATCCTTCTCAGAAACCACCCCCACACTGACACTCGGTCTGAGAGCGACCGGCCTATCAGGATCCAAGTCGTGATGGGCCGCAGTATCGTGCCACAAGCTGAGAGATACAAGGAACCATTCATTGACTTGAGTGAGAGAATGGTTCCTGACACCATTTTCTGCCTCAGACATCGCAACGGATCCGCCTAGGACCCGGCCGTCATAAACGCGAACACAATAACCGCGGCAATAAGAATCGCGATGGGGATTAACATTTCCAGTGGATTTTCGCCGAACATTCCCGCCATTGCCATCCTCCTTGGAGCTTACAGGGCTGTTATGCTCTTGCTCCACTATCTGCGCCCGTCGTCTGAATGTCACGACACGACGAAACACAGTCGCCGGTCGCGCAAGAATAACAAGGCCCCGGAGCGACGGCATCATGCCGGCGCTCCGGGGCCTTGACGATACAGCCGGAGACGGCTGCGGCAGACCATCCGGCGTACTCCCTACCTCACATCGTGCGGGTTACGGCCGCGAAGCGGTCCGATAGGATTCCGCTGCGCTCTGGTGAGCTGCGCTTTATAGCCGATCGGCAGCTCTTGAACCCAGCCGTTATACACATTGGGGACCGGCAGGATACCCTGGCCACCTTGGCCCTTGTTACCGACAATCCTATCGTCTTTGGCCACGCGATCGTTGGCCAGCACCACCGCACCAGCAATGACAGGCTCACCCTCCTCGATGATTCCGTCGTTGTTCGGATCATAGTCCAGGATGATCAGCCGATTGGCAAACTTGCTGGTGACATAGGCATAGTACCCGCCACCCTTCTTGGCGCCGAAGTTCACGCCATGGCAGCCCGGATCGCAGGGAATCATCGCGACCAGAGTATCGGTCTTTGTATCGATGATGGTGATCGTCCCCGTGAGAGTATTGCCGGTGATCACGAACTTCCCATCAGGACTCACCGGCGTCTGGATCGGAAATCCACCGACCGGTCCCGTGATGCCGCCATCGAACGGATCGTAATTGCCGTTCAGCAAGAGAGGAATATCCTTGATCTTCTGCCCAGAGGTGACCTCCGTCCCATCAGGCTTCTTGCATGTGCGTGTTACGGTTCCGGGCGCCGGTGGTCCACACATCACCGAGGTGCTGTGGCCCAGATAGTTGGACACATAGTACTTGCTCTCATCCGGCATCATGCCTGACGCAATGGGCAGCGCGCCAGTCGGCTGCTGATTCTTAATCGTGTACGTATTGAAATCGAACAACGTCGCGTCGTTCGTATTGGAGTTTGGCGTCACCATCGACTTCCCATCATGTCCCATCCAATGGGCATGGGGTTGCGTCTGGCCGCCCGCATTCGACATATCAAGGAACCCATTGAACTGGAGCAGACCGGACGGAAGCCGGTTAAACTCCGCCACATAATCATCTCCGTTGCAGGTCACATGGACTTGCTGCGTGTCGACCCGCGTCATCACGTGGGCCGGATCATGGCAGGTTCCTCCATCCCCATATTGCCCTTCCTTGATCTCTTGGAGAAGCTTCCCGTTATGACGATTAAGGACATAGGTACTGTTGCCATGCCACTCAGTCTGATAGATCTGCTTCTGATCGTGACTGGCCCACATGTTGTGGCCGTTATTCATGTTTTGCGCAGGCAGCGCGATCTTGCGCTGGGCGTTCCAGCTTGTGGCGGACACCACTGTCATCGTGCCCGGGAAGTGCGTCTCCTTGCCGGCAGTCAATTCATAGGCCGTATCGATCCAGATTTCACCGATCCCTTTCTTCTTGGGCTTCTGCTGCCGTTGAATCACGTCGCCGTCAAACGAGCCTTGGAGTGCGGCATTGAGATCTGCGACCGCCACCCGTGCGGGACCGCTCCCAAGAACGACAGGAACCGGTGGATAGGCCGGTTGGTACTTCTGACCCACTTTGGTGTAATCCTTCCAATTGGAGGGAGTGGTCACGATAAAGAAGGCGCGCAGCGCCCGGAGCCAGACGTTGGTCGGCTTGTAGACGCCAGGGGCACTTGGATCTTCAAAGGTGGTTGGAAGAGGCCCCGTTGTTTCTGTTACCCCTAACAGATTGAGCGTATCGCCAAGGTAAAGGCCTCCCTCTAACCCGTTGTTGTCCACAATGACCGCGCCGAGCATGTAGGGATGGAGCTTGCACACGAAGACATACAGGCCCTCCGTATTCAACGTCACCTGATGGTTCGCCATGTTCGCCATGGGCTGATCGATCGTTTCGCCACCGGTCGGCCAAATCAGACTGGTGACCGTGTGGCGGCTTTCCACATTACGTGAGCCCCCCGGCACAGTTTGATTGAAGTACACCGTCTCGCCCGGCCTAATAATGGCCAAGGAGCGCGTCCCGTCAGGGGAAGTTCCAGCAGGCAAGGGTGCGCCTGTGTCGAACCAATAGCCCGGCGTATCGTTGACGGTAAACGTGGCATCGGCGAATGCCAAGTTCACCGTGCCGAGGATCAGCCCTGCAAGAAGTGGCAAGCAGCGAACTGGTCTCATAAGAACCCCCCCTTGGTGATTTGTCACAGCACCCACGCACTGTTTGTTACCATACCTCAATTGCGGCATGGCCACAGGTGCAAACCCGACGACATCATGTAACCTCTGTGCCGTACGTCTTATTCTCTCTCCTACCTGATCAGCCCTGATCTTTCTCCTGCTCATCCGCCCAGCGTTGTTCGACAATGGCCGTAGCACGGGCTTGCACCGCCTCATCTTCATCCTCCATCGCCTCGAAGACGGCATCGAGCGGCGCTATGCTGCCTTTCTGTTCCCAGTGGTCCAAGGCTCGGTAGCGAACGCGGGCATCAGGCGATCCGAGGTCGTGGGCGACCGCGGCAGGGATGCCGGACGGCAACGGCGGTTGATCGTCGACATCATCGCGCATAGCCGGAGTGATGGGGCTGGTCGCCGACGCTGGCGAAGCGCCATTCTTCCCGGCGTTTGGGGCGGCAAGTTGAGCAGCCGCACGGTCGTCCGGCTTGCCGGCGCTTGCGCGGGCCTCTCCACTTATCGGTTTGTCGGAGACGGGTGAGCCACAGCCAGTCAGCCCCATCAGAAGCAGCAGCGCATAGCCGAAAAAAGCAGCGGTGATAGACCAGTTCTTCAGCGTAGAGCCGCTACGGTCATCCATAAATAGATTGTAGGATTGAGCGGCTCGACTCATCCCGATCTCCTGATCGGCCACAGTCTTCATGATCGCCCACTTTCCATGCGAATGGATTCTTACGTATGCTTCGCACACCGAAGACATCAGCCAAAGATCCACCGGGAATGGGGAGCAACACTATATAGGTAGCATCTCTCCCGACATCTACCCTGCTTTCGTAGGGGTTACGAGAACTACGGCTTCAGGAAAATTTTGCCTGGTGCTGGTTCGTGACCGACTTTGAGTCGGTTGACCGATACGACATCGAGCGTGCTTATAGCCCATACAGCGCCCGAGACCGGACGTATCCAGAGGATTTTTGTGAGGCTTCTATGGCCGCCGCACTAGTATAGCAGACGATACTTTGACCTCTTCCAGGCATTCCCTTCCCTTTGAGCGCGGCTGGTCCGTGTCGACCAGCCGCTCTTTGACAACCCTAGGGAACTTCGACGATATCGCTCTTCATGGGCCCCAACACGCTGAGCAATTCACCCTTCTCCTGCTCCGGCACGTTGAACGTATCGAGCGCTGCCACGAGATCCTCGTGGTGGGATATGGTGTCAGGAACCATTCATTGAATAAGAAGTTACATATCTGGCCACGCAAAATGATCAGCGTCGATTGCGCGATGCCTCAGTCGCTTGAGTGAGAGAATGGTTCCTGACACCATTTTCTTCTCCATCCATCCTGGTAGCATCATGTGCGGACTGCGTTCTCCAGAAAGGCGTTTTATCCACAGATGTAGTTCTGGGAAGCTTCCAGTGCTCAAGCAAAATTGCTGATAGCCGTTGACCATCCATGTTACCCTTCGTAGAATACCTAGCATGTTTCGCAGTCTTGTCGTCAATTCCACCGTCCTACTCCTTCTGATTGTTTCATCGGGCTGTGCTCCCAACCTCCACCACTTTTCGCGGGAGATACTGGACCGGCAAGATGAGTCGTCCAGCATGAACTCGGCATTCCAACAGGACGTTACCGAGTGTCATCGAGATGTCATCTACGAGTCTAATTTTGAGGCACTCATGGGCACGGCCCATGTGATGTTTTTGGAACGAGACCTAAGCCGCTGCTTGGAGGCACGAGGGTGGAGACCGACGCCAAGCGGAGAGCATGCCTATCAGCTTGACACGTGGACACAGGAAGCGATAGTGGTTAAATAATCAGCAGGTTGGAGATTCGATTCCTCTCGCCAGCTCTAGACATTCCACTGGGTGAGAAGAATGGTGTCAGGAACCATTCATTGAAAGGAAGTTGCAAATCTAGCCACGCAAAATGATCAGCGTCGATTGCGCGATGCCTCAGTCGCTTGAGTGAGAGAATGGTTCCTGACACCATTTTCTGCCTCCAGCAACACTCAACGCGATGCGGTCACTCGTCGTGCCACCTGGAGCACAGCCACCTAGGACCCGGCCGTCATAAACGCGAACACAATGACTGCGGCAATAAGAATCGCGATGGGGATTAACATTTCCAGTGGATTTTCGCCGAACATTCCCGCCATTGCCATCCTCCTTGGAGCTTACAGGGCTGTTATGCTCTTGCTCCACTATCTGCGCCCGTCCGTCTGATCGCGTACGAGGGGATTCTAACACGTTGGTCGTCAAGCTGGTTTCAGAGAAACTCATTCAAGAGTTCCATCCCCATCACGGGGAGGCCAATTCTTCTCCGGGCAGTCGATGCCGTTGAAGCTGATGCGATCGGCGCGGGTGAACGGCATCTGGATCGGAAGGCCACCGACCAGACCGACCCCGGCAGCCAAGTCAGAGGCACCATGGAGGATCAGGAGGAGAGTTGCAAAGCTTCTATGACCGACACATCACTGCAGCCGACGATCCTGTGACTCTCTACGGATGGTTCTTCCCTTTGAACGCGGCTGGTCTGTGCCGACCAGCCGCGTTCTGACGAACTTAGGGAACTTCGACGATATCGCTCTTCATGGGCCCCAACACGCTCAGCAATTCACCCTTCTCTTGCTCCGGCACGTTGAACGTATCGAGCGCTGCCACGAGATCCTCGACCAGCGCGTTAAACGCCGCGGTCGTGATCTTCATGCCTTTGTGCGTCGTTTTCATATCCTGGCCGTCGTAGGTGCAAGGGCCGCCGCTGGCCTGGCACACCTGATCGACCAATTGCCGCTTGAGTTTGGGGATGTCGGCCTTCGCGAAGTAGCCGTTGATGCGCTTGTCGGCTGCAACGTTGCTCACGAACTTCCCCACGACGGCCGTGATGGGGCCGGTTCCGCCGAGCCGCTCGTAGAGTGAAAGTTTGGGAGCAGCGGGTGCCGAGACAGTGGGTTTCGGTGCAGCGGTCTGGGTCTCCATCGACGAACAGCCGACGGTCATAAACAGCGCTGCGGCAAGCATGATTGACATACGAGTCATTGGCGCTCTCCTTGTGTGAGGGTTAATCGACTGCATTGCTTCTACAGTGCCCTATATGGCCTACAGGGTCTACGATGTCAAGGGACTGAATGCGCCATGCCGCCAGGGAGCGCTGTCAGCAGTGAGTGGGAAGGATTGAGGAGGGCCGATGCCCCGCCGTTGTGTGGATTGCAATCCAAGATCATCAAAGAATCGGCACACGTGCTATCGCGCTGTCCCTGTACAAGCGCGACCCGCAATAACAAACTTTCTACCAGAGCAGACGGACAGGTGGTCGGATGTAGATCATCCAGCTTCACCGTCTACGAATCCGTACGATTCATCATACTGCGGTCGCTACCGCTCCGCCTCGGTCAGATCCGCTTCGTCTTCGAGCTCTTCCAATTCAGCATCAGGCTTGCCCTTCGTCATCGACGGATGCAGGCCATACTTTCTGAGCATCTTATAGAAATCGGCGCGGTACCGGCCGGCAAACTGGGCGGCACGGGATATATTACCCCCCGTCAGCTGCAACACGTTCTTCAAATAGGTTCGCTCGAACTCTTCTTTGGCTTCGGTGAGCGGCTTGAGCGGCGTCTCCGGCGACACGCCGACGGAGGGAAGCAGGTCCGGCGTCAGCATATCCTGGCGCGACATGACCACCGCCTTTTCAACCGCATTTTCTAATTCCCGCACGTTGCCGTGCCACGGATTGACGATCAGTCGATGGAGCGCCGCAGGCGTGAACCCCTTGACCTCTTTATTTGCCCTCTGGACACTGAGCTTGAGAAAATGCTGAGCCAGGAGCGGAATATCATCGCGGCGATCACGCAACGGCGGAATGAACAGCGGGACCACCGAAATGCGGTAGTAGAGATCGTTTCGGAATGTTCCGTTCTTGACCGCCTCTCCAAGATCCTTGTTCGTGGCGGCGATGATGCGCACGTCCACCTTCGACGATGTTTCCGACCCTACCTCCCGGATTTCTCGCTCTTGTACGGCGCGCAACAGCTTGACTTGCATCGACAGCGGCATCTCGCCGATTTCGTCCAGGAACAGGGTGCCTCCGTTAGCCATTTGGAACAGTCCGCGTTTAGAGCCGTGGGCGCTGGTGAATGCGCCTTTGACATGTCCAAAGAGCTCGCTTTCAAACAGCGTTTCCGGAATCGCGGCGCAATTGAGCGCCACAAACGGCCCCTTGGAGCGCCGGCTGTTGGTATGGATGACACGAGCCATGACCTCCTTGCCGGTTCCGGTTTCTCCAAAGAGCAGAATCGTGGCATCCGAGTCGGCCACTTGGGCAATTTGCTGGAACAACCGCTGCATGGCAGGGCTTCGCGCGACGACGTTTTCCAGGCCATAGAGCTCCTTGACCAGCGATTTGAGCCGCTTGATCTCCCGGCTCATCCGCTGCTGCGAGAGGGCTTTTTCGATTGTGGCCTTCAGCTCCTTGTCGTCGAACGGTTTGGTCAGATAGCCGAATGCGCCACGCTGCATGGCCTCGACGGCGTTTGGAATGCTGCCATGCGCGGTCAAAATGATGACCGGCAGACCGGGGTGGATACGGAGCAACTCCTCGGTGACATCCAACCCGTCTTCGCCACGGAGGCGCAGGTCGGTGATCGCCAGATCGAACATCTTCTTCTTGGCTTCTCCAACCGCTTCCTGCCCCGTTGTGGCAGATGTGACGGAGAATCCCATCGCGGAGAGCCGCATCTTCACTAAATGCAGCAGGCCTTCGTCATCGTCGACTACGAGAATATGCTCTTGATCCATGATGTGCCTTCCAGTTGTTCGTTATGGCGATGTGTCCGACGCAGGATTCGGGGCGACCGTCGATGGCGGGCGGATCGGGCGCACCTTCTCGCGCATTTCCTGGTCGATTCGTTTCAAGGCTTCCAACTGCGTGGACAACTCCTCGATTTTCTTGTCTCGGTCGTGTAGCTGTTTCTGAAGGGTCTGAACCAGGGCCGGATCAGAGCCCCCCTTCCCCGGATCTTTCTTCAATAACGATTCGATCTTGTGATCCCGTTCAGCAATCTCTCGCTGCAAATATTCCACCGTCTGGACATTCCCCTCCCATTCAAGCAAGTCCCGCACCAAGCGATCCGCGGCTTTCACCAGTGCTGAATTCGTATTGGCAATCGCAGGTGCTCCCAAAAGGGCGTCCAGCCACGAGACCGAGGTGGGAGCCGGGTGCCTATGCAACAACAGCATCCAGGCTTTACTCGATCCAGCGAGTTGACTTTTAGGATCAAGCGCGATGACCTTTTCAAAGTATTTCTCTGCAATGTCGCGGCGTTCATAGAGACCAAGCAACGCCCTTGTGAAGTAGGCATGGTCACAAGAACCCATTTCGCTGCATTTTTCCACTACCCCGTCCTGTTTTCTGGCAAGTGATTGAAATGTTTTTACTTCTGTCGATTCCAGCGCAAAGTACGGCCGATTAGGAGAAGTCGGGCCCCATGCCGCACAGCCACCCAGCATTGTCGAGAGTATTACTGCCTGAACGATCAGCCGTGTCATTCTCCCTGTCCCCTCCTGTTCCCGTCTCTGCTCTCGTTCTTCTTCCCTTCCCTGTTTCGCCAACCGTAGGATAAACCGTACAGCCGTCCCTTTACCAGCATCACTTTCTATCCAAATTCTCCCTCCGTGAGCTTCGACAACCTTCTTTGCCAACGCCAGCCCCAACCCGCTTCCAGCTGCGGCACTTTTTGCCTTTGTCCGTCCTTGATAAAACCGCTCAAAAATATGAGGAAGGTCATCAGCAGCAATGCCCGGTCCCGTATCGGATACCGAGACTTCAAGCACACCGGCTTGCTGATCCGGTTTCATCTGCAGCTTGACAATGCCACCTTCAGGACTGAACTTCAGGGCATTCGAGAGCAGATTATCAAGAACCTGTTCAATCCGCGGGGCATCCACCTTCACCCACACCCGTTCTCCGACATTCTCGACCAGCAGTTGAATATGCTTGGAATCGGCCAGGAGACGCACCTTATTGACGGAAATGTCCGCGACGCGCTTGAGATCCACAGGAACGATCCGATACTCCATCATACCGGCTTCCATCTTCGAAAGGTCGAGAATGGTCGAGATCAAATGGATCAGCCGCCTGCTGCTGTCAGCCATAATACGGAGCGTGGTCCGTTGCTCTTGTGTGAGAGGGCCTGGAATCTCATCGAGCAGCAAGTGTGTGCCTTCCTGAATCGAGGCCATGGGCGTACGCAACTCATGGGACACATGCGCAAGAAACTCCGACTTCATATCGTCGAGTTCTTGAAGTTTCACTCCCATCCAGTTCACGGTATCCACCAAGTCTTTCAATTCCGCCGGAGCTGCGATCTGAAGCGGTTGCCCGAATTTCCCTTGGCCGATTTCCTTAATGTGCCCTTGCAGCTCTCGAAGTGGACGCAAGATCGTATAACTGGCGATACCGGCGAGCCCCAATCCAAACACCAATGCCACCAGGACCAGCTGCTGCGTCACCGCTTCGGCTTTGACGGCGCTCGCTCGTGACTCACTCACCCCGACGCTCACGCGCGCCTCATGCAGATCGATATAGCTTTGAATCGACGACGACATTCGGTCCATCAGTGCATCGCGCCGGTTCTCATATCCGGGCAGGGTTGCCGACGCTTTGCCGGCCGCGGCCTTGAATCCATCATGAAAAAGGACCAGTCGCTCCTGGAGCAATCGGCCGACCTCCTGGAGAAGACTTTGTCCTTGCGGCGTGTTTTCTTCGCCGAGCAGATGTTGGAGACTTCGCTGAAATTCCTCTACCTCCTCGTTGAAGTTTGTTAAGAACGCGGCATCTTTTGTGGCAAGATATTTTTTCTCGCTATTCAATTGTGCGTAGAGCGACCCCAACAACCGTTTTGCAGACTCGACCGCCGGATAGTGATACGCGGCCATCTCCGTACTCATCGCCGTCAACTGTCGAAGCTGAAAAAGAGCGTACAGATTGACTCCACCCATGACCACGATGATCACAAGTGAGGTGAGAAGGAGGCGCCAAAAAATTGAAAGTCCCACGGTCAACGCCTTAGCCGAACGATAGGAAAATCATTACCGCGACGAGGTGTATGCAAAAACATACACCATCTCGCTGTCCGCCTCAAGCAGTTCGTCGCTACTTTCTATAGCCCATTTGCTCGGCAGTGCATCAGCACGTGAGGAATCGACACTCACGACGCGCATTCGGCACGTTTCAGCCGTTTACCGGTTGTCCTCGATCCGATGCGCAAACATCCGTTGCCGTCGTGTCGAACGTCGTAACAATGCAAAGAGGTGGCCGCGGAACAACAATGCTGTAGTCGCCACTAGCGGAGTAAGCAGAAGCAGGAAGACCCATTGCGCATCAGGGTCGAGACCAACATAGGACATCCACCCTCCTATCAACGTAAACGGCAGCAGGAGCAGCTGGAAAAAGTTCAGCCCCGCTCCACGCCCGATACCAGTGGAGAGGTTGAAAAACTCCTGGATCCCGCTCGGCGAGACGACGATGGGAAGCGCCAGGATGGCAAACGGCAGGAACCACTCGATCCAATGCTCCAGCACGAACTCATAGGAGGCCTTGAACACATCAAGCGGCGAATCGTGCCGGATTTGATAGATGACCTCCGGCGCCGCATTCAACAAGATAAATAAGAGGAGCATCACCGCGGAAGAAAGAAATCCTCCATAGGGATTGGCTTGCGTGCCCATGTCGAGCGCCATCATCGGTAACCACAGCACAAAGCCGACGCCGATCACGTCCCAGAAATAATGACCGAAGCTCTCCGTCACATCGGTGAACTGGATCGTTCGCACCGCGCTCAGCGACTGCTCGATAAGGCGCAATGTCGCACCGACCAGCAAGGCATTGACCAGGCCAAGCAGCACACCGCCGATCATGCCCAAGGATCCGACGATTCTTGCCGCTCCGACGAACAGCAACGCGAATCCGATCAGCGCCGCGACGGTCACCCAGCTCCGCATTAGCGACCGCCACGTCGCCTGCAAGGCCTGGCGATATAAATGGAGGGTGGCGGAAAGCAGTTCAACCATAGACCCCGCGTACAGTAGTCGGGATTGCTTCGGAGGTCAAGAAGTACTTCCTCTCAGCCCTCTCGCCCGTCGAATCATCATCGCTCATGAGTTGACTTGTACCGGCCGATGATTATTACAGATCCCACACGCATTTATCAGACGGACCTGAGGTAGCTGACTATGGATATGAATCGCATGACGGTGAAATTACAAGAAGCCCTCCAAACGGCATCGGCCCATGCCCAGCGGCGAAGCCATCAAGGCATCGATGTGGAGCACGTGCTCCTGGCGCTGCTCGACCAGGAGGGAGGCATGACCTCCGCCCTGCTCGAACGAACCGGCATCGCCTTACCGGTGGTTCGGCAGGCCGTCGAACAGGCTCTGGCAAAGCTGCCGCAGGTCCAGGGCGCCGGAGGCGGTCCGGGTCAGCTTCATCTGTCCACTCGACTCAGTCAGGTACTTGCCCGCGCAGAGGATGAGCAGAAGTTGCTCAAGGACGACTATCTCAGCGTCGAGCATGTGCTGCTGGCCATCGCTCAGGATGAAGGCCCCTTCAAGAAACTAAGCCTCACCCGTGACAAGCTCCTGACCGGACTGCAGCAGGTGCGCGGTAATCAGCGTGTGACCACCCAAGACCCGGAAAGCACCTATCAGTCGCTGGAAAAGTACGGGCGCGACCTGACGCTGCTGGCCGGCCAGGGCAAACTCGACCCCGTGATCGGGCGGGACGACGAAATCAGGCGGGTCGTTCAAATCCTCTCGAGGCGGACCAAGAACAATCCTGTGCTCATCGGTGAACCGGGCGTCGGCAAAACGGCGATCGTCGAGGGCCTGGCGATTCGGATCGTGAAAGGCGATGTCCCCGAAGGCCTCAAGCACAAGAAATTATTCGCCCTGGACATGGGCTCACTCGTCGCAGGCGCCAAGTTCCGCGGCGAATTCGAAGAACGGCTGAAAGCGGTGCTGAAAGAAATCCAGTCCTCCCAAGGGCAGATCCTCCTGTTCATCGACGAACTGCATACGGTCGTGGGCGCGGGCGCCGCCGAAGGCGCCATGGACGCGGCCAATCTGTTGAAGCCGCTGCTGGCCAGGGGTGAACTGCACCTGATCGGCGCGACCACGCTCGACGAGTATCGAAAACACATCGAGAAGGACGCCGCCCTGGAGCGCCGCTTTCAAACCGTCTTCGTCGATCAGCCGTCCGTCGAAAACACCATTTCCATCCTGCGCGGGCTCAAGGAACGCTACGAAGTGCACCACGGAGTGCGGATCAAAGACAGCGCGTTGGTGGCGGCGGCAAAACTGTCGCACCGGTATATCGCCGATCGCTTTTTGCCCGACAAGGCCATCGATCTGGTGGATGAAGCGGCGGCGCGCCTTCGCACCGAGATCGACAGCCTTCCGGCCGAGTTGGACGAGATCTCTCGCAAAGTGCTCCAATTGGAAATCGAGCGGGAAGCGTTGAAGAAGGAAAAAGATCCGGCAAGCGCGGCCCGTCTGGCCACGCTCGAATCGGAATTGGACGAAAAACGACGCGGCATGGAGACGTTGAAAACCAGATGGGAATCGGAAAAGGCCTCCGTCTCCCGCCTGCGCAAGACGCGGGAAGCCATCGAAGACGTGAAGCGCAACATCGAGCAGGCGGAGCGGGCCTACGACCTCAATCGCGTGGCGGAGCTCCGTTACGGGGAATTGCCCCGGTTGGAGCGGGAGCTCGGAATCGAACAGCAGCATTTGGGGAAAAAGCAGGATGAGTCCAGGCTGCTGAAAGAAGAAGTCGATGAGGACGAGATTGCGGCGGTGGTCGGCCGCTGGACCGGTATCCCCGTCTCCCGCCTGCTCGAAGGCGAAACCGAGAAACTGCTGAAGCTCGAAGATCTCCTGCACCAGCGCGTGGTGGGCCAGGACGAAGGCGTCAGAGCCGTGGCGGACGCCGTGCTGCGCGCGCGCTCCGGCATCAAAGATCCGAACCGTCCGATCGGTTCCTTTCTCTTTCTCGGCCCCACCGGCGTGGGGAAAACCGAACTGGCGCGGGCCCTGGCCACCGTGCTGTTCGACGACGAGGCCAATCTCGTCAGAATCGACATGTCGGAATACATGGAAAAACACACAGTAGCCCGCCTCATCGGCGCGCCTCCCGGCTACATCGGCTTCGAAGAGGGCGGCCAACTGACCGAAGCGGTCCGTCGGCGTCCCTTCTCCGTGATCCTGTTCGATGAAATCGAAAAGGCCCACCATGACGTGTTCAATGTGCTGCTGCAAGTGCTGGACGACGGACGGCTGACCGATTCTCAAGGCCGCACGGTGGACTTCAAAAATACCGTGTTGATCATGACCTCCAACATCGGCAGCCCTCACATTCTCGAAGCGCAGCAACAGGGCGCCTCGTATGAGCAGATGCGCACGGTGGTGATGGGTGAGCTCCAGCACCATTTCAGGCCGGAGTTTCTGAATCGGGTTGATGAAGCGGTGGTGTTCCATCCACTGAGCGCCGAACACCTGATTAAAATCGTGGAGATTCAGCTGGAACGGCTTCGTCGCAGACTTGACGAACGGCGGATTACACTGGCACTGACTCCGGCAGCTCTCAAGCAATTGGGCGAACGGGGCTATGACCCGGTCTTTGGAGCAAGACCGCTCAAGCGGCTCATTCAGCAAGACGTGGAAACACCGATTGCGCGTTTGCTGGTCCGGGGAGAGTTACGGGACGGCGATACGGCGTCGGTGGATGTGAAAGACGGCGGCATCATCGTCGTGCCGACCGTCACCGATGGAGGCACACAACCCGGCCGGTAGAACCGGCCGCTCACGACACAAGTCACGGGGACGAGTTCCCGGCATGCCGCCGGTTTGTCCTGTCATAGCGATCCGTACATCCACACCGGTGTTTGAGAGATGTGTCCTGCTCGCCTGGCCCACCACCGAAAATGCCTCTTGTATTTTCATCACGCAGAAACTATGCTACGCGGAATTTTTTCAAGACGATCGATCCTCTTCGCGAGGGTATCGCTCCGGTGCCATAGCCGGTTGAGTGATAACGATCAGGCGGGCATCGTAGGGGCGCATGAATCGGTAGGTCTTCATACCCTCTCGGGTGAGGATAGCGATGGTTCAAGCCGGATCTGCGACCACGTTCCATCTCCCCAAACGATTTCGTTTCAGCCCCTCCGATGACGTCGCTGCGCAATCGCCGGAATCAGCGAAAGCGGCAGAGCGGATAGCAGCCGGCCGTTTCACATCGTTTGGTTCGATGGTGGCGGGACTGATCTGCCTGCTGTTCTTCGGTGCGGTATCCCCTGTCTCGGCCGAGTGGTCCACGACCGGTGGCGGGTCGTTCTTTTACACCGATGACGTCGCGCTCTTCTCAGCCACCCGCCGCTCGAGCCTCGACGGCGACCCTTCGCAACCGGTGCTGGACGTGTCCCGCACCGGCATCGGCAAAGATATGGTCTTCGAGCCGTACATGCGTCTATCGAAGTTGATCCCCTCGTCTTTCGGAGAAACAGAGTTTTCGATGAGGGTTCGCGGATTCGTCTATTCGACCAATCCGGAGTTCAGCCAGGGCAGTATCTATCTCGAAGCCGTTCATGGGTTCACGCCTCGTACCATTCTCCGGTTGCGATATTTCACGGCCCCGGACCAACTGCTGGGCCTGACCGAGCTCCACCACGGCAGCCATGAGCTGCAGGACATGCGCGTGACGTCCCATCTCGGCACTGTCCGGCTCGATCATCGCCTATCCGATCATTGGGAAATTCAATTCCTGGCGCGCGCGGGCGTCCGAAATTTCAACGATCCGTTTCGCCAACGGGATACGTTGTTGTGGAGAGTCGGTCCTCATTTGCTGTATCACCTGAACCACCACGCGAAGGTGATCCTCGGCTATCAGTATGAGCGGGGGTTGGCGGAAGGGCGCCACGATGCTCACCTCGAGGATGACGCCTCCTATGCCCATCATTTCGCCTCAATCGGCCTCGAAGCCGATTTGATGGAGCATCTGGAACTCGAACTCGACTTTCACTACGAACGTAATAATTTTACGACCGGCATGCCGCATGATGAGCGGTTCGGCGGGCATGAGAATATTTACATTGGAAGCGGCAGGCTCTCGTATCAGCTGACGGATCATACGGCCTTAACCCTCACGGTCCAGCGGTCGAATCGGGAAATCAGTTTCCATCACACGCATGATTTCAACACGAACGTCTCAGCCGGGGCGATCTACCGGTTTTGAAGAAGGGCACTCGACCTGATCATGCCGCAGAGATTCTTTATGCGAGGCGAGAAATGATGAGAGCAATTGCCATGCTGACTCTCTGTTGCTCGCTCGTGGCATGCCACCGCAACTTCGGAGTCCCCACTGAATACGTCGAAGACCTCACCGCCTTAGCCTCCGTCCGATCGATCTATATCGAGGATCTGAGCCACAATGAGGACTCCCATATCGTCGAGGGCTCCGACCTGGTCAAAGAAAAGATTCAGGGGAGGCTGACCCAGTCGGGGCGTTTTTCCGTCGTCGATGTTCCGGAGCAAGCCGATGCATCACTCACCGGCGTGGCCGGTTTCCAGCGATGGTATTTCGGAATGGAATCTTTCTATGGATTAGAGGGAAGCCTGAATACACAATATTCCGGGATAGGGATGCTCCGGCTGCTCAACTCTCAGACGAAGCAGCCGATCTGGACACACGAATATGAAACCGGCTTGCTGCACCCGACCAAAAGCGTGGCGGACCGTGTTGCCGATCAAGTTGTCGACAAGCTGCTCCGCGACGCACGTCGCGCCGACGACCGGAAAGCCACGGGACAATAAGACCTTCCCGTCTGCGACAGCCCCGGACTCATCTCGTGCTCCTCTTCACAAGCGGCCTCGGAACTGACCGATCCTCCCACATGCTCCCGAATCTTTGATTCCACCGGCGCGCGGCTATCCGATGGACACGGCGCCGCCGTTCGCGTCGATGGTCTGGCCGCTCTTCACCTGCTTGTCGAGCTTCCACTCTTTCGCCGACACTTCCAGCATGTGTCCCTTCATCGTGTGAAACTCTCCTTGAGAAAAGGAGACGACACCGGGAGATTTGGCCTCCATCTTGAGCAGCACCTTATTCGACGTGATTTCCTTGACGGCCACACTCTCGGCCGTTTTGCTCACCTCGTACGCGCGCCGGTCGTTGAACATCAACGTGCTGTCCACCATCTTGGCCAACATCCGTCCGATCGAGTCGAACAGCGCAAAATTGACCAGCAGCGCGCCGGTCGAAGGGTGACGGACTACCTGAATTTGCGGCACGCCCTCGATTTCGATCGTTCCATCGGTGTTTCGATACAGATTAGACCCGACTTCAATATCCATATTCACGCTTTCTTAATGCGGTCGAGGATCAAGGCAATGCAGCCGGCCAACAATCCTCCTCCGGTAATCGTGATCATCAACTCCGCGAGCTTGAGATCCCAGACAGATCCTTGCGCCTCCATGACTTCCCTGATCCCGCCTTGCAGCATGATGACCGACAGCGCCATTGTCGCGCCGATGAGAAACCACCAGAGAAATACTTTGACGGTCGATAGCACGAAACTCCTCACGCCTCCGGATTGCGGTCGAACGAGCGATACTGAATGGCCTCTGCGATATGCATGGCCTCAATCTTATCAGACTCGGCTAAATCGGCAATGGTCCGCGCCACGCGCAGAATGCGTCCATGCGCCCGCGCCGAGAGCCGCAGCCTGGTCATGGCCTGTTCGAGCAAGTCCTGCGCATGCTGGTCGAGCCCACAATACCGTTTCACCTGGCGCGGCTTCAACTGGGCATTCGTATAGAAGCCGTCGCTTCGATACCGCCGGCGCTGGCGGTCGCGAGCCGCCACGACGCGCGCGCGAATCGCCGCAGAAGTTTCTGCCGACGGAAGCTCCGCGCGCAGTTCCCGCACCGGCACAGGCGGCACATCCAAATGGATATCCAGCCGATCGAGCAAGGGACCGGAGAGTTTCGCGCGGTAGCGGCGAATCTGTGTGACCGTGCAGACGCAGGGCCTCGATCGGTCCCCGTAATACCCGCAAGGGCACGGATTCATGGCAGCGACCAGCATAAACCGCGCGGGATACTTCAGCGAACCGCTGGCCCTCGTCAATGTAACCTGTCCGTCTTCGAGCGGCTGCCGGAGCCCTTCCAACACGCCCCGTTTGAATTCGGGCGACTCGTCGAGAAACAACACCCCGTTGTGCGCGAGCGACACTTCCCCCGGTTTCGGCACCGTCCCGCCGCCGACCAGGCCGGCATCGGAAATGCTGTGATGCGGAGCCCGAAACGGGCGGACCATCAAGAGAGGCCGATCGGGAGCAAGCTGCCCGGCGACGCTGTGCACGCGCGTCGTTTCGATCGCTTCGTCCAAATCCAACAGCGGGAGAATCGAAGGGAACCGGCGCGCCAGCATGGTCTTGCCGGAACCGGGAGGACCGACCATCAAAACATTATGCCCGCCTGCCGCCGCCACTTCGAGCGCCCGTTTCGCATGGTCCTGGCCACGGACATCGGCAAAGTCTTCATCCTCAACCGGCCTTGACGATTCCAGCATGCCATAGTTCGACAGACTCGGCGCGACGACTTGGCCCCCTTTGAGAAACTCCACGGCCTGCGGCAACGTGTGGATCGGGTACGCGCACACCCCTTCGACCAGCGCGGCTTCCGGGCCGTTATCAGCCGGAAGCATCAGCTCATACCCCTTGCGGCAGGCGAGTCCGAACGACAGCGCGCCCGTGATCGGCTTCACGCGGCCGTCCAGCGACAGTTCTCCGATCAAGACACGGTGACTCAGTGTTGCCTGCGGAATCACGTCTTCGGCGACGAGAATGCCGATTGCGATGGCCAGATCGAGCCCGGACCCTTCCTTCTTGATGCCGGCCGGGGCGAGATTCACGGTGATCCGCTTGGCGGGAAAATGAAACCCGGTGTTCTTCAGCGCGGAGCGGACCCGATCCCGGCTTTCTTTGACGGTGGCATCGGGCAAGCCGACGACTGAAAATTGCGGGAGGCCGCCTGAAATATCGACTTCAACATCTACCAGATGGGCGTCGAGACCGACGAGCGCCGCGCTCGTAACCTTGGCGAGCATGCCGACAGCAGCCTTTCTATGCGCGGAAATAGGGACGATTATAGAAACTATTTAGATAGGTTTCAATAGAATCTCCCATCGTTGTTCGGCACTAGCGGCCATCTGCCCAACTCTGTATAATCCGCTGCCATGCGCCTCTGGTGTGTGCGTCCGGAGGAACCACTCGTTTCAGTTCTACCACGATCGACACGGAAGTCTTGCCCGGCCGCCATTCTGATCATCGGCAATTTCTTGCTCTCTTCTTGGGACATGACTCTCCCTGTCTCTTCATCTGCCGCCCCCTCCGTTTCTTCAATCCAGGCGCAACGGCCAGGGAAAACCGCGTCGCCTCATGTCGGATCGGCAATGGCGGTCCTGGCCACGCTCGAACAGGCGCGCATCCTCCCGCCGGAAGGCACCAAAGAAGCCGACCGCATCATCAAGTCTGTGATACAACTGCAGTCGCTGTTTGCCAAAAGCACACATCCCGACCTGCAAAATTTCATGCGGCGCGCCGTGGAGACCTCGCGGGGGAAACACGCCCCAGACCTGATGGCGCAATTCCAGGCGAGCGGATGGACATCGGACGTTTTGGAGGCGCTCGCGGAAACGGCTGCCCGGACACCAGCGGAGGAACTTCAGACGCTGGCGGCAGGGCTCAAGACGGTCAACCTGTCGGTGGAAGACTTCCGGCAATTCATGCGGCTGGTGAAAGACGGGAAGGAGGCGCTGGCCTCAAACGGGCAAGACTTTCACGCGGTCTTCGCCGCTCATCGGAAGGCAATGCCGGGAGCGGGACCATACTGAATCATGCATCTTGCAACAACGAAAATGGCAGTACTGTTCTGCCTCTTACGCGTCACACTTCACGAACGACCAACATTATAGGGAGGAACCCATGGCAACCAGAGCGTACATTCTGATCAAGGTCAAAACGGGAAAGACGAAGGACGTCGTCGCGTCACTCAAGCGCATTGCCGGCATTGAGCAGGCCCATCCTTGTTTCGGACGGCCCGACATTTTTGTGTTTATCAGCGTACAGGACGAGCGCTCGCTCTCGGACGTCGTGATCAGCAAGATCCACGCGATCGACGGAGTCGAAGAAACCGATACGCATATTGTGGCGGAATAACAACGCGCGTATCTCGCACAACCCGTGTCGCCGACTTCGTAAGATGTGCGAGGCACGCGTCGTTCGTATCTCGTGCTGCGAGAAGTGCGAGACTTGCGCGAAAGGCGCGACTCATCAGGACAACTTCTTCAACCCGTCGCGCTTTTCTCGCGACTCCCGCCAGTCTCGCGAGCGAAACGGGCTTCACGAGCGACGACCAACAAGGATAGAAGCGCCTCCTGCTTCAGCCGAGCGGTAGCAGGCCTCCGCAATTTCGACGGCACGGAGCCCATCCTCGCCCGTAACCGGCATGGGCCTGCGCTGTTCAACGGCGTCGAGAAATGCCATCAGGGTCGCAAGTACCGTTTGCGATGGAGGGAACTCCCATTCCTGGCTGTCAGTGTTGCCGATCCAACGAAGCCGGCGGCCGATCCAGTCGGCTTGCAATCGCCCCTGCAATCCAATCCACTCTGCTGATCCGACACGTCCCTCCGGTACCCGCGCAATGTCGAGCAAACAGGCCGTCCCTCCGACGGTCGTCAACTGAGCCGACACGATGGTGTCCGGAGCGGTCGGCGGAAGACAATCCATCGTACAGCGGGCGTCCTGCACCTCCTCGCCGGTCAGGAATCGGACAAGATCCAGCAAATGCACGCCGATTTCCAGCAACGCTCCCCGCTTGCCGTACCCCTCGGCATGTCCGGGAGCGGTTACCTTTATTTCGATATGACTGGTCAGCTGCAGCCGCTCGGAGCGTCCGATCAGATGTCCGCGCTTCCGCATTTCCTGAATCGTGGCGTCGAACCGCAGCGTCTGGGCCGTCATCAACGGCACGCCGGCTTCTCGAGCCTCCGACACCATAGCCTCTGCATCAGTCGCCGAAGCCGCCAACGGCTTCTCAACCAACAGTGGTTTGCGAGCCTGAACCGCCGACTTGCAAATTTCACGGGTAAAGATCGGAGGCGTGACGACGATGATGGCCTCGACGGCTGGATCCTCGATCAGCGCACGAGCTTGCCCATACACCGTGACAGATTCAGCGCCGGGGAGATCGAGGCTTTGGGCAGGATTCCGGCGGCAGACCGCCTTGAGAGACACAGCGGGCAGATCATGAAGGATATGCCGGGCATAGCGAAGACCGTGACGCCCGACTCCGATCAACCCAATGCCAAGTGGCCTCTCGCTCATCTTATTAACCCATATGACTTAGACCGATACGCCGCCCGCTTCTTCGTCGCTCGTATCTCGTGAAACGTGAAGCGCAAACAAGAATGGCATAAATGGGTTCGTGAACGCGAGAGACGAACGACGCTTCACGAGATACGCTGCTGAGCCGTCCGTTGACATTCCCGCAAACGGCTCCCTATATTCATTCCTATGACACAGACACAATCAGCACCGTTCACCTTGCAACAGATCGGAACAGGAACCGCGCGGTTTCCGACCGGAGTCCCCATTCCCACTCACACCGACCAAATGGTCGATCCCTATTTCAAAACACGGATGCCGAAAGAACATCAGATCGACAGTCTGCTGTTCTGGCCACAAGCGGCAGGCCCGTATCCCGGCCTGGTACTGCTCCACGATCGCTGGGGATTGACCGGGCAAATGAAAGACCTCGGTGCAAGGCTGGCCTGCGAGGGCTACATGGTCATCATACCCAATATCTACGGCCGGCTGGGTGGAATGGTGACGGCCAACGATGAAGTCGCCGCGGCGCTGCAAGAGAAGCAGAACGAGACACAGGTGCTGACGGACATCAATTCCTGCTGCGAGTATCTCAATACGCGCACCATGGCAAAACGAAATGTCCACGGCGTAGTCGGCTACGGCATGGGCGGTTCCTATGCGCTACGCTTCGCCTGCCAACGCAAACGCTTGCGCGCGGTCGTCTCCTACTACGGCAAGATGATCCGGCCCAGGGAACTGATGAACGACCTCTTTTCGCCTGTCTTGTATCATCAGGCCGGCAAGGACACCTGGGCAACCGAAGAAGATGTCCAAGAACTGCGTGCGGCCGCTGCAGAGTACGGAAAGCGGACCGAGATCCATACCTATCCGGACGCGCCCCACGCCTTCTGCAATGAGATGAAGCCGGACAACTATCGGGCCGACGCCACGGCATTGGCCTGGGAGCGAACCGCCGCCTTTCTCAAGGCCTGTTTCCAGGGAACGTAATGAGCCTGGATTTCAGCCGAAGAGCCGATGGCGGATAGGTGAAGGACAATGGGTAATGGAAAATGGTTAACGCTTCAAGCCGGATCATCCGCTCCGAACCACATGCCACTCGCTACTTGCCACTTACCATTGTCTGGCGCCTCGCTGAACGGGTGATGCGGTCTCGTGATCATCTCGGGCCGCATGGCGTCGGGATCGCCATTGTAATGGCGGCGATCGCCTGCATCGTCACGCCATCGATGACCGCTCCCGCCCCGCAAGCTTCGCCGGCCCTCCTGACGGAGGTTGTCGCCGACCGATCCGCTCAACTCACCGCGATCGACTCGAATACCGGCGCCATGGCGCTGTTCATATCGGCCATCGGTCCTGCCCTCGAATTGAAGGATGCCGCCAATATATTGGGCGCCAGGGGATTATCTGCCGCTGTGGCCAAGGAATTGGGCATTACCGAATTGTCCCAATCCGCCCATGAGCTGATGGCGGCGCTTGCGGCATGGCAATTGGCCGATTCCATCCGGCGCGCCAGTGACGAAACCTTGGCCGCCTCAATTGCCGCAGGGACACCTTCTACCGCACGGCAAGAGTGGATGAATGCCGGCAGCCGCCTGCCGTCTCTTTCTGAACTCATTCGACTATTGACGGAACAATCGCCGCAGGATTGGGCTCAACCCGAGTCCCAGACGAGACGGACAGCCCTCCTCCTTACAGCCCATCGGGTGGCATTTGACGCACATCAAGAAGCGCTGACCGCCTGGTGGTCGCTCCGTGAATGGAAAGATCGCGTGAGGCAGGCCCGAGGCCTGGCGCGCCTCTGCGGGACGTGGCAATGGACGATTCACAACCACCGGCAACATCAGGAACAGAAAACTGTCATCATCTTTCCCCCGGTCGGACAGACACCGCCCAACATTCCGCTGCCGGTTGAAATCGTGATACTCGGCGATAGCGTGTACTTGCGGTGGGAAAACGGCAGCTATGTGCAGGAAGACAGCCTCCTCCTCGTTCGAGAAGGATTGAAGGAGGCGACAAGAATCGAGGGATCGTTCGTCAACAACACCGGAGGTTGGGGACCGATTACCGCGAAGCGCACTGCAGATTGCCGGCCCTAGAACCTTGAATACCGTATCGCGTGAAGCGTCGCTCGTATCTCGTTGCTCGGCCGACAGAGCTTACGGCGTACTAACTCCCTTCCACACGCGCCAGCCCAAGAGCCCCCACCCGAGGATAAACGTCAATCCGCCTAATGGAGTGACCGGTCCCAGCCACTTCAGCCCCGCGAGCGCGATGCCGTAGAGACTGCCGCAGAACAAGACCATCCCCGTCGCAAACAGCCACCCGGCCATGGCCAGCCGCCGATCCTCATAGACTCGCATCACTATTCCGACCAGCACCATCCCGAAGGCATGGTACATCTGATACCGCGTCGCCGTATCATACGCCGCCAACATGGGCGGCTCCAGGATGGTCTTCAGCATATGTGCGCCAAACGCGCCGGCAGCCACGCCCACTCCGGCCACGACGCATCCAATCATGATCAGCCGACGGGATGACGAGTCTGTATCCGTCACGTTTCAACCTCAATAATGGGCGATGCCACGGGTAAGCCCCTTCACGGCGGCGCATTCTAGCAGAATGCTCTGATAGAGCGAAATCCTTACCTGGTACAGACCAACTCCCACAGCGCGTGATTGATGCTCTCCGGTTCGACCGGCAGCCAGGCGTCCTGGTCCACGTATCCATTCGCCGCTATGCCCGTTCCCATATGCCCTGAGAACTCCGTGAACGCCAGCAGACGCACGCGTTTTGTCCCGCAATCGAATTGCTTGCGTGTCGTCGTCGAGAAAAATCGGTGGGGCCCTGGCATGAACCGCCCTAATCCAACATTCCCCTGCATCCACTTGTAGTCGGTCAATTGCCGGATCGTGACGAGATTTCCTTCCCGGATCACTGAATGATCCGGATCGATGTAGACGGTCTGCCGCCCGGGATCCAAATAATCTTTCTCAACCACCTCCCAGCCGGCATAGACCGGCTCACCAATCAAAACCAAAAGCGCCATGCAGCACAGTCCTATGCTATGGAGCCTTGGTGAAGTCATACATCATAGCGGGCAGAGAGGGGGTTCCCGCAGGGATTAACCTGCAACATCGATCCGAGGTCAAAACTGCAGAAGTGCCGCAAGCGAGCGAGGCGCGCGGCTACTACGAATCGAAAACGTGGCCGCATTGCAAGCAATGCAGTTTGGAAGCGACGGCCTTTTTCCATTCCTCCAATTTCTTTGCGTAGGCCTTGTTTTTCCACACGCCATAGCCGACCAACACGCTCAGAAAAGTAATGGACCCGAGAAGGTCCGCCTTTGCCGTGCTTGCCTCCGATTCCCCCGGAGAGGTGAGAGACAGCATAATACCGGCATAGAGCGGAACGGCGAGTAGAAATCCCTGGAGATAGGCCCAGGGCTGTCGGGGAGGGTTATATTGGGCAGCCAGTCCTGGCTTTACACCAGCGGCTGACTTCTGCTCAACGATCTCACTGATCCGTTTGGGATTATCGGCCTTGCATGAGGGACACGCGTGCTTGGCAGCCATACAGCACCTCCTCTATCACACAGATTCTCAGGAGCCTGCCCATTATCCATCGGTCTTATGATAATACTTTTCCCACCAGCTGCGCCAGTCCCTCAGAACCGACGGCACACCAAGAACAGAGCCGCTCCATCGCTCCGGGGCAAGCCTGCATTTTCAATTGGACTTCCCAATACCGTCGCACTTAGGATAAAAACCAGTTCGCTCCTTACATGACGAACCGTGGAGTTGTTCAGTTATGCCGGCAGCGCCGGTATCACAGGAGACGCTATGAGAATGTTTCAAGTGCGGCACACGATTAATTATGAACTGACCCTTGCGGCGGGAACCGAACAGGAAGCCATTCTGAAAGCCAAAGGCATCCCTCTGACTCAGTGGACCGGCGAACCGGCTGAGATCACGGCAGAATTGATCGATGAAACGGATGAAATCGACGAATATTAACCCGCATTCGAAAATGGCACCTTGCCGAGAAACTGCTCGAATGCACGTATCTCGTGAAGCGCATCTCGTATCTCGCAAACAACGATGAGCCGAACTCCATTTCCGTCTCGCTTCACGCTCGCCTCGCTGAGTCGTCGAAGCGGGCTTCACGAGATACGTTTCACGGATGGCGAAAAATCCGCTCCCTCATCGTATCTTCCAGGCACACACGAATTTTCACACTGATTGGCTGTCGAACACAACCGATCGATCTCACTCCGCCATCCCAGCAGGACAAGAGTTCCGGCGGAACAGTTTCTTTATGGTTGCGGCGACGAGCCCAACTTCTTAGTGACGCAATCGTTGAAGGCCATTCGCCGGTGATAGGGAGTCCAGAACCAGTTGTACTTCTTCACCATATCCAACTCATCCACATAGTCATTGCACCGCTTCGCCTGCGTTTCACTGGCTTCCAGCGGCGATGTCATCACCCACGCTCCGACCCCGATGACGAAAAATAAGAGTGTAATACCGGCAACCAGTGACACAATCCCCTTTGTATCCATGCATCCCTCAATCGGTTCGTTTGCGGCACAGACCTGATTCTCATACGACTGGTGCCGGAGGCCGGAATCGAACCGGCACGGGCCTTGTGAGCCCGAGGGATTTTAAGTCCCTTGCGTCTACCAATTCCGCCACTCCGGCAACTGTCCCCGAACAGTCACGTCATACACCAATCGTCAACCGGCATCACAATGACGATGGCACTCCTGACCATCACCGTGACCGGTAATCGCACGACCAGCGGGCGAGTTGTCACTGTTGGGGAACACGAGAGCGGCGAAACTGTAGCATCGGGGCAGGAGCGATTCAAGCAGGCAACTCAGCAGCCGGCCTGTTCCACGACCAATCGGGGAAACAGGCCGGTTATGGCATCATGCAGGACTCAGTTCAGCGCCGCACTGAGAACCGACGGCTCTTCGCAGTTCTTCGCCCCATTGTTGCGGACATTTATAGCTTCTTTCGCGCCCGACTGAATCGAGCGGCCCAGGCGCAGCGCTTGGACTTGCGCCTTTTTGGCATACCGGCTGAGGTCACGGCGGGTTTGCGCGCCAGCCTTAGGAGCAAACAACAGCCCGAGCCCCGCGCCAAGAATCGCTCCACCGGCGAGCACCGCCGCAACCTTTGCCGCTTGCTTTCCCTGTTCCGACATAGTGAACCTCCTACGAATAATATAATGAATCATGGTGAAGAGGCGCCTGGGCGATCTCTCCTCTGATACATCCTCTCTCAGCAGAAATCGTGCCAACCCGTAGCCAGCGCGGATTTAGCCTAAATACGTGGACTATGCCTCCGGCGATTAGCTCCGATTAACAAAGGGGCTAATTTTGCCAACAGTCACAACACAGTCGTCTCAGAAATCCAACAGCCCCCCTGCCGTTCGCCGCTTGGAGCCACTTTGCGGAGCCTGGCCGCTTGGCTTGCAATGCACTGCCTGCTCCCCTATGATCCCTTCAGCTACGATTGTTGGAGGACGAGTGGGCTCATTCGCCGCAATTCCCTTTCCCAATATCGATCCGGTCTTTTTAGAACTCGGTCCTCTCCAGTTCCGTTGGTATGGGTTGATGTACCTGATCGGTCTCACGGCCGCGTACCTGCTCATCAAAAGAACGGCGGCGGCGAAGGCCCTGCCCCTCGGCCCTGATCACATCTACGACATGGTCGTCTTCGCGGCGTTCGGCGTCTTTCTGGGCGGAAGAATCGGCTACACCCTGTTTTACAACTTCCCCTACTATTCGCAGAATCCCTTGAAGATCTTCGCCGTGTGGGAAGGCGGCATGTCGTTTCACGGCGGCCTGCTCGGCACAATCATAGCTCTGCTCTGGTTCAGTAAGCGCCGCGGATTTCCCGCCTATACGATCGCAGACCTCGCCGCCTCAGTCACGCCGATTGGACTCGGCTTCGGCCGGCTGGGCAACTTTATCAACGGCGAACTCTATGGGCGGGCGACTGATGTGGACTGGTGTATGGTGTTTCCGACCGGCGGGCCGGCGTGCCGTCATCCGTCCCAACTCTATGAGGCCGGACTGGAGGGCCTGCTGCTCTTTACGGTGCTGTGGATCATCGGGCGGCGGAACACGCCGCCGGGAACCATTTTCTGGAGTTTTCTCACCGGCTACGGAATCTGCCGGATGATCGTGGAACTTTTTCGAGAACCGGATCAGCAGATGGGATTTATATTCGGCCCGATCACCATGGGACAAGCACTCTCGACGCCGATGGTGCTCATCGGAATCGTCATGCTGAGCTGGGGATTCTACAAAGCGTCGTCCGCTCCCCTGCCCAGGACGAAGCTTTGAGTGTTGAGTTGTACCAGCCTCCGATAAACTAAAAACTCAACCCTATTTTTAATACGGCATCTCATCATCATCCAAGCCGACGTGGTGCCCCAATTCATGCACCACCGTGTCATAGACCTCCTGCACCACTTCTTCGGGGCTTTCACATTGGCGCAGGATCGGCCCGCGGTAGATGGAAATTTTCGCCGGCTCCGTCCCGCCCGAGGCGAAGAACGAATCCTCCAGTAACGACTGGCCCTGATAAAGCCCCAGTAAATCGTCCTCACTGTCGAGTTCGAGATTCTCGAGTACGTCGCGCGGGGGTTCTTCTTCCACCATCACGGCAACGGACTCCATCAGTTTCGCGTACGCAGGCGGCAAGTCGGCAATGGCCTGCCGCACGAGTTGCGCGAACGCTTCCGGAGAGATGTCCCGGCGCCGCTTAGCCGCCATGCCGATTTCCTTTCTTAGCCCGAGCTACATAAGAGCGCTTCTCCTGCAACTGCCAATGCACCACTCACGCGAGAATGGCAAGATTGGCGGGACAAGCGAGACCAGCAAGAGCCGAACTTGCGCGTCACGTGAGTCGCGCCTGTCGCACAGAATTACCTGGTTCACGACGAACCATCGTGCCCCATACAGGTCATAATTCAACCCGCACGCCCGGCCGCAAAAACACGCACTCAAACGAAGCGGCCTCGCCGCCCAAACAGCGGGTAGCGGCAGCCCGGTACGCTTCGGCTTGTTGCGCATACTGCTGCGCCCTCACCTGTGCCTCGGCAGCTGCGATCTGATCGGTCTTATAATCTGCAATCCAGAGCCTTCCGTCCAGACGATACATCAGATCGATCACCCCTTCCATGACCTGTCCATCTTGCCAGGGAATAATGAAGGGAATTTCCCTGCCCAGAATCTCGGCCCCCTGCAAACGCCGATAGCATTCCGACGACAGAAATGAACTCATGAGCGACGCGAGATCATCCCGCACGGCTTCGCGACAGCCCGCTTCCGGTGGAACAATCTGACGGCAGAGCAATTCAAGTTCCGTCACAGCAGGCGGCGTCACGACGGAGAAGTCCCAGCGTTCCAGCAACGCATGGGCGCAGATCCCGACGAAGCGCCCATACCCCTCCGTTTTGTGCTCCCGGCTTCGTACCGTTTGGCCAACGAGACGGCCGCCATGCATCCGCGACGGAGTCAACTGTCGAGCCAGGCTGCGGCTCTCCATTCGGCTCGTGTGCCTGATGGCGTATCGCTCAATCAACGCCGGCAACGACGGGGCCGCAACAGAAGCCACGGCTTTGCGAGGCCTCCGCCGATTCGTCGTCGTCGCGGGCACGATGGTGCGGGCCATGCGCGCGGCTCCAACCTCGATGTCGGCGCCTGCTCCCTCGAAGGCCTCGCTCCCAACCGCCTCTTGCAGCAACCCCAACACCGCATCGCGCCCGGGCTTTCGGACAAGACCGCCGGACAGCACCAACAGATCGCGGGCTCTCGTCATCCCCACATACAACAGCCGCCGCTGTTCCGCCTCCTCGCGCGCCGCCATTTTGTTTCCGACAAGGACCGATCCCAGATTGCGCTGCGACCCCAGCGACACCCCGTAGCACCCGCTCGACCAATCATGCTGCACAGACGGCCCCTTGCGGGGCGTTCGTGCGCCTTGATGCACTCCGGGTAAAATGACGACCGGAAATTCGAGTCCCTTGGCCTTGTGAATCGTCAGAATTCGCACCGCATCGAGCGACGCTTCGGCCAGCGCGCTTTCCGCTTCGTCCGGCTGTTCGTCGAGACGCTCCAGCATCATATCCACAAAACCTGTCAACGTGAGATGCGGCCGGTCGGCGACTTCCTCGGCCATGTCACGCGCCTTTAAGAGATTCGCCACCGCCTGTTCGCCGTGCAGCGACGCCGCCGCCAATTCAAGGACCGGCAGCCGTTTGAAGATCAGATCGAACACATCCGGGACCGGGCGGAGCGGCGCGAGACGATGCAACTCCGCCAGCCGTTCATAGAACGTCCTCACGGTACCGGCCTGCGGATGAGCCCAGCGCGCAAGCGCCTCCGGCCTGGTGATATCCAAGGCATCCAGTTGCCGTAGCGCCAGCAAGTCCCGGTCCGCCACGCCGCCGAGCGGCGACCGGAGCAGACCGGCCAGCGCGATGCGATCGTGTGGGTTGTCGAGTACTCGCAATAGATTCACCAGATCGATGATTTCCTGCCGCCGATAAAAATGCTTCTCTCCGTCTGTCAGATACGCGATATCCCACCGGCGGAGCGCATCCAGATAATCCTGAGCCTGGGTCAACTTTCTGAAGATCAGCGCAATGTGCCCCGGTTGCAGAGGCACCGGCCTCCGGTCACGATCGAAGACGGTTGTGCCGGCGAGCAATTCCTCTTTGATCCAGCGGGCCAACTGGTCGGCCTCCGCGCGTGTGGCGGCGGCCGTATCGAAATCTTCCGCGTCAGACTCGGCAGTGACAAGCCTGATCCGCACACCGGAGGAGGACAGCTCAGGCTTCCGTTGCGGCTGCGCGAATAACCGCTCGTTCGAAGGCTGAATGTGTGGTTCGGCGACAAACAGCCGATCGAACAGGTTGTTGACCACCGACAGCACCGCGTCGTCGCTGCGAAAATTCGTCACGAGCGAATGAACGATCCCTCCGCCTTCGACAACCTTGTCCACAACCCGCTCAAACGCTTCGATATCGGCCCGACGAAACGCGTAGATCGATTGCTTGGGATCGCCGACGATGAACAGTTTGCCGGGCTCCAGTTCGAGATCCTGCCAGGTCTGCTTCGAGCTGCCCATCCGCTCGGCCAGATAGAGGACGATTTCGTATTGCACCGGGTCCGTATCCTGGAACTCATCCACGAGAATGGCGCGATAACTGTGTTTGATCCTGGCTCTCGCCGAGGGATGGTCGCGCAGCAAGGATTTGGCGCGAGTCAGGAGCCCGTCGAATGAAATCCACCCGGAGGCCAGGAAGAACTGCCTGACCCCGCTGAGAAACGGCCCCAGTAGTTCGAACAGATCGCTCATGTAGGGTTGATTCACCGACAGCAGTTGCTGCGCAACGGACACCACCGCCTTGGTTTCGGCAAACGCCCGTTCGTCCCAGCCGCTGGTTGGTTTGCCGATGTCCTTTTCCAGGAGTCCGCGGTCGTCATCAGACAGCCGCTCCATGCCCTGGGCCCCATGATCCAGCACTACCGTAAGACATCGGGATGCGGCAGACAGCATCTTGTCTGCCTTCACCTGCTTGGCCTTCACGCGGCTGGTCGACAAACCATCGGCTGTTGCGCGCAGACGCTCCAACCAGTCACGAACCGAACTGTCGATCGACGCCGCCCGGCATTGGCGCGCAAGCTCCTGCGCATCCATCGACTCGCCGGCCAACGTGACGGCCAGGTCATAGAAGTCATCGAGGCTCGTCCCGGCCAGTACCCTCCTCCATTGCGCATGATGCCGCCCCGTCGCTCCGAGTTCCTCCGCCAGCCACGCCTGCCACCGGGCATCGAACAGTTCGGTGAATCGTGTGCCGTCGTCTTCTTGAAACGACGGATCCAGGCCGGACTCCAGCGGATGCAACCGCAAGAGATGCGCGGCAAAACTGTGCAGCGTCCCGATCTGCGCCTTCTCGAACTGCGCGAGCGCCCGTTCGGCCCGTTCCTTCACCTGATCGGACGACAACTGATACCGCGCGCGCAAGAGCGCCGACAACGACTCATCGGCAGACTCGGCGAGTTTGGTCAATTCCCGCCGGAGCCGCTGTTTCATCTCCGTCGCAGCCTTGTTGGTGAAGGTCAGTGCCACGATCTCGGTAATCGCCAACGGCTGCGGCTCCCGCATCAGAAGATTGAGCATCCGGTTGACGAGAATCGTGGTCTTGCCCGTGCCGGCCCCGGCCCTCACGACCACATTCCGATCCCATGTCGTTTGCGCCAGAATCCGATCCTGGGCATCCGACAGGGGCGTTCCCTCATTCATCCTGCACCTGTAACTTTCGCAACCGGCGCAACGCCCTGGCCTCCGGCGAACGGTAGGACCTCCACCATGCGGTGGAATCGTAGCGGCGGCAGGCAGCGGAAAACACGCACTGGTCACAATAGGCATCCGGCAGGATGAAGAACTCTTGCCGCGCGATGCCCTGCACAAGGGTTCGAATCGTCTGCGTGATCATCTCTCCGGTCTTGCCTGACAGACTTGCGCGCTCGAAGATCGACCGTGCAATCGGTGGATCCCAGCGCGGGGCCAGATACACAAATTGCACTTCAGTCGGCACAGGCTGAGCGGGCACCGTCATGGAGGCATATAGCGGAGGCTGGAGCCGCGCCCCCCTGGCTGCGCCCAACACCAAATTGCGATCTTTGGTGTCCATCTCGCTCCCCTGCTTGAACTTGTAATCCACGATCCGAAGACCCGGCGGATTCAGCCGCACGTCGAGACGGTCCAGTGTGCCGTGAACCTTGAGGTCCGGTGTCCCGCCACCCAAAGAAACCAACCCCTCTGCTTCAATTTCAAACGCCTTCGGCCTGTAGCCGGTCTCCCGGTAGTCCTCTCGATCGGAATCGGCGGCAAGAGTGACCAATGCCATGACCTGTTCCTGCGCCATCATCCACAGCAGCGCATGCCCTGTCCCGCTCGTGGCTGCATAGCCGGCGAACACCTCGGCGGTGGAATCGGCAATGACTTGCCGCACAGTCGAACGATCAACCTCGGCTTCCGGCCACTGTACGGCAATCAACCGCTCATAGCTGAGCCGCAAAGCGGCATGGATGAGCGTGCCCAGCGTGAGCGCCGGAAGATGATCCCGGCGCATGGCCCGGACCGGTTCAAGGCGCAGCCGTTTTTCAGCAAAGTATTGAAAGGGACAGGTCGCATACCGCTCCAACGAAGTCGGCGACAACTCCTGCTGATCGGGCGGCGTATCCGATACGCTGCTGGCTCCCACCATGCCGTCGAACGGTCCCAAGTCTTGCGAATCACGCTCCATGATCTGCTGAACCGCCATGCCATGCTCGAACAACGCACGGAGCTGTCCCACATGGTCGAGCAGAGGCCCTGCATCTTGCTCGTGCAGCAACAGATTCACCGCGAGGTCCTGCGCCGGAAGTACCTCCTGGATCGCCGGCTGGGAAGCAACCCGCTCGGTCAATCGGCGCGCCACAACGCGTTCAGGACTTGCGACAAAATAGGAGTCCCGCTGCGCCGCCGCCACGAAAGCCGATGGCGCCATGACGCGGCCCGCTTCGTCGGCCCGCTGATAGGAAAGATAGAGCCGATTCGATGCAGCGCGGCTCAGCAGTTCGAAGAGGAGCCGTTCCTCTTCGTGGCCCGCCAGTTTCTCATCGATCAGAAAACCCAGCGTGGACTCCAGGACGAGACGCTGCCGGTCCCGCAAAAACGGATCTTCGCGCACGACGCGAGGAAACAGCTGTTCGTTGAGGCCCATCACGAAAAGCGCGCGAAAGCGCAGGCCGCGAGCCTGCATGGCATCGAACACCCATACCCCTCGATGGGGACTCCCTTCGATGGGAAGCGTCTGGTCTTCCAACACCAGCCGAAAGAGTTCCGTCCACTCTTCCCATGTAAGATCGGCGCCGACCTGGTCCAGTTCCGACAATCGATCAAGCGCGCGTGTGACGGCTTCGCCGATACGCATCTGATCCGTCTCATCCTGGGCATCCGACGATTCCGATTCCGTCCAGCCCGGGATCGCGAAATGTCCGTGAACCAATTCGGCAAACGCATCGGTTAACTGCCCGATCGATCCGCGCCGGGGCAGACGGTCGCAATCGTGAATCAAGTTCGTCACAAGAATCGATAGGAGGGAAACTTGTTCACGATCATGCGCGGGCGTCGCTCTTACACCGTTGTCTTCGTGATCGGCAGCAGCCTCTATCAGAATGGAGGAAGCCGTAGAAGCCGATAACCGCGCCCATTCCGCTGATCCCTTTGTAATACCCAGCGTCGAGACCGCAAGCCGCCACCGATCAGGCCTACGCTCAACCGCCGGATGCCCATCTCCAGATCCTCGATAGAACGGCGAGGCCACCACGTCCAAGACAGCCGACCGCTCGAAGTCGTTCGACGGAAGCGAGGCCAGTTGCAGCAGCGCCTTCACAAGCGGCTCTCGCGCCAGAGGCCGTCCCGCGGTGGAGGTGAAGGGCACGAGGTGCCGATCGAATACGGATTGCAGTTTGGCCCGATAAAGATCGAACGAGCGCGCGACCACGCCGACATCATCGAATCGATAGCCATGGACTTCGACGAGCGTCAGAATCTCCCGGCACACAGCGGCCAGTTCTTCCTCCGCCCCGATGACACTCGTGACGGACAATTCGACCGGCGCGGACGAAGTACCGGCATCGGACACTTCGCTCCGATCCTCATGTGTCTCTGCCAGCGGCAACAGATATCGTTCGAAGAACCGGCGGGAAAAATCATACGACCGGCCGGGCCCCAGCGGGACATAGAGCGTCGTCGGCGCGCAGCGCGCGATCGATTGGAAGAAGGACAGCTGGACTTGCAGCAGATCGTAAAAACCATAGAAACACAGGCGCGTGAAGCGAGTCAGCAGAGACGATTGCGAGAGGTCCTGGCCAAGCGAAGCAATCAAATCGTCCGCCGATCCCACCCCGAGCGATCGGCCTCCTTCGATCACGGCAGCTTGCAGCCTAAACAGCGTTTGCAGCCAGGCGCGGTCGTCCTCCTCGAAGAGCCCTTCCGTCACGGCCTTCAACACGATCGCCGGGTCCACCACCCCGTCTTTTAGATCCCGCACCGTGGCCCACAACCCTTTCCAGGTTCCTGGTGAAGGCGGCAGCTTCGCCGCAGCTTCCAAGCCCGGCAGGTGTCGGTTTACCACTTGGCGAAGGAGTTGCTCGAAAAAGAAATCGTCGACCAGCTGCATCGGCGGGATCGGTTGCCCGCTTCGCGCCAGATCATCCCGCAGCCGCAACACGAATTGATGAAACGTCAGCACATGGAGGTTGAGCAGCGGGAGGTGCGATTCGATAGCCAGAAATCGCTTCAGCCGGTCGGCAAGAGAAGCGGAGGGCACGATGATGGCGAGCAGCGCAAAGGGATCATCAGCCTTGAGCGCGCGCACATCTTCTACGAGCGCGTGATCGAGGGCAGGATGGAACGGCCCGGTGACGATGCGGAGCATCTAACGCGTATCTCGTGAAGCGTATCTCGTGAAGCGTGAAATGCAGAATAGAATGAATGCGTGTCCCATCTTTGCTTGCGAAATACGCTTCACGCTCGCCTCGCTGAGTCGTCGAAGCGGGCTTCACGAGCAACGCAATTAGCCTGTTTCCGGGCCCAGCAATTCGCCGTTGCAGTCGACGCAGGCCCAGTCGCCGTCGATAAAGCCCATCGGATCGCCGCAGATCGGACAATCCGGCGGAGGCCCCTTGTCGATGAGCGGAAGGTCCGGGAGTTCGTTCTCGTCTTCGTCCATGAATCGCTATCCTTCCCGCTGTTTGATCTTCAATAGAATGGCCTTCTCCGCACTCTCCCGGCTGGGAACGCCGACGAAGGTCAATCGTCCATCGATGATGGTGGCGGGAACCGCCCGCACAGAATGGCGGTCGGCCAGTTCCTGACCGTCTTTGGTTGTAATATCGACTTCCCGATAGGAAAAGCTGTACTTCACGCGCAACTGCTTCCATAGGCTCTTGGCCGAAGGACAGGCGCCGCAACTGGGAGAAACGAGCAAGGTGATATTGGGCATAGTTCGAGAGAAAACGGGTTCAGACTGAGGCTGAGGTTCAGAGGAGGCGAGTCACCTGTTTCCGGAACTCAACCTTGGCCTCAACCATAGCCCTTCCCGAACGGATCTTAGCACCCGCTGAAAAGTCGGCGCAAGGCGGAGGGAAGGCAGACGCCAGACAAAGCTCTTATGCGAATCCCTGGCTTCTTACTGAACTGAGATCAATGTCCGGTGATCGGACAGCATGGTCCTTCCGCCCTGTTTTCTCCGCAAAACCATCGTACGGACCGGCGCCCACTGGCGTTTGGTCGGTAGCGCGAACATGGTCTCCGCAAGCCGCCGGTACGTTGCTTCTAATTGACGGCACCGTTCGACGAATCGACCGGCAGATAACCGAGGAAAGTAGTCGCGGTGCCGCTCGTAGAACAGCGCCCGCCGCTGCCACCGCTCTGCATTGAGCCGGAACAATCTGCCGGCCAACTCCCATAGATGGTGCGGCGCTAACCTCTTCACTCCCAATCTCACCACCGGTGTAGATGTAATCATCTGTTTCATGTTCCCTCCTCCTTCTCCTATAGTCTCTGCCATCGGCGTGAACGTCGCGTCAGTGACTCCACCATAGTCCTGTCACATGAAGACAAGATTAGAGCGACATGAAAACAATCTCATGAAAGAACATACGCCGACCGATTCCCGTGAAGCGTATCTCGCGGGCAACGACTGAGGTGCTCTTTGTCCGTCCGTCGCTTCACGAGAGACGAGCGGCGCAAATCAGAAACCTATCGATCCGCGACGCCGGGTGCAAGGATGAGATTGACAGGAAGCTTCTCCGCCAACGTATAGGGACTTGCCTTATTTTCCTTCACCCACCGTTTCTCAGCCACCGATTCAAACGGCGGAGCCAGTTCCCCTTGAAGGGACCACAGATCGCACGGTGTCTCGTCGATAGAAACCTCCCAGTCGTATCCCCTGTCCTTCACGAAGGGAGCGATAACCGTATCAAGGGTCCGGACCCACCATTCTCTCAAGACCGGCCCGGGGAGTGTCCTGGCGATCTGGTCGATCTTGAATCGAATAAATCTGTTATGCGGCTCGCCACCGACAAAGCACGAGTCCTTGGCGACCTCTTCAAAAATAAAAACCACATAGAACTTGGGGATCGGGATGCTCGCATACACGTCCGTCACCTGCTTGGCCAGCGCCTTTTTCTCCTCCGCGGTAAATGCTCCGACGGGATGATACACTTTCCACAACGGCATGGTTCGTTCCTCCTTTTGGTTGATTGGTATTGACCTACGTCGAACAATGGATTCCCGCAGCCGTCGCCCACCTCAACGGCGCCTGACTCGCGGAAACTTCTTCGTGCCGGGATACTGCTTCTTCCCCCACACAAGGATCGCCTCCAAGATCGGTTCGAGTTCTTTTCCTCTCTTCGTCAGGAAGTACTCGTAGCGGGCCGGATTTTTCTGATACGCGCGCCGGCTCACAAGACCGGCCGTCTGCAACTTATTCAATCGGTCCGCCAGAATGTTTGACGCCATTTCCTCCGGAGAGTCTATGAATTCCTGATAGCGCCTTTTGCCTAAAACGAGATCCCGGATCACCAGCAATGTCCACTTATCTCCGAGAAGATCCAGGACGTTGGTGATGGGGCATGAGGACCGTTCGAACTTCATGGCGGAGAATGTACTACAGTAACTTGCATTTTGCAAGTGACTACCCGTCACGATCAACAGACTTGCAAAACGACAAAGGGAAATCAGGGATAGCCCCGCCCTGCCCCCTCTTCTCTGCATACGGCGTGATGCCCGGGATTTCGATGCATCCTCCGTCGGCCTCTAAACCAAATGCTTTCGCTCCACGCTTGGATATGATGCTGCCGAGGGCTGGAAACGAAACGCCCTGGCAAGAAGACGTTGCATGACCCGGGGGGAAATATTCAGGGGCAACTGCCTTGGTTCGCTCCAGACGGCGATTGGTTTGACTTCCTCGACTGGAAGGATCAGCATGACTCAGCCGATTAGACAAAGAGGTGTTCTGTGACTTCTGGCTAGTTTTTTCCGACCCCCCAGAGAACCTCATCCGAGAGCAGCACACGCCCTCCTGGCGCTCCATCGCTACGAGGGCGTTCTTGTGTCCGCAACTCTCCCCTGTTTCAGCGACATTTCCGGTCCTTTTACCTATTCTTGGAAGGAGACCACGATGAAACGGATCGCTACACTCTCAGCCGGATTGATCCTTGGATCACCAGCCCTCGCTTTGGCGGCCGACCACAGTGCCAGCTATCGGGGAATCGGCTGGATCTATTTCGCCTTCATCGCCACCATTCTGATTTATGGGGTCTACGATTCATTCGGGAAGACGGCCATGTATGTGGCAGCGCCGATCATCCTCGGCTGGTCCTATTGGATGCTGCCGCCGAACTAAGCCGGTTGGATCACGGAACATGCACAACTCGCGGCCTGACGGCCGCGGGTTGTGTTGTCCGATACTCCCCGGTCCCTACTCCACTCCCACCCCTCCAGAGAAAACCGCCCGTTGGGTAAGCCGAGGGCTCCTTCGTGTCTGTCGTTGATGCCGCATCTTGCAGCCCCGGCAACGGATCTGAAATTATGATAAACACGTTCAGGAATAGGCGGGCCAGACTGAAGGTCTTATCCCGGCGGGTCTCATTGACACTTGCCTAAAAGTTCATGACAATGCGTGCAACCTTGTCCGCCTGAACGCCGCACGAACCGCGTCCAGACATATCGGCTGCGAGCGATTCATGCTACGTCACGACAGACTTCGTTTAGAAAAGCAGAAAGATCGATGCCGATGAATCCAATCCGAGCGTTTAGGGTGACCGCATTAGCTGAGGGGACGTCTTTTCTGATCTTGTTGTGCATCGCCATGCCGATGAAGTACTTCATGGGGATGCCGCTGGCCGTCAGAATCGTGGGGTTGATCCACGGCATCTTGTTTCTGCTCTATGTCGGCCAGTTAGCCAGGCTGCGCACCACATACCAATGGGACAACAGGTTTTGCATACAGGCCTTTGTCGCCTCCATTCTTCCGTTCGGCACATTCCTGTTCGACAGGTACCTGCGCGAGAAAGAGGCCGCGACGAATTGACCGGCCGCCATGTGGCTGACTCACCGTTTTCCGTCGTAACCTTGGTCCTTCCACCGCTCCAGTAATTGAATGCGCTTCCGAAGCTGCTCGACCGTGGCTTGATCGACACGGCTCCCGGTGCGCGCGATCAATTCGGCGTTCAGCCGGCGATGATCGATCCCACCGGCTCTCGCGACGGCGCTGACGAGCAGCCGGTGGAGTTCGCGCAGATCCTGCTTCTGCTCATGGAGTGAGACCGGCGGTTCAGTTGAAATCGCCGTCTGGCTCTCCCCTCTCGCGTCCTCCTCGCCGATCACGCTGTCCACCCTGGCCACGGCCATCAACGGCATGTACTCGTTCGTTGAGACCGTGACACGGCCGAAGAGGTCCCGCTGGCCGGCCGGCATGATCTCTTCCAATACATGATCGCGCTCCGCCTTGATCTGCCTGGCGTAATGAGCCAGGACCGGATCTTTTGGCAAATAGAGCCAGGCCCGTTGCGGCTTGGGCATCCCGTCCTGCATCCGGACGAACCGCCCGACCACCTGCCGGAAATACATTTCCGTCAGTACGTTCGTGCCGTAAACGCCGACACGAAGGCGCGGAATGTCCACGCCTTCGCTCACCATATTGACTGCGACCAGCCATTGCTGTTTCTTGTGCCCGGCAAACTCCTCGATCACCCCCGATGCGGCGGGATCGTCCGACACCGCGACTGCCGCTTTCACGCCGGTGATGCGGCCGACGAGATCCGCCACCCAGCGGGCATGGTCTTGATCCATGCTCACGATCAGCCCGCCTGAGTCAGGCTGTTCTTCCTTGCGCAATCGGATGAGCTGCGCATGGGCATCGGCGATGACCGGACCGAGCCAGGTCTCTTGCAGCAGCGCCGTCTTCAACCGTTCCCGCTGACGGTCAAACGTAAGTCCGTCTTCAAACGTGGCCGTATGCTCACGGCCTTCGGAAAACCAGGTCAGCTCGCCCTCGTAACTGGGGAACACGATCGGACGGCACACGCCGTCGCCGATCGCGTCGGTGTAACCATAGGCAAAATCGGCCCGACTCTCCCCCTGCTCATATCGAATGAAGGGAATTGGATTGTTATCCGAGCGGAATGGTGTACCGGACAGAATCAACCGGAACACCGCCGGCTCGAATGCGGCACGGAGCGCTTTCCCCCAGTTCTTGCCGTCGCCGGCGTGATGCAGCTCGTCGAGAATGAGCAGGGTCTTTTTACTCTTACAGGCTCGCTGAAAGATCGCCGGAGCCAGGCAGACCTGCTGATAGGTCACCACAGCGCCGTGATAATCAGAGGCTTCCACGGCCTGCTCATTCGTCAAGGCCGGATCAAGGTGCAGACCGATCTTTCCGGCGGCGTCCGACCATTGTCCGCGCAAGTGATTGGTCGGGCACACCACCAACACCCTGACTGCGGCTCCTGTCGTCAGATAGTGATGTGCAACAGCCAGCGCAAAGCGCGTTTTTCCGGCGGCGGGTGTGGCCATCGCCAGGAAATCCATGGCCGGATGGGCGCACACCGCCGATAGGGCGCGGCGCTGCCAGTCCCGAAGAGGCGCGGTCCAAGCGGGCACGGTTTTCATAGCTTATTCACGATGCACTCGGTTGAACTCTCGTGGCTCGTGACACGTATCTCGTGAAGCGTATCTCGCAAGCAAGCAGCCTTCTGAATCATTCCCGTTTGCGCTTCACGCTTCACGAACGACGAGATACGAAAAGGCAGGCTAGTCCAGCCAGTCTTTCTCTTTGAGCTTTCTCGGCAGATACTTCTTGGTCAGATACTGGAAGTCCTTGTTCGCCAGTGCATCGAGTTCGTATTTGAGCCCGCTCGCAAGCATCCGTTTGATCTCCGTCTGCCACGCCGGCTTTTTGAACCACTCGTAATTCATCAACTCTTTCGCGCGCGCGATGTCTTTGTCGTTCAGCTTGATACCGACGTTGCGCGGCAGCTCGTAGCGTTCGGGGTCGGCGCTCGACAAGCCGATGAACTTGGCCTTCGGAATCGCCATGCGCTGGCTTTCAAACGCCAGATTGATCGAGCCTTGCTTGATGACGGAATAAATGTAATAGCCCCACGGATCGTTGTCGACCAGCACATAGACGGGCAGCCGGTGTTCCTCATGCAGTCGTCTCGCCAACCGGCGGACACCGCGGGGAGGCTGGCCGTTACCCGTCAGCAGCACACAGTTGTAGCGCCGCCAGAATTTATCTTCCGACAGCCGGTTCCACTGAGTGCCTTTTTCAACGAGCAGGACGAAGTCCGCCGTGCAGCGCCTGATCTCCAGATATTCCGGTTCCACGATCGAGGGCACTGAATAGCCGCCCTTGCCCAGCCTGGCACAATCCACGCGATCCCCGTCATCGCCGAACACGACCGGTCCGACGATGCTGCCGCTGTTTTCCGCGCGGACATGCAGCTCTTCCCGCAACGCAGAGAGCGAGACTTCCAGATCCTCAATCACCGGATCAGATTCGTCTTGCGTGTCGAACGTGTTTTCATGTGAATCCTGGATGGTGTGTTTCGTCCGGTAGTAAATTTCTCGAAGCGAGGTCGTCAGCTCCGCCCGCTGCAATTCCGACAGCGCATCCGCCACCAACACCGTCTGCATGAATTTCTTGGCCATGCCGACGTTGAAGAATGAGCGCGCTTGCTTCTTGCTCCCCATCTCGATCAAGCCCTTGCGTGCGTTGAACGAAACATTCGACAGAGCACGAATCGGGATTTCAATCGTCGGATCCTTCGACCGTTCCGCCGCCGTGATGACGACATCGGCCAAGCCGATGAGCTTCTTTTCAACCGTGGTGGTCTTTCTCTGTTTGGCGGCCATACGTCCTATTTCTTTCCTCGGGGCTTCGAGGCGGGAGCTAGCTTGTTTGGTTTGTCTGGTTTATTTCGTTTGTCTCGTTTATCTGGTTGGGCCGGTCGATCAGGCCCGCTGAAGAGCGGCATCTGAACCGCCTTCCCCTTGAGAGGCTTGGCATCGTTCGCCTTTATGCTCGTCGCTTTCTTTCTCTGCCCCTTGATCTCTTTTGCAATCGGCGCCGTATCGCCGGGCGGATTCGGCTCGGCCGGCGCCGTTGCGGCATCGGCCTGCACGCGAGCGGCGAGATCGACTTCTCCTTCGACTCCTTCTGCCGTCACGATGATGGAATGAGGCAAGCCTTCAGGCCCTGCGCCGGTCCTGCCGAGCGCCTCGTCGGTCTTCAGCCCGCCGGTGCGCGATGTGGCGATCTTCTGGAGCTGCGCCTTGAGTTTTTCTTTCGGCAGCGTGCCGCCCTTGAGGCGATTGCAGGCCTCAACGACTTCCTCGATGTACAACTCAAAGATGTTTCTCCGCCGGTATTCGCTCGCAGCCCGTTCACGGCGGCGCAAGAACAGCCCCAACCGCCGTCCGCACTCGCGCAAAGCCAGCGTGATTTCCTTCTGGATTTCGTCGTAGTCGGCGATCGCCTCTTTGGATTCGCTCGTGAAGGGCACCCAGACCGACGCCATGTGGACGAAAATCACCATCGGCCCGCCCGGCAACGCGCCGCGGGATTGCGTAACACCGTAATTTTTCCACGTCGTGTTCAGAACTGCTTTAAACGTCGAACAGGCTGATTGCTGGTAGAGCAACGGCACACGGTTCGCGTAACGGATCACACGCGCGAGTTCCGAATCTTCCTCGTCCCGTTCGCCTTCCGCTTTCGGCATCGCCGGCTGCCGGGGCTTGTTCTGATCCTGAGGCGCAGCCCCGTAGGCCAGCCCCGCTTCGATGACGAAGGGATTGCCGCGATACACCGCCGGAGGCCGGCTCACCGCCGTGTAGAACTCGCCTTTGATCTGTTTGTAGAGGCCGGACAGAATCGCTTTCTCGCCGATCGGCGAGAGGCAATTCGTCGGCGGCGCCATGATCTTCGTATCTTGGATGGTCCGATACAACGTTTCGGCGGCCGATCCCTTCAGATCGCGCGGCTTCGTGTGCGGCGACACCTTCGCCGCCTTACAGATTTCATCCGCCAGTTGCGGCGAGACCCGGCAAAAATCCCCCGCCAACAATCCGGACACCGAGTGGCTCTTCGTGTCTTGCAGCATCTTGAGGAACATCCCGAATTCGATGCCGTAGGGATGCGGCTTGATCTCGCGCGGCGACGGCGGCAGTTCATGATAGGTGCGGGGATATTCTTTCGTCTCCCCTTCCGGTGTGCGATACGTCAGTTTGACGTGGGGGTTGGCGATGGAGGTTTGCTCCAGCCATTCGTCGACCGACGCCCGGCCTTTTTGGTACTTGCCTTCGACTTCAATCGCCACCTGTGTACCTTGCGGCTGCTCCCATTCAATCTGCTTATTCTCATGCACCAGCGGCTCGTTTTTCTTCGTGTCGATCTGCACTTCAAAAAAATGCGCGACGGCGCGCGGCCCGGTGCGCGAAATGATCGTCACCGGTTTGCCGGTCGTCAGCTGGCCGTACATGCCGGCGGCGGAAATGCCGATCCCCTGCTGACCACGGCTCATTCTCATGCGGTGAAACTTGGATCCGTAGAGCAGCTTCGCAAAAATTCTGGGAATCTGCTGACGGACGATGCCGGGGCCGTTATCCGTCACCGTGATACGAAACCGCGTGGCTTGACTGGCCGGCGGCGGTGTTCCGTTGGTCGCAGCGATCTCCAACTGCACCGTAACATCGGGCAGGATGCCGGCTTCCTCGCAGGCATCCAGCGCGTTGTCGACCGCTTCCTTCACACAGGTCAACAGCGCCTTGCGCGGATTGTCGAAGCCCAATAGATGTCGGTTCTTTGTGAAAAACTCCGAGACGGAGATTTCCCGCTGGCGCGCGCCCATTTCGACGGCGGTCACCTGCTGCTCCGGCTTTGCGGCTTTCTTCTGCGCGGGCGATTCAGACAATGGCTTGGCGGTAGTCGAAGCAGCAGTCGATGGGGGCGTTGAGTGTTTCTTGGTCATTCATCCTCACAGAACGGTGCAACTGAAATCGCGCGGCATTGTACACAGAACCGCCGCGTGAGGAAACCCTATAGCCAATTTTCTTATTTGACCCGGACGGCAGTGTTGCGCTCGGGATTGAATCTTAACCCATATTATTCATGAGCGCTTCTACGGCAATCGCCGATCCGCTGCTGTGTTCTTCGTCGCTCGTATCTCGTGAAGCCCGCTTCGACGACTCAGCGAGGCGAGCGTGAAGCGCAAGAAGGAACGCATACACCCACATCCTTGCCTGCGAGATACGAGATACGCTTCACGAGGAACGAGCGCTTAAGCCATTTTGCGAGGAACCGCATGAACGATGCAGGCTACTGCGTGACGGCGGGGTCCAGAAGGAAGTGCGCGGGTTCCATCGTCTCCGCAGACCAGACCAGCACTTTCCGGTCGAGCGTAGAAACGACCAAATGTTTCCCGTCGCCTGTCCAATGCAGATAGTAGGGCATTTTCACCGAGAATGTTTTCTTTTTTTCCTGATCCTCCAGATTCCACACGGACACCTGTTCTCCGACTCTTGTAGCGGCCCATCGATTCGACGGATCGACGGCCAAGGACGCACCCAGCGCCAGCGTTGCGCCTTTCTCGACGACTTCAGTGTCTCCATTCGTGAATATATCCAGGCCGGCGACAGGGCCGTTGCGTCTCGGATCCCACACCGTGAGGGCAGATGCCATGGGATTCCTGGTGCGGGCCGTGGTGGCAAGATAGGAACGCCTCCATCCAAGGCCCGACCAATTTTCAGGAAATCCCGCGGGCCTGTCGATCTCGGTCCACGTCTCGATGTCCCAGGCGACCTGTCCGGTCTGTGAAGCGGTCAATAGGAACGGACTGCCGTCCAACAGGGCCAGCGTGAGCACAGCCTCCGCTTGCGTCGTCCGCTTTCTGACACATCCCTTCGCATCGCAGGACTCGGACACACTCATATGCACGAGTTCCTTCACCGCCTCGCGCGTATTCAAATCCACGATCGACACCTTCGGCTGCTCTCCCGCAATGGCCAGCAATCGATGACCGGAAAGAAATTGCAGCGCATTGATCTGCCCCTGCCGGTTCGAATAGGGTGGGAATTCACGCCATGTCCGGGTGTCCCACAGACGGACCTCTCCCTGAGCGGTGCCCGCCGCCAGAATGGTCCCATCGGCGCTGAACCCCAGCGCACTGGCCGGCGCGGCCAGCTTGAGCCGGCGCAAGAGCGTTCCTTTTCCTGGATTCCAGACCTTCAGCAGACCGTCATCGCCGGTTGTGACAAGGAGATTGGCCGTGGGAGAGGTCGCCATCGTGCGTAGCGCCGATGCATGGACAAACGCCGAACCGGCCGAGGGAGCAGAGGATCCGGCAGCGTGCGGAGACGGCGGCGCCGCGCGTTTGGCGAGGATTTTCGCTTGAGGTTGGCTGGGGTCCAGAACAAGTTCAGGGGCGCGCGTACTGACGTCCCAGAGAGACACCTTCCCGGCCACTTCGGCATTCCGCCCGCCATTCATCTCCGCGAGAATCTTCGACCCATCAGGCGACCATCTGAGCAGCGTGACACCTGGCCCCATGTTACGGCAGTCATCTCCGCAAAGCTCCGGCAACATCGTACCGGTCCGCAGATTCCAGATCTGCAGCGTGGAAGGATGTTCCGGCTGTCCGACCAGATAGTCACCGTCATCGGAAATATCGGCCGTGTGGAGCTGTATACTGGAGCGCGCGCGCCGTGCCCGATCCACATAGGTGAATTCCGTCAAAGCCAGCAACTTGCCCGACTCGACCTCGAAGACCGGATAACTCCATTGCCCGTTGCCCGCCACAAGCCGGCTGCCGTCGAGTGAAAATACACGAGGCACCAAACGGCCGCGCGCGCCTTCTGCGCTCGTCAACGTAGCACGCGCGTGAATCGTACGCTGTTCCGTATCAAGCAGCAGTATCGTATTCCCAATACTCGCCGCCAACATCGAACTGTTCGGCGCAAAGAGCAGATCGTGCGGGTGCCCTTCTTTCATCACCATATCGCGCACGGCCGTGCCCTGTAGGTCATAGAGGAGAATTTTCCGGCCCTGTGTCACCGCCAGTGTCTTCGTATCGGGCGACGCGGCAGCCGAGAGCACGTCCTTTTCAGCATCAAGCGGAATATGCTTCAGCGGTATCAACTTATCGCCGATATGCCAGACGCTGACCGCCTCATTGCCCTGACGAACGACCATGCGATCCGCCTCGCGCGAATAGGCCAACACGCGCATGGCTTGCTTCCCTTCCGGTGGGATCTTGGCCACAGCCATCTGACGCTTCCAATCATAGATCGTCACGCCGTTTCCCGCACACAACACCCAGCCGTCTTGTTTCAAGAATCTGACCTGATCGCACTGGATTTGCGGAACCTTCCCGGCAAGGATTTTGGCCTCGATGTCCCAGATAGCGAGATCGCCGGCCGTCTGCACAACGGCCATGCGTCCATCTTCTGAAAACTCGGCAGGTACACGGGGGAGCGCGGCAGCCAAATCCCACGGCAACAGCCCTTCGATGACGACTCCTATGAGAACAAGAAAATACAGCATAGAGGGAAACATCCTGAAGTCTCTTATACGCATTCCGGGCTAGCGCCGTCGCGTGTCCGGCACGGCATCGACGAAGTGCTCAATACCCTTTTCGTCGGTCCAACGCTGAACAGCGGCCTTGGTACTTGCCGAATTCCCTTCAAATACCTGCCAAGGACTTGTCGTTGTCGCCTGGGCCTGGTTCAGCTTGCCAAGCATCGAGTGATTTCTCACATTACGAGACGACTGCGGGGCAGACGTTAAATCCGGCACAGGGCGAATTTCAGCCTGGGGTCGTCCCACCGAAGCCTGACCCTTTGTCGACATCTTTTTCTGTGGCGCAAATTGAGAAACCGGTGGGGCCGCCTCAACGATGGACGCCGACTTCTTTTCAGGAACCGGCGGCGGCGTATCGGTAATATGGAGATTCCCTTGCGCATCAGTCCATTGATAGAGTCCAGCCGTTCCCACTGCCGGAAACAACACCAGACAGAGCAAGAGACTGAGTAGGCCGTAGACATTCATCTTGATGAAAGTATAGCAGGCGGTATTCGTCACCCCTCCCCCAACCCAGCAGGAATGGCAACGCGAGCCCGTCAGCGCATTTCTCGTGAACCGTATCTCGTGAAGCCCGCTTCGACTCAGCGAGGCCATCGGCTTCGCCGCGAGGCGAGCGAGCGTGAAGCGCAGGACGGAAAGAATGTGTTTAGATCTATTTGTGTTTGCGAGATACGAGATACGCTTCACGAGCGGCGAAAAGCAAAACGACCGCCCCTCAACTGTACAAACAGATGAGCGCAGTATGGGCAGGCAATGACCGATGTAGAGATTTGGGTGGGAGGAGCACGCACCTAACCGAGGACGATTAGGTACGACGGAGACCTTGGGAGGATTTTAGGCTTCCCAGTACAAGCTGGTCCTGCACACCGTCCTCACGCTCGATCCCCTTATGAACCATATTCCCTCGGGGCGTTAACTCCCCCCACAAAAGGTACGATAGGCCTCGACTCGAATTGAGTCAAGTAAACTCTTCGTCATGCACAAGGCTATTCTCAGCCCGCATGATTCATGCCATTTGTTGCCCTTTCGACTACGCTCAGGATGGCAAGGCAGTTGCTTTTGCAATCCCTCCCCGTTCCCTTGCAAGTCCTGGAAGCTTTCGCTATCGTAGCCCGCAATGGACCTGCCTCGTTCGCGCCAGATCCTCTTTGCCTGCGCGAGCGGTGTCTTACTACCGCTGTGCTTTCCCAACTTTGAGTTCGGGTTGCTGACCTGGGCCGCCCTGATTCCGCTGCATCTGGCCCTCGATCAGTGCTCCCGGCGGCGCGCCTTTTGGATCGGATGGCTGACCGGCCTTATCGGATTTACCGGCATCATGGCCTGGGTCGTCACGGCCATGACGACCTACGGCAAGGTTCCCCTCCCCGTCAGCTATGCCATCCTCCTACTGCTGACCGCCTATCTAGGACTCTATGTGGGACTCTACAGTCTGGCCGTCGTCTGGCTGCGGGAGCTGATCCCACGCTACGGGATTTTCTTTGCCCCCTGTTTCTGGGTCGCGCTTGAGCTGATCCGCACCTATGCTCTCTCGGGCCTTCCCTGGTGCCTTCTTGGCTATTCGCAATACCAGAATTTGGACCTGATTCAGATTGCGGATCACACAGGGGTCTACGGAGTCTCCTTCTTGATCGTGCTGGTCAACCTGGCCATTGCCGAGCTGATCTTATGGTTGATGCCATTCTTTCGTGGCTTTCACCCGGTCAAGCTCCCATGGGAATTGCTCACGACTGCGGCAGTCCTCATGCTACTGTCATGGCTCTACAGCTCCTCCGTGCTAACGGAGGAACACTCCACACAATCGAAATCCTCCATTATCGTAGGGGTCGTGCAACCCAACATCGACCAGGCCGTGAAATGGGATGCCGAGTACCGCGATGAGACCATGCAGCGATTCGACCGGCTGACCGCCAAGCTGGGCATCGGCACGGACCTGGTCGTCTGGCCGGAAGCGGCAACGCCATTCGTCCTGGAACGGGAACGGGACTACCAATTGAAGCTCATTGAGTGGGCGGCCCGCGCACAAGCGCCGATCCTCACCGGAAGCCCGGCGTTACGATTCTATCCGGACCGTAGACCCTATCTCTTGAACAGCGCCTATCTACTGGGGACAGACGGCGCCCTGCTCGGCCGGTACGACAAGCACCATCTGGTTCCGTTCGGAGAATATATTCCACTGAAGTCGTCGCTGCTGTTCTTTCTCGACAAGTTGGTGGAAGGGATCGGCGATTTCGAAGCCGGACCGGGCCCGACGATTTTGTCGTTCACGCCCAAGTCGTTGCGCGGCGGCAGTCCGGCCGGCTCGCGGCCCGTGAAGTTCGGCGTAGCCATTTGCTATGAAGTGATCTTCCCTGATCTGGTCCGTCAGTTTGCAGACAACGGCGCGGAGTTTCTCGTCACCATCACCAATGACGGCTGGTTCGGGCCATCGTCGGCGCCTGCGCAACATTTCTCCATGGTCGTCTTCCGTTCAGTGGAAAATCATCTGGCCTTCGCGCGTTCTGCCAACACCGGAATTTCAGGCTTTATCGATCCGTACGGCCGCATCCTGGACGCGACGCCTCTGTTCACGGAACATGCGCTGAAGGCCGCAATCCCGATCAGGAACTCCCGCACTTTTTATAGCTACTACGGAGATGTGTTTGCCTACGGCTGTGCTATAATCTGCGCGTTTCTGTGCCTGTACGGTTACTTCCGCACGGAGGAACCCGCCCCCGGCACAACCGCTATCGAGCCCGCGTAACGGGAGGAAGATCGTTCAATGTTGTTTGATTACGTGCAAGTCCGTGTCCGCGCCATCGGAGAGCAAGTCTCCGAGTTACGGGGGCATCTTTGACCTCGCCCGCATGACCGCCGAGCTGGAAGAGCTGGAAGCCCAGATGGGGCAGCCGAATTTTTGGAGCGATGCCCGCGCCGCCGCCGCCGTCAGCCGAAAGAAAGCGACAATCGAGCGCGAACTGGCGACATGGCGCGACGTCGAAGCCAAGCTGGGTGATCTGAACGCCCTATTGGAACTGGCGACCGAAAGCGGCGATGCCGCGCTCGAACAGGAGCTGACGGCGGAGCTGAATCGGCTGGAGCCCCGCCTGGCAGCGTTGCGTGTGGAAATGCTGTTGTCGGGCGAGCTGGATCCGAACAACGCGATTCTCGAAATTCATCCGGGCGCCGGCGGAACAGAATCCCAGGACTGGGCGCAAATGCTGCTGCGCATGTATGTGCGGTGGGCGGAAAACAAAAAGTTCAAGGTCGAGACATTGGATCTGCTGGCCGGTGACGAGGCCGGCGTCAAAAGCGTGACCCTCTCGATTACCGGCCCCTATGCCTACGGGTATTTAAAGGCGGAGGCCGGCGTCCACCGCCTGGTGCGCATCTCCCCGTTCGACTCCAACAAACGGCGGCATACCTCATTCGCCTCGGTCTTCGTCTATCCGGAGTTGAGTGAAGACATCGAAGTGGCGATCGAGGAGAAAGACCTGAGAATCGACACGTTCCGCGCGGGCGGCGCCGGCGGCCAGAACGTCAACAAAGTCGAAACGGCGATCCGCATCACGCACCTGCCGACCGGCATCGTCGTGCAATGCCAGAACGAGCGCTCTCAGCTGCAGAACAGAAACGGGGCGATGAAAATTTTGAAGGCCCGTCTGTTCGAACGGGAACAGCAGAAGAAAGAAGCGGAATTCAACGCGATCGTCGGGGAGAAGAAAGACATCGCGTGGGGCAGTCAGATCCGGTCCTATGTGTTCCAGCCCTATCAGATGGTGAAAGACCACCGGACCGCCCATGAAACCGGCGATGTCTCCTCCGTCATGGACGGCGAGATCGACGGATTCATCGAGGCCTATTTAAAAAGAAAGCTCACGAAAGGCAGCGTTCAGCCGGCCGCGATTGGCAAACTGGAAGACGATGTGTAACAAACCACCGTCTCTCGTGAAACGAATCTCGTCCTTCGTGCAGGACCCGCGCGACGTGCGAGAAGCGCGGGACTGGCAAGAATCTTCAACCCTGAGTCCCGCCTGTCTCGCTATTCGCGCGCGTCTCGCGCGCAACTTGTGAGCGACGAGACACACGAACGACGGATGACACCGACATGGATGAACTGAACGAACAGCGGCAACAACGGATCAAGAAGCTCGATCACCTCCGCCAGGCGGGCGTAGCTCCATACGGAGCGCGCTTCGAAGTCAAAGACCGGGCCGGCCTGCTCATCACGCTGCACGGCGAGAAGACCAAAGAGGTCTTGGAACAGGAGAAGATTCCCTGCACCATCGCAGGCCGCGTGGTGGCCCTGCGCCGCTTTGGGAAGGCCGGCTTTGCCGTGCTGCAAGACGGATCAGACCGCCTGCAAGTCTATCTCAAGAAGGATCTGCTCTCCGAACAGGCCTACACCGTCACGGAACAGCTCGATCTCGGAGACTGGATCGGCGTGACCGGGGTGCTCTTTCGCACCAAGACGAATGAATTTACAGTCGAGGTGCGCCAGTTGACGTTTCTCAGCAAAGCGCTCCGTCCGCTCCCTGAAAAGTGGCACGGGTTGACAGATGTGGAAACCCGCTATCGCCAGCGCTACGTCGATCTCATCGCCAACCCCGAGGTCCATCAGATCTTCGCGGCCAGAAGCAGGATCATCGCCGGCATCCGGGCCTTTCTGATCGAACGGGGATTCCTGGAAGTCGAGACGCCGATGATGCATCCGATTCCGGGCGGCGCGGCAGCCAAGCCGTTTATCACGCATCACAATGCGCTTGGCGTCGATTTATATTTACGCATCGCGCCGGAGCTGTACTTGAAGCGCCTGATCGTCGGCGGATTTCCACGGGTGTTCGAAATCAACCGGAACTTTCGGAACGAGGGCATCTCGACGATTCACAATCCCGAATTCACGATGCTGGAGTTTTACGTCTCCTACGCGGACTACCATGACCTGATCGTACTGACCGAAGAGATGGTCTCCTCGCTTGCCCTGCAGATTCTCGGCAGGACCGTCATCGAGTATCAAGGCCGGCAGATCACGCTGACCCCCCCGTGGAGGCGCTGGTCGTACCATCAGTCGATCATCGAGGTGAACAAACTCGATCCCGCCGCCCTGAGCGATCGCGCCCAGGCGCTGGCCGCGGCCCGGCGCCTGAACGTACCGGTCGATTCAGATGACTCGCTGTTCAACATCGTGAACGCCATTTTCGAGGAAACCGTCGAGCCCAATCTCCAGCAGCCTACGTTTATCACGGACTACCCCATCGAAATTTCGCCGCTGGCCAGACGCAAGGACTCGGACCCCTCCCTCACCGACCGATTTGAGCTCTACATCGCAGGCAGGGAAATCGCCAATGCGTTCTCCGAGTTGAACGACCCTCTAGATCAGCGCGAGCGATTCGAGGGCCAGGCGGCCCAGCGGGAGGCAGGGGATGAAGAAGCCCATCTCGTCGACGAGGACTTTCTCCGCGCGCTGGAGTTCGGCATGCCTCCGACTGCCGGTGAAGGCATCGGCATCGATCGCCTGATCATGCTCTTCACCGATCAGGCCTCTATTCGCGATGTGGTGCTCTTCCCTCAATTACGGCCTGAGAAATAACGATGGCCCTCCCCTATGAGATTTTCGTCGGCCTCCGGTACCTGCGCGCCAAGCGCCGCAATCGGACCATTTCGCTCAATACATTCGTCTCCATCGCCGGCATCACACTGGGTGTGGCGGCGCTGATCGGCACCGTCGGCATCATGACCGGCTTCAAGGAAGATATTCAGGCCAAGATTCTCGGGACCACGGCCCATATCATCGTGCAGGAGCGGATGAAGGAAAATATGACGGAGTACGATCCGCTCGTGGAGAAAATACGAGCGGTCCCGGAAGTCGTCGCCGCAACGCCCTTCGTGCTCCGCCAAGTACTCCTCACCACGCAATCCGGCGTGCAAGGCATCGTGTTGCGCGGCATCGACCCGCAGCGCGAAACCCAGGTCACCGAATTGGCCAAGAACATGTCGACGGGACAACTGGCCGATCTGCTCACACCCGTCACGGTACGCCAGGCTCCGGTCGACGACCCGCAAGGCACGCCGCAGATGGTCGAAAAGCCCGGCATTATTCTCGGCAGAGAACTGGCGACTCGGCTGGGCGTCTTTACCGGCGATATCGTTAACGTCGTGTCTCCCGTCGGGCCGATCAGTGCCATGGGCATGGTGCCGAAGATTCGGACCTTCGCCGTCGTGGGCCTCTTCCATTCCGGCATGTACGAATACGACTCCTCGCTGGCTTATATCGAACTCGGCGAAGCGCAGAAATTCTTCAACATGGGAGACAGCGTGTCCGGCATCGAGGTGAAGGTGACGGACGTATTCCGTGCCGACGAGATCGCCCGTGACGTCGAACACGAGCTGGGCTTCAGCCACGGCGCCAGAGATTGGATGCAGATGAACCGCAATCTCTTCTCGGCTCTGAAGCTGGAAAAAACGATGATGTTTCTGCTGCTCGTCCTGATTACGATCGTGGCCTCGTTCAACATCGTGAGCACACTCACGATGATCGTCACGGAAAAGCAGAAGGAAATCGCCATCCTCAAGGCAATGGGCGCGACCAGGCGTAGCATCCGCCGTATTTTCATGCTGAACGGGTTGATCATCGGGTTTTCCGGAACGGCCATCGGGATCCCGCTGGGCTATGCGTTTCTGTGGCTGATCGAACGGTTTTGGACCTTCGACGCGAGCGTCTACTACATTTCGAAAATTCCCGTTCATGTGCTGGCCGAAGATGTCCTGCTCGTGGCCGGCTCGGCCATCTTGATCAGTTTTATCGCGACCGTATACCCTGCGAACCAGGCGGCTAAGCTGGAACCGGTCGCAGCATTACGCTACGAATGACCGATGCCGGTTGACGATGCCCCTATGATCAAAGTCACGGATCTTCACAAGTCCTTTTCGATGGGGTCCTATGAGCTGCCGGTCCTCAAGGGAATCAACCTTGAGATCCAGCGCGGCGAACTGATCGCTATAGTCGGGGCCTCGGGGGCCGGGAAAAGCACCCTGCTCCATATCATCGGCACACTCGACAAGCCCAGCCGCGGCACGGTAACCATCGATGGGCAGGATTTATTCCAACTGACGGAGACGCAGCAGGCTGATTTTCGCAATCGGCGCATCGGCTTTGTGTTCCAGTTTCATCACCTGTTGCCGGAATTCACGGCCCTGGAGAACGCCGGCATGCCGGCCCTTGTCCAGCGACGAGATCCCACCTCTGTCGAAGCCGAAGCAACCGCGCTGCTCACCGAGGTAGGATTGGGGGCGCGTCTGCATCACAAGCCTGGTGAACTGTCCGGCGGCGAACAACAGCGTGTCGCGATGGCGCGGGCATTGATGCAAAAACCGGATCTCGTATTGGCCGATGAACCGACAGGCAATCTGGACACCCATAGCGGAGACGCCTTGTTCGGACTGATGCGGGACTTGAATAAAGCCCGTGGAACCACCTTCATTATCGTGACACATAATGACAAGTTGTCCGCCCAGGCCGACCGCATCGTGTACATGCAGGATGGCATGATCGTCTAACAAGATGCTGAAAAAGTCCGACGGCTCTGTTCTGCATCCTGCTAATTGTTGACCGATCGAGCCTCACAAGGCATGCTGATATCGAGCTGAAACGCAAACCGCTGCTGATAGGGTCTGCATGCACAGGGTCCTTCGACATATTCTCCTAACAGCCGTTCTGGCCGGTCTTACGGCGCAGGCCATGGCTGCGGAATTCGTCACGGTCGGACCGCGCGCGACCGGAATGGGGGGCGCCGGCGTGGCGGTGACCACGGATGCGCTCGCCACCTATTGGAACCCGGCCGGCCTGGCAATGACACAGACCGTGGATATTCGGATCCAGGGCGGCGGACAAGCGATCGATCGCCGCGGGTTTGGCGAGGCCATTCGCGATCTGGAAGATTTCAACTCCAGCGATCCAGCTGCTGCCGCGAGAGCTCAAGATATTGCCGCTCGCCTCAATCAGCCAGGCGCCAACGTGTCGATGAATGGATCCGCCGGACTCTACATCAAAGGACATTTCGGCGAGCATGCGTTCGGGTTAAACGTGTCGGATGTGGCGACCGGCGGGGGATATATCAGTACGCCGTTGAGTGTGACCGCCGGCCCGTCCGTGGCCGGGACGATGACGTTACTCGGCTTGGAAGCCAGGCAGGCGTCGCTTTCCTACGCCTATGCCTTTGCCGACAAGACGTTCTCAATCGGCGTCACGGGGAAAATTATCCAGGGCGCGGCCTATTCCGGCACCGTTGCGCTTCAAGGAGGCAATGGCGTCACAATCAGCAATAATTTCGGCAAGCCGACCATCTCCACCGCCTATGGCATCGACGTAGGCGCCATTTATAAGCCCACCTCGTGGGTTCGGTTTGGAATCGTGGCGAAAGATATCAACAAACCGGTTCTGGATGACTCCCGCGGGGGCGAGGTCAAGCTGGATCCCCAAGTCCGAGGCGGCATTGCCGTCAATCCCTACTCAACCCTGACCCTCACGGCCGATGTCGATATCACCGCAAACAGAACTATATTACCGGACGTCAAAAGCCAGCTCTTGAGTTTGGGCGCGGAACAGACGTTGCTTTCCGAGTTTCTTTCCCTTCGGATCGGCACGTTCAAAAACATGAAGGACGCCGCCACGCCGTTCATCCCCACGGCGGGATTGGGCCTGCGTATTTTCTTCTTTCGCGCCGATATCGGCGGCGGGTATGATTTCCGTGAACAGGGCGCCTTAGTATCCGGCTCCATCTCCGCAACGTTCTAACGTGGTATATTGACGCTATGTCACAGTTTTCACATATCAGACTCGGTGCGGCACTCACCGGCGCCCTGTTACTTGCCGGATGCGGCGGGTTGCAGGAAGTGTGGGAAGGCCCGGGCGCTAAGATATTTCATCCCCAGGCCATTGCGGTGCTCCCTCCGATGGCGAGCCAATACGACAGTGCCCGCGAAGATATTCAGGAAGTGCTGGCGATTGCGCTCAGGAGAATGGGCCACATCGAACGAGTCATGCCCCCCGAGAGCGTGACGGACATTTTTCAGGGATCGAAAGAAGCCTTCGACTCGCTGGTGTTCTACTTCTCCCGCCTGGAAATGACCGGGCAATCGGACAAAGAATCGGCCATCACGCTCGGCAAGGCGCTCAGCGTCGATTCGTTCTTAGTGGTGCGGGTCAATTCGTGGGAGTACATCCGCAAGGAAGGCGACAACGTAGGCCGCGTAGGCTTGAGCCTTCGTCTCATCGATGCCACAACCGGAACCACGGTCTGGAAAGCGCGCCATGAACGGTCCAGCAGCTATATGTTTTTCAGGCCGAACCTAAAGGACATTGCTAAGGAACTCGCCCTCGAAATGACTTCCTATATGCCCCCTCAGCCGAAACGCTGATCTCATCGCATTCGCACGTCACCATCCGAGTGAGCGGGGTCGTTGACGGTCGCAGGAGCGCAGAACAGTAGCCTGTCTCATTTTTCCCTCTCACCTTTATATGTGGAGGTCTTATGATGCCGGTCCTCATGACGTTCCGATGTGCGGTATGGCTTCCATCTATGCTGATCCTGGCAACGGGCTGTGCCCAGTCTTCGGTGTCAGGGCCCTCCGCGCAGGAGTATCTCGGACGTGGGATCGTGTCCGGAACATTGGGCGCACAACAGCCTGCCGCTCTGCCTTCCGGGGAACCGGCCTCTCTGTCAGTAATCGGCCAAGTGCAAGCCTTGGAAGGCGCCGCGTACCTGATCCGGGACGCACAAGGGAAGGACATCCGGATTCCGCATGATCAGAATACCAGAATCGACCGGCCGGCCCACGTGGGGGACCGCATTCAATGCTGGCTCGATCACCGTGGCCGCGCCGTGGTAATCCACAGCCTTGATGAAAATGGACAATAACACTGCCAGTCTTGGATGAACAATTAGCCCGCACACCCCATCTCGCCCACATTGCTTTTCAGATATCGACTTCGCTGTTGGATGTCTCGGAAATCTGGAAAAGACTCGCGGTGCCTTTTCTGGTTTTCAGGTCTTGCCCAGACCTGAACAGACTCAGGAAATTAGATCAGGCCAGCCATGGCCGTGCGGAACGCCCGTAAATCTTGGAGTCGAGTCGTGATGACCTCATACACCTGGCTATAGTCGATCTTCCAATACACGTGGACGAGCAGATTTCTGAAGCGCGCCATTTGCTGTAGTCGACTGGAAAGATCCGCGGGGATGAGCCCTGCCTGTTCCAGCACAGCGAAGCAACCTGCATATTCTTCGGGTACATGATGCAGTCGTTTCGCTGACACATGAAAGCACAGGGCCAACGCGGCCTCAATCGCGATCAGTAATCGATAGCAGGCCACATCTAAAGTGTCTTGGTTGGAAAGGAAGGTCTCGCGAGACAAACAGGCGATCTCTTCGAGCCGACTCAACGAGATATCGATCTCAACGCACCGTGCCCGGATGAGGTCCGGATTCAGGCTCATGCGGCGAAGGCTTCCTTCGTGCCGTTGCGGAGGAACGGGGCAAGGTCAAGATATCGGCGGGCGACATCTTCCAGCATATCGGTCAAGAAGGTCTCGTCTCGACACAGTAACAGCTTCCCTCGCAGCACATGGTAGAGGAACGGCAGCGGCGCCTCATTGAGCACCCGAATATCAACCGGAAATCCTACAGCGGCTGAGAGCGTTACCGAGAGAGCATCTACCATATTCGTCTGCTGTGCGCCCATCGGATCATCAAGAAAAACCCCAACATCCACGTCATGAACCCTGTCGGACTCCAGCACCGACCCATATACATAGGCAAAACGCAGCCCCGACACCCGCGCCAATTCAACACGGAGCTTCCCCAGCATATCTTCTCGCTGCTCTGGACGAATGGTATGGAGGGCTGTCTTCATGATGTCCCTGACTACATCAGGCACGCGCAGTTGATCGGTGCCATCTTACACCGCCACTATTACGAGGACAAGAAACGAAGAGTCTATTCCAGTGTAGCTGACTAGGCTGGCGCCATCGCAGCTTTCAACGACCGCACAAACTCGGCGACATGCCCGACCATTCCGGGATCCTGCTGGTGAGAGGCGATGCGTTTCACAATGGCACTGCCGACGATCACCCCATCGGCCATTTTGGAGACTTGCGCGGCATCCTCGGGCGTTGCTACCCCGAAGCCGACAGCGACAGGCGATGCGGAGACTTTCTTGAGCTTCTTCACATTCTGTTGGATGTCCGTCACATTGCTGAGTTTCGCCCCGGTAATACCGGTCAACGAGACGTAATAGACAAACCCGTGCGATTCTTCCGCCACAAGTTTTCGTCGACTGGGCGTGCTGGTCGGAGCAAGTAGAAAAATGAGCGGCAGGCCTACAGCATCAGCCGGGCCCTTGAGCGGACCCGCTTCATCCGGCGGCATATCGGGGACAATCAACCCATCCACTCCGGCAGTTGATGCAGCCTTGCAAAACTGCTCACAGCCCATGGCGTGGATGGAGTTGTAGTACAGCATCAATACGATGGGAATGTTCGTCTGCTTTCTGAGCGAGGTCACTGAAGCCAGGATTTTCCGTAGCGATGTGCCGCTCTTCAATCCCCGCTCGGCGGCCTGCTGAATGACCGGCCCGTCGGCAATCGGATCGGAGAAGGGCACTCCTAATTCAATGATATCGGCGCCTGCCTGTTCTAAAGCCACGACCAGCTGTTCTGTCTCAGCCAATCCCGGGTCCCCCGCCATGAGATACGCAATAAGCGCTTTCTCTTTCTTGTCGCGCAATCGCTGAAACGTGGCTTCCAGTCGTCCGCTCATAACTCCACCCCTCGCATCCTGGCCACTTGCTGGACGTCTTTATCCCCACGGCCGGACAGATTGGCAATGATCACCTGTGACTTTTTCAGTTTCGGGGCCAGCTTGACGACATGCGCAATGGCATGGGCGCTTTCCAACGCCGGCACAATTCCCTCTTCGCGAGCCAGCAGATCAAAGGCGGCCATTGCTTCCGTATCCGTTGCATAGGTGTATTCGATCCGGCCCTGGTCATGATAGAGGCTATGCTCCGGTCCGACCGCGGCATAATCCAGACCTGCCGAGACCGAATGGGTCAAATTGATCTGCCCGTTCTCGTCCTGCAGTAGATAGGTCATGGTCCCTTGTAAGACGCCGGGTTTCCCGCCGGAAAACCGCGCCGCATGTTTGCCGCTCACAATCCCGCTCCCTCCGGCTTCCACCCCGATCATCTTCACCTTGCGATCACCCAGAAACGCATGGAACAGCCCGATGGAATTGCTCCCGCCCCCGACACAGGCGACGAGATAATCCGGCAGCTTCCCTTCCGCAGCCAGAATTTGTTTCCGTGCTTCTTTCCCGATAATCGCCTGAAAATCCCGGATCATCATCGGATAGGGATGCGCCCCTAATACTGACCCAAGAATGTAATGGGTCGTCCGCACATTCGTCGTCCAATCGCGCATGGCTTCACTGATGGCATCTTTCAACGTCCGGCTTCCGGCATCGACTCCGGTCACTTTCGCACCGAGCAGCCGCATGCGGAAAACATTCAACGCCTGACGTTGCATATCTTCCGTGCCCATATAGACTTCGCATTCCAGGCCAAACATCGCAGCTGCCGTCGCGGTGGCAACTCCGTGCTGACCGGCACCGGTTTCGGCAATGATCCGGCGCTTGTTCATGCGCATGGCCAACAGCACTTGTCCGATGGCATTGTTGATCTTATGGGCGCCGGTATGGCACAGGTCTTCCCGCTTCAGATAAATCTTGGCGCCGCCTAATTTCCTGGTCAGCCGATCGGCACGGTAGAGGCTGGTCGGACGCCCGACGTACTCTTTCAGATAGTAGGCAAGGTCTGCCTTGAAGCGGCGGTCTTTCCTGGCTTTGGCGTACTCCTCTTCCAGCTCCAGCAATGCAGGCATGAGAGTTTCCGGCACATACCGGCCACCATAGGGTCCGAACCGGCCATGGCTATCAGGTAGATGTGGCATAATCAGTCAGTCCTAAAGTTGGAAAGTCGTAACGTCATCAAGTCCTCGTCAAGACTTCAGGATGTGATGGACTTGAAGACTTGAGAAACAAGCGAGGGAGTATAGTGCCGCGCAGCATCACGACACAAGTCTCACCGCTTGAATAAACGCCTTCACTTTATCCGGATCTTTTTTTCCGGGACTCTGCTCCACCCCACTACTGACATCGACCCCGTAGGGACGCACCTGCCGAATCGCCTCGGCCACGTTCGACGGCGTCAGGCCGCCCGCCAACAGAATCGGCGCCGCCTGCGCCACCTCCGCCGCCAATGTCCAATCGACGGTCTGCCCGGTGCCGCCGTATGCATGCTCTCCGAATGCATCGATCACGAACCCACGCACGTTTGCCCGCCCATGAAATTCGGCCAGGGCGAGAAACGCCGTGCGGTCTTTCAAGCGAATCGCCTTGAGCGCCGGGCGGCCAAAATGCTCGCAATACGAAACGGGTTCATCCCCATGCAGTTGGGCCAATGCGAATCCGCATTCATCCATGAGCTTCCGAACCATGCCGGCATCTTCATTGACGAATACGCCGATCGGCAGGACAAAAGGCGGAAGTCCTGCGATGATGGCGCTTGCCACAGCCGGTTTCACACAGCGCGGGCTCTTGCCATACATCACAAATCCAAGCGCGTCCGCTCCGGCCGCAACCGCAACCTGGGCATCTTCATTGTTGGTAATGCCGCAAATCTTGACCTTCACGGACTCCCTGCGTCTCCTCTTAAGTTGCCGTATTCATACACGCTCTGCTGCCATCACTTCGTCCCCCGTGAAACGTGAAGCGTATCTCGTGAAGCGTGAAGCGCAGGACAGAAAAGGGCGGAGCGCATCTTTGTTCGCGTAATACGCTTCACGAGATACGAGATACAAAATCCGGCTTGCGAGATACGCTTCACGAAGATGTTCCCCGCAACTCTTCCACCTTCTTGCCGATATCATCCGATTTAATCAGCGACTCTCCCACCAGCATGGCGTGGATGCCCGCTTCCGCGAGCTTCAGCACATCCGCGCGCGAACGGATGCCGCTTTCACTGACGATCACTTTATCGGCCGGAATTCTCTTGGCCAGCCGAACGGTCACGTTGAGATCGGTCGTGAAGGTCTTGAGATCGCGATTGTTGATCCCGATCAATCTGGCGGTGGGAATCCATTCCAGCACCGTATCGAGTTCCCGCTCATGATGCGTTTCGAACAGAACGTCCATCCTGAGTTCGCCGGCCAATGCGGAGAAGTCGATCAGTTGCCGCCGCTCCAGCGCCGCAACGATCAGCAACACGGCATCCGCGCCATGAGCCCGCGCTTCGTAAAACTGAATCTCCCCGACCATGAATTCCTTGTCGAGCGCGGGAATCGGCAGGGCTTTCTTGATGTCCGCCAGATATTGAAGATCGCCCTTGAAGAAATCCTTGTCCGTCAACACCGACAGGGCCGATGCTCCGTGCTCATAATAGGTGCGCGCGATGGCCAGATGGTCGAATTTCTCGGCAAACTCTTCCCGCAAAAGACCCAGACTCGGCGAAGCCCTTTTTACTTCTGCAATCAGGGCCGGACTCGCGTCGGTTCTGGTCGCATCAAGCGCCACGGCAAAACCCAGCGGCGGCGGCGCATCGCGAATGATCGCCTTGAGATCGGCTAGATAAGCCCGGCTCTGCTTGTGCCGCAGTTCCGCTTTCTTATGTTCGAGAATTCGATCGAGAATCATGCGGCGCTATGCTTTGTTCGTATAGGCAATGAGCTGCTCCAGCTTCTCCGCCGCAGCTCCGGAATCGATCAGCTGCTGCGCAAGGCGGACTCCATCCTTCAATGTCTTGGCTTTCTGCCCGACAACCAGGGCAGCGGCGGCATTCAAGCACACAATGTCCCGCTTAGGGCCTTTCTTGCCGCGCAAGATGTCTTGCGTGATGCGCGCGTTATCTTTGGGTGTGCCTCCCGCAAGCTCTTTTCTTGGAACGCGCCGCAGATCAAACTCTTCCGGAGCAATAAAATAACTCGACACCACACCGCCCTTGCCCTCGGAAATTTTCGTGCGATCCGACAATGTGATTTCATCCAGCCCGTCCATGCCGTGAATGACGAGGCTGTGTTGGATTCCCAGCTCCAACAGCACTCGGCCCAGGATCTCGGTCAGCTTCGCATCGTAGACCCCCAACACCTGATGGGTAGCTCCGGCCGGATTCGCCAACGGTCCCAATACATTCAGAAGCGTTCTGATCCCCATCTCCTGTCTCGGTCCTGCGCAATGCTTCATCGCCTCGTGATAGAGCGGCGCGAACAGAAAGCCGATGCCTACCTCATCGATACAGTCTGCCACACGGCCGGGCGCCAGATCGATCTTGACGCCGAGCGCGGTCAACAGGTCGGCGCTGCCGGATTGGGAAGAGATGGACCGGTTCCCGTGCTTGGCTACGGTAATACCCGCCCCGGCTGCCACCAACGCCGCCGTGGTGGAAATATTAAACGTATTGGCGCCGTCGCCGCCGGTCCCGCAGGTATCCACCACGATTTTGGCGCCGACGCTGATCCGGATGGCGCGCGATCGCATGGCGTTCACCGAGCCGACGATTTCATCGACCGTTTCGCCCTTCTGTCTGAGCCCCATGAGATAGGCTGCGATTTGCGCCGGGGTCGCTGCTCCATCCATGATCTCGGCCATGACCGTCTCGCCTTCCTGTGCGGAAAGATCGATTCGATCGGCCAATTTAGCAAGCGCGTCTCTGATCATGATGATGGATCGGCGGCAGGTTGCTAGAGTTTCAGAAAGTTCCTGAGCAAGTCTTTCCCAACGGTCGTCAGAATCGATTCCGGATGAAACTGGACTCCCTCGACGCCCAGTGTCTTATGCCGAATCCCCATGATCTCTCCTTCAGCGGTCTCCGCCGAAATCTCAAAACAGTCGGGAAGATTCGCTCGATTGACGATCAGCGAATGATAGCGCGTCGCCTCGAACGGACTGGGCAGCGACCGGTAAATCGTTTTACCGTCATGTGTGATCGGCGACGTCTTCCCATGCATCAAGCGCGGGGCGCGGATGACTTCGCCTCCATAAGCGACGGCCAGAGACTGATGGCCCAAACAGACGCCGAGAATGGGAATCTTGCCTCCAAAACCACGAATCGTGTCGACTGAGATACCCGCTTCTTTGGGCGTGCAGGGGCCGGGGGAAATGACGATCCGGCTGGGATGCAGATCCTCGATCTGTCCAAGCGTAATCTTGTCATTGCGGTACACCCGAACATCTTCGCCCAGTTCACCGAGGTACTGGACCAGGTTGTACGTAAAGGAATCGTAGTTGTCGATGATCAGGAGCATCGAATGCTCCTTCCGCGGGACGAGCGGGACTCACGCGAAACGCACGTCGCGCCTTTCCTGCTCTTCTCGCGCGTCACATACTTCATTCCAGTCCCTGCTCCGCCAGCTCGATCGCTTTCATCATCGCCCGGGTCTTGTTGCAGGTTTCTTCATACTCATGCTCCGGGTTCGAGTCGGCGACGATGCCGGCCCCTGCCTGAATGAACGCCCGATGGCGGGACACCACCACCGTCCGAATATTGATGCACATATCCATGTTGCCGGAAAAACTGAGGTACCCCACAGCACCGGCATAGGGACCGCGTTTCGTAGGCTCCAGCTCCTCGATGATCTCCATGGCTCTGATTTTCGGCGCGCCGGATACGGTGCCGGCCGGAAAGCAGGCCTTCAGCACATCGTATGCCGTCTTGGGTTTCTCCAGTTTTCCGGTGACATTCGAGACGATGTGCATGACATGCGAGTACCGCTCGATGTTCATCAGTGATTCGACCTGAACCGATCCTCGCTCAGCCACTCGCCCGACGTCGTTGCGGCCCAAATCGACCAGCATGATATGTTCGGCCCGCTCCTTCGTATCCGCCAGGAGACGACGTTCAAGCTGCGCATCTTCCTCGGCCGTCGCACCGCGCCGCCGTGTCCCGGCGATGGGACGCACCGACACCAGCCCGTCCTCGCACCGCACCAGTATTTCTGGCGAGGAGCCGACGAGTTCCACGCCGGCGATACGCAAATAATACATGTAGGGTGACGGGTTGACGACGCGCAGCGCCCGATAGAGTTGAAACGGCGGCGCGTGTAAATTGGTCTCCCATCGCTGAGACAACACACATTGAAAGATGTCTCCGGCCTTGATGTATTCCTGCGCGCGCGCAACCATCTTTTCGAAATCCGCCTTGCTCATGTTCGGCGTGAAACGGATGGGAGACCGCCGCCTTTTCGGCTTGGCCTGCCGAAGGGGCCGGCGAAGCCGGGCGATCATCCGTTCGATTCTGCCCGTCGCCAGGCGATAGGCGGCACGAATGTCGCGATCCGAGGTGGACTTGACGTGGGCATTGGCCACGACTTTGATTTTTTGCGAGACGTTATCGAAAATGAGCAGCGTCTCGGTCAGCAGGAAGGCAAAGTCCGGCAAGCCGAGGTGATCCTTTCTCCTGGAGGGAAGGTCCTCGAACGTTTTCACCATGTCGTATCCCAGATACCCCACGGCCCCGCCCACAAAGCGCGGCAGGCCTGGAACGGTCACCGGACGGTAGCCCTCCATGAACTCTCGCAGACGATCCAACGGAGCGCCTTGACTGGGAATCCGGCGGCTGCGCGTTCCCTTCTTGATACAGAGGTCTCCACGGTCTTCGACCAACACGATGGGGGCGCCGCTTCCGAGGAAAGAGTAGCGCGCCCATTTCTCCCCACCCTGAACGCTTTCCAACAAGTAGGCCGATGGGCCATGGTCGATTTTGGCAAAAGCGGAAACCGGCGTGTCATGGTCCGCGAGAATTTCCCGGTACAACGGAATGAGGTTGCCCTCTTTCGTATAGGACCGAAACTCGTCCAGGCTGAGTGAATATACCGGCGTTCCCATTCCGCTCCGTCCGTTATTCCGCTGCCACAATGAGCTTTTGCCCCACTTCAATGATGTCGTCGGGTAATTTATTCAGCTTCTTCAGCTTCTCGATCTCGATGCCGTATCGCCTGCTGATGCGAAAGAGAGTCTCTCCCGGCTTCACGACATGCAGCATCGAACCGGCCCTGACAGCAGGCCCCGGTTCCTGCATTTCCTCACTTCCCTTGTCCATCACCGGGTTTTTCGGCGACGCGCCCTCCAATCCGCTGATATCGCCGAAAGTCTGGGGAGGCGGCACAGCCGGCTTCGGCTTGGCAACCGGATGGCTGCTCCTGCGCATGTCTTCCATCGCTTTCCGTTCGAGCAGCGCCGACTCCTTGATCGCCTCTGTCTCTTCCTGGAGCCGCATCATATGCTCACGCACCGATTGCACTTGTCCGGACAACTCTCGATTGCGAGCCTCGAATTCGGCCAATTCCTGCTTCGTCCGCTTCACCTCGCTGTCCAATTCAGCCGTTCGCCGTTCCTCCTGCGCCAGCAGTCGTTGGAAATTCAGGCTTCGCGTCTTTTCCGCGTTGTATTTCTCCTCCAGCACCACACACCCGCTGAGCAGCGAGCTACCGCCGATAATGAGCGCCACAGCCATCCATTTCTTCGACGCTCGCTCGCCCATGTTCGGTTCTTCCCTCTCCATACATTCCTCCTTTGACGCCTCCGGCCCGCGCGGCATGAGGAGCCGATCCCCTCAGCCGATTTCAAGCAATTCACCGAAGAAGCGTTTAGAATAGTGGCCGACGCCGCGAAAGTCAAAGCGCGCCCGGCCGGTCGGTGATTTGACCGTCTCCGCAGCCCTGTGTTACGGTCGCTTGCTTCAGATCGCTTCTGTCGTCCCGATGCAGCACGATCTTTTCGATCACAACGCCTCCGCCGCACCGGACCCTGCGCATTCCATCCAAGAACGCCTGGCCCGACTCAAAGATCGCATCAGGCATCACGACTATCTCTATTATGTGAAAGACCGCCCGGAGATTTCCGACGGCGAATACGACCGGCTGTTTCGGGAACTGGCGGAGATCGAACGTATCCATCCCGATCTCATCACGTCCGACTCCCCGACACAACGTGTCGGGGCTCCCCCACTGGATGCGCTGGGCAAGGCGCCGCACGAGCATCCGATGTTAAGCCTGGATTCCCTGGTCGATCGAAACGATATCCTGGCTTTCGATCAGCGGATGAAGCGGGAACTCAAGACGGACCGAATCAGCTATACGGCAGAACCGAAATTCGACGGCCTTTCAGTGGAACTGGTGTACGACGGGGGGGCCTTCGTCCGGGGAACGACCAGAGGGGACGGAACGACGGGCGAAGATGTGACCGTCAATCTCCGTACTATCCGATCCTTGCCGTTGCAGTTGCAGTCCGGCAGCCACCCGCCGGCCCATCTGGCCGTCCGAGGCGAGGTCTACATGCGCCTGGACGACTTCCACACCCTGAACCGCCGTATGACGGAACAGGGGGATGAGCCCTTCGCCAATCCGCGTAATGCCGCTGCCGGTTCGCTTCGGCAGCTGGACTCAGGCATCACGGCCGGGCGTCCTCTCGTGGTGACCTGCTATGAGGTGATGGCAATGGACGGGCCTCCTCCCTCGTCGCATTGGGACGAATTGGACTCGCTGGCTTCGTGGGGGCTTCCGGTGCCCGCGCTGCGCTACCGCCGGCGATGCGACACGATCGAGGAGGTCATGGCGTTTCATCGTGAAACCGAGCAGCAACGAGACGACCTTCCGTACGAAATCGACGGGGTGGTCGTCAAAGTCGACCGGCGCGACTGGCAAGAACAGCTCGGCATGAAGTCCAGAAGCCCCCGTTGGGCAGTTGCCTATAAATTCGCCCCTCGAAAAGAAATCACGAGGGTCCACAAGATCATCGTCTCGGTCGGGAGAACCGGCACGTTGACGCCGTTGGCGCTGCTGAATCCGGTCGAAGTCGGCGGGGTCACGATCAGCCGGGCCACCCTGCACAACGCGGATGAGGTGGCGCGCAAAGACGTGCGCGACGGAGACACGGTCAAAGTCGAGCGCGCCGGCGACGTCATTCCGGCGATCGCCGAACGGGTGTCGACGCCGGGAGAAACAAGATCAGCGCCGTTCAGCATGCCTGACCGCTGCCCCGTGTGCGGCTCGGCTGTCGCCAGAGAAGGCGCCTACTTCTACTGCACGGGACAAGCGGCCTGTCCGGCCCAGTTGAAAGGCGCCATCGAACACTTCGCCGCAAAGTCCGCCCTCAACATCGAGGGGCTGGGGAAAAAGACGGTTGCCCAGTTGGTTGATCGCGGGCTCGTGCGGGACCTTTCGGATCTCTATACATTGAGCCACGAACAGATCGCGGGGTTGGAAGGCTTCGCCGAACGATCCGCCACGCTCCTCCTCGATGCCATCGCTCAGAGCAAGACCGTATCGCTGGACCGGTTTCTCTTGGGTCTTGGGATACGGCAAGTGGGCCGGCACATCGCAACCGTGTTGGCCGGAGCGTTCGGCTCTCTGGATGCCATCATGTCGGCGGATCAAGACCGGTTGCAGGCGATCAAGGAGATCGGACCTGAGATCTCATCCAGCCTGGTAGCCTACTTCCAGGAACAGTCGAACCGGCGCGTAATCGATCGCTTGAAGCAACTGGGGCTTTCTATCACGGAATGGCCAACCAGCCCGGGCCAAGCCTCTCTTCCCTTGGCAGGAAAAAGCTTTGTCTTCACCGGAGGACTTGCCACACTCAGCCGCGATGAAGCCAAGAATCTGATCGAACGGCTTGGCGCAACGATCTCATCGAGCGTCAGCAAAAAAACATCCTACGTGGTGGCGGGCTCCGACCCGGGCTCGAAACTCGATCAGGCTCGGCTATCGGGAGTGCCGGTTCTGAATGAGGATGAATTCCTGACGCTGATCAAAGAGCAAGGCGCGAGCTAACTCACCGGATTCAAGCTGGCAGGCTCAGCCGGAACGGCCGCTTTCTCATCTTTGAAAATGTGGACACTGCGAATCGAACGAGGGTCGGCCTCGTGGACGACCAGCCGGCAATTCTCGATCCGGATCTCCTCCCCGCTTTTTGGGATGCGGCCGAGGTTCTCCTGAATCAGCCCTCCGATCGTCAACGCCTCGTCGCCAAGCTCAACCTTGAGAAAATCGTTCACTTTATGGACTTCCGTCCGGCCGTGGACCAGGATCTGGTTTTTCCCGATGCGCTTGATCAGTTCCTCCGTGATGTCCGTTTCATCGACGATCTCGCCGACGACCTCTTCCAGAAGATCTTCAAGCGTCACCAGCCCCATCACACCGCCGAACTCGTTGACCACGATGCCCATGTGCCGTTTTTCCTGCTGGAACTGCTTCATTAAGTCATCCGCCGTCTTTCCTGCCGGAACAAAGAGCGGGGGATGAGCGATGTCCCGCAAGCGCACATCGGTTCGCCCCTGAGCTAATTCAGTAAGCACCTTGGTTTTGTAAAGAATTCCCGTGATGTTATCCAGCGTACCGTCATACACAGGGACTCTCGAATATTTCGATCCATACAGCAGGTCCTGGGCCTCCTTGAGCCGAAGATTGCCGTCGAGTGCGAACACATAGATGCGCGGCGTCATGGCATCTTCTGCCGTAATGTCTTTCAATTGAAACACGTTCTTGATCATCTTGACTTCTTCGGACTCGAGTTCGCCGGCCTTTCCGCCCTGGTCGAGCATGATTTTGAGCTCTTCTTCGGTCACCAACGGCAGAGTCAGTCCTTTCCCGCCTGTCAATTTATGGATCAGCGGAACGATGACAAAGAGGAGGGGCTGCAGGAATAGCTGCACCCAATAGATCGGATAGGCCATGCTTAACGTGACCGGCACGGCAAACTTGGCAGCCAGGGTCTTGGGAATGACGTCCACGGACACAAGAAGCACGAAGGTCAGAATCCCGACCATGATCGCGATGGCTTCTTCAAAGACACTCTTTCCACCGTAGGCATTCAGGGTAATGAAGGTGGCAAACATGGGAATCGCGGTGCCCACCAGACGATCCCCGACCAGGATGGTCGAAAGGAGTTTCTGGGGATCGCTCCTCAGCTGGAGGGCCTTGGCCGCCCGCTTACTGCCATTTTGAGCAAGGGCTTTGAGGCGAGTCTCGTTGACCGAGAAAAACCCGATCTCCGCAGTGGAAATAACAGCAGATAACCCAATCAACCCTAAAAGGATGAGGATATCCATTGCAGTCGCTTGTTACGGACGTTCTACCGGAGCGGTTGGCCTGACAAGAAGGCGGGTGTCACTGAGATATAGTCTCTCTGCCCACCCCTCAGAGGATCTTGCCACAATGATCTGGGCATCTTTCGTAGTATTCATAGTGCATAGATCTATCACAGGGGGTAATCCCAAGCAAGCAAATCAAATAAAGTGTCAGGTAAATCAACACCTTCTGTCGATCAACACGGATTTATGGCCGAGATTTTCTGGATAGCAGGTGACTGCCCATCAATGTTCACCGGTTTAGGGCTGACAACTGCCCTCAGAAAAGCTTACCCGTCATCACGTATGACGAACGACTGCAGAGTGAGCGTCCGGTCTAGACGGGCTGATGCGGTCCGGGCCTCGGACTCAGTGCGGAACTGACCGACTTGAACTCGATAACGACGGCCCTCGGGCAGATCTACTTGAACGATTCGTCCCCCTGCAAACTCGCTCTGAGCCTGCCTCAGTAGCGCTCTGGCATTTTCAAGATCGGAAAAGGCTCCGATCTGCACCCGTAGTACGCCCATTCCTCCAGGTCTGGGAACATAGTCAACCACGCGAAGTTCAATTTTGTCCGTCCCATTACCCATCATACCAATGGCCTTTGCCCCTGCCAGGGAGAGATCCAGCACCCGCCCCCTGGCAAAGGGGCCCCGGTCATTGATCCTCACCGTGACCTGACGACCGGACGTCAGGGAGCGAACGACTGCGACGGAGCCAAGGGGCAATGTCTGATGAGCGGCGGTCAACAGATGCATGTCGTACCGCTCGCCGTTGGCGGTCTTGTTCCCGTGAAAGCCAGGCCCATACCATGAGGCCTCACCACGTTCGACAAATCCGATCGGGTATCCGGGGAAGCGGTTGATATGAGGGGGGGCGGCCTTACAGCCTTGAACGGCAATCCCGGCAAGCAGGATCACCGCAACTGCGAACTTCCGGGTAGTTCTTGAAAGCGGCTTCAGCCGCATCGGTTAGAACTCATCCAGTGATTGGTTGCGGAGAATCGTCAAGGCCTTTTCGGTGTTCGAGACAGTTAAGACGACGATGGCCCGTTTCCCTTCTCTGGAAGGGGTGCAGTAGCCGCACTTGATATTGATCCGGCTCTTGGTCAACAGATCGGCCACCCCTTTCAAGGCACCTGGTTTGTTTTCGAGACTGAGCAGGAGAGCCGTCTCCTCGGAAAACTTGACCTTCGCTGCCTTGAGAGCGGCTCGAGCACCGTCCGCATCCGCAACGAGCAACCGCAACTTGCCGGTGCCGACGACCTCAGGAGCGGAAAAGGCCTTGATATTGACTCCGGCCTCTCCGAGCACCGACACCACTTTTGAAAGCTCACCCGGCTTGTTCTGGCAGCGAATGACAAACTGAGTTGTTGTAGGCATACCCGCGACTCCCTCTGCAACTTTCTATACTACAACCTGTTTCACCATCAAACCGGCTTTAACTGCATCATTTCATATGCCCGCCGGAGAATCAAACCCGACGCTCGGCCGACCCATTCACTGCCCGGCCATGAACAGTTCACATGCCCGGTTCACGAGGCGCGGCACTCAGAGGTATCGCCCGTTCGCCCAATTTGACCTGGTCACCTATATATAGACGAATGCCTACCCTGTCAACGTCGAATGCAGTGTCCGCAATATCCCTGCTCGCCTCGAAACATGCGTCGAGTGCGCCCGCCACCTCTGAGCGGAGGTGAGGCTAACCCGAAATGTATCAAAAGTATTGACGAGTGACCAACCGTAGCAGGATTATGCGATCTGTCTTGTGCAATGACTGACCGGTCATTGCACAGAACGTCTAACTCTCCACAAAACCTTAAAGACTGCCTATCCTTAAGCTCTTGAAGTTTGAGCCCGGGGAGATTGGCAATTCGCTTTCCCCCAAAAGGACAGTAAATGCCCATTCTGCGACCGTCGGTATCCGGCCAGATTTCCGACAGTCGCCACGACAATCTCCACGCGGAAAGCTGCCGTTCAGAGGCAAATATCTGCCTGCCATAGTTCATATACAGCGACGCCACAGTGCCTCTTGTTTTGAAAAGTGAAATGTTAAGGTGCCATTCCTGGAATTCCTGTCAAAACTAGCCGTCCGGTGTGAATCAGTGATTGATGCAGGTGGTGTTTTGTCAGTTCATGGTGAGCACCACACGAAATTGCGCATTCCCGCTCATCATGCGGTCATAGGCTTCAGCCGCGCGTTCAAGCGAAAATTCCTCGACCATCGGCCGTATGCCCATTTGGACGCTGAAGGCCAATGTATCCTCCGAGTCCGCTGAGGTCCCGCACGGCCAGCCCTGAACTGAACGTCGCCCCACAATGAACTTGACGATGGGAACCTCTACAGGCTCTTCCGAGATACCTACCATGATCAGTTTCCCATCGATGGCCAGCCCACCGAGAGTAGCACTCATTGCCTTACCACTGGTGACGGTCGCTAGAATGACCTTTGCTCCGCCGAGCGCGGTGAGCGCCTGGGCCACATTCTGTGTGCTGCTATCGATGTAATGATGTGCGCCCAATTTCTTTGCCATTGCCTCCTTCTCTTTTCCCCTGGCGATCGCTACCGTCGAGAAGCCCATCTTGGCCGCAAATTGCACACCCAAATGACCAAGACCGCCGACACCGAGGACTGCGACCACGTCGCCCGGTCGTGCACCACTGTTGCGAAGCGAGTTGAAGGTGGTAATACCCGCGCATAGCAGTGGAGCTGCCTCCATGTTGGAGAGATCGTCCGGAATCCGCGCCAAAGCTTCTATGGGAGCAACCATATGCGTAGCGTAGCCTCCGTCATAGCTAATTCCCGGCACGAGTGCATGGTGGCAGAGGATAAAATCACCTCGGCGGCAGGGTTCGCAACGTCCACAATGTCCTCCGTGCCATCCCACACCGACCCGTTGGCCTGGTTTCCACTCACCCACGCCCGAACCTACCGCGTCGATGACCCCGGCAATCTCATGTCCAGGCACACGAGGATACTGAATTCCAGGCCACAGACCATCCTTGGTAAAAACATCGCTGTGACAGATCCCGCAGGCCTGCACCTTAATCAGAACATGTCCCATCGCGGGACTGGGTAAGTCCCGCTCCACGAGTTGTAGAGGTCCTCCGGGTTGCCGTATTTCCACTGCTTTCATCGTTTTCATGTAGCATTGTCCTTTCAATTCACATCCATACGTGGGAACGTTGGTTTCGTGTAGCGTGTTGCAGGGAACCATGGGATTACTCACCAAGCATACCGGCTGCGACTGTGCTGTGGTCTCTATCAGCAAGAGGCAACCAGAAGTTTGTCCCAAGAAAGATGACTTTTCAGGTTGGTCGTCATCTCTCTTGGGTACAACTCCTTGCTAACTCCGCGAGCTAACCTACCGGTCCGCTACGCCAGGAGCGAGGATGAGATTGACAGGAATCTTTTCCGCTAATGTGTAGGAGCTCGCCTTATTTTCCTTCACCCACCGCTTCTCAGCGACAGATTCAAAAGGCGGGGCAATCTCCCCTTGAAGAGACCATAGATCGAACGGGGTTTCATCCACGGAAATCTCCCAATCATATCCCTTGTCCTTGACGTAGGGAGCGATAACCGTATCGAGGGTCCTGATCCACCATTCTCGGAGGACTGAACCAGGTAACGTCCGGGCAATATGGTCGATCTTGAAGCGGACAAATTTGTTATTCGGTTCGCCACCGACAAAGCAGGAGTCCTTAGCTACCTCCTCAAAAATGAACACGACATAGAACTTAGGGATCGGGATTCTTGCATACACATCCGTCACCTGCTTGGCCAGCTGCTTTTTATCTTCAGCAGAGAACGCTCCGACAGGATGATAAACTTTCCATAACGGCATATCGTGTTCCTCCTCATAGGTTCGGTCATTGATGCTGCTTTGAGTTTGTCTAAACAGAGAGCTACAGGACTCTTCGGCCAATGATCATCCGGCCACTCCCCCCTTTCTTTTCGGCACGCCGGATCGCCTTGATCGTGTGTAACTTGCATGTCACAAGTCACTGTAGCCAAGTCCATTGCAAATTGCAAGTAACTGTATTAGAATTATTTATGTAACTAAACTCTTACTAGAGGCACTGGCGAGGGTGACTGGTCGACCGTCCGAGGAATGACTAAATGAAATTTAAGCGATCATCCTGCCCGATCACGAATTCGCTTGATATCCTTGGGGATAAGTGGACGCTGGTGGTCGTTCGAGATCTGGCCTTGGGCAAAAAACGGTATCAGGAATTCATGGACTCTTCGGAGCGAATCGCATCAAACATCCTTGCCGATAGATTGAAGCAATTGGAGAGGTCCCGCATTGTTATCCGGCAGGCCTACCAGCAAAACCCAACACGCTATGAATATGTTTTGACAGAAAAGGGCGAGGACCTAAAGCCGGTATTGAGGGCTCTAGTCGTATGGGGACAGCAGCATTTCCCCAGTAATAAAGTAATCCCTACCATCTAGCAACATTAAAGAGACTTTATCCTTGAGAAATCGACCAACTTTGGGCTGGCATTTTAGATGGGGATTTTGACAGGGGTGTAGTGGGGATTTTCTGGAAGTTTGCACCCCTGGGATCCCGATAGCGCCGCCATTTAATTGAACCGCCGGATAGCGGTCGGCCGTGGACGTCGGCTTTGGGTCGAAAGCGGTCGTTTGACGCATGTACCAGAGTTGTTCGTCACAACGCATTACACAGGGGAATCATGATAAGAACGAAACGAGAATTACATAGAGACCTCGCAGGGAGGCGTATCCTAGGAAAGCTTGGAAGCTAAGTCCAACGCCGCTTGATGTGCAATGACCGGACGGTTATTGCACACGACTCAAGGAACCGCACTCAGCAGTCAGTCGTTCTTCACCAGCAGTGGCTCATTGAGGGGGAAACTTACGGGAAAGCCGGCCTGCACGGTCTACTCCCGTGCAGGCGTACATCGGCAGGCTCCACTTAAAAGCGGAGCCATCTCAACATCATGAACATCCGCTCGTCGAGCCGCAGCTGACACACTTCAGGCAGGTGCCGTTTCGCACCATTGTGAACTGCTTGCATTCGGGACAGGGATCGCCCTCATACCCCTTCACCTTGGCGCTTTGCACTTCGGTCAACGTGACTGTTTCGCGCATGATTTCGACTTGCCGGGCGACACTGTGGCCGTTTCCATGACCGTTGCCCTTGCCGCCGTTCCGGCGGATCGGGAGGTGCTCCGTAATGACCGACGACTTGGCCAGGGCATCCATGTCCGCTTCCTCTTCGAAGCACTCGGGGTCCAGCTCGTCTTTTTTCATCGAATCCATCCGCAGATCTTCTTCCTTCACCTGCGCCAGGTCATAGCGATCCAGATAGGTGACCGCCAATTCCCGGAAAATATAATCGATGATGGACGTCGACATTTTGATACGGTCGTTCAACTTCACCGGCCCGTTGGGCTCGAATCTGGTAAAAACGAACGCTTCGACAAATTCCTCCAGCGGCACACCATGTTGCAGGCCGAGAGAAATGGCGATCGCAAAACAATTCATGAGGCTTCGGAAGGCCGCTCCTTCCTTGTGCATATCCAGGAAGATTTCTCCGACCGTTCCGTCCTCATATTCGCCGGTGCGGAGATACAGTTTATGTCCCCCGACGATCGCTTTCTGCGTATAGCCGTTGCGCCTGCTCGGCAACGGCCGCCGCTTGGCGAGATAGCGAACGAGCACGCGCTCGGCGACTTTCTCCGCCATCGCCACGACATCGCTCACAGCTTCCACCGTCTTGCCGCTGTCGGTTGACGCGCTCAACGGCTGGCTGAGCTTCGACCCGTCACGATAGAGCGCCACCGCCTTGACCATGCTCTTCCAGGCAAACAGATAGGCGGCCTTGACGTCTTCCAATGTGGCATCTGCCGGCATATTGATGGTCTTGCTGATCGCGCCGCTGATGAACGGCTGCGCCGCGGCCATCATACGGATATGAGCGTCGACGGCGATCGAACGTTGTCCGATTCGGCCGCACCGGTTGGCGCAGTCGAACACCGGAAGATGCTCGGCCTTCAGATAGGGCGCCCCTTCCACTGTCATCGTGCCGCAACAGAAATCGTTCGCAGCGGCGATTTCTTCCTGCGTGAAGCCGAGCGCCTTGAGCATATTGAAGTTGGCTTCGTTCAATTGCGCCTGGGTGAATCCCAATTTGCTCAAACAAAAGGCTTCTCCGAACGTGAATTTGTTGAACACGAACTGGATTTCAAACGCCTGGGCCAGGCTGCCTTCCAATCGCGCCAGGGCCGCGTCATCGAAGCCTTTGAGACGCAAGGATTCGTGATTGATGAACGGCGCATTTTTGAGTGTTTGCGCGCCGACGCAATAGCGCACGATGTCCTGCGCCTGCTCATCCGTATACCCCAGCGTCGACAAGGCGGCGGGCAGGCTTTGGTTGATGATCTTGAAGTATCCGCCGCCGGCCAGCTTCTTGAACTTCACGAGCGCGAAATCCGGTTCGATGCCGGTGGTATCGCAATCCATGACCAGCCCGATCGTGCCGGTCGGAGCGATGACCGTGACTTGCGCATTGCGATACCCGTATGCCGTCCCCAGTTCGAGCGCATGATCCCATGCCCGCCTGGCGGCAAGCAGCAGGTCGGGCGGGCAATGTTCCGGCTGAATCCCGGCCGGAACGATCGTGAGCCCTTCGTATTCTTCGCGAGGAACATTGTAGGCCGCCCGGCGGTGATTGCGGATGACCCGCAGCATGTGATCATGGTTTTTTGCGTAACCCGGAAACGGCGAGAGCTCCGCGGCCATTTCAGCGGAGGCGCTGTAGGATTCGCCGGTCATGATGGAAGTCACAGCGCCGCAGATCGCCAGGGCCTTGGGTGAATCGTAGGGGATCCCCTGGCGCATGAGGACCGTACCCATATTGGCATAGCCCAATCCAAGCGTGCGGAACTCGTAACTTTTCTCGGCGATCGACCGGCTCGGGAACGACGCCATCAAGACGCTGATTTCCAATGCGATCGTCCACAGTCGCACCGCGTGCCGAAAGTGTTCCAATTCAAATTGGCCGTCGGACGTATAGAATGTCGCAAGATTGAGCGACGCCAGATTGCAGGCCGTGTCGTCCAAAAACATGTACTCCGAACAGGGATTCGACGCATTGATACGACCGTCGTCCGGACAGGTATGCCACTCATTGATCGTGGTGTCGTACTGTGTCCCGGGGTCGGCGCAAATCCACGCCGCCCACGCGATTCGATCCCAGAGGTCACGGGCCTTGATAGTCTTGCAGACCTTGCCGTCGATGCGTCGCTTCAATTGCCAGTCGCCGTCGGCCTCAAGCACGGAGAAGAACTGATTGGGAATTCTGACACTGTTGTTCGAATTCTGCCCGGACACGGTTTGATAGGCCTTACCGTCCCAATTGGTGTCATATTCGTGAAAGACAAAGTGTGTGAAGCCCTGCTGCGCATAGGAAAACATCCGTTGGATATAGGCTTCCGGCACCATGTCCCGCCGGGCCGACGCCAGAGCTTCCCGCAGCACCGAATTCGTCTTGTGGTCGAGATCGAGCTTTATACTCCCCTCGCCGTCGACCATATGGCAGGCCTTCAGAACCGCATTCAAACGCTGGGCGCAGATCTTTGACCCGGTCACCATCGCCGCGACCTTCTGCTCCTCGACGACTTTCCATTCGATGAACTCTTCGATATCGGGATGATCCAGGTCCAGGCAGACCATCTTAGCGGCGCGCCTGGTCGTTCCACCGGATTTGATGGCGCCGGCAGCCCGATCGCCGATCCTCAGGAAGGACATGAGGCCGGAAGATCTTCCTCCTCCGGAGAGTCCTTCCCCATCGCCACGCAGACGTGAAAAGTTCGTGCCGGTCCCGGACCCGTACTTGAATAACCTCGCCTCACGAATCCAGAGATCCATGATCCCGTTTTCATTGACCAGATCGTCTTCAACCGATTGGATAAAACAGGCGTGCGGCTGGGGATGTTCGAACGCATTCGAGGCTTTGGCAACCTCTTGGGTCTTAGGATCGACGTAGTAGTGCCCCTGCGCAGGCCCCGACAATCCATAGGCATAATGCAGTCCCGTGTTGAACCATTGCGGAGAGTTCGGAGCTGCCATCTGGCGCGCGAGCATGTAACACATTTCATCGTGGAAGGCTTCGGAATCTTCGGGTGTCTTAAAATAGCCGTAGGACTTGCCCCAATGCGTCCAGCACCCGGCCATTCGCTCGAAGACCTGGCGGGCATCACGTTCTCCGCCGAGAACCGGTTTGCCGTCAGATCCGGTCAGCGGCTGTCCATTCTGATCCCGCTGTGGAACTCCGGCTTTCCGGAAGTACTTTTGAGCCAAAATATCGATAGCCAGTTGAGACCATTGATCGGGAACATCGATGTTGTCGAGCTTGAACACGGTCGATCCGTCGGGATTGCGAATCTCGGACGACCGCTTCACGAAGGTCATACCGTCATAGGGGCTCTGGCCGCGACGGGTGAATTTGCGCTCAATTCTCACAGTAGCCCTCCTTCCAGAGGCATCATAGAAACCATCGGTCTATACCTTACAAATTGGGGAACGCTCATACGGACACCGGCGGTGCCTGCTGTAAAACAATCGGCGCCAATCAGGATGTGACTACATATAGCTATGAGGATATTTTGTCAACACTAAATGTTGTGGTCAGGCTGGGGAATGTGAGGGAAAGCTGTGGATAGCCGAGAGTCGAATCTCGGGGCTGAATCTCACCCGATCATAGGTGAGTTATCCACAGAAATGGGGGTCGAATTAGGCTCAAGAATCGGCATTTTTCCTTCAGCCGTTAGAATTAAAAAGCCATCCGTCCGATTTTTAACGTTGTTTCCTCCAGGCCTTTGATCGGAATGAACCGGCCGCCGATCCCAAGCACGACGACCTTCGCATCGGCTATCTGAGTCTCGTATTGGCTGACCAATCCCCAGTTACGCCGGACTGTAGCCGGCCGCACAACGCCTGCAATAAGCTTCTTACTCTGGGTACGAAAGACGTCCCGAATGAGTTGCTGCTCTCGAGAAGGTGTGTGCTGATCCATTCGATCGATCGCCCGACCCAATTCCTGTTCGACAAATTGCAAATAATCCTCCATCGTCGGATTCGACAAGGCCAGACCCACCGCCCCGGCAAGCGCCGCTACTATGACGGCCAAACGAATAAGACTCATGACGTTCCTTTTACCAGGAAGACTCATGCCGCAGGGGAAAGCGCCGGCGTCCGCTCCTTCTGCTCTTGCTCGATACGGTGCCGTAGACTCCACACCGCCAGGATTCCAGGCAAGGCCACTACAAGCGTCAAGACAAAGAACTGTGTCCATCCCACTGCATCCACGATCTCCGCCGAGGGGCGGCCTGCAAATACCCGCCCCAACGCTTCCAGTGAAGACAACAGCGCAAATTGGGTGGCCGTATACCGCGGATCGCAGAGCGACATGACCAACGCAACAAATGCAGCCGTGCCCATTCCTCCCGTCACATTTTCGATCATGATCGCCGCCAGCAGCATTGTCGAACTCTTTCCCACCATGGCCAACAGGGCAAAGCCGAGATTTGAGACGGCCTGCAACAGGCCGAAGAGCAGCAGTGACGGCACAAGCCCGGTCCGGGTCATCATGACGCCTCCGATCAATGCGCCGAAGAGTGTCGCAAAAACTCCGATGCCTTTTGCTGCTCCGACGTCCGCGACCGAGAATCCGACTCCCCCGATCAGAAATGCCGTCTGCAATGAAGACGCAAAGGCATCCCCGAGTTTGTACAAGACGATCACGGCCAAAAACCCGATCGCTTGGGGCCTGGAAAAAAACTCCCGGAGCGGCGCTCCAACCGCCTCGGCAAGACTCTTGGGCGGATCAGCGACACGGGTCGGTTCGGGACTCAACAGAATGGCGGAAAGCCCCGCCATCATCACGGCCGCCATTGCAAGATACGTTGCTGGCCAGCCCACATAATCCGCCAACACCAGCGCGCCGGCGCCGGCGGCCAAGAGAGCGACACGATACCCATTGACCCACACCGCCGCGCCCAATCCACGTTCGTGCGGATGCAGCGTATCCGTACGGTAGGCGTCAAAAACGATGTCCAGCGATGCAGAGAGAAACGCCACCAGAAGTGCGAACGCGGCCAGCTGTTCCGGATGAGTACGCGGACTGGTCAACGCCATCAGCCCCAGTCCGACCGCAACGCACAGTTGGGTCAGCATCATCCAGCCACGCCGCCGCCCAAGCCAGGGCGGCACGATCCGATCCATAAGCGGGGCCCAGAGGAATTTCAACGTATAGGGAAGACCAACCAGTGTGAAAATGCCGATCGTCTTAAGATCGACCCCCTCCACAGTCAGCCACGCTTGCAACGTCCCGGCAGTGAGCGCCAGGGGCAGACCGGATGCAAAGCCAAGCGGTAACATCACGGCAAGACGCCGGTTCATCAATGCGGCCAGCCCGGTTGAATGTTCATTCACTTGGAGTGCTCACATCCGTTGCTTGCGAAAGACAAGATACGTTTCACGAGAAACACGCCTCCATGCGGTTTCTCCACGAGTAGTCATGAATCATATCGCTGGAGCGCAGGATACCATCGCCACTTCCCACTTCCTCAGTAGAATCAAAAAACGTGCCGGAAGCGGCAAGAAGATACCAGGGGGCATTGCCGACAACGGATAACGTCAACAGGATTGGCCGTTGAAAAGACAGGGTTTGTAGCGTGAGATGTCGAATTCCGTATTTTCTTGGTAGATCCTTTCATTGCCGTTGACGCCGTCCTGCTCCGGATCGTTCCACATCGTATGGTTCCACCAATAGAACAGCGGCTGGGCCTCGGTCTGGTAGACGGGATTGCCGTAGGCACTGCGGGCGTACTCTTGAACCAGTCGAGCGGTCACGTAATCGATCCGGCCGTTCCCTGCCAGAGAATAGAGTGTGATAAAGAGCCTGGCCTCATGGTCATACAATTCATCGAGGCGGGTACTGAGATCAGGCTCGACAGGAAGCAGATCCTTGGCCTCTCCTATCGAGAGCGACCCGCCCAGGACATACAAGAGGACAAGAACCGGGTAAAACCGACAGGCCATCTTCACACTTCACGCTCACCGGCGGCCATGTAGATCACGAAGATGCATGCATCCTAGCATGCTCCCTCTCGCCAATCAAAGAACGCGCTGAGCCGCCGGATGCTCCCTTGCCGGAACCGGGACAACCTCCCTATAATGCCCTGCTATGACAAAGACAAGCACGCGCGCGTCCCTCCACACGCTGGGATGCCGACTGAATCATGCCGAAACAGCGGTACTGGGCGAAGGGCTCCGTCAGAGAGGATTTCAACTGGTCGAGTTCGGCCGGCCGACGGACCTGCTCGTGCTCAATACCTGCGCGGTAACGGAAGATGCAGAACGCACATCGCGATACCTCATCCGCAAGACACTCAAACATTCTCCCCACGCCTTCGTCGCGGTGACAGGCTGTTATGCCCAAACCGGAATCGAGGGACTCAAGCGCCAAGGCGGTATCGACCTCATCGTCGGCCATCAATTTAAACTGGACCTGCCGTCTTATCTTCCCCCAGCGGACGCTTTACAGAAACGCGCTGCTGCTGAGGTCCGCCACACCAAAACGATGTCGCGCGAGGAGTTCGACCTTCCTTATTTCGGGGAGCCCGATTCGACGAGGGCCCCGCTGAAGATTCAGGACGGGTGCAGCGCCATGTGCAGCTTTTGCATCATTCCGTTCTCGCGGGGGCATGAACGGAGCCGAAGGCTGGAGGACATCCTGGAAGAAGCACAGAGTTTGGGCGCGCGTGGATACCGAGAAATCGTGCTCACGGGGGTGAACCTCGGCCAGTATCTTCATAACGGCCACGACTTGTGTTCGCTGCTCCGGCAGCTCGATCGCACAGCAGGCCTCGAACGTATCCGCATCTCCTCGATCGAACCGACGACCGTCAGCGACGATCTACTGGATCTCCTAGCCGGTTCCTCAAAATTCTGCCCCTATCTTCATATTCCGCTTCAGAGCGGAGACGATCACATCCTAATGGCTATGAATCGACGCCATACTGTACGCGCCTATCTCGACTTGATCGAGCGAGCTGTCGCCAAAGTTCCTCATCTGGGACTTGGGACCGATCTCATGGTGGGATTCCCAGGCGAAACTGACACGGCGTTCAGGAATACTCTGGCCGCCGCAACAGACCTTCCCTTTTCCTATCTTCACGTGTTTCCCTATTCGCCGCGACCCGGAACCGCCGCCCTTCGCATGAAGCGGGCGGCAACGCCTGCGACGGTCAAGAAGCGCGCCGAGATGCTCCTCGATCTCGGACGCGCAAAGCGGCTTGCGTTTCACCGGAAGCAGATCGGAACTACCCTCTCTGTGCTCTTCGAAGCAGGTATGCAGGATGGCTACCGGCACGGCTGCGCGCCGAACTTTACAAAAGTGGCGGTGGCAGGCCCCGATGATCTCCGGAATGAGATTAAACCGGTTACCATTACGGCTGCGACCGACCGCTGGGCCATTGGCCATCCCGCGCTCGAACAGCCGACGGCCGCTCCGGTGATACAGCTATGACGCCACAATCTTCCGCTCCTCACGTGCATATTGAAACATTCGGCTGTCAGATGAACGAGTCCGACAGCGAGCTGGTCCGCTCGATGCTGAAGCAGGAAGGCTTCGTATTCACGCCCGATCGTGAACGGGCTGATGTCGTACTCGTGAACACCTGCGCCATTCGCGAGAACGCCCACAAGAAAATTTACGCGCACCTTTCCGAGTTGAAGGAGCTGAAGAGCCGGCGTCCCCTGGTCGTCGGAGTTCTGGGTTGTATGGCTCAGAATCTCAAGGCCGAACTGGCAGAAACGGAACCGCTCATCGATGTCCTCGCCGGACCGGATGCCTATCGGCAACTGCCCATGCTGCTCTCCAGCGCCCTTGACGCCCAAGAACAGGGATTTGCGGAGAAGAGATTCGCGCTCGACTTGTCGGAATATGAAACCTATGAAGGCATTCTGCCGGACCGCGACAACGGGGTAAACGCCTGGATCACCATTATGCGTGGCTGCGATAACTTCTGTTCATTCTGTGTCGTCCCCTATACTCGCGGACGTGAACGGTCCCGGGCCCCTGAGGCCGTGCTGGCCGAAGCGCGCGATGCCGCCGCCCGCGGCTTCAGACAAATTACCCTGCTGGGCCAAAACGTCAATTCCTACCGTGAGGGCGAGTGGGATTTTGCCAGGCTGATCGGCGCCGTGGCGGATGTGCCCGGCATCGATCGGGTGCGGTTCACTTCACCTCACCCCAAAGACTTTCCACCGGCCCTGATTGCCGTCATCGCCGCCCACCCGAAGATTTGCAAACACATCCACCTTCCGCTCCAATCGGGAAGCGACCGAATCCTCGACCTCATGGGACGAGCCTATACAGGAGACGACTATCTCGCGCTGGTCGAGCGCATTAGAACGGCTATTCCGGAAGTCGTCCTCAGCACGGATATCATCTGCGGATTCTGCTCGGAATCGGAAGAAGACTTTCAGGATACCTGCCGCATGATAGAGCGAGTACGGTTCGACTCGGCCTACATCTTCAAATATTCGGAACGAAAAAACACCATCGCCGCCAGAAAGTATCCCGATGATGTGCCGGATCAGGTCAAAGGCACCCGCGTGGCAAGGCTGGGGGAGATCCAGCGGCGCGTTACCCTGGAGCGCAACCGGGACTACATCGGCAAAGATCTCGCGATCCTGATCGAGCGCGATGCCACCCGCTCTTCGGCTCAAGGAATGGGTAAAACAGACGGTAATATCACTGTGGTCTGGGACAAGGGAACCGGTCTGTTCGAGCCAGGGACTTTCATTACAAAACGGATCTTCGACGCCTCTGCAGCCACCCTCTACGGGAAATAAATCTTCGACAGGTCCAATCGATTACCGACTTCCCGCCCACTCTCCTACCGGTTGTCCGGAACAATTCTGCGCGTTCACCTACAGGGCTGGACACTTTTGAGCTGATTTCTGGTCAATCTCCAGAACTACTCCGCTCGCCCTAGTTTCCTCTAACCGTTGGATTCAATCACCCATCGATCCACAGAGACCGAGCAGACCTATCAGGCAATCACTGCATTACTCAATGATAACCTATTGATTTCAAATGAATCGTTTATTGATATTTCGATTACACCACTGCTGTTTGAAACCGCACTCACCGCAAGAATTTGATCTCCACCTGCCAGAGATTTCCCTCCACCCCAAACATATCGCATGAGATTTCCGAAGGCATGAACTTTGCTTGATATTTTGCCGAATCCGGCACACAGAAAAAGCAATACAAGGATGGAGGGTTTCCGTTTATGAAGCCGCTCGACACTCAGGCAAAGACTGCTGCTCCGGAATCTGGGGTAACACTTGAAACGATCATTTCTATTGGTGTGTTGGGATGGCTCACCTTGGGCATGGTGCTGATGGGCTTCGGTATTTGGTAGTCCGACGCAACGAACCAGTGCTTGTGCTTACTTGAGAGACCGGTGTGTTCACTACCACCGGCACTCGCCCCTTACGAAGACACCGCCACTCAATCAATCTATGTTAAGGAGAGTCACCATGTACGCATGCTTGAAAACCCCCGTTCTCCGCTGCACCGGCGCCTTACTCTCTCTCAGTCTCCTGGCAACCGGATGCTCAAGCCTGTATGGATGGTCGAACATTCACAAAAGCGCCAAGGGAATAGTGTACGTCAAGGAAGTAGCGGATTGGTCGTTTGAAGCCGATCACCCGGCCCAGATCGACCAGGCGACGCTCCTGAGCGCAATCAAGGGTGTGGTCGCCGATGAAGCGACGAAACAGTCCATGAAAATGCCCGCCAGCGGCAGCAAGCCGATGAGAGTATTCAGCGATGAGGACGCCGAGTTTCTAGCTCCCCTGCTAGCCCAAGGCTTATCACAAGCGAAACCGGAGCAGATCGTCGGTTTCACGGTGTCCCCATCGGCAGGGTCAGGCGAAGAACCCGTAGCGGGCACCATCTACGCGTCTCAGAATTCCCTCTATCTGACAATCGCCCCGACCAAGAACAAAAGAGTATCGGGATTCGTGCCGAGCGCGGCAGCCCGCATCGAACGGGCTCCGTCCTATGCCGCACAATGGGCTCCTGGAACTCTCGCGGTCGTGATCGACCATCAGGTACTTGCCAAGGGACAGACACCAACGGCCATCCCGGTTGCAGCCGCGTCGGAGCTTCCACCCGCTTCAGCGACACCCGCGACTCAGGCTGTAACGTCGACGTTCAAATCGGAGGCCCCTGCAGCTGCGCAGGCGTTCGTCGTCAACACTCCTGCCGCTTCCGGCAATCCAATGGCTCCGGCGATAAGCAACGACGAGCTGCTGAATAAGAAACTGGACGAACTCCGCCAAGCGCGCGAAACCAGCAAAATGAAAGACTCCGAGCTCGCGATGCTGAAGCGGGAAGTCGAGTGGATGAAGCGGGAACTTCGCGAACGCACAGCAGAACTCAAGGCCGCCAAAGCCAGCACCGCATCGGGGCGCCTGGCGCCGAAAAAGAAACCGGCCGAAGCGTATCGGACCCGCTGATCAAGCGGCGGGTCAGCCGACATCGAGGATCTCAGGCTGCAGCAACACCACGTCTCGAGACAGGGGCTGCCGGAAATTCATCCGACAGTAACAGGCATAGGTGACATAGGTGTCTTGGAGACAGTAGCGGGCAAGTTCATCCCTCTGTCCCTTCTCCCACATCTCGGCCACCTGCGCTCCGCTCCCTGATTTCGTCTCGACCTGTAAGGCCCTGGCCAGCACATCCAACTTGACCCAGCCCCGCGTATCCCAATTACTCCAAATCGCCATCGTGTCATAGACCGGCTCCGTCCGAAACTTCGCCAGATTCACATCGAAGCTCGGCTTCACCTGATGGATGATCGACCGCTTCTTGAGAAACGGGAGGTCGAATCCGAGACCGTTGTGCGTAATGAACAGGGTCGGCCGATCCTTGGCGAGCCGCGCCCAAAATTGGCGAAGCAACTCCTGCTCGTTCCCGCCGTACCAGGCGACAGCGCTCCGGGCTTCCATTTGATCGGAAAACTCCAGGAGGCCGATGCAGACCACACGACTAAACGTGGCGTCGAATGCCGACTTGGCATACTGCTCATCGTCCGCATGCCTCTGTTCTTCAGCCGCCCCGACCGTAAAGAGATCGCCGCCTTCTTCGAATCGAACGCCGTCGCCGCTCCCCGATGCCTTTCCGGCCAGACGGGCCCATTCCTCTCGCGGGGCCTGGATGGTCTCGATGTCGAGCACAACTTTCATCATCCGGCCCTTTCTTTATTCGCATCAGACTGCAATGCATCAATAATGACCCGGTCCGCCGGAGGGAACTCGAAGCGAGCCAACTCCTCAGGAAGAACCCATCTGATTTCCTCACAATCGACGGGCACAGCCTCCCCCTCCTCGATGGCGCAGCAAAAGAAATGCAGCTCCACGGTCCTTTCCGGATACTCATGCCGGATAATCCGGTACGGAATAGGAACATCCACTCGAATGGTCAGCTCCTCGAACAGCTCACGCTGTAAACACTCCACCAGAGATTCTCCCGCCTCCCGTTTCCCGCCCGGAAATTCCCAAAAGCCCCCCAGATGGACGCCAGGCTTCCGGCGGGCGATCAAATAGCGCCCGTCACGATGAATGATCCCCGCTGCCACTTCGACGACAGGCATGGCCACTCCTCTAGCCGCCGGACGCCGGACTGAACGGATAGGTTTTGCAGAATGACTTCATCGGACACAGGAGACAATAGGGATCGCGCGCTGTACAGACCGTCGCTCCAAAGTCCATGATCGCCTGATTAAAGTCATAGCCCTTGCCGCGAGGGATCAAGGCTTCGGACAGGTCCCACAACATCGCCTTCTGCGTCCTGGGATCACCCTCGGCAACAAATACCCGATGCAGCACCCGAATAACATTGGTGTCCAGGATCGGAGCATCTTCATTGAATGCGAAGGAGCGAATTGCGCCGGCGGTATAGCGGCCGATCCCCTTAAACGACAGCAGCTCGTCCGCATCGCTGGGCAATTTCCCTCCATACCGCTCCACGGTCTCGCACGCGATGCTGTGCAGCCGTTCCGGTCGAACATTGTACCCCAGCGGATACCAGGTCTTCTTCACATCGGCCACCGGCGCCTCGGCGAGATCCTCGAAACTGGGATAACGTTCCAAAAACTCGTGGTACTTGGGGATCACCCGATCGACCTGGGTCTGTTGCAGCATCACCTCGGACACGAGGATGTGATAGGGATCCGAGGTCTTCCGCCAGGGCAGATCCCGGCCATACTCTCGATACCACTTCAGCAGGCGCTGTTGAAACCGGCGTTTGGCCGGCGCACCGAGTGAAACCGACCGGCGGGGAGCTCTCTTCGAAGTACGGATTTTAGTCGATACGCGCCGGGCCATACCTTCACCTTTCCTGATCGTCGGCATTGTAGGGGTCCGCTTTTTCAAAATCAAACCTGTGCGATTTGTTCAGAGGAAATGCCTCTTCTCAGGCAAACGGAATCCCCCGTGAATCCTGTCAATTTCACAATGTTTCTCTCTGCCGTCGCACGACTGCTCAGATCGGCGTTTTCATTGACAAGAACGCCATGGACCAATAGCCTGCACACAAGAGATACGAGAAGATACGAGGAAACACTATGGTCGTTCGCAAGTTCCCGCGGCACTCCGTGACACTATCCAGCACTCTGATTCAGAGGGATCGATTACGGTATACCGGCTCCGTGAAAGACCTGTCTCAGAAGGGTTGCCGGATCGAGAGCGTTATTCGCCCATTTACCGGCATGCAGCTTGAGTTACAGCTTCAACCGCCCGGAGAGGCCACTCCGATCACGATCAGCAACGCGACAGTGCGATGGACCGGATTCCATGGTATCGGGTTCGAATTTCTGACCGTCGCACCCCCCGATCAAGCACGGCTCAACCGAATTCTCGAACAGCTTGCAGCGAAAGTTGGGACAGCCTAGCCCGACGCCTCATCCCGCCGCTCGTAATCCGTACTCCATCAATGAAATATTGCTGCTGCCCCGCGAGAGCACAGCGCCCCAGTGAAGCGTATCTCGCATCTCGTGAAGCGTGAAGCGCAGGACAGCCGGAGTGGGATTACATCTTTGCTTGCGAGATACGCTTCACGAGATACGAGCGACGAAGGACGGATCGGCGGTGGCAGCAGACGCACTCACAACACTGGCGGGTTAAAAAGGAGGACGGTCCGACAGACTGGCCAAGTGCAGTTGGAATCGACCGGTCTTGCTGTCGTCCACGTAGCGCTTGAGCGCTTCGTGCACAACCGGAAAAGCGATGTGGTCCCACGGAATCTCGACAAGAGGAAACAGCCGCACTTCCAAACTCTCCGCTCCCGCTTCATAGCCCGATGTGAGCATTCGGCCGAGAAAAACCATATAAACCTGTCCGATGTGGGGCAGGCTGAACACGGCATGGAGCGCAGTGATCTCGACATCAGCTTGCGCCTCTTCCTTGGTCTCGCGAATCGCAGCCTGCTCGGTGCTTTCACCGATTTCCATAAACCCGGCGGGAAAGGTCCAGAGTCCGACTTTGGGCTCGATCGCGCGGCGACATAAAAGAATCCGGTCCCCCCACTCCGGAATACAGCCCGCAACGATCTTCGGATTGTGGTAATGAATAGCCTCACAGCTATCGCAGACAAATCGGGCTACGTTGTCGCCGAGAGGAACCTTCTTCGACACCGACTTCCCGCAGGCGCTGCAAAAATTCATGACCAGACCTCCTGGCACGATACGCGGCAGGAAAATGGATAGCACAAACCACCGATTCTTTGCACCCTGCCCTCGCGGGCTTGAGACTCTGCTGGAAACCGAGCTCCGTGACCTCGGTGTGTCCGCAACAGCCAAAACAGACGGCGGCGTCGGCTTCCAAGGCCCCTGGACAGTCATGTACGAAGCGAACCTGAAATCTCGCATCGCCAGCCGCATCCTCTGGGAAGTCGGACAGAGCCTGTACCGTACGGAGCACGACGTCTATCGCGCGGCCTACGCGCTGGCCTGGCCCGAGTGGTTTACCCCCTCACAGACCATCAAGGTCAAGGTCAGCGCCCACCGCTGCCCACTGCCCAGCCTGGACTTCCTCACGCTCCGGATTAAAGACGCGGTCTGTGACCAATTCATCGCCGCGCGCCACAAGCGGCCCAGCGTGGATACGGCGCATCCGAACATCCGCGTCGATGCTTTTCTCGACCAGACCACCGTCACATTTTACCTTGATACATCCGGTGAGCCCCTCTTCAAACGCGGGCACCGAACGGCATCTGTCGACGCGCCGTTGAGAGAGAATCTGGCAGCCGGCATACTGCGGCTCGCCGGCTGGACCCCGGACGACATCCTGCTCGACCCCATGTGCGGAAGCGGGACTATTCCACTCGAAGCCGCCTTGGTCGCGCGACGGATTGCGCCAGGCATGGCGCGGAGCTTTGGGTTTGAACGGCTGCTGAATCACGATGCCGCTATCTGGAACGGTCTGCGGGAAGCCTCACGAACTGACCAGCTGGCCGAAGCGCCTGCGCACATCTACGCCTCAGATCGCGACGACGCCGCGGTGAAGATCGCGCAACGGACGTTTCAAGGCGCGGGAGTCGCCGGCGATATCCGGCTGAAGCACAGCGATATCTTCTCGCTCGAAGCGCCCGCTGACCGGGGCGTGATGGTCATTAACCCTCCCTATGGCATCCGCCTCAGCCAACCGGACGAGTTGGCATCTTTCTACCCCCGGCTCGGCGACTGGCTCAAGCAGCGGTTCGCAGGCTGGCGCGTCTATATGCTGACCGGCGACATGCGCGCGCAGAAATCGATCGGCCTGGCCCCGTCGAAAAGGACTCCCCTCTTCAACGGATCGCTGGAATGCCGCTTGTACGAGTTCAACATCGTGGACGGTCCGATGAGGAGAAAGCCCCACCTTCCCTAGCCCGCATTATGTGTAACTGTTCGTCGTGACAGCTGCCTCCCCTTGACTTACTCACAGCGGAACCTACCTCTGGTATCATGCAGAAGGTGAGTGGCGGCTTATCGCCGACTGAACGGAGGGATGGTCCCACATGAGCAATGACACGTTGACCCTGACGCTGCCGATACTTCCGATCAAACGCACGGTCCTGTTTCCAGGCACGATGATGCCCTTGACGGTCGGCCGGGAGCGGTCCATGGCCGCAGTCCAGGCCGCGATGAAGACCGAAGAGAAAATGATCGTGGTCGTGGCCCAGCGTGACCCGCTAACGGACGAGCCCCGCCTCGGCGATCTGTACTCCATCGGCACCAAGACCATCGTCAAACAGATCGGACAAACGTCCGAAGGCGCGATTCATGTCCTGGCACAGGGTGTCGAGCGCGTGGTCCTCATGAAAGAAGAGCAATCGACTCCCTATGCCCTGGCCAGGATACGCCCGCTCGAACGGCTGTCGGACGGCGGAACGGAAGTGCTGGCGCTGCATCGGGCCATCCAGGAACTCGTCACAGATCTTCCGCGCCTGATCGAGGCGCCTGGCATTCAGGAAGCGAGCGTCGTCTTAAGCAATGAAGAGGACCCGGTCGCGCTGGCTTATCGCATCGCCTCACTCATCAACCTGACCGTCGCCGAAGAGCAAAAACTGTTGGAAGCCTCTTCGACCGCCGACCTCCTGCGTGGGCTCTATGCCGCGCTCTCAAAGGAAATTCAAGTCTTGCAGTTGCGCGACAAGATCACCAGCGAAGCCAAGGAAAAGATCAGCAAGAGCCAGCGGGAATACATTCTGCGCGAACAGCTGAAAGCGATCCAACAAGAATTGGGCGAAGGCGAGGGTGAGGAGAGCGAGCTCGCCTTGCTCAAGAAACAGGTGCAGGAGGCCGACCTCCCCGACCATATCCGCAAGGAAGTCGAGCGTGAAGTGGCACGCTTGGCCAAGGTGCCGCCGTCATCGCCCGACCATCAGGTGCTCAGAACGTACCTGGAACTGGTGCTTGAACTGCCGTGGAAGAAGGCCTCTGCGGACCACCTGAATCTCTCCACCGTCCGCCAGGTGCTGGAAGAAGATCACTACGGCATCAAAGAAGTGAAGGAGCGGATCGTCGAACACCTTGCGGTCTTAAAATTGAACCCGACGGCGAAAGCGCCGATTCTCTGCCTGGTCGGCCCTCCGGGCGTCGGAAAGACCAGTCTGGGACAATCCATCGCGCGGGCCATGGGAAGAACGTTCGAGCGGTTCAGCCTTGGCGGCGTGCATGACGAAGCCGAATTGCGCGGCCATCGCCGGACCTATGTCGGCGCGCTGCCGGGCCGCATTATTCAGGCCGTACGTCGAGCCGGCGTCAACAATCCCGTCTTGATGCTCGACGAAGTCGACAAGATGGGGCAAGACTTCCGGGGCGATCCCGCCTCGGCGCTGCTGGAAATTCTCGATCCGGCGCAGAACCACACGTTCCGCGACCACTATCTGGATCTGCCGTTCGATCTGTCGAAGGTATTCTTCATCACGACGGCGAACACACTGGACACCATCAGTCAGCCCTTGTTGGATCGCATGGAGATCATCCGCCTACAGGGCTACAGCGAACGGGAGAAGGCCGAGATCGCCCGCCGCTACCTGTGGCCTCGACGGCTGAAAGAAGCCGGCCTCGACGCAAGTCAGACGCTGCTGCCGGATGACGTGCTGAATCTCGTCATCAGCCGGTACACCAGAGAGGCCGGTGTGCGCCAGCTCGAGCAAATGCTGGGACGCTTGACCAGAAAAGTGGCCTTGACCTTTGCCGATCTTCCGGAAGGTCAGGAGAGAACGCCCGTGACGATTCAGGCCGATGGGATCGGTGAGTGGCTGGGCTCCGAACGGTTCATGCCCGAGGAGGCGCGGAAGAACCTGCCTCCCGGTGTGGCCACCGGCCTGGCCTGGACTCCCACAGGCGGCGACGTGCTCTATATCGAAACGACCCTCTTGCCGGGCAGCCACGAACTGACTCTGACCGGTCAGCTGGGCGACGTGATGCAGGAGTCGGCGCGCGCGGCAAGAAGCTACCTCTGGTCGCATGCCGAAAGCATGGGACTGGATATCTCGCGCTTCAAACGCAACGGCGTCCATATCCACGTGCCGTCAGGAGCCATTCCCAAAGATGGCCCCTCGGCCGGAATTACCATGGCGACGGCGTTGGCGTCCTCGTACGAAGGCAGAGCGGTCCGGAGCGATACGGCGATGACGGGCGAGATCAGCTTGAGCGGATTGGTCTTGCCGGTCGGCGGGATCAAGGAAAAGGTGCTGGCGGCTCATCGCGCGGGCATCAAGCGGATCATTCTGCCCAAGGCGAACGAGAAAGACCTGAAAGACGTGCCGCAGGAAGTACGAGAGGAACTGACCTTCATCCTCGTCGAGCGCATTGAAGACGTGCTCCCCGCGGCGTTCAATCAGGATGCTTCTACGACGCCGCCATCTGAGCGGGACGAACCGCTGGCGACTTCAACCGCGCCATAAACTCGACAGGCCCCGGCTCAACACCGGGGCTTGCTCACTCCTACCGTCAACATCCAGTCCTCCTCACAACGCCAGATTTCAGACCGCTTGAGTTCGAGTGACGGATGAATAAGTCTTAACGCGGTGTTCACAAAACCCGGGCCAGTTCAGTTGACTGCCAGGGAGACCATCATCCATCCTCATTGCTGTGGCTTGTGCCTGGGAAGCCCAAGGTATTTTTATGGATAAGGACGCGGCCTATGGAGTGTGGTGGTGGGCTGAGCTTCACGCGCCCGCGGACGACGCGCGATTGGCGATCACTCGGCGCCTTCTCCGCGTTTATCGTCGCGTTGTTTGCGGAGATGTACGGATTTCCCTTGAGCATCTATCTGCTCTCCGGATGGCTCGCCAGCCATTATCCCGAGGTCGACCCATTTGCGCATGACACCGGCCACTTCTGGCACACCCTGCTGGGCAGGCAAGGGCCTGCGCATTCTGATCCGCTGCATATTGTCAGCGAGGTGCTGGTCTTCGCAGGGCTGATGCTGCTGGCGATTTCCTGGCGCGTGTTGTATCGGGCACAACGGGCCCACACTCTGGCCACGACCGGGCCCTATGCCCGGATGAGACACCCGCAGTACACTGCCTTTATCGTGGTGATGCTGGGCTTTCTGCTCCAATGGCCGACTATTCCGACCCTGGTCATGTTCCCTATACTCGCAAGACCGTACGTCCATCTTGCCTACTCAGAGGAGGCAGAGGCCCGCGCGCAATTCGGTGAAGCCTATGGTCGTTATGCGGCGGCGACGCCGGGTTTTTTCCCCTCCTGGAGAACGCAGCCACGAGAATCGACAAGAGAACGCTAACTCCTTATCCCTCACTCCTCACCCCTTACCTTTGAACTGCGGAGACAGACAGGACGGTGGGTTTCGTCTATACTCCGGGCATGCCTGATCGCTCCGACTCCGCCGCGCCCTTCTCGGCCGAAACCCGCCGCGCCTTTTACGAAGGCCATCGGTCGCTGGCCCTCTTCATGATCCTCATTGTGTTCGTGGCGCCCTTTGCCGGGCTCTACGTGGCTGGACTTCTCGGCGTGGTGCTTGGGGTGCTGATTTCCGGCGCAGCCTATGTGCTCACGCCCTGCCTCTGGAAGTGGAACGGCGACTGACCCTGTGTGAGTCAGCCGCACATACCGATCGAGTCACCGAAGAGTCCTGCGGATGATTCACGCTCGCACTGACAGGACGACGTGGACAAGGAACTCCCCGGTCCACGTCATTTCGGATACGGTCAATTCCCCACTTTCAGCAACCAGCCATCGGCCTTGTCACAGTCGTTGGGGCCTTTGGCAAAAATTTCGACCCGGATGTAGCTGCCTTTCACGGTAGCGGGCAGTTTCCCCTTGACCAGATACCCGTTCGTGATCGTGGTGACAGTGACCGGGACCTTTTCGTCCTTGACCTTCACGGTAATGCTCGGCCAATTGGTGGTTTTGGATGCAAGAAATGAAAAGTCCGACTTCGGTGCCACCTCTACATTATTCTTCTCCACTGAGAATGGGATGGGTGTGAAGGCAGAAAAATATACCTGGGTACAGGGATCCAGGCTGCCGGGAGCGTATGGACTGCTGTCGTATGCCCAGACAGAACCAACGGTACCGTAGACACCCACCGCAACAACAAGTCGTAGAATATTTTTCCAACTCACGGTTACGCCTCTCTATGTAAATGATGGATTAGCCGGACCGACATTGACAATGCGTCCGTATTGTAATTCCTGCAGTAAAAAATACAACCCCCCCTCTGAAGGTCCCTTCCCCTCCCGCCTTGCCCTTCCCTGATGGCTTATGTAAGGATTGTCAGTGCGATTCGACTGACGAGCAATTCACTCCTGTCACACAAAGGAGATCGCCTATGCCGGCCAAAGTTGAAATCGGACCGATCGTCAAGGTCTCAAGAACCGACGCAGAATGGAAGAAACTCTTGTCGTCGCTGGCCTACAGAGTGCTGCGGCACGAAGATACGGAACGGGCCTTCGCGAACCCACTCCATGAAAATCACCAGGCCGGGATCTATTACTGCGCCGGTTGTGACCTGCCGCTCTTTTCGTCCGAGCACAAATTCGACAGCGGGACAGGTTGGCCCAGTTTCTGGCAGCCGATCGATCCGAAAGTGATTGAGACACGCACCGATTCGAAATTCTTCATGACCCGTGTGGAAGTTCACTGTGCCCGCTGCAACGGTCACCAAGGCCACGTCTTCGACGATGGCCCTCCACCTACAGGCCTGCGCTACTGTATCAACGGAGTCTCGTTGAAATTCGTGGCGAGTTGACCGGGCGGATTAAAGACAGCTCGATCATCGGCATCGCTTATACTCGGGATGGCCGGTGCTCGACAGGACTATGGTTGTGAAATTCCGGGAGCGCACCGCGCATTCAGACTGACCGGCCCTACAAGGTACGCTCCCGAGAGAAGATGCGGGATCTTAGCGGTCTGCTGTGCTGAGGCAGCTCACTGGCCCTTCTTGTAAACAATCACTCCGCCGACCAAAAGCGCGGCGATCACAAACCCAAATACGATCGTATTGATATCCATAGCGCCCTCCTTTCTAACGACAATAAGCGCTTACGCTCAAATTAGCGAGCTTTATAATGTGCAAGGGGTTCTGAGCAGCGCCACATTTTCCCTTCGCTATGATTTCAACAGCTTGGCAACCTTGAGCGTGGGAATGGCGATGAAGTGTGAAACAGCGGTCGGCTAGATCTCAGTCTCAAGGACAAAGGTCAGAAGCGATGTGTTCAGGCTAAATGAGGACGGATGAGGGCATACGGACACGACAAGCGGACGGGAGGCGCAATTCGCCTCCCGCACCGAACTGCTTGACCAGCAGCTGTCGAACCCAAGCGCGCTAGCAGATCACTCTGCCTCCGCCGCTTACTGGCTCTTCTTATAGACGGCAATGCCACCGACCAGAATTGCAAACATAACACCGGCGAATATGAGGAATGTGGTATCCATGGCCACTCCCTTCAATCAAGCCACCCATGCTTGATACGACATTGTGAGAAAGTTTGATCTCATGATCGCTTTGACTATCCTGCACGTTCACCTTGCTCATCAACAAAACAACACGGGCGACCCGCCACAATATAAATATTGAGAGGTCGCCCGTGTGTGGCGCTTAGGACGCCGAGTCGATTATTTCGCGCTGATTTTACAGACCCGTTCGAGGAGATGGAGTAAGAGCGATTCGTCAGGGGAGATGCATCAATCCCAGGCGCTTGTGTTCCTCACGCACCGGAAGTTCTCCACAAAGGCTGACTGAAACGTATTGTTCCCTATGCGGGATAACAGCAGCCGATGGAGAACCGGCTAGCGTGACTGACGAGTAGCCCGTCCGTAACTCGGCGGGCCATCGTGATCCGGTGGACTAAGGTCTTCCATCTTCACCTCCTCCTTGCTCGGAATGAACGAGAGGACTATGAAGCCGTAACCTGTCACGGAGCGGAAACTTACGCAAACGATCGATGATCTCTTCTGTACACCCCTTCATCACCCATGTCAACTAATGCGAGTCAATATTTCTTGCCGGCACTACGCATATCTCGTGCCACTCCCGTAAAGATTCCGCGGAAAGAAGGATTGAACCGGTGCGCCGCCTCATCATGTCATGCCGCCAATGATTTCCCGGTAATAGCCTTCGAGCATCGCCGCGCGAACCGGCTCAACGATCACGAGCTGCCGCTGGTCGAACGTGTTGGCGCAGTAGAGATATTTGACTCCGTCGGATATCCCCAGCTCGACATGCACTTGCCGACCGTCCGATTGCTGGCGCGTCATTTCCTGTGTCACTGCCCGATCTTTCAATTGTTCCCATGCCCTTTGTGCCGAAGGCCAATGGTTCTCATACAAGGGCCTACTGAAATCCGTCCGTACGGGAACCCCGGCATTTCGAACGAAGACCTGGCCTTCATCTGTCTCCGGTGATTCGTCCCACACCAAAGCGGATCCGCGCCCTTTTTGCACTACATACAACGGGCCATCGTCTACCGCTTCTTCGATCAGTCTATACCGGATCGGTCCGGGTGGTTCGACCAACTGAAAACCCCTTCCCGCCAATGCTCTCTGGAAGGGCACTCGCCTCGCCAGGTGTCTCACTTTTTCACATACGACCATGCGGCCAGATGAGTCCAGGATCGCACCGAGTCGGTCCAGCCGCACACCGATCCCCGTTCGCTGCTCGAAGTCTGTTTGCCGTTCTGCGTGATGAGCCCGCTTGAAAGTCCGCCAACTCTCACTGGGAATGCCCGGATCCCACTCTGCCTGCACTAGCGCATGCGTCGCCAGAATGAGAGCGAAGGAGCCTCGAAGCGATTCACGCTCCACATCGAGACAGTCAAAACGAACATTGGCCAGGCCCAGCTCCTTTGATTTCTGCCGAGCGATCGCAATCGATGCCGGTGATCGATCGACTGCGATGAACTCTTTGTCAGGAAATCTACGGGCATAAAAGGTGGTGAGAATTCCCGTACCGCAACCGAAATCGAGAACGCGCCGTGCGTCGCCAAGTCTAGACGCCACAGGCAACCCGACCGCTTCATAGTAGTCATACCGTTGGCTGTGGATGACAGAAAGGATGGTCGGCTGAGCGGTGAGGTCGTAGAACGCGACTTCGTCGCGGCAATTGCCGCTCCGTTTCAGTTCGACCTGTCGATTGAGATGATTCAGATCCGCGGAAGATAGTTGCCGCCGTTGCCAGGCGAAATAGTCGCGGTCGGAGGTAAATCGCTTGAGGCCCCACCAGGCAAGGTGTTCGTGCAGCGCCGTTCGTAACTCATCTGAGGAGGAAAGCATGTGGCGTACAGCTCGTCGTTCGTATCTCGTGAAGTGTGAAGCGCAGGATAGGAGGAGTGGGGCTGCCTCTTAGCTTGCGAGATACGAAATACGCTTCACGAACGACGAATCACGGCCTTTTCAGCATGATCGCGTCGAAGTACGTCTCCGGAACCGGATGCGGCAGGCGAAGTTGGCCTGCCCCAAATGCAACGTACTTCTCACACGTCAACTGTTCCAACCCGATCGGCCCTTTCGCATGCAGCCGCGAACCGCTGAGTCCGATATCGACCCCCATCCCATAACTATCCCCCGCGTTGAGCCGGGACGAGGCATTGACGAACACCGCGCCGGCATCGACTTCACGCGTGAAGCGCATGGCCGATTCATAGCGGGTCGTCGCAATGACAGCCGTGAGACAGGGGCCGTACTCCGCGATATGCGCCAAGGCCTCGTCCAGATCCTCCACCATTTTCACGGCCAATACGGGCTCCTGGAACTGCGTGCGCCAATCGGCATCCGTCGCCGGTACGATCGACGTATGGCCCGTCATCGCCATCTGCCCCATCAGCGCGACCGTCTTCGGACAGCCGCGCACTTCGATCTTGAATTGGTCCAGCAGCCGGTTGATCAGCGGGGGCAAGAACTGCCGCCCGATCACCTGCTGCACCAGCAAGGTATCGAGCGCGTTGGCCGCACCAAACAATTGGGCCTTGGAATTGATAACCATGTTCTGCGCCATGGGAATATCGGTATCCCCGTCGACGTAGAGTTGTGTGAGGCCGCCGTCATGACACAGCACCGGCACTTTTGCCTGCTCCATCACCGCTTTGCGAAGACCCGCGCCACCGCGTGAGATGATGGCGTCCAGAACTTTCACAGACCGCATCAACTCGACGGCGATGTCCTTCTCCGGACGATCGATCAGAATCCACGCGCCTGCCGGCACTTCACTTTTTTCAGCTACTTCACGCAATCCCGCTTCAATAGCCCGGCTCGTCAGGTTCCACTCCGACGCGCCACGAAAAACACAGTGATTGCCCGATTTGAGACAGAGTGCGATCGACTCCACCATCACCAGCGGACTCAGCTCGGAAATGACCCCGATCACGCCGATGGGAACCCGCATCCGGCTGACTTGAAGCCCGTCCGGCCGTTCCCACCGAGCCGTCACGGCGCCGACCGGATCGGGCAACTCGGCAATCATACGAAGCCGCTCGACCATCTCCTTAATCGAGTCAGCCGTCATCCGTACGCGCGCGACGGACGCTTTCATCCGATCCTTTTTGACATCGGCCTCGTGAGACTTCCCGACCGCATCGACGTCCTTCGTATTGGCCGCCAAGATCGCCTCTTCGTCGGCTGCTAATCGATCCGCCATCGCCCGCAACGCGCGCTCTTTGGACGGCCCCGGCACCAGCGCCAACCGTCTCGCCACGCTCCGGCAGTCTTTTAACAGTTTGTCCAGATACAGCTTAACAGGCACTTCCTGGATTGACATCGCGCTCCATTCACTTTCATTCGATGAACAGCTATCATTCGTAACGGCGCAGCGACTATAGCACGCGATTTTTAAGGCAGTAAAGGCGACGTGATGTGGAGCATGTCCCGGAATCCGCGGGACTGACACCCTTCCCCGCGTCCGCGTGAGGCGTCCGTCCCACTCGACCTGACCGGACAATGGAGCCAATCCCCAACTACACTCCAGCTCATCCCAGCCTACTCCAGTCAAGGATCAGGGACCCTCCAATAAAGCACTTGGAGTTGGGTTGGAATCCTGGCAAACTACCGCATCGGTCTTGTTCGATACCTCAATCTGATACGGAACCAGACATATAGAGTTCGCGGGCAAGCGGAGACCACTTAGCGCATGGCAGTCAATCGAGACAAACCGGGAAAATGGAAGGCCGACATCGCGCGATCGGTCGATATGTATAACGACTGGTTCATGAAGTTCGCGCCGAAGGCCTTCCGCGAGACACGCATTCAGACGACCAGGGATGTAGAGGAAGCGTTACGCTCGACCGAGAATCTCACGAACATCGCGCCGGCTACGATGCGTACATACCCAGAGATCCTACCGACGCTCCGGATGGCAACGTGTCCACCGCTCGCGGTCGACCGTCTCATCGGCCTTGCCTCCGTCTCCACCAACCTCGTCAAATGCATGGAGCTCAAAAAGAAACTTCCCGCGCAGACATCCACAAAGGAGGCCGACGTCGAGCTCGCCCGCATTGCTGCCATCATCGTCAAGATGGCCGACCCGGACATCTTCGTCTGGCTCTCGCGGAAAAGCGAGCCAGCCACCAACACCGAAATCCACCGCGCCGCCACCATTGTCGCGGATCGGCTCTGCGGCGCAGTCGCAAACCCCATTATCCGTAACGCCCAAGAGAAGCGACAACTTGCAGCCATTAAAACATGGCTGGAATCACGCGGCTATAAGCAGCTCCCTGCCGGCGACGGTGTAAAGTTCAACGCAATGCCACCCGGCACATTCAGCTTTCGCATGAATGTCTCGATAACGCTGGAAGGCGGGGTCAAGTCTGTCAACATCCCCATCGACGCCATTATCAATCCCAAAACGGCCAAGCCGCGCACGTTCCCGCTTTTCATTGAAGCAAAATCTGCAGGTGATTTCACCAACACCAACAAGCGACGCAAGGAAGAAGCCGTGAAAATGGCGCAACTCCGCAGCACCTACGGGAAAAAGGTACAGTTCAACCTCTTTCTCTGCGGCTACTTTGACAGTGGCTACCTCGGATACGAGGCCGCCGAAGGCATCGATTGGGTTTGGGAACACAGAATCGACGACCTCGCTAAGTTCGGAATCTAAGCATGTCACGAACCATCGAAGCCAAAGAGCACGACCGTCTCGCGATGCAGGCAGCTCTCGACGCGGAGAAGACGCAGCCCGAGCGTAACCGTCTCGGACAATTCGCCACGCCCACGGCCCTCGCCGAGGACGTTCTGCAATACGCCGTGTCCCTTCTCCCTCCGGCTGCGAAAGTTCATTTTCTCGACCCCGCCATCGGCACCGGCTCCTTCTACTCCGCGCTACTCAAGGTGTTCCAGAAAAAACGAATCACCGAAGCGTTTGGCTTCGAACTCGATCCGCACTACGGAGAGCCGGCGGCGCACCTTTGGAAAGACACGGGCTTAACGCTGAAGCTCGCTGACTTCACGCAGGCGACGGCGTCGCCGCGTTTCAATTTGATTATCTGCAATCCGCCCTATGTGCGGCATCACCACCTGCATAACGGCGAAAAGACCCGTCTTCAGCTCCGCACGCAGCAGGCGAGTGGCATTAAGATGAGCGGCCTTGCCGGCCTTTATTGCCATTTTCTCGGGCTCTCCCACGCCTGGATGACTGAAGGCAGCATCGCCGGCTGGCTCATCCCAAGCGAATTCATGGACGTGAACTACGGCCAAGCTGTGAAGCAGTACCTCCTTGACCGTGTCACGCTGCTGCACATCCACCGATTCGACCCAAACGACGTGCAATTCGCCGACGCCTTGGTCTCTTCAGCCGTTGTCTGGTTCAAGAACGAGTCACCGCCCGCCGACCATAAAGTAAACTTCACCTTTGGCGGCACCCTGCTCCATCCCAAACTCTCACGCCTCGTCTCAACCCGCGCCTTAGAGAACGAACCGAAATGGACACGCTTTCCTATGGCCGATATACGCAGCCGAGAAACCGTCCCGACGCTCGCGGACTTCTTCGAGATCAAGCGCGGAATCGCCACGGGCGACAACAGCTTTTTCATCCTTTCTGAGGAAGAGATCGCCGCGCGAAACCTGCCGAGGGAAGTCTTCACCCCGATCCTTCCGAGTCCGCGTTACTTGCAGCAAGACGAAGTGCGGACTCGAAAAAACGGCTCGCCCGACATCGACCGCCGGCTCTTCCTCCTCGACACGAAGCTTTCAGAGGAAGAAATCCGCAAGCGTTTCCCTGCGCTCTATGCGTACTTGGAAGAAGGGAAGGCACAGGGGCTGCACGAGCGATACCTCTGCAAACATCGCTCTCTTTGGTACGGCCAAGAGAACCGGCCACCCGCCCCAATCGTCTGCACCTACCTCGGACGTGGCGACACCAAGACCGGCAGGCCATTTCGCTTCATTCTCAATGCTTCGCGCGCCACAGTGGCCAATGTGTACTTGGCGCTCTACCCGACGCCCCTCATGGCTCGTCAAATGGCGCGCGACTCGAGACTTCTGCGCAAGGTCTGGGGTGCCCTCAATGAGCTATCTCCAGGGATTCTCCTCGGGGAGGGACGCGTGTACGGAGGCGGGCTTCACAAGCTGGAGCCGCGAGAGCTAAGCAACGTCCCGGCTGCGTTCATTCTGAACTTGCTGCAGCAGAACAGTGTGCCGAGAAGATCTAGGCAACTTGGACTCTTCGCCGGAGCATGAGAGACGAGGCAAGCTGGTGTTGAACCTGTAACTCATTACAGCATGAGGCCGATAGTCCCATGCACACAGCAAGATGCGACCCCAATTTACTCGATCATAACCTCCAGGACACGCAGGAGCGGGAATTAGCGCTGTTCTGATCGCGCAACCTCAAGCCGCTCACGGATTGGATCCGTCAAACAAAGGACTAACCTATGCAAGTTACCTCGTCCACATTCACAATCGCCGAGTACTACCAGCAGATGAGGGAGAAGTCGATAATCGTCAACCATGAGTACCAGCGGTCGGAGAAGGTATGGCCTCCAGCCGCGCGGTCTTATTTGATCGAAACGATCCTGCTCGGGTTCCCGATCCCGAAGCTATCGCTGTACCAGACGACCGACCTGAAGACCAAAAAGACGAAGAAGGAGATTGTCGACGGCCAGCAGCGCAGCCAGGTGATCTTCGACTTCCTGGAAGGCACCTTCCGGCTGACCAGAAAGGGACAGTTTGGTGGCAAACTGTTTTCGCAGCTCGAAGAGCCCCAGCAACAGCAATTTGTCGACTATGCACTGACCGTGGACGTCTTCGTCGGGGCAACTCCTCACGAAATCAGGCAAGTATTCCGGCGCATGAATTCCTATACGGTGCCGCTGAACCCCCAGGAGAAGCGCCACGCAACGCACCAGGGCGATTGCAAGTGGTTTGTGGTGGAATTGGTGGAGAAGTATTCCGAGACCCTGAAAAAGCTTGGGGTGTTCGGGGAGCGCCAATTAAGCCGGATGGCCGATGCGGCTCTGCTGTCCGATATCGTGTTCACCCTATCGAAAGGGATCAAGCATGCGTCGGACCGCAACCTCGACAAATTCTACGAGGACAACGAGAACACGTTCCCAGAGGAAGAAGCCTTGCGGGGCCGGGTGTCGGCCGCGATAGACCGTATCCTGGGCTGGCCAGAGATCCACGGCTCCTCACTGATGAAGTCATATAACTTCTACACGCTGGTGCTAGCGCTCTCGCACGCGCTTGCGCCGATCGGGCAGGGAAACTTCAATGAGATTTATCCGCGGACCGCGCCTGCCGTCATCGATCCGCAGATTGTGCTGCCGAACCTGACACAGCTTGCAGCAGCGGTGGACGAGCCCATGACTTATCCGCAGCTTGAGAGGTATGTCGCGGCTTGTTCGAAAGCGACGACGCGCTTCGAGCAGCGCAAGACAAGATTCATCTGGCTGTCACAGGCGCTCGAACCGACCCTGTTGCCGTGACGGTTCCCCGCCATGCGGAGATGCAAACGCTTAAGGCGGCTGCGGAAGACCCTCAACCGACGGATTGCTAGGTTGGAGCGGCGCATCAGAGCGGTCGCCGCCGATCCTGAGCATAGAGACCGTGACATGGTGGTGGCTCATGTCGCGATCGAGGCGCTCAATACATGGGCCCTATTCTCGCGATCGTTTTACCTGTCATGCGCCCTTGGGGCCCTGACAGAACGGAAGAAGTATGTCACGACGGCGCCCACGGCGGACCCACTCGGCGCAGCCATCACCTGTATCAACAGACAGGCCCAGCCAAATACGCGCGGCGTCTGGCACCGGCGGGATGAGCCTGCATGGCATGATCCAAGTGTCCTGATGCGCGTCTGCGGAAACGTCGGCTGTTCGATTCAGGCGCAAATCGGCCAGGCCTTCTCGCTCAGCCAGAACGTGTTCAAGGATCTGCCCGTTTTCCGCAACTTCTTCGCGCACCGGAACGGGGATACCTCACTGGCCGCCAGGAACATCGCGCCACGCTACGCGCTGCCGTCGCACCTACCGCCGACGGAGCTTCTGTTATCGGTTAGTCCGGGGGCAACGGAAGCTGTGCTGCTCGACTGGCTCACAGAGATGCTGATCACGGCTGAATTCCTATGTAAGGCTTGAAGAGTGTGACCTAGACCTCCTGGCGAGCCATCTTTCTCAACGGCACTACGGGATCGGATCTTGTGTTGTGTACCGTCGAAGCGTGAGGTTGCGGGTTCCGGGTTCTATGCGGCGCACAACAAAGTATGCCTCCAGTTTACGAGATCTGGATGTCACACTCGTGGAGTTGCTGGCCTGAGAATCGTGGCTCCGCTGGAGCAGTCACATCAAGCCACTTTCTTTTTCGATCGTTTGGAGTCAAGCGCGATTTGGCCGGTCATTCCAAGAACGGCCAGCAGCTTAGCAATTGACTTCAAGGAAATACTGATATCATCGGGATCAAGCAGCCGTTGCACCTGAGATGGTCCCGTGCCGAGCATCCGCTGTAGCGCATTCACCCCGATGTTTTGGTCCTTCATCATCGCCCGCAGCTTCATGACAAACTCGCGCTTCATTGCCCCGGCAATAACCTCAGCCTTGAATTCTTCTCCCTGTTCTGCGAGCCAGCTATCGAATGAGCTTCCAACCGGCTTAGATGGCTTTCTGGTTTTCATATGGCCGACCTCCTCTCGAAATAATCCTTCAATCGTCGCCGGGCAAACGCAATGTCATCTTCGACCACCCGCTGATCCTTCGTTACCGCGTGCAGAAGAACCACGATTCGCCCGCCATCGAATGCGTAGAAAATGCGATAACGGACTTTGCCGATTCTCTCTCGCAGCTCATACAGTCCTTCCCCCAGTCGACCCGAATACGGCATCGGCAATGCCGGCCCACGCCTTTGCAGCATCTGAATGGCCTTACCAAGCTGAAGCCGCTCCGGCTTGTCCAACATCTGCAGCCACTCTCTGACCGGCTCAGCCCCCTGGGCTGTCCGATAAAACACGACCTTGTACTCAGGTATAAATGTCGGCCTACCGGTCATGTCCATCGGGTACTGACACTACCAATTTTAGTAGCTCTGGTGCAAGAGAGGATGCGCCTACATCTTCTCCTTCCGCCGGGCCAGAAAATGCCCGAGCCAGGCCCAGACGAGCATCAGCGGCACCAACGCCCAGGCGATGTGGGTGGTCGTGGCGCCGAGCGCCTTTACGCCGGTAATCAGCCATGCGGTTGATGCATCGCCGCCCCGTGAGATGGCCGTATCGATGAAGTTCTTGGCCTTGTACTTTTCTTCGCGGCTGAGGACGGTAAACAATACTTCGCGCGACGGCTTCGACAGCGCGTACTCCCCCACCCTTCGCAGAACTGAGAAGACGACATAGACCGCCAACGTCGACCACAGGGCGATACCTAGAAATCCCACCACACTGATCGCCGGGAGAAGCAGCAAGCCCGCGACGAGACCGAACCGGCCGATCACCCGATTGGTGAGAAAAAGCTGGGTCAACCATGTCAACAAGTTCGTGACAAAATCGACGCCGGAAAAGAGGCGCGTCCTGGCTTCCGGCTGATCCAGATATTCCGAGACCAGCCGGGTCTGCTCGAAATAGAGAAACGTGGCCGTCATGGTGAGAATGACCAAATATCCGCAAATCCCGAGTAGATAAGGTGAAGAAAATGTCAGGCGCACTCCCGCCAGGAAGCTTCCCCTGAGAGGATCGCCGGAGTGAGGCTGATGGTGCTCGGACCGTTCACGCCCCCATCGCTCAAGCCGGGACACGCATCCCAGGCACAGCACCAGAAACGCCGCCGAAGCCAGCATGAGGACCGCCACCGGGAACACAAACGTCAGTCCCGTCGTGAGGAGCGGACCGATCAACGCGCCGCTGCTCCCCCCTGCGGCAATGACTCCGAACAGCCTGGCTCCCTGCTCCGGCGTAAAGAGGTCGTCCATGAAACTCCAGAAGACCGAGACGACAAACAGGTTGAACACCGACAGCCAGACAAAAAATCCCCGGGCGACCCATTCCGGGGACAGATGGCTCGTCATCAAGACATAGAAGGCCAACAGATTAGTGATAAAGAAAATGTAGACGGTCAAAAGAAGCCGATAGCGGGAACATCGCGCGGAGAGCCACCCGAACAGGGGCGTCGCAGCCAACATGGTCAGAAAGGTCCCCGTCATCATCCAGGGGAGATTCTGGATCCCCCCTTCGATGGCCATTTCGTCCCGCACCGGGCGGAGGATGGAGTAGCCGCAGAGCAAGCAGAAAAAATAGGCGAACGCCCAGGCCAATGGGACAAGTTCTTCCCGCTTAGCTCCAAAGAAATCCCCCCATCGAACGAGCATCCGGTGTTCTTCCTCGGCCATAGAGCGCAGTGTAGCAGGTGTCCTTGCGCCTGCCTGGAGAAAATTTGCTAGAATGCGGCGCGAGGATATGAGATGAAAGGGAGCGCATGATCGACCTTCGCAGCGATACGGTCACCGTGCCCACCGATGGGATGAGAAAAGCCATGGCCCGCGCCGAGGTGGGCGACGATGTCTACGGGGAAGATCCCACCGTCAACCGGCTCCAAGAAATGGCGGCGGCGCTGCTCAGCAAACGGTTCGCGCTGTTCGTCCCCTCCGGAACGATGGCGAACCAACTCGCCATCCGATCACAGACCCAGCCGGGACAGGAAATCATCGTCGAGAGCAAAAGCCACATCGTCCGCTACGAACAGGGCGCCGCCGGCGCCCTGGCAGGCGTGCAATTGCATTGGGTACCCGGCGAGCGCGGGATCATGAACGCGGAACAGGTCGAGGCCGCCATCAGGCCGACTGATCCGCACAGCATCTCCACCGCCCTTATCTGCCTTGAAAACACGCACAATGCCGGGGGCGGCACCATCTACCCGCTTGCGACCATCGAAAAAATCCGAGCCCTTGCCGCCAAACACAACATTCCGATGCATCTCGACGGCGCCAGGCTGATGAACGCCGTCGCCGCCACGACGCTGCCTCCGGCGTCCTACGCCCAACACTTTGAAACAGTCTCACTGTGCCTCTCGAAGGGCCTCGGCGCACCCGTCGGATCCCTGCTGATCTCCAGCGATCGGCAGCTCATCGACCGCGCCCGCCGTTTTCGCCGGATGTACGGAGGGGCCATGCGCCAAGCGGGCGTTCTCGCCGCCGCCGGCATCTATGCGCTGGAACACCATGTCGCGCGTTTGACGGAGGATCACAGCCATGCCAAAAAACTGGCCCGGCTGCTTCTACAAATTCCGTCGGTCCAGATCGCGCCGCAGCATGTGGAAACCAACATTGTGATTTTTGACGTGACCGACCAGCGGCGCACTCCGGCCGAGATCGTCGCCGCCTTGAAAGAGCAGGGTGTGCTCATCAACGCGATCGGGGGACTCAGCTACAGGGCCGTCACCCACCTGAACATCTCCTCCAAACAGATCGATGAAGCCGGCGCGGTCTTCGCGCGTGTCCTCACACAGTGACCCTTTTCATTGACACCACTTTCAACGGCACATAGAATGCCGACGACGCATCGGAAGGAACAACCCATGACTCCGCAAGCCGTCTCGTTTCAGCAAATCAGCAGAATTCTCGAAGTAACCGACGCCCTTGGATTGAATCGGGAATGGGTGGAAATCCCCTTGTCACCCGAAAACCCCGGTGTCGTTCGCCGCCTGGCCAACGGCAAACTTGAGATCGTCGTGGATGCCGGACAGTCCTTTGATCAATGGCTCAACGGTCTCCCCACCCGCATTCAACAGGCGCAGGTCTCCTAATGGACACAACGACTGCGACGAATATTCCAACCCGAGAGGAACTCAACGCCGAACTGCTGGCTGTCCCGGAACCGCCGGAGCAACCTGAAACGCCTCATCCTCCCGGCTTCGAAGACAGCCTGGAGATCGCCTTGCGGCATATCAAGGGCCGGCGCGGCGGCGATCTCGTCGGCATCATCCTGGTCGGATCGGGAGCGAGGCGAGCCATCACCCCCCATAGCGATATCGATCTGATCGCGCTGGTCAAGGGAGACGCCGACGGCCATGAAATTCTTCGGGTCGGCGACCGTCTCACCGACATCCGATACCACGGCTATCAGGCTGTTGAAGAAGAGCTCGCCCATTCACTCAGACTTCCGTCGCTGCTCAAGAAAGGACGCATCCTGTTCGACCACGAAGGGATCTGCTCCCAGTTGCTTGAGAAGGCCCACCATCGATTTCGCCAAGGCCCTCCACAGGCTACGATCAATGAACAAATCCGCATGAAAGCCTCCTGCTACCACTGGCTGGGAAAAGCGCAGGACCTCACGGACAAACCGGGTACCGCGCACTATCTGCTGACCCTGTTCTACGAGGATTGCATCCTGGCATTTTTCCGGCTGAGAGGATTCTGGATGACCGCGCCGGTGGATATCCATCGATTCATGTTCTCCCGGGAACCGGCGCTCGCCGACCTCGCCGGGCAGTTCTTAACCGCGTCAACCCTGGCCGACCGGCTCAACTTTGGCCGGCAATTTGCCGATCTCCTCTTTAAGGACGTCCCGAACCCGGCCCGCATCGACTGACGGGTTCTAGCAGGATGCTGAAAAAGTCCGCCAGCGGCGTTCTCGCGTCGCTCAGAGGCTCAACGTACCGGAGCGTACGCCTCGCCTCTTCGCTCGCTGCGGCCTTGCTGAACAGCCTTTTTGAGCATCCTGACGGTATGGATGGGAACCTGCGCTCCATCCATCCTCCGGTCGGGCATATACACAACGCATGGAGCAGGCCACCGGCCCATGGGCGTGATGGGTCGGCATCCCTCCGCTTCACCGCACACACACCAAGGAGTTGTTATGGAGATGGGATTCATCGGTCTTGGGAAAATGGGCATGAATATGGTCACCCGGCTGCGGCGCGACCAACATCGCGTCGTCGCCTTCGATCGTTCGGGCGATCTTATCAAACAGGCGGAAGCGCAGGGCTGTACCGGAGCCTCGTCGCTTGCCGATCTGGTCGGCAAACTGAGCGCGCCGCGGGCCGTCTGGGTCATGGTGCCCTCCGGCGCTCCGACGGAAGAAACCGTGCAGGCTGTCGCAGCACTCCTGCAACCAGGTGACACCATCATCGACGGCGGGAATACCCGTTTCCACGATGACGTCCGGCGCGCCGCCGAACTCAAGTCCCGTGGTATCCATTATGTAGACGCCGGAACCAGCGGAGGCATCTGGGGGCTGAAGGTCGGCTACTGCCTCATGGTCGGAGGCGAGAACACAGCTGTGAACCGGCTGGCGCCGGTCTTCAAGACCCTGGCGCCGGATGACGGCTGGGCTCATGTCGGCGCCGCCGGCGCCGGGCACTACGTCAAAATGGTGCACAACGGCATCGAGTACAGCATGATGCAAGGGTATGCCGAAGGATTCGAATTGATGTCGAAGAGCGAGTACAAACTGGATCTGGCGCGTATCGCCGACCTCTGGATGCACGGCAGTGTGGTGCGTTCCTGGCTGCTGGAACTGGCCGCGGGCGCACTCAAAGATGATCAAAAGCTGGAAAAACTGAAAGGGTACGTGCAAGATTCCGGTGAGGGCCGCTGGATGATCGCGGATGCAATCGAAAAAGACGTGCCGGTTCCAACGCTCACGACCGCGCTCTTTACTCGCTTCCGGTCGCGGCAAGAGGAATCCTTCGCAGAAAAAATGTTGGCCGCGTTGCGAAACGCATTCGGTGGCCATTCGGTCCGGCGATAATCCTGTATTGATTTTTTGCAGAAGGGCATCATGGCCTCACAGAACCAGCGAATCGAAAACAGTCCCGTGCAAGAAACCTTGCCGCCCGTCGAGCCCTGCACCCTGGTTATTTTTGGAGGATCGGGCGATCTGGCCCGCCGCCGTCTGATCCCGGCGCTCTACAACCTGCTCCTCGATGGACTGCTGCCCTCGAACTACGTCGTGCTGGGACTCGGCCGTACACCCATGAGCGACGAAGAGTTTCGAGCCACCGTGCGCGACGGGGTCGTCAAACATTCCCGGCAAGCGTTGATCGAAGACACCTGGAATGTCTTTGCCCGGCATATCTTCTATCTGGCCGGCGAAAACGACGACCCTCAGACCTATGTGCGGCTCAAAGCGCGCGCGGAGGAACTCGAACGCACCTTCCAGCTGCCGGGAAATCGCATTTTCTATCTCAGCATTCCTCCCAGCTCCTTCACCCCCGTTTGCGAAGGCTTAGCCGGATCAGGGCTCGCGGGAACTTCGGCCGCTCGTTCACCCTATGCCCGCATCATCGTCGAAAAACCGGTCGGGCGCGATTTGGCCTCGGCGCAAGCCATCAATGCGGTGACAGGCCGGGTTTTCGACGAATCGGCCATTTTCCGCATCGATCATTATCTGGGTAAGGAAACGGTCCAGAACCTCATGGTCGTGCGCTTTGCCAACAGCATTTTCGAGCCCATTTGGAACCACAAATATATCGATCACGTTCAAATCACCGTGAGCGAGGCGGAAGGCGTGGGAACCAGGGCCACCTACTATGAAGAAGCCGGCGCCTTGCGGGACATGGTCCAGAATCACCTGCTTCAGTTGCTCTGTCTCGTCGCCATGGAACCGCCGTATTCGCTGGATCCGGACGTGGTGCGAAACTCAAAAATGGAAGTACTGCGATGCCTCCGGCCCATTACTCCGAAGGACGTGGAACAGTACACGGTGCGGGCGCAGTACACGGAAGGCACGGCACACGGTAAACCGGTCCCGGGCTATCGGCGCGAGAAAGGCGTGAAACCCGATTCGATCACCGAAACCTACGTCGCCCTGAAATGTTTTGTGGAGAACTGGCGGTGGTCCGGTGTGCCGTTTTATTTGCGGACGGGAAAAGCTTTGCCGCTCCGGGCCAGCGAAGTGGCCGTGCAATTCAAAGAGATCCCGCAAATCCTCTTCAATGCGAACACACAGACGCCGCAGGCCCCGAATGTCCTGACCTTGAGGATTCAGCCGGAAGAAGGGCTTTCGTTGCGCATCGTCTCGCGGGTGCCGGGCACTCGCGCGCAAACTCATCCCGTCGAGATGAACTTCAAATACGGGGAAGTCTTCGGCCGTCCTTCGCCGGAGGCTTATGAACGCCTCTTGCTCGACGTCATGGCAGGAGACGCCTCCCGCTTCATGCGGCGCGATGCCGTGGAAGCCTCCTGGGCCTGGATCACCCAAATTCTCGAATCCTGGGAGAAATTGGGACAGCGCTGGCTGCCCGAATACCAAGCCGGCACCTGGGGGCCGGTGGAGGCGGACCGTCTCATCCAAAACGACGGACGATCCTGGCGGGTGCTCTAACAGGCTACAAAAAACCAGGATGCTCAAAATGGCCGTTCAGCAAGGCCGCAGCGAGCGAAGAGCCGAGACGTACGCTTCGGTACGTTGAGCCTCTGAGCGATGCGAGAACGCCGCTGGCGGACATTTTCAGCGTCCTGCTAACGCCCGGTTGCCGTCGCTACCGGCCTAGCTCGCGCTCGAGTTGTTTCACAATCTCGTCCTTCTTTCCCATTCCCCCGATAAATTTCACAAACGCTCCGTTGCGATACAACGCCAGCGCGGGAAGGGACGAGATTTCCAGCTCGGCGGGGATCTGAAACTCCTCATCGACATTCATGGCCAGGATGAGCACCCGCTCGCCCAACTCTTGCTGCAACTGCTCCAATTCCTTCATCAAAGCCTGACAATGGCCGCAGCCGGGCTTCCAGAATTCCACCAACACATGAACGGTGCTTGATTCGATCACTCGATCGAACTGCCGATCAGTGACGGCTTGCAGTTTGGCACTCACGATTCCGGCGTGCTCGACAACAAGGGTTTCAGAACGAGAGCGACCTGTTCCGCGAATAATCGATATCCGGCAGTGGTCAGGTGAATCCCGTCGTTCGAATAGACCTGCGCCAGTTGGCCACTATCAGGATCTACCGTAGCCGTAAACAGATCGACGCAGACAATGACCTTTGACATCGCATAACTCTGGATCAACTGGTTCAGTTCGTTTCGACGGGCCACATGACCGGCGATCCATTCTCGTCCCTCCCGGCTGTCCTGGGCGTCTTCCACTCGAATCGAGGGAACCGTCACTGGAATCGGGAGGCCTCCGGCCGCAAACGTCTGCTCATACATCTTGACCAGATTGCGCATGATCTCCGTGGGCGAGGCGTTCCAACCCAAATCGTTGGTCCCGCCCAGAATCGGCACATAGCCGGGCTTGTGCTCCAGCACGTCGCGCCGGAACCGCAGAACCATTTCACCGGTCAGCTCGCCGCATATCCCGCTCGTGTGAACCCGCGCCGTTGTCCCAAGATGGTCCTGCAAGAATTGCCCATAGGGAGTGTCTTCTCCCGTTGTATTGTCCCTGCTCGGGGATTGAAAACCCGCCGTGAGGCTGTCTCCGAAACAGATGACAAGAGTCGATCGGGCCATCGCGTACGCACACCCCTCATCAGTATCTCGCAAAGACGGACGATTGTAGCAGAAGTGCTCAATACTGCGAGGCAGGCTCCTGACAATACCTGTGACCACTGACAGTTCTGCTGAATTCCCGTGGAGAATGGCGATTTTCTTGACGAACCCTCCATCTCACGGTAGGTGTAGCTTCATGACCGATCTCAAAACTGCGCAAGAAATGATGGCCGCTGCGGTGGCGGCAAAAGGAACGGAGGATCCGGAGATCGCGTCCGTCAAACGAGTGCTCAAGCTGCTCGATAAAACCGCCAAGTCAAACCGGACCTATGGTTCGACAAACCCCGTAGCCCAAAAGTTTTCGCAACAGCTCTTCCAAGAATTGACCGGCCACCTCACCATATATTCGAAACTCACCGTCCTCATCCAGCGATCGGCTCTTCTATTTCGAGAGTCCGTGGTATCCGAGGCAGACAAAGACAGTAACAGCGAGAGTGTCGCGTTCAAACTCTACGCGGACGGCATCCGGGAATTATCCCTGCACCAAGGACTCACAGAGGACGACCTTGCCTACTTTCTGGATTCTCTCTGGGGCAGCGTTGACCCCACATTGGATGATGATGACATTGTGACTCGCCTGTGGGCTCGCAATCTTCCGACCATTTCAATCGTCACAGCCGAAGAAATCGCGCGGTCGTCGGTCGATGCGGACGGAGCCGCACAAGCCGACGGGGGCATGAACTCGTCCGATTCGACGCTGCGGAACTTGCTGGACCTGGAACGCAGTCGCAAGGGACGCGCAGGGAAGGAAACGGAAGGCAGTGGAGAGCCGGCCGGCCAGAACAAACGGCTCCAATCCGGTCTGGTCGGCTACGAAGTCAGTGAGGAAGAACTCGCCTCCTTGGCAGCAGAAATCGACAACGAGAGCACTCGGGACAGCCTCTTGTACATCATGGACATGCTGACCGCCATCCTGGCATCGGAAAAATCTTCGGCGCTGCTGGCCAAACTCTTCAGTATTTGGGGCGATATCCTGGACGCGCTGTTTCGCCAAGGCAAATGGTCGATCATCGAGCATGTTTTGCACCTGCTCCATGAGTCCGACACCATTCGTCCGGATCTCAGCGACGAACATAAGCAACAAGTCATCTCGCTCCTGCATGGAATCGGTCGCGCAGACCGGGTGAAAGCCATCGAGACGTTCCTCAATCAAACTCCCGGCGCACATACGGAGGGATTGTCCGCCGTCCTGCTGGCAATGACGCCGGACGCTGTGCCGATCCTCTGCTCCCTGCTGGCAAATCTGAACACACCCGCGCATCAGGCCGTCGTCTCAGACGCGCTGGCGGTCTTGGCGAAAGACCACTCCCATCTATTGATTAAAGGGCTGTTGGACCGGCGTCCGACCTATGTCCGCAACCTTCTCGCAATCCTCATGAAGTGGAACGATCCGAAATTCGCCGAGCCGGTGGAAAAGCTGGTGCGGTATCCGGATACGCAGGTCCGTAAAGACGTCGTGCGGGCGATCAGTCTCTTCCGCCCGAGCGGCAACGGCGTCAAGCTCATCTCCTTCATGGCCGATGGGGAGGAAAGTGTCCGCATCGCGGCCTTAAAACTTCTCGTATCGGGACAATACACGGCCCCGTTTTCCAGTTGGTCCCAGACCCTATCGGAAGATGAGTTCATGGACCGGCCGATGAGCGAACGCCGGGCAATCTTCCAGGCCATTCGAGCGACATGCAGTGATGAAGCGGTGCCGTATTGGGAAAGCCTGTTGACGGAATGGTCTTGGACCAACCGGAAGAAAAAAGAGGAGCTGGCTCTTCTGGCGGCGGACGCCCTCGGTAAACTGGCCACCCCCGCCGCCACAGCCGCGCTGGAGCTCGGAGCGAAAAAAGCCGGCACCGCGGTTCGTCAAGCCTGCGCCCACGCATTATCGCACGCGCACCGGCGACAACAAGGGAAGTCTGCCGCCGAAGCAGAACAGTAGGGAGCGTCTATCGTGAACGAGTCTCATGCAACTCAGTCGCCGGCCAGTGAAGAGCAAACACAGCCGATCCTGACTCACGAAAAATCGCTATCGAAAAAAGTCGGGCACGGCTCAGAAGCCAGCGATATCCTCGACCAGCAACTGGTGATGTTGGGCTTCCAGCTCATCACCCAGCTGAATACGCTGATCAAGACCTCGAAGATTCACGGACGCACCAATGCGGCCCTCGACAAGCCCGTCGACACCATGCTGACGCTCATTCAAACGCTGACACATGAGAAACCGGTGACGATACGGCTGCAGAACGACTTTCTCTTTCTCGGCGAAAGTCATCTCAAAGTGAGCGCACAGCAAATGCTGGTGATCTCCAGCGTGATCGATACCATGAACCAGTGGAAAATCGGCGGCCTGACCTTCTCCTCGTCGACCAGCTCCAAAGACCTCCGTGAATTTGCCGCACTCTTTTCCGGACTCGATCCCGCCACCAAGTCGATCGTAGACTTCCGGGAGGAATTGTCTACCCTCGCCGTAACCAGCATCCAGCTTGAAGATTCACGCATGTTCATAGCGAAGGACTCCGCAACGGAAACGAACCCAAAGCTTCGCCAGAAAGCCAAGTCGAAAGCCGCCTATGAAAAAGCATCCGACGCGGCCGGCCGCCTGACTCAGGCAGCCCGCGACGGCGGCACCTTGAGCTTCAAGCAGGCCAAGCGCGCCATTCAAAACATCGTCGATCTCATGAAAGCCGACGAACCGGCGATGCTCGGTTTCACGACGCTGCGTTGTCATGACCAATACACACAGAAGCATTCCGTGAATGTCGCGCTCCTGTCGATTGCCTTGGCGAATCGGGCGGGCTACCCGAAGATCGAACTGGCCGACCTCGGTCTGGCAGCGCTCTTTCATGATATGGGGAAAGCGGCTATCCCACTGGAGGTTTTGAACAAACCGGGAGAGTTTACGGAAGATGAATGGGAGGCAATGCGCAGTCATCCGACGGAGGGGGTCTTGAGTCTTGCCCAGCTGCGCGGCATCGTCAATCTTCCCTCGCGGATGGCCGCAGCCTCGTTCGAACACCATATGAATCTGGATTATTCCGGCTACCCCAAACTGAAAACCCCGTGGAAGTTGTCCTTGACCGGACGCATTCTTATGATTGCGGATTGTTACGACGCCATGACATCGTCGCGAGTCTACCGCCGAGAACCGATGGCGCCGGCGAAAGTCCTGAATATGATGTTTCAAAAATCCGGGAAGAGCTTTGACCCGACACTCCTCAAACTCTTCGTCACCTGCGTGGGCATCGTTCCCATCGGCAGTATCGTGGAGCTTACCAGCGATGAATTTGCGGTCGTCCTCAAACCGGCCGCCAGCACATCGGACGGCGAGCGTCCGTTGGTCAAAGTCATTGCCGACGCGCAGGGCAATCCGGTCGACAATGGGCCGGAGTTGGACCTGACTGAGAAGGACGACACCGGGGAGTATCGCCATAGCATCATCCGGGTGATCGACAACGCCGAACACAAGTTCGATACCAGCCGCTATTTCGTGTGATCGATCCAACCGGCCCTGTCGCACAAGAGTCCCGCATTCCTCTCCGCTTGACAGTCCGAAGTCCGCTCCTCGACAATGCCGCATGCCTGATCACATCGTGATCAAACGATTGGAGTTCCGAGGACGCTGCGGTGTGACGCCGGAGGAGCGGTCCCGTCCGCAACCGCTGGCCGTAGACATCGAAATGCCCTGCCATCTGGAATCTGCAGGGGTCTCGGACGATCTGGCCCATACCATCGACTATGCCAGAGTGGTGCAACGCGTAATAGAGATCGGAACGGCACAAGACTCCCATCTCTTGGAAACGCTGGCAGAGCGGATCATTACGATGCTTCTCGACGAATTCCCTATTACGCACGTCAAGCTCTGGGTGCGGAAGCTCCACCCTCCGATCACTGCGGTCACCGGCTCAGTCGGAGTGACCGTTGAACGCACAAAACCGGCACAGCAATTCCAGCACACGGGCCTTGTCCCTTCCCGATTTCTTGTCGAACAACTGCACCGGCTTCCAAAAGGCAAGGCTCTCGATGTGGCAGCCGGACAGGGCCGCCACTCGTTGTTCCTCGCCTCGCACGGCTATCAGGTCGATGCCATCGACCATGACGAGAACGCCTTGGCACAACTCGCGGCGGCGGCGAAGAGCCGCGCATGCTCCACTATCATGACACGAGTGCTCGACCTCGAACAGCCCGCGCCTTTTGACCCCGGCCTGGGGATAGAGAAGTACGACGTGATCGTCGTCTTCTTCTACCTCTATCGATCCTTATTCCCCTCACTCATCACCGCACTGAAGCCGGGTGGCATCCTGGCCTATGAAACCTTTACTATCGACAACTACTTTCACCATCAACACCCGAAGCGCTGGGAGTTTTGCCTGACGCCCAACGAATTGCTGCGCCTCTCCTCCGGCCTTCAGATTCTCCATTACGACGAGGGGGGCCATAAGGGAAACCAGACTTCCAACCTGGTCTACACCGCGCAGCTCCTGGCCCACAAACCGATGCGTTCAAGTCCATCCACATGAGCCGTCTGGACCTCCACCTGCACACCACTCACTCGGATGGGAGCTTCACCCCGACCGACGTGATTGACCTCGCGCACAAGGCCGGCGTCACAGCCTTGGCCATTACCGATCATGACATCACGACGGGAATACTCGAAGCCACTCTGGCCGGACAGGAGCATGGGATCGACGTTATTCCTGGCGTTGAGATCAGCTCGATCATGGGAACGTCAGAATTGCATATTCTTGGATATTTTCTCGACTACCACGATGCACGACTGAACGAGCGGCTTGCTCGCCTTCGGGACAGCCGCCACCGCCGCAATCCGAAAATCATCGAGCGATTGCAAGCGGCAGGTATCGCGATCACCTATGAAGAGGTCCGCGCACTTGCCGGCACTGATTCCGTGGGACGTCCGCATATTGCGAGGGTCTTGATGGAGAAAGGGGTCGTCGCCTCGGCCAAAGAAGCGTTCGACCTATGGCTGGCCGATGGGCGGCCAGCTTATGTTCCGCGTGAGCTCCCGACTCCGTCAGACGCGATGCAGTGGATCAGGGAAGCCAAGGGGCTCCCGGTCCTTGCCCACCCGACCTGGGTTAAGACTACGGACGGCACATTGACGGATCTGGTCCGCCAGCTCAAAGCCGATGGTCTCGACGGCGTGGAGGTCCATTACAGCACGCACACTCCACGGCAAACACGCGAGTACTTGGCATTGGCCAAGCAGCTGGACTTACTCGTCACCGGCGGAAGCGATTTCCATGGACTCACCAAGCCCGACATCGATGTCGGTGTCGGCAAAGGCGCGCTGCATGTTCCTGGATCGCTACTCGACAAGCTGAGGAATGCGGCTGCCCAGCGGTAGGCGGGATACGACGCCTGCGACTTTCCTGCTATTCGTTGACTCCCCTCCACTATCCGCTAGACTTTGACCAGTCTTGAAACTCACACATCCATGATCAACGCATCAAGCTGGACACTCCAATATCTCATCGTCACCCTCTTTGTCCTTCTGGCCGGTCCGACATTGAGCAAACTGCCGGCCGCACAGTCGTTTTCTCTCACACTCTTCGGCTTGGACAACTCGCAAACCCTTCGCCTGGTCGTTGAGGGAAGCGGACTGGCGATTCTCTGCATCCTCTCGCTCCGCGGCTATCGACGGATGCCGGACAACGGGCAGGGCTTTTCGTTCATTCGCGCGCTCGTCTTGCCGCTAACCGCCATATTCGTCCTGATTGCAACGGACAAAACACTCCGTGTGGTGGGACTCTCGCTCATCGAACAGATCGGATCACAGCGCTATGCCATCGCGTACACCGCAAGCCTCGCGTTGATAGCCCTCTGGGCTACCGCCGCCTGGCTGCTGAATTTTGACGCGCTTCACCGTTTCTTTTCTGCGTCCACGCCGAAAGAAAACGGCGACGAATCGGCCTCAGCCGAGGAAGAACACGGAGAGGCTCAGCCGGATGAATCCAGCGGTGAAATAGAGGCCGGCACTGCCATCCTCAATGCCAACAAAAATCCCCCAAGCACACTCGGCCGATACCGGGTCCTCAAAGAATTGGGACGAGGAGCAATGGGTGTCGTCTACTTGGGAAAAGACCCCACGATTCAGCGGTTTGTCGCCATCAAGACGATGCGGCTCGACAAAATCGATGCCGATGACAAGTTGCAGGAAATCAAAACCCGGTTTTTCCGAGAGGCCGAGTCGACCGGCCGCCTGTCACATCCGAATATCGTCACAATTTACGATGCCGGCGAAGAGGATCATCTGGTCTACATCGCAATGGAACTGCTTCAGGGCTCAACACTCAAGGAGTGGTCACACACACACAATCTCATGCCTGTGAGCAAACTGATCCCCATTCTCGCCACTGTCGCCGATGCGATGGATTATGCCCATCGGCAGGGTGTCGTCCATCGCGACATCAAACCGGCCAATATTATGCTGACAGCCGACCATGTCGTGAAAGTCATGGATTTCGGCATTGCCACGATGGCGTCGTCGGCAAGGACCAAAACCGAAACCGTGCTGGGGACTCCCACCTACATGTCGCCGGAACAGATCGCCGGGAAAAAAGTGGACGGGCGATCCGACATCTATTCGCTCGGCATCGTGATGTTCGAACTTCTGACCGGCCACCCGCCCTTCAAGGCCGATAATCTCTCCGCCCTGCTGTATGCGATCACCCATACACCGCCTCTCCGCTTGTCGGCGGTCCGCGCCGATCTGCCTCCCCTCATTCAAGACGTCCTGACCTGTGCGCTTCAGAAAGACCCCGTGCGCCGCTATCACACCGGCGGCGAATTCGCCCAGGCCCTCCGCGGCATCGTTGAACAGATCGCCGCGTAATCCCATTGCCGGGCGGATCGTTACACGCAGTATTCTCATCTGTTCGTCTTGATACAGCCTGAAAACGTGTACCCCGTGAAGCGTATCTCGTGAAGCCCGCTTCGACTCAGCGAGGCGAGCGTGAAGCGCAGGATGGAATGCAAATATGTCCCGTTTTTATTTGCGAGATGCGCTTCACGAACGACGAGATCCGACAAACGAGGATTATCGCGCCATCCGCTCACGCACGATATGTTGGCAGGGTTGGGACAACTGCTCCAGATGCTGCGCCATACATTGCAACCGCTCGGCTCCCATCAGCGAATCCGGACAGACTCGCTGTGCTTCCGCGTCGCATTTCACTTCAGCGATTTGCTTGGCGCGAATCTGACGGGGCACTGAAAACCCGCCGGTTGTCGTTGGTACCGCCGGCGCGCCAGGAGGCTTGGCGGGAACACCCGGGATCGACAGATCCAGCTCCGGCACGACCGGCGCAGCAGGAATGGCCGACTGCTCCGACAGCAGTTCTTCCCGTGAAGGCAGATTGGCCCAGACGATGCTCCAGACTAAGGCCAACCCGATAAGAGACGCCACGCCCGCCATGGCTTTCCCGGAAGGTGCTCGTTTCTCTTCTCTCCTCATGTCGCCGAGAATAAAACAAGGCTGCGAGAAAATCACGGAAACGCGCATTTCCCGCAACATCCGACAGGCAGCCTACCGGCACTCTATTGTTTTGTGCGGGAATAGGGACAGAAGAACACTGATGCGGGCTAGTTTTCAGGCGCTTCGACGATATGATTCTCGAACCTGGTACAGCCTTCGGCCAGCAAGCGATTCGTCAACATTTCACCGGGCCACTCGATAGGCAGATCGGCCGTAAAGACCCACACATCGGAAGAGGTCCAGACCGGACCATGCTCCTCAGGCAATTCAGGGTCGAACAGGTCGGTCCATACGGGCATGTAGACGCCATTTCCACATTGCGTATGCAGATGCACGATGGTGCGAGACCGCACCATCGGGTCTAACTCCCGCCAAACCGCCGCCGTTTCATCGGCTAAGTGATGAAGACGCACGGCATTCTGCGCATCAAACATCGCATAGGCGGCATAGACCGGCGCATCGATCGTATCGGGGGCATGGGCCAACTCCGGACATTGTTCCACCAGCCCTTCCAGAATCGCACGCCGATAGCGATCCTCCCATGAGTCCGGCAAGCCGGGATCCGGCGCTCCAATCAGCTCAAACAATAAAAACGCTGTATTTTCGACCGGCGGAAGGAGCCGCGCCGCCACCGACGGCGCGCGGCGTGAGTCCGCCACTGTTGCGAGATGATCGTGGAGCGATTGAAGATTGAGAATTTCAAGCGTGGCATCGGTCAGCAAGCGCGGCTCCACACGAACGACAGTTCCCGGAGGAAGCTGTAAATGCCGGTGGAGCAGTTCGGCCGTCGCGATCGGATCGATTTTCAATTTGAGCGGAGACGTAAGATTGGCTTGGAGCGGAAGCGCCAGGGCCGCGATGGTGGCATAGGACGGCTTATCCTCGCTCGGCCCATCCATGAGCAACGTGCAACTGGCCTCGGCAACAAGATCGAACAGCCACTCCGCCATTTCTTCGTCGAGCGCGGCGAGCACCGTCAACAGATCGTGCTCCCGCCCCTGCTCAAGAAACGCCTGCAACGTATCAATCGCATCGTCGGTATCGCCATGGTCATGGCGCCGGGCGTTGATAAGATGAATGAGATCGCGGGTGAGAGGGTCGGGACGAGACCAGGCTAACATGAACGCTCCCTATGGACCGACAACACCAATTGTTCTTCCCGACGCAATACGAAATCCATGTTGCCAAACTTTCCCGCCAGGTGCAAGCGCCGAGATAGTTCCCGCCGGCACACGGGCTCGATTCCCGTCGTTCGTGAAGCGCATCTCGTATCTCGCAAACAAAGATGAAACACGCGCTCTTTCCGTCCTACGCTTCACGCTCGCCTCGCTGAGTCGAAGCGGGCTTCACGAGATACGCTCGCCTCACCGAGCCTGCTTCGTCCGCACAGCGAGGCGACGATGCAGGCGAAGCAGACTAGTCGCCGATGACCTTCACCAACACCCGTTTACGCCGACACCCATCGAACTCGCCGTAAAATATTTGTTCCCAGGGGCCGAAATCCAACTTGCCGCCCGTAATCGCCACGACGACTTCGCGGCCCATCACTTGTCGCTTTAGGTGGGCGTCTCCGTTGTCCTCGCCTGTCTCGTTATGCCGATACGATGCCTCGTGCGGAGCGAGCCGCTCGAGAAATTCATCATAGTCGCGCAACAGGCCTTGCTCATCGTCGTTGATATACACACTCGCCGTGATATGCATGGCGTTCACCAGGACCAGACCTTCCCGCACGCCGCTCTTCGTGACCGCCGTCTCAATCTGTGGCGTGATGTTGAGATACGCCCGCTTCGTCCTCGTCTCGAACCAGAGTTCTTCCCGGTAGGATTTCATGGCGCGCCCATTGTGCCAACGGGACGCCGAGAGATTCAAGAGCGGATGATTTTTTCTGTGAGTCGGGAAAAGGATATAATATCCGTGATATGAACACCGGTCGAAACAGACGGCCACCCCGTTTCTCTCACAATGCGCAGATCGTCTTGCGGCAACGCTACCTGGCCAGAAACGCGCGAGGAGTCATCGTCGAATCGCCGGCCCAAATGCTGTGGCGCGTCGCCTCGGACATCGCGCTTGCCGAGCGACGATACCTGCCGGACGCCGGCCGGCGCAAGCTGGCCTGTCAATTTTATGAGGTGATGTCCGCACTGGTCTTTCTGCCGAATTCACCGACCCTCATGAACGCAGGCCGGGCGCTCCAACAACTCTCAGCCTGTTTCGTCTTACCGGTCGATGACTCGTTGGAATCCATCTTTGACGCCGTCAAACAGCAAGCACTCATTCACCAGTCCGGCGGAGGCACGGGGTTTTCATTCAGTCGACTCCGCCCTCAAGCCGACCGCATCATGACCACCAACGGACTGGCATCGGGACCGGTGTCCTTCATGCGCGTCTTCAACATGTCCACCGACGTCATCAAGCAGGGAGGAACCAGACGCGGCGCCAATATGGGCATTTTGCGTGTCGACCATCCGGACATTCTCGAATTCATGGCTTTGAAACAGCAGCCGAATGAGATGGCGAATTTCAATCTCTCCGTCGGAATCACCGACCGTTTCATGCAGGCGGTCACACGAAACCGTACATATCCGCTCATCAATCCACGCACCGGGAAACCAGTGCGGCGCCTCCCGGCGGCGCAGGTCTTCGATCGGCTGGTCGAAGCGGCCTGGCAATGCGGAGAACCGGGAGTCGTATTTCTCGATACCATCAACCGGGCCAATCCCACGCCCCGCCTGGGCTCGATTGAAGCGACCAATCCTTGTAGCGAACAGCCGCTTCTCGCCTATGAATCCTGCACGCTCGGCTCGATCAATGTCGCCAGGTGCCTCACCACCCATCGCGGCGCCCGCGCCATCGACTACGACCGGCTCGCCGCCCTGATCCCGCTTGCAGTCCGGTTTCTCGATAACGTTCTCGATCGAACCGAGTTTCCTCTTGCCGCCATCGAGATCCATACCAAGCAGACGAGAAAAATCGGACTGGGGATCATGGGATTCGCCGACCTGTTGATTCATCTGGGCATTCCCTACGACACAGACGACGCGCTACAGACTGCCGAACGGCTGATGGCGTTCATCCAGTCGCAGGCCCACGAAGCCTCCCGCCGGCTCGCCCAGGAACGCGGCGTGTTCCCCGCCTGGCAGGGGAGTCTCCTGCAAGCCAACGGGCTACGGCGGCGCAACGCCACGGTCACAACCATCGCACCCACCGGCACTATCAGCATTCTGGCCGACTGCTCCGCGGGCATTGAGCCGCTCTATGGAATCAGCATCGCCCGCACCGTCATGGAAGATATCAGGCTGGAAAGCCTGCATCCTGAATTTCTCAAACAGGCGCAAGCCAGAAAACTTCCCGTCGCCGAACTGCGCCGGGAGATCGGCCGACAGGAATCCATTCAGCACCTGACACAGATCCCCCAAGACCTCCGCCGGCTCTTTGTCACCGCCCATGATATCTCGCCCGTCCATCATGTTCGGATGCAGGCGGTCTTCCAACGGCACAGTGACAGCGGCGTGTCGAAAACCATCAATCTGCCCGCCACCGCCACACCTCAAGACGTTGCAGCTGCCTTTCGGCTTGCGCATGAGCTCGGCTGCAAGGGCCTGACCGTCTATCGGTCAGGCAGTCGGGCGCATCAAGTCATGACCTGCTCTCATATGCAGTCCTGCTGAGCCGCGAGAACAATTCATCGTGAAGCGTATCTCGTGAAGCCCGCTTCGACTCAGCGAGGCCCTCGGCTTCGCCGCGAGGCGAGCGAGCGTGAAGCGCAGAACCGTTCAGTTTTTAGTTATGAGGTTGAATTGTGAGTTCACAGGAAACTCAAAACTAAATAGGCTGAAGCAGGCGAGATACGCTTCACGAGATACGAGCGACGCAGAATGGCACAGCAGATCGGCGATTGCAGCAGAAGCGCGCATCAATAATTGAGGGATAAACCGGCCTGCCGAAATTCTCTGCAAAATTGACACCCCCTGAGGTTGGTGATAAGTACGTACACAAGATTTTCGATCAGGACTCGTTCGCCACAGGGAGGTGTTTGATGTTTGCTACCGCTGGAGGCCCGTCGTTCGCCGGCCGCCCTCTGACCTGGAATCTCCTCTTTGCCCGTCAGCCGGAGCCGGATTTGGAATTTACGGAAGAGGAGCTGGAGCAAACGATGGACGTTCGATCGTCCCCTCCTAAGAAATCGCCGAAGAAATCGGGTGGATCCCCCCTGATTTGGATTCTCCTGCTGGTTGTGGCAGGGGGCGGCGCCTATGTCGCCATGGAGCCTGAAATGGTCATGGATGTTGTAGGACCACTTCTCGGCGACACACCAGAACCTCCTCCGCAGCCGCCGGTGGCGAGGACGCCTGCTCCGCCGAAGCCCATGCCAAGCACACAGCCAGATCAGCCGCAGCAAGTTGCACCGGCCCAGCCTCTGCAGGGAGCCGTACCGGCACCGGCACCAACACCGATACCGACGCCCGCACCGGCGCCAAGTATGCCGACCGTATCAGCACCCGCACCGACGGCGCCAGAGAGCCTCCCAACTCCTGCTGTAAGTGCGCCCCCGACAATAGCAACGCCGGATCCGCTGTTCACCGAAGGACAAAGGGTGACGGTTCTGCCGAACCCGGGAGCGCCTCGCCAAAAGGTCTCTCTCCTGAAGGATGCTGAAGGGACAACGCCAGGTCCGGCGATTCCTCCTGGAACCGCCTTCACGATTCTCGATGGCGACTTGCAGGAACACGGATGGGTCTACTACGTGCGAAGCGATTACGGCACCAAGGGGTGGCTCGCAGAAAAACAGCTGAAGCGGAAGCCCTGACGCATTCGTCAGCGATCCGCGCAGAGTTCCAGCACAGAGGGCGGCGGCACAGGATGTGTGCCGCCGCCCGCGGTGCTATAATGCGCCCGCTCA
>JBJACV010000003.1:0-276754 GCA_046604365.1 Nitrospira sp.
AAACCAGAGCCGAGGCCCGCGCGGATATCTTTGACTACATCGAACGCTGGTACAATCCCCGTCAGCGGCGGAGATTAGTGGTTCGGGAGCAGGGGCAGAAACTCTTAACTCACCTGTCCGTGGAAATGGGGTAGAACCCGTCTTGTGATCTCGTGCCATAGCTATAAGCTAGTAGCCGTCTGCTTTATGGCTATTCCTTGACCGTCACTTTCATTGCGATCGGTTCCAACGGGTTGTCGGCTTGATCTCTTGCGGCGGCGACGATCTTGTCGATGACGTCGAGGCCACGGAACACCTCGCCGAATACTGTGTAGCGGCGATCCAGCCCGCTGTTCTCTCCCACACAGATAAAAAACTGTGAGCCGTTGTCGTTGAAGTCGCGGGTGCTGTTGCTTTCGCGCGGCATCTTGGCCATGGAGACGGCGCCGCGCTTGTGCGGGCGGTCGTTCGGTTCCGGCTGAAGAAAGTAGCCGGGGCCTCCGGTGCCATGGAGGGTGCGGTCCGGTTGTTTACTATAGGGATCGCCGCCCTGAATCAGAAAGCCGGGTACGATGCGATGGAAAGTCGTGCCGTCGAAGAAGCCCATTTTGGCGAGGTTCACAAAATTCTCGACGTGGCGCGGGGCCTCGTCGGGATAGAAGCGAATGGCAATCTCACCGAATTTAGTTGTGATGGTGGCGCGGGGATCTTTCTTCTGAAATTGCATGGTCATTGTATGAACCTAGCAAGGACCAGGCTTAAGAGGCAATGGGGATTGTAAGGGGTGAGGGGTAAGGCGTAAGGGGTTGATCGAGAACCGCCGAATGCCTCGTGTTTCACGCCTCACGATGAAGCCCCTTGCCCGGATCGATATTGAACCACAGGATGCCGCCGATCAAGGCAATCAGTGCTGCCACTCCCAATGAGGCGGGCCAGCCCCAGTGCTGGGCGATCCAGGGAGTCAGAGTCGGTGAGATGGCGCCGCCGATATTGGCGCCCATGTTCATCAAACCTGAAAGGCTGCCGGCGTGGGCTTTCGACAGGTCGCCCGTTGAGGACCAGTAGGCGCCGACTGTGAAATAGAGCCAGCCTGCTCCGAGCGACAGACTGGCGATGGCCAGGTAAGGCGATTCCATCAGCGCACCGAGTCCGATTGTGGCAGCGGCCAACGTCATGCCGGCCATACCAACGAGCTTCCGCCCCTGCGTAATTCCCCGGCGCAGTGCCAGCCGATCGGTGACCCATCCGCCCAGAGGGCACGACACGAGCATGGCGAGAAAGGGGGCCGATGCAAAGAAGCCTCCTTGCAAGACGTCGAATCCGCGCACGTTGACGAGATAGAGATAGAACCAGGACATATAGACGTAGGCGACGTACCCGAGGCAACTGTAACTGAGCACGAGCCACCAGACGGTCGGCGTCTTTCTCAACGCCGTCCAAGGAATCGGCGGAAGCCCGGGAGACACGTGCTCCGCAGTTGCAACGGTCCCATGCTTGGCAACCCAGGGATGATCAGACGGACGGTCTCGTGCCAAGAGCCACCAGATCGCTGCGAGCCCAATTCCAAGGGCAGCCGAAACAAAGAAAGCTGTCTGCCACCCGTAGTTCACCATGATCCAGGCCGTCAGAGGTGGCGTCATAGCCGAGCCAATGCCGATCCCGCCGATGGCAATGCCGATGCCGAGGCCTCGTTCGTGGGCAGGCAGCCAGTCGGTGACGGCTCGATTGAACGCGGGTAAGGCTGTGGCTTCTCCGACGCCGAGCAGAAATCGAGTGAGGGCAAGTACCCCGACAATTCCCAATAGTCCGGCCAGATCAGAAGCGGCGGCCATTGCCGTCAATGCGGTGAAGCCGGACCACCAGAGAAGTGCCGCCGTGAGGACAATGCGTATGCCCCATCGGTCGGCGAGCCATCCTCCCGGCACTTGGAACAAGGCATAGCCGATTACGAATGCAGAAAAGATCAACCCCATCTGCTGATCGGTGAGGCCGAGCGCCGGCATCATCTGGCGCGCGGTCACGGAGATATTGACGCGGTCGATGTAGGTGACGACGCTGATGGCAAAGAGGAGTCCAAGGATCAACCAGCGCGTGCGGGGAGGGGCGGAAGAGTTCAGATGAGTCGAGGAAGCGCTCTCACTCACAATCGTTTTGACAAGTGAAACATGGCGTTGAAGCGGCCTCTATAGGATTGGCCGGAGTGGTCGTACAGATCGCCGGCCGCCTCTTCACTGAAGAGGCGGCCGGGAGGCTAGCTACTTGGTCGTGTTGGCGACGATTTCCAGCAGTTCTACTTCGAAGATCAGTGTGGAGCCCGGCTTGATGACCGGAGGTGATCCTCGATCGCCGTAGGCCAAGTCGGCCGGGCAGACCATCCGGCTCTTTCCGCCGACCTTGATTTGCTGAACTCCTTCCGTCCAACATTTAATCACTTGGTTGAGCGGAAACGTGGCAGGTTCTCCCCTCTTGACGGAACTGTCGAACACGGTGCCATCGATCAAGGTGCCGTGATAATGGACCTTCACCGTATCGGTGGCCTTGGGGGTCGCCCCTGAGCCGGCTTTCATCGTGGTGATGATAGCACCCGATTCGGTTTTGGTTGCCCCTTTTTCAGAAGCAGCCTTCGTGAGATAGGTGGTCCCTGCTTTTTTCTCATTTTCAGCTACGATGGCGGTTCTGGCTTGCTGAAGCGCTTGAATTTTTGGGCCATACGTTTGGAGATCAACCTTTGGAGTGTGCTTCAACACACCGTCGGTCATGCCGACTTTTACCATGTCAAGCTCAGCTTCGCTCAGAGAAAAGGTTCCGAGAGATTGGCTGATGGCAAGCCCCAGTGCATATAACGTCTTTTGTTCATCGGTTCCTGGCTCTTGAGAGGCTGCCAGGACCGGCGTGGCAACCAGAAAGAGCGAGAGGCCCAGGCTGAGGGTGAAAGTGCGCATCGATGATCCTTTCATGTAAGGGGAGTAACTGAAAAAACACTTCCCGTACAATACGATACGCGCAGGAATCCTACAACAGAAATCTCGTGTTGCTGCGCGATGTGCGAACTGAGATGAAGGGCGGATCCGTCAGCTTGCCTCACAAGCTGACGAGATATCACCACGCTGGCGCTTGTGTGGCGGAGAGGGAGGGATTTGAACCCTCGGTAGAGATTTTGTCCCTACGACGGTTTAGCAAACCGTTGCCTTCGGCCACTCGGCCACCTCTCCACATCACAGTTGCTTAGGGAGATCACGCCTGCATTGGCGGAAAATCACAGTGCCGGGTGGAAGCGCCGGCGACGAGAAGTGATATTACCTCAGCCCTTGGGGAAGGCACAAGAGCATGCGTGGAATGTTGCGAGGCGCGGTTAGGCCCTGCTGAACCAATGAAAAAGTTGCAGCCGTTGCGGTTGCCTTGGAGCGGAAGATGCACGCCGGAGAGCCGGGCGTTTCGTGATGTCGACGGGTTGAAGCACTGCAGAGCTGTTCGAGATGCGCATTTTCATGAGTGGGGTCGTGTAGCGCAATTCAACCGCGCTTGGCCGAACGACTCCGCTGATGGTAAGCATCTGCATAGCCTTCCGCTTTTGCTGCACACGCAGTCGATATGCACGCCAGATTTTAAGGGGCATGGTCCACATCCTGCTCCAGTCGGTCAGATTACATCCATAAGACTGTCCCGAAACTCTCATCGACGCTTCGCGGGCGATGGCACTGGCTACATCGGGCGACCAAGCTGGATTCTTCCTCCAGACCTGGTGCGCGAAGGACGAGTTGGTAGGTGTATCCCCCGCAGAATGAGCAGGCCTTCCCATGAATCTCCCGCCTGACTGTTCCGATCTTGCCGAGCTGCTTGTGCATGGTCAGTCCTCCGATGAAGCTGTTGCATGATTCTGCATGTGCAAGCCGAAACGGCGTCCGGATGTGATGGATCGCATAACGGGAGAATAAACATATGTCAGGGAACTGGAAATACCGTAGAGGTAGTATGAAATTAAACGAAAGGGGGGATGGCTGTATGGGCTGGTGTACGCGGAGGCATTCACACATTCGCTGTGTGCCGGTATGGCTCATAACGGTGTACAGCGGGTTGTCGCGGTCTGCTGATTTCTCAGCGTGGCAAGGGGTGCGGCAATGGTATGGTTTCAGCACCGGTGCGATACCGCCGGTGCTTCTTTCCGGCCAAGGCTGCCAAGTTTTCGGATAACTGTCGGCGATGATGTCTTACCAGGGCTGCAGTCGTTGGGTCTTCAGAAGCCGGATGATTGCATCCGACTCCGCCTCTGGTTGCTGTCCGGAGTTGGCTTTGTAGACTTGGGCGATCAAAAGGATCCACCACCTCCTTCCTGCTGCCACACCTCTCCGCACTGTCGGCATGCACCTGGTCGTCCATTCATGTTGCAACCAGTGGAGCACTTGCGTTCCTAGCGCCCGCATCCCGCCGGTCGATGGTTCAAGGTAAAGTGAGAACTCCATGTCGTGGGAACCTTGAGCATCCGGAGCACCACTGCAGACGCCGAGTTTTGGAAGGGGGGTGATGTAGCGAAGTTCGACATCACCCGGGCGCAGGACGCAGCTAAGCGCCAGCATTTGTATGGTGCTTTGTCTTTCCCGTGAGTGTGTTCTGTACGCCCGCCAAGCCTGCCACGCGACAAACGGCATGGTCATGATCTCGGAGATGTCCTGCGTTTCCCCCATCTCATGCTCTCGATACGTTTTCAAAGTCGGTGTCGGTTCGTCAGGGGCAGTGCTACCGGCTGTGCTGAGCACACAAGCCTCCTTCTCTGGCAGTCCAAGAGGGCCGGAGCGTAAGTTGACAACACTGTTTTTTGCAGGAGTTGCCGTTCTTGTGAGGGCAGGGGGATCGGCCGGGCTGAACATACAAACCTGGCTCTCGTGTGCTACACAAGGGGCTGAGGGGACGTCGAGTTTTATTCCTCCCGGATCATGAGCCTGTGGCACTGCGTATCGATGTCTGACGGTTCCTATCCTGCCCAACTGCTTTTGCATTATCAGTCCTCCAGAGATGATGGCTTTGCGCAATGTCCCGTCTGAAAGCTGAATGACACTTGAGTCGCTTCGATTGCGTGTGTGCAGAGTAAATCGCATGGAGCGAATTGGAAATACCGTAGATGTAGCGTGCAATTAAACGAAAGGGGGGATAGCGCGTGCTGTATCCGCCAATTAGCGGTGGATGGTTCAACGCGTCGTCCCTCTTATCTCGTGTAGCGCAAAATGGAAGGAGTGCGCCCACATCTTTGTTTGCGAGATGTGGTTCAACTGGCTCACCGTGCTGAGCCTAGTCCAAGGGGTGACAAACTGGCGTGAATAATGGAGGCTAAAACCAGATGAGAACCTGGTTCGTGGCATTGCTACCACGGGACAGGGTATTTTGCGACGCCGTGAATTGATTGAGCCGCGTTCGGTCTGGAGGATCAACAGTGAGAAGATCGACTTTGATGCAGTTGGGTTTCACCCATTGCACTTCCGCTAAATTAACAGAGATGCGGGAATCTTCATCGGGTATCCAGAGGTGGAGCTTGATGAGATCACCGGGCTGCAACGTATCGGCAGCCGCCGTCGGCTGGAGAGGGGTTGAGAGGTCATACACGCAGCCTTCTCCTTGGAGACCTTCACTCCCTCTGGAAAGAATACAGTTGATCGCGACTTGACGGTGGAGTTGAAATGACATGACATTCTTCCCGTTGAAAGAGATCAGCGACGAGGTGAGGATAATACAAACAACGGTGTATCTGCTATACCCCAAGGCAGGTCACTCTACCCCACTAAAGTAGGATATGGTTCGCTCAGGTCTAGATTTTTGACCATCATGATCCGGATATTCAGCGGATGGCTACCACATGCCTGCCTCTCCTTCAGAACATGTGCGAGACTTTGGAAGTAGCTGATATGGTGCAACTTTATTGCTTACACGGGACTCATCGGGTGGTATCAGGGTAGAAGAGGCCGGTGTTTCATCGGCCTCTCTGTCGTCTCCGGTCCGCAAGAGTCCTTCCCGATTTAAAATTTTAATCGCATTTGTACGGGAGACAATCGGTGGGTATTCCCGAAACTGGTCTGCCGATACAAACGGCACCTGAATTGTCACCGTGCGGTGGTCCTCATAGATAAAGCGGCGTAGATAATCGTCGATTGGAGTTTTCAAGCTGAGGACAGTGGAGGTTGCAGGGGCGATGGAAGCGATGGAAATGATGTATGCCGGCCTGGTATCGCGCGAGGGCGTATCCATGTGTCCCGTCGCGTCTACATTCGGCGAGGTGAGCAGCTGTGTTGCAGGACTCAGGGCCGGCGATCTGACGCCCAGACGAAGATGTGTAATAGGCTGGTCCGAGGCATTTTCCAGCAACAGCTTGAGGATCACCCATGATTGCGGATTGGCTATTGGGGCTTGTTCTGTTGGTCGCGTTTCTTCAATTCGGCGCAGGCTGCAATTTGTGACCAGATTCCGCTTCTCGAAAAAATAGGTCGTGGTCGTGCTTTCAGAGAAAGAGGCACGTTCATAGGTGTAGAACGCGACCCCCACCTTGATGATCGTTGGCCTGAACCAGGACACGACAGTGGGGAGGACAAACGGAACCGCGACGGCGAACAGCCCGAGAATGATGATCTTATTCAGCCGGCTTTGCCGCCAAAACCAATGCCAGCATGTTTTCAAAATCTTCATGCGCCTCCGCTTGCGGACAGACCAACACGTCTCTTTGCAGAGGTCTCATGCGAGCAGGATGTACAATACGTCCGCCATGTGACAGAGACTATCAGAGGAAACATATGGCGGAGGGGGCGAGATTTGAACTCGCGGATGAGTTACCCCATCTCCGGTTTTCAAGACCGGCACGTTCGGCCACTCCGTCACCCCTCCGTGTCTGATATTCGCTTTAAATTCAATTGTTTCGTTGGTAGGCGTCTGAGCCCCTTCTCGGTGAGGGTCCGGCTGGGGCGCGTTTTCTGGGTTAGTTAACCTCCTCGGACTTGTCTCCAATAGCTCATCGTCCAGACGCTGGACCTGGTGCCGATGGTCTCCCTCAAAGAGATGCGAGTATACATCCAACGTGATGTTGATGCTACTGTGACCGAGTTGTTGTTGGATATATTTTACGTTCGCATTCTGTTGAATCAACAGGCTGGCGAAGGTGTGCCGCAGGTCATGGAATCGTACCCGACGCAGCCCAGCCGCTTCTAGACAGGCGTAGAAGCCTTTCCTGAGGACCTCATTCGTCATACGGTTGCCATGTGGCGTCAAGAATACCCATTTCGGGAAAGCGTATCCCTTCATCGAGCTTTCAAGCTGAAGACTTTCTTTCAACTTGAGCAACTCGGCTTGTAACTGAGGCGACAGGTCTACGCGCCGGATCCGGTTGGTTTTAGTGGATGTCTCTTGCCGTCTGACAACATTATGACGGACTTCAATGAAGGATCCCAGGAAATCAATGTCTTCCCATTGGAGGCCGATCAATTCTCCCTCTCTCATGCCTGTCCGTACAGCACAAAGGAAGAGCGGATAGAGAAACGAATACCGCTCCTTAGTGGTGGCAAGTAAAGCCTTGACTTCGATTGCAGTCAGCGGTTCGATATGGGCGCTTGAGGCCTTGCATCCCTTCACGATCATCCCAACTTTGGACACAGGATTGGCGGTAGCGGTGCCATCGTCAATGGCATGGTTGAACATTTCTCGCAGCGGCGTCAGGATATTCAAAATCGTCCGTTTCTTGAGCCCCTGGCTGTTCCAGGTGGCAACCAAGTCTTTCACATCCTTTCTGGTCACCTGATCCAAGGTGCGAGCGCCTAGGGCAGGGTAGAGGTGCTTCTTACAAACCTGCCGATAGCCTGAGGCTGTTGAGAATTTGCAGTTGTTATCCACATAGGCACTGAGCCAATTCTCCATGTACCCTTTCAGGGTTGGCATGTTCCGTTCGGGTTGTGAAAAGACTACAGGACTGCCATTGGCCTCGGCCCATCTGATCTTTGCTTCAATCTTCTTGGCAAACTCTAAGGCTACTTTCTTGTCAGAGAACCGCTTCCTCTTGCGGCTGTTATTGTGGATGATGGAAACCCACCAGCCAGACTTTCCAGTTCGTTGTGTAACTTTGACTCCCAATTCATCCTCCTTGGATTAGACGGTTCTGCCTACAGCATGATTGGTTGACATGTTGTCACCATCTATCGTCCTGCTCTCAGTCATCCATCCACATGCGGCGTAATGCTATAATGCTGGCATAATATCTAATGGCACTGCAACAACGCTATTGACGCCCATAGCAGGGCACGGTAGGGTGTGAACAATGGAATAGGATACCTCATCCAAGGAGCAGTTTAATCTCTGCATCGATTCTCGGTTAGCGATGCAGACGAAGATCCTGGCCATTCAGCAAAAACGGCGCCCAAATGCCATAGTGGAGGAAGCCCTTCGTGACCTTCTCAAGAAGTACAAGGTCAAAGGATAAACCTATGATGGGGTATTAGGCTACATCCTTCCCGTGCCGCGCCTCTTGCATCTCTCGTAGAGTATTTTCAACCAGAGCATCGATATCGACTTTTGTAACCTGTCGCCTGGTCAAAAACTGGTCAATATCCGTCGGACGAATAAGCACCTTGGTCCTATGGCCAGCTTGATAGCACGGTAAGCCATCAGCGAGCCAACGCTTGACCGTACGGGCAGAAACGCCCGCCCAGACAGCTGCTTCCTTCAGTGGGAGAAATCCTGGACGCTCCGTCATTCAGTGACCAATTAGGTAACGCTCAGCACCCTGCCGATGTGGCCTACTCAGTGAATCGTCTCGAAACGCTTTCCTAATAGTGATCCACTGTTCAGTCATTGCTCTCTCAGGCACTTATGAGAAGGTTCAGATTTTATAACCATACCGAAAAAGTAGGGGTGGCCACAGAAGCGAAGCGACTCCGGTGTTGGTGCCGGCCGCGTTCCGGGAGGGATTCACCAAGGTCTGCAGAGCGGCGGAGTGGCGGACGAATGTCTGCTGAGGCACCGCGTCTCGAGATGCCGTGCCAGGTGGAGACTGGCACCGTCGTGTCGCAGGATGCGACTCGACCGTGCCGAGACAATACCCGTCGCCCGTCAGGGGGTGTGGCACGCCCGTGGCAACCGCGCCACCGCGGACGGTGTCACGGGTGCAAGCGTGCGTGGCCACAAACCGGGACATTCTGTTGCGCCCCGGTGTCGGTGAGGGGCGCAACGCGGGATTGAGAAGAAGTCGGTGTGCGAGTCTGCTGTGTGGGGCCGTTCGTGATCGGTCCAGCTCTCCGCTGTCACAGGCAGGTGGTTGATCAGTGACGTTGAATAATATGAAGACGTGGAAGCCCTTCGCCCTCACGATCCCTATCTTGACGAGTTATAACATAAGTGTTATATTTTCCACACATGGCCTGGACAGTAGTCTACTATGAGACGGCGCAGGGAGATCAACCGATAGAGGCATTTCTCGACGCCTTGTCCCATGGGGCACGAGCCAAATGTCTGGCCTATATCAGTCGGCTGGAAATTGATGGGACGCGTCTTCCCGCCTCGATTGCGGCACACGTCCGAGGGAAGATCTGGGAGCTGCGTCCGGAATGGTCGGGAACTGAGTACCGGTTCTTTTATGCCGCACTCGTAGGACAGCGGTTCATCATCCTGCATGCGATCCAGAAGAAGCGACAGAAACTGCGAGAACGAGACATTGTCCTTGCGGAGCAACGATACGAAGAGGTCAAGCGAAGGAGTCGCGATGAAAACGCATAAACAGTACATCCACGAACAGATCAAGAAAGAACCAAAGTTCGCCGAGGCTCTTGCGAAGGCGGAGCAGGAAGTTGGGATTGCCGTGGAGCTGGCGAGGCTGCGGGAACGACGCGGGCTCAGTCAGACCGAGCTCGCGAAACTCACCGGTATGAAACAGCCGCAGATTGCCCGCTTGGAAAGCGGGGCCCATTTCCCTGCGTTTCCAACCCTGCAAAAGCTTCTCGGCGTGCTCGGTGGCAAATTGGAACTGACAGCGGACGCCTGCCATCTTGTTCCAACACGACCGAAGGTCGCCAGCGCGCGGCGCTAATGCATCCTCAGCATCCAGAGTGCAGAGAGTCATCATAATCGAGGGGAGAGAGACCATGAGGCAGCGCGCCGCGAGACGACACAAACATCTCCAACTCGATCACGCGAAGCTGACGCGCGCGAAGGCCGTGCTGGGTGCCAAAACAGAGACCGAAGCCATCGAACGCGCCCTTGTGCTCGTGGTGGAGGAGCACACGCTCGACCAGCTCTTGAAGTGGGTGAAGGGACGCATGCAGCTGCGAAGAGTCTTTCGGTAAGATGCGGCGCCTCGTTCTTGATACCAACCTCTCCTTCGACTAGCTGCACACTGAGGACCGTCGTCACGCAGAATCAACGGGACGTTCTCGCCATCCAGTCCATCCGTCCCTTCAAGCTTAGTCTGGTCTAAGCGTTGCGGGATCGTTTGATCGTGTCGTACTCCCCTCGGCTCTGATGCTGATCCCTTTTTTCACGACAGTGGTGAAGCACCCCCAGCAGCCTCGCGAGAGCCGTTCGGCGTTCCACGGCGTTCAGCAGCCATCAAACCGGGCGGATCGTCGCCTGTTGGCCGACAGCCACGTCAAGGTCAACACCGTCTCGAAGCCGACTCGTTGATCCTCTTCCACCTTCCTGAACGGGCTTGGTCTCGGTCTCTCTGAACAGGACCTTCTCGCCTCGGCCGGTGAATCTGCTCTGCCATGCCGTGCTGATCTGAGCGGGGACCAGCTTATGGTTTCAGGTCCGGTGCCTGTGCGCATCCGGCCGTCGCCCTGGCTTTTCACCGGCGGGCTGCGTCGATCATGCCCGCGCGTCGCGAACAATCGCGTCGTCTTCCGCGGGCATTCCTCCGCATCGCGCCCGCCGGCCCGCCAGGTGGCGGCGGCCTCTCTGTCTCCTTTGTCGTCGCTGTGTGGCCTCCCCCTTCTCGTGAGAGGCCAACACATCAACTCTAACTAAAGGAGACAACACTATGGCACCTCAAGTTAACAAACCCAAGCCGGTCACCACGCTGCGATGCAGCAGCATCAAAGCCAGCATCTGGAAGAACGAGGGCATGAAAGGCCCGTTCTACAACGTGACCGTCGCCCGCTCGTACAAGGCATCCGATGGGATGTTGAAGGACTCCGAGTCCTTCGGTCTGGCGGACCTTGACGCGCTCGTGGTCGTCGCCCAACAGGCGAAAGTCTGGATCGCGGAGCGGTCGGGTCGCTGACCGCAGCGAGGAAGCCTCCGGCTTTTGCGCCGGGGGCTTCCTTCACCCGAAGAAAGGAAACGGAAGATGAAACTGTATCGAACATTTGCGACGAATCTGAATCTATTACTCGACGGTGCACGCGCGGTGCGGATCACCGTACCAGAGTACATGCCACTCTCGATCGAGGAGATTGGATCCAGTGAAGATGGACACCGGCTGGTGTCCTTGTGCCAGTACGGCGAACAGAGCGGCGACCTCATGCGAGATCCCGACATCGTGTTTCTGTTTCACAATGTACCCGATGGCGCGGCAGCCGAACCGGTGTCCTTTCGGAATGACTACCTGGGGCTCTCGCAAGAAGTGTATCGGTATGACAAGGCGGGCAGGCGAACGCAGGTCGTGCCCGCGCTGAAACAGGACTTGAGGGAGTTTGCCCAGAGCTGGTTTGCCACGCTCCGAGATCAGGGCTTCTTTGCCCCCACGGCGGTGCGAGAGATTCTATCACCGTAATCTCGGCGATCCATTGACGGGGCATGATGTGATGACATCATGCCCCCTTGCTGGTCCGACCCAGCCGAATATTGAAGCCCTCCTGCTATGGTGAATACGTGAGCCGTCACTGCATGAACTGGCTTCTTACCGACCTGACTGTCCCGGCGGCGCCCTCCCGCTGTTGTAAGTGGGCGGGAGTTCCCCAGGACAAGGGAGGGGTCGCCGGCTTCTCCTGATGGGGCTTTAGCGATCGGGTGTTCCTCCGTATCGCGCGGGCATGGATGTGGGGATGCACAGGACGTCGGCAGGCTGTTGAGGCGGGGGTAGACTGCTTCTGGGGGAGGCTAGGCCCGGCGGTTGTTTCCGTGTCTTGATGTTCTTTCCTCTTCTTTTCTTCTTTTTTTTGTATCTTGCAGGATATGGCCTTGAGGCCCAGTTGTCTTACATATTGAGTTTATTGTATGCTTCTGCTCCTATGCCTATTGCCTCCTCCGATAAGCGAACCACAACCATCACCGTCGATCTCGGTGAGCTGAAAGCGCCTTGGCAGGCGTGGTGTCAGAACCACGGTGTCACCCCGAGCCATGCCCTTCGGCAGGTCGTACGGCAGGCCCTGGACGGGCGTGCGACACAGTCCGCTCCCCCTCGGCTGCAGATCACTCGGAGACGAGAACGAGCCACCGCCCGCATGAAACTGAATGTGACGCCCTCCGAACTCGCCGCGCTGCGGACCTGTGCCCGGCAGGAGGGCTATCAGCCGACGGCCTGGGTGGTCGCGATGATCCGGACGAAATTGACGGGGGAGCCCCATGTGGGGCAGCCGGAACTTGCCGCCCTGACCCGCTCGAATCAACAGCTCCTCGCCTTGGGGAGGAACCTGAACCAGATCGCGAAAGTCTTGAACACCGCGCCTCAGAACCGAGCCGCCTTTCGGGTCGAGGTCATTACCGAACTCTCCCGCGTGATCCAGGCCCATACAAAGAAGGTGTCCGATGTCTTGCGTGGGACCGTGGAGCGCTGGCACATCCAATGAGTTCGACAGGCAGCCAGATTGACCAGAAGTTGGATGAGTGGGGGAGTCGGCTCTTCAATGTCTCAACGGAGACCCTCCCTCGACCGCGTCGCAGCAAGAACATTTCTCTTGGCTCAGCCAAGTCTGTGAGTACTGGCGGACGGCTCATCACGTCACAGGCTCGTGCGACCTATGTGCGGCAGAAGTTACAGGCCATGGTCCGCCGCGCGCCGCAAGTCGTGGTGAAACTCGTCAGGGCACCGAAAGGGATGAAGGGGATCTCGAACAACCTCACCTACATTTCGCGGGATGGCCAACTCGAGATCGAGGATCAGGATGGTCAGGTGATTCTCGGGAAGGAGGCCGTGGCCGATCTGAAAGCCGAATGGCGCGATGGCGGGATGCCGATCGCGGCGGATTCGACGATGCGCGATGCCTTTCATCTCGTCCTTTCCATGCCGACCAGGACGGATCCGTTGGCGGTCCAGCGCTCCGCGCGTGACTTTGCGAAGCGAGAGTTCTCCGGCTTTCAATACGCGATGGTCCTCCACACGTTCGAGACCGATCCGGACCCGCATCCATCCCCACATCCGCATGTCCACCTGACGGTGAAAGCCGCGGGTCTCGATGGGGTCCGCTTGAATCCGAGAAAGGCCGATCTGCAGCGTTGGCGCGAGGGGTTTTCCGAGGCCTTACGGGAGCATGGCATTGAGGCCACGACCACGAGCCGTATACACCGGACAACACAGGAACGGTGGACGGTGCGGCATCTGTCTGAACCGAGCAGGAAAGGTGAGAGGCTGGAGCGGCTGAAGCGCACCACGCGCCGACATGGACAAGTCCAGGACGTCATGAGGAATTATGAGCAGGTGATGAGGACGTTAGCCCGATCAGATCGAGGGGAGGATCGGCAATTGGCGGTTGAACTCGTCCGCTATCTGGAAGGAAGAGGCCGGACTTTGGAGACAGAGCGGGGACGAGGGAAAGACCCTGAGCGATGAGAAAGACTGGTCGTGCCACTCGCCGGGGCGGCCAGGGGCCGATCAATCGAAAGACACACCACAACGACTCCGAAGCAGGTTCAGACCGACGGAGCCACGGGCGCTTGCGTTTCCTTCGTGACGAGGCTACACTTCACACATGCCCGACATTCAGACAATCTGACTATCTCACAGATGAGGGAAGGCGTCATGCCCGCAGAAACGAGCAAGGTCGGCAAACGAGGGGCTGTGGTGATTCCGGCCTCGCTACGGCGCCGGTTCGGCATCACGGAGGGCTCGCTCGTGATTGCTGAGGAACGAGCTGAAGGAGTCCTGATTCGACCGGCTGCTGCCTTTCCCCTTGAGATGTACACCCCGGAACGGCAAGCGGAGTTTCTCCTCTCCAATGCAGTCGATTCAAAGGACTATGCGCGAGCCAAAGAGGCCGTGCGGAAGATGGGCCTCGACGTCCGAAAGATCCCTCACTACAAGCCGGTTCGTTCCTAATCCGTGGACCGCGTCTTTCTTGATGCCAACGTGCTGTTCTCTGCGGCCTACCGGGTCGAGACGCCACTTCGCACGTTGTTTACCATGCCGCGCACGCAGCTGGTGACCTCTGCCTATGCCCTGGAGGAGGCCAGGCGGAATCTCTCATCAGGGCAACAACAGGCAGAGCTAGAACGGTTGTGCCGCTCTGTCGAGGTGGTGTCGGTCTTGCCGCCACAGGGCGAGCTGTCCATCCTACGCAAACTTCCAGAGAACGACCGTCCCATTCTGTGGGCCGCCATCAGTGTGCGGGCGACCCACTTGCTGAGCGGAGATTTCAAGGCGTTTGGTCGCTTCTATGGGCAGACCATTAACGGTGTCACCATCATGCCACCAGCGGTCTATCTCAAAGGGCACCGAGAGTAACGGAGTCTGTATCGGGCGCGTACGCCAGTCATCAGAAAAAGGGGAGACCCTGAAGCGGCTGAAGCGCACCACGCGCCGACATGGGCGAGCCCAGGAAATCATGCGGAATTATGAGCAGGTGATGCGGGCGTTAGCCCGGTCGGATCGTGGGGAGGATCGGCAACTGGCGGCGGATCTGGTGGATTATCTCGGCGGGCGAGGCCGCACTCCGGGAACTGAGAAGGATCGAGGGAAAGACCGTGAACGATGAGTTGGTCTTCTGATCAAATAAACACGGAGACAACGCCAAAAACGATTGATCGATGCGCAATACTGGATAGCCAGCGATTATGTTCGATCAACTGGGGGGGCCTGGCCGATTGAGACCTACCACCAAGATTCCGCCTCTCTCGATCAGATACAAAACATCCGATATCCGAATTGTTGCTCGAGTTTTCCTTACACCAGTGTTATTTTATATCTCGTTAGTCCCAGCAAGGATACGGTACCAGGATAGCATCCCATGAAAAAAATGATAGCCTTGGATCTGTTCTCAGGGTGCGGCGGTCTCACCTTGGGACTAAGACAGGCAGGTTTCCATGTAGTTGGTGCGGTCGAGGTCGATGCGCTCGCTGTAGAAACATACCGGACAAATCACAGACGAGTTGCCGTCTGGAAGCAAGACATATCAAGACTTCCCGTTTCCAAGTTGATGAAACAACTGAACTTGGCACCAGGGCAGCTCGACTTACTTGCAGGATGTCCGCCATGTCAGGGTTTTTCAGCGCTTCGAACAAGGAACGGGGCAAAAGGGAATCGCGATGATAGAAACAACCTAATTCATGAGATGTTACGGTTTGTTCGTGCACTTCGCCCTCGGGCCATCATGATGGAGAACGTTCCCGGACTTAAATCGCATCTCCAATTTCGAGAATTTTGCAGAGGGCTTAGGGAACTTGATTACACAGTAGAGTGGGAAATAAAGGATGCCTCGCGATATGGAGTACCGCAGCGACGGAAGAGGCTGATACTTTTGGCAGGACTCGGTCGAAGAATTCCATTTGCGAAAGAATCACCCAAGATGTCCACGGTTCAGAATGCGATCGGCTGGCTGCCGAAGCCCGGACACAGTGGAGACCCGCTTCACGACATAGGTGAGAAACGTAAGCCCAAGATACTCAAACTTATTAAAGATATTCCCAAAGACGGAGGGAGCAGGCTTGATCTTCCAAGAGACCGTCAACTGCGCTGCCATCAAAACTTTGATGGATTCAAGGATGTCTACGGGCGCATGGCCTGGAAAGAAGTTGCACCTACCATAACAAGTGGATGCTTTAACCCATCAAAAGGAAGATTCCTTCATCCCAGCCAGGATCGCGCGATATCCATGAGGGAGGCCGCTTTGCTTCAGGGTTTTCCAGGTGACTATTGGTTTCCCGCTGATGCCGGCAAGCAGGCCGTTGCCTTAATGATCGGGAATGCCTTGCCACCGGAGTTTATCCGTCGTCATGCGCGAGAAGTTGCAAAAGTTCTTCGACAAACTCCCTTGGGCTGACTGCCTGAACCATGCCAGATTTTAAGTCCCTACTCCTTGAAAAGCTGACTCCGCAGCAAGCGGAAGCTGTCTGCTCGCCAAAGCGCCATATCCTTGTGGTGGCCGGAGCTGGGTCTGGAAAAACTGAAGTAATGGCGCGGCGAATTGCCTGGTGGGTGGCGATAGACGGCGTTTTAAAGGATCAGATTGTCGCATTTACCTTCACGGAACGGGCTGCAGAGGAAATGAAGTTTCGCATTCGGTCATGGATCACGAAGACCACTGCTGCTGGCAACGAGGCATCATTGGGCCAAATGTATATCGGAACCATACACGGGTACTGTTTGGCCAAGCTCCGGGAGTGGTGGCCGGACGACTACCACAATTATGACATCCTGGATCAAGCGGCGCGAACCTCGCTCATTCAGCGCGGCTTCAACGGAGTCCTTGGTCTTGCTGCATTCAGGGCAGCTTTATCTGAGGGGAAGACGTTCAAGACCGGACAGTACGATACGATCGAGCAATTTGCACGAACTTACGACCTCCTCCATGAACATGATCAATTCAGAGTGAACCTGGCCGCCGATCCTATTCCAATTCGGTTGGGTAAAGAGGAGCGGGAATGGTGCAAGAAGGCTGAGATGGTCACATCGATTGGAACAGATAATGCGTCCAAAGCCTTCGCTGTTTCTGCTGCTCGTTACTACGCATACATTCGATGCAGACGCTTTCTTGATTTTGCAAGCTCACAAACCGAATTTCTTCAGCGGCTTCGAAGTGATTCCGAGCGGATGCAACGGGAAGTCAACGAAAAGAACATTCATCTGGTCGTGGATGAAGTGCAGGACATCAACCCGGTGCAGCTTGAGCTAATCAGAATGTTGGCCCTCGATTCTGGCACTCTGACGGCTGTTGGCGACCATCGACAGGCAATCTACGGGTTCCGCGGAGCAAAAGTGGGCATCATCGCTCAACTCTGGAAGCAGTTTAAGTCCAACGATGATGGGGAGGTGATCGGACTGGGAGCCAACTTCCGTTCCACAGAAAACATCATTGATCTGGCCAACCGCTGGGCCGAAAAAATTACTCCCCCCATGGGCATGGAAAGTCCGGCCATGACTCATGGAAACATCAACCGGAAACATGCTCATGCGTCTCATCTGGCGTTGACAGGATTTCCGGACCGCGAGCGAGAGGCTGATTGGATCGCCAAGGCTATAAGAATTCTTGTACCTGACAAATCACGAGGAGCCAGACACGATAAGAAAGATGGCACTGAAAGAGGCATTTCCCTGTCGGACATAGCAGTATTGGTACGCTCCTCCACCGACGTGCGCACGTATATGGATGTCCTGGAAAAAGCAGGCGTGCCGTCGATCGTCCGAGCGGGACCGGACTTGTTCTCACAGCCTGAAGTCTTGTTATTGGTGTCTGCCATGGCAATATCGGCTGGCATCGGTGAGTTTTATGGAGCAAGCTTTAACCCCAAGAGTCTTCCCAACCGTGTCAAGAACGTACTCGGAAGCGAGCCCCATCCGGTGTCAGTGTTACGCGCGGCAGGTGCGGCGATTCGAGGCACCGCACTCACATTCCCCAAAACGGTAGAGGATCGTCTTCTGTCCGCGGCGAGCAAGTTGCAGGGGCGGATTAAGAACGGCACAACTTACACTTCCAAAGATGTTGCGGCGCTTCGCGGCAATGAACTGAAAGACTTCTTGCAAAATTCGAATTCGGTTCGCCGAGTATTCCCTCAAACAATTTACCATTGGCTACTCTATGAGGCCGCGGTCGACGCCTGGGACACAGTCGAGGGAAGAGGTCAAGCAGCGCTTTTTCATCTGGGTGCCTTCAGCAAAATGGTGACCGGCATCGAGACACCGGGATGGACGAGCGCTGAAGATTACGACTGGCAAGTCATCGGACTTTGCCAGTACGGTTCCGAGGAAGGGAGGGCGGAAGAGCAGCCGCTAATGGTTCAGCCCGAAGCGGTGACAATTAGCACGATCCATTCAGTTAAGGGATTGGAGTTTTCCGCGGTGTTTGTTGCGGATGTCTGCAGCCGTCGTTTTCCTAGTCAGTTCGCCAAACGAGCGGTTAGTTTGTCTGTTTCCAAGAAGCTGGCAGATGAAATGGATGCGGAAAGCCTCTCCGACAACGACAATTACGATGGCGAACGCAGGCTGATGTATGTCGCCCTAACACGAGCTGAAAGGTTTTTGTTTGTCACCCATAGCGGCAAACAAACGTCCAACTTCATTAAAGAACTACGGCACGACATGAAAGCTGCGGGTGGAATGGTGAGTGAGTCCCCGCAGAAAGTTCTACATGAATTAAAGTACGCGCCAAAGGAACATAAGCGCGACATCAATCTGTCCACGTCCTTTTCAGACTTACGATACTACCTGGAATGCCCGCATGACTTTTATTTGAGGAAAGTATTGGGATTTGCTCCTACCATAGACCAGGCCTTCGGCTACGGTCGAGGAGTCCACAACCTGTTGCGGGCAATCCACTCCAATCCACAAAGATGGGCAAGTTTGGCGGATAATCGCCCCAGTTTGGAAGCCGCCATCCAAGGCATGATCGACCAGGGGCTTTTTTATCTTCGATATACGACATCAGATCCTGCTGAAAATATGAGAAAAAAAGGACTGCGCGTCGTTGCCGACTATGTCGTGAAATATGCCGACGAACTGAGGAACCTAATATTTGAAGCTGAAAAACCATTCGAGACGCAAATTGACTATCCGGATAGGGATGGAGGAGCGCTGATCACCGGCACAATCGACATTGTTCGACAAGATGATCCGCCCAGAGTTACCCTTATCGATTTTAAGTCAGGGGACGAGCACTCGGACGCAAAGAAATTGGACAAAGAGGAAATGGCACTTCAGGTAGGCATATACGCGCTCGCGGCAAAAAACGAACTCGAATACGAGCCGGAGCGCGGACTGGTGCGATATCTCGATTCCGGGCCTCATGAGAAAGGAGAGTTGGAAGTTCCTTTGGATCATACAGCTCTCGAAAGGTCTCAAGAAATTGTATCTGAAACAGCTAGCGCCATTCGAGACAGAAAGTTTAAGGAAGGACCGAGGAAGGAATCTGATGGGACACCGCGCTGCGCCACATGTGATTTTTTTGGGCTGTGTGGGATGAAGGAGGCTCTTGCGCTAAAGAAAGGCTAAGGTTACGTCTCTAGCAAGTGCCATGAAGGCACAATCTATCCAGTTCCCTACGTCTAGTACATGATTCTCCACAGGTCTGCATATGCCGGACATTTTTTCTAAAGCCAAACGTTCCCAAATAATGTCGCGAATTCTTGGCAAGGGCGCTCAGGCAACAGAAGGACGGCTCCTCCTGATTTTTCGTACCTATCGCATAACTGGCTGGCGCCGCCACCCAAATTTGTTTGGTAGACCCGATTTTGTTTTTAATAGGAATCGCCTCGCCGTGTTTGTCGATGGCTGTTTCTGGCATGGTTGTCCGGATCATTCGTCCGAGCCCGAAACAAACCAGGCTTTCTGGAAACAGAAATTAAAGCGAAACAAGGATCGAGACCGTCTTGTCTCCAGAACGTTAAGCAGGAGTGGCTGGCGGGTGCTGAGAATATGGCAGCACGAATTGACCCGCAGGAATGAACCACGCTGCATTTTGCGAATTCGGCGAGCGCTTCGCGGTAAGTAAGGCCAGCGGTGGTGTGCAGCTTGCCAGCCTATGGCTGATCTCCATAAGGATTAATTGAACAGTGCTTCTGTGAGACAGTGACATGACGCAGGTCGTTCCTTTTTCGGGAGGAGCCGATGTCACTGCTTCTCCGCTTGCTTCTTCTAGTCCCGCTTTCTGCCTCCGCCAAAGATCTCGGGGAACTGAGCGCCAATCCTTACCAGCAGAACTCGACGGCCAATCCGTACGGGGCGGGGAGTGCCTTTGCGCTGAACGGGATCAACAATCCCTTCAGCCCGTACGGCAGCTCGTTCAGCAATCAATCGGCGACGAATCCCTTCGCGACCGACGCGCCACGGCTCTATGACCAGCAGGGCAATTACCGCGGCAAGTTGAGCGCCAATCCGTACGATCCTGATTCAACCAGCAACCCCTACGGCCGCTACGGGTCTCCGTTTTCGCCCGACTCGATCAACAATCCTTACGGCGCAGGCAGTCCCTATCGCTCCGATAGTCCCACCAATCCCTACGGCCGTGGCTTGAAAAGCGAAGGACAGTGAAAGCGCCACTACCCCATTTGCAACGGTTCTCAGGACCCGTCGCACAGCCGAAGACGGTAATTGTTAGGGTTCTTCTTGGTCGCCACCGGCGATGGCCGGCCAGCTAGCATCCGCTTGGCACCCCGTTCGCGCCAGTGAGACTGTCACTCTTGCAGCATGGTTCTCTCCGGTCATCCGGTTCGGGCCTCTGCCTCCTGTTTCCTCTGTGACATGTACGGTGCCTCTCCTCCTCACGCGAGAGTCCTATGTTGAGTCACGCAACAATGAAACACCATGGCGACCAACCACTTTGGTGCGATATAGGGCTGAATGTATCTACTGACTAGGAACAGACCGCCTTACTCAAAGGATGGGTAGTGCAAGTTGTTTTGTTTTGCTACGGTGTCGCCGTCTGAACGGACCGCATACCATCCCGGACAGATGAGGCGGACATGAATCCCACCCTCGAACGATCAGTTAGACAGCATGTGAGTGCATCTGCCTGGAGGATGGACCAGGGACTTAGCGACACATTAAGGCAGGATCAGTTACGGTTCGACGAGGTGGTGATTGTCAAATAGTTCCATGCTCATGCCCCTGGATGATTAAGGGGGCCTTATGTGAAATCGGGGGAAGATCAGATTCACCGATGCATAAAACCACAATCAGCCCGCGGCTCTGTCCTTCGAGAAGGACCTCATGACTTAATTCCCATGACGGACACCATAATAGACGGTGGTTTTCGTATTCATCTAGGTTAGTTCACATCAACCAAAGGAGAATTCCCATGTCGCGCACCGTAACTTGTCTTATGCTGGCATCACTAATCAGTCTGTCAGTATCTGCCGTAGCCGCACCCATTGATGATTTAAGTGGTGTCTTAAGGGGACGAAGTGGTGCATCGTCGGAAGACCGTCGTTCGGAAGTAAAAGATCCTACTGGTTTATTTCGTATCGGATGCAAAGGTGACACCTTGGAAGCAAATGTATCAATAACTGGGATATCAGGGAACATGGAAGGTGATACTGCCGCAATGTCCGTGAAATACAGCGGGAAATACTACCGTCAGGGCTGGGACGTACCCTGTCAAAAGGTGTCATCAAATCTTGGTGGACTTGAGGAGAGGACTGTTACTGGAACTTACTCCTTCCGCGTAACTGGCAAGGCGTTTCAAAAGCCAACAATTGTTTGGGGGCAGGGCTCTGGTTACGGCGAAATTACTGATCCAAACCATGACTCAAATATATTTGCCGTTCGTGCCGTTCAAAATGCGATTGGAACTGCATTCTAACTTTACACTAGTAAGTGCACGCTCCAGCGATATTGTTTTACCTGCACCCCGGTGGGCCAAAGGCCCACCGGGGTATGGGCATAAGTTAAGAGACTGGTTCTTTCCAAACCTGTTCGTCACAGGCACCCGAACTCTTAACGGGTGGGAGTGGAAGTTTTCCATGGGGATGAAGGTCATGGCGTCAATAGTATTGGTATCTTCTGTAGTCGTTTTTTCCTCCATGGCGCAAGCCGGGCCAGTTGATGATCTGGCCATGGTGTTTAAGGGACGCGTTGGTACTGCAACCGAGGATTCGCATATTCCCCATTGCAGTTCATCTGAAGCTAGAGTGGGGCATCGGGGGGACACGTTGGAGGCAATGGTAACAATAGTGGATGTTGTAGGTAGCATGGAAGCAGATACCGCCACTATGGTCGTATCTTACGATGGAACTTACGAGAGACAATCGTGGACGGTGCCATGCCAAAAAGTACCGAACGAGCTAGGCGGATTGGGAAAGAGGCGCCTTTATGGGAAATATCATTTCAAAGTTACGGGTAAGGTATTTCGAAAGCCAGTAATTGCTTGGGGGCAGGGGTTTGGTTACGGTGAGATTACAGATCCCAACCATGACTCAAATATACTTGCCATTCGTGCCGTTCAAAATGCGATTGGAAGCGCAGTTAACTGAATTTGGCTAATTAACTACGCAGGTTGTGTGGACAACCGTTGACTTCACAAATGAGCCTCCGTCAGACCAGTTCACCTCACGCAACTATCCTCTTGCCACATGGGAATGAAGGAGTTTTATGGGAAAGATGAGTTTAGCATCTTGGATCTCAGTATCTTCAGCATTTGTCATATTTTCTATTGCGCAAGCCGGGCCAGTTGAAGATCTAGCTAGCGTGTTACAGGGGCGCTCTGGTTCGGCATCAGAGGATCGGCGAGAAGATGTCACGGGGCCATTTAACGTTAGAATTGGGTGCGAGGGAGATACATTGGAAGCACATGTAAAAATTACAGGTGTATCAGGCAATATGAGTGGCGATACCGCTAGTATGATTGTCTCTTACAATGGAAGCTACGAGAGGCAAGGCTGGGATATACCCTGCCAAAAAGTGTCAAGCAATCTTGGCGGGCTAGAAGAACGCCATGTCTACGGTAAGTTTCATTTTACTGTTTCAGGTAAAGCCTTTCAGAAACCAACGATCGCATGGGGTGGACTGTCCAACTACGGGGAGATTACTGATGTTGGTCATGACTCTAACCAATTTGCCGCCGAGGCAGTTAAGGCAGCTATAACGAGTGCACTTCAATGATGCCAGTGGACTTCCCAGTCCTTTTACGAACAGATCAGGAAGTCCGACTCGACATCGTTTCACACGTCACCGGATTGCCCCCGTTCAGATGACTGTGTTGACGGGTACGATTATAGAAGCTCTCGATGTAGTTGTCGATCTCAGCCGTGGCAAGTGCCCGGCTTGTGTAGATGCGCTTCTTGATCCGCTCCTTCTTCAAACTGCGAAAGAAGGATTCGGCCACTGCGTTGTCCCAACAGTTGCGACGCCGACTCATGCTGGGTTCCAGGTGGTGCGCCCGGCGAAAGCGCCGCCATGCATCGCTGCCACATTGCGACCCTTGATCGGAATGAATCAGGGTGTGTTTGGGCTTGCGTCGCCGCACAGCCATGACGAGCGCGTCCAGCACGAGGTCTTGGGTCAGCGTGGGCTTGGTAGACCAGCCGATGATGCGGCGAGAATAGAGATCCATTACGACGGCCAGATAGAGCCAGCCTTCCCACGTGCGCACATACTTGAGGTCAGTGACCCGGACGGTGTTCAGCCGTGACACGGTAAAGCCGCATTGCAGCGTGTTGGGCGTCAAGAGTGAGGTGGTGTGGCCTTTAATATACCGGGGCATTCGGTAGCCGTGCCGGGCCTTTCGGTGATTGGCCCGCATAATCCGAGCCACACGAAGCTTGCTACAGGTCTCACCCGCCTCGCGCTAATCAAGAAAGATCCGCGGGGCACCGTAGATGCCGTGGCTCGCCGTATAGGCTGCGCGGATGAGGCCAAGCAGCCGCTGGTCTTCCACCGCTCGATTAGAGAGCGGATTCCGTAACCATTGATAGAACCCGCTACGCGACACGTCGAGGAGGCGGCACATCATGGCCGTATCAAAATCTTGGCGATGAGCTTTGATGAACGTGTATTTCAGTCGGACACGCTGCGAGTTCCATCGATGACTCATGGGCTTCCCCCCGTTCTCACAATGGATTTAAGGTGTCCGTGAAACCCTGGGAAGTCCAGTTTCTGGTGCGGGAGGCTTGGCGGTCTTTAATTCGGCCTTTTTGGATTGCTTAAACAACCGGGTTAGTCAGTATGCTAAACAGGTGGTTAGCGACATACAGTTAACCACAGCCGCTCAATGTAATTGGTAAACCATTACTTATCTACTGGAGCAATTTATGATTTCTAGGAGGGTAGTTCTTTGTGGTCTTGTGACCGGACTAATCTGCAATAGTATGGTATCGAAAATTTGGGCTAGTATCTCAACCCCACTTGCCCTAAGGCTTGTACGGCGGACAGGATGGGAGGAATTAATGGGAAGGAACAGCTGCATTGTAAGTAGCTTGTACGTCACTACACCGTATTTTCCCGTTTCAGATCAAGGCACAAGAATCTGCCAGGCACTTGAGCTTGCATATCGAAATGACATCAATGAGATTAGCGCAGTCCCCAAAGGGGATTATACAGGATTTGTCCGAACAGATGGCCCACGAGGATGGCGGATTGAGCTACAAGGCACCGGCGAGCGCAGGAACATCCAGATTCATGTTGGAAATCGCCCCAAAGATACCATCGGGTGCATTCTTCCCGGTACAGGAGATTCTACCGATGCTCAATGTGTAATAGCTGGAAGCAAAGAAGCCATGAATCTGATTAGAGCAAGCTATGGCGAATCAAATACGCGACCCATTGTTCTTCGGATTGATTAATTGGGTTCTGTCTCGCTTTTCCGGACATCATATCTGGCGGGAATTCATCATGTGGCAGAATGGTAATGAAAGCTGGAAGCCATGAATCAGCTATTGAGAACTGCTGTGGTTATCTTATCGCTGGGAGCGTGGGATGTTGATTAGTAGACTCAAGATAGTTGCCCTTGTACTCGTAGGTACGGTGTCACTCTCAGATACCTGCTTTGCGTTTCGAATTGAGCCGATACCGGGTGTGGAGATTAAGGGAGACGATCCGAAGATTCCTCCTCCGAGGATTGACCCGCCCAAGATTGACCTCCCGAAGATTGACGTTCCCAAGATTGATCTCCCCAAGATCGATCTTCCGAAACTGCCAGACCCAACAAAGAAGGAATTCTGGGAGAAACCCGGTAATTATCTATTGCCCCAAGTGCTACTGATTCCGGAAGTTAATAAGGCGGTGACGCAAGCTGTCGAGCAGGTTGGGACCGCCGTCCTCACGACTGCGAAAACTGTCGCCAATGACACAGTTAGGACACTAATCAATGCGCAGCGCGACGTAATCACCACCATTGAGAAAGCTGGCAGCGATACCGTGAAATCCATTGAAAAGGTAGGGAAAGACGCGACCGCAACGTACCTTAAGGCTTGGAAAGACACGGCAGAACAAGCACGTCGAAGCCTGAATGACGCTGCTGAAGCGGCAGCTGCGGTCAAACGCTACCAGGAACGTGAATTGGAGGCCAAGATCAGGGCCGCAAATAATGCAATACGGCGCGTAAATGAAGGGAAGTTCCTGGATGCAGCCTGGCATATCGGGACGGAGCAACTGCAAGCAACTGAGGAGAACTATTTCAAAGCGACACAGGAGAGCACGCTAATTAGTGCCGCTGGCCAAGCAGCAGCGACTGCCTACGGCGGTCCTGGGGGTGCATCCGCTTATACAGCTTGGCATACATACCGTACTACCGGCGATCCAGAGATGGCGATCCGGGCCGGGGTTCTCTCGGCCATCACCAGTCAGGGTGGGTCTGCAGTGAGTGGTTTGCCATCTGGGACGGCAACCGAGGTAATAAAAAAAGCTGCCCTTGCTGGAGCAGTCGGTGGGCTTGCTGTCGCCGCCGCTGGTGGCGACGAAAAGGCAATAACCGACGCTTTCTTGAGATCTGGAGGAGCGGTACTAGTCCAGAGTAGCACTGAAAGCTTCAAGATGCATAACCCTAAGGCGGCCGATGCACTTCAAACGGTCCACTGTTTGTCGACGCGCGATGTAGATTGTCTGTCGAATACCACCTATGGGAAGGATGCCAAAGGAAAAATTCTCTACGAGAACGGCAAACCACGTATTGAGAAATACATTCCTCAGAGCATTGCTAAGTGGACTCAGCCAGATCCGAACTCACCAGAGGCCAAGCAAGTGGCCTTCATTACGAAACTAGCCAAGCTTGCAAAGTCTGGCGAGATTCCAGTATTCGATGGCAAATGGGTCATAACTACGAACTTGGGTATCAATGCCGAACTGGCGCAGAACGCGCCCATGGCTGTTCTGACTTATGCTGGAGACAAGCCTCCTTTTGACTTTCGAACTGACTATGAGTATAGCGAGCAAGTAGCTGCCTATGTCTGCAAACTCGGGTCCGAGAGGCGCATCAGCGTTACGCAGAAAGGCACTGCCTGCCAGACCTTACATTTTCGGGATGGTAATACCGAAACCATATTTCGGTCGCCAAACCATCCGATGAAATGTCTGGCGGAGGCCAGCAAGTTCGTGAAGGGCCGGATGAAGGAACTCGGTGCTTCATGCAACCCAGCTTGAAACGACAATCTCCCGACCGACCCACGTATTTGCAGGGAAACAGGTTAGAACTGTAGGCCCTTGGATTTTTTTTAGACGGCTGTCCTTCTAGGTCCACAGTATTTCGGTATTTCCCTGGAACCTCTTCAACAATCTTCGTGTACGGCTCTGCTCGTTTCTTAGCCGCCGCGTGGGATTACTAACTGCGCGTGTCTTCCTAACCCGGTTTACACCCCGGCCAACGCGACGATCTTCATGACATCCGTTTCGGTGTGCGCACAACATGGGCAATAAATTGCCCGCTGTCTGATCTCAGGAAAGACAATCTCCACGCCGAGGATTCGGAGACAACGCCGGACCGTAAGCCGGACGTTCATAACCGGTTTGCCTGGTGCCAAGCGCTTCGGCGATAACCATTCATAGGCATGAGGCAGGAGATCACCGATCGTGGTAACTCCCCGTTGTTTCAGATCCTGGTGCGCGCGGGCGTTAAGCAGCAGACTCGCGATGGGTTGTGATGCAAAGCGACGCACTGCGTCAGGAGGAATACGGCGTCCCGTCCCCCGGTCCAGCATCCGTTGCGTCATGAAGCAATAGGTGGCATCGAGGACCACGAAGGTTCGTCCATTAAGGACAGCGAAGATGTGCTCGATGAGACTCTCATCGCAGCGACGCTGTTCCCGGATCGAGTGACCAAGGCGCGATGCTCGTTCGGTGATGGACACGCCATCACTCGCACAGTCCCACTCAGCCTGTGCCCAAGGACTGAGCCTCGAATGGACCGAGTCGAGGGCTGCGCGCTTGGTTGGATGGTTGACAACAATGTCCATCGTGAGCGTCGCTAATCGATCTTTCCGCATAGTGGTGCGTCCTTTCTTTCCTGCGATACCGGATAACTCGTAAGTCCTCGCGCCACACGAGCGCCCCTCTTCGCCTTGTGGTTACCCAGACAGGAGACGCAGGAGGCGCGTGGCGCCGTGGTTGTTATGAAGAAGGTCAGTTTGTGAGACTATTCCCTTGAGGTAGGAGAAGTTATTCGCAAGAGGGGAAAGATTGTATGTGTAGTACTAATGAGGAATAAATAAGGCCATATTATAAATTAGGTTTGACTGCATCAGTACCGTTGGCGTACAAAGGGGGCAGATTTGTAAGGAAGCTCGGCGATGGCCAGGGCTACTCCGCGGCATCGTGGCCAGAGGCGCGGTGTGCTGTCTATGGGTCCCTGTTGAATAGACTATTGTTTTGGGCAGAGCTGGAGGAAGTTTCTTCGCATGACCATGGTCTTGAACGGGTTCCCTGCCTGGATCATGTAGTACTTTGTGAGGGCGGCTTGGCATTCTTTCGGCGCCTGTGGGCCTGCTGCTAAGCATAGCAGACACTCACAGGCCAGCCTGGCGTCGCCTTCCAAGAAGGACGGTTTCGGCACCGTTTGCGCTGGCGCATCATGCGCCATGGCGAGAAGGCCCACTCCTACAAGAACCATGATCCAGCCACGTCTCATCCACCACTTCATGGGCTCACCTCCGTACGATCCGAGGACTTGTTCTCGACGATTCACCGGCCACCTCTGGTCCGCTCCAAGGCAGGGCTCCGTGTGATATTGGGCGTGCGGTCTGTCCGGGCCGCTGTGTGATCGAACCGTGGCACGACCGGTTCCTGGGTGCCAACACGCACCGCCTCCTTCAGGTGATGCTGCTCTCGGGCTCCGAGGGAATCCAGCTTGATAACCTCCCAGCGATTGCGGGTCGCTGGTTGTGAAGCTGCGCCGATTGAGGTGCCGGAACTATCCCGTACTGGAACCTTCACGGTTACGGGCTCCTGCGCCTGTTGCACCAGTGCCACCACCTCACCCCGCTGCACCTTCCCTTGTTCAAACCCGCGCCCCAGGTCGACGCCCCAGATTTCTCGTTCACCACGGTCCGTTGCCACCTTCACAACATAACTCTTGGCATGCTGAACATCGTGGTTGTAATGGTCGATGCCGTGGTCGACGACGGTGCCCACCACGACTCGTTCGCCCTGCAGGCGCGTCTTCACTTCCTCGACGGCCGAGGCGATCATGGTTGGCGAATCCCCCCGCGCCTTCAGAATTGCTTCAAGTGTGGCCACCGCGATCTGCTGGCTTCCGCTCAAGGTCTTTTCAGATTTTCTGACATGATCATCTGTTGCCCGATCATGTGAAGCTTCGCGATCGACAGGCTGTTGTGCCGTCTTGCCACGAAGCGGTCGGTGATCTCTCCGGTCTTCCGCTCGCGCTAAGTCGATCCCACGTGGGGTATAGCCTTCCACATCGAGTCCGGCGATCGTCGCTTGTACCCAAGCTTCCGTTTTGAACTCGGTGGTGCCGTTCACCCGTACGGTCGTCCAGCCCTTGGCCTTTGCCCGGAGCACCATTCCCTGAATGACGTTCGGGTCATCATGCTCCGTGACTAGGCGCTTTCCGTGATCGGTAAACGCGATCTTCGTCGGCTCGCCGGGCGCGGTGCGGTAATAGAATTGCTCGCCCGCTTCGATGAATCGCTTCCGCAAGGAGTCGGCGGCATCACGACGCTGATTGAGTCGTGGTTGTTCTGCATTCTCGCCCTGAGTGCCTTCCGAAGGCCTCGGATCGTCGTTCTGCTTCGCCTCTCGCGCTTCGTCCACACCTATCTCATTCATGGTGTCCCTTCCTCTTTGCTATCCGTACCACTGTGGCCAGACGGACGACGGATTCTGCTCCTTCACTTCAATCTCCACCCGTCGGTTCTTCGCCCGCCCTTTCTTCGTCGCATTGTCGGCCACATGTTGCCCGACAGGGACGATGGTGATTTCGATGTGGCTCGGGTCATAGCCCTGCGCGATGAGATAGGCGCGGGTCTTGTACGCCCGTTGCTTGGCTGTCTCACGTTCGATCCAGAGATCCTTGTCTCCGTCCGTGTACCCACGCACGTGCAGACAAGGACCACGGCTCATGATCTGTTTCAGGTGAGATTGCAGAGGCTTGCTGGGACGAAACTCAGACCGTCCTGTCCGTTCCGACACACGGAAGATGATACTGTGCCGGTGCAGTTCGACCTGTTCCCGTTCACTCAACTCGATAACCCTTGGTCTCCATGAATTGATCTGCCCTTTCTCTATTGGAGAAGGTGGGGAGGGGGATGGCGCTGCTGATGGTCCGATGCTGCAGGCAGGGCCCACCGAAGTCGATTGCTCCTCTTCACTCTGCGCCATTTCGGTGCGTGAAAGGCTCTGAGCAGACGCGGTCGAAGACGTATCGCCATCAGATGATGCAGTCGCGCTCGTCTGTGGACCGTTCGATTCTGGTGAAACAGGGGGGATCATGAGCGCTGTCTTTGTGATCGTGGGGCCGGACCGAGATTTACCTTTGGCCAGTTCTTGCTGGTTGAGTTGCATGAGCGTCAGGGCGGCACTCAACTCCTGGACCTGTTGCGTCAGCGATTCTATGTGCCTGGTGAGGACACTCCGCTCCTGCTTCTCACGCTGGTCGCTCTTTACCCGTTCACGGTACTGCTGGATCATCTCATCGCTATTGATCGGCACGCGAGCCGCACCGGATGGCACCACTGGCTTTTGCGCACAAGCCAGCGTCGTGGCGCAGGCGATGAGGATCACAAGACCGTGAAGCCCTCTCCGTGTTCTGATGCATGTCGTCATACGTCCCTCTCTTCTCTGTCTCGATCCATCCGGGATCGATCAACGTGCGTCGCTGTTCTCTGGGCTCTTCCTTCTTCGCTCACAGGACTCATCTTCTCTGAGATGTCGTCATCGGCTTTATCGGTCCATTGCAGCTGGGCGACAAAGGCATCGACCAGATTGTTCACCTCTTCGACCGTCGGTGGGTCGCGCGACACCACCGACGGCAGGGTGGTGAGGTCCATTGCCAGCTTCGAGAGGTCTATCGGCTCATCCGGTTGTACTGGGCGCACCCGCCGTTCCGCTTTGGCGCGATGGAGTTCCAGGTCGAGCCGGGGAATTTCCACGGACAGCTCCCGGCGGACGAACGCCGCCTCTTCGAGTTCAGCCTGGCTCGGCATCCGCTTCCCGACCGACGCAAGGGACGGACTGATGTGCTTCAACCGATCGATGAAGACCGGATCGGCATAGAACCGGGCCTTATCACAGAGGATCGGCTTCGTATGCATGAGGTTGATGATCGCCCGCTGGTCTCCGAGTTCCTTCACTTCCTGTGGGAGCAGCAGAGGCCGCGCCTGTTCCGAGCGGGTGGAGCTGGACGAGGCCTGTTTGCCGTTTCCCCACGCCAGTGGTCGGCTTGTGCCGGTCGAGATCGCATCCGCTGTATAGGTGCCGAGCATCTGCGAATAGTACTGCGCGTCTCGTTGTTCGCGAGGTGCAAACAGGATCTGGCAGGCGTGGTTCGTGACGAACGTGCGGGAGTCCTTTTCACCATAAACCGATTCGAGCTGCGAGAGGCTCTGAATGATCGGGAGCAGACGCAGATTGTAGCCGGCCATGAAGCCGACGGCCTTGGCCAGAATGTTGACCCGCCCAATGGCGGGAAACTCGTCCAGAATCACGAGGCACTGGTGCTTCAGGCGAGGATTCGTCGCGGGTAGATCGATGGTGTTGTGATGAATCAGTTGCGAGAAGAATAGGTTGACCAGCAAGGCCGCATCGCTGAGCCGATTGGCCGGAATGCCGACATAGATCGACATTCGCTGCGCGCGCACCTGTTTGAGGTCGAAGTCGGTCGCACTTGTCGCTGCATCGACAATGGGATTGCTGAAAATGGTGAGGGGAGCCGTCAGGGTCGCGAGAATGCTCGCCATCGTATTCTCGCTGGTGGCACAGAACCGGTGCAGGGCCGCCGTGCAGTCGTCACTCAGCGGGGCGTCACTCTTGGCCCTGGTGCTGATGATCTCTTGGAGGTAGTCCTTGATGGGCTGCCCCTTGCCGGACGCCTGGCGAAGTACTTCACCGAGACTGCAGGGGAGCGACGGGGTTTCCGTCACGTAAAGGGTCAGTCCGAGAAAGAGGTTGCGGGCGGACTCGTTCCAAAAGGCATCTTTGATCTGCTCCGTTGGATAGAGCGCCTGCCCGATGGCTTGGATCTCTCCCACTCGCCGATTCGGATCGCGATCGACCCCATCCAATGGGTTCCAGCGATGGGTCTGGCCGTCCGCGCCAAAGGGATTGAACAGGTAGACGAGATGGCCGTGCGCCTGTCGGAACTTCGAGGTGTAGGCGAAGTTCTCCATTTTGATGTCCAGGACGACCACCGACTCGTCGTAGTGAAGTAGGTTTGGGAGCACGATGCTCACACCTTTGCCAGATCTGGTCGGTGCCGCCAGCAACACAAATTCCTGACCCTCATAGACCAAATACCGCCGTCCCACTTTTCCAACGATGACGCCACGCTCTCCATAGAGCCCGGACTGTTGAATTTCATCATGAGACGCGAATCGCGCTTCGCCATGGAGCGGTTTCTTCTGGTTGGTCAGAGACATTACGAGAAGTGCCGGCAGACCGAATCCGACGAATCCACCGACTGCGGCGGAGAATTGCAGTCGCTTCCGTTGAATCGGATCCTTCCCATAGGCTTGCCAGGAGTCGGGCCAGTTGCTCAGGGAGAAGTCAGCGGGCATTTGTTTGTTGGCGAGGCTGAAGACGGCACCGGCGAGCGCATCGGCTCCGCAAAGCCCGAGTGGGAGATAGAGCAACAGGGCCACCGCGATATGCAGGCTCTTGCGTGACATCGCTTCCTCTACGCCCTCACCAGGGTGGCTTCTCCGAATCGCGCCACGAGTTTCGCGATCGGGTCATAATGCACTTCCGCCACGTAGCGCTCTTTTCTGATGGGCTGGCCGTCCTCGTCATAGTGATTTTTCGCAACCACATGGAGAATCACGTCGATGGTCAGGGCCACAAGGCGCTTCAGGGTCGGCACATCGTAGGTCGCTGCCTGTTCGTGTTCTATGCACATGAACACATAGCGTTCGGCGGCGAGGGCACAGGACTCCGCATGGTAGGAGGTGATCGATCCACTGTGGCCGGTGGTAAGCAGTTTGAGGAAGTCGAAGGCTTCTCCGCCGCGCAACTCGGCGATTAGCACCCGGTCCGGCTTCATGCGGAGCGTGGAGGCAATCAATTCCGCCGGAGTGATGGTTGCAGCTCCCTGTCCTCCCTTGGCGTACAAGAGATGCACCCGGTTGCCGTGCTGGGGGAGCAGCAATTCACGCACATCTTCGATCGTGATCAACCGTTCCTGCTCCGGGATTGCCTGACAGATCGATTTCATGAGCGTGGTTTTGCCGGAGCCTGTGTCCCCCACGACCGCAATATTCTTCTTCGCCAGCACTGCCGCACGAATGAACCGACCCAATTGACGATGAGTCAGATACTGCAGGAGTTGTCGCTCGATGGGATCAAGCTCGGCAGCGCGACGATCCAGCGTCGCTGCCTTGGCCCAGACATAACGGCTGAAGGCTCCCTCTGTTTCATATTCATCCAGTGTCTTGATCCAGGCGCTGGGCCGACGGATCGAGATCGAGATGGTTCCCAGTTCCACCGCCGGCGGTAACACGATTTGCACCCGTTCCCCATCCGGCAACATGGCCGAGAGAATCGGGTGGTGTGGTCCGATCTCCTGCTCGGTCGCCGTCGCAATGGCTGTAGCGAGCGCGGTGAGTCGATCCAGGGTTAGGTCCGGTGAACGGTGATGCTGCCAGGCTGCGCCGACCTCGATATAGACCTCCTGTGGCCGATTGACGACGATCTCGGTCGCACCGGGCAGCGCGAGATATTGGAGCAAGGGCCGTAGCAACTCGCGCACCATCGTGTCGTGCGCGAGCAGGTCAGTGGGGGTGCAGTTCATAGACGGTGCTGAAATCCAGATCCCGCGCGACGAAGATCGTCCCGCGGTCGCCCTGATTCTTGTAGAGCGTGGGTTTGATGTTGATGGTCGATTGAAGGATCAGTTCCGCCATGCGGTTCCCGGTCGTGGCGGAATGTTGATAGATCCCCAGACTCTGCCCACCTCCGCCACCGGCCTGCGTGGCGGTGGCCAGACCGATGCCGTCCTGCACGAGGGAGAGCAGAAAGGCCGCGCCCAGCCGGTCCCACCAATGGTTGTCCACGTAGCCGACCAGCCCGGAGGTACCGAGCGCGTCGGCGGCCGGTGAATTCAGATTGATCACGACTCCCATCGGCGTTTTCACTCTGGTCCAGAGCAGAAAGAGGCGGCGCTGGCCTTGCGCCATGGTCGCCGCATATTCGCCGACCGCTTCCGAGCCTCGTTCCAACAAAACAACACGACCGTTGTCGCTGTACACATCGCTGTTCAAGACACAGGTCGCCATCCCCGCCACTTCATTGATCACCCGCACGGTCAAGGCGCAGTCGATCGTTCTGCCTTTTGGCAAGATGAGATTGCGATCCCCCAGGAGACCGGCTTGGACTTTGGGGGTGTCCGACGGCGTCAGGAGCCCACCGATGGGACCGGCTCCACTGGCCGGAGGACCAGGCGGCGCCGCGAGACCGACGCTCGTCACTCCGATGGAAGGACCGCTGAGTCCACCCATGTACCCCATCGACGATGGCGTTGAGCTTCCTGTGTCTGCCGTGCTGACAGGAATCGCTGCTCCGCCCAGGATGCTACCGGACCCCGTGTCCGGCTGTCTCGCGCCATTGAGGAGTTCGCGTACCAAGGAGATGGCCGCATCTGGTCCGGTTCCCGCTGGTTGAATCCGGGCACTATCCGAAGCAGGGGAGTTCGTCACAAGGACCTCCCCACCGAACCGACTGGACAAACGTCTGCCGAGTGATGGGTTGCCTGGTGTCTGGTCGGGAGTGAAAGCCATGGGTCGGCTTCCGTCATCGATTCCTTTGTTGAGGGATGTCCGCATCACATGGTCGGCGGACGAGACAGGCGACTGGCTGCTTGACCGCACAAGTGCGGTGGTCTGTTGAGGTGGCAGGAGATCGCGATCGGTCTCGAAGACCCGCTTCAGTCCGACCTGGGCCGGTTTGTTCTCCACCTTGGCCGCCCGTTCCTCGTTGGTGGCTTCCGCCTTGCGTTTCGCGCTATAGGTGTTCGCTGCGAAGACGAGTCCCACCACGAGCACGATGGCCATCACGACCAGAAACGCCACGCGCACCGCGGCTTCGTTTCTGCCACCGGCCCGGTGGTTGACCGACACAATTCCATCGACGATGGGAGGCTTCTGCTCAGTTCGCTCTTTTGATTCTTGTGGTTGTTCCATGTTGCTTTCTCAGCGCAGCGTCCTGGTGATTCCTGAGACGGTGGTCCCCTCGATGGCGGGCACTCCGGTCTTGTCGTAGGCCTCGTTCCAGATGCCGACTACGGCATCGCCCAAGCGCAACACAAACCGCCGTCCCATCCGCTGGACGACGGCGAGGTCCTTCTCCATGTGGAAATTGATGCGGGTCTCTTCACCCAATGGCGAGAAATAGAAAATGGCGGGGATCTCGCGATTGGGAGGAAACAGAAAATAGGTGAAGCGACCGTCATCGAACACGAGCGAAGGCGCGATATCATCTCCTCCCGGAAGCACTTCCATCGAATAGGACCAATTGCGCGGTTCGGGCGTAAAGGAGCCCAGCCGTTCATTGAGGAGGTCGGCCTTGTCGCGAGCGTGTTTGGCGCGATGGGCCGAGGCTTGCATCGCCGTCATGGTAGCTGGAGTCGGGGAGACCAGTGGATATCGGAAGATCACGCGGTACATCGGCTCATTGTTTCCACCTCGCTCCTGGCCTGTCTTCTGCTTCCGTCCGACTCGATCATCTCCCATCACGGTAAACTCCAGACTGTAGTCCCGCTTATCCGTGCGGATTTCCAAATTGTTATGCGTGGCCTGATCCTTGGGTTTCACCCAGACCTGATTGGTGCCGACATCGGCTCTGATGCACCATTCCGCTTCTTGCTTCGCACAGTCCGCGAGAAAGCCGCTGCCGGCGATGACGATACGTTCATCGTCTCCCAGCACAATGCGCGTGACGACTCCACGGCGGACTGTGACGTTGGTCACTTCGTCTTTCTGATAGGTCACGTACCGGACTCGTTGATCTCCGTCGCCCGGCGCCGGAATCTCTGCCGCGTCAGACGAGGCCCCAGCAAAGAGGAGGAGGACGGTGAGCCATGCTGTGATCGACCCTGGGTGTTTCTTCCTGGCGTGCATGATAAGACTCTCCCTATTTCTTCTCGACCATGGACAGGACCGAGGTCGGCAGCGTGATCGTTCCGATCTCCGCGTCCACCCGATAGCCTGTGACTTTGTAGCCGAGCGGATTCTGAATCAGATCCTTTTCCTGCCCCTTCATCGTGTGGCGGTACTCGTAGGAAACCGTCGCGATAAAATACTGTGGCGGTTCACCGCTATGAGTGTCGGTCCGCTTCACCTGCTTCTCGAACCGCACCGTGGCCTTCGGTCCAATCGCATCGTTGTGGACCGTGACGCTCAACACGTTCACGCGCCATTCGATGCCGGTCCCCAACTGCTTATCGCGGGCGTGTACGCCGTCAAAGAGGCTCGCGTAGTCGCGCCCGATCTCATCCGTACTCATCGCCAAGACCTGGTCGTAGTCGGCTTGGAGCAGCCGGTAGGAGTAGGACTCCCGCGCGGTCACATATTTTTGCGTCCAGTGTTTATCGAGCAATTCTTGATAGCCCAGCACGGTCCGATCGTCTGCCGCGCTCACCAGCTCCACGTTGCCGGTGGCCCGATCGATCGCGAAGACGTAGGGTACGGTGGTCTTAAACGGAGCCAGACAGGCGAGGCCTATTCCCAAGATCACCGCCAGGGTGCAGGCTGTGCCCGCGACCCACCAGGCCTTTCGCTCCGACGCCTCGAGCCTCAGCCGCCAGTCGCTGTCCCAGTCATGGCCCAGATCGTAGAATTGCGGTTCGTCCGCCGCGCTCACGAGTGAGGGCTCTGTGTTTTTCTCTGTCATCGTGGCTATCCTTTTGCCCTTCGTCTTTTCCCTCTTGCTATCTGCCTTCTGCGCGATAGCAAAACTACGGCGTCCAGGGAGTCATGTGGTTGAAGGTTCGCGAGGTCCCTGGTGCCAACATCTTCAGGACACGTTCCTGCTGTTCCTGTTGCGCCGCTTTTTCTTCCGCTTCGATCATCGATTTCATCGTGAGAATCCGGTTCGTGTCGTTGCTCACCTGGGCTTGCTCCGCCGCGATCCGGCCATTGAGTTCCAGAATTCCTTTTTCGTCCTGGGTGTCGTTAATGCGAGTCGTCAAGGCGCGGATTTGTTGCATCCGACCGAGCAACATTTGATAGGTGTTCGCGTAATAGGCCTGACTCTGGGGCGTCTGACTCAGCATGTTTTGGCAGATCCGCAAGGCATCGCCGGTTTTGCCCTCGCAGTTGTAGATCATGCGGTTGTGCCGGATGATCTGCGCCGCTGCGGTCAAGCCCTGCACCCCGCCGGACCGGATGGCGTGGTAGACGGCATTGACGTCGGAGGGGACGACGCCGGCGAGCGTGAGGTTGTTCATGAGACTGCCCATGTTGCGCGAGCCCATGATCGCGTGAATTTGCTGGTCGGCTTGGAGGATCTGTTGCTGCATCTGTTGGAACTGTTGAATCCAGGCAAGGGCCTGGACGATGGATTGCACGAGATTGGCCGTGTCGATGACGGGAATCCCTCCGGCTTGGGACTTCGGCTCTGGACCGGCGACGACCATCAGAGCCAAGCTGATCATGATCACTGTGCGTTTCATGCGGGACATGTCTTACTCCTTTCGGGAGACGCTGTTGCGTAACCGCTCCAACGAAGCCCGTTGATAGAGGTCGCTCCCTGGCTGGGTCTTCCCGGTGGGAAGCACACTCAGCAGAGCGCGGGCCGCACCGGTTCGCGGCCCCGCCAAGGACCCGCCGGTGGAAGCCACGGCCAACGGGACCAACCGACTCAGACCGGATGTGACGCTGTGCATGAGCAGCATTCCGCTCCTGGTGGCATCCCCGCCCGGGTTCCCCAACGAGAGGCCTCCGGCCAAACTCGCTCCCAACGACGCGACATGGAGTAAGACATAGGCGGCGGTGATGGAGAGAAACAGCAGGCCGACGACATCTGCCAAGATCGACGATGCGGAATAGGCACTCAGCACATGCAGACAGGCGTTCCGCAGCAGGCTCGCCAGAAACGTGATGACCGCCATGATCAGGATATTCGTAAAGACCGCGACCAGCGAACTGGACAGCCAATTCTCCGCGTAGCGTTGCGTGACGGGAAACATCGCGCAGAAGATGAAGGCCGGCCCGACTGCGAGCAGCAGGGCGAGACTCACTTTCGCGACGAGAAAGAGTCCCATCGCGACGAATGCCATTATGATCGACGCTGTAGCGCAGATCGCGCCAGCGATGAAGAGTGAGAATTGCGGGACCAACCCAGAACTCGCTTCGGTGAACAGGGTTTCCATGAGCGTCGTGAAGGGGTCTGCCATCTGGTCGATCGTCCCTCCCATCGAGAGGACTCCACCGAAGGCGGAGGCAAAGGCCTCTTGAATCCCGTCCAACCCTTCCTTCACGAGACTCCGATACTGTGGCCCGTTCAATGTCAGGCCGGTGATGAGTGCCACGCGAAACCAGCGCCAGACGAGCGCGGTGACCGGTTCCTGCACGTCGCCGCGCATGACTTGAAACCCGGTCCATAACACATAGAGCGTCACGGCCGTCACGGCGGCTGGCGTCAGGACTCCAATGACGGCATCGCTGCTGGTCACGACATAGTGGTCCAATGCGTTGTTGATTGACTGCTCGATGTAGGTCGCCATTCCCATGGGGTGTCTCTACCCTTCTGCTCTTCCGTTCTTGTGCCGGAGACGTTTTCGCGCCGCAACGCGTTCATGAAACAGCGGCAGCCAGGCGGTGGGATCGTCGCCCACTTCTTCTCTGATCGTATCCAGCAAGGCCACGTTGTCGGTCGTGCCGGAAATGACATTCAGCAGATCCGTCATCCCACTCAGGTCGAATTGCACGATTGCCGAACTATGGCCCTGCTTAACCAGAAACAGACGGCTCGCTTCCCCGAGGTTTTTGATGATGTGAAATTCCGCTTCCGTGACTTTGAACCCCTGGACATAGTCATCATGATCGGCGCGAGGATTAGGCAAGAAGATCTGGGTCACGCTCTGTTCGACCATCGTTTTGCCGATCGGGTGCCGCAGCACGTCCGAGGGCGATTGCGTCACAAAGACGCCAAGCCCGGATTGTTTGCGGATGGTCTTCTGTTTGTTGAAGGCGAAGTCCGCGAACAAGGGGTCTTGCAGCGGCTTCCAGAATTCCTCCATGACATAAATGAAGGGCTCACCCGTAATCAGCCGTTCGGTGAGATGAAGCAGGTAGGCCATGATCGGGGTGCGGACTTCTGGATCATCCAGAAAGTCCGTGTAGTCGTAGCCAAATAATCGTGCGTCGCTGATCTCGTGGGTATCTTTGGGGTTGTCGAAGGCCCAGCCCAGCGCGTGACCGCGCGTCCAGCGTTTCAGTCGTGCCCGTACACTCTGGTCGCCGGTTGCCGGCAGGTTCTGACGGAGGAGGGAGAGACAGCGCAGGTCCGGTGAGACAGATTCACTCATCACCGTCCGCACGGCATCACTGATTTCGCTCTGCTCCTTCGCAGTGAGCCTCGGAATCTCGTCACCCAGTTGCTTGACGAGTTGTGCCACGAGCTGTTCGCAGAATTGCCAGTTGTTGGGATTCGGTTCGAGCTGCAGGGGATTGAAGCCGGTCGGCAGCCCGCGTTTGAGCGACTGATACGTCCCGCCCATCGCTCGGATTCCAATTTCGGCGCCACGATCTTTATCGAAGACCACGCAGCGGAGGCCCTGGTACTTGGTGGCGAAGGCCAGGAGAGACAATTCAAGCGCGGTCTTGCCTACACCTGTACTGCCACAGATAAAGGTGTTGCCGGGATACTTTTCATCGCGCGAATCCCGGTCCTCCGGGGACACGTGGAAATTGAAGTAGTAAGGCTGGCCGCTTGGGGTCTTGAACAGGGCGAGGGCTTCGCCCCAGGGATTGCCGGCTCGTTTGCCACGGGCAAAGTTGTGAAAGGGACTGAGGCAGACAAAGTTCCGGCTCGTGATGACGGCTTCGCGTGGCCGCAGACTCCAGTTGCCCGGGATCTGCGCGAACCAGGCGCATTCGGGGATCACATCCACCCGCGCCATCTTGAACCCCGGCCCGTCCTGAAAGATGGCTCTAGCGTCGGCGAGCGAAGTGCTGACCGATTCCATCGTGTGACCGAAGATGGCCAGACTATAGTGGTACTGGCCCAGATCGATGAGTCCGCTCTGCAGATCATCCGCAGCCTGGTCCATCTGTTCGATCTCACGCGTCGCTGCGTCTTCCGAGGCGATCAAATGCCCTTTCTGAGTGGCGAGTGATTTGAGCGCCGCGCGTTTGTTGAGGCACGAAAAGCTCTGGGTCTCGATGTACTCGGCGTCGCTATAAAGCAGGCCGTTGTTCATGCCCGGCTCGGAGAACGGTGGGTACTCTTGCATGTCGAGAAATCCGGCAAATTTCTTCTCGCGCGGGTGCCAGATTTCCAGCACGCCGGTTCGGTCGCCGAAGTGCAGGCGTGAAGTCGGAAGGTACGAGGCCAGCGGCGCCCGGCGGAGGGGAATTTCCTCCCAGACGCCGTTGATCAGGTAGCTCAGAAAGGCCAGCTGGTCGGAGTACACGATGTCCTGTTTCGTATAGGTGCCGAGGCGTGTGGGCCCATAGCGACTCAGACTCGCTTCGAGTTGTTTGCCCATGTCTTCCAGGATGGTCAGCTGTCCGGTTTCGTGCTCTCCTCGTTGGGATAGGGTGCGCGTGGACATGCGAGTGAAGAAGCTCGCCACCTTGGAAGGAAAGGGTCGGTAGAGCAGGGACAGGTACAACTCCGTCGCCATTTGCCGATGCTGAGTAAATGATTGATAGTAGCGGTCGGTCAGGCTTTGGCAGAACGGATTGGGCGAGGTGCCGTGCAGCCGCTCAGTCACGACTCGTCGAATCTTATGGGACCAGAGGGCAAAGGACCCGCCGCCCAAGGACCGGAGAAACTGGTGCAGCGCTTCTTTGCGGAGCAAGATTTCTGAACGGTCTGCTGTTTCGAACGTGATCCCTTCCAGTTTCCAACAGGCGAGGTATTCGCCGCCGGTCAAGGTGATGACGGTGGGCGTGATCGCCGTACCCAGCGGGATATAGTCGCTCGCGGGAATCTGCGCGGTGGCTGCTTTTGTAAGGGCGGCTCTGGTTCTCATCAACATAGGTATCTTGATCCTCAACTCTTCCACTGTGCTCGTCTGGTCTTCCAGGACAAGGGGCTATAGGAAATGGCGCCCCACGTCGCACGACTCGGTCCATGCCGGAGTCGCATCCGTGCCCGCATCATCACTTGACGCAAGCGCTGATCGTCCGTCTTCGTCGTCTGCCGCATCCAGAGCACGATGGGAATCGCGCTCAGCACGAGTCCCAGGGAGACGTAGCCGCTCACGAGGTAATAGAGCCATACTGATACCAACAGCGTCAGGCCGCCGATCAGAATCAGCGGCACGATCGGCACGCCGCCCAACATCGCGGGCCTCGTGCAACCGGTGAAAATGGGATCGCGAAAGCCGTCCATGCTAGTTGATCAACCAGGCCGCAATCCCCGCCGCGCCGCCCACCAAGATTCCGCCGATCACGACGTTACTCACGTCAGACCATTGGGCATGGCTGAAGGCCATCTTGAACCCCGCCCACATGATGGCGACGGTAAACAGTGTCACCGCCACACTCGTCAGCACTGTTTGTACGTTCTGCATCACCGTGTTCACCTTGGTGATCTGGGCCCAGGCCGGGTCCGATTCCAAGAAGACCGCTACTCCAAGAAGCCAGGAGGCAACAACGATCAAACGGTCATTCCCTCGGCTGACCCCTCGCAAGGTCCCTGTCCCTGACATACGTTTCTTTGTCACATCCATTCCCGTCATCACCTCTTCCATCTTTCCTTCCTTTCTGTGAAGTGGCCTCTGTGGCGAGTTTGCAGAGCCTTCTGCTCGCACTCATTGCCAAACGGGGGTGAGATGTAGTGAGGTTCAGTTTTTGATGCAAGCCTGTGTGAACTACGTATGTTCGGAGAGCATGGCTGAAGACAGTAGGGTGGATAGGGGTAGTTTGACCGCAACGAGGTTGATCCAGTACGGCGCGTGCATCTGTGATCGTCACTTGATCGGCCTTGTTCGGCCATGGACGGCCGGTGGCCTGCCGCGCACGGATCGTCTGACGCAGCGCCCGCGCCAACACAGATCTGTCACGGCCGCCGCTGAGTGGTCATCCGCCCGTGCTGCTTCGGCAGCCCTCGCCCTATCACCTCCGTTGTCCTGCTCTGGCGCTTCGGTTTCTGCGAAAGCGCCAGTTCGTACAACATGCAGGAGGTGCCACCATGGCCAAACAATCCGTCAACCGACTTCCCGTTCCTCAGTTTATTCCGCGCTACCGGATCACGCTCGTCTCTGAGGGTGGTCACACCGCTCCATACGGCGTGCTTCGCGATTCCGCTGCGGCAGGCACCGCACTGCGCCCATGTTTTACTGGTCTCGATCGCGAGCAGTTCCTCGTCGGTTGTCTCGATGCCAAGAACGCCTGCATCGGCGTGAACATCGTCTCGATCGGCTCGCTCACGCTCAGCATTGTGCACCCTCGTGAAGTCTTCAAATCAGCTATCCTCCTCAACGCCTGTGCAATCATTGCCGTGCATAACCATCCCTCCGGAGATCCCACGCCGAGCCCGGAGGATCGGACGCTCACCACACGACTGCGAGAAGCAGGAGACCTCCTCGGGATCAGCCTGCTCGACCATCTCATTCTCGGTGACGACCGTCTCTATAGTTTTGCAGATCAGGGCTGGCCGCTGTGAGGCGACCGCCAAAATCCTGTCGCACCTCCTCTCAATAATCTTTCTCAGCAGATGATGCATGTCGATACACTCGGAGGATTCCAGGTCTCTACCATAAGTGGTGGTCTGCGCCAGACAAAGCGGACGCCAAAAAAATAGGCAACATGCTGAAGAGCCCATGATGAGCTGTCACTCGTATGCGCAAGTCGATTTGTTCACAAGCTTATCCCCAGAAGATGGGGACGACGGACTGGGCGTGATGGCCTTGCTTTTGCGCTACTGCATATCGTCTAGCTGAGTGGCGGCGACCAGGTGTTCGCGGTGGAAAGCTGGATGGCTATCTCGAAGGAGTTTCTGTGGCCGGACTCTACCGTTACTTTAGTGGATTTGGCTGAATATACTCAATGAGCGTTTACCAACCTTCGACGGGGACGCAGCAGGTGAGCCGGGTTCGATTGCCGAAGTGGGCCGGAGCCAACGCGATGGCGACACATGTTCCATCATTCATTGTTGATCAGGAGAGGTGTTGCTGGTCCGTGCTTCGCTCTACCCGCTCAGTTGGAAACCGTCGTTCCCGCCATGCATCAAGTCCTCCTTCAAGAGGACGGACACGTTGAACTCCCTGTCTTTTTAGCTTCAGCGCCGTGCGGGCGCTGGAAATATCGTTTGGACACGTGCAGTAGAGAACAATCTCTTTGTTTTTCGGCAGTTCATCATGGCGATGATCAATTTCTTCGAACAGTAGATGTATGGCTCCAGGGATGGCTTCGGGATCTGTCTCGCGCGACAGAGGATTTCTCACATCGACAATAATCACTTGCTGACCGTCATCTATCAGGTTCTTTAGCTCGACAGCAGAAATCTTGGCCATGCGGTGCTCTCGCAGGACCTGATGTCTTCGATAGAACTTGTACGCCACAAATGTGGCGATACCGATCAGCGCAATCGCGAGCACCCAACCACCGACCTGGTCGAAGACGGCCATGACGGATTCCAACTGGTTGCTAAACAACGCGCCCACGCCCTCGGACAGGATGATCAACAGGAGAGCGCCACCCGTATCATAGAGTAGGAATGCCGGAAGCGTCATACCGGTGATGCCGGCTAAGGGAGGAGCAATGGTGCTCAAACCGGGGACGAACTTTGCGATCAATAGGGTGCTTTTCCCATGCCGACGGAACATATCCTCCGAACTTCGCACACACGAGTCAGGCTCAAGCGAGATCTTACAGAGAAGCCCCAATACCCGGCCGCCCTTCACGCGTCCTAAGTAATACCAGCAGAGGTCGGGAAGAACAGCGGCGACGAGGGGAGCCAGCACCGCCACGCCGACGTTCATCTTATCAGCGCCGACTAAGGCGCCTGTTGCCACTAAGAGAGGGAGCGCGGGAATAGGAAGACCAGCCTGCTCTAAAAATACAATAGCGAAGAGCACCCATGCTCCGTAGTCCACCAAAAACTGTAAGGTGTTCATATCGTATTCCTTTGGTCGGTGTGTACGAGTATTGGGCCTCTCCCCTTACATCAATGATGCTGGCTCAGGGAAGCGGGCGAGGTGAAGCACCCCCTCGAATGGTCGAGGCAATGTTCTGGCTGAGGGTTATTAATGCACGACTATGAGCAGCGACCAGGGCCTCGTAGCTCTCGTCAGATACCGGCTCTTGAACGGATGCGCTGTCAGCTCGCTGTGTTCCATTCGCCCAGTGTACGGTCCAGACGGCGTCGATTGCTGCCGTTTTCCCCAGGATCGACTCGAAACGTTGAACATCGACTGACACGCGCACGTCGGCATGCTCTGCCCCACGCTGAGGGTAAGAGGGGATCGACCGGCTGCCCAGCAGCGCCGCAAGGTTGTCGGCCAGGACACGCGCGAGTTCTATTTTAAGTGGTCCGGCCCAGCGATGCGTTTCGGCGAGGACCACACGATGCGCACTTGTGCGCAAGACGAGCTGCGGGCGATCGACCATTTCCGGCAGTGTAACGGGTCCTAGGCCGACCGACTGCGAGAACGCCTCGGTCTGGGGAGTTTTACTGTCTCGGATGGCGTGACTGCTGAGGGTGTAGTGGTTGAGGGTAACGGGCGATGCGCAGCCGGTCATCAACACAAGACCTGCGAGTCCGGCAATGGCGAGTCTGGACGGGCAGCTGATCATGGTCTCTCCTCTGTTCTCCCACGAATGAGGGATTCGGGGTGGCGTTCGAGAAATTCCGCCAGCTCGTGAAGTGATTGGGATGCCCGTCCTAATTGCCGCAACGCGTCACGGGCATCCTGTTGAAGGGGCGCATCGGTCGCCAAAAGACGTTCTGCGGCGAGCAGCGTGCGCCGCAACTCTTGCAACGCTTCCTCAGCCTTCGGCGCAACCTGTTTGTCCAGCTGCTGCGCCAACGCATCAGTACTCCGCAGCATCGCCTGCAGGGAACCGAGGGTTCGGCGAACATCTACGATGAGTTCCTCCACCGGCAGCTTGTCCAACTTTTGCGCAAAGTGGGACAAGGTATGCTGTAGGCTCGCAAGACTACTCGGAGTCGTGGGCAGTTCCGGTGGAACTTTCCCCCAATTGACCGATGCCTTGGCGGCGTCATGAAAAAAGTCGAGCGCCACGAAAAGCTGTCCGGTGAGGAGGTTGCCCGTCGTGAGTTGCGCCCGTAGCCCACGAGCAACAAGCGCATCGAGCTCCTGCCTTGTGGGAGCCCCCGCGTGGGCCATCTTCATATCATCGGGTTGGACGTGTCGCGCCAATTGATCGGGGTAGAGTGCAAGTTCAACAGGAAAGCGATAGGTCCCGGCCTTTTCGTCGTAGTCCATCTCGATGCCTACCACCTCACCGACCGGGAGTCCGTGCAGCTCAATCGGAGCCCCGAGCGCCAGCCCTCGCAAGGATTCCGTGAAATGTACCGTGAATCGGAGCGTGCCCTGATTCGGTCGTTTCATCGCCACGTCTCGATCTGGGTACATCACAAAATTTGTGTTCTCAGCAGCCTGCGGCGCCACTGAGGCGTTCGGCGGGGTCTCAAAGGCTATTCCACCGACCAAGATCGAGATGAGGGATTGTGTATGCATCTTCAGCCCGGCAGCGTCTACGGTCACGTCCACACCGCTCGCGTTCCAGAACCTCGTGTTGGTGGTCACGTATCGATCATGGGGTGCTGCGATAAAGATTCGTGTCACCACAGCGGTTCCATCCGTATCGAGCTCAGTGGACAACACCTTCCCTACGGGCACTCGGTGATAGTAGACGGGTGTGCCGGTATCGAGCGACCCTTGGCCAGTCCCTCGGAGGACAAATTGCCCGCCTGCGACATCTCCGGTGATAATCGGAGGGACCTCGAGCCCCTCAAAATCCCTCTTCGACACCAAGGATTTTCCAACATCCAGGCCGATGTACGATCCGGAGAAGAGCGTGCCGAGTTCCGTCACCTGTCCACCTGTCACCCGCGTGCGGACGACCCAGAACCTTGTGTCTTCGACGAGATGCGCAGAGAAGTTGCTGACCATGTCAGCGGTCACGACGACGTGAGAGAGGTCTTCGCTGATGGTAATTTGCCGCACTTCTCCCACGTCGACATTCTTGTACTTGATTTTCGTCTTGCCGGGTTCCAGCCCCTCTGCGGCTCTGAAGGTGATGGTGATCGTGGGGCCATGTTCGAGCACAGCTTTGATCGCGATCCATCCGCCGATCAGAGCGGAGACAATCGGCACCAACCACACAAGGTGAAGCGACCACCGCCCTTTCGGCGCAGCCACTGCAGTTGCAACTTCAAATGGCTCGTCTGTGTGATTATCATGCATGGGTGTGAGACTCCTTGTGAGCCGGATCCCAGATCAGCCGCGGATCAAAAGCCATAGCGGACAACATGCTGAGTATCACCACGGCCCCAAAGTAGAGGGCCCCACTGCGAGGCGTCACCGTGGCGAGCGGGCGAAATTGCACCAGCGCCGCCAGAATCGCGACAACATAGACATCAAGCATGGACCAGCGTCCGACCAGCTCGACGAGTCGATACAGTTTCGCCCGCTCGAGCGGCCGCCAGGCAGATTGGTAATGGGCGGTAATCAGGAGAAGGGTCATTGCCAGGAGTTTCAGCACGGGTACGACGACACTGGCGATGAACACAACGAGAGCCAGCCCCCACGATCCAGCATGCCATAAGTATGCGACTCCGCTCACAATCGTGTTCTCCTCACGGCCGAACACGGAATGAGTTTCCATGATTGGGAGCACGTTGGCAGGGATATAGAGAATATAGGCGGCGATCAGATAGGCGGCGGCACGTTCGATGCTATTCGTCTTACGGAAACGGAGAGAACTACCGCACCGACCACACGATGACGCGCCTTCACGAGCAGGTCGCGAAAGAAGACCGCAGGTATGGCAGGCGTAGAGTCCGAGTGCATGCGCCGTGCGTGGGGAGGGTCTCATTGGGGAGCCACCTGTTCCCAGAGATGCCGAAGATTGAACGACCGACTCGCAGCAATCAGCAAGAGCATCATGCCCCCCAATGACCACAGAGCAATCCCGGTTACGATATCAGCCATGTGCGCCAACTTGACGAGCGCCACGAGCACTCCCATGAAAAATATTTCGGTCATGCCCCACGGGCGCACCAGTGTCAGCAGGCGTAGCAACTTGGGCATCCACGCAGACGCACGTCGTACTCGCAATAAGAGCAGCACCGAGATCATGACCGCCAACTCAAGGGCCGGCAGCAGAATGGTCGTGGCTGCGATGAGAACCGCGAAGACATGCAGGCCATCCTTCCAGAGTTGTTGCACTGTTCTGGATAGACTCGAAGAGGTCACATTCCCTTGTATCTCCAGCTCCAAGATCGGAAATGTGAGGCCGATGAGAAACAGCACCGCCGCGCCGAGTGAGAAGGCAAGTGCCCGATCGAGACTGCCTGGTGTGTATCGATAGAGGGGAGCGTCGCATCCTCCACAGACCGCCCACCCGCCCGCGGGAAGCGCGATCGGCCTTTGAAGGAGGTCGCACTCGTTGCAGGCGATCAGGCCAGTCGTCGACTGACTGTCTGTGGGGCTCAACACTGGCATCCTCATCCCTATCCAATGTGTCCTAACCAGCTAGTAGGGGCGTACAGATCTTGGCCAACATAGAGAGCGATGTAAGGCATGCTCGCCTATCGCAGATATCTAAAAAAACCCTTACGCTACGACCCAATTCAGAGGGGAACAGAGGTTCGTCACTCCGGGAAAACGCGGGGAGGAACCGTCTGTTGCCATCCCTCACCAGAGAGATTATTGAGAAAGGCTTCCAAGTCCGCTCGTTCGTCGTCACTCAGAAACAGAGGTCGCATAATGGGATCTTGATGCGGGTTGTTCACGCCTCCGTGGTTGTAGAAATTCACCACTTCTCTGAGTGTCTTAAACCGACCATCGTGCATATAGGGAGCGGTCCGCGCGATCTCTCGCAATGTCGGCGTCTTGAACGCGCCGATATCTTCCGGTCGCCGGGTAACGGCATAACGGCCGAGATCGATGTGAGGAGTCTCCCACCCCACGCCAAGATTGTGGTATTGCTCATCGGTATAGTTAGGGCCGGCATGACATCGCACGCAGCCGCCCTTACCTCGAAACACGAGGAATCCGCGTTGTGCGGCGGCAGAGAGCGCGGCCGTATCTCCCCGATAGTCAAAGCGGTCTACCGGGCTGTTGCCGGAGAGAATAGTCCATTGAAAATGGGTCAAGGCGGTCGCAATGCTCTCTTCGGTCACATCCGTGCCGAATGTTTCTCGAAACAGGTGTCGATAGCCGGGGATGGCCTTGATCATCGAGAGGAGGTCATGCTGAGAGAGACCGTGTTCAACAGGATTGCGAAAGGGTTCAAGGGTCTGTTCTGTAAGTGTGCGAGCGCGTCCGTCCCAAAAAAAGGACCGCCCGTACAGTCGATTGATAACAGTGGGGGCATTCCGATGCCCGCGTTGGCCATTGATACCGCTTGAAACAGCTTTCCCGTCGGTAAACGCCCGAGAAGGCAGGTGGCACGAACTACAGGCGATCGTGCCATCTCCAGAGAGCCGCTTGTCGAAAAACAGAAGTCGACCGAGCTCAATGGACTGTTTGGTGGGACGACTCTCACATGGGAGAGAGTCATTCGGGTCACCTAATCCAAGGTGGTGAGAGATTTCTACGTCTGCTGCACGAAGAGAATCCGTCGCCATCGCGTCCGCGCTGAGAACGAACAATCCACAACCAATGAAAATCCTCGCGAGGGTAAGCGTGAAGGATAAAGCCTGCCAGGAAGGACTTGGCACGAGCCGTCGGATGTCGATAAGCCTCGATAATGTGCTGCACGCCATTGTTCAACCAGGGCGAGGAGAACTCATTACTCGTAATCTCAGCAGATCCATCATTTCTGAATGGTAATCGCTGGTGTCGGATATTTACCTAAATCTGTCACGGCCATCTGAAAGAGGTGCGATAACACGGCAAACGCTTCTTGGTTCCAATTGGACGCCGCTTCTTGTCCAGCTAAGTACTTTCTTAACGAGTACCACCGGCCTTCAAACTGAACGGCAAACTCGATCCCTTCCGGTTTCGTGGCCGACTCGACGACTTCCAACGTGTGCACCGGATTGCGCACTGGCGTCCGGGTTCTTGGATCCGGCGCAACGGCGAATTCGCGATCCTCCTCGAAGTTGCGGCCTACAAATCCAATGATGTTATTGATGCTTCTCAGGATTAATGTGCCATGAAGCGGATAATCGCCTCCGGGGTAACCAGGCCGAATGTCAACCAATACTTGGCTCTCCGGATACTGGATGGCCTCCAGGTGCAGTTGTCGCCGTTCTTCGTTGGACAGGCGCTTGGAGTCGTAGTTGGAAATCAAGAGCCGACCGACTGTCGGGCGCCACACGGTATGAGTGCCGGTCTTGGCATCGGCCTCCCAGCGATATCCCTTCTCTGTCGCTTCGACGACCTCACGTGGATCTGGGGGACGGACGTACAAGGTCTGGGTGTCGTTGAACAGCAGCGGTTCGATATAGAGAGACCGGCTTTTTTCGAGACTAGCCAGGTGCAAGAGCCGACGACGAAATTCAATGAATCCATCTCCCTCAGAAGGGCGGTTAATTAAGAAGTGCCGACCATCACTTTCTTCGATAGAAAATCCTCTGGCCATCAAACGGAACAACATGTTGAGCTCATAGCCTTGGTGCACCAAAGATCTCAATGTATTTTCACCGAGGGGATGAAGGATTCGTTTTGTAAATTCCTCACCCGTGATGGGGATAATAGTGATGGTCGGGTTTTCCGCGACGCTCACACCGTATTCGAGGCCAACCGGGTATTCCGTTGGATCTACGGCATGCCCAATCCCTCCACGGATTCCCGCATCCGTTCGAAAATCGAATGTCGCCGCGACGCTTGACACTGCCGTGAAATGCACGGGTCGATGGTATCGTGCGCGTGCGATGTTGAGCAGCAACAGATCTGCTTCGACGTAACTGACAGTCCGGTCGTACTCCAGCACGGCGCGATGGGTTGCGAGAGGAGAAAGGCACCCACTTACGCCAAGAGAAAAAACAAACAATAGTGACGTGACCTTGAGCGACGATCTCATGTGCGCGCGTTATAAAGCGAACGAATTGGTCGAACAGGGCAGGCGATGACCACACGTCAACGCCTGCCGAGTCCAACGGACGGCTACTTTTTCATGGGATTCGCCGCGCGCAGCACCGGGTAATACTGCGAGAAGACGAAATCTATCGCATTCGTTTCATGACACTTGTTGCACTCATCGATCTTGTTGGGCTTTGACACGTCTTTGAGCGGGTACGAGTGGCCAAAGCTGAAGAAACCCCAGTTGCCCGGGTCCTTCGGGAAGAGCTTGGAATCCCTAACTGAAACTTCAAGCCCGATAAACTCCCCTTGGAAATACCCTGAACCGCTGGCCGCTTCTTTTGTGCCGACACTGACCAATTCCTTCACGATCGCTGTGCCGTCTCGATATTTACCGTTCTTTTCATAGTAGGCAAAACTCTCCGGATCCATATAGACGTTATGAAACTCAGGGAAATTCGCCTTTCCATCGTTCATATCGTTCGGAGTGAGGGGAGTTCCAATGTACACCCAATGCCGGAAGGCAGAAAATGGCGGCCTTTTCATTTTGCCCTCAGGGGTGTATTCAATCGCCCCGACTATTGTAGATGGGGGAGAGCCGGGCGGAGGAGAGCCAGCCGTTGCAGGACTAGGGCTGCCGACGGTCGACCAGGCCATTGCGCCAAGCGCGATGGTTGCTGCTAAGACGATACGTACTGTGCGACTGCCACTTGTTAAATACATACAGACCTCCTTAAGATTAGGGTGCCAATATCACGTGCCCATAGATGACACAGTCGTCGGACGAAGAACCGTCATCTAGATGACAAAATGAAATAAAACCGTACAAAAACCTGGTACGAGAGCGAACGCGCTTCACATGAAGATTCCAGCATCACTCGCAACGGATTTTGTAATGGTTGCGGCACATCTCAAAACTGCTCGGCGGAATGTGTTCAAAGACAAAGCCCTGATCTATGGCTCATTCGAGCCGGAGAAAGTGTATGTTGTTGAGCATGGATATGTGCGTCTAGGAGCTACCCAAGCAGATGGTCGCCTGACCACTCGGGCATTGCTGGGAAAAGCGTCGATCTTTGGAGACCTTCCGTTCTGTCCTGCCACGTCCGAGCAAAACGGAGTTGCTGTTGCGAGCGGAGAAACCTATGTGCTCGAACTGAAACGTCACGCTTTAGAGGCAGCTGTGCAACAGGATGAGGCTTTGCGCCAGCTACTGCTGGAAATTTACGGTCTTCAGTTTCGGTTTCTTGATCGTCGACTGCAGTGGCAGTTTGTCATGCCGCTAGAGAGGCGCATTGCAACAGTGCTGTTGGACTTGATGTGTTTTGGAGGGAAGCCGTGCCCACACCACCCCGGGTACGTTCTCGATATCCGGCTGACGCATCAAGAGCTCTCAGAGCTCGTCCTGGCGGCCCGATCAAACGTGACTCCTATTCTGAACACCTTCCGTGCTCAGAACGTCATTTCCTACTCACGGGCCTATATCTGTGTTCGGACGCTCGATGCGCTGGCAAAGATCGTCGGAGACGTTGCCATACGAAATAGCGCCAGCTTGGGATCGCGTCCAGCACACTACCCACCCATATATACCAGAATACCCTAGCCCATCCCGCAGCACGCCCATCTCACGGTACCATAGGGCCTGTGCCGGGGTACGATCGTGAGACCGCCGAAGGATCGCCGAGACCTCCGCCGGCCACCCGACTCGGCAGTGGCCCAGTGCTCAGGTGTGCCGGGCAGACCATCATTAAGGAAGAAGTTCGAGCAGGTTTGTCCGCTTGTACCCGATCGGACGCCGTGCTAGCTGACTCAAATGGAGGCCTTCTATTTCACCGACGTCGAGTTGGCCGGCGGAGCCACCCTGTCGAGGGCTTCGCGGTGAGTCTCCTTGACATGCGGATGGCCCGCCGCTGCTTCGTGGGTGAGCAAATACTGTTTTTGCTCAATCCCCCCGCCGTAGCCCGTGAGTTGTCCCTGCTCGCCGATGACCCGATGGCAAGGAATAATGATGGATAGGGGATTGCGTCGTGAGGCTCCCCCGGCCGCTCGGGCTCCCTTCGGGCTGCCGACGTGGGTCGCCAATGCGGCATAGGCGATGGTCTCGCCGATGGGGAGGCGGCGCAATGCCTGCCACACCCGTACCTCAAACGGCGTCCCTCGCAGATCCAGCGTGAGTTCAGTCAGCTCGTCGAACCGGCCGTTGAAATAGGACCGTAGCCATCGGGCGGCTGCCCTGATCGATGGATGACTTCTCTGTTCAATTCGATGGCCGTGATACCACCTGGCGAGTCGTGCCTGCAACAGATGTTGCCGATCCGGCGTCACGAACTCCAGCGCACAGAGCCCTTGTGCGGACGCAACGGCTTGCATGGGCCCGATAGGGGTGTCAATGGTCTCCGTGCTCAGATACTCCATGATGGTGACTCCTTGGTCTGTCGGGTCGGTCGTGCGCATGGGGCGACGGGGACGCCCACAGCCCTATCGTCGCGTAGGCTCGCCAGGGTCGCCAGGCTTCGGCCATGGCGAGGATCTTCTGCGGCCGGTGCTCCCCTAATGCGCGCTTTACCCCCAAGTCGGTGTGCGGAAAGGCGTCCGGCCAGGATAGGGCGCGCATGGCGATGTACTGAGCAGTCCATTCACCGATTCCCGGCAGGTCTTTCAGTTGCGCGATGGTCTGGGAGATATGGGCCTTCGGGGTTAGAATAAGTGTGTTGGTGGCGACGGCCTGTGCAAGGGCCATGATAGAGGTGGCCCTCTTTGTCGTAATACCAAGGGTTGTCAAGTCACCACGGGCGCATTCAGCCAGTGTCTTGGCATTCGGGAACGTCTTGGTCACCATTGCGTTGGGCGTGATTACGGTACCTCCAAATCGCCGGGCGATGCGCCCGAGGAGGGTCCTTGCAGCTTTGATGGACACTTGCTGCCCCACAATTGCTCGCACCCCCAACTCAAACCCATCGACGGCACCAGGCACCCGCAACCCGGCAATGGGCAGCAATGCCTGTACCGCCGGAGCAACTTCCTGAGGATTGTAAAACACATCGAACAATCGCCCCACGCGTTCGAGGACCAGTGGAATTGCACGAGATAAAGACGAGGATACTGTGACGCTCAAGGCCGGTTTATGGAGACTCAGAGACACGTGGACCCATCCGACGTACGCCTTCCCCATCGATTCAAGCGCGAGACTGCGGAGGTAGTGTCTCTTGTCGACGTGCTCGACGCCTGCAATGAGTCGGTCTGCGAGAAACGCAAGCAGTGCATCCCAGGCATATGGGGGATGAAATCCGAGATCGCACTGTACCGCGTCGTCACAACGGGAGAGCGGTTTCTGAGTGTCAAAAAGCTTCAGATGGGGATCTGCTTCTTTGGAAATGGACAAAGCGATTCCTATTATCCCAGCTAAAAGCGTGTTCGTGCCATTGTTCCTACAGGGTCACGTCGGAAGGTGAGCGTGGAGATTCCTCACCTCCTCGACAGTGGTTGATGAAGTCAGCGGTGTTGGGAACAATGACATGGCGCACATTCAACATAGACATGTTGCGGTGCCCTACTTACTCAACGGACATCTTTCAACCAATACTGGACTGTTCTCAGCCTTTAATAGGCAGCCGCATTATTTCCGCCCCGCACGCACCATACGTTATGGCTATCGGTGACTTTGATGTCATGTGATATGCCCATGACAAAGCCCACGTTCCACGCGGAGGACCCTCTACCCACGAACGATGAGGCCGACCAGTAGTGGGCTGCCTGAACATTTGCGAAGGGATGGCCGGGGTGCAGCGTGGGGCCTGGTGAGACGGAGAGGTCCACTAGGCTAACCAATTCATGCACCGACGGCATTGAGGTCATCTGCTCATCTGTTGGTCACGCGCAGAACTCCCTCTCGTGAGTATGTACGTATGGAAAACCTACTACCTATCGTCGAAGGCCAATGTGGTGGTCCGAAAAGATATATTGCTGGTCTGATGCATGCTGTTCATGGCACGACGAACATTTTGACCGATCCGCTAGAGCAGCGCGATCGAGGTACGGCTCTCGCTGATGGCCAAAAGGAAAATAGCCCAAATGCCCGGTCTGTGCTGGAAATATCTTGCTGTCCTTCACAAGAACGCATAGTCCAGCAAAATACATTTCATGAACTGTGCCATCTTCATCGGGTTCGCCTAGCACCACGAATTCTTTCGCAATGGTTGTTCCTTCAGGCCACAGGCCAGTTTTCATATAAGCTGCATAAGCCCAAGGCTTCACATACGTATTTATGATTTCATTTGTTGGTATTGGGATGTTATCAATAATATTAGCCTGACCTTTCGGCAGAACGGTTGAGCCCACATGAACCCATCCACGGTAGCCGACCGGCCGATCAAGCGAACCATCCTTATTGAAAACAACCTTCTCTTCGGCTGCGGAGCCTGTTCCTACCATGAATGCCGATAAGATGAGGGTTCCAACTAGTACAACCATTTTGCAGCTCGATTTCATTGCATCTTCCTCTTTGTTTGAGAGCCAGCTCGTGGTCTTAAATAGTGACGAGAGTGCTATTATCAACGCCACTCGATGTCCAGATGGATCGAATAATGATCCCTCTGCATGATTAGGTGCCCATCAAATGTGTACGTTATCATGATCGGTCACACGTGGCGATGCCCTGCGGCCGGGACCGATAGTGCACCCCGTCTTGGCCGAGATGTCGTGAGTGTGCGACGGCGGGGATTCCCTCACCATTGAGCCGCAGGCTGTGCAAGATGTTGCCTTCCTCTTTGGTGTTTTCATCTGTTTGATTAATCCGCTGACAGATGACATAGAGAATGGTCTCTTCTGGATTCAGAGTGCATTGAAACGCAGTACTCCCAGGCTGAGAGAACATGCGGTTGTTAGTGAACCATTCTCCGGGGTGGGGCAGTTGCAACCGGCTGATTTCAACCGGCTTGGTTGCGCGCTCGCCGGCAATGTCGTAAGTGCTCACGGTAGCAGCCTTATCATCTTTATCTGACCGGGGCAGATTATTGACCGTATAGAGCCGAGTCCCCTTTTTATTGGCGAGTAACCAGCAAATATCTTGCCCACTATTTTCAACAGATCCTAAAAACGTCATTTCACCATTCTTGCCGAATCGATAGACCCCGAGTTCATTGCGGGTCACGAATCCGACGTACAGCAACGGTTCGGTCGGGTGCGCCCAAATGCCGAGCGGCATCGAGGGAACACCCTCCATTCCCTTGTATTTATAGCCGGCGTTTGTCTCCGGTAGCTGTACCAGGCTTCGCTCGGTTAACCGACTGTCTCGCCCCACGTGAAAGACGTGGAGTTGTCCCTGTACACTCGGCTTGAGACCGGCCAGGAACGAGCGCGTGCCCTCGCCATCGAAGTCCACATCCACTTGAAAGTCATTGCCGAACGCAACCTCAGGATTCGAACGAGGGACATACACCTGCGTAGGTTTGTGCGAATTCTCCACGTCAATCTTGGAAACAAATCGTAACGTGCCGTTCTGTTCAATGGCGAACGAGACGTAGCTCGCCTTCGCGGCACCACGCAATGCCTCTCTTTGATGATAGTCTTCATTCCGGTTTGAGAGGAGCAGCGTCGTGCCGCTCAGCGAGAGACTGTTCGGCGCGACACCGTGCGACGAAAACGGCGAACCCTTTACATGTCGTAATGATCCATCGGATTGAACATCGAAGACCGCCACGGTATTGCTGTGCGTGTTGACGGTAAAGAGACGTTTCCCGTCAGGGCTGATGATAAGCGGCGTGTCGTTGTCATGTGGACCGAGTTTGCCATGGGTGTCATTGTTGATGCCCGTGCCCCCTGTATAGAACGGATTGCCTGGCAACGGATCCAGCGTGCCATCGTCTTTTCGGTGATAACCCAGTACCGCATTTTGCCCCTCACGGATGTCGTTCGTTTGGATATACAGAAACTGGCTATGGCGAGTTGTCATCTTCAGACCTCCTTGAATTGAAAAATCATACCAGTGCGTATGCGGTCGTCCCTCAAATTGCCGTTCTTCCTGTGCTCCACCCTATGACCACCAGGGCCATTCTGCTGACGGTCTCCGACTCTCAGCATTTCCGGGCACCAATGGCTACTCTCATCTATCAGCACACACCCTTTGGTATCGGACCACCATCGGGCTCTCCGACGACGTTCACCACGTATAGCCTGCTCTCCCCTAGACGCCAATGGCAGATAAATTGAGTCGGCCATTCTCCATCGGCGGGCACCAATAGAAGCTCCCTGTTACTGGACGTGTGAACGTGAACAGTGCGTCCGCAATCCCGTCGTCCGCTCCTACCATCCGCTTCAACTGCGCTTCAAACGGGTCAAGCGAGGCCCCAAAGGCTACAAAATACAATCCACTCCCATGCTCATCGGCCCATGGCATCGAGCGGCGCAGGACGAACGCGGCCGGTTGAAAACTCTCCTGTGCCGTGCGTTTCACGTGTGCGGAGGTCGGTGCTGTAGCCAACTCTTTATTGTCCCGCCGCCGCCGACCGATCATGGCATCGTGCCGCGGATCCGACATCTCGTCGAACCGTTTCCAATCATGGACCCATCGTTGAACGGCGACGTAACTTGACCCATCGAGCATGGCCCCTTGGCCCCGCACGATGGCAGCCTTTTCCGCAAGCTTGCCTTTGGGGTTTTCGGTACCATCCTCATAACCGGTCAGATCCCGCCCCGTCCCGTACAGAAATCCTTCCGTGGACTCACAGACTGTGAACGCCGGCGTCAGCTGCTCAACCAGACGACGCTCGACATGAAAGAGTTCTCCACGGTCTTCTGCTCGAAGCCAACACCACAAAGCCGCTGGTGTTGAAGGGACTGTCAACCCACTCCCAAACTGCGTGGGGAACACCCTCAATCCAGGAATGTCTTTCCCAAGTGCGCGGAAGAGCGGTACACCCAGTCCGACCACGGTTCGCTCGCCATCAACAAGAGTCTGCAGGGTCTTGATAACGCGGGAGAGGCCGGCGATATCGTGAACGGCGAACTCTACGTACCAGGCTGCTTTGGGGAGAGGAGCAATAATCCCTGGTTGCATGATCACCATGTCTTCTTCGCGTGTGTGGACGTATTTCCTCATCTGCTACGAGAGCCGGTCTCAGTCGCGCACAGGACCTTTGTGGAGAGAGACGGCATTGATGCAAAACCGCAACCCTGACGGCTCCGGTCCATCGGGGAACACATGGCCGAGGTGAGCATCACAGACATTGCAGGTCACCTCGATTCGGTGCATGCCGTGGCTGGTATCCTGATGATAGGCCACGACCCCTGGCGAGACCGGTTGCGTGAAACTAGGCCACCCCGTATGGCTTTGATACTTGGTCGCCGCATCAAAGAGCTCTGTGCCGCAACACAGGCACTCGTACCGACCAGGTTCAAACAGTTGGCAGAGCTCCGAGCTGTGGGCCCGTTCGGTCCCCTTCAGACGGGTGATCCGAAATTGCCTGTCGGTCAGCAGTTCGCGCCATTGCGCCTCGGTCTTCTCGACACGAAAGGGAGGGGACGGATTGCCGTGCGTTGCCCAGTGCGTCACCTCATTCCACGTGAGGATGTCAACCGACGGCAAATGATGTTCTTTGTGTTCTGTCATAAACGCTCCGTTGGTGATCCATTCAACCGCGCCCTTCGGGACCCCTTTTCTACCATTGGATATTCGGGCGTCATGATCCTCAGATCCTTCTCCAAGATACTGGGTGCCTGGACCGAGTTGCCCAGATCGTAATTCTCTGCTCAGCTTTTGGGTTGACTACGCACTGTCATACGCCATTGTCTTTGACCCTGTCTGTCATCTAGATGACCATCGTGATCAACGTGCAGACATCAGGGGTCTTTCACACCATGCCGTCATCTTGCGTCAGTGCGTTCGACGGGACGATCATCAATACCTCGGCGTAGTCATTGTCACTCGGCTAAGCGGCACTGTCCCTGATCATAGTGATCAGGAACTTGTGTCACCTCAAGCGGCAAGCCTTCCGCGGTCGCCCGCCGAATGGGCGCATAGTCCGCTTCGATCCAACGTGAGCGCATCTGTTTCAACCGTCCTGATTCTTCCAAACGAAAGAGCAAGTTGTTCAAGAACCATTGGAGGCGTCGGTGCTCGTCGCTTGTCACGACGGAGAGGTCTTCCTGCGTCACAATCAGCGGAGTACCGTCTGCTTGCATCAACAGCTGCCAATCCTGCCAGACCCGCTTCGTCACATAGTCGAGTATGGAATGGTCAGACAGGATGACATCGATCTTCGGGTCTTTGGTTTCGATCGCTGCAGGGAGAGAATCGCAGACCACCAATCGGCTCTGTTTGAGGTTGGCTTGGGCATAGAGGTGAGCGGATCGTCCCTTCTGAACCGCTAGGGTCAAGCCAGTGAAGGCATCCTGAACGGCTTCGAGCGTGTCCCAATTCCCGGTCGGCTTTCCAAAGTGTGCCCGCACACGTTCTGCGATCTTAGGTTCTTGGACGATCGCGGCGATCCCGTCACCGCGAAAATAGGGAGCTGAAAACCATAACCCCGTTGGTCTTGTGCCCGGAACGGTCCCGCTTACGGACGAGACAAAGAGATCGAGCTGTCCCTCATTCATTTTAATGAACAGGTCTGGAAATCGAGTCACATGCAGGGTTGGAACGACGGAATGGGGTATACCGCAATGAGCAGACAACGCGTCCGCAACCTCGCGGATCAGTTCAATATCGAACCCGGTCACTCTGATGCCTTCGTCGGTGTACATGGCAGGAAAGATGAATGGCCGAAACGGTTCAACAGAAATACCGACACGTAATCGTCCGCCAGCGCATATGGATGACAGCTCATCGCGGTTCAATGGATGGACCATGGTGGCTGCGTCGTACACCAGTCCGCACCCCTGCAAGAAGACCACTGCCAACAGCATCAGGATACGGAGCATGACGCGTGCATCGATGGCTTGTCTCATGTCATCAATCAACGACATAACATTAGAGTCGAAATCCAACCGTGAATAACCATTGCTCAGACAGGTCAGACTGTCCCTTGAAATCGATTTCAAATCGCGTGTATTGAAGACCCATGTCGACCGACAGCCCATGGGTCACTGGGAATCGCACCCCGACCTGCCCACCGTAGAGATACCCCGGAGAATGTTCACCATGTCCAGGGAGGGTTCCACCCAACATCGCTCCAACGTATGGCACTGCACGATTTTCCAGCGGCCCGAAGAGCACATGTCGAATGACTCGATTGATCGGCCAGGTTTTTGGAAAATCCAAGTAGTCGATGAAATTATTCCACCGGGGGTTGAGGTACAACGAATGTTGATCCGTGGTGAACGTCGGAGTGTGGTGGCTGTAGTACTGGTAGATGGCTCTCACTTCAAGTGGTCCGTACTGAAGAGCAGTGAACCCTGCTTGAAGCATAAGGACCCGGCGCGTTGGCGCAAACGTTCGGTGATTGAAGGACACATCGAAGTTAAAGGGCCGGAGGGGGAGCATGTTGAGTACGGCTTCCTGAGCAGCGACCTCGCACGGCAGCGCTGAGGCGAAGAGTAGCAGGATGAGAAGGAGTCCAGAGCCGTAGCCATACGCCTTCAACGCCCACCTGCTCACGCAGTGTCGTCCAATCATATCGGCCGTTGTGGAAACGTTTGCCTCAGGAGAAATATGCCGCGCCATCGAACCCACGCCAACCATGCGTCGGTCAATTTGACTCCTACATGAAGATCGCACGCATGTAACTTAAATGGCTTCACTCGATGTCCTGATGAAAGATACCAGGGGGGGGCCATGGAGCTCTGTCTTCTAGATGACAGACAGCCGTGGTTAATCTGAGGTAAACGCAGTGCATAAATATCTTGTGGTGTTTGAGAATCTGCTCCTCCGGCCATCAATAAAGATGGTTTGAATATATGGAGGGGTGTGGAACAGGCTGCGCCGCTCTTTTCTAGGCGAGGGCCCTGGGTTCGAGTCCCAGCCGGCTCACCACTAAATCAATGATTTAGAAGATCCCGCCTTCATCGACCTGCCCGATTGTGACAAATTTGTGTCAATCGGCGGCCGGTGTTCCAGCACATTGACCCCATCACGCAAGCTTTCAGGGCAATGATGCGCATAGCGCTGCGTCATCGTGCTGGTCTTGTGACCGAGCAGACGCTGGACCTTGTAGAGATCGATCCCGCGTTGCACGAGCCGAGTCGCGAACGTGTGCCGCATGTCGTGAAAGCGGAAATCGAGAATCCCTGCCCGATCCCGTGCTTCACAAAACTCCCGCACCAGGAAACGGACTTGCAGTGTATTGCCCAAAGGAGTCTTGAACACTAGACCTGATGATGCGCCCGTTGCACCTTGTTTGGCTGCCAGCAGGTCGTACACGGTGGTGTTCAATGGGATCGTGCGGCGTGTGCCGTTCTTACTTTTCATCACGATGAGTGTTCCACGCGTGAAATCCACATCCTGCCATTGCAGATTGAGGATCTCTCCTTGCCTCATCCCGGTGTTGAGCGCAAAGCGAATAATTTCTTGAAGCCAAGGCGACGAAGCGGCAAGGAGACGGTCCTCTTCGTCGGCACTCAGCCAACGATCCACTTCGTTCCGCACCTGCTCAAGGGACACACGGTGCATAGGGTTCTCCCGGCACCATTCCCACTCCCGCATGGCCAGATTGAAGGCGTGCCGCACCAATTGCAGCTCCTTATTGATCGTGGCAGGTGCAGCGCCTTCTGTACGCCGTTGAGTTCTATAGGCGACGAGACTCTTAGGCGTAATCTCGGATAGAAGCTTTTCCCCGAGCACTGGCACAAGGTGCTTGAGAGACGTACCATCACGCACGCAGCTTTTCGGAGCCTTCATCTTCGAACATTCGGCGAGGTAGCGTTCCATCATGTCCCGGAACGTATGGTCGTCCTCTTCACGATGGTCGAAGAACGTTCCTTCGACGACTTGTGTTGTCACCTTCGCGAGAATTGCTGCAGCCAGCCTTTTGTCCGAGGTCTCCGTGGACCGTCGAACGCGTCTGCCATGAAACATGAAATCCATCCACCACACTTTTCCTCGTTTACAGAGACCCATTCGCTTCCTCCTCTCTGAATGGGCTCGCTATTGGTCTGGTTTCCCCGCGGTGAGTATAAACCGCACGCCTGGCTCGCTCAATGAGGTGATCTACGTCTCTGGCCGACTGTAAGCGCCTGCGCTTGGCGGAGAGAGAGGATCGTTCGGTGAGCATCTGACAATCCTGAAGCCATCGGTCAATGGCCTCCGGCTCGAATCGGATGACTCCATTGATCTTGAGGGTGGGAATTCTCCCTTGAGCGGCCCAGGCGTAAAGGGTCTTGTCCTTCACCTTCAGCCGTGCGGCGATGTCTTTGATAGTCAGAAGCATAGAACACCAAGACTTCAGTACTTGTTGATCTCCATGTTCGTGCTCAGTCCGATGTGTTGAGTCCTATATTTTTGCCAACAGCGTGAGCCTCCGAGACGAACTTATGAAAGGGTTCAGAATTTATGACCATACCGAAAAGGTAGGGGTGGCCGTGGGTCGGATACGCCAGAATCCTGAGGGGGCACTCACCTGGATCCGTAGCAAGGCGGAGTATCGGAGGAGTCTCTGCTGAGGCACCGCGTCCGGAGACGCCGTGCCAGGTGGAATCGCGCACCGTCGTGTCGTGCAGTACGACTCGACCGTGCGGGGACACTAGCTGTTTAGTCCCACGGTGTGCTGGGGTAATCTACAGCCAGCTACGGAGGGACGAGTTATGGGACAACTACTACATGGAAGCGCCCGCACGACGGAGGCAACCCGTCGAGCGATCCAACAGAGTCAAGCGAGCCTGATTCAGCTCGCGGCTCGCTATGGGATCAACCCCAAGACGGTGGCCAAGTGGAAGAAGCGCACCCATGTCACCGATGCGCCAATGGGGCCGAAGGAACGCACCTCGACGGTTCTGACCAAGGAAGAAGAAGCGGCGTGCGTGGCCTTCCGCCGATATACACTGCTGCCGCTGGACGATTGCCTGTATGCCTTGCAGGCGACGCTCCCACATCTGTCCCGTTCAGCCCTGCATCGCTGTTATCAACGTCATGGGATCAGCCGGTTGCCGGATCGGGAAGGCGCTCAACCGGCGAAGAAGATGTTTAAGACGTATCCGATCGGCTACTTCCATGTCGACATTGCAGAAGTGCGGACGGAAGAAGGCAAGCTGTATCTCTTTGTGGCCATCGATCGCACGAGCAAGTTCGCCTACGCGGAGTTGCATGTGACAGCGGATCGAAACATCGCAACAGCCTTCCTGAACAAGCTCATAACGGCAGTTCCCTACAAGATCCACACCATCCTGACCGATAACGGTAGCCAGTTCTGCCATCCGCCGCGCTACCGGAATGGTCCGACGGCGCACTATGTGCGCCACATGTTTGACAAAGGCTGTGACCGGTATGGCATCGACCACCGGCTGACCAAGCCGAAGCATCCCTGGACCAATGGCCAGGTGGAACGCATGAACCGCACGTTGAAGGAAGCAACCGTCAACCGGTACTACTACACCGCGCATGCCCAACTCAAAACGCACCTGCACAGCTTCCTGATGGCCTACAACTTCGCCAGACGGCTCAAGACCCTGAAGGGCCTCACGCCCTACGAATACATTGGGAAAATCTGGACACAAGAGCCAGAACGATTTACTGTCAACCCGTTCCAGCACACCGTGGGACTAAACAACTAGCCGTCGCCCTTCAGGGGGTGTGGCACGCCCGTGGCAACCGCGCCACCTCGGAAGGCGTCACGCTTGCAGCTGTGCGTGGCCACAGGCTGGGCGATTCTGTTGCGCCCCCAGCGTCGGTGAGGGGCGCAACACGATGTTGAGAAGAGATCGGTATGTGAGTCCAATCTGTGAGGCTGCTCCCACACCGTACAGCAAAAGGCTTGCGCTCTTACTGACGCTTGCCTTGGCTTCTCAGGAAGAGGTCGATGGCGGCAAGAAATTCTGCGGCTTCGCTCACGCGCTTCTCAGCCCGGTCATGTTCTGCGTGGAACCAGGCGTCGTAGTCGGCGAGAAAACGGTCGTCTTGTTCTTCGGCAAGGATCTTCGCCAGCCGGACCGTAAGTTTTCCAGGCTTGATCAGGTGGCTGCCGAATAACCGTCGGACGGCGCGGTGCGAGGAAACGCTGACTCCTTCAGCAAGCAGCGCGGCACGGGCGGCGTGGAGAATCGAGTAGTAGGATCGAGAGAGGGCATCTTCCAGGAAATTCTCTTTCAGCAGTGAACGGGCCGCGTCCAGGGATTTCTCGGCACGAAGGAGTTCGGCTTGCACCTCCTCAGCGCGGGAGGGTTCCGTCATACCGCCACGCCTTCTTGCTCCACCTGTGCCAGAAACGATGAGCCGCGCGCCTTGAGGTCCTGATACTGGCGCTGACCCATCACTTGAATGGAGAGGACCACGCTATGGGCAATCTCTAACTCGTACCCAATGTCCCTGACTTCATCGCCAAGTTTCCAATCTTCAGAGCGGACCACTGCCAGGATGTCAATATCCGATTCGACGGACGCGTCTCCGCGTGCCTTCGAGCCGAACAGGACCACGCGGATTAGCTCGCCGGGGAATCGTTGTTGGACTCTCCGCTTGAATTCTTGGAGGATTGGTTGTTCCAGAATGGGTCTCATGGCTGCCTTCATACCTGTGGCTTCGAGCGTAGAGCGTTCGCTCGATCCTGTCAAGATTAGAGCCAACCTCGTGTAGCTAGCACATCATCTGTCCGGTTTTTGTAGCACATGATTTGTCCGGTCTAGGGTGGTCCCGAAGGAGGGCCACGATGACACGGGCGAACGTGCTCCAGGAGGTGCGACGGATGCGATTTGAGGAGTTGTATGCGCGCCGACAGCGGCGGGAACTGACCATGGCCGAGGCGGCGGAGATCTTGGGGGTGACGGAGCTGACCTTTCGTCGATGGAGTACCCGCTACGAAACCGAGGGCACGGCGGGATTGGAGGATCGACGGCTGGGCCAGGCCTCGGCTCGGGCGGTCCCGGTGGACGAAACCCTAGCGATGGTGACGCTGTATGAGACCCGGTACACGGGCTGGACCGTCAAGCATTTCCACGAGCGCTGGCAGGCGGAGCATGGCGGGACGCGCTCGTATACGTGGACGAAGAATCGGCTGCAAGCAGCAGGGCCTGTAGCTCGGGCACCCCGGCGCGGAGCCCATCGCAAGAAGCGGCTGCGGAAACCGTTGCCGGGGATGATGCTCCATCAAGATGGCTCCCGACACGAGTGGGTGCCCAGCTGTCAGTGGGATCTCATTGTGACAATGGATGATGCCACCAGCGAGTTGTATTCGGCCTTCTTCGTCGACGAAGAAGGCACGATGAGCAGCTTCCAGGGGCTGCAAGCGGTCATTGAAGCACAGGGGCTGTTCAGTTCGCTGTATACGGATCGCGGCTCCCACTACTGGCACACCGAAAAGGCCGGGGACAAGGTCGACAAGCACCGGCTGACGCAGGTGCATCGGGCGTTGCGGCAGTTGGGGATCACGCTGATCCCCGCGTATTCCCCGGAAGCACGGGGTCGATCGGAGCGCGTCTTCCGCACCCTGCAAGATCGCCTGCCCAAAGAGTTGGCGTTGGCTGGGATCACGACCATGGCGACCGCGAATCAGTATCTCGTCGAGCAGTTTCTCCCGGCCTACAACCGGCGCTTTGCGGTCGCGGCGACGGAAGCCGGTACCGCCTTCGTTCCCTGGATTGGCTCGAACCTGACCGATCTGCTCTGTGTGCAAGAAGAGCGCATCGTCGCCAATGACAACACGGTGCGCTATCAGGGCCGGAGCCTGCAGATTCCGCCAGATCGACACCGCTTCCATTACGTGAAGGTCACCGTGCGGGTCCACGAGTATCCGGATGGCACCTTGGCGGTGTTTCATGGCCCACGATGCTTGGCGCGCTACGACACGGCGGGCCAACTGCTCGAACCCGAAGCTGCGTCCGTGCATCAGAAGAACTCGACCGTTCGGTCACGCGACCGCCCGATCGTCGATCCTCTGGCAACTAGGCACGGACGAGTTGCGGCGCAACGCTGAACGTCTTGGAAAGGGAAACCGGACAGATCACGTGCTACAAAAACCGGACAACTTAACTTGCTATCTACAGATTAGAGCCAACCTCGCCTTCGTAGACAGGCTCGCAAGGGGACATACAAGCACCCAGCGTTTCCTCAGCGCTTATGAGTAGGAACCGGCCAATATTGCAGCAAATAGCAGGGAAACCCCTAGCAATAGCATGCACTTCTCAACCCTCCTTTGTTTGAACCTTGTATCCCTATTTCAAGAGGTTGGGCGGCCTAGATCTCTTTCTTCTTTTCTCTCTTCTTATCCCTTTCTTTAGAGTTTGCAGGATATGGCTGTTGCCCGTAGTTGTCTTACATTATGGGTTTATCGTATCCTTGTGCGACTGTTCTGTGACCCTCCGATAGCCAGACTTCGACACCGGTTTGGTGAGGGGCGCGGGGTGGCCAAATTTAGGCTGGTATGGGTGAGTTGATGGGGGAGCGGGCGAAACGGACGACCACGGTGACTGTGGATTTGGGGGAACTGAAGGTGCCCTGGCAGGCCTGGTGTCAGGCCCACGGACTCACACCGAGCCATGCGTTGCGGAACGCCATTCGGCAGACCATGGATCGGAGAGCCACCCCGGCCCCTACGCCTCGGAGTCGTGTCACCCCGAAGCGAGAACGGGCGATCGCTCGCATCGAACTGAACCTGACAGCCTCAGAGCTCGCCGCCCTGAAGAAGATGGCCGGTCAAGAAGGCTATGTGCCGACGAAATGGCTGGTGGCGATGGTCCGCACCAAGTTGACCGGGCAGCCACAGGTCGGACAGCCGGAATTGGAGACCTTGGCCCGGTCGAATCAACAACTCCTCGCCTTGGGGAGGAACCTGAACCAGATTACCAAAGTCTTGAATACCGCGCCTCAGAACCGAGCCGCCTTTCGGGTTGAAGTCATCACCGAACTCTCTCGCGTGATCCAGGCCCATACAAAGAAGGTGTCCGATGTCTTACGCGGGTCCGTGGACCGCTGGCATCTCCAATGAGTTCAACAGGCAGCCAAATTGACCAGAAGTTGGATGAGTGGGGGAGTCGGCTCTTCAATGTCTCAACGGAGACCCTCCCGCGACCGCGTCGCAGCAGGAATGTTCGTCTGAGTTTCGCTAAGTTCGTGAGTACCGGCGGACGGCTCAGCACGGCACAGGCTCGTGCGACCTATGTGCGGCAGAAACTTCAGGCCATGGTTCGCCGTTCGCCACAAGTCGTGGTGAAACTCGTTAGGGCACCGAAGGGGATGAAGGGCATCTCGAACAACCTCACCTACATTTCGCGTGATGGCCAGCTTGAGATCGAGGATCAAGGCGGCCAAGTGATTGTCGGGAAGGAGGCCGTGGCCGATCTGAAAGCTGAATGGCGCGATGGCGGGATGCCCATCGCGGCAGACTCGACGATGCGCGACGCCTTTCACCTCGTCCTCTCCATGCCGACCAGGACCGATCCATTATCAGTGCAGCGGGCGGCCCGTGACTTCGCCACACGGGAGTTCTCCGGGTTTCAGTACGCAATGGTGCTTCATACCTTCGAGACCGATCCGGATCCCCATCCCTCTCCACATCCACATGTGCATTTGACGGTGAAAGCCGCAGGTCTTGATGGAGTTCGTTTGAATGCCAGGAAGGCCGATCTGCAGCGCTGGCGGGAGGGATTTGCGGAGGCGTTACGGGAGCATGGCATTGAGGCCACGACGACAAGCCGAATTCACCGTACGACACAGGAACGGTGGAAGGTTCAGCATCTACGTGATCGCACGACCGAGGCGAAGGTGCTCGATCGTCAGCGACGAGTCACCCACATGCCGAGGAAGCAGCGGGAGGTCATGCACCACTACGAGCAGGTTCTGAAGACGCTCGCACGATCTGATCAAGGAGCAGACCGGCAGCTCGCTGTGGATCTGGTGCGCTATCTCGGGGGACGAGGCCGTACTCCGGACATGGAGCGGAACCGAGGAAACGATCGTGACCGATAAGGTCGTTTTCTATGTAAGTGGTAACCTCTGTAACAACTTCCAAGCTCGTATAAACTATTCTGCTCCTCTCTTCTACTGCTGATGTATAAAGACGGTTGGATATTCAGTTAATCTGAGGACCAATGGGCCGACTCAAAGTATTTTTGGGAATTGTCGTTGGATGCATTCTAGTACTCGTGCCGGTTCTGGTTTTCGCGCAAGCCGAAGATCAACCAGCTCGCCGAGCAACCCTATCCGTGAGTGGCAATGCAGATGAGTCGCTGCCTCGGAAAAGTGGATTGTCTCTCCATTATTCTCTGCAAGTACCTTGCTTCATAAGTGGTAAGTTATGAAACAACCTCCAATCTTGCACAACTACTAGGCCCGTGCTCTCAGCTCACGTACGCCGCGTCCAATTTTCCGTTGGATGAGGGTTCGCAACGTGGCCCCGCTTGCATAGCCTACCCGGTCGGCAATCTGGTCCACACTATGGTTGCTGGTCTGTAGCAGATGGACGGCGCGCTCGACACGAAGATCCTGGAAATAGGCAAGCGGAGATTTCCCGATCACGGCGTGCAGCCGACGCGTCAATGTTCGTGGACTTGTCCTCACGGCACGGGCGGCATCATGGAGCGAGAAGCCGTCACCCAAACGACGGCGGGCCCATCGTTCGAACCGCTCCACAAATGGATCTGCGTGAGCCAGGTGGTCAGGAATGGCGAAGGTCGCCTGCATTGGTCTCGAGTCAATTACAAGGTAACGGGCAGTCAGGGCCGCCAATGCGGGACTACGGTGGCGCACGAGCCACAATGCTAGATCGAGATGCGCCAGCGCGGCTCCGGCAGTGATGAAGGGTGACGAGTGGACAATCATACGCGACTCGTCCAGTACTACCTGGGGATACCGTTCACGAAAGAAAGGAGCCAGCCACCAGGAAGTCGTCGCATGATGGCCGTTGAGTAGGGAGGCCTCTGCAAGGATAAACGTGCCCGTGCAGGCAGCCCCAAGCATGGTGCCCCGCTGGAACCAGTGCCGCAGGAGGCTTTGTGCGTCCACGATCTCTCGTTGGTCAAGAAGGCGGGACAACGTATCGGGCATCTTCGCCCCCACGGCCGGCACCAGGGCGATATCGGGATGAGCCAGTCCCGTTGCTCGTCTTGCCGGGATCGACAGGCCGTGACTCGTGGTCACTCGGGATCGGACACCCACGATGGTGACATCGAAGCGCGTCGTCAATGCTTTCGAAGATGCTGCGAGTTCATTTGCCACGCTGAAGGTATCAAGAAGAGTAGATAAGCCAGTATCGAAGGTGTTCTGTAGTGCCACGATGTAAATTCGCATGGCGAGAACTGTAGCATAATTGGCATTATTGCCAATAGACCAATCCTTAACTCACATGCTAGGATGCGCATAGCAATTAGTTAATTTCTGAAAGGATGGAAAACATGGTACGAGTGGCATTGCTAGTGCGGTTGGAGGCCAAGCCAGGCAAGGAAGCGGAGGTGGCTCGCTTTCTCGAAGGTGGCCTTGCCTTGGCAAATCAGGAAGCCGCCACACCGATTTGGTTTGCCCTAAAGTTAGGGCCAACCACATTTGGCATCTTCGATGCCTTTGCTGACGAGGCGGGGCGTAAAGCGCACCTGGCTGGGCAGATTGCGGCCGCCCTGATGGCGAAAGCTCCTGATCTGTTGGCTAAACCCCCACAAATCGAACAAGTCGATGTGCTCGCCGCGAAAATTTCACACTAAGCGGGACCGGTTCCGACAATGGGACAACCTTATGCCTAAGGAGAAGTGATGCGACAGCGATCTATCCTCGCCGTGATGGTTTTGACTTTCATGCTTTGTGCGCAAATAGCTGGTGCTGAAGCGGATCGGGAGAAGTTATTGAAGGAACCCGGGATCTATGCCACCTTCGCCGTCTTCAAGGTTGGGGACGAGTGGTGGAAACTGGATCGCGATGCCCGGACGAAAGCCGTGGCGGAGGCAAAAAGTGTGTTCCAGAAGTATTCAGAGCAAATGACCATCGATACGTACTTGCTGCGAGGATTATCTGAGAAAGCTGACTTTTTCCTGAGGATTCACTCCAAGGAAATGAGTCACAACCAGAATGTTCTGATCGACTTCATGGGCACGACGTTCGGGAAAGCGTTGAAGAACACCGACACGTTCAACGGGATTACAAAGGCGTTAAATTATGTCCCGAGTTTTCCTGAAGAGTTGAAGACTGAACTGAAGACTCCTCCACCTCCGAGCAGTCCGTATGTCCTGGTGGTTCCTATCCGCAAAGATGCTGAATGGTGGATGATGCCGCACGATCCGCGTGCCGCTTTGATGAAGGAGCATACGGATGCGACAGTGGCATATCTCAAAACCGTCAAGCGCAAGCTGTATCATTCCAGCGGGCTGGATGACCTGGACTTCATCACCTATTTTGAGACGGCAAAACTGGACGACTTCAACAATCTGGTGATCGGCTTATTGAAGGTGAAGGAGAATCGCCATAATAAGCGGTTTGGTGATCCGTTGTTGTTGGGGACGATCCGCTCCCTGGATGAAATCCTCGAAGTCTTTTCACGGTAAGGACGCACGGGAGGTGCCGTCGCTAGGCGACATGCCCCGACCGTGTTCTCATAGCACTGGTATGGCAACCCGCATGGGTACAGGGACACGGGGTTCCCTCTGTGCGGGCATTTAGGGATTTTGGCAGCACTGGCCTGACCGTAAACCCGATAGCATGTAAACAGAACAGGCTTGGCGTGGGATCTCCTGAGGGATGAGGGAGGCAATTGCTACTCACCGGGCGATCTGAGGAATGATCATGTTGATGCATTTCTCAAATGCCGAGTCGAGGGGGCTACTTTTGTTTCTTGTGGGCTGCGTTGTCTTCTGATGAGGATGGCTCAGGTACTGTATTTTCATCGGAGACATGACTGCCTGATTCGATTGATGTACGGACTAGGTGTGACAAATTTGTGTCAAAACTCTGTTGAAACAGACAGAAAGGATGGAATACAGTGGAACCAACGGAAAGGCCTAAGTTACCGATATCACAATTAAATTGGGGAAACCGTTGCAATAGCGAGCACTTGTCAAAAACCGTTCTTTCGATCTTTTCTAGACTGAGAGAGCAATTGTACATGGAGCCGGTCAGAAGACGATGAAGCTTCCTCTCACAATTGCGGCTCCGCTTCTTACCTCATTAGGTGCCTTGCGACCTATTCGCAGGACCAAGCTGAATCATGGAGCGATCGTATACAAGACTCTCGCGGTTGGCCGAACATACGTGGTACAGGAGGGTTGCATTCGGCTCATTCACATTGAGGGCGACGGACGCACCAATTTCTGGGATTTAATAGGTGCTGGAGGAATGTTTGGAGATCTGCCGTTTGCTCTCACTACGTCTCAACACATAGAGCATGCCATGGCGAGTGGCCCAACCTACCTCTGGGAGTTTTCTCGTGCTGCGTTGGAGAGGGAAGCGGAGCGTAGTCAAGCGTTTAATCGGACCCTCCTGAGAACATATGGGGCCTTCTTAGGCTTTGGAGAGCGGCGCCTCCGGTGGCGACTCACCAATCCATTAGCACGTCGGGCGGCCCTTGTTCTCATCGATCTTTTGGTTCTCGGCGCAGGGCCATGCCCTCACGGGCCTGGTTATTTGATACAAATTCGAATGACTCAAGAGGAATTCGCCGAACTCCTCGGTGTCGCTCGTCAAACACTCAACTCCCTCATGAAAGAGTGGAAGAGGAAACAGATAGTCTCCTACACCAGGTCCTGTTTCTGTATTCGTAACCTGGAGGCACTTCAGGCGATTGCGTCCTAATATCCGGTGTCATCATCGATACAAGTCGATGGACGCGAGTTTGTCCTCAGCATAGTCATCGCATGGAGGTTGGGCAGGATCCCGAGACGACTGCTCTCGTTCCGCCCATTTCAGAACAGAGATGAACGGGAAAGAGGATATCGCCCGAAGTGGTTGGCTGATGGATCGTATCTGAGTGATTCCTTCTGATTCCGGACCATCAGGGGCTGACTGCGATCCATCTTATTGTAAGGCACCATGAATAAGAGGCCTCCATCATGAGGATTCCAGACTCGCTCTCCACAAGATTGCTCACTGCTCTCCAGAGCCTCCATCCCATCCGGCGACGCAGGCTGAAGGACAAGATGTTGGTATATGAGTCCTTCATGCCTGGGAAAACGTATGTCATCGAGGCCGGGTATGTCCGCATTGTCTCTGCGGAAGCCAGCGGCCGATACGTCACTCGTTTGTTGTTAGGAGCCGGGGGGATTTGGGGAGACCTCCCCTTTGGGTTGACGACCTTCCAGAATGCAGAATCGGCAGCCGCAAATGGGACGGCCATCGTGCTCGAGTTTGATCGATCGAGTATTGAAAAGGCCTCCAGGATTGATGAGTCTCTCCGGCAGGGGCTTTTGGAAACCTATGGCCATCAGTTGCATTTCCTTGATCGTCGGCTGCAGTGGCAGCTGACCTCGCCGTTACAAAAGCGCGTTGCGATGGCACTCGTTGATCTGATGTGCTTCGAGGGACGGCCGTGCAACCATGGTGTCGGTTATGTCGTGGATGTCCGGATGACACATGAGGAGCTTTCTGAACTTGTCGGGGCCTCTCGCCCCAATGTGAGTGCCATTATGAAAGCTCTGAGTGACCAAGGCGTCCTCTCTTACAGACGGGCCTATGTGTGCGTGCGAGACCTTGACGCTCTCGGTCGCATCGCGGTGCCTGATTTCATACAGGCCAAAGGTCTCCATGATTTGTCGTCTAGATGACAGAAAATCGGATGAACAAAATGTAGGATTGCGTCGTCATTCAACCACTCCGTATGTTGGAGTGATGATAACTGTCTTTGAGGAAAGGGGAAAATCATGAAACACATGCTGTTCGGAGTTGTTGTTCTCGCATGCGGAGCTATTGGGCTGACCGGATTATCCAATGCAGAAGAAGAGAAACCGTTCGCACTGAACGTCGACGTCGCCACGGGGGCTCTCCGTGTGCCAGACAACTACACAGAATGGCCCACGCTTGGTACATGGGCTCACGCCAATACCGATGAGAAATTGGAAAAAAATGGACCCGGTCTTCATGAATACCACACGGTGTACACGCAGCCTTCAACGATTGCCCATTATAAAAAAACAGGGCAGTTCCCTGACGGCGCGATATTGGTCAAGGAACTCTTAAATGCGGAGACGATGGCAATGAGCACAGGACCTGCGGTCGGTCATGCCACTACCGTCAAGGGCTGGTTTGTTCTCGTACGCGACACAAAGGGGCGGTACAAAGATTCGCCGGTCTGGGGAAATGGATGGGCTTGGGGTCTCTTTAATAAAGGCGATATGACCCATTCCGTCACAAAAAACTACAAGGTAGAGTGTATCCCTTGTCATATTCCTGCCAAGAGCCTTGCTCCTGCAACTGCTGCAGATGCGGATAAATGGATCTATACGCTTGGCTATCCGATTCTGCAAAAACAATAGGTCAAGGCGTATGTCCGTGTAGTGACTCTTAAGGGGATGGTTGGCGGATGGTGATGCTCCATCCATGTTCCTGATGACGACGCACATTCAATTCGACAATACCTATGCCAGGGAACTCGAAGGCACGTATGTTCCCTGGCAGCCTACCAAGGTCTCTTCTCCAAGGCTTCTTCGATTGAACAGGGACTTGAGTCTTCAGTTGAATCTACCAATAGAAGTGTTGAGCGGCCCAATGGGAAGCGCCATCCTTTCAGGAAATGAAATTCCAGTTGGTGCCACGCCTCTCGCTCAAGCTTACGCAGGCCATCAGTTTGGACATTTCGTTCCACAACTCGGCGATGGGCGGGCCTTGGTCCTAGGTGAGGTACTAGGGGAAGACGGCCGTCGTAGAGATCTAGCTTTTAAAGGATCCGGGCCAACCCCCTTTTCTCGTGGCGGAGATGGGAAAGCAGCGGTGGGCCCGGTGCTCCGAGAGTATCTCGTCGGAGAATTCATGCATGCCATGGGTATTCCGACCACTCGGGCGCTCGCGGCAGTCTGGACAGGTGAATCAGTTTTTCGTGACCGGCCATTGCCGGGAGCCGTCTTGACGCGTGTCGCGGCCAGTCATCTGCGAATCGGTACCTTTGAATTCTTCGCGGCGCGTGGGGAATCACAGCGTGTACAACGACTCGTAGATTATGCGATCCGACGGCACGATCCGCAACTTGTTACTGATCCGAATCAGTATCAGGAATGGTTCAAGGCTGTGGCTGATCGACAGGCGAGTCTGGTCGCTCGATGGATGTTGGTCGGCTTCATCCATGGCGTCATGAATACGGACAATACGACGATCTCTGGCGAGACGATCGATTATGGGCCCTGTGCGTTTATGGAAGCCTACGACCCTCAAGTGGTGTTTAGTTCAATCGACACGCAGGGGCGATATGCCTATCACAACCAGCCGCACATTATACGCTGGAATTTGGCACGTCTTGCCGGAGCCATTGCACCGGTGATGCGCAATGGCTCAAGAGAGTCTAGAGTCGCCCCGCTTCTCGAAATTCTAGAAGCGTTTCCGGCTCGTTATCATGACTATTGGCTTACAGGCGTTCGAACGAAACTCGGTTTTGCGACGAGCGAGGAAGGGGACGACGCGCTCGCTAAGGAATGGTTGACACTACTCAACGCGCAAGCCGTCGATTACACGCTCGCCTGGCGATACCTTGCTGACGCAGTGGAAGGTCATGACCGTCCCCTTCAGGCGATGTTTCGCGAACCTTCAGCGCTCTCATCATGGCTGAAGCGGTGGCGTACGCGTCTTGATCGTGAGTGTCTGGGAGCGGAGGCACGGGCTGCAGCTATGCGGCACACAAACCCGCTGTACATTCCACGGAACCATCGTGTGGAAGAAGCGCTGGCTGCAGCCACCGATCACGCAGACCTAGCACCATTCGATCGCCTGTTGAACGCCGTCACTCGACCGTTTGAGGAAGATCCTGAGTTGGATGCCTATGCCTCTCCTGCTCCAGTTGAAGTGACGGCCTGCTATCAAACCTTTTGCGGCACGTAAAGGCAGCGCTTACTTGGTGTTGCCGTAAAAAACAGCTATGCCGTCAGGCGTCACTCTATGGACTAGGCCCGTCAATATTTTCTCTTCGTGGTATAGCGGGCGCTTTGCGCAACAGTCATCGGTCTCTCCTTTGCCAGGATGAGAAGGAGCTTAACATGAGTCAGAGGGAAACGGCCGTACTCGCCGGCGGTTGTTTTTGGGGTATGCAGGATCTTCTTCGTAAGCTGCCGGGAGTTTTCTCGACCAGGGTAGGCTATAGCGGCGGTGATGTGCCGAATGCCACGTATCGCAACCATGGAACGCACGCAGAAGCGATCGAGGTCGTGTTTGACCCTGGCAAGCTGACGTTCCGTAATCTGTTGGAGGTGTTTTTTCAGATCCACGATCCCACCACACTGAATCGCCAGGGCAACGATGTGGGCCCGTCATATCGATCGGGAATTTACTACATGTCAGAAGCCCAGCGCCGAACAGCTGAACAGGTAATTGCAGAGGTGAACGCGTCAGGTCTCTGGCCCAGTAAGGTGGTCACGGAGGTTCGGCCCGCAGGTCCATTTTGGCTGGCGGAACGCGAGCATCAGGATTATCTCGAGCGGAATCCCCACGGATATACGTGCCACTTTCCAAGACCTCATTGGAAGATACCACCTCGAGCCGGTTCTTGATGAGAGAGCGCTCGTCATTTCGGAGGGGGGGATCTTCATCATCAAGCTGTTACCGGTCGAACGTGTTCAGACTCAACAGGACGCCGACTAGGGCCTCTTTGACAGAAGGAGCGTGCGATGAATTCAATGAGAGCACAACAGAACGTGGTAACAATGATGGCCTTGATTCTTTGGTTTCTACATTCAACCAACAGACCATGGCAGCTGACCCTGAGGGGGGACAACAGAGTTCCTGCGTCCAACCGAGGAAGACTGCGAACGCTCCAGAAGACATCTTCACGAAGACGAACCCGCTTCCGGCATCCAGCGACGTTCTCCAAGCAGGCAAAGGACTGTATCTTCACGACGCGAAACCGATGTCCTGCGCGCTGTGCCACGGCAAGCGAGGAGAGGGGAAAGGACCGGTCAGCGGAGGCATGATGCCACCAGCGCGTGATTTCACATGCAGAGCGATGATGCGTGAGATCTCGGATGGGCAGCTGTTCTGGATTACAAAGCACGGCTCTTCAGGCACAGGGATGATGGCGTTCCCGGATTTGTCGGATGAGGAAGTGTGGCAGCTTGTTCACTATATGAGAAGCCTTGCAAAATGAAAAAGGCCTCCTGACATCTGTACCTCAAGACTTCGTCCGAGAAGCGGCGAACCCTCATCGGGCTTCGGCAACCACAGCTATTCAAAGAACTGCCAGGCTGAGCCCAGGTGGAAGAGGGTTGCTGCTCACCCACCCACAGCTGCACGTCAGGCATTCTCAAGACCATATTTCTTCCTCTGAAATCAACACGAAGCTTGATTTCAGGGGAAGCATTTCCATCGTCGAGTACCAGAAACTCGTATTTCTTGTCTTATACATGACAGAGATTTGTCTACTCGCCATATAGAGTGCGAAGCAAAGCCACGACACCAGATTTATCTATTACAAGTAAACAGAGGAGTCATCGCACCGAACATAGCTCCCTGTTCGGCCTCTCTGGTGGACAAAATCTGAGAGACAATCGAACACTGGCGCAGAAGCTATGTGTGTTCAAACGGTTGTCTGAGGCGCTCGCCAGATCCAGGAGACACAAACTCCGGCATTCAAAACGCTTTGAACGGAAATTGGTGATATTCGTGAAACTGCCGCTACTGACATCGTGTGGGTGGTCGTTCCTCGTCTTGTTGTTGCTGTGTTTCCAGGTCGAGGCTGAAACCGACATGAGCCTGGACACCTCTGAGATGAAGGATATGAAGATGGACGTCGAGTCTAAATCAGGATGGCATGTCGGCGGAGAAATGAATGCGTTCTATACCGACGACGTCGCGCTGTTCTCGGCGTCTCAACGATTGTCGCTGCAAGAGGATCCTACACAACCGGTCATTCAGACCACCGGCCGAGGTTCAAGCGGGGTGTTTGAACCCGTTGCCCACGTCACGCGATCATTTCAGTCGAGCTGGGGGAAAACGGACCTGACGGCGCGAGCCCAAGGGTTTGTCTTTACCGACCAGACCGCCTTTTCTCATGGCACGTATGGCGCGCAGCTGACTCAAGCACTCCCAGGAGGAGAGACGATCTTCCGGATGCGGTATCACTACGGTCCGCACCTATTCTTGGGCAATCACGGCCCTGGCGAGTTACGATCATCCGATCGCGGGGGCGAGTACGTGACGACACACTTTGGCGCGGTGGAATTGGAGCGCAAGCTACTTGAGAATCTCAGCATTCGCGGGTTAGCCCGATACGGAGACCGATCGTATAACGAGAGTTTTGCCCATCGGAATACTCGCTTTTGGACTCTTGGGACCCATGTCATGTGGGAAATCAAGCCAGGAATCGGATTGGTGGTCGGATACCACTACGAACGAGGGCTGGCTGATGGGAGACACAACCCACAAATTGGAGAGGACATCTCCTATGTCACACATTATATCGAAGCAGAGCTGGAGGCACGTGTGACGGACAAGCTCACCTTGATCGGTGGTTTCGACCTTGAGCGAACTAGTTACACGTCCGGCATCCCTGGTGACGACTTTCTCGGCACGCGTGAAAGAATTTATCAGGGAGAAGTCATGGCGCGATATCAGTTGACCGAGGCGCTCGCACTTTCGGTCGGCTATTTGCACGGGCGATGGAAACTCAGCTATGAAGACGAGGCAGCCAAAATAAACACCGTTACAGTCGGCAGTCTGTTTCGGTTCTAATCACATGGCTTATGTCTGACCCTCTTCCCCTGCGATAGACTTGTCGTCTCTTAATTCGTAGGCGTGTACGGAAAGAAGTAGGAGAAAGTCGGGAGCTGATGACAAACCGAGGGTGAGAAGTTGTATTTCGGCTTGTCCTAACGGCAAAACGAATCCTTCCTGCACTGGTCAGCAAGCTGTGTGAGTATCTGAGGAATCTAGGTACTAACCCTATGTGTTCTCGCTGCAGCAAAATTGGCCCCAATTCCCCTCAATTGCACTGGACTAAACTGAACCCGAAAACCAGCCAGACGCCGCTTCTGGGCGGGGTTCCGCTGCTCTGATGATGACTTCGGTGGACGGGTCGAAAAGGCTTATGAAACCGGGCTTCTTTGAGATTCGAATGGAAATCAGGAGTTAGAGAGGTTTCAGTTCGCGTCGCGTTCTTTTCAGGAGAAACCCAATATCCCCAAATCCCGAGTGTGAGGAGGTAGTCGCCGGCTGCCGGTAAGCTACATACATCGAGCTCCCGAGACCAGCGAGAGCGAAAGGCAGTACAAGTGGAATCAGACCCCTCGGACGCATAGGCGTCCAAATCTATCCTGTCGGGTCAAGCCAAGATGGCAATAGGTAACGTTTAGGTTTGCGCGGCTTGGAACGCATTCACGAGGCCCTGAATGGTCATGGGGGCATTCCCTTCACTGCGGTTGTTGACCAGAACATACGCCTGTCGCTGCTCTTCCACCGCCTTCTTTACCAGTTCCACGGTGTCTCGCCGCATCTCTGGGAGTTCTTCCACAATCTTCGTGTAGGGCTCCGCTCGTTTCTTCGCGGCTTCATAGGACATTTTGAGCGGCGTCAGAAGGCGCAAGACCGTGAAGGGCGCCGTGAAGCAATCCTCCATCCGTTCATGCTGCTCACGTAACGACGGCATGTAGGACCAGTGATTAAAGACGTGGGCGACGCCGTGACTCTCTAAGACCTTGCGATAATCAGGACTCAGCAAGCCCGCGTTGCGAATTTCAACGGCGTAGCTAAAGTCCTTGGGGAGTTGGCTGAAAAACGTGTCTAGTCGCGAGCAGAACTCCTCGTTGGACATCCCGTGGCGTTGGAACTCGAAGAGAAAGGGGCCGGTGTGCGGTTCAAACTTTGCCTCGCGATAGGGTGTGAGCACGAGTTCATTAAATAGCTTCGCATCGAGGAACCGGGGATTTGGTTGTCCGGCCTTCGTGCCATACCGAGCTTGCTTCGCATAGGTCGGAATCGTGATCTCCTCCCACACTTTGAAGCACATCTCAAAGTCTTCAGGAATCTGGTTCAGGTAGTGCCGAAGCTGATTTGCGGTGGGTGGTCGATAGAAGGTCGAGTCATTGCCGACCGTGCGAAAGCAGGGCTCACCGTTGTGGAGATACTGGCAGTACTCACCGAGACATTCGCGTGCGAACGTCGTCTTATTGTACTTTTTCAGATAGACCTGCCCTTGCCAGCCTTCATAGGTCCAGGTCGAGGTGCCGAAGCGAACCAACGGTGAGAACGGCATGGAGCGGGAGTGTACTGGCTACAAGCGTAGCTCCTCAAGAGGCTGACTCTCTGCTGGCATTCCACCGGTGGTCAGGAGTTGTAGTGTTTTCACGGTGACCGTGACGGTAGAGAAGTGTTCCTCGACCAGGCCCGTCACTAGATAGGCTTGGTTCGTGGCCAGCAGATCGCAATATAGCCGGTAAATATTGGGAAACACAGTGGCATCATACATCCCGGTCTGATCCTCTAAAGTCATAAACTCCATCGGCTCGCCTTTCTTCGTGGAGACAATCTTTTCCGTGAGGAGCCAGCCAATCAGGGTGACTTCTTTCCCCACATACTGATCTAAGTCCTTTGCCAGAATGCATGAGGTGCCAGCAAGCCCCTCCATGAATAGGTCGAGCGGGTGGCAGTATATCGGAAAGCCGAAGAGGGTGATCTCGTGCTGCAGCTTTTTCTGGGCTGAATACTCCGTAGGGATCGGGATGGAGCTCGGGGGCCTCGTCGCCTGTGCCGCGAAGACTCGCCAGAGGAGGGCCGGTCTCGTGAGTTCGCCGGCAATCGCATCGAAGCACCCAGCTTTGATCAACAGTTTGGCCTGGGTGTAGTCGAGCTTCATGCGACTCACGAAATCTAACAGCGATCGGTAGGGACCATTCGTTTCCCGCTCCGCAATGAGCTGCTTGACGACATCTTTCTGAAGTCCTTTGATCTGCATGAACCCGATACGAACCGTCTTGCCTGATCCAGTGTAGGCCCAGGTACTGGCATTGATGTCAGGAGGAAGGATGGTCAGTCCCATGCGTCTCCCTTCAGACAGATAGGCGAAGGCTGAATAATAGCCGCCTTGATTGCTTACGACGGCAGCAACGAATTCGGCAGGGTAGTGGGCTCGCAGGTAGGCCGATTTGAAACTCACTTGGGCGTAGCTCGCGCTGTGCGGTTTACAGAAGCTATAGCCCGCGAAGCTCATGATCATGGCCCAGATCGCATCGATCACGCGACATTCCGCACCACGGGCCATGGCTCCCTGATAGAACTGGCGTTGATAGTCTCGCAGCTGCCGTTCCTTGTGCTTCTTGCTCAACACCTTCCGAAGCTGATCGCCGTCTTCCACCGAGAATCCACCCAGAGCCACCGCGACCTTCATGACATCTTCTTGGTAGACCATGATGCCGTGTGTTTCAGAGAGAATCTCATCAAGGATGGGATGTGGGGAGGTGTAGTGCTCGCCGTGAGCGCGTCGAATGAAGTCTTCGGTGAACGTATTCGCCGCCGGACGAATCAGGGAGGACACGACAACAAGATATTCAAAGACATCCGCAACGGCTCGTCGCTCTGGAGGCATCCCTCCCCAGAGCTTCTTGAGTAACAGCCTGGTCGCGGGAGACTCCACATAAAAGCAGCCCATCGTCTCACCGCGCCGAATTAGATCATTGCTGGCCGGATCAGTGATCGGATCCCAGGTCGCATAGTCGATCACATGTCCCGTATTCCGGGCGACGGCTGCGATGGCGTCACGGATGACGGCGAGCGAGCGATTGCCGAGGAGGTCGATCTTGACCAATCCAGCCTCTTCCGCCTGGTCCTTCTCCCATTGAATCACCGGCAAGTTGGAGGCGGAGATCTCCACCGGGACATAGCGCCGGATTTCATCCGGAACCAACACGACGCCACCGGGGTGGAGTCCCAGATTTCGGAAGTGCCCGTCCAACTGCGTCGACCAGTAGAGGATCTCCGGCCAGGGATTTCTCAAGTTCAACGCCCTGCAGACATCCCGCGCCCAGTCTTGCACGGTCTTGCCTGGTTGCACCTCGACGAAGTCGGCTCGACGCTGGAGAAAGTTCAACGCCTTGCCGATCTCAGCGGCTGGCAGGCCATAGACCTTTGCAATCTCGCGTAAGGCGGCACGGGTAGCTAGCGTGTTCTGATTCGCCACCATCGCGGCATGCTGATGTCCATACTGCTTGAATACCCATTCCAGAATGGCCGGCCGTTCGTCCCAAGGGAAGTCCACGTCGATGTCCGGTGGATCGTGACGGCCAGGATTGAGAAACCGCTCAAAGAGGAGATTGTGTTTGATCGGATCAACGTGCGTGATGCCGAGACAATAGGACACGATTGAGGCAGCAGCAGATCCCCGGCCACAAGTCCGTGGCGCTTGGCGGACAATTTCATCCACCACGAGAAAGTAGTCTGCATAGCCCTTCTCTCGGATCACCGCGAGTTCCTTCTCGACTCGCTGTCGGACAATTACTGACAAGGTCCCATAACGCCAGATGGCGCCATCGTACGTTTTGCGTTGGAGCGTCTCAAAGGCAGCATCAGACGAGAGCTGACGGAAGGAGGGAAAGATGGTCTGTTTGAAGTCCCAGTCGGTGTGGCACTGTTCGGCAATCTGCCGCGTGTTGGTGACAGCTTCCGGAACATGCGGTAGATGTCGCACAAGCACTGATTCCGACATGAACCAGTGAGATGGGAGCGCACAGTGCTCGGCCTTGAGTCGTGAGAGTGTCGTGTTCTCTGCGATTGCGCGTAGCAGCCGATGGGCCTGATAGTCCGTTGGATGCAGGAATGCGGCGCGGATGGTGGCCACCGGCGGCAGGCTGAGTCGGCGGCTCAACGCAACCGCGTCTTGGAGAGCTGGTCCTGGCGTGAGCTCGACGTGGAGGTCCTCTCTTGACTCCGCCTGCCAGGCGGTTAGGGCGACAGGATCATCGGACAGCAACACCAATCCCGTGCGAAGCTGCGCCACGGTTTGGATGAAGTCAAAGGACACATCGCAGTGGCGAGCGGACAGGATCCGGCAGAGATTGGCGTACCCGGTGGGGTTCTTTGCGAGCAACACGGCCCGGTGCTGACCGGAGACAAGTTCCGCGCCGATGATGGGCTTCAGTCCATACTCACGCGAGACTTCAAGAAAGCGGATAGCGCCATAGAGTCCATTGGTATCGGTGAGAGCGATAAACTCCTGTCCTTGGTCTTTGACCACCTGGCAGAGGGCCTCTACCGTCGGGATACCCCACATCGGCGAATAAGATGAATGCGTATGCAGGTGGACAAAGGACACTCAATGACTCCTCCCATAACGAATGGACTGTTCGCCGAACCGGGCATGGAGCTGATCGAGCGCGACGGAGAGCTTCTTGGCCCGCTCCTGCCGACGCTGTTCCTCGACAGGCCAAGCATCGAACAGCGTAGTTTGCTCAGCGTAGCTTGTCAGCCCAGCCATGCTGAGTGTCATGGTTCGGAGTCGAATCCGCCGACGCATACACTTCTGAAAGAGGGACATCACCACGGAGGACAGATCACATTCCCAGCAGGTCTCCGGAGTGACATGCTCGTGTTTTGTGACTTCGAGGTGATCGCTGTACCGGATCATGAGCGAGAGACGGCCACAAACACGACGCTGACTCCGCAGCGTTCGGCAGAGCCGTTGCAACGCGTCGAGCAATCGACCGGTCAGCACGCGATCATCGATTTCATCGGGATCGAAGAGGACCGTCTCTTCGAGCTGAGGCTGACTCGCCGGTGGCAACACCGGCAGGGAATCGATCCCTTGCGCCCAACGAGAGAGCTGCCCGGCATAGTCTCCCAGCGCTAGTTCCAAGGCATCAACGGGACTCTCCGCCACGTCCCCGAGTGTGTCGAGGTTTAGGTCATCGAGCCGTGACAGGACTTGTCGCATGCAGGGGCGCTGTAGGCCCGGCAGAGTGCGCACTGAGAGCGGCGCCATGAACACCGGCTCAGAGCCAGGCCGGACATCGTACAGTTCGGAAGGCTGAATCAACGTCGCCGCAGTCTGGGCCACGAGCTTGTTGCTGCCCACACCTGCAACTCCATCGAGCCGATACTGAGTGAGCACTTCGTGCTGGACTTTTGCCGCGATGTCATACGCCGGTCCGAAGAGGCGTCCGGTCCCAGTCAGATCCATCACAAAGGAACCAGCCTGAACCGGTTCCCAAACGGGAGCATAGCGTCTCACGATGTGAAGCAACGATTCCTCCGCCGTTCGGATTCGAGAGGGATTCGGAGGCAAGACGTGCATGGACGGACAGACCCGTCGCGCTTGCTTGACGGACATTCCGATCGCAAGGCCTGCTTGTTCAGCTTCGGATGAGACTTCACGCAGGAGCGCCCGTGAGGTATTTAAGGGAGCGATCGCGAGTGGCCACGTCGAGAGGCTGGGCTCATGCAGCCGCGCGACGGCGACTTCAAAGGCAGGAATCCCGAAGCACACAATCTGCCGGTCCATGGTGCCAACAGCCGAGGCCTCACTTTCGGAGATGGCGGATGACGCCGACGACAATCCCTTCGATCTGGAAACTGTCCGATGGCTTGATGACGATCGGCTGCATGGCGTCATTGGCGGGATGGAGTTCTATGGTGCCGGCCTTGCGGTGATAGGTCTTGATCGTGGCCTCGCCATTCACCAAGGCAATCACGGTCTGGCCATTGCTGGCAGACGAGTGTTTCTGCACTACGACAATGTCACCCGGAAAGATGCCCTCATTCTGCATGGATGTGCCTTTGACCCTAAGGGCGAAGGTCTCGCCACGACCGACCATGCTCTTCGGCACCTCGACGCGTTCCATCTGCGGAATCGGTTCAATCGGAGCTCCCGCCGCGACGACCCCGGCGAGTGGAATCTGCGAGGAGCTGAGTTGCATCAGGGCCAATTCCACCGTCATGGGAATCGGAATAGTGCCATCTTCATAGCGAATGATCGATCGGCGGGCGCGTTGGAGCGTCTGCGCGAGGGTCTCCTGCGTCATCCCCAGCGTCTTTCGAAGTTCCCGTAACGATCCCGGCCGCATGTGACATAATGTCACATGCTTTCGTGGATCTGTCAAGAGACGTGTCTCGTGGCGGATCTTGCCGCTGGGCGCGTCACCGACTTTGATCCGACAAAAATTATGGCGCGAGGGAGGAAATTATTAGCCAAACTCTGACCCTTCGTCTCACGGACACGGCGGAAGCCGACTTTGCAGAAATCTGGGCGTACCTTGCAACGAAGGCGACAAATCTGGATTTGTCCAAGCTGGAGAAAAAATCGCACTTTCCGCATGGCCACATTCCAGGGCATCACAAATGTATTGATGAGCTAACGGGGCAGCTCAAGAAGTGCTAAATAGTTCCAACTCGGACTAGTATTCCAGGCTTAGCGGACCTGCCCGAACAGACATATGGGCTGTCTCTCCGCTCCTACCGGTCCGCATGGACTCCTGGTCTGTAGCTCGTTCGTGGGTTGAAATTGGGGGAATCCCGTTTGTAAGCGGTTCTATGGCCATTTTTGTCCTGGTGGGGCAAACCCCAAATGGGACCGATTGCCAATGCCGGTGGGGGGGTATGCCGGGTGTGAGAGAGCGGTATCGGTGTTAGAGGAAGAGAGGTAGGGAAGGTAGGATCAGCAGGTAAGAATGTACGTCGTTAGCGGGGTCCACTTGGGGCGCGGAAATGAAGACAGGATGAGCCACAGATGACCCATCCTGTCCAATCAGAAGCCGCTGTTTATGCGGTTTTCGGAGGTTCTTGAGGGTCTAAATCTGTTTTCAAGACCGGCACGTTCGACCGCTCCGTCACCCCTCCGCACCACGCGTGCTTGTTGCCGACTGCTATGAACTATGCAGGCTAAGGCTGGATCTTCTCTATCCCCCCCATATATGGGTGCAGCGCCTCGGGAATCGATACCGATCCGTCCGGCTGTTGAAAGTTTTCAAGAATGGCGACCAGCGTTCGCCCGACCGCGAGGCCGGAACCGTTTAATGTATGGACGAATTCAGTTTTCGCGTCCTTTTTCCCACCGGCCGGACGATACTTGATATTTGCTCGTCTGGCTTGAAAGGATTCGAAGTTACTGCACGACGAAATTTCTCGATATTGCCCCTGGGAAGGCAGCCACACTTCAATGTCATAGGTCTTCGTGGCGGAAAATCCCATATCGCCGGTGCACAAGGTCACGACGCGATAGGGAAGTTTCAGGCTCTGCAAGATGAACTCGGCATGTCCGGTCAACCGCTCCAGTTCCTCGTAGGAGCGATCGGGAGTGGAAAAGGCGACCAGCTCTACTTTGTTGAATTGATGGAGGCGGATCAGGCCGCGGGTGTCTTTTCCGTAGGATCCCGCTTCGCGTCGAAAGCAGGGAGTATACGCGGTATAGCGGATGGGCAGGCGGTCTTCGCTCAGGATTTCTTCACGATGGAGATTGGTGACCGGGACTTCGGCAGTCGGAATCAAAAAATACTCTTCATCCCGCAGCCGAAAGAGATCTTCCTCGAACTTGGGAAGTTGACCGGTTCCGGTCATGGCCCGTCGATTGACCAGCAGCGGAGGGAGGACTTCCCGATATCCATGAGAGCCGGTATGCAGATCGAGCATGTAGTTGATCAATGCCCGCTCCATACGCGCCCCCGCGCCGCTGAGAACGGCAAACCTGGCTCCGGCGATCTTCGCCGCGCGATCAAAGTCGAGAATGCCGAGCGCTTCCCCGATTTCCCAGTGTGGTTTGGCTGGAGCCGTGAAGGAGGGAATCGCGCCCCATCGACGGACCTCGACATTGTCGGAGCCATCGCTGCCGATTGGGACTGTCTGATGGGGAAGGTTGGGGATTCGGAGGGCAAGGTCGCTCAGAGATTCCTCGACTCCCCGAAGATTATCCTCAACGTCCTTGATGCGGTCGCCCAGCCCTTTCATGGCCGCCATGGCGGCTTCGGCCGGTTCTTTGGCCCGGCGGAGCCGCGCAACCTCATCAGAGCCTTTCTTGAGCTCAGACCTCAATTGCTCGACCTGTGTCGTCAAGGCCCGCCGTTCGTCGCTGAGCTTCTGCACAGCGTCCCAAGGCACATCCTGTCCGCGTCGTCCCAACGACGTACGAATGAGGTCCAGATTGTCCCGAAGATATTTTGGATCGTGCATGACTCACCCTTCAAAAAGCGTCTGGAATCTAGCATCGGAGTAGGGGAGAGTCAACGAAACCGGTGTCCGTCCGTCGAGGTCAATCGAGCCCAAGACGGGATTTGACAGTGACCGGGCTTCGGGGCAGGATGGGCCATGCGAGCCATCTCAAATCCCCCGAATCCGTACGATTCTCACCATCGGGAATTGCTGGAACCGGCTTCCCGGGCAACAGTGATGGTCTATGAAGACCAGACCCGTCAAATCTTGAGCCGTAACGAGAGCCCCGACCTGCCGTTCCGCTGGAGTGTGAATCCCTACCGGGGCTGTTTCCATGGGTGCGCTTATTGCTATGCGAGGCCGTCGCATGAGTATTGGGGCTTCGGCGCCGGAACGGATTTCGACAGTAAGATTATCGTCAAAGAGGATGCGCCGCTGCTGTTGCGGCGGGCATTCGACAAACCGTCATGGCAGGGAGAGTTGATTGTTTTTTCGGGGAACACGGATTGTTATCAACCATTGGAGGCTGCGTATGGCCTGACCAGGGCCTGTCTGTCATTGTGCGCGGACTATCGGAACCCTGTCGGCATCATCACGAAGGGCGTGTTGGTACTGAGGGATCTTGATGTGTTGAGGCGGTTGAATCAGGACGCATGGGTTCGTGTGTACTTCAGCATTCCCTTCTCCTCGGACGAGATCGCCCGTAAGGTGGAGCCGCACGCGCCGTCGATTGCCAAGCGGTTCGAAGCGATGAAGGTGCTGGCGGATGCGGGAATTCCGACGGGCATTTCGATCGCGCCTGTGATCCCTGGTTTGAACGAAGGCGATCTTCCTGTGTTATTAGCGCGCGCGAATCAGGCGGGGGCCAGGACGGCCGTTGCGACCTTGTTGAGACTGTCCGGCAGTGTTGAGCCGGTGTTTTTGGAGCGTATGCAGGCAGCGTTTCCCGAGCGGGTCGGAAAAATCATCGCTCGACTGCGTGAGGTGAGGGGAGGCGCGATGACCGACGGCGGGTTTTTTAGACGGCATGCGGGGACAGGCGTCTATTGGAATATGATCGAGCAATTGTTCAGTGTGGCCAAGCGGCGCGCCGGTTTTATGGATGATGCTGGTGGCGCGATTCCCAACACCTTTCGCCGTCCGGGGGGCGAGCAAACAGCATTATTTTGAAGAGGAGTTGCGATGAAACACAATCCTGGGTTTTTACAGCTGGTGGAGAGCGTAAAACAGCGGGTGAAGGAATGTACGCCGGCAGAGGTGAAGGCCCGGTTCGATCGGGGAGAACGGTTCCACTTTATTGATATTCGCGAAGATCATGAGTTTGCAGCAGGTCATGCCAGAGGAGCCCGGCATCTGGGCAAGGGGATTATCGAACGCGACATCGAAACAGCCGTCCCCGATAAAGAGGCCGCTATTGTGCTCTACTGCGGTGGAGGGTTTCGGTCGGCGCTCGCTGCCGACGCATTGCAGCAAATGGGGTATGGCCATGTGGTCTCGATGGACGGGGGAATCAGAGCGTGGCGGGAGGCCGGTTATCCTATCGAATAACCGGCCGGGATATCCGTCGGTGCGTTATTTATTCGTCCGATCGAACTCTTTTACAACCTGTTCCGTCAGGTCGATGGTGTCTTTATTGTAGATGACGATTTTGACGGTCTGCTCGCTTCCCTTGTCGACAACGAGCGAAAAGCCTCCCTTTTCAGCCGTGGTTTGGGTGGCCACCGAGATTTTCTTCATGTATTCATCGACAAGTTCTTTCTGTCTCTTCTGTAGGTCTTGATTGAACTCCTGCGCGCGCTTCTGGTAGTCCTGAATTTTTGTCCGGAACTGCGTTTCCTTGTCTTTTTTCTCCGCCTCGCTGAGTTTTGGTAGCTGGTCCTTGATCTGTTTCTCGTAATTGCGCAGCTCTTCTTCGTCCTTGGCCAGGAGTTTTTGTCTGATGGACACATACTCCTTCAATCCCTCAAGCGCCTTTTTTCCGGCCTTTGACTTCTCCAGGACGGACTGGGGATCCACTACGCCCATCTTGAACGGCTCAGCGGCCTGGCTGGTTGGTGCAAGTGTCAAGAATGCCAGAGCCGACAGCCCCACGGCGCACAGTGTTCGCACAACAGAATTTCGCATGAAAACTCCTTGCAAAAGAGAGTGTATTGATTGCTGGAGAATAGCCAGGCGCTTGAGGCCTGTCAAGCCAATGTCACGTGGATATGTTGCTACCAGGTATCGAAGTTGATCGGCTCTACGTTGATCACCACCTCAATGCCGTGTTTCCACTTCAATCGCCGGGCGACGGCCCGCAGGGTATGCTCATCCGCCAGCTTAGGGTCGAACGGGTCTGGTACCTTGAATAGGATTTCTTTCTTGAGCGGCGGGTCGAATCCCAGTTCATCCATCGCAAGTGCCAGGAAGTTCAATTGGGTGAGCCGCGACGCTTGATTCAGACCGAGCAGCGCAGCGTCCGGGGAAAGATCGGGAGGGCCGATTTTTTGAAAGACTTCGATGACGCTGATCTTCAGCTCCGCGCGTTGAGCATCGGTCAGGTTCGGCAGGGTCAGTTCAACCAGCAGGGCATTCGTCGCACCCTCGAATGACGGTATTTTAAAGAGCCGACTGAGAAGTCCCATGTTGCTCCAGGAACGCACGATGACAGATACGGAATAGTCGCTCCGAGCTCCAGTGCCAAACAACAGGGCCGTATCGGTAAATGATCGGAGGCGAGTGTACTGAAAAACGAGCTGGTTTTCTAGTCCGACAAAAGCGGGTGGCTGTTTCTCAGCGTGCTTCGCCGGTCGATGCCGCTCAATGGCTTCTTGTACGGCCATTGTCCCGCCGCAAGGATCCTGATCTAGTCGCATTGCTTGAACTGGGACTGCTGACAACGTCGTGCCAACTCCTGCGCCTGCTCGATCTGCGCGACAGTCATGTGTGAACTCAGCTGGTCTCGGCGCGTCAAGGCCGCCTTTCCGTCATCGCCGGGTAGCATCGCGCCGGCGAGGTGATACCACATGAACGCGCGAACCAGGTCTTTCCGGACGCCCCGGCCCCGTTCGTACATCAGGCCCAGATTGCTCTGCGGACCACCGTAGCCCTGCGCCGCCGCCTTACGAAACCACGTCAGTGCCGTTGGGTAGTCCTGCCGGACGCCTCGTCCCTTCTCATGCATCAAGCCCAGATAGAACTGGGCTGATGCGACTCCCTGCTCCGCCAGTGGACTGAAAAGGCGGGCCGCCTGTGTATACTCACCTCGCTCATACGCAAATTCCGCCTCCTCAAGAGAGTTTGCCGCTGCAAAGGCCGGTAGACTTGTGCCTGCCGCACTGGCCAGAACCAACAGTAGTACACAGAACACATGCCACATCGATCACCGCCTTTCGCCACAATCGTGATACCTGACGATTGTAGCAAGTCTACTGTAAAGTCGGAGGCTAATACATCATCCCTACGATGATAGGAGAGCAGGGAGGCAGAGGCGAGGAAGGCATTGGATAGTCATGCGTCAAGACGCTACAAGGGAAGTCTTGGGATATTCAGGATGTCCTCGTTGTTTTCCTCAGAACCAACCGGGGCCAGCCCACATAATTTATGAGCGCTTCTGCTGCATCGTCGATCCGCTGCTCAGACCTTCGTCGCATGTATCTCGTGAAGTGTGAAGCGTAGGACGGAAAAATTCTGTCTCATCTTTGTTTGCGAGATACGAGATACGCTTCACAAGGAACGAGCGGGTAAGTCATTTCGCGACGAATCGTCATGAATAATGCGGGCTAAAAGCACTTGAGGGGATTCCCACAAGAAGTGGAGATCCCCTCAAGCAAGCGAGTCTCGCCGAGATAAGAAGGAAATTACTTGCCCTTCTCTTCTTTCTTCTTGTCCGCATCGGCGAAGGTGTCGGCATGGCCGCCCTTCTTCTCTTCCTTCTTCTTCTCGTCTCCGTAGATCGACTCAACTACCTGTCCGGGCTTCTTGTCCTTGCCGCCTTCCTTCGGGCTATCTCCCGCGAACGCCGGGGCGCTGAACGTCACGGCCACGGCCACTGCCATCACTGCCATCAACATGCTCTTCATTATGAGACCCTCCTATGAATAAGAAATTATTAAATATGTGTGGCGCTCATTTGGCACCTTCCCAGATGTCCAGCAAAAGTAGTGCCGTTCTCCTCTAATCGTAAGGTGAAACACAGACCATTGGGTAATCAGCGGGTTAGGAATTCCTCTCATGAAGTTGCGAATCATTTATCCTCCGGGTGCTGTAGAGGAATGGGGCAGATACGACCAAACTGCCTCACTTCGATAGCTGGCATGTGGGGATAAGAATGGGTGGATAAGAATGGTGTCAGGAACCATTTGATTGAGCTCGTGCAAATAATCAACATCGATGGTGCGATATCGCAGGGATTTGTGTGGGAAATATGGTTCCTGACACCTTTGTTTCTCCCCTCCCAAGGGGTAATCATCCCAGAGTTGCGATCAATGGGGTAGATCCAATCTGTACGACAGCTAAATGTTCGGTCTTTGTTTTGAGTGTGAAAACCAACAGCAACACTTGGAACTACGTTATCTGAATGCAGGAACGCAACTCCCTCAAAATGAGAAGAAAGGTCATCAATATTTAATATGATTCGCCCTTTACTCGATCCGCTGAATTCGCCCAGCCACTGGCCATTCATTGCTGTTCACCTAATCATGAGAAGAACAAAACATCCAAAAGGCCAGTTTGGGATCGGATCATGTCTTGTGCATTTCCGTCATAAGTCTCTCAGCGACCGGCTCTGGCAGCCATGGCATAGTGGAGAAAATAGCGGTCGAGAGAAGCCAAGTTACTGCCGTAGAGTTTGCCGCCAAACATGGCGTCGCACAATAGTTCACGCGTGCGCGTGAGTTCTTTCCTCCGACCTTTCCATCGGTCATCCGCGATCGTCAGGTCCAACAATTCCAATGCGCGAATGAACGGCTGTTCACAGCGCTGCTGATCTTTTCCATACCAACGGGCTGCGCGTCCGACTTCGCTACCGACATTGGCCAGCTGCTCCATGAGTGACAATCTCTGCCAACGTCCGGAGGCTAATTGTTCATGAATGGGTGCCATGTTGTGTCACTCACCATGCACGATGAGGTGTTCAGGGTGCTGCCGCCGCTAAGATGGCGGGTTCTTGCCATTTCTGTCAATCTCAAACTCGCCTGAAAGAGGTCTACATGACGGGGAGCGGCTTGAAGATGGACCGTGAGCCTGTGAAGTGCTAGGATGACGCTATGCTGATTACCACAGGCACGGTTCAGGATGGGACAATCAAGGTCGATGTGAAAAGTCTTCCTGAAGGGGCCACCGTGACGGTGCTGGCTCCGGAAGGTGATGAGACTTTCGAGCTTGGTCCTTCGGACGAGGCCAAGCTGCTCGCCGCGATTGCGGAAGCCGATAGGGGAGAGACGACTAGCGCATCGCATGTTCTCGAAAAGATCCGTCGATCGTGAGCGGTCCCTACCGCATCCTTGTTGTCAAAAGCGCCGAGCAAGGTATTATCAAAGCTTCCGACTGGTGGGTTGCAAATCGGCCGAAGGCTCCTGGCGCCCTTGCTGAGGAGCTTGACCGGGCGTTCCAACTCCTCTCCTCACAACCGCTGATCGGTGCACAGGCTCGAAACATCAAGCTGACCGGGGTTCGCCGTATACATCTTTCTCGTGTGCACTATCACTTGTACTACCGTGTAAGCGCTGAGCCTCCGACCGTTGAAGTGTTAGCTCTTTGGCATACCAGCCGGGGAACTTCTCCTGACCTTTCGTAAGGCCTGTTTGCAGCACTGCCGGTCTTTCCTGCACTATTAGATTTGTTTATCCCAGTTTGCCGAGGCGGGATTGGAGAATGCTGATGGTGGCGATGGCGGCGGTTTCGGCTCGTAGAATATGTGGGCCAAGGGTCACTTGTTCGATGCCGGCCTGTTCGGCCATCCGTATTTCTTCCTTGCTCCAGCCTCCCTCCGGTCCGATCAAGATCAGCACGGAACCAGTCGCGTTTTGCGGTAGCTCGACTGTTCGCAAATTCTTCCCTTCCAGCCGTTCGGCAAGCATGAGTGGTACAGTGCCAGTCGCGCATTTTCTCAGAAGTGTTGCAAGGGATTGTGGCGGAGCGATTGTCGGCAAGTGCCACTGTTCGGACTGCTGCGCCGCTTCCAGAGCGATGCGATGCCACCGGGCAATCTGCGAGTCGATGCGATCGGCTTTGATCTGTACCACACTGTGCCTGCTTTCTACCGGCACGAGTTCATTCACCCCCAGTTCAGTGGCTTTCTGAATCACCCAGTCCATCTTTTCGCCCTTGAGCAGCGATTGGCCAAGAATCATTCTGGGCGTATGGCGGGGTGATTCCTGGACCGTATCAAGAATGCGTCCGGTGATGGCCTGTTTGGACACGTCGGTGATTTCCGTGCGGTACCGGTGGCCCGCTCCGTCGCCAAACAGAACGATTTCGCCGACGGTAATACGGAGGCTATCCCGGAGATGGTTCAGCAGGTCGCCGGTAATGGAGATGGTCGGTGGAACGATGCACTCAGGAGGTACAAAAAAGACAGGCATGGGGAACTCTGGGGATCCGGGTATGGATAGGCTGTGCGGTCTACTCGAAAAACGTCTTCATCTTGTCGAAGAATCCGTCGCCGTCGGCTTCCATCGACATGCCGCCTTCCTTGGCGAATTCCGTGAGCAGCTCTTTTTGTCTGGCGGTCAATTTGGTGGGGATTTGTATTTTAATCGTGTACAGATGGTCGCCGGTTGCTCCGCCTTTGAGGCTGGGAATGCCGAGTCCCTTAATCTTGAGCACCTTGTCCTGCTGAGTTCCCGGTGGGATCTTGATGACAGTGTCGCCTTTGAGCGTTGGCACTTCCACTTTTCCGCCGAGCACGGCCGTCACGAGATTGATCGGCACATCACAGAGGATGTCGAGGCCTTTCCGCTGAAAAATAGGATGGGGCTTGACGGTAATCGCCACATACAGGTCTCCGGGAGGACCGGAATTGGCGCCGTGCTCGCCTTCGTTGGACAGCCTGAGCCGCATCCCGGTCTCGATACCGGCGGGAATATGGACGGCGATCGTCCGCTCTTTATAGACGCGCTGGCGGCCCTGGCAGACCGGACAGGGTTCCGTCACGATCTGTCCGGCGCCGTTACATTGGCCGCAGGGCCGGCTGACGCTGAAAAATCCTTGTTGGAAACGAAGCTGTCCCGCGCCTTTGCAGCTGGGGCAGGTTTTGATGGATGATGCCGATTTGGCTCCGGTGCCGTTGCAGTCGACGCAGCCTTCCCAGCGGGGAATCTTGAGCTTCGCCTCTTTGCCGTAGACGGCTTCTTCGAACGACAACTCGAGATTGTATTGAAGGTCGCTTCCCCGTTCGGTGCGGCCGCCGCCACGGGACTGTCCGAAGAAATCTTCGAAGATGTCGTTGAAGACATCGCCGAACCCGCCGCGGTTGAAATCGAATCCGTCGAAGCCGCCGGCGCCCTGTTGCGTTCCGGCATGTCCGAACATGTCGTACCGCTTCCGTTTGTCCTGGTCGCTGAGGGTTTCATAGGCTTCGTTGATTTCTTTGAACTTCTCTTCGGCGGATTTTTTCTGGTGGTCGCCGGTTTGCAAGTCAGGATGGTGCTGGCGGGCCATCCTTCGGTAGGCCTTCTTGAGTTCGTCGTCGGATGCCGTTTTCTCGACGCCGAGGATATCGTAGTAATCGCGTTTGCTCACGGATATTAGGGCTCACATTATACAGAGAGGCCGAGGTGTCGCGTCATCGACGGAGCCTCGGCCTCTCTGAGACGTATTGTAGGCTACTTCTTGTCCTTGTCCACTTCTTCGAATTCTGCGTCGACGACCTTTTCATCGGTCTTGGCAGAACCGGCTCCGTCTCCCGCTGCTCCCTGTCCTCCAGGTGCGGTGCTCTGGGGACCGGCTGTGGCCGAGGCTTTCTTATACATGGCTTCAGCCAACTTATGCGAGGCCGTGGTGAGCGTTTGCGTCGCCGACTCGATGGCGTCGGCGTCCGTCCCTTCGAGCGCCTTCTTCAGCGCCGCGACGGCGTCTTGAATCTGTGTTTTTTCTTCCGCCGTCACATTGTCGCCGTACTCCGTGATGTTTTTTTCTGTTTGATAGACCAGATTGTCGGCTTGGTTCTTGGCTTCAGCAAGTTTGCGCCGCTTCTTGTCGTCCTCGGTGTGCGACTGGGCATCCTTGACAAGCTTTTCGACCTCGTCCTTACTCAGGCCGCTCGAGGCCGTGATCCGGATCGACTGCTCTTTCTGGGTGGCCATGTCCTTGGCCGCCACATGGACGATGCCGTTGGCGTCGATGTCGAAGGACACCTCGATCTGCGGCATGCCGCGCGGAGCCATGGGAATACCGACCAGGTCAAACTGGCCGAGCAGCTTGTTGTCATTGGCCATTTCCCGTTCGCCCTGGAAGACCCGGATCGTCACCGCAGTTTGATTGTCTGCGGCGGTTGAGAAGGTCTGGCTTTTCTTCGTGGGAACGGTCGTGTTGCGCTCGATGAGTTTGGTGAACACGCCGCCGAGTGTTTCAATGCCGAGCGAGAGCGGCGTCACGTCGAGCAGCAGCACATCTTTGACTTCGCCCTTGAGCACGCCGCCTTGAATGCCGGCGCCGATGGCGACGACTTCGTCGGGATTTACGCCCCGGTGCGGTTCTCTCCCGAAAAACTCTTTGACGACTTGAATGACTTTGGGCATGCGGGTCATGCCGCCGACCAACACGACTTCCTGGATATCTTTCGCGGTCACCCCGGCGTCGGACATGGCCTTCCGGCAGGGTTCAATAGTGCGTTGGATCAAATCGTCCACCAGCTGTTCCAGTTTGGCCCTGGTGAGCTTGGTCACCAAATGCTTGGGACCGCCGGCGTCGGCCGTAATGAAAGGGAGATTGATTTCTGTTTCCTGGGATGAGGACAGCTCGATCTTGGCCCGTTCCGCCGCCTCTTTAAGGCGTTGGAGCGCCATGCGGTCCTTGCGGAGATCGATCCCTTGATCTTTCTTGAATTCGTCCACCAGCCAATCCATCACGCGCAGGTCGAAGTCGTCGCCGCCCAGGTAGGTGTCCCCGTTGGTGGATTTCACCTCGAACACGCCTTCGCCGATTTCCAGCACGGACACATCGAAGGTGCCGCCGCCGAGGTCGTAGACCGCAATGCGCTCATCCTTCTTTTTGTCGAGTCCGTAGGCGAGCGAGGCCGCAGTCGGCTCATTGATGATTCGGAGCACGTTCAGGCCGGCAATCTGCCCCGCGTCTTTTGTGGCTTGCCGTTGGCTGTCGTCAAAATAGGCCGGGACGGTGACGACGGCTTCGGTGATTTTTTCCCCGAGGTAATCTTCTGCGGTCTGCCGCATCTTTTGCAGAATCATGGCGGACACTTCCGGCGGACTATAGCGCTTGCCGCGCAATTCGACATGGGCGTCGCCGTTGTCGGCTTCGACGACTTTATAGGGAAGCCGCTTCATGGCCTCCTGGACCTCACGGCTCTTGAACTTCCGTCCCATGAGGCGCTTGACCGAGAAGATGGTGTTTTCGTGGTTGGTAATGGCCTGCCGTTTTGCGATTTGCCCGACGAGACGTTCGGCCTTGTCGGTAATGGCCACGACGGATGGAGTGGTGCGGCTCCCTTCGGCGTTGGCGATGACGACAGGATCTCCGCCGCTCATAATCGCGACGCATGAGTTGGTAGTGCCGAGGTCGATGCCGATGACTTTACCCATTGGTAGACTCCTTCCTTCCCGATAGCGACGATCTGTTAGTGCGAAGTTGAATCATGTCTGTCTGTCTGCGCCGGCCCGGCCGAGACGCTGACCATGGCAGCCCGGAGAATGCGATCATGCAGCCGGTAGCCTTTTTGAAACTCGTCGATCACATGATCACGCGGTACCGTGTCGGACGGCAGATGCGAAACGGCTTGGTGCGTGGCAGGGTCGAATGCCTGGCCGATCGTTTCCACTGCCTGAACGCCGAATTTTGCGAGAGAGCTCGACAATTGCTTGAGGGTCAGGTCGACGCCCTGGACCACGGCCGAGCTGCCCCCCTTGTCGTCACGCGCAGCCTTAATTGCCCGTTCCAGGTTGTCGACGACCGGCAATAACTCCTTCAGCAACTGTTCATTGCCGAATTTGATTTGGTCTCGCTGATCGCGCTGAGCCATCCTCTTGTAATTCTCAAACTCCGCAGCCAATCGCAGATATTTATCGTTGAACGCCTTCGCTTCCTCTGTTTTTGCGGCGAGTGCCTGTTGTGTCTCTATCAGAATGGGGTCTGCAGAGGTTGCTCCCGGTTCGCTTGTTTCAGAGGCCCCATTACCTAAACCGTCGATTGTATTCACTGTTTCCTCTGAATTGTCTTGTTCTTGGTTCATATCGATACCTATACAGGGCAGCAGATATCCATAGGAGATCGGAAGTCAACAGGAGGAGGAAGAAATGTCCTGGAAAATAGTCCGGCGAGATGAGTTATCGGGGTTCAGTGTCTGAACATGAGCCGTGTGTGCGCCGGAAGAGAAATTCGAGACCCTCTAAGGTCAGCAAGGGTTCCACTTTGCGAATGGACGATGTTTCCGGAGTAACCACCGAGGCTAACCCTCCTGTTGCAATCACATAGAAGGGGCGGCCCAGCTCCTGCTCCATTCGCCGGACAAGCGCGTCTACGAGTCCGGCGTAGCCGAAGAGGAGCCCGGATTGGATACTTCCTGCTGTATCGGTTCCAATGACGGTTTTGGGGCGGGCCAGCTCAACCTTACTCAATTTGGCTGCGCGGGCGAACAACGCCTCGGCTGAGATGCCGAGGCCTGGCGCAATGACTCCACCCAGATATTCGCCGGCGTGAGTTACCGCGCAAAAAGTCGTAGCCGTACCGAAATCAACAATGATGAGGTCTCGTTGGAATTTATGATGTGCGGCGGCTGCATTGACGATGCGGTCGCTCCCGATTTCTTTGGGATTCTGGTATCGGAGTGTCAGTCCCGTATCCATGTCCGAGGAGACGATGAGCGGCGTGCAGGCGAAGTAAGTGCCGATCATCGATTCGAATGTTCCCGTAAGGGCGGGAACGACACTGGAAATAATGGCTCCGGTAATCTGTTCCGGAGTGCGTCCGCTTCGAACGAGCAAGTTGGCGCAGAGAATGCCGTACTCATCGGCAGTGGTCTTGGGATCGGTGGCTAATCGCCAATGGGCCAGGAGGGTCCGGCCTTCAAAAATTCCCCAGACGACGTTGGTATTACCGATGTCGATAGCCAGCAGCATGGAAGGCATTCTACCTGGCCGGCCGGATGTTTCGCTACTATCCTAGCCGTATGCCTCATGCGCGCTTCTGCTGCTCGCTCCACGCGTCGCTCGTATCTCGTGAAGCCCGCTTCGACTCAGCGAGGCGAGCGTGAAGCGCAGGACGGGAAACGAGCAAGTCTCATCGTTGTTTGCGAGATACGAGATACGCTTCACGAGGAACAGGCGTCAATGCGATTTCACGACGAACGATCATGATTAATCCGGGTTAAGGTGAATCACATCCGCTGCGCGAATGCCGATGAGCGGCGAGGCTGTTGAAGATGAGGACATGGGCCGGATTTGCAGAGCGCCGTCGGTAGAGATGGATTCAGCCGTGCCGAGCAGCTCCTGCTCAGGCCCCATGCGCGCGCGCACGCGTCTGCCGAGTGTGCTGCAGCGAGCGGTATAGGCCCGGCGCAACCGTTCAGATCCGTGGGAGCGCAGCTCATTCAAGCCCTGTTCAAGTTCGAATAACAGCTGAGCAATGAGCCGGTTTCTGTCGATTGGATGACGCGCAACCTCGAATAACGAGGTTGCGATCGGGCGCAGTTCGTCGGGGAAAGACTCGTGCGGCATATTTACATTGAGGCCGATTCCGATCACGACGGTCGGGGCTGTGGCTGAGACATGAGAACTCTCACAAAGAATGCCGCCGACTTTCCGCTCATGCAACAGCAGGTCGTTCGGCCACTTTAAGGAGAGCGACAGCGACGTTGTCGTCTGGACTGCTTCCGCCACCGCTAGGGCGCTGGTCAGCGGAACCCATGACAGCCATTCAGCCAGCGCACACTCCGGTCCGATTCCACGGACAACGACAGAACAATAGATGTTTGCGCCGGGAGGAGAGTGCCAGGTGCGTGTTCGCCGGCCTTTCCCGGCCGATTGACTTTCGGCTACGACGACGGTTCCGTGGGCGGCGCCGGCGTGAGCCAGCGTCAAGGCTTCGGAATTGGTCGAGGGGAGTTCCTGATGGAGGTAGAGGCACTGTCCCAACGCGGTGGTTGCCAAGGTGCTGCGAATATTATCGAGTGTGAGTGGAGCAGGATAAAGCATGAGTTAGGCCGCGTTATGCGTGACGGTTTGTCGCGAAATCACTCTAATAATCGTGCCTCGTGAAGCGTATCTCGTATCTCGCAAACGACGATGAGACTTGCTCGTTTCCCGTCCTGCGCTTCACGCTCGCCTCGCTGAGTCGAAGCGGGCTTCACGAGATACGAGCGACGAAGAACGGACTGGCGATTGCGGCAGAAAGGTCATAAATCATGCAAGCTGGGGAGGCTCAGCGCCGCCGGCCTGTCCGGGTCATGACCAGGCTGAATGCTACCGCCGGTGCAGAGTGGGTCAGCGCGCCGATCGAGATCCGATCGATTCCCGTAGCCGCCATGGCTCGGACATTCCTTATGGTAATGCCGCCGGAGACTTCGATGACTGCGCGGCCCTTGATGAGCGCGACCGCGCGGCGCACCATGGCGGGCATCATGTTATCCAGGAGAATGATATCGGCTTTTCCGGCGAGGGCTTGCCGGACTTCGGAGAGGGATTCTGCTTCGACGATGACCGGCATGGTGCCGGGCTTGTACGCCTTGGCTAGCCGGCATGCCGCACGAACCGTCTGCGGGCCTCGATTGAGAAGCGCCAGATGATTGTCTTTGATCAACATCCCGTCCCCCAGGGACATCCGGTGATTGACCCCGCCGCCGAGCGCAACGGCCCATTTCTGAATAGCCCGCCAGCCCGGCAATGTTTTTCGTGTATCCATGATGTCGATGGGACGGCCTTTGACCGTGCGGCAGAACCGGTGTGTCAGTGTGGCGATCCCGGACAGATGCTGGAGAAAATTCAGCGCGACCCGTTCCGCTTGCAGGATGGCTCGCCCGTCACCGGCGATCAATAGGATCGGCTCGCCCGTCTTGGCTGGTTCGCCGTCCCGCCGTACGACTGTGAGCGTGAGTGTCGGATCGACTGCGAGAAATGTTTGCACGGCTGCGGCCAGTCCCGCCACGACGATCGGCTGCTGGGCGATGATCTCAGCGCGGGCGGGAACCGGTTTTGAGAAAAGGGCGGCGGTGGTCACATCGCCTTGTCCGAGGTCCTCTTCCAATCCAAGCCGAACGGCGCGGCGGATGTCTGCGGCGGGAAGCTGTACCATCGGTCAGGTTCCCAGCATGGTGCGCAACTGCTGTGCGCTGCCGGCCAGGAGCTCACGGTCACGGGCCATCGTCCGCACCCGTTCCTGGTGCTCGGTGATGACCTCCGGCGGGGCCTTCGACACGAACTCTGCATTGTTCAGTTTGCCGTTGAGCCGTTGAGATTCCTTGTCGTTCTCCGCGAGTTGTTTCGCCAAACGGTCGAGCGCTTTGTGAAGATCGACATCGCCGGAGACTGTGATTCCGACAGAAAGGCCTTCTGTGACGAGCCGCAGCAGTTTCACCGACGGCCAATCCTCCGACGCCGTGATCGCGGCTTCGCCACGGCTCAGGTGAGCCAGGTGCTGCTGGATTTGATGGAGCTGCTCATGTCTATTCCGGTCGTCATGGTCGACATAAAAGGGAATGTGCTGTCCCGGCGGATAATTCAACAGAGCACGGCCGGTGCGGATGAGTCCAACGGTCTGTTCGAGCAGCGCAAACTGCCGCTCCGTATCGGGTGATGACCAGGTGTGATTCGAAACCGGATAGTTCTGGAGGACGATGCTGTCTCCCTGATGTGGAATGGTCTGCCAAATCTCTTCGGTAATGAAGGGCATGAAGGGATGCAGCAGCCGCATCGTCATCTCGAGTGTCTCGACGAGCGTCTGTCTGGTGCTTGGTCCATCGGGATGTGCGGTGTCTTGCAAGACGGGCTTGATCAATTCCAGATACCAATCACAGTATTCGTGCCAGATAAAGTGGTAGAGCGTCCCGGCGGCGCGATCAAATCGGTATGATTCCAGTTCCGACGTCACGGTGTGGATCGTGTGGTCCAGGCGGCTCAGGATCCACCGGTCGGGAAAGGTTCGTTGCGCCGGAGGGACGGCGGTGCGGATTCCATCCAGATACATCAGCGCAAATCGGGCTGCGTTCCAAATCTTGTTGGCAAAGTTGCGATACCCCTCGATCCGTTCTTCCGCCAGCTTGATGTCGCGTCCGGGCGAGGCCATTGATGCCAGGGTGAACCGCAGCGCATCGGTGCCGAATTGATTCATGACGTGAAGCGGGTCGATCACGTTGCCTTTTGACTTGCTCATCTTCTGGCCCTCGGCATCCCGGACCAAGGCATGGATATAGACGTCCTTGAACGGCACATCCCCCATGAACTTCAGACCCATCATAATCATCCGGGCCACCCAGAAGAATAGAATGTCGAGGCCGGTGACCAATGTTGAAGTGGGGTAATAGGTTTTCAGTTCAGGCGTCTGTTCCGGCCATCCCAGCGTCGAAAAGGGCCAGAGTGCCGACGAAAACCAGGTATCGAGTACGTCGGCATCGCGCAGAAGCTGTTGACTGCCACAGGCAGGACAGTGAGCCGGGGTTGTCTTCGAGACGATCGGCTTGGCGCCTTGCAGCACGACGGTTCGATTGTCCACGTTGACGATCTGTTGTGAGTTGCAGGCGAGGCAGTACCAGGCCGGAATCTGATGGCCCCACCAGATTTGGCGGGAGATGCACCAGTCTTTGATGTCCCGCATCCAGCCGAGATAGTTGTTGGTCCAGCCTTCGGGAATGATCCTGATTTTTCCGGTCTCGACGGCTTCAATCGCCGGCTGAGCCAGCGGTTGAATCTTGACGAACCACTGGGGAGACAAATAGGGCTCCACCACGGTTTTACAGCGGTAGCATTTTCCCACCGACATTTTGTGGTCTTCGATGTCGGTCAGCGAGCCTCGTTCGCGCAGGAGGTCTTCGACTTTCGGACGTGCCTTCGCGACCGGAAGCCCTTTCAATATGTCGATAAATTCCGGCTCGACCAGTGCGTGCTGCAGGCCGACAGGGTCGAGCCGCGCATGATGATCCAAGATGGCCAGCCGTCCCAGGGCATGTCGTTCGCCTGCTTCATAGTCGTTGAAATCGTGCGCCGGTGTGATCTTCACCGCGCCGGTGCCGAATTCGAGATCCACCAGGATCGAATCGCCCACGATGGGAATCTGACGCGTCGTCAGCGGAAGCAGGACCTTCTTTCCGATCAGATGCCGATAACGAGGATCGTCCGGATGTACGGCGACGGCCGTGTCGCCCAGCATCGTTTCCGGTCTGGTTGTGGCGACGATGAGTGCATCGCCGGGATCGTCAGCCAGGGGGTAGCGGAGATGATAGAGCTTTCCTTTCACATCCTCATGTTCCACTTCGATATCAGAGAGGGCGGTCAGGCAGCGGGGGCACCAATTGATGAGTCGCTCGCCACGATAGATCAGGCCGTCTTCATACAGGCGCACGAAGACCTCGATGACGGCCTTGGATAAGCCTTCGTCCATGGTGAAGCGCAACCGGTCCCAGTCGCAGGATTCGCCGAGTTGCTTCTGTTGGCTGACGATCGTATTCCCCGATGTAGCCTTCCAGCTCCAGACACGCTCGATGAACTGATCGCGTCCAAGGGATTCCCGCGAGAGGCCTTCGGCCATGAGTTGTTTTTCCACGACATTCTGCGTGGCGATGCCTGCGTGATCGGTGCCGGGAACCCAGAGCACGTTGCGTCCTTGCATGCGCCGCCACCGGATCAAGATGTCTTGGAGCGAATGGTTCAACGCATGACCGACGTGGAGCGAGCCGGTCACATTCGGCGGAGGAATGACGATGCAATAGGGGGCGCCGACGTGATCGGGGGATGCATGAAAATAGCCCCGCTCATTCCAAAGCTGATACCAGCGGGATTCGACGGCTTTGGGGTCGTAAGACTTGTCGAGTTGCGGTGTGGTCATGGACAGGTTGCCGATCGAACAGACGGGCATCTTAACATGTCTGTGCGGCACAGCAAATGGCATGGCCGCACAGCTTGTGACCCTGCCGAGGCTGTGTTATACCATCGCGGTCAGGCAGGGGCCCATCACTTTTATCGTAGGGAGTCGGTATGCCACGAGGACGTGAGAAAGATCGTAAGACGAGACGGAAGCATCGGAAGAACGTGACGCGGATGAAGTCGCTGGTGAAGACCCGCCGAGCAGCCGCAAAGCGCGGGAAAAAAGGATAGGGCAGGGCGAGCGGTATTTCCGTCAGCTGGAGGCAGTCAGGCGTTTCAGTTCGGCGGTGATGTGCTGTACGGCAAGTTCCGGGACGATGTGCTGTACGGCTTGTTCGATGGCGCGCTCAGAAGCGGTTCGTACGGTTTCATCGAAAATCGGCGGCGCGAGCTTGTGTACGGTAGCCTGCACTTCATCCTTCACGATCTGATCGATCGAACCGATCTGTTCACGAATGACGTCGGATAGGTGTTGTCGGAGGCCGGCTTCGGCCTGCTCCCTCACCCAGATGTCGAGCTTCGCCTTGACCAACGTGCCGATCAAGTCGGAGATGGTTTGCCGAATGATAGGCTCATGGTTTGCGATTTCTTTTCCCAGCAGAGACGGCAGTTCCCGAGATAAGATGGGCTGTATGATCGCGGCGAGACGTTCCTCAGAAAGCACCTCGCCGAGTTGCGCCCATAATTCTTTTTGGACGATGGGCTGGACTTGGCTCATCAGTTTGTCTTCAATAAACTGTGGCAATACGTCGGCCAGTCTTTGTTCGACCTGGTGTGTCATCGACTGCATGAGCTGGTCGAAGAGACCCTTCATCGGATCTTCTGGACTTGCCGCTGATGTGCGGATCACGGGGGCAGCAGGCGTCGGCGTACTGGGTCGAGCGATGGCCGGTTCCGCCGGCTTGGCAGCAGGGCTTGATGTGGCGCTGAGCGCGGCACTGAGTGCGACACCGAGCGAGGGGCCGAGTGAGAGACCGGGAGCAGCCGTCGCAACTTGAGCGGAGCCCGTTTCTTCGTCGGCGTCGTCACCGGCTGCAGCCGGTGGCCAGGCGCGGCGCTTGAGTTTAGTGCCCTGTTCCGATTGCTGCTGTTTCTGTTGGAGATGCTTGATGACCGTGAGCAGTTCGTCCGGCTGAAACGGTTTCTTGAGAAACGCTTTCACACCCAGTGAGCGGAACAGATTCTCATCCAGGTGGTCTGCCTGATTGACCAGCGAAATAAGGTAGGTTTCAGTCAAGTTGTCGAGCTTGTTGATCTCTTTGCAAAAGCCGGAAAAGGTCATATTTTCGAGATAGTAGTCCACAATGATCAGGGAGGGGTTGCCCTGTTTAGCGGCAGCAAGGGCTGCCGGGCCGTCGTTGAATCCAACAACTTCAAATCCTTCGGGGGTCGAGGTCTGTTCAACCAAACGACGCACAGCGGGGCTGCTATCGACCACAAAGATGGAAGAAGGCATCGAAGTCTCCAGATCTATTAGGTTTTACGAAGCTATCAGCGAGGGTCTTCTTTGTCAAGAAAACGGCTGTTTGGCGAGTAGGAGTGTCCGCAGAGTGAAGAGAAAAGCAAAACGATTCGGAGCCACGCCGAGATAATGGATGCCGGTTCGTCGATACGAGTCGTGTTTTTCGACGCGGCCGACACCCTCTTTCATGTGAAGGGGTCGGTCGCTGAGATTTATCTTCAGTATGCGGTGCAATACGGCTTTTCGCAAACGCAGGAGTCCTTGCCTGCGATCAAGCAGGCGTTTAGCCGGGCCTTTCGAGAGGCGCCGCCCCCGAGCTTTGTGGCGACCGAACCGGCGCAGCTCAAACAGAGCGAGCGGCTCTGGTGGTTCGATGTCGTCCACAATGTGTTCTACCGGGTCGGGATGTTCGAGCGGTTCGATGATTTTTTTGACCGGATCTTCGAGGTATTTGAGGATGCCGGCTCATGGCGTCTTTTCCCTGAGACGCTCTCGACCTTGACCAGCCTCAAGGCGTCGGGCATGGAATTGGGGATTATCTCCAACTTTGATTCGCGTCTGTTTCCGGTGATGCGTGGGTTGGGCATAGCCGATCTCTTCGACACGATCACGATTTCCAGTCTGGCGCAGGCCGCCAAACCGTCGGCCAAGATTTTTCAGCTCGCGCTGGACAAACATGCCGTCGACCCGGAGGAGGCGCTGCATGTCGGGGACAGTCTGCGGGATGATGTTGAGGGGGCGGGGAAGGCAGGCTTGAGGGCGGTGTTACTCGATCGAGAGAACCGTTCCGAAGGATCTCTTCCTTCGGGCATCATAAGGATCTCGTCATTATCGGAATTGCCCGATCTTCTGATGTAGGATGGAATCGCGATAGGACGGCCTGGAGTGGTCTCGAACCGGCTTCGTTTTGCGATGCTTCTACTTGGGAGGGTTCGGATCGAACTTTGGATCGCGGGGACCATAGTCTGATGGCCTCGCCACTTGCTCGTTGATCCATTCGATCACCGCCACATGGCCCAAGCTTTCCGGATCACCGGGGAGATAGTCCGAGACCACGGCGAGAACACGAAAGCCCTCTTTGAGCTGAAACGCCAACGTCATGCCGCGCAGTTCGCCTCGAATCACTTTGATCACATAGTCTTCGGCGCTCATTCGGTCAGCATAGCGGTGATACCCCCGCAAGCGAGACCCTGCACGAATACGAGGCAACTTCAGGTCCTCCACAAGACGGCGTCGCGCGGCATAGAGAGCCGATCCGACTCCTTTTCGTTGCAACGCCGGGGACACCATGGCTTCTGCGCCATACAGGGTGCGGCCCCGCCCCGGGTCATGGTTCGTGAACATGCCGTGGTTCGTAAAATCTTTCCATGAACCATGAAGATCGTAATCATCCCATCGTATGATGAGGCTGGCTGCCATTCCGACGAGTGTTCCTGTGGCTGAGTCGATGGCGACCAATTGTCCCTTGGGAAAAATCTCAAGATGAGAGGCGAGTTGCCTCTCGCTCCAGTGCGGAGGGAATGAGTAGACCGCTTTGGACAGCGCCATGATAGCGGGGAAGTCTTCGGGGCGCGTGTTGCGGACGACGATACCGGACATGGCATCGTTCATAACGGCACGATCTCCACGTGCTTGACGATGTCCGCGCTCTGGTGGCTGTCGAGCAGGGGCAAGACAGTACCGTGTGATCGGCCTTGAAGGATTGTCGTCAAATTCACGTCTCCGATGACCATGCTTTCCTGATTGGGAATCCCCTCGGCGAGGATGCCGTCCCTTGAAAACGGAAAGTCACTGGGCGTCAAAATGGAAGCTTGGCCATAGTTGAGACTGACGGCCGGGACCATGGGAAGTGAGCCGACGGTCGAAGACTGGACGACGTACATCTGGTTTTCCACCGCCCGGGCGTGCGCGCAATACCGTACACGGAGAAATCCTTGGCGATCGTCAGTGCAGCTGGGAACCACGAGAATATGGGCTCCTTCGCGTCCGGCGGCTCGCGCGATCTCGGGAAACTCGACGTCGTAACAAATCGTAATCGCCACACGGCCGAAATCGGTCTCGAACACCTGAAACTTCGCGCGCGGCGAGACCTTCCATTCTTCCTTTTCAAATCGGGTCATGTGGAGTTTGCCTTGTGTGCCGACCTTCCCGCTCGGGGAGAAGAAACTGCTCTCATTGTAGACACGATCCAAGCCGGCATCCATGACCGGAATCGTGCCGGCGACGATGTAGAGGCCATGCTGTCTGGCCAAATCTGTCATCAGGGTTCTGAAGCGGTCCGCTTGCCGGGCGAGATCCCGTACCTGCTCTTGCATGGGACGCTTCACGTTTCCCAGCGTCAGGAGCTGGATGGTGAAGTATTCCGGAAACACGAGGAGTTGGGCTTTGTAATCGGCGGCCGTTTCGACCAGGGCTTGCACCTGGTCGCGAAATTGGTCGAATGTCTGAACCGGCCTGATGAAATACTGGAGCGAGGCGATACGAAGACGTTCCATGGGCAACGAAAACTCCTTCCTGTTCTATAGCAGCGGCGCCGCTGCTTCGCAAGCACCCTGTCCGTTTGTCACGTGTCTTCAGAACATCAACGGGATGATCTCTTTCGCTCTGCCTTGCAGCGAAAGATCGACATCCGATGTGTAGGCCGTGTGGTCCAGGTTGACTTCGACGATGAAGGCTCCATTGGCTTTTGCCGAGGGCATCAGCATGGACGCCGGATAGACCAAGCCGGAAGTGCCGACGATCATCATCACCTCGCAGGATGCTGCTGCTTGAAAGCTCCCGGCCAGGATCTGTTGATCGAGCGCTTCACCGAACCAGACGATGTGTGGCCGAAGCAGCCCATTACATCTGCGACAGTACGGAAGCAACGGCAGGGGAATCTCGCGGTTGTCGGTCACCAGGCAGCAGGAGGTGCAGCGGATCTTCCAAATGTCGCCGTGCAATTCGTACAGGTGTTTTGAGCCGGCCTGTCGATGGAGACCATCGACGTTTTGCGTAATGAGGTGGAAGTTCTGCGTCCGCGCTTCCAATCGTGCAAGCGCGGCATGGGCCTCGTTCGGCTTTTTGCTTGCGATCAACTCGCGCCGCCAGTTGTACCATTCCCATACCAGCCGTGGGTCCCGCTCAAAGGCCTCCGGCGTCGCCAGATCTTCGGCCCGGAAGTTTCGCCACAGGCCCTCTACCCCGCGAAAGGTCGGCACACCGCTGTCGGCAGAAATGCCGGCGCCGGTGAGGATCGTAATTGATCGTGCGGCGGCGAGACGTTCTTTCAGAATGCTGAAATCAGAACCAGGCATCATGCATGTCGAGCGAGAGGGAAAGCCGCTGCGTCTGCTCGCAGTCGCATGTTATAGTACCGCCGCGTCCTGTGCAATGTGTGGAGGATGTGGAGATGAGCATAAAACAGATCTTAATGGTCGGCGCGGGGTCGGTGGGCGGATACTTTGGGGCGCAGTTGGCAAAGGGCAATCCCAATGTCTCATTTCTGCTCCGGCCAAACACGCTCAAAGCAGTCACGCGGAACGGGTTGACGATCCGCAGCGCCGGTGGAACCTTTACCGTCCGGCCTCAGGTCGCGTCAGACGCGCGGCAGCTTCCCAAGCCGGACCTCATCATTCTTGGGGTCAAAGCCTATAATCTCGACGAAGTCATGGATCAGATCGAACCGGTGGTCTCGGCGCAGACGGTGCTGCTGACACTGCAAAACGGGATCGATAACGAAGATCGTCTGATCGCGCGATTCAAGCGCGATTGTGTCGTAGGCGGGGTCGCCTATATCTACTCAAAAATTGCCGCGCCCGGCGTGATTGACCATTACAAGAAGGGCACCGTGGCGATCGGCGAACTGATGGGGCATGAGAGTGAACGGCTGCTCGCGATCAAAGACCTCTTTGCCGCGGCGGGAATCTCTTGCCACCTGTCCAAAGATATCCGTCGCAGCAAATGGGAGAAGATGTGCTGGAATTGCGTCTTCAATCCCATCACCGTGCTCATCAACGACTGTGTCGCACGTGCGCTGGATCATCCTGAATTATTTGCCGTGATCAGACAAATCGTCGGGGAAGTGACGGCGGTCTCGGCTGCGGTCAAGGTGCCGCTGCCGCCGGATATGCCGGAGCGGGTCGTGAAGGCGACACAGGAAATTCGGGATATCCATACGTCAATGTATGACGATTGGAAAGCAGGCCGCCCGACGGAAATCGCGTATTTGAACGGATATATCGTGGAGAAGGGGCGAGAGCTCGGCATTCCCACGCCGGTGAATGAAGCTCTGACGGCCATGATCAAGGCCGTGACGGAGAAGGAACAGACGGGTCCCGGCATCGTGAAGATCGACGGCGCGGTCGTGCAGCCTGTCTCATTCGATCGCAAGGCGATACAGCAATTGCCGGACGAACATCAGATCGCCGATGTCAGTGCTGTGATGCCGGGCATGAAGGGGCGGGCAATCGCCGTGAGGGGACTGCTGGACGTGCCCGCGCTGAACGTCGACGCCGATCATGTGACGTTTCATTCGTTGGATGGCAAGTATGCCGCGGCGCTCACGCTTCAGCAGGCCCGTGACTTTGGTGTCCTTGTGTATGAGCTGGATGGGGAACCCTTGCCGGATGAAAAGGGCGGACCCTTTCGCCTCATCACGCCTGGATTAAGGGATCTTTGCGCAAATGTGAAAGGGGTGGGGCGGATCGAGATCACCAGAGGGCCGGGCCGTGATACGAGACAGACCACCTGTCCGCCGGCGGTATAATCGTTCAGTGCGTGTTGAAATATGAAAACAATCGGCGGCAGTCTGTTGATCATTGGGGCAGTGCTTTTTGGCGCGGTATGGCTCGTGGATAATGCGCAGACGTTCGAGTCTCACTATGACACCTATCAGAAGTTGAAAGAGTCCGAGCTCATGACCCAAGGCTGGGTGTCGCATGTCATTCCCAATTCTTCTTATGACATCAATGAAACGCATCGAGTCAGTGGAGGGATTGTCACGGTGCGATTCAGGTTTCAGCCAGGGGACACAGAAGACATGGAATCGCGTTGTGCCATTCTCAAGAGTGACGATCCCACGATGCGGCAATATCGGTGCAGGGAGGATGTTGCGGCAGTGGTCGTCAGATTGGATGCGAGCGGACAGGGGCAGATTCTCATCGAATAGAGCGCTGTCATGCAGATCGTCGGCTGAGAGCTGGTGATGTCCACTGATATCGCGTGCGTCGTGGCTCTTGGCGCCAGCAATCTGACACGCGGTTTCCAGACCGTCGTCTCGTCTGCTCGATCTGCATGGGGGCCCGATGTCGAAGTACTGGCGGCCCTCGGCCATGGGCGATCCTATGGCGCTCCCAGCCGGTTTCTCTTTCGCACCTTACCCGGCATCATAAAATCCGGCTTGTGGGCTGAATTGGAGCGGCGTCCTCCAACGGCCACCAGGGGACTCGTGACGGATGTCGGTAATGACATCCTCTATGGCTTCTCGGTTGAACGAACGCTCGGATGGGTCGAGGAGATACTTGTCCGCCTGGGGCGTGTGACGAACGACATTGTTTTGACAGACTTACCTCTTGCCAGTATTCACCGCCTGTCGAATCTGAAGTTTTTGGCGTTTCGCTCTGCTCTGGTGCCGTCCTGCCGGCTGTCTCTGTCTCAGGTCATCGACAGGTCTGAGCTTGTGTGCGAAGGGATCGAGAAGTTGTCCGCGACGTACGGCACGAAATTGGTTCGGCTCGATCCTGCCTGGTATGGTTTCGATCCCATCCACGTACGCCCGTCGCTCTGGCGTCCTGCCTGGCAACAGATCCTCGGAGTTCACCCTCAGGCAAAGTCTGATCGGGGATCGATGGTTGAGAGCGTGAAATTGTATTGTCTCCGCCCTGAACGCCGTTGGATGTTCGGTGTCGAGCAATGCACTCCGCAGTCCGGTGTCGCGCTGCGCTCTGGCGGGCAGGTATGGCTGTACTGATCTGCGTTGTTCCTATCTCGTGAAACGTAAAGTGCAGGACGGAAAAAGCATGTTGTTTATCTTTGTTTGCGAGATGCGAGATACGTTTCACGAATGACGATCGGCGATTGCAACAGGAAATCTTGGAGTTGTGCGGTTGGTGCATTGAGTTATGGCCTGTCTGGGCGTACTATGCCGGGCCGTGTATCGGATCATTATCCGGGATAATCACATCACAGGGAGGCCGACATGCCGGGTGTCAAATTCATGGTGCTGTATCCGCGTCCGACGGATATCGATGCGTTCGAGAAGATTTATCAGGAAGAACATGTTCCGATGGCGGTGAAGAATCTCGTCGGTAAAACAAAGCTCGTAGCTACGAAGGTGGTGGCATCTCCCGAAGGGACGCCGCCGTTTTACCGGATTGCCGAGATTCATTTCCCATCCATGGAAGCTCTCAGCGCCTGTGCGGCAACCGCCGAGACGCAGGCGACTCTGGCCCATGCGGTGAAGATCTCAACCGGCGGCAAGCCGGTGTTCATGATTGCGGAAGAACAGGCATATACATTCTAGTTGGGGGAATGAATTGGCCGATACCACGTTTCACTATTCCGTGTTGGTAAAGAGAGCGATCACAGGGGTTATTCTTGGCGCAATCGCGGGAGCGGTCCAAGTCTGGTTCTTCAAACAGGATCTCATGCATCTATGGGCGTCGGTTGGCGCCGGGGTCGTGTATATGACCGCATGGGTGCTGTCCACCGATTGGCTGAGGTTGGCAGGCGGCAAGGTTCTTTTGGGAGGTGTGTCGGGTCTCATTGCCGCTGTCGTCTGGTGGTCGATCGCCATCCACAGGGAGGATGCGTTCATTCAGGCGGTGGTGGCTGGTCTCTGTTTTGGCGCGGCCTATGCCTGGTCGGAAGAGCGGAGAACGCGATGAGTTCATTGAGCCGAGCAAGTTTTCGGTAAGGCGGCGTCTCGACGGCGATCGGTTTGCTTGCGCGATGCCCTGCCGCCATCGGTTGCACTCTGGTTCAGGGTTGTGAAGCCTCCGGAGAGTTGTGTTCCCTACCAAGCGAAGCCGGGGCGTGATACCATGTAGCCATCATGAAACGGAGAGCCATAGGTGCACCGGGTACTTTCCTTTGTTCGGGGGGCGTGGCATGCGTGTTGGTGCTGCTCTGTCTCTGCGTGCTTGCGCAGATGATCGGGACACCGTTTACTCTCCTCAGTCTGTTGAATTCGGATATGCTCGCCGAGTCGGAACCGATTTCGGAGGACTTTTCCGCTTTCTCGTCCTCACCCGAACCGGAGAGGTTTCATCTGTTCCACGTATTCACCGAGTTTCGCCCCCTGCCTCATCTTCCGATAGTGCCCACAGCTGTGTTCCGTCCTCCTTCCGCATAGTCTGATCTTCCCGGCCCCATCATACATATTCGGAGGTGTGCGGCTTGAGGTCCGCCTCTGGCGGCTAAGCAGCGCGGAGCCTCACGTCTGCAAATGGTGCAGAATGTCTGACTGAAGCTCTTCGCCTGTCGCAATATAAGAAAAGTTGCCCCGACTTTGGCTGACTTGGAATTTCCTGTGAGAAGCTAGCCGGGTTTTCAACAATAGAGGTGCCGGCCGATCTTGATAGTGGCGCACATGCGCACAAAGAAGAAGGACCGCGGACCAATGGTGACGACGAACGATCTATCCTCCGGTACTTTCTTTGCCGATCTCAAATCGGGTCTTGTCGTATTCTTTGTAGCTCTGCCCTTATGCCTGGGGATTGCGCTTGCCTCCGGTGCTCCGCTGCTGTCCGGGCTGTTAGCGGGAATAGTCGGCGGTATTCTAGTTGGGCTCTTTAGCGGGTCACATACCAGCGTGAGCGGCCCCGCAGCCGGGTTATCGGCGGTCGTCGCTGCTCAAATACTCTCACTCGGCTCGTATTCAGCTTTTCTGACAGCAGTGATTCTTGCGGGATTGTTTCAAATCATCCTCGGCGCCGTCAAAGGCGGAGTGATCGCCGCTTTTTTCCCATCCAGTGTGATCAAAGGACTGTTGGCCGCGATCGGCGTAATCATCATCTTAAAACAAATTCCGCATCTTGTCGGGCATGACTCTGATCCTGAAGGAGAAATGGCCTTTTCCCAGCCGGACTTCGAAAATACGTTTTCTGAGTTGATCAGGATGTTTGGAGACGTTCAGCTCGGTGCGTCCGTGATCGGTCTGGTATCCGTTGCGTTGCTCATTCTCTGGGATCACTGGAAGCCGCTGAAGCAGTCGCTCATGCCTGCTCCCGTTGCGGTGGTCCTGTTCGGGGTCACAGCAGGGTTGTGGTTTGAACAATTGGGGGATCCCTGGCTCATCAAGCCGAGCCATTTGGTTCAGGTGCCGGTGGCGGGTGACGTGGGTGAATTCCTTCGGCTCCTTCCACGGCCGGACTTTTCGCAGTGGGCTAATCCTGCGATTTATACCGCCGGTGTCACCCTTGCCATCGTGGCCTCTCTTGAAACCTTACTGAATTTGCAGGCGGTCGATCGACTTGACCCGCAACAGCGCACCTCACCGCCGAACCGGGAACTGTTGGCGCAAGGGATCGGAAACGTGGCATGTGGATTGATCGGCGGGCTCCCGGTCACGTCAGTGGTTATCCGCGGCTCCGTCAACGTCATTGCCGGTGGAAAAACGAAACGAGCCACTCTCGTTCACGGCGCATTGCTGTTGGTCAGCGTTCCGCTTATTCCGACCTGGCTGAATACCATTCCGTTATCCTGTCTTGCCGCGATCTTGCTCATGACCGGTATCAAATTGGCGAGCCCTGCCTTGGTCAAACAAATGTGGCGCGAGGGCCGCTATCAATTCATCCCGTTCGCAGCCACCGTGACGGCTATCGTGTTCACTGATCTTTTGATCGGTATTGTGATCGGCCTTGCCGTAGCCGTCGGGTTTATCCTGAACAGCAATATGCGCCGCCCGGTGCGCCGTTTTGTGGAGAAGCATTTGGGCGGCGATGTCGTCCATATTGAACTGGCCAACCAGGAGAGCTTTCTCAATCGTGCGGCGTTATCTCAAGTGCTGGCCGAAGTGCCACGCAATGGGCGCGTGTTGCTTGATGCCCAGAATACGGACTATATCGATCCGGACGTGCTCGCCCTGATTCGTGATTTCAAGGAGCAGGCAGGGCCGGCTCGCGGTATTGAGGTGAGTCTGATCGGATTTCTGAGCGAGTATAAGTTCGAAGATCAGATTCAATATGTGGATTATTCGACTCGTGAACTCCAGGAAACGCTCACGCCTCCGCAAGTCTTGCAAATCCTGAAGGACGGCCATGAACGAGCCCGTACCGGGCGGCGATTGACCAGAGACTTCAGTCGTCAGGTCCGCGCGACCGCCGAGGGGCAACATCCGTTGGCCGTGGCGCTCAGCTGCATCGATTCCCGCACGCCGGTCGAATTGATCTTTGATCTTGGCATGGGAGACATTTTTAGCATCCGTGTGGCCGGAAACATCACAAGTCGAAAGGTGCTGGCCAGCGCGGAATACGGCTGTGCCGTGGCAGGGGCAAAACTCATGCTGGTGATCGGGCACACCCGATGTGGTGCGGTTTCTGCCGCGGTCAAGTTCCTGGGCTCAGGCCTGACGGCTGCTGAAGCAACGGGATGTCAGCATCTCGATTCCATCGTGAACGCGATCCAGCGGTCGGCTAATGGGATGACCTCTCAGGCCGCCAGTGACCCATCTTCGACTGAAGGGCTCGCGATCGTAGATGCAGTCGCAAGAGAAAATGTCTTGCGAGTTGTTCAAGAGATACGAAGGCAGAGCCGAACGCTCGATGGCCTCGTCCGAGAGCGGCGCATCGCGATTGTCGGCGCCATGTACGACGTCGTCACGGGAGGGATCGAGTTTCTGGTGGAAGATGGGTTAGGAGAAACGAAATGACAGAACATTGCTTGATGGTGATATGCCTCTCATCGAATCACCTGAATCGCCCGCCAGCGTTCCGATTGATAGCGCTGGGGCAAGAACAATTCTGGCCGTATCGAGTTGTGTGGCGCACGGAGGGCTTGACAGCGAGAGAATAAGAGTGTAGATACACCAATATGAAATCCGATGATAAGTATTCGCTGAGTCAGTGTTCTGAGTGCGCATGCTTCAATGTGCGGAAAGCGGCTCGTGCGATCACTCGATTCTATGACGCCGTCCTTGAACCTTCCGGGATACAGGGAACACAATTCTCCTTGTTGACAGTCGCTCACTTAGCAGGGGCGTTGCCAATTGCCGAAACAGCCGATCGGCTTGGCCTGGACAGAACCACATTGACACGGAACTTGAAAGTATTGGAAGCAAGAGGGTTGATTGCAGTTGGACCTGGCAAGGATGGGCGAACCAAGTCGATCAAAGTGACTGTTGCGGGTCGAGATGCGCTAATGAAGGCATTGCCTTATTGGAAAACTGCACAGCAGTTGGTTGTCCGTGATCTTGGGCTCTCACGCTTTAAGACGCTGCTGAAAGAATTGGCCGCAATTCGGACGGTAAGCAAACAATCCCTCTTGTGAGCTTCCTGAGAGCGGGAGGGACGTTTTAGGTCATAACAAGTGTATATACACTGGTATAACTTTTGCTGATATCGGAGATGATTGTGTCGATAAAAGAATCGCGAGCGCTATAAGTTCCGTCTCCCAGGTCTCCGACTATGGAATTGAGGATCAAGGAACAAGCAATGCTAAATGTTTCTGAAAGATACGTGTATATACACTATAAGGAGGGGGCGAAATGAGCGAGACCATGCATTCTGATAGGGCTAGAAGGTTTTTCTGGTGGGTCACCACGCACTCCAAGGGGCTTGTTCTGGCTGGAGGCGTGCTAATAGTGAGCCTGGCCGCATTTATCCCGCAGTTGACCATGGATACGTCGGCTGATTCCTTCATTGCCAAGGATAACCCCGCTCGAGTTTATCGGGACCAAGTCAAACAGGTCTTCGGCTTATCGGATCCGTTTGTGATCGCGGTTATCAATCGTGGTTCCACTGGCGTGTTTAACCCCGAAACGTTGCAATTGGTGCAGTGGCTTACAGATCGAGTCAAAACCATTCCCAACGTTGACCCCGATCGAGTGATGAGCCTGGCAACGGAGAACAATATTGTCGGCACTGCTGACGGTATGCAAGTCAGCAAATTCTTCCAACCTCTGCCGGCCACGCAAGTCCAGGCCGATGCTATTCGTGCGGCGATAGCTGATTTTCCGCTCTACCAGGGCAGCCTGGTGGCACGTGATGATACGGCGACCTTGATCACGGCTGAAGTCCTTGACGAGATGAAGAGCGAGGCAACTTATCAGGCATTCATGAGCCTGGTTCAAGAGGCCGCTCAGCTGCCAGGGGTCGAGCTCCATGTGGCCGGCGAAGGGGCGATCTCTGGATATCTCTTCAACTACATTGACCACGATGCGAAGCGAATCAACCCGGTTGTTGCGATCGTCATCACTATTGTCCTCTTCATCGCATTTCGGACGGTGCGCGGGATGTTGCTACCGAATTTGGTCGTGCTCGGCACGGCGGCGGCCGCCTTCGGGACCATGGCAGCGGGCGGGATCCCATTCTACGTGATTACCAACGGTCTCCTTTCCATCTTGATCGGGATGGCGGTCGCCGAGCCGATCCATCTCCTCACGCACTATTACGAAGTGGGTCGCGCTCATCCTCATCTCACGCATCAGGAAATGATTGTTCGGACCATGACCGACGTCTGGAAGCCTCTGACGATGACTATTCTCACCACAGTAGTTGGCTTCATTTCGCTCTATGCGTCCGGCGGGATGCCACCGATGCAGTATTTTGGTCTCTTTGCGTCCATCGGAATTATGGGGGCTTGGGCCTATGGCCTGGTATTTATTCCGGCTGCATTGATGTTGGTGCCATTCAAGTCTTCCCCTGCGATCAAAGGCGCCCAGACGATTGACCGCTATGCTCAGCTCGTGACGGCATTGGGCCGCTTTGCGATTCACCGACCACGGCTCATTCTCAGCGTGACACTCATCGTTGCCATACTGGGAACGATCGGTGCGTTTCGGCTCATCATCGAGGAGGCGACGATCGAAAACTTTCAGCATGATGAACCCATCTATCGTGCAGACAAAGTGATCAACCAGGTGATGGACGGGACCAATTACCTGGATATTGTGGTGGAGACCCCAACACCTGAAGGCTTGTTCAACCCAGATGCACTGCACCGCATCGAGGCTCTCCAGAGATTTGTCGAAACGTTGCCTGGCGTTGGTGGGACGACGTCTGTGGTCGACTACGTAAAGCAGATGAATCGGTCGATTAACGAAAACCGCAAGGAGACGTATAGCATTCCCGATAACCGAGACCTTGTGGCGCAGCTCTTCCTGCTCTACTCCGCCTCCTCCGATCCGACAGATTTCCAGCAGGAAATTGACTACGAATATCGACGGGCCAATATTCGTGCCAGTATCAAAACGTCCCATTACGTGAACAACCGGGCGGTGATTGAACAGGCTGAACAGTATCTCCTCAAACAATTCAATAACAATGAGATCGTGGGGCATTTGAGCGGACGTGTGAACGTCAACCATCATTGGCTAGAGACCATTGCCTCCACACACTTCGTCAGTGAAGGCATCGCCTTGGTCATCAGCTGGCTCATGGCGTCCTGGCTGTTCCGTTCACTTGGTGCTGGACTCTTTACGCTGGTGCCCGTGTTTGCTTCTGTCCTTCTCGTGTACGGCATCATGGGATTTGGCGGGATCTGGCTCGCTGTGGGGACCTCCATGTTTGCAGCCATTGCGACCGGGCTGGCGATCGATTTTGGTCAGCATACGACACAGCGGATTCGTGAGCTCATGCGATCCGGTGCTGGCACATTTGAGGAACGGATGGGCCACTTTTTCCCGTCTACGGGGCGGGCGCTGTTTTTTAACTTCCTGGCGATGAGCCTGGGGTTCGGCACCCTCATGATCAGTGCGGTGCCGCCGCTGATCCGTTTCGGGGCGTTGGTAGCTGTGGCCATGGCCGTGAGTTTTCTCGCCAGTATCACCGTTATGCCGGCACTGGCGACGGTGTTTCGTCCAAGCTTCCTCGGGTTTGAGACACCCGATCAGGAAGCAGCTCAGGCAGTGCGGCTTAACCCGGTCTTATCCGTGTCTACCATGAAGGAAGGAAGGTAATTGCTATGCGATCGCACATGCAGAATCTGTTTATTGCGCTCTTTCTGTTGATTCCTTTGTCCGTCTCCAATGTTGCAGCGGAATCTTTACTTGCCGGCGAAGAAATTGCTCGACGCATCAATGCGCGTAACGAAGGAGAGGTCGTCTCGCGTTTTATTACTATGGCAATGACAGATCGCAGCGGCACCGAACGAGTGCGGGAAACAAAGAGCCTTCGAAAGTATTTTGGGAAAGAGAAACGCACTATCATCTTCTATTTGAGTCCTTCGAATATTAAGGATACGGCATTTTTGACCTACGATTACCCGGAAGCTGATCGAGATGATGATCAATGGTTGTATTTGCCCGCCGCCAGAAAAGTTCGCCGTATTTCCGCGTCTGATCGCGGGGACTACTTTCTTGGGACGGACTTTACGTATGAAGACATTCGCAAGGAAACCAAGGTTGGGATTGAGGATTACTCTTGGAAAACTCTCGGCGAGGAGACCATCGATGGTCATCGGTGCTTTTTAGTCGAAGAGATTCCCGTAAATGAAAAAACGGCCAAGGAATTGGGCTACAGCAAAGTGCAGTCCTGGATTGATGCCGAGATCTGGATGGTCCGTCAAGCCAAGTACTGGGATGTGGCGGGTAATCCGTTGAAGACTCTCCAGGTCAGGGAGATCACATTGATCCAGGACATCTGGACAGCCCATCAACTATCTGTCGAAAACCACAAGACCGGCCACAAGACTGTGTTTACCTTCAAAGATGTGAACTATGGGCAAAGTGTCAAGGATGAAATGTTCACAGAAGATGCCTTGCGACGCGGATATTAAGGACCCATGCCAAGTTCATATACGAGGTGCGGAATCCTGGCGCTGGCTGGTTGGCTTATCGCCGCCAGCGCCCTTGCCGAGAGCACGCAAGACGATACGAAGTCGAGTCTGTTGAGCAATCATCGGTTTAGTGCTGTGCTTGAATCGGAAGCGGCTTATGGGACTGCAACAGATCGTGCCGATAAAATGGAGTTTGTGCTTGATCCACAGTGGGAATATCGTTGGAGTGAAGATACCCGTATCACCGGTATCGCTCGGCTGTATGCCGAAGGGTTCGACCATCTGGAACCTGGTCGACCTAGCCAAGGGGAGGTTGCGTCGAATTCCCGCCGTCTACTATTGGGCGACCGAACCGACATAGAACTGCGAGAGTTCTACCTGAGGACGCGACTCTGGGGTACGCATCTCACGCTTGGCAAGCAACAGGTCGTCTGGGGTAAGGCAGATGGTCTGAAACTGCTCGACGTCGTCAATCCGCAAGACTTCAGGGAATTCATTCTGGATATTTTTGACGACTCTCGTATTCCGCTCTGGACATTGAATGCCGAATTGCCCATTGGAGGGGGGAACTTGCAATTCCTATGGATACCGGATCGCACCTATCATCGGCTGCCTCAAGCGGGTGCCACTTTTGCTTTTGCCTCATCTCTAATAGTTCCCCAAGCGCCCCCCGGTGTCGCTGTGAATCTTCGGCCTATTGAACGCCCCAACAATGTCATAACCGATTCCGATATCGGCATGCGGTTTTCCAGATTTTGGCATGGTTGGGATTTTACCGTGAATTATCTTTACCACTATGCGGATTTCCCTGTCTTCTTTCAGTCGGTGTTTCTAGCCCCTGGCGGTGCCACGGTTACGGTGAATCCTCGTTATGAGCGCAACCATCTCATCGGGGGGTCGGTCAGCAATGCCTTTGGCAACCTGACAGTGCGTGGAGAAGCGATTTACAATACCGATCGATTCGTGCTGACCATGAACCGAAGGGACGGTGATGGTGTGATCAAGAGTGGTGAAATAGCCTATGTCCTAGGGCTGGATTGGTCCGGCATTCAGGATACGTTGGTGAGTTTCCAGCTGTTTCAAAGTTGGTTGCTTCATCCAGCCAACGGTATTGTACGCGACACATTAGACACCACGAGCACCATATTACTGAGAAGACATTTCTTGAATGAAACGTTAGAAACTGAAGTGCTCTGGCTGCAAAGCGTAAACCAAGGTGATGGACTCATTCGGCCAAAAGTTAGTTATGAGTTGCGGGATAATTTAAAAATTTGGACAGGATTTGATCTGTTCTATGGCGATCGCAATGGTTTGTTTGGACAATTTGATCGGAACGATAGGCTCGTAATCGGAATGGAACTAGGGCTTTGAGCAGTGGTTGTTCAATCCGATGATGGTCTTAATCTTAGCGAATCACCTGAATTTGCCGCCAGCGTTCGGATTGGTAGCGCCACAGTAAGAGTGCCATCCGTACCGTCCAGTCGGCGATCATCGCCAGCCACACGTAATAGACCGAGAGGTGTAGCCAGAGGGCGACGATGAGCGCCATCGGCACCCGTACGCCCCACATGCCGGCGGTGGTCGCGCCCATGATGAAGCGGGTGTCGCCCGCGCCCCGCAGCGAACCGGCCAAGACCATCGTGAGAGCCAGAGGAATCTGGAGCAGCGCGACGATCTTCAGGAACATGGTGCCGAGTTCGATGACCGCGTCGTCGGTGGTAAATGCGCGGAGCAGCAGATAGGGGAAAAAGAAAAAGACGATGCCCATGCCGGCCATGATAACGAGCGCGAGGCGATTGGCCTCCCAGTTCTCCAGCTTCGCGCGGGTATATTTCCCGGCGCCGATACTCTGTCCCACCATTGTGGCGGCGGCAATGGCGAATCCATAGCCCGGCAGGAAGGATAGCGACTCGATGGATAGCCCGACTTGATGTGCCGCGTAGGTGACCGTGCCGTAGAGCAACACGATTTTTGTGTAGATCAGGATTCCGGCCTGTTGCACAACCCGTTCACCGGATACGGGCGCGCCCACATCCCAAATCGAGCGGACCAGGTCAAGGCGCAACGCGAGCGATGGTTTCAAAATTGGACAGCACTGCCAGAGGAGATAGGCGACTCCGATCGCTTCAGCGAAGCCGACGGCAACGGCGGCTCCCTTGATCCCCAAGGCGGGGATTCCCCATCGGCCATAGATCAACGGATAGGCCATGAGGATGTGGAGTAGGTTGACGACGATCATGGCGTACATCGGTGTCCGCGTGTCACCGGTGCCTTGAAGGACCGACGACAAGACTTGGAGGAGTACGGTACAGGGGATCACCAGAAAAATGATGGTCGAATAGGGGAGCGCCAGTTCGATGACCCCGGGTTCTGCGCCAAGCTGCTGCATGGCAAGGTGGTTGATCGCCATGCCAAGGCCGGCCAATACTAACGATATGGCGACTGAGAGCCAGAGGAAATGGCGCGCAGCTTCCCCTGCATCCTGATATCGCCGGGCGCCCCACAGTTGGGCGACAATGACGTTGGTGCCCACCGACAGGCCGGAGACTAATGTCGTTGCAATGAAAGCCAAAAGTTGTCCCAACCCGACGGCCGCAATGTGGGTAGCTCCCAGCCCACCGACCAGGAAGACCGCCACGATGCCTTCCGCTCTCTGGAGCAGGCTGCTCACCGTGACGGGGAGGGCAAGGGTCAAGACAGAGCGTCTGATTTGTGCGACACCGTTGGCCATGGGATGACTATCCTAGCCCACATTATTCATGACGGTTCGTGACGAAACCGCCCAGACGCCTTGCGAGACGGGCATGCGGAGCCCTGAGAGACCGAAGCATACTTGAAACAGTATGGTGAGGTCACGAGGGGCGAGCCTGCCCGCTGGTCGCGCAACGCTCGCGGCCACGCTCGTCGCAGCGGCGTATCGGCGGTTGTAGTAGAAGCGGTCATGAATAATGTGGGCTAACAGAAGAGCTGTAGACAAACCGCTCTTCGGTCCGTTAGCTTTTGTCTACGATGCTTGATTCAAACCAGCGTGCGATCCCTCTCGTCATCCCGCGCCTCTCAAAGTCTAAATTCTTGGCCGGGCTCCAATGTCACAAGCGGGTCTATTTTGATGTTCATCATCCTGACCGGGCCAGCCCCCCGGATCCCTCGACGCAGGCCATTCTTGATATGGGCACTGAAATCGGCGAGCGGGCACGGTGCCGTTTCCCTGGCGGTGTGCTGATCGGCGAAGGCTATCGGCAGCGTGAGGCGGCACTGGCCCATACGGCATCAGTGGTGTCCGACCTCACGATTCCGGCTATCTTTGAAGGAGCGTTTCTGTATGACGGCGTCCTTGTCCGTGTCGATATTCTTGAGCGTGTGCGAGGCAACGAAGGACAGCATCTCGGTTGGCGGCTTATCGAGGTGAAATCGTCGTCGCGTGTGAAGGATATTCATCTCCACGATCTGGCGATTCAGCGCTACGTCCTGCAGGGGGCGGGGCTCACGGTTCTCTCGGCCTGTCTCATGCACTTGAATTCGCAGTATGTCTACCGGGGTGACGTCCTCGACCTGGACGTGCTCTTCAAAGTACAAGACATGACGGAGTTCGTTGCCGCCCGCGGCATTGATCTGCCTGGTCAACTGGTGCCGATGCAGCAGGCCGTTCTGCGATCGGAACCACCGGAGATCGAACCGGATGATCACTGCCACAGTCCGTATGAATGTCCGTACTGGGCACATTGCACGAAAGGGAAGCCGGATCGCTGGATCTATCATTTGCCCGGATCGTTGCGTGGTTTGGCCGACTTGGCCAGGCAGGGCGTGACGACCATCGACGATATTCCTGACGGAGTCAAACTGTCAGCCATTCAACGCCGTGTGAAGGCCAACGTCGAATGGATCTCTCCCAAACTCAAGGAGGCCCTCGCGTCGGTCCGATATCCGGTCCATCATTTGGATTTTGAAACCATCATGCCGGGAGTTCCCTGTTATCCCGACACCAGGCCTTATGAGCCGATACCGGTGCAATGGTCGAATCATATCGAGGAAGCACCAGGCCGTTGGCGGCATCAGGAGTATCTTCATACTGAATCTAGCGACCCTCGCGACGCGCTGACGACACAGTTGATCGAGTCGCTTGGCTCGGAAGGCAGCATCTGTGTTTATTCACCGTATGAGCAGTCGATTCTAGAACGGCTTGCCGATCGGTATCCGTCGATGCAGGCTGAGTTGAAGCGGGTGATTTGCCGGCTGTGGGATTTATTTCCGGTAATCCGGGACCACTATTATCATCCCGCATTCGGCGGGTCCTATTCGATCAAGTCCGTGCTGCCTGCCATGGTGCCGTCATTGGCGTATGAGGATTTGGCGATCCAAGAGGGAGGCGTCGCTGCGCAGGCCTATTATCGGATGGTGTTTAAGGAAACCGATTGGGTCAACAAGGAAACCATCAAGGAATCGCTACTCGCATATTGCAAGCGCGACACGCTGGCCATGGTGGAGTTGCGACGAGCCTTGTGGGAGAAAGCGGGAGGATAGGAGAGAGCTATCATCTGGACAAAAGGATATCCTTCAATCTACGGCGTCCCGTCGTCGATTTGTAAAACCGTTCCTTCTTGCGCGCGTCGCTCAATGTTAGAAATGCATCCGTATGAATTACTCTGTATGGACGGTGAGGACGGGAAGATTTCACCCGGCCTTCGTTGTGCTCTCTTAGGCGCCTGGCAACGTCATTGCTTACACCTGTATAAGTTCTTGTTCCGGCCTCGTTTAGCAGGATGTATAGGTAATACATGTGGTTTTAGGAATGTCGAAGGGCGGATCCGCCATTTGCAGTAGCAAATGGCGAGATCTCGCCACAATGTCTTAAGACAAACAAATATTTGTCTTAAGACATTGTGGCGGAGAGGGTGGGGATCGAACCCACGGTCGAGTTACCCCGACAGCAGTTTTCGAGACTGCCCGATTCGGCCACTCTCGCACCTCTCCGTAGGCCGGATTGTCGATGTGTGAATCGTGAGCAGGCAAGGAGCAGTCGCTCGACGACGTTCGTAGGAGCTTACCGTGTCGGAGGTGGTTATTGCAACGGTCAAGCCGTGGTCCACTGATTTAGGAGAGGCGGGGGAGCGGGTGGATGAATGGATAAGGCAAAGGTGACCTTCCAACGGGTGCCGCTCGAAACTGATGGTGCATGGCGATCTCCGATCGCCATGCACCATGGAGACGTACAGGTGTGGGGAATCTTACTCGAAGTCGCTGATTCCGAACTTCCTCGTGCCGCGTCTATTCTTTCGCAGGATGAGCGGGAGCGCGCTGAGCGATTGATATCCGAAGAACACCGGCGCCGATCTATGGCTGCGCATGCCATGCTGCGGGCGATCCTAAGCCGGTATTGCGGTGCGTCTCCTGAACAGTTGACAATTCGGAGAACGCCGGATGGAAAGCCCGTTCTTTCAGATTATCCCTCTGTCCAATTCAATCTGACCCATTCCCATGGCCGGGCCCTCATTGCTGTCGCAAAAGGTCAGGAGGTTGGTGTTGATCTTGAGCAGGTGCGGCGAGAAGTTGATGTGCTCCGCCTTGCCAAGCGGTTTTTGTCGGAGAGGGATCTGACATGTATCGAACATGGTGATCCGGCACAGCGGCATGAGCGGTTTCTGAAAGCCTGGGTGGCCAGGGAAGCGGTCTTCAAGGCTGACGGCAGGGGGATGACCTTCCCTCTCCATCGCGACTATCTTGAGCTGACGGACGACGGAATAAACGGCTGTTTAGTCCTGGGCGATACTGCCTCTGATGAGAGGAGGCGGCCCGTTCGATTTCTCTCCCTTGATCCCGGATGGATCGGCGCGGTGGCGGCAGAGGGAACGGATTGGAGCGTCACCGTCTGCAATTGGAGCGAATATTACATCAACCGGGGAACGTGAATTCAGACCGCTCGGCCTTTTCCAGTCCCTGTTTGACCAGGTGAGGGATATCCAAGGCACGTTCGACGTTTCGAAGTTCTTCGATTCGAGTTTTTGTGCTGGGGTGGGGCGGGGTGAAGAGTTTACAGCAATCCTCGTCCGGCTCGATGGATGTCTCGTAGGTTCCGATACGCTTGGCCTCGTCGGTGATTTCCAGCTTGTCCATGCCGATGAGAGGTCGAAGCATCGGCATCTGCGTCGCTTCTCCCACGACGGACAGATTCTCCGGTGTTTGGGATGCCACCTGGCCCAGGCTGTCGCCGGTGACCAGACCCCAGCATCGTTCTTGCCGCGCCAGTTCCTCTGTGATCCGGAGCATCATACGTCGATAGAGCACGACACGGAATGGCGCCGGCGTGTTCAACACAATCTCCCGCTGGATTTCTCCGAAAGGGATGACGACGAGGCGTGACTCGTATTGGTAGGCTGTAAGGCTCTGCACCAGGTCGCGTACCTTTTCCTCTGACGCGCGGCTGACCAAGGGGCGGCCTGAAAAATGGACGAAGAATGCGCGGCATCCGCGCTTGATCATGCGATAGGCGGCGACCGGGGAATCGATCCCGCCTGAAATCAGACAGGCAACCGTGCCACTGACTCCCACCGGCATTCCACCAGGCCCCTGTACTTTGTCGATTGCCCAATAGACATCCTTGGAGAGCAATTCGATGTAAATCGTGATGTCGGGATCCTTAAGGCTGACTGGTTTGCCGAGTCGATCGCACACGGCGGCGCCGATCGCGCGTTCCACGTCCATCGAGGTCATCGGCAAACGTTTGTCTGCTCGCTTTGCTGTGACACGGAACGTTGCAAACGACTTCGGCCGGAGATCCTCGACGATAGCTGCGTTGAGGCCATCGAGATCGGGCTGCGCCAAATTAAGCGACGCCGACTGGGCCATGAAAAAATTGGCGATTCCGCAGACTCGTGCAAGCCGTTCCCGCACCCGGCCGGTGTCAGTATCCGGTGGAAGAACAACGCGAATGCGGCTGCGCAGATGCTCGATCTGCGTGATGCCCAACCCGTTGAGGGCGAGGCGGATATTACGGACCAACCGCTGTTCAAAATAGTCGCGGTTGCGCCCTTTGAGAGCGAGCTCATGGTAATGGACGATGGCGCATCTCATCGTGAAGGCCGTGAGGCGTGAAGCGTGAGGGGTGAGGGGTTGGCGGATGCGTTTGTAGTCAGCAGGCGGCTATTCTTTTTGAGGTGACGGAGTAACCCGCTCAGCATTTTATCGATTCGCTGAATGTGGCCATCAAGTTTTTCCCAGTCTCTATTTGGAAGATAATTGAGACGACGCGCGATTTCCAAATGCGTATCCAATTCACTCAGGGAACCTTGAGCGATGTGGATGTAGTTGGCGAACTCCTTTTTCGTTTGCCGTGCCGCACCTTCGGCGATATTGCTTGGCACACTGGTGGCAGACCGGCGCAGTTGACTGGTGAGAGCAAATCGCTCTTCCTGGGGGAACTTTTCCGTCGCCTGGTAAATAGCAAGGACAAGCTCGACCGATGAATTCCAAACATCAAGCCGCCGATGGGGCTTCTCCATCCGGTGTACTCCTTCCCCTGACGCCTCACGCCTTACCCCTCACGGCTTTCAAGGAATCGCTCGGCGTCGATTGCCGCCATGCATCCGGAACCGGCGGCGGTGATGGCCTGGCGATAGGTCGAGTCTTGTACATCCCCGGCGGCAAAGACTCCCGGTATGCTGGTGGCCGTGCCCTTCTTTGTGACGAGATATCCCTTGGCATCCATATCCAGCTGGCCGGCAAATAAGGCGGTGTTGGGTCTGTGGCCGATGGCGACAAACACCCCGGCGCAGGGCATCGTCAGGGTCTTACCGGTCACGATGTTCTTGAGCCGAACGCCGGTCACAACCCCGTCACCCAGGATATCCTCGACGACGGAATTCCAGACAAACGAGATCTTTTCGTTTTTCATGGACCGGTCTTGCATGATCTTCGACGCGCGGAGCTTATCGCGACGATGGACAATCGAGACCTTGGTGGCAAACTTTGTCAGAAAGTTCGCTTCTTCCATGGCGCTGTCTCCACCCCCGACCACGATCAGTTCTTTTCCTCTGAAGAAAAACCCGTCGCAGGTGGCGCAGGTGGAGACACCGTGGCCGGTCAGCCGTTTCTCATTCGGCAACCCGATTTGAATCGCCGACGCACCGGTGGCGATGATAACGGTCTTCGCTTGCACGGTCTGTTCGCCGTCGATCGTGATGCTGAACGGACGCTGCGTGAACGCGACGGCTGAGACATCGCCGGTTAGAAATTCGGTACCAAACCGTTCTGCCTGTGTGCGCATGTCCTTCATGAGTTCCGGGCCCATGATGCCTCTGGCAAAGCCGGGGTAGTTCTCTACTTCTGTCGTGGTGGTGAGTTGTCCGCCGGATTGCCAGCCTTCAATAAGGAGCGGCGCCAGGTTGGCGCGAGCGGAGTAGATGGCGGCTGTCAGCCCGGCAGGGCCGGATCCAATGATGACAATATTGCGCATGCGCGGACTGTATCACAGTAAGGGAAGGAGACGGTAGAAGCTATTGGCTCGGTTTAAGAAAACATTATGAGCTGTTTGAATAGGTGCGCAGTCCGTTTGCGGAGTTGGCTCAGCGGGAGAGTCCCGTCGATCACGTAATCGGCCAATCGGATTTTCGTCGACAATGGCATCTGGCTCTTGATGCGCCGGATGGCTTCGGCACGGGAGAGACCGTTTCGTGTTTTTAGCCGGGCTATTTGGGTTTCTCGGTCGGCGGTGACGACGAGGGTTGTGTCCACCCGCTTATCGATGCCGACTTCGAACAACAGCGGTACGTCGTAGATAACGACGGCCTTGGGGTTGTTCCGGGCGGCTTTTTTGGTGAGACGTTTTTGTTCCCGTGCCACTCGAGGATGGATAATGCGCTCAAGCACCAGACGTTTAGCAGGATGGCGAAAGACGATGACGCCAAGTGCGTGACGGTTGAGGGTGCGATCGGAATTGAGCACACCCTTGCCGAATGTTGCGACGATTTCCTTCCAAGCCGGCTTGCCTGGTGTCACGACCTCACGGGCCAATAGGTCGGCATCGATAACGACAGCGCCACATTGCTTGAGCATTGCGGCGACAGTGCTCTTTCCGGTTGCCACGCCGCCTGTGAGTCCCACAAGGATCATGGGCGCGGAGCATACATGAGACGTAAGGCTCAGGTCGAGGCCGAGGCTGAGTGAAGATCCAACTTATTTCAGCTCAACCTCCAAGAAGCCGGCGGCCTTTTCCAGCATCCTGCCGAATCCCGACGGCCGGATATCCCGGTTGACAGGCTGTCTCGTTCGCCTGTAATACCGTGCCCATGCACTCTATGATTTTTCTCATGCTGGTTTTTGCAGCGACTTGCGGCTCAGTGTGGGCCGACGCTCCTATGGTCCACGCTCCTCGCACCATCACCGTGTCGCTGGACGGCAGCGGCGATTTCGTATCGATTCAAGAGGCCGTCGATAGCGCCAAGAAGGGCGACACTGTCTTTGTAAAGCCCGGCGCATATCCGCAAAACCTCACGATTCACAGCAAGGAGGGGATCAGGCTGGTCGGCGCCGGAGTCGAGCAGGTCACTCTCCTGGGACGCGGCGATCTCGTGGGTGTCCTGCATGTCGGCAAGTGGCCGTATGGGGCGACTGATATTGAAATCACCGGCATGACCGTCAATGAGCGTGGCGGGCATGCAGTGGGGATTTTCAACGGCAAAGGGATTACTCTCCGAGGTCTTCATGTGAAGGGGATGGTGTTCGGGCAACAAGTTCGGGATGTCCGCATCGAAGATTGCGTCATTGGGGGGAGTGAAACCACTGGGGTGCAATTTGCCGATTCGCAGGCCGTGCTCGTCGGCAATGTCATCCATGACAATGATTACGGGGTGAATGCGGCGGGAAAGTCGGAGGTCCGGCTTGAGCGGAACGTCATTACACGGAATCTCTTCGAGGCAGTCCTGGTCGGCGATCACGCCAAAGCAAAACTGATCAGCAATACCCTGGTGAAAAATGGCAGCGGGGCGTCTTTTCTGGGCTCATCCCGCAGCGAGGCATCCGGAAACATTGTCGGATTCAACGGGATTGGTTTTAGTGTTGCCGCTACCAGTCAGGCCACACTCTCATTTAATGCCATGTTCAATCGCGAGAGCGACTACATGATCGCAGGACCGCCACACGTTCCTGCCCCGGAACTCAAACCGGAATCGGATCTTGTCGCTGATCCACGGTTTGTGGATGCCGAGCATGACGACTTTCGCCTGCGTCCTGACTCGGTGCTTCTCAATAAGGGGGCATTCGGGTATCTGGGAGCTCTCCCTCCTCTCAAGCCTGTCTCAGTCAATCCGTAAAATATTACTAAATACAATGAGATGGGTGCGTCCCATGATAAAGGGATGGCATATGCTATGCTTTCTCTCAAGCGCATAGGGCAGTTCGGTTTCAGCTTGTATTTAAGAAGCAGAAAAAGAAGCCGAAAAGGGCTTAACAGGAACAGGGAGGTCTCTCGTGGCCAGCTTCCATAGTGATCATGAAAAGTTTCGAGGCGAAAACATTCCATCCCTCCACGATATGGAATCGGGCAAGCTGGTAGGCGCGGTCCTGCCTATGTCTGAGCAAGCTCAGATGCAGATGCAGAATAGTATTGAGGTCATCGACTATCTGTTAAATCAGGAACGCGTTGTCTGGAGTTAAGTCTTCATCGTTCGATCGTATCCCCTCTTCTCTTCCTGACCTTTTTCTTCCATTGCGATGTAGTGTGAGCGACCGGTAAGCCTGACACTGAATCATCAATCATTCGCAATATTCACACTGTCCATTCGATCAACCCCATGAATCATGCGAGCGAACTCCGCCGTTTCTTGAGTCGGGGTCCAAACCGACCGAGAAGAAGACAGGCGCATTCCCGTATTGAAGCGTCGATGCGTGGCGGCTCAGGGTTGATTTAGCGGTGGGATCAGCGCATCGTAACGGGCGTTTTGATCCAGCGATACGATGTCAGTGCGCTCACGTCTTAATCAGCGCGTTTTTATGAAGAGGCCGCATGTCCGACACAACCCGGAAAACAGCCGTCTCTCAGCCGTCGCAATCAGCTGAGTGCCGGCGCCTGGAAGAAGACGCCCGCCGGACAGAACATTGGAAACGGTGGGGACCCTATCTCAGCGAACGCGCCTGGGGCACGGTGCGTGAAGACTACAGTCCGCACGGCACTGCCTGGGAAGCCTTTCCTCACGACCATGCCCGGTCACGCGCCTATCGGTGGAATGAGGATGGGATTGCCGGGATTTCCGATCGCCACCAGCACATCTGTTTCGCCATTGCCCTCTGGAATGGACGAGATCCTATTCTGAAGGAACGGCTGTTTGGAGTGACCGGCAACGAAGGGAATCATGGAGAGGACGTCAAAGAGTATTATTTCTACCTCGATTCAACACCGACACACTCCTACATGAAGTATCTCTATCGATATCCGCAGGCGGAGTTTCCGTATCAAAAACTTGTCGAGGAGAATCGTCGCCGGGGCAAGCGGGATCCGGAATATGAATTGATCGATACTGGCGTCTTCGACGACAATCGGTACTTCGATGTCACCGTGGAATATGCCAAAGCGACTCCTGAAGATGTGCTGATCCGTATTCAGGTTACGAACCAGGGGCCGGACCCTGCTGAACTCACGCTCCTGCCCACACTCTGGTTTCGGAACACCTGGTCGTGGGGGCTCGATGCCCGTCGGCCGAGAATGCGGGAAGGAACGGCTGCAAAAGGCCTGAGCGTGATCGAGCTGGACCACGAATACTACGGCCGTCGTCGTCTCTTCTGCGAACGGCAACCCACCCTGTTGTTTACGGAAAATGAAACGAATAGCCGACGGTTGTATGGCGATGTAGACGGGTCAAGGTATGTAAAGGATAGCTTTCACGAATATGTCATAAGATCAGATAAACAGGCAGTTAACTATGGCAAGATAGGCTCGAAGGCCGCGGCGCACTACATCTTTACCCTTGGGGCCGGGGCATCGGAGGTCATCCACCTGCGCTTCACAAATGAGGACGGTGAACAGGGGCTGTCGCACGGTGGATTCAACGGAGTATTTACGCAGCGGATTCGGGAAGCCGATGCGTTCTACGATGAGTTGGCGCCGCCGGGCCTCTCCCACGATGCGCGGCTGGTCCAACGGCAAGCCTTCGCCGGACTCCTGTGGAGCAAGCAGTTCTATCACTACGATCTCAATCGCTGGCTCAAGGGGGATCCGGGCATGCCGGAACCGCCGTGTGATCGGCTTCGTGGGCGCAATGCAGACTGGACCCATCTGTACAATGCCGATGTCATCTCGATGCCGGACAAGTGGGAATATCCGTGGTATGCCGCGTGGGACCTGGCGTTTCACTGTATTCCACTGGCGATCGTCGATCCGACTTTCGCGAAGGAGCAGCTTATTCTGATGCTCCGCGAGTGGTATATGCATCCGAACGGGCAAATTCCGGCGTACGAATGGGCATTCAGCGACGTCAATCCGCCGGTCCATGCCTGGGCGGCTTGGCGCGTGTACAAGATCGAGAAGAAGCGGAGAGGTGTGGGTGATCGGACCTTTCTCGAGCGGGTGTTCCAAAAACTGCTGCTGAATTTCACCTGGTGGGTCAATCGAAAGGATGCCGAGGGAAAGAACATCTTCCAGGGCGGCTTTTTGGGGTTGGACAACATCGGGGTGTTCGATCGAAGTGCGCCGTTACCGACCGGGGGACATATCGAACAATCGGATGCGACCAGCTGGATGGGAATGTATTGCCTCAATATGCTGTCGATTGCGCTGGAGTTGGCCCGTGAGAATCGTGCGTATGAAGATGTTGCCAGCAAGTTCTTTGAGCACTTCGTCTATATCTGCCGGGCGATGAACAACATCGGGGGTGAAAAGATCGAGCTATGGAACAGAGAAGACGGATTTTTTTACGATGTTCTGCATTTGCCCGACGGCCGGACGGTTCCGCTCAAAGTACGGTCACTTGTCGGGTTGATCCCGCTCTTCGCGGTCGAAACCCTGGACTCCGAACTGATCGACCGTCTCCCCCGGTTTAAACACCGGATGCAGTGGTTCATTGAGAACCGGCCTGATTTCAGCTCCCATGTGGAGACACAATCGCGGGACGGAGAGGTTCGGCGGTTCCTCTCCCTGGTCAACTCCGTACGGCTGAAGTCGGTGCTGCGGTATATGCTCAACGAGGATGAATTCCTCTCTCCCTATGGCATCCGTGCCTTGTCGCGCTTCCACAAAGATCATCCGTACACACTCTCGGCCATGGGTATGGAGTATCGGGTCGATTATGAGCCGGCTGAGTCGAGCACGGGTTTCTTCGGCGGCAATTCGAACTGGCGTGGGCCAATCTGGTTCCCGGTGAACTATCTGCTCATCGAATCGCTTCAAAAGTTTCACTACTTTCTGGGCGATGACTACACTGTGGAGTATCCGACCGGTTCCGGACGCTCGATTCCTTTGAATGAGGTCGCGGCGGAGCTGTCGCGCAGGCTTACCCATATTTTTCTCTGCGACGGCACAGGCCGCCGCCCTGTGTTCGGAGGCACCGCGAAGTTTCAAGACGATCCGCTCTGGCGCGACACGATTCTCTTTTATGAGTATTTCCATGGCGACAACGGGGCCGGCATCGGTGCGAGCCACCAAACGGGGTGGACGGGATTGGTGGCAAAGCTGATTCAACAGAGCGGGGAGTAGGGCGGCACAGATCGGTGGTTCCCTTGCTCGCGCAACGCGCACACAAGATCATAGGAAGTCACAATTGTGGGCGGTGCTCGTTGCATGCGCGCACTAGGAACCATCGATCAGCGCCGCCAAGAATGGGTGGGCGAAGATGAAGATAGAGCGGGTGGATTGCCAAGACCTTGATCGCGCTCTGAGCCTGGAATGGCTTGAAACGAATGGGCGGGGCGGGTTTGCGTCGGGCACCGTGGCCGGCGCGAATACTCGGCGGTACCATGCGATATTGCTGGTTGCGCGCAAACCTCCGGCTGACCGGCTTGTGCTGGTGAATCATCTCGATGAGTGGATTGATCTTGACGACCAATCGATGCCTCTTTCGACGAATCTCTATCCGGGCGCGGTACATCCTTCCGGATATGTTGCGTGCACGGAATTCTCTTCGGCGCCTTGGCCGAGATGGACCTTTGATTGCGGCGGGGCCGTCATTCAGCGTGAAATCTTCTGCGTGCACGGCCGGGATCTCGTCATCGTGCGATGGAAGCTGGTTGGCGCGAAGGACTGCTCCGTTCGCCTCCGCGTCCGGCCGATGCTGAGCGGACGCGCGTATCATGCGACTCATCACGAAAACAAAAGCCTCTCGACGGATGCTTCAATCGGGCCGGCCGGGGTGATGTGGCAGCCGTATCCCGATGTGCCTCCCGTGCGGGCCGTCCACTCTGGAACGTATCGCCATGAACCGGATTGGTATAGGCGGATACAATTTCCAGTTGAACGCCAACGTGGGCTCGATTGTGAAGAAGATTGGTGGTCGCCGGGCGAGTTCCGGTTCGAGTTGGAGCCCGGAGAAGACCAGACGCTGGTCTTGACGAGTGAAGCGGTGGATCGCATCGATACGGCTGCTCTTGCGAAGCGTGAGGCAACGCGACGCGAACGATCCAATCGAACTAATCGGCCTGCGGACCCCTTGGCCGGCGCACTCCAGCAGGCTGTCGGGGCCTATCTGTCTGAGCGAGGCGCCGGACAGACGGTGATTGCCGGCTATCCCTGGTTCACCGATTGGGGACGGGATACCTTCATGTCCCTGCCGGGCCTGTGTCTTGTCACCGGGCAGCATGAAACAGCTTGGCGTATCATCGAATCGTTTTCCGCCCATGTCTCGGAAGGCATGGTGCCGAATTGCTTTCCCGATGCCGGGGAACAGCCGGAGTACAATACAATTGACGCCTCGCTCTGGTTTATCCACGCGATTGGCCGGTATCTCACTTACAGTAACGACGAGGCACGCGTTCTCGCCACTGCGTGGCCAGCTGTCCAAGAGATTATCAACGGCTATCGCCGGGGTACCCGCTATAACATCCACATGGATCAAGACGGGCTCATTGCCGGCGGCGCCTCCGGCATGCAGCTCACATGGATGGATGCAAAGGTGGGCGACTGGGCGGTTACGCCGCGCCATGGGAAGCCGGTTGAAATTCAAGCGTTGTGGATACGGTCATTGGAAGTCGGGGCGGAGCTCGCTGCGAGATTCGGTGATGTGGCATTCGCTGTGCAGTGCCGTGAGGATCGGGCGCGGGCCATCCAGTCCTTTCACTCAAAGTTTTGGTATGGGGAGGGGGAATATCTCTACGATGTCATCGATGGACCAGGCGGTAGCGATGCATCGATCCGCCCGAATCAACTCTTTGCCCTGTCCCTTTGCGACGAGCTGGTGACGAAGGAGCAGGCCGCTGCGATTGTTCGTGTTGTCCATGAGCATCTGCTTACACCGGTCGGATTGCGCACGCTTTCTCCTAAGGATAGCCGGTATCGCCCACACTATGACGGGGGAGTCGTCGAACGGGACGGCGCTTATCATCAGGGGACGGTCTGGCCGTTTTTGCTGGGTCCGTTCATCACGGCGTGGCTTGCCGTCTTTGGGAAGACCGCTAGGACGAAGACCCAAGCCCGATCGTTTCTCAATGGTCTGGAAGCACACCTAGGGGAAGCCTGTGTGGGGCAGGTCTCGGAAATCTTTGACGGCGATGCGCCGCATCATCCACGCGGGTGTCCGGCCCAGGCTTGGTCAGTCGCAGAACCGTTGCGTGCCATGATCGAGGATCTCGGAGTTTCCATCGCGCCGAACACAGCCCGTCCCAGGCGTATCACCATACGCTCAGTACGCTCACGCAAAGAGACCAAGGGTCCTGCCGTTTCAGAAGCAACGACACCGAAACCACGAAAACGTTCACGGTAGTCTGTAAGGCTCACAAGCACTTCTGCTACAATCGCTCCTCGTATCTCGTGAAGCCTGCCTCGACTCAACGAGGCCCTCGGCTTCGCCGCGAGGCGAGCGAGCCTGAATCGCTGAACGGAAAGAAGGGCGCTGTACTCTTTGTTTGCGAGATACGAGATACGCTTCACGAGATACAAACATTCAAGCAACTGCTCGACGGACTGCCATAAATCATACGAGTGAGGAGGCGCTATGATATTGAATATGAATAAACAAAAGAGTCCGTGGGTGCTGATTGCAGCCGTCGCCGCGATGACTGCATTGTTCGTTGGGCCGACGGCGATGCGGTCGGCCTTGGCCGAAGAGCTGCCCAAAGAATCGGTATTACCCCTTGGCGTTGCCAACAAGGCGATTCATGCGGCACTGGAATCCTGCAAGAAGGATGGATACCGCGTGAGCGTGTCCGTGGTCGATCGGGCCGGCGTGTTGCGCGCGATGGAACGGGCCGATGGAGCGGCCTCGCATACGGTCGACAGCAGCCGGAAAAAAGCCTATACGGCGGCTGGTATGCGCAGGCCCACGACGGAGTTGGCGGATCTCATCATGAAGGTGCCCACGTTGCAGGCGTTGCGCGATATCAACGGCGAGATGTTGATTCTGGGCGGCGGGCTGCCGATTGAGATCGGCGGCGAGGTCGTGGGCGGGATCGGTGTCGGCGGAGCGCCGGGCGCTCATCTTGACGATGCCTGCGCGCAGGATGGTCTCGATGCCATTGGCGCCGCGCCCAAGGTGGCTGCGCCCAAGTGAGGCCGCTGCTTTGGCTGATATTTCTCGGGAGTCTTTGTTTGCTCAGCACCGCATGCAACAGCAGTGCGCCGGAGCCAGCTTCGGCGGAGTTCCCATCTGCTAAGCTCCGGCTCACCATTGTTCGGACCGCCACGGATTTGTTTCTCCAGAGGTTCAATCTCGTACTAAAAGTACAGGGGCTGAATGGGTGCTCATCGTTAACGGACTTATTCCCCGACACGGGTTATGCGGGACGCCGCAATATTTACCTGGCAGGAAAAGGTCAGATCTATGTGGTGGGGCAGTTCGATGCGCGGGTGATCGATCCACAGGATTGCAGGGCAATCCTGTCAGAGTTTCGCCACCTCGACCGGCAGGTAGTGTTTCTCGGCAGTTTCGATCAAAACACTGACAAACGGTGGACCTACTTCTCAGCCGCTGACCGTCCGGAGCTGCCCTTTGAGAAACGGTAGCGACAAACGAATGATCGAGGGTGAAGCGTCCAACATTGTTGCGCGTTCATGAATCAACCCATTGTCGGTTATCATCAGGATGAAGAGAACGATTGGGTGGCAGATCTGGCCTGCGGTCATGGACAGCATGTGCGGCATCAACCGCCGTTTTTCAGCAGGCCCTGGGTGCTGACGGAGTCCGGACGGAGTCAGTATCTTGGCACCGTCCTGAACTGCAAGAAATGCGAGGAACCGCCGGTGGAACCAGCGTCTTTGCCCTGAAACTGCATTAACGCCTGTTGCTCGTGAAGCGTATCTCGTATCTCGCAAACAAAGATACCCGATATAGAAACGTTCTTTCCGTCCTGCGCTCGCCTCGCTGAGCGGGCGAAGCGGGCTTCACGCTTCACGAGATACGAGCGACGCTTGGAGCTAGCAGCAGAAGCGCTAATGAAGAATGTGGGTTAGCCCCGCTCAGTTTGCATAACATGTTTTGGCTGGATCGTCCGGCGGGGAGTTGCGCGCGCAGTTGGGTCCCATCGGTCTCGGTATCCTGACGTATCCTTCGACCGTGTGGCCTTTGTCCAGGATCTCATAATGAGACTCGTGGCACGCTCCTGAGCAGCCCGGGATCGTCGGAAGCGGATTGTTGAGGGCAACGGCTTTCCCTCCGATCGGGATAAAGCGCGGATGGGTGATCGTCATTCCACCGGAGGTTGCTTGTTCTGGTGGCGATGACTGCTCAACCCTTGTCGTAAATGTCGGACGAGCTTGCGCCGGTCTCAACACGGTGGCCCATGTCGGGTCATCAGGGGCGACAAGAAACGCGTTGCTCCCGCGATGGCATTCGGTGCAGGGCACTGTTCCCGGCGCAAATCCCTGCTCAGGATCACGGAGCGACGACATCGTGACTTCTGTTGTCGATAGGTTCCAACTGGAACTTGCCTGACTCGGATCGTTTCCCCAAAAACAAGCATGCCCGGTTGTGGCGCTTTGACAGATGACTTGGAATGTACCGCCATTCCTCCCAAGCGCAAGGCAGGCGCCTCGAACGGTCGGGGAGGCGTATGACCAGACGCTCGCAAACGTCGTGTTGTCAGCCTGTACCTTGTCCAGATGATTGGGGGTCAACAAGATAGTACTGAGGTTGCCGTGGCGTTCCCATTCTGATGCGGAGGGTTTCCAATCAGGTGGAATGGGGACATTGTTGGCACGGCAGATTTTCATATAAGCCGTAACGCCCGCGCTCGTAGCCTGAACAGTCGTTGAATGGGCTGGTCCAGCTTGTTCTCTTTCTTGCGGCGACTCAATGAACAAGCAGCCAGGGAGAAGTGCGCAGGCCAAGGCCAAGACGAAGGCTCTGAGCGATCGCTGTCCTTGTCCCAGGTGCCATGCGCCCATATCGAACTCCTCTGGTGTGGGCTGATTTACATCAAGGCACCTCGTAATACTCGGCAGGGGAGAATGTCAAGATGCGCTCATTTCAGTCGGCGGTCGATTTTCTGACACCTCATGAATAACGGGGTGTGATGATACTTTGAGCATGGCCCGGCCGCCTGGAGTGGCGACCGGGCGTGCATCCTGTTATTGAGCGGTTACGCCGTTCCTTTCGGTGCCATCCGCTCACAAGATTCCGCACAGCGGCGGCACATTTCGGCGCATTGCTTTACCAACTGATCGTCTCCCCGTATTTGGTCGCAGCTCTCCGCGCATAGCCGACAGATCTCTGAACAGAGACTGCATGTGCGATCGTGAAGCGAAGACCCTCGGGCCATATAATCCGCAGTCGTCGAACACATCTGCGCACAGTCCATCAATAAACGAATGTGGGCTGGGGCCGCATGCCGTCCACCGAGTTCTATGCAATGCCCGATCATTTGGATACAGAGCGAATGGCAATCTTGGCACAGCTGAATACATCGCCTCATTTCATCCATCATGTGATGGCTTTCCGGGGCGGACGCTTTTCCTGCCGCTTGGAGAAGTGCAGGTTGCGGGAGCGCATCGGACTGTGGCGTCGAATGATGGATTGCCTCGGGTGTTGCGGCATCCACTCCCCGTAGCATCATCCATGAAGCGCCGGTCGCGAGCAGAGAGGCGCCGGTGGTCACCAATGTTCTTCTGCTGATGTCAGACATAATTCCCCCTTTTCTGGCTTGTCGCCCACGGCCAGTCTTGTAGATCTGGCAATCGAACAAGTATGAAAACGCCTAGCGAGCTATAGCAGGAAGCGAAACGGGAGAGGGTATCAAATTCTCAGGACCGTCGTGTGGATCGACGGATGGATGGGAGTATGGGCACTGCGTGGTGGTTCGGTTACGCGAACAAGCGGGATAAGCGTATCGGGAAGAACATGTACGGGCACCGTGCATTCAAGATGGAGCGAGCTGATGGAAAGCTGAGAAGAAAACTGTGAGTGCGGGCCTATTTCAAGAAAGGCATCGCAGGTCTCTCGAACAGGGTCCTCTGTTCCTGAGGAACAGTCCATTTGGGTTGTCGGTGGTAACGGCAGGATGCAGGCGTAGGCGTTGAACGTCAGTATCAGCAACAAGAGCACAAGGAAGATGGCCATTCGATGCATGCGAAATGATAGTCTCGTTTATTAGTCCAGTCAATCGAGCGCCCTTCTCCGAGACAGCCTTATCTACTGACTATCATGCAGGCGCCTTCAGGAAGGATTACCGATAGGCCTAAGCCTGCTTCGGTCCAAGGCTGAAGGGTGGGGCCGTCGTATCGATAGCCACCTTGGATGGGATCTGTCGAAAGCAGTAACGGGGTATCCAGATCCAGCACATCGAACCCCTTCATACCTAAGACCAGGCTGAACGAACAGCCCATCGCAATACGGGACTCCAGCATGCCGCCGATCATGAGCTTCAGTCCTGAACTCAGAGTGAACGCTGCGATGTTCGCTGCTTCCATCACACCGGTCTTCATGATCTTGATGTTGATGTAGTCAGCCGCGCCTTGTTCGACGACCTTGCGCGCATCATCGAGAGAGCGCACCGATTCATCGGCTGCAACCGGAATGCCGGTTTCTCGTCGAATGGCGGCCATGCTGTCGAGGTCATCCCGCACCACCGGCTGTTCCAGCAAGACCATCATTCCGCCGAATTGTTTGACACCTTTGGCAAAGGCCAGACATTCTTTGCGTGAGAATCCCTGATTGCCGTCACCGATGAACGAGATGCCGGGTAACGCCCGGTGCAGGGATTCCAATCGGCGTATATCTGCATCCACATCTTTTCCCACTTTCATCTTGAACAGACGAAAGCCCCGCTCATACCAACCGCGCGCAAGCGATAACGTCTTTTCCTGGGTGGCGATGGGAATCGTGATGTCGGTGACGCGCGGTCGCACGTCGGCGCCATCCCAGAGCTGCCACATGGGAATCTTCGCGCTCCGGGAAGAGGCGTCCAGCAGCGCGGTCTCAAGGGCACAGCGGGCGGCTGGTTGTAGAGGAGTTGCTTGCGCCATGCGGGCGGCGAGTTCACGGTAGCCGTGAGCCGATTGTCCGATGAGCGTCGGCGCAAGGCTGGACAGCGCATTCAGGCAGGTTTCCCGATCTTCGCCTCCGACTTCTGGAAAGGGCGCCGCTTCCCCATAGCCGCATGTACCATCACGCAGGGTGATACGGACAAAAACGTTCTCCGCGACGACTCGCGCTCCGGTCGCAACGACAAACGGATCTGTGATGGGAATATCGACGGGCCAAAATTCCAGTTGAGTGATAGTCGGTGATTGTCGGTCCATCGGCATCCGTCCTAATAAAACGTATACACCAGCAGCGCATGACCCTGGATACGCGTATACACGCTGGAAATTTGCGTGTAGTCCACCATGATTCTCAGGAGCCAGGGCTTCGAGAGCCTTGCTGTATAGGCTGCATGGGCATCGCCTCCAACGCGGATCTGGGCGGCCCTCGCCGACTCATCGACATATTGAACGGCTGGTCCGGCTGCAATCGTGAAGTCCTGTTTTTCATCGATAGTATAGGTGGCGGCGAGTCGAGGAATTTGATTCACGAAGATTTGCGGACTGAAGTAGCCGCCGGCCGTCGGTTCTGTCGGACTTGAACGGAAACCGCTCTGATTCTCTCCATAGTGCGTCACATAGAAGAGATACTCCCCGGACCATTCCCACTTGTCGGTTTGCCAGAGTGGCATGGCCCCTTTGGCGGCGAGGCCCACCTGCTCGTTCTTGCTCACAGATTCTGCGCTCACCCATCCGACAAAGGGGGTGACGTCCAGATGGACTGAGCCGATGTCAAAGGCGACATCGGTATAGAACAGTGTCGATCGCGCCAGGCCGATCAGCTGTCCGGTCGTTCGCGAGCCGGCAAGTGCGGCAAATGAATCGTAGCGGAACTCTCTCTTCACGCCGGGACGGATCGAGACCGACGGTCTGTCATACACATATTCAAATTTGTAGGCCAGACCGTCGCCGCGCGGCGCGTCATGATACTCGATGAGCATATCGAAGCGGTGCATCGGATTGATTCGCAGTTGGTTGCCGAACGAAAGGTATCCGCCGGTTCGTTGCTCCGATGAACTCCAGAAATGCTCCCCGCCGACCTCCAATGTGGTGGTGGTAAAAGGACTCACATCCACTTTGCCTCGTGAACCCAGACGAATTCCGTACAGCTCGAACGGCTTCTCCGGCTGCGCCAGCATCGAGATTACACCCTCCACGGCCGGTTCCCGTCCTTTGAGCATATCGCGCCGCAAGGCGGTCATGTCACCGGGCTCACGGCGTGCCGCGTGCCGCGCGAGATTGGCGTGATGGAGAGCCAGGTCATTCTGGCCGAGCCAGGCATAGGCTTTGGCCAGCCCCTGATGCGCCTGTGAATTGTGCGGCTGTGAGGCCAGCACTCTGTCGTACTGGGCCACGGCTTCCTGAGCCGTTTCCTTTTGGGCGGCCAAATGGCTCGCGTATCGCAACCGCATCGCTGGATCGTCGTTTCGCTTCAGTCCCATGCGGTAGTACTTGAGCATATCTTTCTCGCGATATGTGGCGTAGCGGGACCACTCCAGGGCCTGAGCCTGTTTGAACGCAATCTCAGGATCGTCGTCGTATTTCGCAAGATAGCGGTCGAAGGTCTCGATCGATTTATCCTTGAGTCCTTGCCGTTCGTAGGCAATACCCAAACTGCGTAAGGATTCGCGATGGTCCGGGTCATGCTCGACGACTTTCTCGAACGCTTCGATCGCGGCTTTGTAGTTCTCGATTTCCATATTGGCTCGTCCGCGTGAGAGGTACCACGATTCAACGAAGTCCGCGGCGAACGTATTCGGCGAACACACGAACAGATTCCAGATAGTCAGAGAGAGTATGAAGAGACGGTGCCACATGTGTTGTGTTGCCTTTCAGTTAGATCGAAACGGGTGTTGGTGAATCGATCGATGGATCGGAGTCCGCGACTATTGGACCAGATGTGTCGGACGTTGCGCCGGACCGCCAGATTCCGGGAGCGATCAGTTTGCTGTAACACGATCTGTAGCGGGCCGATCCGGTCGTGTCCTGAATCATCCAGTCCTCATTTGAAGGCAACGGTGGTCCGAACACCAGGAGGCCGATGCCGCAGGCTGAACGATTACGGAGAAGCACGGTGCGCCTGTGATCCTGAATCTGGACCGTAACCAGACGGTAGAGCCCTAGTCGAGGATTCTTGCGCCGTCTGGTTCGTAGCGGAGCGAGGCTGCGCCATAAGCCGGTCAGCAAGTGGCCGGCCATCAGTAGTCTGCTGCGGACGCTGGTCCGGTGTGCAGCGGACCATGTGGCCGGATCGGCAAAGATCGTCAACACCAGAGCCCGGCGATGCTCTTCATTCAGATCGGCAAAGGCCAGGCCGCATCGAGCGCGTCCGGCCAGAGGCTCATGATAAACGACTCGAGCCTGACAGGTGAAGGGCGGAATGGTATGAGCTGTGAGATTGACAATTGAGGGAATCGAGTCGGTGTGGCCCGTCTCCAGGGATACTCCGGTCAGGCTCACGTCTCGGCTCAGACCATCGAGTGAATAGCCGTCGGCCTCCAGATGGAGCGGAATGGCTTTCCGAATTCGTTCCTCGGCGCGTCGTTGTGGTTGTTCCCAGGCCATGAGCAAGCCGGCACTGAGGCCGATCAGATTGACGGCGGCCCAGCCGAGATTGAAGAAATAGGCGTCTTTCTCGATGCCGAAATACCAAAACTCCCACAGTCCTTTGCCGACCGCCAGGAGGGTGATGGTTGTGGCGACCAGCAGACCTGCAGATGAACGCCAGTCGAACGATCGACGGTGCGAGACCAGCCCCTTCGGGGTGACCTTAAAGCCCATCCGTTTCGGAAGCAGTAGGTCGAACATGGAGCGAAAGAGCGGAAAACAGACGGTGGTTTCATACACTGTGGCCCAGAGCAGCCGAGGCCAGCCAGGCAGCAAGACAGAAGAGATGAGCGGGACCAGCACAAGAAAAGGGAGCAGGTACGCCAGTAAGATCGAGACATCGGCGAAGATCGGGTGCAGATGGAAGAGTAAAAAATACAGCGGGGTGATCCAGAAAATCACACGCGCAACGGGGAAGAAGAAATAGTAGAGCGAGGCAAAATAGCCGATCCGGTGGCGAATCGACAGACCGCGGCAGAAAAGAGGATTGTCTTTGAAGAAGATCTGGAGACAGCCCAGCATCCAGCGTCGCCGCTGGACCAAATAGGAGGCCAAGTTCTCCGCCGTCAGTCCCACCGCCAGATCCTTATCGACGAATGCCGATTTCCAACCATGGGCATGCAGGTGCTGACTGGTGTGGATATCTTCGGCGATGCTCATCAGCTTGAATCCATTCAATGCTGTGATAGCCGCTCGCCGAAACACCGCTCCACTTCCCACAAAGAATGAGCCACCCCAGCCCTGCCGCGCTCCCTGGATGGCATGGTTGAACATATCCTGCTCGTTGGGGATGAGCGGGGACGTCCGGAGCGCGCGCTGAAAGATGTCCTGATTATAAAAGTGATGCGGGGTTTGGACGAATCCCATACGAGGATCGGCAAAGAACGGCACAGTTTCCTGAAGAAAGCTTGTGACGGGAATGTGGTCTGTGTCGAACACCACGATCAATTCACCGTCCGTCTGAGTAAGCGCGTGGTTGAGATTGCCGGCCTTGGCATGCCGGCGGGGTCCCTTGATGTAGGTGGCTCCGAAACGGCCGGCCAGTTGCGCGACTTCGTCACGATGGCTGTCGTCGAGAACATAGACGCGTTTGGGGTCATAGGTCATGGCGCAGGCGCCGATAAGCGTCTGCGCGAGAATGGCGCACGACTCTGAATAAATCGGGATGAAGACATCGACAGTCGGGGCGAATCCCTCTGCAGCCGGAGGGAGCACAGCGGGAGAGGGGCGTCGACCGATGCCGACTTGGACGAGCAGAAGCAGCACGGTTGAGAGGGCATAGCATTCGGCAACCCAGAGAGAGAGACTGATCGCGAGGCCGCCCGATTCAACGGTGTTCAGTGTATTGAAAATCCGCCACCAGAGATAGCGCACACATAACGTCAACGCGCACAGCAGAAACGCCACAGTGAAAACCGGATGCCATCGCGCTACAAAGAACAGGGCGAGCGTGACGGCGAACAGTTCCCAGGGGAAGTGCGTGGAAAATCCTTCGAAGTCGAAGGGCCGCAGAAAGCCGAGGAATTCGTCATAGTGTCTTGCCTGTTGGAGCGACGTGGCCTGGCTGAACCACAGCCAATTGTGCAAGTAGTACGGTGTTGCTTTTCCCGCCAATGCAGTTCGTTGCAGATCAGTCAATTTTCGCTGAGTGAGGGTCGATGCGAAGTCCGGTTGTTCATGGAGCGCCAGCGCAGATACCGTCGCGTAGAGCGGAAGTCCTTCGATCACGGAGCGGGGAGTTCCATCGAGCGCATAATGATCGACGAGCCGGCCATGGGCGCGCCATTCGCGCTGGAAGAAATCGAGCATCGTGGTTCGGAGCGATCCCTCCGCACGGTTGAACCACTGTGCATCCAGCGCGACACGCCAGAAGATGGGGAATGCGTCATAGCTGAATTCCGATACGCGGCCGTTCGCGGGGTGCCGCAGGGAGAGCTGCTGTGTCGTGCGGTTCCAGTAGATAATGTCAGGGGGCAGCGCAACTCGCTCCTGGTCGTACAGCCAGTGCAGAGTCGCGTACGCATCGTCGATGACGCGCCCCCACGGATGCCCTCCATCGACGGCTGCGAAGACTTCATAGGCATAGGGCGCAAGATAGGCGACATGGATGACCGGATGATCCTCGTATCGCGCCCAATTGCCCGCAGTGACATAGATGTGGGAATCGGTATGCAAAAGTTCCAGATCCCAGATCGATGTGAGAATCGCCAAGGCTTCCTGCTCATAGGCCGGCTGATCGAATCGCCGTGCGGCCAGGATCAGCGCGAGCGCGATGTCCGTATCCGCATCGGTAGCCGTATTCATCGACAAGACCTTTCCCTTCCATTTCCAGGCGAATAATTTGTCGTCGCGCACTTGAAGATGTTCTTTTGTCCAGACCCATACACGGTCGAACATGGGGCGATCCCCGGACCAAACCGCGCGGAGCATGGCATACCCCTGACCTTCAGACGTCGTGATACCCTGTTCATCCCAGCTCACCACCCGGCCATTCACAATGAAGGTTTGTTTGTACAAGCTCCAGAGAGCGGAGAGATTATCCAACTCCCGGATGTACCGGTCGCTCGACCGTTCCGACTGCGCATCTGCCGCGAAAATGGCCGGTACCTCTGCAAGGCACCCACAAAGAAGCGCGAGTGTAATAGCCCATGCGTGCGGCGGAACCGGCGTAACGGCGCCCGAGATGTTGAAAAAACGGAGGGCGGATTGGATAGAAAACAATGTGTAACTCGAAGCCTGTGGTCGGAAGAATATTGACACACGATACCGGTCTGGCGGAAACCCTGTCAACGCAGAGGCGTTGGAGTTGGGGGAGCTGCGTCGGCGTGCGGCAGTCCTCTTGACAGACTTGTATAAATATTCGACAACCAATCGGAGCAGTATTACGTTTGGTGAAGCCAATGTTGTCACGTCGATATCAGATCGGTCTGTTTTTCAGCGTGCTCGCCGTGGTGGGTATCTATTTGATCCTCCCGTTAACGGCATCGTACTTCCTGGCTCAAGGGCTTCGTCAGGACGGCTACAAGCACGTGATGATTCAGCTGGGGTATCCGCGTTGGGACGGGATGCACATTCCCGTCGTTGCCTTTCAGCGGAATATCGGCGGAGAACAAGTGCTCATCTCCCTCACGAACGGCGAAATCGCCTATCGCTTGCCGGAACTGGCGCGTGGGCGAGTCACCCGGGTGCGGCTTCCCGATATTGCCGTGCAAGTGCTCAATTCGGCGGCGTCCGGACTTGATGACAGGGAGGGGGTGACGCGAAGTCAGGCTGCCGACGACGAATCGCCCTGGAACTTATTGACGGCTGGTGATTTGTTGCGTCGTTTGCCGATTCTTCCCTTTGATGAGTTACAGCTGGATCGGGTCACGATCTTTCGAGAACAAGCGACCGGCCCGCTTCGCAAGGTCACCATTGCCGGTAATCTCAAGTATCGGGATGGGGAACTGGGAGGGCATCTCACTTTCCAAGGCCGTGATACCGCTTCCTATGGTCTGACTGTGGCTGGAAATTCAGCAAGCACCTGGTCGGCTACATTGGTGTCTCAACGACTCCAAACTGTGCCGATCGTGTCGTGGCACTCACAGGCGCACCCGAACGGTTCTCAAGTTGAGATTAAAGGACAGCTTGAGGTGAATGTCCGCGAACTCGCGCCCTTTATCGCGTTGCTTGTTCCGATAGGTCCGGATCTGGGAAAAGTGACAGGAGCGCTGGAGATGAACTGGACCGGAACCGCGGCGTCTGAGGCGACGCTCACCTCGCTCTGGAGGGATTCACGCACGCACCTGGATGGAAATGTTCGTCTGAACGGCACGTTGCCTGCGCTGAAGGGTGTTGCGCGTGACATTACCGTGGCCTACACGGGCACATTTACGGGCAACGCGATGCAGATCGGATGGACGCTGGCTCCCGGTGTGTTGGTGTCGGCGACTGTCACTGCCCAACCGCGCATCATTCCCGATGCCGTGTTGATGATGCTCCCGCGCGGGTCTCAGCCATTGAGCATTCACAACAGGGAGCCGGTCAAGGGGATGCTCTATTGGGCTGAGGCGCCGATACGCACGATCGTTGAAGGGCCGCTGTATGTGACCTACGGAAGAGCCGCGGGACCATTGGTTGGGGAGTTTCAAACGAGCCGCGCAGAAGGAGCGGGGAGCGAGTTGGTATCGGCGGAGGGAACCTATCGTGTGACAGGAATCGTTCCCAAAGCCATTACTGAGATCCTGTCCGCTCAAGAAGCGATCGCCGATCTCCGAGGAACCGTGTCCCTGACACACGCCTCGGTAGGAGGAACGCTTTCTCCCGAATCGTTCGTGACCATTACGCAGATTCACCAGGGGACTATTGCTGTGCCGAAAGTGACGCTTCAGCTGTCCGACGCGCTTTCCGTACGGTGCGATCTCCCTGATATTCAGTGCAGCGCCGGGCCGGCGACTGTGGCGATGCGTTTTTCAACGATGAACATGATGGGCCAGGACATTCATATCGATCAAGGCGCCGTCGCGCTGCAACTTGCTGAAGTCACCGCGAAATCATGGAATGCGCAAGGCAGGATCTCAATGGGTGGAGTGTCGATCAATCTTGCTCCATTGAAAATTCCGGCGACAGATTGGAAAGTCCGGTTTGCCGCCAATCAAGCAGGGATCAGGGCGGATCTTCGTATTGACGCTCCCTTGCGCGCGAGCCTGGTCACAGCCGAGATTGAGCAGCCGTTTACCGCAGGGCAGGGAACGGCGCATGGCATGATCGGCCCCATTGTCTTTGATAGCGAGGATCGCCGGTTGAGCCGGTTGGTTTCCGGATTGCCGATGCCTGTAGAAATACTGGATGGCCGAGTCGCGTCCACGATCGACGCCTCGTGGTCGGGCGGATTGGGGGAGTCGGCGCATGGATTTCAGCTGACATCGGGAATGATCAAGATCGTCGCCGATAAACTGTCCGGCCGGTATGACGAGTATGTCGTTAAAGACGCTAATACAACGATGGCCTTACGCACAAATGGGGTTGACTCGCTGGTGACTGTCGAACCGGCGCCGGTGACCATCGGATCGGTACAGATTGGCATTGAAGTGACGAACCTGTCTGCACTGCTCCAAGGATCATGGAAATTTCATGAGGGACTACAGGTCATTGAGGCGAAAGATTTCAGATGCGAGATGTTTGGAGGCTCGGTCGCCAGCCCGGGTATCCTGGCGGACGTTGCCAAGCCGCCCTATCATGCGACGGTGATACTGCGAGATCTGGATCTGGCCAAGGTCCTGAGCGTGGAACACAATCAGGGAATACAAGGAACCGGGACCCTGAATGGAACGTTGCCGGTCGCGATCACGCCCGGAGGACTGACGGTCAAGGATGGGATGGTGACTGCGCTCCCTCCTGGAGGGGTCATACGCTACGGATCGACGCCGGAGTCATCAACCGTCATTTCGGAGACCAATACCCAGTTGCATCTGGTGACACAGGCGCTAAACAACTTTCATTATACATTGCTGCGAGTTGGTGTAGACTATGCCGAAACCGGGACGCTGATGCTGACGGCTCGATTGGAAGGCAGAAATCCGGATCTCAAGAAGATTCCTCCGGTGAATTTCAATCTAACCGTGCAAGAACACATCCCGGCCCTCTTGAAAAGCCTGCGCCTTGTCGATGATATTCAAGATGCAGTCGAGCGGAAACATAAACGGCAATGATCGCGATGAGGTTTGCAATGCGGCGCCCGAATAGTCTGACGACAGCGATAGGGTTAATGATCGGAGGGATAGTGGTCGCAACAGGGGCCTGTACGCCTCGTGTTGAAGTGATGGCGCCGGATAAGCCGATCACGATCAACTTGAACGTCAAAATCGACCACGAGATTCGTGTCAAGGTGGACAAGGATTTGGATAAGGTCCTGTCCGAGGACAGCGGCCTCTTTTAGCGGGAGATACGGTCATGATGGTATGGATACAAAGACTTCTATTGGTTGTGGCGGTGGGATGCCTGGTCTGCGCGCAGCCTGTCTTCGCGCTTCCGCTTGAAGAAGCCAAAACAAAAGGTCTGGTTGGAGAAAAACGTACCGGCTATCTGGGGGCCGTCGATCCGGCAAATCCGGAGGCACAGGCGCTTGCCGACGAGATTAATAAGAAACGCCGCCAGGCCTACCAAGACATTGCCCGCCGGGATGGAGCGAGCGTGAGCACAGTTGAATCGCTGGCAGGGGAAAAAGCGATCGAAAAGACCAAGCCGGGGAACTACGTCGAAGGTCCCGGCGGCTGGATGAAAAAATAGCGCGTTATCCGTAGCGGTCGTTTTCCCATGGCAGTGCCGTATTGGAATATCCCCGGACTTCCCAGAACCCCTTCTCATCCTTGTCGGCAAAGGTAATTTCCTTCACCCACTTCGCGCCTTTCCAGGCATAGCGTTTCGGGACAATGACCCGCACCGGTCCGCCATGGTCTTTGCTCAGCGGCATGCCGTTCCAGGTATGGGCTAAGAGCACATCGTCATCATTGCAGACTTCGAGCGGAAGATTGGTTGTGTAATCGTCATACGACTTGAAGAGCACGAATTTTGCGAGAGTGAGCGGTTTCACCACCGACAGGATGTGCTTGAAACTGACGCCGATCCACTGATTGTCGAAGCGGCTCCATGACGTCACGCAGTGGAAGTCGGACAGGTCGGTGAATTGAGGTTGTGCCATGAATTGTTCCCAGGTCCAGGTGACCGGGGCCGTCACAAGGCCTCCGACTGTCAGCCCCCACTCAGCCAACGGAATCTCAGGCTTGAATCCAAGATCCAGGACAGGGAACGTTTCAACGAGGTGTTGCCCCGGTGGAAGGCGGCTATCGCCCTCGTAAAATACTTCCCGTTCTTCCCCGCCCCGCCGGGCTTTCGCCCATTGCTCTTTGGTTTTCGTCAGGCGATTGCTCTCATCCATGATGGCCTCCTAGGCGGAGACTACGGCAGCGAGGGGTGTCCTGGCAACTGGGATATCAGTGAACTATGCAGAGAGACCCGATGGAATATGAAATATTCGTGTAAGCAATGGAAATATTATGAATAATGGCCCTGGTACACTTAAAAAGCTCAACACAGGATGAAAAACCAATGGCTCCACGTCGCGCTATGACGGTATTCAGAATGTTCACCTTGGGACTGATTGGACTGGTTGTCATATTCTGTCATCTTTGGGTTCCCGGTCTGTCCCATGCGTCCTCACCAGCGACATCGAAGAAAGAGATGAAACTGTCTCGGGTTCAACCGCTTGCATCGGGCAAGTCTGTTCCTACTGTTCGTTGGAAAACAGCGAGCAAGAACTCTCCGCAGTCCGTATCGGACAAGACCATAGCGACCAAGGCAAAGAGGCCTTCGCATTCAGCGCGTGTGTCCAAGAAAGTCGGCTCGAAGAAGCTGAAGAGGCGCGCGCAACCGATGACCGTCGTTGAGCCACAGCCTCTGATCCCGGCCAGTGTTGCCCATTTTGGAATACTGGAACAGCCGCGACGGTATGATTACGGGCGGGATCGTCGAACGGGGCGGGTGATCGTCCCTCAAACCACAGGATTGCTGCACGACCATTTCCCGGAGCTCGATCAAAACCACGACGGAGTGATCGATCCATTTGAGCGCGCAGTAGGCCGGCTCGACATTGAACATGACGCGACCAATCGCTGATCGGCAACAGAGGGTTTTCTGTATGGATGCTACAGTTTTTAGAAGAACTGGCCGAAAAGGCTCCCAATCGATACAATCCAGGTGCCATATGCGTTGTTTCCGGGTACTGCGATGTTTGTCATAATTCTCATGTTCCTACTCATCGGTCTCGGATGTGTCGGTCCAGACCTCTCCTTGACCGATGAACGTGCCACGATTCGCGAAGAGGCCTGCTCGACCCGGCAGCACAAGGCAGAGTATGAGGGGCAGTCCTCGAAGGCCTGCCGGCTTCAACGAACGTGGATTCAGGATATCGGCACTACCCTCAGTGGGGCAGCCCCCGCTTTCAGCACACCCAGGCCATAGCCGCTCAGAGCCTTTCCTGTAATCTCCAGCGTCGCGCCTGAAGCGTATCTCGCGAAACGCAGGATAGAAAGAGTGTGTCTACATCTTTGTTTGCGAGATACGCTTCACGAGATACGAGCAGCCGTCTGTAAGAATCTAGCCTGTCGAGCGACCAAGTCTGTAGATCGAAATTGCGGCATTGACAGCAACAGATGGAGTCACCATGATAGATCAACAGGGTGTTATGCAGACTGATATGTCGATTCCAGAACAGGCCAGAGGGTCGATTGCCGGAAAGGTTGTCATTGCGGCGGTCATCGCTGTTGGGATCGGCGCCTTCTTCTATTTCGATCTGGGGCAATATCTTTCGCTTGATGCGCTGAAACAAAATCGCGATCGGTTGCTGGCATTTACCGAGTCCAATTACGCTGCGTCCGTGGCGATCTTCATTCTTACCTATATCGCCGTGACGGGGCTCTCGCTCCCCGGTGCGGTGATCCTTACCCTGGCCGGGGGATTTGTGTTCGGCGGGGTGTTCGGCACGCTCTTCGTGAATCTCGGCGCCACGACCGGCGCCACACTGGCGTTTCTTGCCGCGCGCTATCTGCTGCGCGATTGGGTCGAAGAGAAGTTCGGCACGTGGGTCGAGCCGGTGCAACAAGGATTCGCCAAGAATGCCTTCAGTTACTTGTTGACGCTGCGATTGATACCGCTGTTTCCATTTTTCGCAGTGAATCTCGTCTCAGGGCTGACCCGTGTCAGCGTCGGGACGTACGTGGCGGCCACAGCCATCGGGATCATTCCGGGATCGTTCGTCTATGCCTATGCCGGACGTCAGCTTGGCACGATCAATTCCCTGAAAGAAATCGCCTCACTGAACGTCATCGGCGCCTTCGTATTGTTGGGGCTGCTGGCATTGATGCCGATGTTGTACAAGAGGTTTTCGGCGAAGCCGCCGAAGCCAGAGAATGTGAGGAGTAAGGCGTGAGGCGTGAGCGGGAAAAGAAGCAGAGGATGCGTTGCGATGGTTCATCAGGCAGAGAAAGAAATCCTAATGCCGCAGTATGACCAAAGTCTTGTCTTGCCGAATGACGAGCACAATCAGCAGCTGGTTGCCAATGTGCATCCATTCGATTGGGTCAATCCGGAGCCGGCCGGCCGGTACAACATCGTGATTATCGGGGCTGGCACCGCCGGGCTGATTACGGCGGTCATTGCCGCAAATTTGGGAGCCAAGGTTGCGCTGATCGAAAAACATCTGATGGGCGGCGATTGTCTGAATGTCGGGTGCGTGCCGTCCAAAGGCATGATCCGCGCTGCCAGGGCATGGGCCGATCTGCGTAACGCTGCGGAGTTTGGCCTCCATGTTCCCGCCGGAGTGAAATACGACTTCGGGGCAATGATGGCACGGATGCGAAAATTGCGGGCCGGCATCAGCCATAACGATTCGGCCCATCGGTACGCGAAATTAGGGGTAGATGTCTATATAGGCAGCGGACGATTTACCGGTTCTGACGCCATCCAGGTCGATGGGCCTGCAGGAAACCGAACGCTGGCTTTTACGAAAGCGGTCATTTGCACGGGCGCCCGTGCAGCTGCCCCTCCGACGCCGGGGTTGAAAGAGGCCGGCTATCTCACCAATGAAACAGTGTTCTCGCTGACGGAGCTGCCATCTCGTCTCGGTGTCATCGGAGCAGGCCCAATCGGATGTGAGCTGGCGCAATCGTTTGCACGATTTGGAAGCCAAGTCTATTTGATTGAAACCGAGCATGGCATTCTGCCGAATGAAGATCGTGACGCGGCGGACATTGTCGGGCAGCAGATACTGCGCGACGGTGTGACGCTGCTCTGCTGTGGAAAAGAATTGAAGGTGCAGAAGACAGAGGCCGGCAAACGGATGACGGTCGATTCACATGGGCGGCAGTATGATGTGATGGTTGATGAAATCCTGGTTGGTGTCGGACGAGCGCCGAATGTCGAAGGTGTCGGGCTGGATGCCGTCGGGGTCGAGTACGACAGGTCCGGGGTGAAGGTCAATCACCGATTGCAGACCACCAATCCGAGAATCTATGCAGCCGGAGATATTTGCTCACGGTACAAGTTTACCCATGCTGCTGACGCCATGGCTCAAATCGTGATTCAGAACGCCTTGTTCCCTCATCCCTTGGGGTTAGCCTATGCCAGCGTTGAGTCCCTGACCATGCCCTGGTGTACCTTTACGGAGCCGGAAATCGCGCATGTCGGAATGTACGAGAAGGATGCGAAAGCGAAGGGCATCGAGGTTGAAACCTATACCTACAAGCTTGATGAAGTGGATCGCGCGATTCTTGATGGGGAAGATGAAGGGTTCGCCAGAATTCATATCCGGAAGGATACGGACATGATCGTGGGCGCGACGATTGTTGCGGCACATGCCGGCGACTTGATCAGCGAGTTCTCAGTTCTTATGAAAGCCGGCGCCGGCGCCAAGGTCCTGGCCGGAACGATCCACCCCTATCCGACCCAGGCTGAAGTGAACAAGAAAGTCGTCAATCTCTGGCGCAAGGCGCACTTTTCGCAACGCACGAAGAATATCCTGACGAAACTGTTCGCGTGGATGAGGCGGTAGTGAGAGGATGGAGCCTGATGATCTTCTGTGCTCGCGCAACGCGCGGCCTCAGAAGGTCTTCATTCAGGGTTCTTTTGGGTATGGTGGCTGATCAGCTCAAGAAGGCAGATCTGTTGTCCACGTCGCGATAATCTATAAACGGAACGGAGATGATGGGATAAGCATGAAACTCCTTTATTTCCTAACCCTGCTGGTGTTTACCGGTGTGGGCTGCACCACCTTGGAAAGCAGGACGTTCACCACAGATGATGTTGCGATCCACGGCTATGACCCGGTGGCCTACTTCAGCCAACGCAGGCCAGTCAAAGGTAGCGCCCAGTTCACGCACCAAAATGCAGGAGCGACTTGGCACTTTGAGAACAAAAGGAACCGCGACCTGTTCGCAAATGACTCCGAGGCGTACATGCCCCAGTACGGGGGTTATTGCGCCTATGCGATGAGCAAAGGTTTCATAGCCTCAACGGTTCCCGAAGCGTGGACTATCCATGCAGGCAAGCTTTACCTCAATTACAGCCTGCGCGTCAGAGACAACTGGCTCGAAGACCTCTCGGACAACGTCAGAAATGCTGATGACCATTGGGCTGAGAAGATAAAAAGCCTAGCCGACAGGTCCTGTTGTTGATGGTGGCAACCCTGAAGTACCCATGGGTTACCGTTGCCGCCGTCCTGGTAGTGATTGCCGCTCTTGGGTACGGCGCCGGTGGACTGCGCTTGAACGTCAGTTACGACGCCTATTTCGACACCAACGATCCGCTGCTTGCCGTCAACAATGATCTGGCCGATAAGTACGCCAGCGACGAAAGCGTCATTATTATTCTCGAGAGTGTGAAACACGACATGCTCGTTCCCGCCCATTATGCGGTCATCGATCGTATCAGAGCCGCTGAGCGAGCCCTCCCCTTTATTCAGCGCGTCAGTTCCATTGCCGACTTCGCTGATCTTTATCCGGGAAATGATGCCTCAACCAAATCGGCTTTCCTCTATGTCAACCGCGACCGTGTGTTGAGTGATGAATATGTACGCCGCCTGTTCTTGTCGGGAGATGGTCGGTTCGCACTTATCGAAATAACGTTTGCTCTGCCCGGCGACGGGAATGCCGATGTTTTGCTGAACGCCATGGCACAACTGCGGGCCTTCGTCAAGAAAGAGATCAACCTCGGTCAGGTTCCAATCATCGCCCACTACACCGGTACGTTAGCCCTGAAAGAAGCCTATATTTTGGTGGTTCGACATGATTTGAAGATGTTCTTGCCGGCCCTGATCCTGCTTTTCCTGGCGACCCTCTGGGTACTCTTCTCTGAATTTTGGGTCGCCGTCTCCATCCTGCTCACCGCCCTTCTCGCAGTGGTGGGTGCCTTCGGAGTTGCCGGTTGGTTGGAATTCGAGCTGGCGTCGATCGCTGTGTATGTCCCCGTGATTATTGTCAGCATGGCCATCGCAAGCGCCGTTCATTTCACCACATCATATCTCCATAGTCGTGCGGACGCGCACAATCCAATAGAGAGCGTCGGGCATGCGCTGACACTCAACTTGTTGCCGCTCGCTCTCACCAGCTTCACCACGATCTTGGGATTCCTGGGACTCGCATTCAGTCCCTCGCCGCCGGTGCGGACCGTTGGGTATATTGTTGCGTTCGGTATTGCGTTGTCGTGCCTGTTGACGGTGATTCTATTGCCGGTATTACTCTGCGGTGTGAAGGTAAAGCCAGGTCTCGATTTTCTCGCCGTTTTTCAGATTCCCCTGTTGATTCGGTTCATTACGGCCAATTCTCGGTCGATCGTGGCATCGTTTACGCTAGTGGCTCTTCTTTCCGCTGTGGGAGTGTTTGGCAATGAGATTAACGACAATGTATTTGAATATTTCCCGGATAGCCATGAGTTCCGCCAAGATACCAAGCTGATTGATGAAGAGTTCAGCGGTGTGAATACGATCAGCTACTCCCTCGAGACGGGCCAGCGGTACGGGATTTTCCAGCAGTTGTTCCTTGAAAGGATGGAAGCGTTCTCACTCTGGCTGCGTGCGCAGCCAGAGGTAAACCGTGTGGTGACCATTGCCGATCTTCCTCGAATCCGCCAAGGGGTGGGTGTGCGAGACGCATCAGCATTGATGCGCTATCGACGAATTGCGGAGGACAACACGCCTGCTGCCCTGTCGCTGCAGCATTATGTATCCGAAGACTACTCGGCGATTCATGCTGCGGTCTATCTCAAAAACCTTGACGCACGAACCATGATTGCGTTCGATAACCGGGTCCGTGCCTGGCTTGATCGTCATCTCACGCCTTTTTCCTATCAAGGCGGTGCTGGCGCCAATCTCACGTTCGCCCATCTTGGTCAGAGAAACGCCGCCAGTATGGTCTACTCGCTCGGTATTGCACTTGTCGCCATCGGCCTCATTGCCGGATTGATTTTACGCTCTGTCAAGGCCGCGTGGATCGGTGTCGTGTGCAATGTCGTTCCTGTTCTCGTGGCGTATGCGCTGTGGGCGCTGGCGGATGGCAATATTGCCCTTGGGGGAGCGGTGGTGCTGGGCATGATCTTGGGCATCATCGTGGACGATACGATCTACCTTCTTGCGAGGTATCGGCGGCTGAATCAGACTCCGAGCGACATGGTCATCCCAACGGTGCTCAACCAGGTTGGACCGGCTCTGATCATCACGACGATGACGTTATCAATGGGGTTGTTGATAGGCTTGCTTTCCGATTTCGCGCCTATTCTGGCCATGAGTAGTCTTTCTGTCTCCATCATCTTAGTCGCCTTGGCAACGGATCTGCTTGTTCTGCCGGCATTGCTGCAACGCAGTTATTCAAAAACGCCTCCTTCGGCAAACGGGGTATTAAGGGCTTCATGAAGTACACGAATTCGCTTGTTGCCTGGCCAGCGCCTCACGGCAGCACACTCATTCCAAGAAAAGTGTTCCGCTGCTTTGCCCCTCCGCGGCGGCGTCCGACCCCAGCGCGGACCTGGTTCACTCAATGGAGTGAGGATTTCTCTGGTTCTCCCTTGGTGATGAATAGCAGGCATCAGGAAGCGCTGGCCAGGTTAGCTCCTGCCTTGTTGTGCGGGGAACAATCCGCCATTAAACTCTTTCAGATTGAAGGCGGACATTTGACACGCCAGGCTCTGAATGTGGGCGTGACGCTCTTGCACAGCATCGAGAATGACGAGACTGCCCACGAAGCGAGCTTGCAAGTATTACGTGCCAAACTACCGGCTGCCAGTGATGAACATGCGATTCGACGGCGGTCGCAGGCATACTTCGCGGGCCTAGGACGAGCTGAAACCGTCGCGCATCATTTCGGCCAAGTGTCACAATTGGATAGTGCCGTGTGCGCTATCATGTGGTACATGCAGCATAGTGCGGTAGGCGGCAACAGTATGATTGGTCTGCTGCTTGAACGCATTCGGCACGACGAAGCACGGCATGTATCGATCAGCCGCCGACATGCGTTTGCCTTAGGCCTTTCCCGTGATGACCATTCGCGCTTGGGGGAACTTGTTCGTGACGGCCTGACATACATGCTTGAGTACGTGGCCGATTCCTTTGAGGATATTGGCATCGACGCGGGCTTGTTATTTTCTCGCATCAAGAGGGGAGCCCTTTGATGGCTGCGCACTTTGCGACCAAACGCCTGAAGCTGCTCGGCACTGGTCGAAGCCTGCCGGGGCCTGCGGTCAGCAATGAAACCTTGTTTGAAGCGCTGGAGAACGCCTGCAATCCTCGCGCGGGGCGACGTGCAAGAAGTATTGCCTATCGGCTCGGGATCACGCATCGCCATGTCAGCCGCGATCTGCACGTTCCACTCAGTGGCACACGTATCACGATGCAGGCGCCGCAGTTGTGCCAGGCTGCGCTTTGCGGAGCGATGCTGGAAGCGGGAATCGGCATCGGTTCGGTAGAGTACCTGATTGGCCATACCTCATCCCCTCACACGCTCTTGCCGCCCAATATCGCTTGGGTCGCCGACGAGCTTCAGTACACGGGCCCTTATCTGGAACTGCGTCAGGCCTGCACTGGGTTCGCCAACGGGCTGCAGATCGCGTCGGCAATGGCAGCTGCGAACGGGCTTCAGGCAATCGCTATTGTCGGAAGTGAGACAGGGTCTCCTTATTGTGACATTTCCGATGCGTTTCTCAGCAACGAACAACTCGTGAATTACGTGCAGATGGGTGATGGCGCCGGCGCTGTGATCGTTGGGCAGGACGATGGATCTGAAGATCAGATCCTCTCTCATATCTTTGTCGGTCAGATCGGTCTTGGGCGGGAACCAGGCTTCTTCATTGAAGGCGGGGGGTCTTTTCAGCCGCAGTGCAGCATGCGGGTGCCTGTGTATCGACATCACGTGCAAACCGTGCGGGAGCATGGGGGAGAGCTGTTTGTGCGTGGCGTCGAGGCCATGATGCTACGCGGACATTCTCTGCGGGAGTTCGATTGGATTCTGCCCCATCAAGCCAATGGACATCTGGCCCATCTGTTCAGCCAATACTTCGGCGTGCCGGAAGAGAAGATCTATGTCACCGCGGACAAACTGGGAAATCTGGGGTCAGCGGCGATTTGGGTCAGCCTCGATATGCTGCGCCGATCCGGGGACCTTAAAAAAGGGCAACGCGTTCTTATCTTGGGCGCCGAAGCGAGCAAATTCTTGTATGGTGGATTTGTGTATCAACACTGAAAGGTCATTTCCCAGGTCCGAAAAGGTTGTGTCACGCGATCAATTTTCAACCTATCGGTTTCAAATCTATGGGTCACAACTCGCCTTCCAGTCCAAGCCATACTCCTCAAGCAGTTTTTGCATGGTTGAAACGCATGTCCTCTAGCGCGTTTCACCCCTGGCGCTATGTGACTGGCGCGCGCGGTCATGGCTTTGTTGCTGGACAAGCTAAGCGTCTTGGCTCACGCTTGCTTTACGAGTATCTTGCGCGGCGCTATCCGTTTGGCGAGTGGACGACCATGAACTATGGCTATGCGGAACTGGGATCCGATGCGCATCCCCAGAGCGTCGGACTCCAAGACACAGAACGCTTTGCGCTGCAACTCTACAAATATGTGGCTACCTTGGGATCGCGGGGAGATCGGTTCACCGACCTGGATGTGATTGAGATTGGTAGCGGACGCGGAGGCGGTGCGGCCTATCTCGCACGGACTCTTAAGCCAAAGACTTTCATTGCGCTGGATTTCTCCCAAAGTGCCACAACCTTAGCGCGTGCACATCACCAAACAGACACAGGGCCGCAGTATGTACAAGGAGACGCGGAGAATCTTGCTTTCGAGGCTTCGAGTTTCGATGTCGCGCTCAACATCGAGAGTGCCCACTGCTATCGTTCAATCCTACGCTTTCTGGCGGAGGTTTATCGTGTGCTTCGGCCCGGAGGAGAGCTCCTCTTTGCAGGCTTTGCCTCACGACGAGGAGGCGCCCTGGAACGTCTGCAGACTGAACTGGCGGAAAGCTCATTACGGTTACTAAGGCAAGAGGATATTACAGCCAATGTGGTTCGCGCACTCGAATTGGATGAGGGGCGGAAGTTGGACTTGCTTCAACGACGGGTCAGGGGTCCGTTCAAGACCTTTGCGCGCGGTGCCTATGCGATGGAAGGTACGGCGATGCGATGTGAGCTTAAGTCGGGCCAAACCGTGTATATGGCCGCAGTCCTTCGGAAAGACTGATTAGTTATGGAAGACTTGGCCGCCGCACCCGAATGAACAAAGATGAGTAGCCAGGGTAGGTCTGACCACGGTTGTGCCGGCGGCTGAGGATTTCGTATTCGCCCTCAACCGACATTAGTGCCTCAAGTACTTTACGAGCTTCGGCGATGGCGAGGCCTGTACCTAGACAGGTGTGGGCGCCGGCCCCAAAAGGGAGACGGCGAAATCGCGCATCAATCGCGCGTTCAATGTCAAAGCGAGTCGCATTGGGAAAGTGTTTCTCTTGTTTCATAATATTGTTAAAGACAATGAGTGCCCGTCTTCCTTTGCGAAAGTGATGGCCGCGAATCTGACAATCAGCCACCACGGCACGAAGGACGACGTTGGATGGTGTCACGAGTCGAAAGCCTTCGTCGACGGCCCGCTCAAGCAGCTCAGGCCTGGCGCGTAGCTTCTCAATTTGCCCGGAATCAACCAACAGCGTGAGGACTCTCGGCATGCCGTAGGTGATGAGTTCCGTGGCACCAATCATCACGATGATCACCACGCCCTTCGCTTCTTCAAACGTGAACCCGCGAGATCGCATTTGCTGCGTCAGCGATTCGTCGCGAAGATCCTTGTCCTCGTAACTCTCCCGGATATGCGCCGAAAGGTGCTCGACAATCCGCTTTGCGTTCTTCAGGTCGCTTGCTGACAGTCTAGGCTTACCAAGACCGGCCAGAGCAGTGAATTCGGTGGCCAGGGTAAACATATCCGCATAGGCCTCTCGTTCATTATGTGGATCGACCCTGACCCCGATCAATTCGCAGGCCATCCGGCTCGAGAAGTCCTTCATGAATTCCACCAAGTCAACCTCTCGTCCGGCTAGCAGATTCCCTCGAAACTCATCCACGATGTCGTCCGTGGCCGACCCGATAAGCGCTTTGATATATTTTGACGAAAATACCTCCTGAAGCCTGCGCTTCAGGTCCTTGTGCTCTGGTCCATCCATGTTGAGAAGTGCATATGGTCCAAGCGCCTGAGTCACAAGCAAACCCAGGCTACCAGGGGAGTGAGAATCAAAGTGCTCGGTGTCCATCAGAACGTCGAGGGCGATCTCGGCATCACTGATCACGTGGCCAATGCGGGGTACGTACACGACATCTCCAAGGCGTCGTGATAATTCCAGGAGTCCGTAGGCAAGAGGTCGGTTGAGGAGATACACCAACCACTCATTCCAGTGCGCCTTATCCATCTTTGTTTTTCTCGGAGGTTTCTGAGCGTTGAACAATTAAATGTGGCAATCCGAAACTTACCCGCCTCCGCGTCTATCTAGAATACGCGTTGGTGGTTTTCACCGCGTTGGAAATTGCACGATCTGTCACGGCTTGCCCCACCGGGACTGTCACCTCTGCTTCCATATAGTATTTACCAAAATCTGCGCTTGGGGGGCTAGATCTCGTTTCCAACCCGATGTTCGTTGAATGCCCGGTGTTGACGCACAGCCGTTGCCGAATCCGAGACATTATTATCATCCGTCTAGTTCCCGGCTATTTCATCCTCCTGGGGGACTGGATGTCGATGCCGACCTCCGCTATGTGACAAAAAAGTGATGCTTTTGCGAGGCTGGCGTGAGATGGCGAGGCTATTGTGGGAAAGTCGCTTTCTTGCAATTTGTCGATAAACCAAGGAGGATGGGATGATACGTAAATTGTTCATGGGCGCGCTGGTAACGGCGATTACGCTTTCCGGGTGGGGGACCGGCTCGGCATCCGCCAACGATGATTGGCAATCGCCCGTTGTGTACACGATGTCGAACGATCCGGACGGCAATGCGGTCTTGGTCTTCAAACAGCAAGGAGACACCCTGGTTCCTGCCGGATCGTTTCCAACAGGGGGGAAGGGATCAGGTGGCGGCCTGGGCAACCAAGGGGCTCTGGCATTCAGCGATGATGGAGACGCGCTCTTGGTAGTGAATCCCGGCAGCGATGATATCTCGGTGTTTCAAATCCACGGCCGCCAACTCAGGCTGACGGATCGCGTGCCTTCCGGGGGGACCCGCCCGATCAGTGTTGCCACACATGAAGATTATGTCTATGTATTGAATGCAGGAGGTACCGGCAACATCGCGGGGTTTGAACTGACACAGCACAACAAGTTGAAACCAATCGCTGGATCGATTCAGCCGCTCAGTGGGGCCAACACCGCGCCGGCACAAATCTCGTTCAATCTCTCGGGAGATACGCTGGTCGTCACGGAAAAGGCGACGCAGATCATTGATACCTATGCGGTCGACGAGGATGGTGTGGCGTCTGCGCCCGTTTCGCAGCCATCCAACGGCGCAACCCCATTCGGTTTCTCCTTTACTCCGCGAGGGGTATTGGTTGTCAGCGAGGCCTTCGGAGGCGCACCGAATGCGTCTGCAGTCTCGTCGTACAGCCTGCGCGATGGACAATTGACCGTCCGGAGCGGGTCGGTCTCCACCACCCAAACGGCCGCCTGCTGGATCGTGATTACCAAGAACGGGAAGTTTGCCTACGCCAGTAATACCGGCAGTAACAACATTTCCAGTTATCGTGTAGGACGTAGCGGCCGGTTGACCTTACATGAAGCCGTGGCTACTCCCACAGGGGCTGGTCCCATTGACATGGCATTGAATCGGAATAGTCGGTTCCTGTATGTGCTCAACCAGGATTCTCATTCGATCGAGGTCTTTCAGGTCAATCGTGGCAATGGGCGCGTGACCCCCGTGACCGGAATTGCAGGTCTCCCCAATGGGGCCAATGGTCTTGTCGCCCGATAGTGACCTTCGGCGTCATATCCAGAGTTTCCAGACCACTCAGAAGTCTCGCGTCAGCGAGGCTTCTGAGTGTCTGAGGACGGATGTGTCAATAGGGGTACTGGAGCGCTCACACTCGAGCTGGTCCGGTCATTGTCGATTGGTTGGCGGTGGACAGGATGAGGAACACATGGCGCCGCGCACAATTCTTGTGATTGAAGATGATCCTGACATCGCCCAGCTCGTGCATCTCCATCTGCGGGATACGGGGTATGATGTGGATGTGGCGCAGGATGGTTCAGCAGGCCTTCAACAGGCTCTTGGCAAGTCCTATGATCTGGTGATTCTCGATCTCATGCTTCCCGGAATAGATGGATTGGAAGTGTGCCGGAAGCTACGCGGAGCATCGAAGTACAGTTTGGTCCTGATGGTCACGGCCAAGTCGGCGGAACTGGATCGAGTGTTGGGCCTGGAGGTCGGCGCAGATGACTACCTCACCAAGCCATTCAGCATCTTGGAGCTCCTCGCACGAGTGAAAGCCTTGTTCCGGCGCATGGACGCACTTCGCGCCCCGGCCTCCCTGGGGAAGCCCCTAACCATTCGTGCAGGCGACCTGATGATTGAGGTCGATAAACGAAAGGTCCAGCTGCGCGGTCAATCGATCGAGCTGACAGCCAAAGAGTTCGACCTCTTGCTCCATTTCGCCCGACACCCTGGCCAAGTCTATACCCGTGCCACACTTCTGGATGTCGTGTGGGGGTATTCGCACGAAGGGTATGAGCATACCGTAAATTCCCACATCAATCGGCTGCGGGCAAAAATCGAGGATGATAGCAGTCGGCCTCGGTATATTTTAACGATATGGGGGGTCGGCTATAGCTTTTCGGAAGAATGGTCGGAACAGTAGCGTCATGTTCAGCACGCTGTATGGAAAATTAGCGGCCGTTCTCTTCGGGCTCTTTTGTTTAATCGGCGCCGTGGCCATTCTGCTCACGCTCTATGCCACCCGATTGTACTTCCAAGAAGCGAGCCAGAAGCTGAATCGGACCTTAGCCGAGCACATGGTGTCCGACAAGGCCCTGATGCAGGAGGGACGGGTCAATGACGAGGTGGTGAAGGACATATTTCACCAGCTGATGGTGATTAATCCCAGTATTGAACTGTATCTACTTGATCCGCAAGGAACGATTCTCACGTTTTCCGCTCCCCCCGGGAAGGTCAAACGACAACGCATCTCCCTTGACCCGCTCAATCGCTTCTTGTCTGGCGCCGAGGACTTTCCAATACTGGGAGACGACCCTCGTGATCTCACGCGGAAGAAGGTATTTTCCGTTTCTCCGATTGAAACGTTGGGAGGTTCTATTGAAGGCTATCTGTACATCATCCTGGGCGGGGAAGAATTTGATTCTGTCATGCAGATGCTGGAAGAGAGTTATATTCTTCAGCTGAGCCTGTGGACCGGAGGAGCCATCCTGGTATGTACCCTTCTAGCCGGACTACTCTGTTTGAGACTTTTGACGCGAAAACTCAACTCCCTGGCCTCGGCCATGGACACCTTCAGGCGCGCTGAACTCTCAGCACAGCCTGAGGGCTTGTCTCCATCCGATGGTCTACCGTTGGCGGTCAGGCGAGCGGATGAAATTGATCAGCTGGAGACGACCTTTGTTCAAATGGCTGAGCTCATTCGGCAACAAGTTCGCCAGTTGAAAGAGACCGATCAGCTGCGGCGTGAACTGGTCGCTAATGTCTCACACGATCTACGCACCCCTGTCACCAGTCTCCAGGGATATCTTGAAACTTTGGTGCTGAAGGAGGGCGCGTTGTCGTCTCAAGAGCGACGGCGGTATCTGGAAATTGCCACTGCACAGAGCAAACGACTAGGAGACTTGATTGCAGAACTGTTTGAGCTCACCAAACTGAATTCCCGGGAAATGAAGCCTCGTATCGAGTTGTTTGCACTCGGCGAACTGGTGCAGGACGTGGTCCAAAAGTTTCGGGTGATTGTCGAAGCCAAGCAGGTGACGCTCCAGGCGAAGTTGGGGGAACATCTCCCGTTGGTATCAGCCGATATTGGACTGATCGAACGGGTTCTCGAAAATCTGATCGAGAATGCCCTCAGATATACGCCGCAAGAGGGACGGATCACAGTGATCCTGAGCCGCATGGGCGAGAAGATCATGACACAGGTCACGGATACCGGCTGCGGCATTCCGCCGAGTGACCTCCCACATATCTTTGACCGGTACTATCAAGTCGGGAAGAAACATCAAGAAGGTGAGACCGGAACCGGGCTCGGACTCGCGATCACAAAACGAATTCTAGAGTTGCACGGAAGCACCATTGAAGTGCAGAGTGTCGTCAATCACGGGACGACCTTTTCTTTTCACCTGGCAGTTGCCCAGCCGGGTGTCATCCGGGTCGCTACACCGGAAACTGAATACTCGCCCCACAGATAAATCTTCCGGTCACACATCACATACTCCTGTTCCGGCCCTATTCGCTCAACTCATGCAGACACACCATGTTTTCTGCGGTACCAGGGTGTGATCGTACGGCTGTGTGTTCGAAAACGATCAGCGTGTGACAAAGATGTGATGATTGTGTGATGGCGTGGTGATCACTTCCTGTAAATATATCGGTCAGTACATCATGCCTTCATGGGTGAGCGCTGAATTGATGGGTTTGATCAGAAACCTGTCGTGTTGGCATGCAAGCCTTGCAGTCAATCGTAGACCGGAGGATAAGCATGAGGACAAGCGGCCCCAGGCATACAGGCTCAATTCGCCGTACTGTATCGGCAGGCAAGGCATCGACGGTGGGCATCGCATCCGATGTGATGAACGATGAGGGTCGATTGATGTCACAACTGCGGGCAGGGGAGGAAAAGGCATTCGAAGCCGTCGTTACCCACCATCAAGAAACGCTCATTCGAATGGCTATGAGGTATGTAGCCAATCGAGCAACCGCTGAGGAGGTTGTGCAGGAGACCTGGATTGCGGTGATGAGCGGGCTGAGTCGATTCGAAGGCCGGTCGTCCCTCTATGCATGGATCTGTGCGATTCTCATCCACAAAGCCAAGGACCGAGGTGTCCGGGAGTCCCGTCAGAGAACGTTCTCAGACCTCAATTGGGATACCACTCACTGGAGTGGTGAGGCAGATTTATCTCAACTGAGATCACACGGGGATTGGCTTGGGCGTTCGACGTTCTTCCGCAAGCTTTGGGACGACCGGACGCCAGAGAAGCTGCTGGTAGCAAGACAGGCCACCGCCTGTATGTGGCATGCGATCGAGACCTTGCCCACAGGCCAGAAGGAAGTCCTGATTCTGCGCGATGTGCAGGGCATAGACACCAAAGAAGTGTGTCAGCAACTGAAGATTTCTGAAGCGAACTTCTATGTGCGGTTACATCGTGCTCGAGAACAAGTGAAAGTGGCGGTCGAGGTCGCGCTCGGATGAGGCTCGGATATCTAGGACTAATGGCCTTGTGGCTCGGTAACGGATGCCGTATCCGTTACTCGCTTGAATGCCACCGCAATCGTGGGCTAGTCTGTAAAAAATTCAACGAGCGTTCGACAAACGGACTAACGGTTTGACTGGAGGAAACGGTAATGTGGGTACTCACAAAATGAAACGGAATCTGTTGGTCTCCATACTGGTCCTTTCGTGTGCTCTGTTATCGAGTACGTCCGTACGGGCAGAGGGTGGTGCGGTGCTTGAGGTGGGGAAGTTTTCTGCAAGCGAACCGGGCAGTCGTTTGCCGGACGGCTGGAAGCCGTTGACTTTCAAGAAGATATCCAAGCTGACGACATACGAGTTGGTGAGAGACGGCGACCGTGTCGTCATCAAGGCCAGCAGCGATGCATCGGCTTCCGGATTGACCAAGGAAGTGAAGATCAACCCCAAGGAATTTCCTATCGTGCGGTGGCAATGGAAGGTCGATAATTTGCTCAAGACCAGCGATGCCACGCGCAAAGACGGCGATGATTATCCGGCCCGACTCTACATCACGTTCGAATACGATCCTGACAAGGTGAGTATCGGAAAGAAGCTCAAATACAAAGCCGGCCAGGTATTATTTGGAGACATTCCGATCGGAGCGATCAGCTATGTCTGGGAAAGAAAAGCGCCGGTCGGCGCGGTGATCGATAACGCCTATACGGATTTCGTCAAAATGGTGGTCGTGGAAAGCGGTCCCCAAAAGATCGGCGTCTGGACCGATGAATCGCGCAATATCTACGAGGACTATACCAAGGCGTTCGGTGAGGAACCTCCGTTGATTAACGGCGTGGCGATCATGAGCGATACGGACAATACCAAAGAACGCGTGACTGCGTATTATGGGGACATTGTGTTTCTGGAAAAATAGGGAGGGGCGTACGCGCTGGAAATTGATCTAAAAAGGGCCGGCCTGTTCAGGGCCGGCCCTTTCCGAAGCCACCTCCGCGCTAAGCTGAATGGGTGCGCGGATTCGATGCACCGATTATTGGATGGAATTCGCGAAGCCACCCCGCGTCACTTCTGCGCGGACGGTGTCTCCCACTTTCTTTTGCCTGAGGTGTTTCGTATCTTGTCCCACGAATAGCTGAACCTGGTTTCCCTCATAGTCCTCGACCGTATAAGTGTCGCCCTTGATTTGTTTTACGGTTCCGCCGATCGTCCTCCATGCAGGACCGGATTTATGATCGCGATGACCGGTTGCAGAAGAAGAGACGGTTTCCGGCGTTCCATCAGCCTCCGAGGCTGCAGCTGAAGACTGAGGTGCTGTCTTATGCGATTTCTTGGAGTTTTCTGCCAGAGCCGGAGCCGCGAGCAGCGCGGTGATCGCCAAGGCCGCTATTATGATTGACAAAGTGGTGTTGGGATTGTTTTGCATCGAGACCTCCTTATGTGAAGGATCCATATCAACTCTGGCTGATTCAGCAAAGCATATGCCCGGCGACATTGGTAAAAGATGTTTTGAATTTCAGCCGGTTATGAAGTCTGTTTCCATGATAGCCAGAAGGCTGGTGGTTGAAATCGGAGAAAAATTGGCAGGTTGGCGTGCAGATCTGCTCATTCGTCGCTCAGGAAGGTAGAGCAATGCAGCTCCCATGTTGATACAGATCGAATCAGTCCGAAGGTCTCATGAGGTGTCGGCGAGTCCGGTGGCACTTTCCGCTGAGGACAGGCCGAGCCTTGGCCGCGCGCTCTTGGGCGGACTGACCAATCTTCTCCTTCGACGACCATTGTTGGCAGTGTTTCAGGTCAATCTTCGCTGTAACTCTTCCTGCGGGTACTGCAATCTGCCGTTAAATGTCGGCCGATATGAGATGACTCGCGCAGAAATTCAGGGAGTCTTTACCGGTCTCTATCGGGATGGATTACGGTTCGTCTTTCTGCAGGGAGGAGAACCGCTGTTGCGGCGTGACCTGCCTGAGATTCTTGAAGACTTAGTCAGGATAGGATTTCAGGTTACGGTGATCACGAATGGGACTAAGTTGACGGCCGACTTGGTGCGGCGGTTCGATGAGCTCTCGATATCGCTGTCGATTAGTCTCGACACGCTTAATCGGGCCAGGTATCTCCAGATTCGCGGCGCCGATCAACTGCCTCACGTTCTAGCCGGCCTTGACCTGCTCCAGCAATACGGTTCGCCAAAATTTCTGACCTGTATTGTCAGCGACGTCAATCGTGAGGACGTACGCGACGTCGTCCGATTCGCGCGGGATCGTGGGTTTTTGCCGGTCGTGGGCGCGTACCATTGGGATGTGGGGCTCTATGGGAAGCAAGATCCAACGCTGATGTATGAGCGCCTGCAGGCGCGTGGGGTCTTCGAACGGCTGCTCGCGGAGGATATGCTTCCTTCGGGCTACCTGCGGCAATACGCGAAGGACAATATCACATGGCTGCAGGGAGGCCGACTCGCAGCCTGCGATGCCGGGCGCTATAGCATCGCCATCGACGCATCAGGCAATGTCTCGCCCTGTCTGTCGCTGCCGGATGCGGGAAATCTGCTCCGGTCGCCACTCTCTGAAATATTAAGATGTTTCGATCGACAAGAGATTCAGAGCTGTTCCGACCGTTCAGCTTGTAACAGACTGGACGGCCGAGTGATCGGATCTGTGCTCCGTCATCCGATTGCGGCATGGCGAACACCGATTTCCCGATAAGGTGAGGAGAGAGATGAGGTTGTGGACGGCGATAGGCTTGTTGCTCCTGCTCCCGGGCTGCTCCGGTGTCGGCCCATCGGGATTCAAACCGGTCAATCCGATTCCCGCCGCCGAGTTCTCCCATCAACTGTTTGACGAGACGTTGGCTGCGCATGTGAAGGACGGCCTCGTCGATTATCCCGGGATCGAAACAGACGATCGTTTCGTGGGCTATCTGACGAGGCTCGACCTGGTTGATCCCGATGCCTTTGCCACACGCAACGGGCGGATGGCTTTTTGGATCAATGCCTATAATGCATTCGCCATCAAGGGTATTGTGGATGGATATTCGCCCGTGAGTTATGTGGGACGCTACCGCTATTTTATCGGACGAGAATATCCGGTTGGAGGCACCACGATTACGCTGTACGATTTGGAGCGGCAGGTGTTGATCAGGCAGTTCCATGAACCGTTGATCCATTTTGCCATCGTCTGCGCCTCCTCCTCCTGCCCGCGACTACAACCGTGGGCCTATCAGCCGCAGGAGCTGGATCGTCAGCTTGATCGTGCCGCCAGGGCTTTTATCAACGATCCCACACGCAATCGGTTCGACCGTAAACGGAAGGTCGCGTCGTTATCCAAAATCTTCGATTGGTTTGCGGAGGACTTTGCCGCAGCAGCCGGATCGACCTTAGCGTATGTGGCACGTTATATCGGCGATCCTGAATTAGCGAGGGACCTGGTTGAGTCCGACTATCGCATCGAGTTCCTGGAGTATGACTGGAGTCTCAACGGCATTCCGCCAAAGGAGGTGGCCCGTGATGGTGCGCCCTGATGAACGGGCTCCGATAGCCCGCCTGCTTACCTTTTTAGAACAGGGTGAGCAGATGGCTCATGACTGTGCCACGACACAGGCGTCGATGGTTTTCGAGTCCGGAGCGCGACGATTTCTCCTGAGTCAGGCGCGTCAGGAGGCCGCTCATGCCCTAGTCTTCAAGGGGGCGGTTGCATGGCTCGCCCCGAAACACCTCGGTGATTCACTTTGTTTGCCGGCTATGGAAGCGTATCGCAAGTTGTTGCACGACCGGTTTGCCTGTAACGATCTCTTGGATACGATTCTCGCGGAACAAGTCATTCTCGAAGGCCTGGGAGAGGCCATATTGACCCACATTGAACGGGGATTGGAGAAGCGAGCCGCGCCGTTGGGCCGGATGCGCCGCATCCTGCTCCGCCAAGAAGAGGCCCATCATGGATTCGGGCGGCGCTGGCTGGAGCGGGCGATTGCGCGGGGCGAAACGGATGTGCCGACGCTTCAACGGCGGGCACAGCAGTACCTGGCCCTCTCAGACGCCATGATTCTGGATCTCGGTGATTTATTCGATAGTATTGATGAAGACCCGGCCCAGTGGGCAGCGGATGTGCGGACCTTTTTGCCTGAATGGTTGCGAGAAGAAACTGAGAGTCAAGATTGGGCCGCGCAGGACTGAGGAACGAACGATGGTTTCGGTAGTCATGCCTACCTATAACGAAGAGAAGGCGTTGCCGGACACATTGCATGCGCTCTTTTCACAACCTGGAGACTACGAGGTTATTGCAGTCGACGGCGGAAGCACCGATCGCACGTGCACGATCATCGAATCCTTTGGATTCATTGATCGGGCGAGCCTTCCCTGTCGTTTGTCGCTCGTCTCTCGTTGTCCGCCAGATGTTTCGCGAGATACGCTTCACGCTTCACGTTTCACGTTTCACGCTCCCAAGGGCCGTGCCTCCCAAATGAACACCGGGGCAAAAGCAGCCTGCGGCGAGTGGCTCCTTTTTCTCCATGCCGATACGGTCCTTCCGGAGGGAGCAATTGAGCGGCTGAACAACATGGAGGCTGATCACGTGATTCAAGCCGGCGGGTTTATGCATCAATTTTCAGGAGACGATTGGCGGCTCAAGATGATCTCGTTTCTAGACAATTTCCGCTGCACCAGGAGCCGGATCATCTATGGCGATCAGGCTCTCTTTGTCCGGCGTTCCCTGTTCGAGCAGTTGGGGGGATTTCCCAACCAACCGATTCTCGAAGATGTTACCTTCTGTGAGAAGATCATCAAGGAAACAAACCCCGTGCTCCTCCTTCCACCTGTGATCACCGATGCCCGCAAATTCCTCAAGATGGGCGTGTGGCGAAGTTTTCTCCGCGTCTTGCTCATTATCCTTCACGTCGAATACCGCCTGCCGGTTTTGCCACGTGCGTTTTTCCAAGACATTCGCTAGGCCATTAGCAATCCCGTTTACCTTTCTTCTCTTCCTCCGTCTAACCCATCATAGGAGGCCGAGAAGGAGGGTTTTATGCAACAGGTTCGTTCCAAGGCGAATGTAGTGATCGTGTCACTGGCATTGCTGCTGTCCGGCTGTACATCCACGCTGGTTCGCGACGACGTGAAACGCACCGCCGGATTGGACGGCCATTGCTCAGGAAGCGAATGGGCAGACAACTCCTCACTTGCGGTGTTGCCGGTACCGGTTGTTGCCTTCATTGTGCCTCATTTCGATCTCAATAAAGTTTCCAGTGAGCCATATCTGAACCGTTGTGGAGCCTCCACAAGGGTCGTCAATCGTGATGTGTCAGTCAATCGTCTTGCCTGTCTTCCCGCTGGGCTCACGCGGATTGTTACGCTGGGTATATGGCAGTGGTGTCCGACCCGTGTGAGTTGGTCGGCCGATGTGTTGGCCGATGCATCCACGCCCACGGGATTACCGACAGACGAACAGACTAAGAGCAAACCCTAATCATCATTTCCAAAGTAGGAGGTTTCTATGAAACGGGCATCTGTGATTGTTGGCATACTGGGTGCGGTTGGATTAGCAGGATTATTGACCGCGTGCAGCGACGGTTCTCCGTCGGCATCTGCCAGTGCAGGCGGAGCCAGTGGAAGCGGATCGGCCTCGGCGTCGGGGACCGTTACAGGGTTTGGCAGCATCATCGTCAATGGCAAACGGTTCGAGACAGAAGCCGCCTCCGTGAGTATTGACGACCAGCCGTCGAGTCAATGCGCTGTTAGTGCAACCAACCGGTGTGGTCTTCAGGAGGGGATGACGGTGAAAGTGTCGGGCTCTTTTAACGGTTCGACGAACCGAGCGGCCAGTATTGTTCAAGAAGACATGTTAGAAGGGCCGATTACGAATGTAGATGCGGCGAACAGTCAATTTGCGGTGTTGGGACAGACGGTCCTGGTGGACGACACCACAAAATTTGATTCCGGGGTGAGTCTCAACAATCTGGCCGCCGGCAACATCGTCGAGGTTAGTGGTTTTGTAAAAGCCGACGGCATCGTTGTCGCATCGTTTATTGAGAGAAAAGCACCAGCATCAGCTTGTACGGCCGGATGTGAAATCAAGGGGGTGGTCAAGAATCACGATCACGCCACGACGAGATTTGAGATCGGCGGACTGATCGTCATCTATGACAACTCCACGCTCATCAACGATATGCCGGTACCGACCGGCAGTAACTGGAACGGCATGTTTGTCGAAGTGAAAGGAACAAGTTTCGATACCGCGACAACTACTCTCACTGCTACTAAAGTTGAACCGGAGAGCGTTGGCATCGGCAATGTGGTTGATAAATTCGAGGTCGAAGGGTTTGTCACGCAGGCCGGTACACCGAATGGCAATATTATCGACTTCACCATCGGCACCACGCCGGTGAGAACCACGGCGAACACGGAGTTTCGTGGCGGGACAGTCGATGAAATCGTGGTCGGCGCCAAAATGTCTGTGGAAGGCCGGTTCGATGGCACCACCCTCAATGCAAGGCATGTGAAATTCCATGAGAGTGTCAGATTGGAAGGCGACATCGAAAGGATAGGAACGAACTCCTTAACGCTCAAAGGGCTCCCGGGTATAACGGTTACCGTGAATAGTCAGACGGAATTCAAAGCCAATGGCGGGGCAACCATCAACAACTTGAGCGATTTAGCGATCAACAACCATATCCGGGTTCGTGGGCGCGTCAGCGGCACTAATTCGGTCATCGCCACACGCATCCAGCTCCGGTCCCCCGACAATGACGTCGATCTTCAAGGGCCGGTGCAGTTGATCAGCGGAACCGTCATCGAGATCTTGGGGGTGTCTGTCGATTTGTCAGCGATCAACCAATTTAAGAGCGTGAGCGGGACATCCATGAGCCGAACAGCGTTCTTAGCGGAGGTGCAAGTTAACTCGCTGGTCAAGGTAAAAGGCACATGGAATGGAACGGCTGTCAATTGGGATGAAGCAGAGTTGGAGGATTAAGTATTCACGAATCAGTCGGCTGCGTAAACTGAATCGACTGCGTGAACTCAAAGAAGGAGATCAATAATGAGCCAATATAGTTGGAAAGAAATCATCTTGGGGACCATGGCCGGATTCTCGCTTCTGACTTCGCCGGCGGTGGGGCAGGCGAGCGGAACCATGGAAACGCCGCCGGTACGCATAAACAACCAAGGGCCTGGCTCACTAAATAGTGGACCCGGCTCGATGGATAGTGGCCGTGATCACGATGGCAACCGGGGCCGAGGGCACCGTGGTGGAGATGACTTGTATGCCCAGGCCGGCGATGTACGGCAGGAAGATCGACGTGAAGATCGCCGCCTGGATCGGCGCGAGGATCGGCAACTTGACCGACGCGAAGATCGAAGAGAGGATCGTCAGCTCGATCGACGTGAGGACCGCCGGGAAGACCGGCGCGAAGATCGTCAGGCCGATCGTCGGGAAGATAGCCGGTCGAATGCAGGCGGAGAATTGAGAGGCCTGGACCGGGCTGATCGGGTAGCCGGGGAACATGGGCGGGAAGGGCGAGAGCGTGCCCGTGAGGTCCAAATGGATCGACCGAACAGACCGGAGCGGATGGAAAGAGTCGAGCGGCACGAGCGTATAGAACGTCCTGAGCGTGCAGAGCGACCGGAAAGACCAGAACGACCAGAGAAACCGGAAAGGTCTGGGCGGAACTAGTTTGTTTAGCGATCCATTTTGACTGTGGAGTTGAGCACGAGAAGATAGCATTGAGCAAGTGGTGAAGGGGCTTTGAATGCAGTCCAGCCCGTGTCTTCATAGGCCGGTTGATGTCAACACGGAGGGTTATCATGCTGATGATGCGCAGGATCAGTGTCTTCCTCGGTATGAGTGCGATATGCGTTGGCATTGGGGTGGGACCAGGGTTTGTGCAAAAGCCGGCCCTGGCCTCAGACGATGCAGAGCTGCGAGCAGTAGAGCACCAGCTGAATGAGGATGCATCTGGCCGTTTGAAAACATCCCATGTGGAAGCCTTGGCCAAGCAATTTCAGGTTGAACCACAGGTGGTGGAGAATCTGCGAGTTTCGAAACAGGGTTGGGGAGAAATCACAATCCGTCTCGGTTTGGCCCAGGAACTGACGAAGACCGATCCCGAGACGTATCCCACGATGACGGAGGCATTGCAGAAAATCGGCGACCTCCGTACGCAAAAGATGGGATGGGGAGTCATTGCACAATCTCTGGGGTTCAAACTGGGACCCATTATGAAAGAAGTAAGGCATGTACGGAACGAGATGCGTGCGGAGACAAGAAAAGCGGCGGCTGTAGAATCAGCCAAACCGGTCAAGGGCGGAGAACGGGATGTTCTGGACCGGAGTGATAAGGGAAATCGGCCGGATAAGGCAGACAAGATTGAACGAGCAGAAAAGCCTGAGCGACCAGAACGGGCTGAACGACCAGAGAGACCGGAGAAACCGGACAAACCTGACCGACCGGAGCGCGCTGGAAGGAACTGATAGGCGCTACTCAACCGCTGATCACTGGAGAAGGCAGGGTGCCCCGTACATACGGCATCCTGCCTTCTGTCCGTGTTAGGCAAACATGTTGAATAGGAGTCTCTCCGGCGTTAAATTTGCGATACGTTCCGCAGGGCGGCTCGCATCCGGAATCAACCAAGGAGAAGTGGCAGAATGAGCATGGGCATGCTTCTGAAACGATATGGGGGCATTGGTATCGCTGTCTTAGGATGCGTCACCACGTTCCAATCGGAAACCCTGGCGGCTGACGGGAAAGAGAAGATGGGGCCGGAACAACGGCCTTCCGCCGAGAGAAATTGGCAAATAGGATTCACTCCCAGTTATAGCAGCGGAAATTTCGGGACCAACACCACCAGCGAATTTGTGTATGTGCCTGTCTCGGTTCGCCGTCTTTTTCGAGACGGAGACGTGTCGGTGGTCATTCCGTTCGTGTCTGTGACGAGCAATGGCACCGCCACCTTGGTTGGTGGCCAGCCGACTCCGACGTTGCCCAATAGATGTCTCAAAAAGGGCGGCACAGAAATAGATACCGACAAACCGGAATGTCTCGCTCTGCTTCAAGGGGGCGCATCGGGACAGAAGGTAACCAATTCCGGTCTCGGCGACATCATTCTGAGGGGGCGGTACTATGCTGTCGAAGAGAAAGAATATGTGCCGCTCATTGCGTTTACAACCCGGATAAAAATTCCAACCGCGAGTGAGAGTAAGGGGCTCGGCACTGGCGCGGTCGACCACGGTTATGGGGTGGAATTGTCCAAAATGCTCGGCGACAAGTGGATCACCTTCCTCGACGGCGGATATAATTTCATCGGCAACCCCGAAGGCAGAGAGCTGCAGAATCAATATTGGTTTGATATCGGAGGCGGGCACTATCTCACCAAGAGTATCTTGGTGAGCGTGTACTATGAAGAATACCGTTCTCTGGTTGCCGAGCGAGTGAACATCCGGGATGTATTTTTTGCATTCAACTATAAAGCCTCGGACGCTTGGCGGTTTAACGGGGGTGTCACTGTTGGTCTCTCCAACAGCGCACCGGATTATGGCGTCTCCCTTGGTACCAGCTACAGATTCTAGCCCGTATTCAGCGCGTTTATGGCTGTTTACCTTCCGTCCCGCTATTCGTCTAATGGATGAAATAGGACGATGCACACGGTCCAACGGTATTGAGCCAGGGTGACTGGAGCAGAACCATGCCGTTGGATCGACGTGATGAGCTCGACGATGCACAACTTGTGGTGCGCAGCCTGGCGCAGGACCATGAGGCCTTCGGGCAACTGATCGATCGGCACGCGCCCGCGATCGTCAACCTCGGCTATCGAATGGTCGGTAATCGCGCAGAAGCGGAAGACTTGGCGCAGGAGACGTTTCTCGCGGCGTATAAATCCCTATCGATGTTTCGGGCCGACTCGAAGTTTTCAACATGGCTCTACCGCATTGCCACGAATAAGTGCAAAGATTGGCTTAGGGTTAAGCGGCCGGGGCAAGGACAGTACGATCTGGACGCGGATGAGAGTCTGGATTTCTATGTGACGGAACACCGAACGCCGGAAGTGCTCCTGTCCCGGCAGCAAGTCGCTCAGGAGTTGGAGCAGGCGATCCAACGATTGCCGCCGCTCTATCGCGAGGCTTTCGTGCTGAAGCATGTCGAAGGATTGAGCTATGAGGAAATGGAGGACATTCTCGGCGTGAGCGGCGATACCTTAAAAATGCGTGTGTATAAGGGGCGGGTGCAGTTGAGCCGGGAACTGGCGGCGCTGAACCCTATTCGATAGTACCGGCGCACAAGCGGGATGGTTCCTATGACTAACCACGATCTCTTGGTTCAACGGTTTCTCGACAATGAATTATCTCCGGAGGAGCGAACGGTGTTTCTTCAGGCGGTGGATGCCGATGCTGCGCTGCGTCGGCGCTGGCTGAATCTTGAGATGATCGCTGCGGAAGCAGCGCAATTGCCGAAGATCGTGCCCTCGGCACAGTTTCTCGGCCGGTTGAAGGCTCAGGTGGTTCCTTCCTCTCCCAGCCTCTGGACTCGTCTGTGTGCCGCCGTCACGACGCCGCGCACGCTGGAGTGGAATCTTGCCGGAGCGATGGCGGCGGGCTGTGTTGCTGTCGTGGCCGTAGCGGGATTGCTCAGCTTGGCGCCGGAACGGATTGTGGAGGTGCCCATCGCAGGCACGCCGGCGCAGACCGCTTCATTCGATACCTCGTCAGAGCCCAAAGTGTTCGTGCGTCTGATACTCGTGCAACCCAATGCGCAATCCGTGTCGGTCGCAGGGGATTTCAACGGGTGGAATCCGGCCCAAACCAAGTTGGACCGGACGGATGGAGGGGTCTGGACCGTGACGATTCCGCTCAAGCCGGGCCGCTATGAATATATGTTCGTCGTCAATGGGAAGCAATGGATCGCCGATCCTCTTGCGCCTGAAGATGCCGGCGATGGATTCGGCTCACAAAATGCGGTGCTCGATGTGGCCATTTAGTGCAAACCGGGGAGTGCTTGCAACAGGCCTGAGCCTCCAGTACTCTCTCGCGCATGGAAGCGAGATGGAATGTATTCGGCTGCGCTCTCGGTCTTGTCCTGCTGGGGACCATTCTGATGGTCGGCTTGGCAGGGTGCGCGAAGGCCAAGGTGGTGAAGCCGGAGTTGCCCAAGTCGCTGGCCGGGGTTGTCCGGTTCACAATACTTGCGCCGGGAGCCAAACAGGTAAATCTCGTCGGATCTTTCAATGGCTGGGGGAAGAACGCGACGCCGATGAAGATCATGGATTCCTCCGGGCTGTGGTTGGTGGATGTTCCGCTGAAAGAAGGCGAACACACGTTCATGTACCTGATTGACGGCACTCGATGGATCACGCCGCCCTTGGCGGAAGACTTTGTCACAGATGGTTTCGGACAGGTCAACGGGGTTGTCATTGTACGGTAAACCGATGAGTACGCGAACTGACATCACGATGTGGGGTCTGACCTTGGCGGTGATGCTGGTGTCTGCTCAGGTCTTGGCTGAACCCCTGTCGGTTCAAGAGCGGGAAGCAATCACACGACTTGGTTCGGTGCAGGGGCGTGCCGCAAGCGAAATCAATCCTTTACTCGATCAAGTAAGCAAGGCCGGTGAGCGGGGGCTTCCGACCAATTCGTTGCTGAACAAGCTGAAGGAAGGTTTGGCGAAGGGGGTCGAACCTACTCGCATCGATCCGGTGCTGCGACAGATGACATCCCGGCTCGAATCTGCTCGCGAAGTTTTGGAGGAAGCGAAAGCCCGCGGCATGGCGGAGGGAAACCGGCAGCGCACGCTGGAAACGCTGGCGGAAGCCTTCACGCGGGGAGCCACGAAGGATGAAGTGCGCGAACTGAGCCGCTTGTCGCAAGACGACCGGCATAAAGCGACACAGGAAGAACTGGCAGCTGGGGCCAAGAGTCTGGCGGTTATGAAAGAAGGCCGGATTCCCTCCAAAGAAGGGACCGCCTTGGTCGGGGAGGGCATTCGCCAGGGCTATCGCTCGTCGGAACTTCTGGATCTTGGCCGGGAAGTCAAGCGCCGTGGGTCGGATTTTGAGGAAGGCCGTGCCAGCCTGCAACAACTACGCGAACAAGTCAGCCGGGGTGAGAAAGGCGACCGGCTGTTCCGTGAAGATCGCGGCGATCGGAGAAGTCAGGAAGACTCCGGGCGTGGCCGGCCTGATCGTCAGGACCGGTCTGGCGGCGATCGGTCGGATCACATCGATCGTCCTGAGAAAGCGGATCGTTCCGACCGCCCTGACCGGATCCAACGTCAGGAGAAGGTAGAGCGCCCGGAACGGTCAGACCGATCTGGACACGGACGGGACTGACTGATCCAGCAGTATCGTTGTGCCTAACCAGGTAAATATACCCCCCGAGCCGGCGTCATTGACGAACACTGCTTCGTCGCTCGTGAAGCGTGAAGCCCGCTTCGACGAAGATGTGAGGCGAGCGCAGGACGGAAAGAGTGTGTCATACTTTTGTTTGCGAGATACGAGATACGCTTCACGAGGAACCTGCGTCCATGCGATGTAGCGACGAGTGTTCATGAATCGTGCGCGGCAGAACGTGTCAGGCATTTCGCGCATCGAACGACCCTGCTAGAATGCAGGCATGGATGTCATCGCCACGCACAGCAATGCGGATTTCGACGGCCTGGCATCCATGGTGGCTGCACGCAAACTTTATCCCGACGCGAAGCTCATTCTTCCCGCTGGCGCTCAGGAAACAATACGGAACTTTCTCGGCGCGCACGATCTCGGCGTCACTAAACTCAAAGACCTCGACCTCGCTCAAGTGACCAGGTTGATATTGGTCGACACGCAGGAGCCTGATCGAATCGGCGCGCTCAAATCATGCGTCGCAAATCCCTCCGTCGAAATCGTGGTGTTCGATCATCATGTCGATCACGACTCACCCTGTGCCGGCCGTTCGAAGCAGTCCGTCGTGGAATCGGTCGGCGCCACGGTGACTATTCTCGTAGAACTGCTCCGCCAACGGCAGATTGCGGTCACCCCGTTCGAGGCCACCGTCATTGCGCTGGGGCTTTACGAAGAGACCGGCTCGTTTGCTTTTTCCTCGACCACTGATCGAGATCTGGAGGCGGGCGCGTTTCTCCTCGCCGCAGGCGCGGACCTGAACATGATCTCGGACACCCTGCGCCGTCCCCTCGATCCGGACGCCGTTGCGTTGTTGAACGATTTCCTGGAACACAGCGATGTCTATTACCTGGAAGGGCAGAAGGTATTAGTGGCGACCAGCACGATTGACCGCTGCCACGGCGAAGCGGCCGGCGTGGTGCATATGCTGGCCGATATGCAAGGAGTCGATGCCGTCGTCGTGGCGGTCATGATGGAAGATCGGGTGCAGGTCATCGGCCGAAGCCGCAGACCTGAGATCGATGTCGGATGGATTGCCCGCGAGTTCGGCGGTGGGGGGCATGCGGTGGCGGCAGCCGCCACAGTCAAGAAACAAACCTTGGCGGAGGTCAAGGAGCGGATGGTTCAACTACTCACGACGCACTATCGCCCGACCTTGCTGGCCCAAGATGTTATGACACGACCGGTCAAAGCGGTCAGCATGGACACCACTGTCAGCGAGGCCGGACAACGGATGACGAATTACGGCGTGAATGTATTTCCTGTGCTTGATGAGAAAGATCGTTTTGCCGGAATCGTCAGTCGGGAACTGATTCAGAAGGCCTTGTTTCACCGGCTGGGCAAGAATCCCGTCAGCGCTATCATGCAGGCCGATGTTTATACGGCACAGCCGGACACCCCGTTTCATAACATCGAGCTCACGATGATCGAACGGAACCAGCGCTTTGTGCCGGTCATGAGGGACGCCACGGTCATCGGCGTCATTACCAGGACGGACTTGCTGCGGACCTTGCACGACGATGTGCTGAAGACTGCCAGGAAGCGGACCATTCGCCCGGGTGAACCGAAAAGTGAGGTGGGTGGGCCTCATCGTAACGTGAAAGGATTGCTCCGGAGCCGTCTGCCACGTGAAGTGGTTATCCTGCTTGAAGAAGCGGGGCGGTTGGCGGATCGTTCCGATGTCGCACTGTTTGTCGTCGGCGGTTGTGTGCGGGATCTGCTCCTTGGCATACAGAATTTAGACCTGGATCTGGTGGTGGAAGGAGATGGGATTGCCTATGCGCGCAAGCTCGGCGAGCTGCTGCATGCGCGGGTCAAGGTGCATGAGCGATTCGGGACCGCGGTCCTCCTCTTGCCGGATGGGTTCACGCTCGATGTGGCCACCGCGAGAACAGAGTATTACGAGTATCCCACAGCCCTGCCGACGGTGGAGCAAAGTTCGATCAAGAAAGATCTCTACCGGCGTGATTTCACGATCAATGCACTGGCTGTCCGGTTGAACGAAAAGGGCTTCGGGGATGTGCTGGACTTCTACGGCGGGCAGCGGGATTTGAATGACAAGGTCGTGCGGGTGTTGCACGGGTTGAGTTTCGTTGAAGATCCGACCAGAGTGTTTCGCGCCATTCGCTTCGAGCGGCGGTTTGGATTTCATTTGGGCCGGGATACGGCCGCCTTGATCGCCGGAGCTGTGAAGATGAATTTGTTTCATCGGCTGTCCGGCCATCGCGTGCTGGAAGAATTAAAGTTGTTGCTGGGTGATCGGGAGCCGAAACATGCGGTTCAGCGTTTGGCGGATTTCGACCTCCTGAAGTTTATCCATCCCAAGTTGGTGTGGACCAATCGGTTGAAAGCACTGTTGGATGCCATCGAGCAGGCTGTGGATTGGTATCAGTTGTTGTATCTCGACCGGAAGATGGAGTCGTGGCTGGTCTATACGATGGGACTGTTGGAGGTCTTGCCGGAACGTGCGGTGGCAGAAGTGCTCAAACGATTTCCTTTTCCTGAGCCGGAAACCGCCAAGCTCAAAATGGCCCGCGCCGGCTGTCATGCCGTGATCCGTAGGCTTGGGGGTAAAACAGTTCTTAAGCCGGCGGAGATCTATCGTCTCTTGTCCGGTCTGTCTGACGAAGTGTTGCTCGGTTTGATGGCTAAGAGCAAAGGCGATTCGGTGAAACGGCAGGTGTCGGCGTTCCTGACGGCCTATCAACATGTCAAACCCGTGTTGACCGGCGCGGACTTGAAGGCGATGGGGTTGAAACCCGGGCCTCGGTTTAAGAAGATTCTTGATCAGCTGCTCGATGCGCGCTTGAATGGAGAAGTAAAGACGGAGACGGAAGAGGTTGATCTTGTTCGGCGGATGACGAACCTTTCAGTATGATGCGACGTGTGAATGAAATTAGTTCATTGGAACGATCGACGCCGCAACCTCGTTCGGCAGTAGGAGAGTGGCCATAGCCCTGTTTTCTTCGTCGGGCTGGATCAGCGCAAACAACGGCACGGGCTGCGGCACTGCGCCTGGCGGCATGGCTAACATGGCCGGAAAGTCGATCAAGGGCGAGAGTGTTGTCTGCCCGGCCAGCCGGAGGCGAAAGGCCATGAGCACGTCGCGCACTCGCGCGCTCTTATCTTCCTCAGACATGGTGGCTAGCGGAGCAATGCCTACTTCCCACAGTGGTTTCGTGATCGTCACGGGAAAGGTGAGGCCGAGCTTTTTGGCATCTGCAGTCACGTCGATCAATATACCGGTCTGAATAGCCTGCTGCCGGTTTTCACTCACCTGTCCGGCTGAGATCTGACTCTTCACTTCTGGTGTTTCCTCTGATTTTCCAGCGAGTTCGAGATGGATGCCCTCCGTCACCGGGATCGGAGGAGCCGTTTCACTCGAGGTATTCCCATGCTCAACTACTTGATCTGATGCAGGAATTGTCTCATCCGGCAGAGTTGGCAGTGCGTGCATCAACCCGTCATAGACTTTCCTGGCGGATTCAGACCAGGCAGGATTGAATGGACGGCCTGCAAACGCCGCCTCTGCTGCCTTTCGTTCATCATGAGAGAGCATGCGTGGAGTTTGTGTCGTATCCATGGCCTGTAGATAAGCAGGGGGTTATGCAAGTCAAGGGTGCCGGCACATGATTTGTGTCCATCCGATGTGAGCGTGAAGGCCCAGGAACCCCCATGGTATAGTCCATTCCCATGTCGCGGATGGATTACTACCGAGTCCTGGGCGTTTCTCGCGAGGCGTCTGAGGAAGAGATTAAGAAGGCCTACCGGGCACTTGTCTTCGAACACCATCCGGACAGAAATCCCGACAGCGCAGATGCCGAATCAAAGATCCGGGAGATCAATGCCGCGTATGAGATCGTCGGTGATACTGAGAAACGACGAAGCTACGACCGGCTCTTCTGGGCGGATGAACCGCGAGCCGATGTCGTCGATCCAGGCGTTATTCTTGGTGAGATGGAGGCAAAGCTCTTCGATGAAGGGCGGAAAGAAATTTTTGCCGTCCTGATGAAGGATGTAACGCGAGTGAAGGTCGAACTGAACATCATCCGTGAACGGACGGTGGCGAAACAGGGCTACGATTCTTTCTTGGAATCAGTGGTCGCCGCGCGCGCGGCAGAGATCATGAATGACTTCGTGACGGACGATATGGATGGGCGAAAACAGCGTCTGGTCGAAGTCGCCACGGAAATGATGCTGTCACAGGGGGTGGCGAAGCGCGGCGATCAAGCCGGGGTGCGAACGCTTCGTCATCAACTGGATGCGGCCTTTCGGAATGGCCGCATCCACGGCATCGCTTCAGCGTTGGAATTGTTCTATGAAAGACGGTGAGGAGTGAACGGTAAGTGGTCCAGAGATAGAACGAATGTCCATTCTTTCCCCTAACCCCTCACTCCTTACCCCTTACCGACAAGAGGGCCTGCCACAAACTGTCCGGCCTGCATCACGCCTATGATTCGGCTGCGGTCGCGTAGGATTTCAATCCGTTTGAGTGGATTGCCGTCGATCATGACCAAGTCGGCCTCCATTCCTTTGGCCAGCGTGCCCACTGAGGCGTGAATCCCAATAAGATTCGCCGCGGCGGATGTGGAGGCAATCATCGCGTCCATTGGTGTCATGCCGAGCGCCACCATTCGCTCCAGCTCCTGCGCATTATCGCCGTGGTAGTTGAACGGTGTTCCTGCATCCGTGCCCATGGCGATCAGAAGTCCGCGGCGATAGGCCTGCTTGAAGCTCACTTGATGGCGCTTTGTCATAGCCTTTGCCTTGTCGCGGGCGCTGTCAGGAATGCCACATCCGCGCCGGCAAGCCGCTGTGGTGGAGAGGGCCGATAGGGTCGGAACCATATAGACACCGTTCGATTCAAACAAATCGGCGGCTTCTTCGTCCAGCAATGTCGCATGTTCGATCGAATGGACGCCTGCGCGAATGGCTGGCTTCATGCCGGATGCGCCATGGGCATGGGCCGCAACCTTTCTCCCGCCTCGTGCGGCTTCATCGACGGCAGCCTGCAATTCTTCCATTGTCATCTGGGCCTGGTCCGGAGAGGTGCCGGGCGTAAGCACGCCGCCTGACGCAATCACCTTGATCACCTCCGCGCCTGCGGCGATCTGATCACGGACAGCAGACCTCACCTGTTCAACTCCCGCTACTTCCCGGCCGATAAATCGGGCATGCCCGCCGACCATGCAAATGACCAGGCCCGCGCCGACGATACGGGGGCCAGGCATCACGCCGGCCGCAATTGCGCGCTTGAGCGCGAAGATGGAGTGGTCCCGCGAGCCAACGTCGCGCACCGTGGTGAACCCTGCTTCAATCGTTGCTCTGGCATGGCGCGCCGATTTTAAGAGGGTGTAGGCGGAGGGCTCCGATTCCACAGCGGCGACCACGTCCGGTTCTCCCCCCAGACACAGATGCACGTGGCAGTCGATCAGGCCAGGCATGACGGTCAATCCACGACCATCAATGCGTGTACAGCCCGATGGGATTCGGACCTCACGGCTAGGACCGATGGCCGTAATCTTTGAGCCGCGAATGAGCACAGCGGCGCGATCGACAACCCCTCCGATCCCATCGATGACACGGACATGCTGAATCGCAATCGTCATAACGTACCTCTGTGCGCTATAGACACGGGCTCCTGCGTGCAGGGCTGCGCCCGTTGTTGAAACACAGCCGGATCGAGATGTCCTACTAACGGGGCTGCCATGGCCTGAAGCACCCGAGTATGCATCAGGCTGGGACCCTGCCCGAGCAAGAGCCGCTGAGGGGGAAGAAATTCCTGCATCATGGCACCAACTCCTTGGAATCCTGCGCGGTTAGTACGAGCAGTATAAGCCAAGTCTACTCCAGGAGGCTATGTGCTAATTGCCTCATGATGCGGGTGGTCGGAGAAGAAATCCCCATGAGCTGGGTCATGCGGAGTAGCTATTTTGAGGGGTATAGCGTAGGCAATCACACATGATATAGTCGCCGGACATGGCTGAGAACACCGTACAATTCGACCAATCACAAGAGCCGGAAGAGAGGGACGCACGGCCTCTCTCGGGACGTTTTACCAAGCCGTTTCAATCCGAATTCTCTCGCGTCGTGAACGTATTCTCAGCGGTCATTTTGCTCGCGGCTATTGGAACGATTCTCTGGTCTTCTGCCACATTTCCGAAACTCGACCGGATTGAAGAGCCGGATCGCGCGCTCGAATTAATGGTCAGCCGCATGATGGAAGCGCAAGACGGCCTGCATCGTGCGCCTGTCTGGCAGCAACGGCTCGCGGAGTGGACCCTCGGTAGCAGCGAAAAAGAGCGGCGTCAGGTGATTCAGTGGTACCGGGAACTTGCGCAGGCCACCGGCGATCCACTCTCCAAGTTGCGCCTGGCGATCCTTCAAGGAGAGTTTGGGCAGAAACAGGCGGCATTGGATGAGGCGAAGACGTGGCAGAATCTTGCCGCGCCGATGCCTCTCTTCGGGCAATGGATTGAGGCTGCCTATGGCGCTTCGACAGTGAGCGCTGAACGGTCGGGGGAGTTGCAGGCGGCATTGGCTGAAACATTACCGGCCGGATGGTTTTACAATAGCTTGGCGGCCAGATTGGCTCAACAAACCGGCGATCAGGTGCTATTGGCTTCAGTGGCTCGGCAGCGGGAGATGCGAGGCAAGTGGCTTCAGAATCGGTCGGACCAGTTGATGATCTTCGAATTTGCCTGTCTGCTCATTGGTTCCGCCGTGCTCCTGAGTCTCACGTGGCTGCGCAACCGACAGACGGAGGTGTTGCGTGTGCATGTGCCTGGCGTTCCACCGCCTTGGTCCGGCGGGATCGGCACGACGGTGCTCTTGCGAGGCGGCGCACTCGGTGCGTTGATTACGATGGTCTTTTTGTCTTTTCCCCCTATCGAACATGCATCGTTACGGGCGTTGGCGATTCCGCTGGCTAATCTGCCTTTGCTGGCTCTGGCCTATGTGCATTTGCTCAAACCGACTGAACTCGATTTCAGGAGCGGATTCGGCCTGCACGTCGACCGTACAACTCTCAGTCGGCTGATCGGGGCTGCTCTTGCGGTTATTGCAGCTGGTCTCTGGGGCGAGTGGGTGATGGGACGCGTGGCGGAGTGGCTGGATCTGGCCAATCATTGGACGGAATGGTTTGATCCCAATCTCGTATGGGCCACAGGATCGGCTCTGACCGTCAGTCTGCTGGAGTACGTCATCTTTGCTCCGATCTTCGAGGAACTGGCATTTCGCGGCCTGTTGTTTGCTGTACTCCGCCGCCGGTTCTCCTTCGTGCCGGCCGCCCTCCTCAGCGCGAGCATCTTCGCTCTGGCTCACGGCTATGGACTCATCGGATTCGTGAGCGTGCTCTGGAGCGGATTCTTGTGGGCCTGGATCTATGAAAAGACCGGCAGCCTCATTCCCGGCATGGTCGCGCATGCAGTGAACAACTTGTTGGTGAGTCTGACCGTGATGGCGTTGCTCAGATAGAAACAGGAGGGTGAAAATGCCTTCCAGCTTCGTTCTCAGTTCGACGGAATCCTCAACGCACCCCAGAGGGTACGCCTCCGGTTCCCTCTCGCCTCGGGCCCTGCTGGAAGCCATTTTGATCATCCTGCGCCTCTGACCCGTCCCCTGATTGGATCAACGCCAGGCTTTCGTACAGGTTTGGATATTTGAGGACATAACCCAGCTCTGTTCGAAGCTTGGTATTGCTGACCCGTTTCCCTATCGGTTGGTTTTCTATTGTTGCTGGAGCAGTCACTCCCCATCGCTGTTGCGCGATAACACAGATCTCCTTCCACGTGCGTGGTGTTCCATCGCTCACGTTGTATGCTTCGCCGGGCGTGCCTCGTTCGATTGCAGCCAGACAGATAGCAGCCAGGTCTTCGACATGAATCAGGTTGACGTATTTCCGTGAAGGACCGACACGACTGCGCTTGATCCACTCGATCGGATTGCGGCCTGGACCATAAATGCCGGCTATGCGCAGGATGACGGCAGCACAGTGAGTCCGCAGAAATTCTTCGCCGTGGACGCGAGGCTGGGCCAGATCGATAGGGGCTCTTTCGTCGATCCAATGCGGAGGGTATTCGATCGAGCCGTCAGTTGCGTAGGCCGATGTACTTCCGAGGACCACAAGCCGGCGCGGACATGGTTCGAGTGTCGCGGCGAATTGCTTGACAAGATCGAGCGGCGTTGCAGGAAAGCACCAGAGCAAATCGGCATCCGTCGGAATGTTCGTCCAGGTGTCTTGTTGGGTCAGGTCGAATCGAATCCGCCGGTCAGGCTGAATATGACTTAAGTGTCGGTCTGGCTCGCGGCTGGTGGCAAAGACAGCGGTATACTGACGTATGGCAGGCAGCACAAAGCGAGCGGTGTAGCCGGAGCCAAGGATGACGAGAGATGTGTTCACAGTGAGTTGCCTCTGTCTGAAAATTTAGACAGTGTGCCAGGGAGGGTTGAACGGAGTCTATTGAAAAAACATGCCGTTATAGTTGGCATATTTTTCCTATGGTGATATAAGCAAAGCGATGCTTCCAACGCCGAATGCAAATCAAAGAGGACACCGATGAACACAAAAATGTGGTCATGGATTGTGCTCCCGTTCGCCCTATTACTTACCGGTTGTCCGGACGGAGGAGGTGGCGAGGGAGGATTTGGAGGGACAACAGCGGCAGTAGTCTATACAGCAAACGATGGTTCAAATAATGTATCGGGTTTTACCATCGGAGCTGGAGGCTTATTGAGTGCGACAACCCCAGCTACCTTCAATACTGCTGGAACTAATACACAATGGATTACGGTTTCTCCGAGCGGGCAGTTCCTGTATCTTTCCAATCAGGGCACTCACACTGTATCTGGATTCACGGTTAACACAACAACCGGAGTCTTGACATCAACCGGGGCGCCGACACCGGTTGCGGGAGTCACGCCATCCCCGCGAGGAATTATTATTACACCTAACGGTCAATTCGTGTATGTGGCGAACAGCGCCACAAATACTGTGGCAGGCTACTCAATTGGGGCTGGCGGTGTTCTAGCTCCGACCACCTCTCCAACAATTCCGACAGGAGGGACGTTAGCAAGGGGAATTGCGGTGTCTCCCAACGGGCAGTTTCTCTATGTGGCGAATAACGGCTCCGACGATGTGTCCGCCTTCACGATTGGGGCCGGAGGCGTATTGACTGCAACGACACCAGCGACGTTCCCTACTGGGGTGGGGTCAAGCCCAGAAGGAATCGCGGTGTCGCCGAACGGGCTATTTGTTTATGTGGCAAATAGTGGCACGAATGAGATAGCTGCTTTCACGATTGGGGCCGGAGGCGTGTTAACTGCGACGACACCAGCGACGTTTTCTACTGGGGTTGGATCGAGTCCGCAGCGAGTCACAATACCACCCAACGGATCGTTTCTCTATACAACAAATAGTGGTACTGATGAGGTTGCTGCTTTCACAATTGGAGCGGGGGGATTACTAACCGCAATGACTCCAGCAACGTTTTCGACTGGGGTGGGAACGGTGCCAGTAGGGATTACTGTCAATCCGAATGGGCTGTTTGTATATGTGGCAAATTCTGCTGCCTCTAGTGTTGCAGGTTTCACGATTGGGGCGGGAGGCATTCTGGCTGCAATGACTCCGGCGACATTTTCCACCACCGCTACTACTCCAACCGGAATCGCAACGCCTGGACGCCCATAGGCGGATCTTGAGAGGACTTATCTCCGATCTCTATCAATCTGAATCACCTTGTTGGTGTTAGCAGAGAAGGTAGTGGCGGTTGTCCCTTCTCCCTTGGTCGTATCTCCATCCCAGATGTATTGATAACTGAATAGCCGCTGACTGAGTGGCGTTGGTTCAAATTGATCCAGGCGCCGGTCCGGCTGTCTGGCATGTGAGGCAATAGAGTCATCTCCAGTAGCATGGTATGATCCATCGCCATGCCACTTTCGGGTTTTCATCCCCTCATTGCCGACTGGTTCCAATCCCACATCGGCGAGCCCACTGATGTACAAGTTCAGGCATGGCCTGCGATTCAATCCGGATCGGATGCGCTGATTGCGGCGCCGACGGGATCGGGCAAGACACTCGCAGCCTTTCTCTCCTGTATTGATCAACTCTTCAAACAGGCCCTGGCCAGAGAGCTCGATGACCAGACGCAGGTGCTCTATGTCTCGCCGCTCAAGGCACTGAGCAACGACATTCAAAAGAATTTGCAGCAACCCCTCGTCCAAATCGGCCATGCGGCGTTACAGGCCGGATTATTGATGCCGGAGCTGCGTGTCCTGGTCCGAACCGGGGACACGCCGATGACGGATCGTCAGCAGATGCTCAAACGCCCGCCGCATATTCTGGTCACAACCCCGGAATCCCTGTTCATACTCCTCACGGCGGAAAAAAGTCGGCGTATGTTGCAGACGGTTCGAACGGTCATCGTGGATGAAATTCATGCGCTGGCGCCGAACAAGCGCGGCGCTCATCTGGCGCTCTCGTTGGAACGACTGGAAGCGCTGACGTTCACGAAGCCGCAGCGAATCGGGTTATCCGCCACACAGCGGCCGATCGAACTGGTGGCGCAGTTCCTGGTCGGCGGGAGGGGCGCGTCTTCAGTGAAGCGTGAAGCGTATCTCGTAAAAGAAGCCACGAACGACGAGATACGAACGACGAGCGACGTGCGAATCATCGACGTTGGCCATCGTCGCAACCTCGATCTGGCCGTCGAAGTTCCAAAAGACGAATTGAGTGCCGTCGCCACGAATGCGATTTGGTCCGATGTCTATGATCGTGTGGCTGAGCTGGTCCGGCAGCATCGTTCCACACTGGTGTTCGTCAACACGCGCCGGCTGGCGGAGCGGGTTTCCCACTATCTTGAAGAACGTCTGACTGACTTAGGCCCCGATGCCGTAGCCGCCCATCATGGCAGCCTCTCGCGACAGATCCGTCTCTCCGCGGAAGAACGGTTGAAAACCGGCAAGACGCGCGTTGTTATTGCGACGGCCTCGCTTGAGTTGGGCATCGACGTCGGCACTGTCGATCTGGTGTGCCAGATCGGTTCGCCACGGGCGATTGCCACAGCGTTGCAGCGGATCGGCCGCGCCGGCCACTGGATCAAGGCGATTCCCAAAGGGCGGCTGTTTGCCATGACGCGGGATGAACTGCTCGAATGTGCGGCGCTGGTCCGTGCGATCAGACAGGGGACGCTTGACCGGATCACCGTGCCACCGGCGCCGCTCGATATCCTTGCTCAACAGGTTGTCGCTGCTGCCGCAAGCCAGACATGGTCGGACGACGAGCTGTTCGCGCTGTGCCGGCGGGCCTATCCCTATCGGGACCTGCCGCAGAAGGACTTTGATGAGGTGATTCGGATGCTGGCCGACGGGATTGCCACACAGCGCGGGCGGGGCCACGCCTATTTGTTTCATGACCGGATCAATCACCGCCTCAAGGGTAGGCGCGGGGCGCGGCTGGCGGCGATCACCTCCGGCGGCGCTATTCCCGATACGGCGAACTACGTTGTCGTGGCTGAGCCCGACGGTACCGTCGTGGGGTCGGTCGATGAGGATTTCGCGGTGGAGAGTCTGGCGGGGGACATCATGTTGCTGGGGAATACCTCCTGGCGCATCAAAGGCGTCGAGTCCGGGAAAGTCCGTGTGGAAGACGCGCATGGTGCGCCGCCTAATATTCCATTCTGGCGAGGCGAAGCGCCTTCGCGCACGGCGGAACTATCGGCTGAGGTAGCCGCACTCCGGCAGGACATTGCAGGGAGCGTTTCTTTTTCGGATCTCAGCCCGTCCTCAGCATTCCCTCCTCAGCCCGCTTCGCCCGCTCAGCGAGGCGAGCACTCAGCTCTTCGCTGGCTTCACCATGAATGCGCGCTTGACCAACGCGGGGCGCAGCAGGCAATTGAATATATTCTGGCCGGCAAGTCCGTGCTGGGGACGGTGCCGACGCAAGATACGATCGTTGCCGAGCGGTTTTTCGATGAAAGCGGCGGCATGCAGCTGGTGATCCATGCGCCGTTCGGCGGGCGGATCAATCGGGCATGGGGGTTGGCCCTGCGGAAACGATTCTGTGTGGCGTTCGATTTCGAGCTGCAAGCCGCTGCGACGGACAACGGCCTGGTCATTTCACTCGGCGAGCGGCACAGTTTTCCATTGGAGTCGGTGTTCGGCTATCTCCGTTCGAATTCCGTGCGCGAGATCCTGGTCCAGGCCGTGCTACAGGCGCCGATGTTTATGACCCGCTGGCGATGGAACGCGTCGCGGGCGCTCGCGCTGCTCCGGTTTTCTCATGGCAGGAAAGTTCCGCCCCAGATTCAGAGGATGAAAGCCGAAGATCTCCTGGCTGCCGTGTTTCCTGACGCGCTCGCGTGCCAGGACAATATGGTGGGAGAGCGGACGAGGCAGATCCCCGACCATCCGCTCGTCAACGAAACGGTGCGGGACTGCCTGACCGACGCGATGGATCTCGACGGGCTGACCGAGCTGTTACGGAAGATCGAGACAGGAACAATCCGTTGTGTGGCAATTGATACGCCGAGTCCGTCCGCATTCTCACATGAAGTCCTGAATGCCAATCCCTATGCCTTCCTCGACGATGCGCCGCTGGAGGAACGCCGCGCGCGTGCCGTGGAGATGCGGCGGACGCTTCCGGCTGACCTGGCCGGGCACATCGGCGCGCTTGATCCGGAGGCCATCGAGGCCGTGCGGCGGGAATCGTGGCCGATCGTCCGAGACCCCGATGAGCTGCACGACGCGCTGCTGACTTTGGTCTGGTTGCCTGAGCCGATCCCAACGGAGTGGGTAGGCTATCTTCCCGTCCTTGTTGAGTCCGGCCGCGCTGTTCAACTCAACGTGAGGGGTGAGGGGTTAGGCGTAAGGGGTGAGGCGAAAGAGTTAAGGGTCTGGGTAGCTGGGGAGAACCAGCCACAGATTGAATCGATGTTTTCCCAGAGTAATGAGATCGCACTCAATGCGATTGTGCTCGGGTGGATGGAAAGCATCGGTCCCACGACGGCAGCCGAGCTTGCAGATCGGCTGGGTCTGCCTCCCTTGCAAGTAGATCATGCATTGCTCCGCCTCGAAGCGTCCGGCCAAGTCCTTCGCGGCCAGTTCCGTCACCTGTCACCCGTGATACGCCAAGCGGATGAATTGTCGCCTCACCCCTCACCCCCCCTCCCCCCTCACGGATTCGAGTGGTGTCACCGCCGTTTATTGGCCCGTATCCATCGCTTGACCATCGGCAGGCTCCGCAAAGAAGTTGAACCGGTCACAGCGACGGAGCTTATGCGTTTCCTGTTGCAGTGGCAGCATGTTGCATCGGGATCTCGCTTGCATGGAGAAGCCGGGGTCTTGGCAGTGATCCAACAGCTGGCCGGCTTTGAAGCAGCCGCATCCGCCTGGGAGTCTCAACTCTTACGCCTGCGACTGTCAAAGTATGAACCGGAGGTATTGGACCGGCTCTGTTTGAGCGGGGCGGTGAGTTGGGGACGCCTCTCGCCCCATCCGCGTATGTCGGAGCAGGATCATGGGGAACGAGTCCGCCGCATCGTGCCGACGAGCGTCGCGCCGATCGGCATCTTTCCTCGCGAGGAGAAAGAATGGTTGATGGGGGCACTCCAAGACGAGCCTGCTCGAACGAGACTCGACCCGTATGCGGGGCTCAGTGCCGTGGCACAAGATCTTCGCCGTTCCCTCCGCGAGCGAGGCGCGAGTTTCTTCACCGATCTTCTGCGCGTGACGGGGCGTCTGGCCAGCGAAGTGGAAGAAGGGCTGTGGGAACTCGTGGCAGCCGGTCAGGTGACGGCTGACGGATTCGATAATCTCCGCGCTCTGATCGATCCTCACCGCCGTCGGGCGGAAGGACGTGAGCGGTCGCGCCGCCCCCGCCATGCCGCCGGACGCTGGTCGTTGCTCGGACAAGCTGAGAGCTGTCCGCTGTCGGCTGTGACCGTGAGTGAGCACATTGCTCGCCAATTGTTGCGTCGGTACGGTGTCGTCTTTCGGGATTTGCTCGCTCGTGAGTCGTTGGTTTCCTCCTGGCGGGATTTGCTGGTCCAGTATCGACGGATGGAGATGGCTGGCGAGGTGCGAGGAGGCCGATTCGTGTCCGGTGTCGTCGGCGAACAATTTGCCTTGCCTGAGGCGATTGAATCCCTGCGCGCTATGAGAAACAAGGGGGAAGGACTCGCTCAGGAAGTCAAGATTTCCGCCTGCGATCCGCTCAATCTCGCCGGCATCATTCTACCGGGGCCTCGCGTTCCCGCCGTCCCGTCTAACTTTCTGGTCTTCAAGGACGGCGGGATCGCACGGGTGGTTGTCGGACGAGAGAGCGAGTCGAACATGATCGACCTCGCAACGGCAAGAGGCTAACGCGCTGGGATCGCCAGGAGCGGGCAGCGCGCCCCCCGCAACACACGTTCCATCGTACTTCCTCGTATCATGTCGAGCAGCGAATGATGTCCTTCGGTCGTCATCACGATCAAATCGACGTCGAAGTCCGCTCCCATCCCGAGGATCATATCGACGATATTCCCATGACCAATCATCGTCTGCCAGACAAATCCCTTGCGCTTGGGATAGTCGAGCGAATGGGGTATTGCGCCGCTTCCGATATGTATCAAGATACCGGTCAATTTGTCACAGCCCAGAGCCTGAGCCAGCTGAGCCGTAATATCAACGGCTGCCTGAGGGCTGGGTTTCTCACTGACGGGAATCAGCACACGATGGAGTTTCGGATCGCCAGTTTCCGCTGACACGAACCCCTCTACATGTGTCGGCACGAAGAGCGTTGGTGTGTGGCTGCCTCGTGCCACAGGCTCTGCGACGGTCTGATGTTGCCACCGATCGAAGCCGTCATACTGATGTGTTGCCATGACGAGGAGATCGGCAGGGTAGTCTGCCAGGTGGTGGAGTAGCGCTTCAGTCGGATTGTTCGAGGCGGCCCGGACTTTCGAGATAGAAAGTCCCAATCGAGAGATATGTCCGTCGGGACTATTTGGCGGGAGGAGATTCCAGCGTTCGAGGATGGGACTGAGGCGTGGGAAATCCTGGAAATCCTCCCGCGCCGCGTCCGGATCGATATGCATCATCGAGAGATCGGCCCTGGTCACAAGCGCCAGTTTCAAGGCATGAATCAGGGCGATGTGGCTGTCGGCAGAGAAGTCCGTCGGGTGGAAGACCGTCTTGAACGGCAATGCCCTGTCAGGTGAAGGTGTGGACATCGTAGAGCGCCAAACCGGTTTCAACCGTCAGGGTACGGTCACCAGCGCAGTACTCTGGAGAAAGGGGAGCAGGGTTTCACGATGTTGCTCCGCTGCCCTGGCATATCCTGCTTGAGCGGCAGTAAAGAATGCCAATCGATGCTCTTCAGGCACACCCAGCAAGTCCCCCATCGAGTTCAGGTACTCGCCCCGGCCCGCGGAAATGTCCTGCTGAAGATTCTTGTGATTGATCGTGGCAAATGCGGCGGCCTTGAATCCCGGCGTAATCTGGCCGTCTTCATTCCACCAGGCAGCCCCGGAGGTCGTACCGGTCACATTCGACGTGGTATCGGTGATTTGATTCACGGTCCCTTTGAGAGTGCAGCCGGTCGATTGCAGCAAGGCCAGAATGGACACAGTCAACAACCAGGGAAAGCGGGTGGTCATGGAATTGCCTCCTTCATGATAGGAAACGGCCTTCTATCCACGTTTAACTATAGCATAGCCGTTCTAAAGATTAGCAGGTCAGGCGCCGATAGAATATCTATCAGCGCGATCAGACTCATCAGTTCATTCGTTGAGGAGAAGCCCTATGCCAGTTCAAGCCCTAAGCCAGATTGATCTCAAACAGTTCTTTCGTCCCCCATCATCCGATGGCGCAGGGCTCCAGCGATTGAATACTCAAGTGAGCGGAGTCGCGGTTTCCAATGATCTCTCGGGACGGCTCAGCGTCACAACGGCGGAAGGGGACACGATTACCCTGACGGCGGATCTTGAATATGACTTCCGTGCCGTGAACTACTCATCACACGTTACCGGTGATGGCTCCACAGTCGATCTTAAAGCGAGATACGCCGAGTCAACGATGAAGAAGGAATTTGGCGTGACGATTGAAGGCGATTTGAATGAACAGGAATTGAAGGATCTCGAAAAGCTGTTTCGCAAAGTGTCCAATATCTTTAGAAGTTTCTTTCATGGAAATGATGAGGCGGGATTAGCCAAGACGGCGAAGTTGGCTGAGCGGTTGGAACAGTTGCCCTCACTCTCCGGTCTTGATCTGAGTGTGGATATTCAGCGGTCAGTCACCGTACTGGCGGCCCAGATTGCCTCAGCGGTGACCGACCGGCCCGTTGTGTCCACCGGGCAGGGAGCTCCAATTTCAACAACCTCTTCGACAGATACCCCGGGTGGGGCGTCTGCGACGGATGCGGTGATCCCGCCTTCGTCCACCGGTGCCGCGGCGCCCACCCCGGCATCATCTGGTACTGGTCCGGCTGAGGGAGTACATCTGAGTGCTCCCGCGCAGAATGTGGTGACACCGCTGTCTCTGGCTCAGCAGGTGTTGGATGCGTTGAAGGAGACGAGAGCGGAGTCGAGAACAGTCCGGAAATATCTCCCTGATTTTCTTGAGAAGCTTCGTGAGGATCTGACGAAAGAATTGAGGGCGGACCGGGATCAAAAGAGCGCTCCTCGCGATGAATCAACGAATCGGTTGCAGACGCCGGTGACTACGAACACCAGCGTAGTCTTTGCCTATCAGTCCATACACCAAACCTCAGTCGCGCTCTCGATCCACAGCTAGGACAACAGCGTCAGCCGCAGGGCTGGCGTCGGGACCCAAAGCGTGAGGCCGGGACTTCCCGGCCTCACCCGTGTTTTCTAGTTATTCCAGAGCCGTTCATACCATTTCTTTTCCTCGATCAGAGGCCCCGATGCGAGTTGCATGGCTCTTCTGATCTCGCTGATCTGCCAGCCCGTCAAATTGGCCAGAGTCTGGGCTTCTTTCTCATGGCGTTCGCGTAACTGTTGCCGATAGGCGGTTGCCGCCGGACAGTCGTCCGTTCCGTTCCAGGAATGGCGGAGGATGTAACGGGCTTGAAAGTTTGACCGGTCCGTTGTTTCCTGGAATAGGAGGTCTTCGGGAAAGTGCGTCGCGTCATAACGGACGTGCAGTCTGGTCAGGAAGACATTCTGCGCCATCGGCATTCCTTTGCCGATTCGCCCAGGGGTTTCCTGCCAGAATACACCCAGGCTGCGCAGTTCTTCAGTCGAGAGGGGATTCGCCGCACAGGGGTCGCACCAGTTCATGTCCCAGGCATATTCCAGAAAAACGCCGCGCTCACTCTCCCGCTTCACTTGTTGTGTGAACAGATCGCGATAGAAGTCCCCGAACCTGTCTTTCACATAGACCGGAATCTCCTGGGCTTCCGGCAGGCGAATGGTTCGATAGTTTGTCGTCTCGACGCGGCCCTGTTTTGTCAGGAAGTAAATGAAGAGTTCTTGCGGTCCGTCAGCATTTACCGTGCCTAGACGGATGGGGAGCATGAACTTGGGCGATTCAAAGGCAATCTGGAGTGGACGCAAATGGGTCAGTCCAAGTTTTGCCTGTTCGCCGAGGTTGATCTTCGCCACAAAGAATTTCATATGTTGCTTAAGATAGCTTTGCAAAACAGCTGATGCCGCATTGGGAATCTTATAGCCATTCTCACTCAGCCAGGTTTCAAGACCGTGACTCTCCTTGGCCGAAAGAATCAGGATGTCGTACTCGCCGACGGTGTACTGAGCTTCGATCGTGACTCCCAGAGCACGGTCCCGTTCCCGTTTCACCTCGGCGGACGCCGGAGCCATGTTTTTCAAGGCGCCCATCTTATCTTGAAACAGCTCATAACGCCGACAAGGGTTTTCGTCGAAGTATTCAACCAGTCGCGGCGCCGAATAGTCGGCCAGATGCTTGAGGACTGCCGCCTCGCCGATATGGATCTGTTCCTTTTCCAGTATCGTCGGCACCGGCACAACCATCGCAAATTCTTTGACATCCCCCTTGAAGTCATTGGCCATCGTGATGACGGTCTTGTTGTCATGCCGTGCGATGGTCACCTCGGAGGCTTTATTGAAGAGTTTCGTATCGGCCTTGGCCACATAGAAGCCGCAGAAAGCCGATGCTTCGCCGTTCCAGGCGAGCAGGCCGATGAGCAGTGTGAATGCTGTCGCAATGATGCGTTTCATGGGAACCTCCTTGGTTGGTGAACGGACAGTACTGAACGCAGACGGTTGACGGCTACCGGTTGGTCTATGGCATGTGACTGTGGGCTAAGCATCCGCTGACCGGTTGATGGTTTGGACCAGTCATAGCGAGAGCCCGGAAGCAAGTAGTCGATCAATGGCACTATTGGCGCACAGGCGATCAGCCCCCACAGCGGGCCGTTGGGACGAAACAGACCGAACTGAACATAGAGAGCTGCCAGCGTGACGAGGAGCGCAAAGATGATCCGGCCGGTTCTGGAATCCGGCGTCGTTTTCGGGTCTGAGATCATGAAAAAGGCAAAGATGAGCAGTGCGCCGCTTTCGATTTGGTGGAGCGGGATCGTCAGCGGATCGCCAAGCCAGAGTGCCCGTGCTAGGAGAAGTCCGACGTAGAAGATGAGAAAGGCCACCGTCACATCCGCCCGCGCCGCGCGAGTGACGACGAGGCCGCCGAGACAGGCAATCAAGAAGCCGAACCAGGCGACCTGCCCCCATTGCCCGGGTGACATCCAGCCAAGGCCGGTGGTCAACACCACGGCGAGTGCCAAGTTAGTCGGATTGAAGACGTGCTTGTCATTCCATCGGATGACAAACTTGCCGGCGATAGCAAGGAACGATGCCAGCGCCGCGACGGGGAGCGTGTCCGTACGGAGTAGGAGGCAGAGAGAGAGGGCTGAGATCAAGGGGCTCTTGAGGTCGAACGAGGGCAGGTTGAAGAAGCGGGAGCCGGCATATTGGGTGAGGAGTGCCGTGCCGAGCGTGATCGTAATCTGCCAGGGTGAGACCTCAAAATGGAGCCAAAAAAGGCCATAGAGGAGCAGGGTGGAAAGGCTGGCGATCTGGTAAAGCCGGGGATCGCGCCAGATGGCTGGTCTGAGTGATTGATCCTGTCCCATGTGATCCTCCCCCTAGGACGCCATAATGTTGTGGCGGCCTTCACGGAGGGTATGGGGCCAGGTTCCATTTCCTTTCAGGTCATATTTTGAATCTTTGCAATGGTTTGGTCATTGAACGGGATAGGAGACCGGCTCCGGTAACGCCGGTGCCGTCCCCTCTGTGCTCGGGATAGCCTCGCGCCCATCGTGATTTCTTGCTCTTCCGGGAAAGGCGCGTTTGGGCGTGCCTGGGATGGGATGGCCCCGCGTATTTGCTCGCGGGGCCGTTGTTCAGATCAATTGATCGAAGGCCGGGGTTGCAGCTTCGATCGAAACTTGTCCACCCGATCGGTGATGAAACTAAACTTCGATTTTTGCGGATAGGGGAATCGGTAGGCGACAGGTTCCTCCTGGGGCGGCAGATGTTTCATATCCCGATAGACGTTCACCGGAGCTGAATCGGCGGCAAGGCGAAACATGGAGCGATAGCCCAGGCCGCAGCCCGTGATATTGAGCAGCTCGCCGAACCCGTTTTGAGAAGCCCGCTGGAGCGCTCGCGAGCCGATGGAACGGAAGGAATAGAATTGTCCCTTGGCCCACTTGTGTCCCCAATACAACTGCTCCACGGTCATTCTGGCCGGCTTATAGACCACGTGCTCTCCGGTGTACGCGGTCCAGTTCTCGGTGAGAATTCGACCGGCGGCCTTGAGTTCCGCAAACTGCCTTGTGCCCGGATAGGGGGTCATAATGCGCCAGAGTGCTCCGGCCAGCCCCATGCGAGTCGCCCACTCGGCGGTTCGCTCGAAGTCATAGACGGTTTCGTGATCCAAGCCGCAGATAAATCCCGCATGGATATCGATTCCATGGTCATGGATGCGGCGGATCATTTCCTCATACAGTTTCGCAGAATTTTGCTTGTCCACGGACTTGAGTGAATCCTGGTTGATGGATTCGAGTCCCATGAACATCGCGGAACATCCGGCCTCTTTAAGTGTCTTGAGCAATTCCGGATGGTGGGCAATGTAGGTCGCGCTCATTTGACTCATCCATTTTTTCTTGAGCGGCTTCATGGCTTCGCACAGCTCTCTCGTATAAGCCGGATCGGACAACAAGTCATCGTCCCAAAACATCACCATCGGCCCGGTCATCTTCTCGACCAGTTTGACGACATCGGCCGGCGGTTTCTTCCGGAATCCGTACCGGCCGCCGCCCAGTGCCAAATGAATGGAACAGAAGGTACAGCGGTAATTGCATCCGCGTGTGGCCGTGAGTGCATCGCGGAACATATAGCCTTGCGGCAAGAGGTCCCAGCGGGGAGGCTTGGCATCCCACTGCTCGACCATGTGCGGCATGTCGTATCGCGGCTTCAACTGTCCCTTCTTAAAGTCTTCCAGGAGACGTGGAACCGTCAATTCTCCTTCTCCCACGACGATGGCATCCGCATGTGTGATAGCCTCATCAGGGAGCGTCGAGGGGTGAATGCCGCCGAGCACCACCTTCGCGCCACGCTCGCGGAAGAGCCGCGCAACTTCATAGGCTCGAACGGCCACCACGGTCGTGACGGTAATGAACACGAGATCGAAGTCACGGGAGAAATCCAATGGTCCGACAATTTCGTCTTGGATCTCGATGTCCCATTCATCGTCAGGGATTAATGCGGCAAGGGTAGGGAGATTCAAATTCGGCGTGCGAAACAGTTTCCAGACCGAATCCCACTTCTGATCCTCGGGATGGGGAATTACGAGACCGATCTTGTGTCGTCCCATAGCTCTTCTCCTCCGTGTGATCGCGTCAGGTAATGGGTGTGTTGTCTGCGGGTATCTCCTTTTGATCGACCGAGGCTAGCGCCTTTCTGTCCTCCCGCCCCTCGTGTAGAGATTCATAGGACCGCCGGGCGAATAGAGGTTGCTGACATCGTACCGTTGGTTCATCGGGTCCGGCGAATAGGGACTTCCGTAACGACCGAAGGGGTCGTTGAGCCACTCGGGCTCGTAGGTTTCTTGGCTCAATCGGTTTTGGCCATATGAAGACGATGTTGTGAACGGCTCAAAGTTCGTGGCCGATGCAGGACTATAGGGGTTGCCGTACGGCCACAACTGTTCGAGGGAGAGCTCATCGAGGGCGCCGGTCTGGTCGTCGGTATCTTCTGCCTCGTTCGGATCGGCAAGATCAGCTGCAGCCGGTGGAGAGACCGCATCGGTCGTGCCGGCGCTTGTGGCGGCGGTCCAGGCACAGAGAGGAAAACAGGTGAGGATGCAGGCGAGGAAGAGTCTCATCATGCATTGTCCTGATGGACTGATGGCAGCCTAAACTCTTCGAGGGAGGAGATCAAGAGGCGAGAACAATGGTCGATCAAGGATCTTGATACGCGTAGCGCATGTCCTGTAACGTTATCAAATTTGTCCCGCCGGGTCAGCCGACTCTTGTGCCGGGCAGGATCACAAGCTTCTCTCCCGGTTTGACCAAGTCTTCGCCTGTAAGTCGTCGTTCCACCTCACTCCAGGTGCATCAGTCTGTTCACGCTGCGGCTTTCGTACGAAAGCATACAGCCGTACTGCGCAGATGCACGCGTCATTACGGATGGGACTGCGCGGTTTGGTTCAGGCTTGACATCGAGTTTGAGATGGTTCAAGAAACATAGGATTTCGCTAGGGGGAACATGCCGCCTCCGGTCGACCCATTGAATTTTGTGACGCTTGAAGGACTGCTTCTCTACGGGGACGCACTCACACGGCTGCCTCGGATCGGCGAGTTGACTCTTCCTCCGCCACTGCCGACACAATCGGACCGGTTGGAGCGGGCTAGAACTGCGACATCGGAAATCCTCTCGTTGGTTGAGCGTGCCCATCAAGGGTTCGCGAATGCTTCCGAATATCGCGCCGCCAGGCAAGCGGTGTTCGATCATGCCTGTGGGGGTGATGCCCTGGTATTTTATGCGGCGTGGAACTGCTTGGCGGCAGGTGGAGAACTTGCGCCGCTCTTTCGTGCGGCGATCGGACACTGTCAGAAGCCTCTCGTTCGGCGGCCTGTGGCGATTGTGTCGCGCGCGCAGCTCACGCCGGAGCTTGCGGAGGGACGGATTGTTCTTGATCTCGGCGATGACCGTTTTTGGCTGTTGCCTCGGGATCTGACCGGGCGCGCCTTGCTGTTCGCGATGAGACATGGGGTGTCGCAGATGGAGAGCAAGACCCACCGAGTCGGATGCCGGCTCGCCAATGTGCTGGACCGGGACCGGGGATTCGCCAAGGCGGATGCCGTCGGTCTGGCGTTGGCGAAAATTATCGGAGTCGTGGGCCGGCAGTTGGACTATCTGCACGTACACAATTATCTGGATCCTGCGACGTTCGTCCATCTGGTCAGTCGAAGCCCCAACACTACTCAGCTCAGTCAACGAGTGTCGGCAGCTCTACTTGCCGGGAAAGCAGATTTCGATCCACCACAGATCGCTGACGCATTGGACTCTCAGGATTTCGGATGGGTGACGGGGATCGAGAAATCCGCGGAAGCGGAGGCCGCTGCGCGCGTGTTTGGAGTTGACGTGAAGACGGCCAAGAAGCTGATCAAGCATCCGCTCTATTGTTATCCGGGGGGCAACTCATTTTTTGATACCTACGTGACTGTCGTGGATGGGGTGCATCGTCTTGCGGACACGCATCGCGGTTCTGTGTCCTGCCTCTACACGCACAGTTCGACATTGCGGGCCCTGGTGATCTTTCTGGACCCTCGTCCGTTCACCGAAGCCTTTTCCGAGTTCGGCGAGTATAAAGAGGGGCAGGACAATGTCGTGCTCTTGACCTATGAGAACGGGCAGATCTCCGGCTATTCGACGGCGGTCGGTCTGTCTGAACGTGAGCGGGCGGAACGGGACGCCTGGGTGTCGGTAGAGCGTCAGCGACGGGATCGTGTGACATTGAAGCCGCGACAGGTCAAGCAACTGGTGGCGCTCGTGTCGGGTGGGGACTTTGCGGGCGCCGGGGCGGCGCTGAAAGAATTCCGAGTCGCCGGGAACCGGTTCGGTTTGGATGTCTATTTTGTGCGGCACGGATTTCTGGGATTGGCCAACAACTGGATCGAAAAGGTTTCTGAGCAGGACACGCGCATGCTGGGCAGCCGGCCGAGCAGTCCGATCGGCAGCAGCCGGTTTGAAGACTTCAAGGACGAACAGGTGCAGCAAGCGGCGGTCCGCAATCTGGAGCCGTATCTGCGGGACGGCGCGCTCGTGGTGCTGGGGGGGGATGGAAGCCTGCGCGGGGCTCGGGCGATGTATGAGATGTTCGGGGTTCAGGTCACCGGCATCCCCGGCACGATCGACAACAATATCGGCGGGACGACCTCATTGGGATTTCACTCGGCCATTCGACTGGCGGATCAGTCGATCGAATCGTTGAAGGCGACAAGCTCCGCGATGGGCAGCATCTTTTTCGTAGAGCTGATGGGCGCGGGATCCGGCCATCTGGCCTTGGCCTGTGCGTATCAAGCCAGAGCCGAGGGAGTCCTCGTCAATGAACATCCGGATCCGGATGGCTACATCGATGACGTGATTCTCGGAACCCTGAAGCGGTCCTTGGGTGTGCCCAACAAGAGCCATCTATTCATTGTGGCCGAGCGCACGCCGCATCGGCATCATCCTGAGGGCGGTGTTCACGGATTACCCGACTATGTGGCCCGTGAAATTGCAAAATGGCCCCAGGTGTACCCTCGGCCTGGTCACTATCCGCTCACTCCCGCCACGAAAACCACGATTCTCGGACATACGCTCCGGGGCGCCTCACCTGCGCCGGAAGACAAGGCGATCGCGCAGCATTTGGCGTATGAAACGGTCAAGCGGTTGGTGGAACGGCCCGAAGACATCGTCGGAAGCATTGCGGCCTTTCGAGATCCGGGCCACATCGAAACGATTCCGCTGCACGCGCTGACTTCCAAGCCATTCGATTGGGAAGCCTTTACGCGTATGCATGGCCGGGACAGCCCGTCAAACGATGGCCGGGGATACGCCGTTGACATTTCTTCGCCGGACACATAAGGTCAACGATCATTGTGCTGAAATAGTTTACCAGTCTGGAGGGGGGCGCATGCAGATTCAGGTCCATACCGACAACCACATCACGGGACGCGAAGATGTCGTGCGTCTTGTCCATACCAGCGTGGAGGGCACGATATCCCGATTCTCCGATCGGATTACACGAGTAGAGGCCCATATCAGTGATACGAACGGACATAAATCGAAGGGCGACGATTTTCGATGTGTGCTTGAGGCGAGATTGGCCGGCCTTCCGCCCATTGCAGTGAGCCATCAGGGGCCGACCATCGAGCTGGCCGTCGCAGAAGCGGCGGAGAAGTTACAACGGTCGATCGAGAGCAAACTGGGGCGAATTCATGACCGGATGCCGGCGCCGGGCCAGGAACCGTGATACTGCGGATGGGGGATATTGCCGGCAGGCCGGATCTATCCTACTTCGTGGAGCTTAATCAGATTGGTCCCGCCGGGATGGCCCACTCTCGTCCCGGATAGAATCACAATCTTTTCACCTGCCATGACCAGCCCTTCCACTTTCAAGCGGTGCTCAGCCTCAGTGACTCGCGCATCGGTCTGCTCGATTTGGGGCATTGTATACGGGCGCACCCCCCAATAGAGCGCCATCCGCTGCCGGACCGGCTCAAATGGTGTGAAGGCGATGATCGGCGGAGCCGGGCGTTGCTTGGAAACCAATCGGGCTGTCGTTCCCTGTTCGCTGAAGGCCACGATCGCACGTGCCGAAATAGCTTTGGCGGCAGAAGATGCCGCCGTACAAATGGCTTCAGGAAAGGGCTGCTGCTCAACATCAGTGTGGCGCTTCGGCAGAACGGTCGGCTCAGCGGCTTCTTCCGCTGCGCGAACGATACGATCCATGACACGAACGGTTTCGATCGGATACGCGCCGACGGCTGTTTCAGCGGACAGCATCACCGCATCGGTGCCGTCGAATACTGCGTTGGCGACATCCGAGGCTTCGGCTCTGGTCGGACGCAACGCGTGCGTCATTGATTCCAGCATTTGTGTCGCCGTGATGACAAGACAGCGGCGGCGGTTTGCTTCTGCGATGATGCGTTTCTGCAAGACCGGCACTGCTTCAGGCCCCATCTCCACACCCAGGTCGCCACGCGCGATCATCACACCGTCCGCCTGTTCCAGGATCGCATCCAAGGACGTGATGGCCTCAGCCCGTTCGATTTTGGCGATGATCGGCTGAGTACCGCCGCATTTCACAAGCCATGTGCGCGCTGCCACGATGTCTTCAGGTCCTCGGACGAACGACAAGGCCACATAATCGACCCCCTGTGAGACACCGAATCGGATGTCCTCCCGGTCTTTATCGGTGAGGGTGGGGGCGCTGACATCTGTGCCAGGCAGATTGATTCCCTTGTAAGACGAAATCTTTCCACCGGTCGCAACGGTGCAGTCGATGGATTCCTCGGAAATGCGGTCGGCGATGAGTTCGACCAGTCCATCGTTGATAAGAATCCTGGCGCCCGGCAGGAGGTCACGCGTGAGGGCCGGATAGACAACCGGAATGACTGGAACGGAAGAGGGGATGAGGGGTTGGGCCGGGGAATGTGAGCCGCTCTCATCTCCTGATCGAGTGGATGCGATCTGCACGCAGACCGATTGGCCGGTTTGCACCTCAATGCCGTTGTCCGGCAACTTGCCCACTCGAATCCTGGGCCCCTGGACATCTTGGATGATGGCGACCGCCACCCGTTGCCGTTCTGCCGCCTGGCGGATCGCTGAAATGGCAGCTCCATGGGATTGATGCGTGCCATGAGAGAAATTCAGCCGTGCGGCATTCATGCCGCTTTCGATGAGCCGTTCCAGCATCGATGGCGACGCCGTCGCAGGACCGATGGTACAGACAATTTTAGCTTTGCGCATAAAGACTTTCGGCGATCGCAAAATAAGGATCGAGCTTCACCGGGTCAGCCGGACGATCTCGAGTCTGCCTGATCGTAGACGAGACGCATGCACATTACTACAGCTCGATGAAAAGATGGTGAGCAATGTGCACCCGTATACCGAAGGGGTTCACGGAAGTTGCAGACCGATGGAAAAGGCGGCGGCGTAGCCGTCGGCAGCCGGCGAGGGAGTCAGCGTGAGTTGATCACCGCCATACCAGAAAATACGGTCCTGCCGATTTCTCGCGGTGCGCCGCCCTCGCTCGGCATAGGGTGGAGCGGAGAACACACGATCTGTGATGGTATCGTCGAAGTACAGTTGTGATGTAAAGTCGAAGCCTCGGCTCGCCGATGGATTGGTGCGTATCTTGAAGTGAATGTGCACGGTCCGTCCAGGATACCAGCCTGGATAGATCGTTATGAATCGAACCTCTCCGCGAGCGTTGGTAATTTGATGGCCGCGCAAAAACTTCTGGCCAATGGTGTTGAACCATGGGTCCTGCACATCGGAATAGACTCCCGTGGCATCGCAGTGCCAAATATCTACTTGAGCGCCTGGCAATGGCCGGCACTGTCCGGCCTGAACACGCATGACCTGGAATGTCAGAGCCAAGGGCACACCCGGTTTGACTTGCCCGTCGGTGGGATCAGGGCGGATATCGGATCGATGTAACCGTTCGTCGACGAAATACGGCCCTTCCATTTGTTCCGGCCGAACGATACAAGCAGATTCCGCTACTCCTGCAACCACTCGCCTTGGAACGAGACCGCCTCCCGTCAGCCATAATGCGCCAGTCGCACCGAGAAGTTTCACGACTTGACGTCGAGACAGGATATGCCCTGATGGTTTGTCCTTAGGTTCCATCAATGATTACCTGCGCCTGAGGTGCGGCGAGGGGTTTCGTGGCGGAGGCGGTGGCGGCGAGGACCTTGGAGCACCGATCGAAGGGCCGAAACGTCCAGAATAGGGGAAATGTCCATAGGGTCTGCCCCAAAATCCATAGGGTGCAAGCGGTGCAAAGAATGGGCTAAGGAAGACAGGATATTCCGGCCTCTGCGCAACGGTCGTATTCCAATTCACGATGTGTTTGGCTTCGAGTACCGGATAGGTGAATTCGCTTTCATCGAGAGGTTTGGTCGTCGAGCCCCTCACCGCACCGATGATGCTGACGGGTGTGCCTGGCGGTAGAGTTGCCGGGTCGACAACATCACTGCGAACCGCTATAAACCGCCCCTTTGAACGAAGACGGTCCTCTGTTAACGGCCCATTGGGACCGACCGGAAGTTCCAGGATTTCTATTTCAGTCTCAGTTTCAGTTCGTTTCGCTCCAAGGACAATCCCGCCGAGCATGACCACTCGCCCAACGTAGTTTGCAGGAGTCTCCTGTAGATCGACAAATCTGACACGAGAATCAATTTGGGCTGCCAACTCTGATGGCACGCCGAGCAAGCCTGACTCTCGTTGTACTTGATGGACAGATTCCGCACAAGACACGACGCTGAAGAGTCCTGCCAGAAGGGGAGGGAGCACAGCGCCGCGAAACATAGAGCCTCCTCGTCTAAAAATGGTAGGACAACCCGCCCAGGATGTGCTGCGCTCTGTAGTTGCCGGCAAAACCACCATCGGGGCCGAAGGCCTGATCGAATTGGAGCGAGACGCCCTGATACTTATATTCCGTAAACACGGCGACGTGGGAAGTCAGAAATGCTCTGAGGCCGACCAATAGGTTCCAGGCCGCTGCCACATCGGTATCGCTCCGGACGGTTGCAGTATCTCCGATTCGGGCGATTGCCATGCCGATCCCGGCTCCCACATAGGGTTGAATCATACGGCCTGGATATCGCGCGATGAAGTTTGCCCCGATCGTGGTGAGTCTCAAATGGACGCCGGGAACTTCGTCTAGGGTGGGAGTGCGAGGCAAGCTCGTTATGTGAGGGGTCGTGTGCAGCACTTCTCCTTCGATCCCGAACCAACTGTGTCCAGGGAAATAGCCCGCCTTGGCGCCATAGGTGATCGAGTTCTGGAGGTCACGGTCGACGAAGGGCCCGGGAAGCCCAGCTTGAGGACCTGTTCCTCCAATGGTGTTAATGCGATCCGCGAAATTCACACCGGCTGTTCCGGCCAGATACCATTCCGCGCTGACGGTTTTCGGTGTGACAACGATCCCGACGATGAACCAGAGGACCCAAAGAGCGGTACGTGCCGGCATCTTCATCTCCACAATCGAAAGCGCGCGATTTGACGTGGCGTTGGATCATCTTACCAAGAGGGTGGCACGATGCACAGAGGCCGTAAGGACGATCGGCGAGGGCATACTTTCTCCACACAGTTCACGAGTGTTTTCCCTGTAGGTATTACCGCATGGCGGAGAGTTTTCCGCAAGATGGCACAGGTGACCCATGATGCCAACCCGCTGTAAACAGAGGGAAATTATACCTCTCAATATCGGAGGCATGTTCCAATCTTGCGCTTGAACGTAACGTCGCTCGTTTGAGAAGAGGTGGAACTCGACAGGATACAGTCAGCTGCTACACTTATCGCAATACGATGAAGACCGCCACTGACCGTACAGATCATCCTTCAAAGGAGCGACTCTATGATCCACACATCATCTAGGCCGTATCAGATCTTTTCTGTCCTGAGTATCGTCATGCTCAGCGTGGCAGTCGCCGCATGCGCCGGGGGAGACTTCGCATCAAAGGATACCGGCGAAGACTTTGCTGCCAAGCAGCAACTCGATGCGCAGACCATAGGCCAACAACAGGCTCAGGCAAATCAAGCGGAACGATCTGACCTCTTCAACGCCAAACCTCTGCGCGGTCCACAGGATCCCATCTACGTCAATCTTGCGTCCACAGTCCTGGATAAGAAAATGCAGGAAGCGGAAAAGCCCAAGGGGGCAGTCGCGCAACACATTCGGAAGGAACTCTCGTCCGATCCCGTTATCCAACTTGTCCCGGGGAACAAGAAGACGGCATCAATCATCGATGTCACCGTTGTACCGAAGGTCTCGCTGATGGAGATGAGGGGTGTGCATCGCAAATCCGGCAAATCCGGCAAACCCGGCAAGATGACGGCCGTGGTCATGGAGGCCACTATTACCTCTCAGTCCCCCCCTGCGATTTATACTGTGTACGAATCGGGCCACGTGTTGCAGAACGAAGAAGTCTCGAAACGCTTTGCCAAACAGATTCGGCAGGTAATTCTCGAAAAGGTCGGCCCGCAAATCCCGGCGCATTGATCCGCGCTGTCCTCTTGCTTGGAATAGCCCCGGCGATCTCGCCGGGGCGCCTCGATCTCAGACGCTCGCCTGCAGTACCCGCGCCAGTTCGTCTTGAAATCGCTTCGAAGCACGTATCTCGTGAAGCGTGAAGCGCAGGACAGAAAGAATCTGTCTGCATTGCTGCTTGCGAGATACGAGATACGCTTCACGAGATGCGCTCAGTCTTCCTGATCCACTGCGCGCAGCAATTTGCGCATGCTCCAGAACGAGAGAGTCGGTGTATTTACTTCTGGATCGTCCAAGTTGATCTGAATGTTATAGAGCGGCAGCGCCAGATTCTTGATCTGAGTCACCTGGTACCAGCAGTCGTACTTCTGTCCCCAACGATCGAGATAGCGAAGGCGAAGATAGCCATTGCTGACTGGTTGTGCGCGAATCGGCGCCTCAGGGCCCAGCACGATAGACGCTCGTTGTTTCTGGATTCGCGCGCTGCGCGGGTAGACTTTCTTGACCGCAAAGTTTCCATCCCATCCCCCCATATGCAATTGGCAGTCGTGCGCCACCCCGCCGCCCACGTTCTCGAATTCGGGAAACAGTGTGAGCACGTTTCCGGAATTCATTGCCGATAAATTCGTAATTTTCACATCCGGTTGAAGCGCGCGGAACTCCTTTCGGGTTCGCACCACGAGCGCATAGAGATAGAACGACACGACGCCTGCGATGACAGCGAACAGGCTCAAGCCGATCCAGAATAACCAGTCCATAGTGCTCAGAAATTAGCAGGCTGAGGGAAAAATCGGCGTACGCATATAAGGCACCGTTGATATACAGATGGCGTTAAAGATGCACGCGCATCCTGGTCGATGTTGCGCCCATAGGTGAAACGAGGGCAGGCTACGTTGTGGAGGGCGTCGTGTCAACCAGGTGAGGCCGGAAGGGCGTACTCGTAGGATGTGCAGGTGAGTCGATGTGGCGCAAAAGGGTTGCTACACGTCTTGCGTCACGCCGCGCGTCGTGAATCAATGCGGTTCGTCGTCGCGCGCTCGTGTGCAGGGATTTTTGAGCTACTTTTGCCGGGACGAGCCGGTTGTTCAGACAGAAGCCTGGCCCCCGGTTTGAAGGTGAGGTAATACCATGTCCATTCCGACATCACGCGGATCCGGTTTCTGAGACCGATCAGGAAAAACACATGAACGATGCACCAGAGCATCCAGGCCAGCAAGCCTGATACATGGATCGGGCCGATTTGGGCCACGGCCCGGGCGCGGCCGATCGTAGCCAGCATGCCGCGATCTTTATAGACAAACGGGGCGCGTTGATCCGGCAACAGCTGCTGATTGATCAACCGGGCGACATACTGGCCTTCTCCCATGGCCACGGGAGCAATTCCCGGCAAGGGTTTGCCGTCGCGATCCAGGCAATGTGCGGCATCACCGATGACAAAAATCCAGGGTTCATCCGGGATCGACAAATCGGCGTGAACTTTAACTCGCCCGCATGAATCTTGGGCAACCTGTAGCGTGTTCAGGAGTGACGAGGCTTTGTTGCCTGCCGCCCAAATCACATTGGTTGACGGGACCCATTCGCTTCCGACCATGACTCCGTCCGGGCGAACCGCACTCACAGGGTTGTTCAGTTTAACCGTGACGCCCATATGAGCGAGAGCGTCGGCAGCCTTTGCGGATAGTTTGGGATCGAACCCCGGAAGAATACGTGGACCGGCTTCCACGAGGATGATCGAGAGATCTTCCAGGCGCAAATGAGGATAATCCGGCCCCATAGCCCTTCTTCCGATCTCGAGAAGCGAACCGGCTAATTCGACCCCTGTTGGACCTCCTCCGACGATTACAAATGTCAGACGGTCTTGTGCGCCGGTTTCGGCCCTCTGCCGTTCCGCTTCCTCGAAGGCGAGCAACATCCGCTCGCGCAGATGGACGGCATCGGCCATGGTCTTGAGTCCAGGGGCCAACGCCTCCCACTCATCATGCCCGAAATAGGCGTGACGCGATCCTGGAGCGACAATCAAGGCATCAAAGGCAATCGGAGCGCTCTCTCGCATACGGACCATCCGGGCCGTCCGATCAATCGACAGCACGTCATCCATCACCACGCGAACGTTGGGTTGTGAACGGAAGAGTGTGCGCAACGGCCAGGCGATGTCGCTCGGAGACAACGCGGCGGTGGCGACTTGGTAGAGCAACGGTTGAAACACATGGTGATTCGTGCGGTCGATCAGGACGACCTCGACATCGCGCAAGAAACGCGCAGCCGTCATGCCTCCGAATCCGCCCCCGATAATAACGACGCGTTTTTGAGTCATTGGATGAAATAAGCTGGCGGCTCAATCAAGAATCTACAGGACTTACATAGGAATGCAATTCAGGCTATTGAACAAAGAGGAAACAGTCAAATGCTTCCTCAAAACCCGCATATGCTTTCTCTCTCTAAGTATCGGCAGATCTCATGCTTTCTTGAGTCTTTACGATAACACAAAACTAACAGCTTTGACGGTGGTTTGGGTATTACTACACTTGTTCATACCACTGAGCCGTTCACTGCCTAATACGAGCGATACGGGGCGGCAGGTCTTCTCGGTAGTACCGGGATTCAACAACCTGTCGGTCTCTTTTCCTTTCCTACAGCCAAATTATGTGAGACTCACTGGTCATCCATGTAATAATGCCGTCACTGCAGCGGGACGATCTCATGGCAAAGACACAACCATCATCCGCCTCTCGAGTTCTTATCACGGACACCTCCAAGGATCTGCGCATCGTCATTCCATGTGGCCGGAGTTTGTTTGTCATTTGTTTTTTAGGGTTTTGGATCTGCTGCTGGGCGGTGGCCGAAGTCATGGTCCCCGCCCAGTTTCTTAATAGTGATGCACCATCTGAGAGTATGTCATTGATGGTCGCATGGTTTGCGGTGTGGACGGTCGGCGGGATGGTGGCCATCTACGCCTGGTTGTGGCAGGTGATGGGGAAGGAGATGGTCATTGTGCATGGACAGACGTTCACAACTCGCCGTGATATTGGAGGATTCGGCTTTGACAAAGAATACAATCTTGTACAGCTACGCAATCTGCGTACTGAGCCAGTCGGATTCAGTCCGTTGAATGCCTCAGTGGCACTGCAATTATGGGGAATCGGTGGCGGGGTGATAGCCTTTGACCATGGGGCTAGAACCTATCGATTAGGGGCAGGTTTAGACGAAGCAGAAGCCAACCAAGTCGTGACGGCCATCAAGAAACGCTACCACATCCCAGAAAGCAAGACGACCTAACCCAGTTCGCCTCGCCGAAGCAGAGAGGGGCTACCCCTTTGGATTGTCAGGAGAACCGGCCGGTCCATGCCGCCTTCCTGTGCGGGATGCGGAAACTCCGTTCCAGGCATGTGATCGCGAAAGCTGCCTCAGTGTCGGACCCTCATCGTTCGCGTTGCCAGGGTTTCCTCTCCAGTGCTAGACTCTGATGCCCTGAGTCCTTCCTCGGCCATTTCATCGCTGGGTACAGATGATGTCGGCTTCTGAACAGCAGCCCGATCCCTCACAGATCCATGTACTCGATGAGCGGGCGGGAACCGGGACAATTCTTCGCCAGATTCTCGAAGGCCTGGAGGCGAGAGTTGGCGAGCAGTTTTTTTCGTCCCTGGTGCAACAGCTGGCCGCCGCCCTCGGTGTGGATTACGCCTATATCTCCGAACTCAACGAAGCGTGTGATCGGTTCTGCTCCAAAGCCGGTTGGGGCAAAGGACAGCCACTCCCGCAGTTTGACGTGCCGGCACAGGGCCCCTGTGAAACGGTGTTGACGCGGCAATGCGTCCATCATTCCGATCAGCTTCGGGCGCTCTATCCGCAGGTCCCGATCATTCAGGAGATGAAGGCTGAAAGCTATTGCGGAGTGCCGATCGTGGATTCCAGCGACCGGGTCGTCGGGCACCTGGCCATCATGGACTCCAAGCCCATGCCGGATCATGTTCGTGCATTGTCGATTCTCGGCATTTTTGCCATGCGGGCAGCGGCGGAGTTCGACCGGCTTCGGTATGAGCAGGCCTTGCGGAAAAACGACCTTATGCTCCGTAAGATCGATGAAGGAACAGCGGCAGTCACTGGCTCAGCCTTCTTTCCATCTCTCGTCAAGAGTTTGGCCGAGGCGCTTGAGGCACGGTATGCCTTCGTCTCCAAGTTCGTGGAAGGGACTCGCATACGCGTGCGTACATTGGCTTTTTGGAAAGGTGACGGCTTCCTCGATAGTTTTGAGTATGACCTTCCTCACACGCCTTGTGAACGTGTCCTGTCCGGGGAAGTCTGCTTGTTTCCAGAGAAGGTGCAGGATCTCTTTCCCGATCACCGGGAAGATCTCGCGAAGTTGGGCGTCGAGAGCTACCTGGCGATTCCGGTGTTCGATCGATCCGGCACGGTGATGGGGCATCTGGCCGTGATGGATACGAGGCCCATGCGCGACGATCCGCGCGTCTTGTCCCTCTTCAAGATTTTTGGGCTGCGGGCGGGCGCGGAGCTGGAACGCCTTCAGATCGAACTCCGACTGAAAGAGAACGAGCAACAGCTTCGCGATTTGTTCGACGAAGCGCCGATCGCTTATGTGAACGAGGGGCTTGACTCAAAATTCATCCGCGCAAACAAGGCTGCACTCAACACTCTTGGTCTGACGCCAGAACAGGTAGAGGGGACGTATGGGAAGACCTTGATTCCCGATACGCCGGATGCGCAACGGCGACTGAAAGAAGCGTTCGACTCGATCGGGAAGGGCATTGATACCCAAGGCGTGGTCCTCGAACTGCGCCGAAAAGACAATGGTAAGCCGCTGTGGATCCGATGGTGGTCTCGGCCTGATCCCGGCGGCGCCTATACACGGACGATGTTTATCGACATCACCGAACAGGTGTTGATGGAGCAGGAGAAGGCGCGGCTCGAAGCGCAGGCCGTATATCTGCAAGAAGAAATCAAGGGAACGCACAACTTCGAAGAACTGATCGGTTCATCCACCTCGCTCAAGAAAGTATTGAAAAATGTCGAACGAGTGGCTCCGACCGATTCCACGGTGCTGATCACGGGGGAGACAGGAACGGGGAAGGAACTGATCGCCCGGGCCATCCACAACTTGAGCCCGCGAAAGGGGAGGCCGTTGGTCAAGGTGAATTGTGCGGCCATTCCCGGCGGGTTGATTGAAAGCGAACTCTTTGGCCATGAGAAGGGCGCCTTCACCGGTGCGTTGATGAAGAAGATTGGCCGGTTCGAGGTGGCGGACAAGGGTACGATCTTTCTGGACGAGATTGGTGAGCTCCCGCTGGATCTGCAATCGAAGCTCTTGCGTGTGTTGCAAGAAGGTGAATTCGAGCGTGTGGGGGGTACGCAGACGTTTAAGGTAAATGTCCGTATCATCGCCGCGACGAACCGGAATCTCGATCAGCTCTCGAAGTCTGGTCAGTATCGGCCGGATCTATATTACCGTCTGAACGTCTTTCCCGTTCATCTTCCTCCGTTGCGGGAGCGTGAGGGCGACATCCCGTTGTTGGCACAGTATTTCGTCCAGAAGTGTGCGGCCAACCTCGGCAAGAAGATTACCCGTATTCCCGAACGGATGCTCGGTGCGCTGCAACGCTACCAATGGCCGGGCAATATCCGAGAGCTGGAGCATGTCATCGAGCGGGCGGTGATCCTGAGCGAAGGGCATCAGTTAGAGCCGATCGAGTGGTTGACACCCGCCAGCGGCAAGGCTTTCGGGAATGGGAACGTCCTCACACTCGAAGAAATGGAACGGCAGCACATTGTCAATGTGCTGGAACAGACCAATTGGCGTGTCAGCGGCGATAAGGGTGCCGCCAAGATCCTTGGTCTGAATGCGACGACCCTCGAAGCCCGGATGAAGAAACTCGGCATTGAACGACAAAAACGTGACGTGTGAAGCGTCGCTCGTGAAGCGCGACCATCGTAGATAGACCGCTCATTCCTTCAAGTGTTCTCTCTCCTGCCATTGGCGATAGGCTATCGGCCATTAGCTCTTATCTTCTCGAAACTTCCCAACTAATTGGGACGATCCCAATATGTTAGGAATTTCCCCACCGCACATCACCACATTCCGACCTTTTCAATTCATTCAATTCACGTCCTCTATCAAACACTTCCGCATCTTTGTCGAACTCAAACTCCCTCTGGCATCGCCGTTGCTCAATACACTGGCATCGCACTGAGCATGAAAGAGAGGACGCTGCAATGTTGAAAATCACCAACGTTCAAGAAAGCAGAAGCGATGTGCTTCTGAAACTGGAGGGAAAGATCACGGATCCTTGGGCCGCACTGCTCGACGGGGAATGCCGGTCGTTTCTTCGGCGGAAGAAAGAGGTTCACCTGGATTGTTCGCAGGTGAACTTCATCGACGAGAAGGGCATCGATGTATTGAATCGATTGCCCAAACAACATGTCACCCTTATGAGCGCTCCCGGATTCATCAGGGTGCTGCTCCAGACTGGAGGCCGATCATGAATTCAGGAGTACTGATATTGGCGGAATCCCCCCACTATCTGTCGGCAAAGACTCTGACGGCAATGGCGGCCCCATCGACGCCGATGGCACAGGAAGAGACGGGCCTTGTGGCACGACTCAAACGGGGAGAAGAAGGCGCGTTCGACGAATTGGTGAAGCGGCATCACGGCGCCTTAATACGAATGGCGATGGGCTATGTGGCGGATCGGGAAGTAGCTGAAGAGATCGTCCAGGACACCTGGATGGCTGTAATCCAAGGGCTGGATCGATTTGAAGGACGCTCCTCTCTCAGGACCTGGATCGTCGGTATCATGATTCACAAGGCCAAGGATCGAGGCGTACGCGAGAAACGACACACTACCTTTTCCGACTTCGAAACCTTCGATGATGAGCGCGAGGAAGCAGTCGATCCCTCGCGATTTCACCAATCAGGCGAGTGGGCCGGCCATTGGGCTTTTCCGCCACAACCTTGGGATGAGCAGACCCCGGAGAAGCTGTTGGCCAGTCAACAGGCCGTCAACGCCATGCATCGGGCCATCGACACGCTGCCCTCGACACTCAAGACGGTGCTCATCCTGCGCGATGTCGAGGGTGTCGAGGCGAAGGAGGTCTGTGAAATCTTAAAGATTACCGAAACAAATCTCTACGTCAGGCTACATCGGGCCAGGGAACGGGTGCGCCAAGCGGTCGAGATCTATCTGAAGGGGCATCATTCAGCGGTGTAAGAAATAGCTTGGAGGGAAGACTCACATCTGAAACATTATAGTGAGATGTTCCTCATGACTGAGCACAAGACCGACGAGCAGGCCAGAGAGATCACATGCCGGGAGGTGGTCGAGTGGATCTCCTCCTATCTTGATGCGCATGCAGGTGAAGAGCGAAACATCCGGATCGCACTGCATCTGGCCGCCTGTGCAGGCTGTGAGGCATACGTAAAGCAAATCGCTTCCGTTCGAGACCTTGTCGGATCGTTGCCTGAGCCTGCGATAATACCGACCATTCCTGACACATTGCGGCAAGCGCTGGCAGCGCGTCGGCGTCCGGAGTGAATACATAGCTTTGGTCGTCATGAAAATGTACCTGCGCGGCGATGATGAGCCACCGCACGGGTGGGAGAAATGGAAACTGTGAAAGCCAGGGCCATCAGACCTGGACAAGCGAACTCGATACACCTTTCCGATCTGCCCAAGCCGTCGGTGCATGAGATAGGAAGGGGGCGAAGCGTTCGATATTGTGTCCTCACAGCAGTTGTTCTCTGGATCAGCGGTCTCGCTCCGGTCTTTGCCGGTGACTATTTCGAGAGCGACGGGGTTGCAATTGGCGGCTACGATCCAGTTGCGTATATCACTGAGCACAAACCGGTCAAGGGATTGCCGGAGTTTCAGTCGGTCCATCGAGGCTCGACGTTTCAGTTTGCGTCAGCCGCGCATCGAGATGTGTTTGCTGCCGAGCCGGACAAGTATGCTCCGCGGTACGGCGGCTACTGTGCCTATGGGATGGCAAAAGGCTACAAGGCCAAGATCGATCCAGGGGCTTTTAGCGTGATTCGTGGTACACTGTTTCTCAATTATAGTGACGCCGTCCGTACACGATGGCTATCGGATGTTTCGGGGCATATCCAACAGGCGGATGCCAATTGGCCGTCGGTGATGACATTCACCAAGGTGCATGAGTGATTGTGTGTGGCTGTAGAAGGCAGCCGTCACCATCTCTGTTTTCTTAACCAGGAGGTTTTCGATGAAGAAAGTATTGGTCGTAATCGCAGCAGTGGCCTCTGTGATGGGGGCAGGCGTATATTCCTTCGCCGAAGATATGAGCACCATGGGGCATGACCTGGGACATGAAATGAAAGGCGCAATGCAGGCCGATGTCGATGCCATGAAGGGCGAGATGAAAGGGGAGATGAAGGCAGGCACTGATGCGGTAAAGGGCAAATCTGATGCGATGAAGGCCAAGACCGACTCGATGCGCGCATCGAAAGAGGCCATGAAGGACGACATCAAAGCCAAGAAAGATGCGATGAAGGGGGAAATGCAGACCCAGAAGGATTCGATGAAGGCGTCAAAGGATGCCATGAAGGGCGAGATGAAGGCCACGAAAGATGCGATGAAGGGCGACTTGAAAGGCACCATGGGCTATTAAGGGCTGTAACCTCGTCGCATTGCATTTGCTGTTTCGGCCTGCAGTCGGTTGAACCGATTGCAGGCCGTGGCGTTTTTCCGCCAGTCCCCGTTGTAAGAAACCTCCTCCGTTTCAGACGAAGCGACATCGATCATCGCGGAGTCGGGAGGGAGGACTATGGCCGTCCCCATTCGGTTTACAGATCACGCAGTGAATCCGGGAGTAGGGCCGGTCCCAAGTGCGGAACTGCCGGCATCGGCGACAGCCTCAGCACGTGACCGAGGGGCATCCGCTGCTCCGTCTGTGGAGCGGGTGTACCGCCATCGATTGCTTGTGCGAATCAGCCACTGGCTGAATGTGCCTGTTCTCATTATCTTGATCATGAGCGGGCTCCAGATTTTTAACGCGCATCCGGCGCTCTATTGGGGCGATCGGTCCGATCGCGACCGGCCGTTGCTGTCGATGCGGTCCGTACAGACTGACAGTGGAGACATCAAAGGCATCACGACGATTCTCGGTCATCTATTTGATACGACTGGCGTGCTGGGTTACTCCAATGGCATGAGCCGAGGTTTTCCGGCTTGGGCGACCGTACCGAGCGGCAAATGGCTGGCCATGGGGAGGCAATGGCATCTGTTCTTTGCCTGGCTCTTTGTGGTCAACGGACTCATTTTCACGGCCTATGCCCTGGCGAGCCGGCATGCGATACGTGATCTCGCTCCAACAGGCAAGGATTGGCGCGGTATCGGCAAGTCACTCAGAGATCATCTGACCCTCAGGCACCCCAGTGGCGAAGAGGCCAAACAATACAACGTGCTTCAGAAGCTGGCCTATGCGTCCATCTTGTTCCTTGTGGCGCCGGTGATGGTGCTCACAGGACTGGCGATGTCGCCAATGATCGACACTGCTTTTCCCTGGTTGCTCACCATGTTCGGCGGACGCCAGGCCGCAAGGACAATCCACTTTCTCGCCTGTTTTTCGTTTGTTGGGTTTATCGTGGTCCATGTCATCCAGGTGATACTGACTGGGTTCTTCAACAACATTCACTCGATGGTTACCGGGTGGTTTTCAGTTCGACACGAAGGAGTACGCCATGAAGTATGAACGAGCAATGGAGCGACGTGGTTTTCTTAAAGAAACGTTGGGTGCTGCGAGTCTGGTAGCGCTCTCCGGCTGTGACAATCTCACTCAGAGCAGCTGGTTTCCGGGCATCCTTGGCAAGGCCGAACGGTTGACGGAGGCAGTGCAACGGGCGATCACTCCACCGGACGCATTGGCTAAAGAATATCGTGCGGCTGATATCTCGAAGATCTTTCCGGCGAACGGCAATACTGATCCTGGCACGGAAGAGTATGCTGAACATGTCGCACAGGATTTTTCTGGATGGACGCTGGAGGTAGTCGGTTTGGTGCAGACCCCCAGAAGCTGGTCGCTGGCTGCGCTGAAGGAGCTGCCATTTCGGATGCAGATCACTCGCCACGATTGCGTCGAAGGGTGGAGTGCCATCGGGAAATGGACGGGAGTGCCGATCGGGGACTTGATGCATCAAGTTGAGCCATTGCCGATCGCCCGGTACGCGGTGTTTCACTGTGCGGATGTGGATGATGAAGGGGTCGCGTATTACGAGAGCATGGCGCTTGCTGATTGTTATCACCCGCAGACGATCCTGGCATACGAACTCAATAGCGTGCCCCTGGATGTTCCCCACGGTGCGCCGCTTCGTCTGCGGTTTGAGCGACAGCTTGGGTACAAACAAGCGAAGTATGTCACGCGGATCGAATTGGTCGACTCCCTAGCCAGTATCGGCGGAGGAAAAGGCGGGTATTGGGAGGATCAAGGGTATGAATGGTACGCAGGGATCTAGACTGCAAAACCCAAGAGGCCGCTCACTGCGCCGGATAGGAGTCGTAATCATGATCCTGCTGGCCGGGTGGATCTCCCTTCGATCAGCGGATGCAATGATTGGCAAACCGGCTCCTGACATCGCCAATCCAACCTGGCTTAACAGTGCGCCGCTGCGGATGGCTGATCTCCGCGGCAAGGTGGTCATGGTCGAGTTCTGGACGTTCGGCTGTTATAACTGCCGAAACGTCGAGCCATATATCAAGGAATGGCACCAGAAATATACTGATCAGGGATTCGTCGTGATTGGTGTACACTCGCCGGAGTTTTCCCATGAGCGAGAGATCGAGAATGTGCGGCGCTACATTCATGACCGCGATATTCGATTTGCCGTCCCAATTGATAACGAGTTTTCAACCTGGAACGCCTACGGCAACCGCTACTGGCCCGCTCTATATCTTATCGACAAGCGAGGCATCATCCGCCATGTCAGTATCGGCGAAGGACGATACCAAGAGACGGAACGGATGATTCAAGTTTTGCTCGCTGAGAATTTCTAAATCCGATGTGAGATCGACTGTGGAACTGATAGCCAGCCTCCCATTGAGTTCATCCCGCCTGCCGAGTACACTGCGATCGAGTAGGCTGTTCCTATCGAAGCATGGACGTCCATCCGACGAAGCAGGCGGAATCAGACCGTCATCCCATCGAACCTCCTTCCCGGCCACCGGAAAAGGTTGTCGTCCTGGTGGCGATCGGTCTTGTCTTGTTATGTGTCCTCTGGGCTCTTCGAAAGGATAAGGCGCCGCAAGATCCGCTGGTCGCGATGGGATCAGTCCAGGCCATGCCCCTGTTGCCCGAGAAGATCCCTCTCACGACAGGCGAAGAGCCCATTGCCGATATTTTTATTCGCGCCGGATGTCCTGTGTGTCATCTCATTCCAGGAATTCCAGGCGCAGACGGTCGAGTGGGCCCGAAGCTGGTCCTGGGAACCACGGGCGCACAACGACTGAATGATCCGGCCTATCGCGGGCAGGCCAGAACAATTCATGACTATGTCGTTGAGTCGGTACTTGAGCCGGAACGGTTCATCGTGCCCGGTTATCCTGGCCGAACGATGCCCTCGTGGTATGGATCGAAACTCAGCGGATTGGCGCTGGAGAAGATTGCCGCGTATCTCGAACAACAGACTGATTCAGGACCGGCTCACTGAGCCCGCACGTCGGGATGATCTAGGCCCTTATGGCCGTTTGCGGATCGGCGTGACATTCCCGGACCCGCCTCCCTGAATTCTAAACGCATCGCCGCCAACCCCGCCGACCTGTTTGTCCAACAAGGCATTCACCGCCTCATCGCCCTTCAGCCCTTCAAGCTTGATCTTGAGCCGGAGGTTGTTCGCGCTATCGGCATTGATAAGCGCCTGTTCAAGACTGATTCGATTCTGCTTATACAGCTGGAAGAGCACGTAATCGAATGTCTGACAGCCCTCATCGATGCCTTGCTCCATCGCTTCCTTCAAGGTGTCGATCTCCGCCTTCTTCACCAGATCCTTGATGCGCGGTGTATCCAGCATGATTTCCAGCGCGGGAACCCGCCTGCCGTCAATGGAGGGGATCAGCCGCTGGGAAATGATCGCGCGCAAGTTGAGCGAGAGTTGCAAGTAGATCTGGGCGTGCCGTTCGACCGGGAAAAAGTTCATGATGCGTTCGATCGCCTGGTTGGCATTGTTCGAGTGCAGAGTGGCGATGCACAGATGGCCGGTTTCCGCGAATGTGATTGCCGCTTCCATTGTTTCGGTGTCCCGTACTTCGCCGATGAGGATCACGTCCGGGGCTTGCCGCAACGTGTTCTTCAGCGCATTCTGGAAGTTCATGGTGTCGAACCCGACTTCGCGCTGCGTAATGATCGACTTCTTGTGTTGATGAACAAACTCAATCGGATCCTCCACCGTGATGATATGGCCTTGATGGGTAGAGTTCCGATAGTCGATCATGGCGGCCAGCGAGGTGGATTTTCCGGATCCTGTGGCGCCGACGACCAGCACCAGCCCGCGCTTGGTCATGGCGATGTCTTTGATGATAGGCGGCAGTTGAAGCTGCTCGACGGTCTGGATTTCTGCCTTGATATGGCGGAAGACGAGGCCGACGTTGCCTCTTTGCCTGAAAATATTGACGCGGAACCGGCCCAACTCCTTATAGTAGAGGGCCAGGTTCATCTCCATCTTTTCTTCGAATTCCCCTCGCTGCTGGCCCCGCATCAACGCCAATGCCAGGGCTTCCAGCTGTTCGTTGTTAAAAGGAGGGGCATCGGTCGGCTTTGTCGCGCCATGGATACGGTAGATCGGTGGCGCATCGACCGTCAGATAGAGGTCTGAGGCTTCATGATCCACCATCACTTTCAAAAGAGTGCGAATATCCATGGGTCGCTCCGTTCTTATGCGTTCAGGCTGCGCCTGCGGTGGCTGAACCAAAGAGGTTGGGGCTCATACTGCGTGATTGAGCCTCGGCCTTATGCACCACACCGCGCGTGACCAATTCGACCAACGCCATGTCCATCGTTTGCATGCCGTCTTTCTGGCTCGCCTGCATGATGCCTGGAATTTGATGCAACTTGGCTTCTCGGATGAGATTGCGCACTGCCGTCGTCGCCACCATGACCTCTAAAGCCGCGACTCGCCCGCCGGTCTTTTTCTTGAGTAGTGTTTGGGTAATGACGGCCTCCAAGGCCTCCGACAGCTGGGTTCTGATTTGCGCTTGTTGCGCCGGTGGAAAAGCGTCGATGATACGGTCGATCGTTTTCGGCGCGCTCGATGTATGCAGTGTGCCGAAGACCAAGTGTCCGGTCTCCGCCGCCGTCAAGGCAAGCTGAATGGTATCCAAATCCCGCATTTCTCCCACCAACACGATATCCGGATCTTCACGAAGCGCCGACTTGAGCGCGTTTGCAAACGACAAGGTATGCACGCCCAATTCCCGCTGGTTCACGAGGCATTTCTTGGACCGATGTACGAACTCGATCGGATCCTCGATGGTGATGATGTGGCCTTCAAACGTATTGTTCAAATAGTCCACCATGGCCGCAAGGGTCGTAGATTTACCTGATCCCGTCGGCCCAGTCACGAGAATCAACCCTTTTTCCTTGTCGCACAACTGCCTGAGAATGGGGGGCATGCCGAGTTTTTCCAAGGGGAGAATGGTCGTCGGAATGTTCCGGAATACAGCGCCCAGTCCTCTCTGCTGCACAAAAACGTTCACGCGGAAACGTGCGATGTCGCCCAACTCGAAGGAGAAATCGCATTCCCGATGTTCCTCAAAGTTTTTCCGCTGCACGTCGCTCATCATGTCGTAGATGAGTGAATGGGTCTCTTCCGGTGTGAGGGCGGGATGGTCGAGTTTCTTGAGATCGCCGTGGATTCGAATCATCGGCGGCTCTCCTGCGCTGATGTGACAGTCCGATGCGCCTTCTTTCACCGAGAACGTGAGCAGCTTCGAAATATCCATCGAGATCACTCCGTCATGAGATTATCGGGTTTCCTGAACGGGCATAGGCTTGAAGAAAGCCAGCTACAGTTGCAAGACAGCGATGTGCCGGTGGCCGTTTCAATCTAAACCTGACTGTTCGTGTTCAAGTACTGGTGTGCATCATGCCATAGCGAAACGAGAAGGCAAGAAAATAGCGGGAAGAAGATGAGGCGCGATATGTGGTCAGAGCAGGCCGGTCGCCTGTCCTGCCGACTCAAAAGCGCGAAGGGCTGCATCGATATGATCTTCCGTATGTTCCGATGTCACCGTGACACGGATACGGCTGGTATCGTCAGGAACGGTGGGTGGCCTGATGGCCGGCGCATAGACTCCATGCGCCAACAAGTGTTCGGCAAAGGCTACGGCCGCAGCTGCATCACCGATAAGGATGGGAAGGATAGGGCTCACGGTTTCCGTCATGCGGAACCCAATCTGTTGCAGTCCATGAAACAGACGTTGCCGATTGGACCACAGACGCGCCCGCCGTTCGGGCTCCTGTTGAATGACGGCAAGAGCGGCGCCAGCTGCTGCGGCCGTACTGGGTGGAGAAGCAGTTGTAAAGAGAAATGAGCGAGCGGTATTGAGCAGATAGTCGACCATGTCACGAGGCCCTGCGAGATAGGCGCCGCTGCTTCCCAGCGCTTTACCCAACGTCCCCATGTGAAAACTGACCTCGCGTTCCACTCCAAAGTGTTCGAGCGTCCCTCGGCCGGTTGGGCCCATGATGCCGGTTCCATGTGCGTCATCGACATACAGCATTGCATCGTATCGCTTGGCCAGCGAGGCCAATTCCGGTAACGGAGCCAGATCGCCATCCATGCTGAAGAGCCCATCGGTGACGATCAACGCAGGACAATTCGATGACCGCCGTTTCAATAGTGATTCAACATGGCTGCTGTCGCGATGGCGATAGACCCGGAAATCCGCCCGGCTCAGCCTGCAGCCATCGATGAGACTGGCATGGCACAATCGATCCGCCAGAATAAGGCCCTTGTGACCGACCAATCTGGGAATGATGCCAAGGTTCGCCAGGTATCCCGATCCAAATAAGAGCGCGGACTCCGTTCCCTTGAAGCGGGCCAAGGCGGATTCCAGTTCTTCATGGGGTGGGAGCGTGCCGCAAATCAGGCGCGACGCACCGGCGCCGCTTCCATATTGTTCGGTCGCACGGACCGCAGCTTGGATGACGGCGGGATGCATTGCAAGCCCCAGGTAATCATTGGAACAGAGGAGAATGATGGAGCGCCCGCCATATTGAACGGTCGCGCCTGTTCCGGAGCTCAGCGTTCTCAGTCGACGAGTCAATGATTCATCGGCCATCTGTCGAAGTTTTTCCTGAAACATGTCGTCCTACCAGACCGCTCGCGCGGTATGTGCCCATTGCATTGACAAGGCGAATGCCTCCCTAGTATAAAACACAGGTTTCTACGAATGGAATGTGCGTTCTGCGATTATCCGAGGCGATGACATAATGACCTATCGCATCAAAGTGCCGCCGCGATCGTTACCGGTCGATGAAGCTCACATGGTGAGCAGTTTAGAGCACCGACTCATCGGTCTCAAAGAGTACCGGTGGCCGTTGTTCGTGGGGTGCGCATTGCTGGTATTGGTAGGCGCCGGCGTTTGGGGTGTCTTGTGGTATGACGAGCAAGCGGCAAGCAAAGCCCGCGCCATTGAGCGTGAAGCCACCCTCCATTACCTCACACGCCCGGGCAATGATCCGAAAAAGACCGAGAACAACCTTGCGCAAGCGATTACGCTGTATACGAAAATCGCGGATGAATATCCGCGAACTCCGTCTGCGCCAATTGCCCTATTCAGCCTGGGAAATGCCTTGATGGAAACCAATCAAGTAGATTCCGCCATTGCTGCCTATACTCGGTTTCTTTCGGCCTATGGCTCGAATACGCCGCTGGCCAATTTAGTTCAGCAAAAACTCGCCTATGCCTACCTCTCGAAGGGCGATCGAGACCAGGCGGCAAAATCCTATACCGCGATTCTTGATAACCCTGCCTCGACCAATCGTGATCAAGCCATGTTCGAACTGGCTCGGCTCGAAGAAAGTCGATCGCAAATGGACGGGGCGTTGAAACGATACCAGGATCTTATAAAGACCTATCCCAACTCTCCATTCGCGAGTGAAGCTGCCATTCGCGAGAAAATTTTCGATGCCAGAAAGGCACATGAGACGACTCCAGCTGCAACAGCCTCGCCTGCTGCATCCAAGGCTCCTGCAAAGCCCTAATCGGTAGTAGCATCAACAATAGGACCGCCCCTGTGTGTATGATGCGTGCGTGGCCACGCAGGGGCAAAACGTACCTGCGATAGTTTCCCTGCCTGATCGAGACCAGTGGGCATGTCCACCGTGGCGGTCGGCGGCACCGCGTATCGGCAAATGCAATAAAACATTGTGCTGCAAATGTAGCGGGGTGTGCTTTATGGAATTTATGCGGCAGCAGCCGCAGGACTGGTGTGCGCTTTCCCAACAACACTCGGAGCTAACGGGCGATCAGAAGAAACTCTCCGGTTTTGATGACAGGGCTAGATATGTTGTTCCGTGCCTTGAGGGTTTTCAACGGCACACGAAATCGTTTGGAGACCTTTTCTAATGTGTCTCCGGTGCGTACACGGTACCATTGCGACGACTTGTTCTTGACGTGGTGAGATTTCACGGAAGGAAGGGGAGGAAACTTGTAAGAGGGGATTCGATCCAGTACCGCCATGACTTTCGCGCCTGTTCCAACAGGAACTTTGAGCTGATAGGCGGAATCATCCGGAGGCGTTGCATCGCGACGCAACTCAGGATTTAACAATCGAAGCTCTTCATACGGAATACCGCTCGCATTGGCAATCGCCCGGAAATGTATCGCGCGATCGACAGCGACTTCCTCAAATTGGTGTGGCGGCGCCGGGGGTTGGCTGAATCCATAGTGATCGAGATTTCGGGCAATGATGGTGGCTGCCATAATTCGAGGCACATAGTGCTTGGTTTCTTTGCGGATCAGCTTGGTTTTTGCAATATCCGAAAAGGTTTCACCTTGAGTCTTGTGCAGCGCGCGCATGACTTTGCCCTCGCCGGCATTGTAGGCGGCCATTGCCAATGGCCAGGTCCCAAACATGTCGTACAGGTCTCTCAGATAGCGGGCTGCGGCCACAGTTGATTTAATAGGGTCCCGCCGTTCGTCAACATAATTATCGATGCGGAGTCCGTAGACCTTTCCGGTTCCCTTCATGAACTGCCAGGGGCCTGTGGCTTTGGCTCGAGAGTAGGCATAGGGGTTGAACCCGCTTTCAACCAGTGACAAATTGATCAAGTCGCTAGGAAGACCGAACTCGGCAAAGATGGTCTCGACAAGCGGGCGGTATCGGCTGAGGCGCAACAGCCATTGTTCAAACCGGCCTCTGATCGATGTGTGGAAAAACCGCAGATGGCTTTCTACGGCGGGGTCGACAACAACAGGGATGTTGTAGGATGTCGCGTTCGATTCGACCGTTGCGACGGACAGCTCAGAAGTGTCAGCTGATGAGCCGGCATGGCTCGCATCGCCTGGCGGCGCGACGGTTTTGCCGGTAGTGTTGTCTGTAGATTCTCCAGTCGATGGGAGATCTGGAGGAGCGCCGGTCAACTCCGGTTCGAGCGGAACAAGATTTGAGTCAAGATCATCGTCGTCCTGGGTAGGCACCTGCACGACTTGGCTTTCGGCGGCAGTTTCAGCACGACCAATTCCCACAGTTAATGACGAAAGAGATAGAGCAAGAAATAGCAACCCCATTGCCAGAATGTCTACGGTTCGAAGTCTGGACGTCATCAATATGCGCCTCATCATGAAAGTTGGTTACAACTAAGTGAGGTTAGACTATCGGGCTATCACATGCTTGTCAAGAAATTGAACGGGGAGGAAGCCCCCCCCCGTTGGTGTCAGCACACACAGCATCGTGTTCTTGTACGTATGCCCAACCCAGTGAGAGGAGCGCTGTTTTGATTGAAAGTGAAAAGTCCTGAAAACATCATCGGTTGTGCGGACGATTTCTTGACAGCTTCCTGTTGCAAATGGTAGCGTACCGCCTCTTTTTCAAGTTGCGCCGCATCAGGTTTTATCGAAGGAGGATCGATCCATGTTGAAGCGGTATTTGCTGGCTCCTGGCCCAACGCCTGTGCCTCCGGAAGTGCTTCTGGCGATGGCCCGGCCCATGATTCATCATCGAGCGCCGGAATTCGATCCGATCTTTGCCGAGGTCAGGGAAGGTCTGAAGTGGTTGTTCCAGACTCAGGGCGATGTGTTGATGCTTGCAGCCTCCGGCACCGGCGGGATGGAAGGCTCTGTCTCAAACTTTCTGTCTCCCGGTGACAAGGCCTTGTGTATAAACGCCGGAAAATTTGGAGAGCGCTGGGGCAAACTGTGCAAAACATTCGGCGTGCAGGCGACTGAATTAAAGGTGGAGTGGGGCCATGCTGTCGATCCACAGCAAGTGGCCAACGCACTCAAGAAAGATCCTGCTATTAAAGCGGTCTATATGCAGGCGAGCGAAACATCGACCGGCGTCTCGCACGATATCAAAGCCGTGGGAGAAATCGTCAAGGGACATGAAGGGACGATCCTCGTAGTCGATGCCATTACCGCGCTGGGGGTATTTGATATCAAGACCGATGCGTGGGGCTTGGATGTAGTTATCACCGGTTCGCAGAAGGCGTTGATGCTGCCGCCGGGCATGGCATTTGTCAGCGTCAGCGACAAGGCCTGGGCAATGGCGGATAAAGCCAGGAACGCCGCCTTCTATTTCAATTTCAAGAAAGAGCGTGAGAATCAGGCCAAGAACCAAACCCTCTTTACCCCGACCGTTTCGTTAATCATCGGCCTTCAGGAAGTCTTTAAAATCATGAAAACGGAAGGGCTGGAAAAGATGTTCGCTCGGCAGGGTCGGCTGGCCCTGGCAATGCGAGAGGGCATTAAGGCAGCCGGCTTGGCACTGTTTCCCAAGGAGTCGCCCAGCGATGCCTTGACCGCAGTATGTGCGCCGGACGGCGTGGATGGGCAGGCGATCTACAAGAATCTTCGCGTTCAGTACGGTATGACGGCTGCGGGCGGACAAGATCATCTCAAGGGGAAAATTTTCCGTCTGTCGCATATGGGCTATGCGGACACGTTCGATGTTATTACCGCATTGGCCGCGACTGAAATGGTCTTGAAGGGACTCGGCCATCCCGTCAAACTGGGCAGCGGTGTCGGCAAAGCACAAGAAATCTTGATGGCGAAGTAACCGGACGAGGCATGCGCATGAGTGCAGCAGGAATGAAGATTCTGATCAGCGACAGTTTGTCGACGCAGGGTGTCGAGCTCCTTCAAAAAGCAGGATTCACCGTTGTGGTGAAATCCAAAATGCCGAAAGAGGAGCTCTACCGGGAGATCAAGGATGCCGATGGGCTGATCGTGCGCTCCGGCACGAAAGTTACGGCGGACTTGATTGCGGCCGCAGAAAAGCTCAAGGTCGTCGGCCGAGCTGGGTCCGGACTGGATAATGTCGATACTCCGGCAGCTACCCGCCGAGGCATCGTAGTGATGAATACGCCGGGCGGCAACACCGTGACGACGGCCGAACATACCATGTCGATGATCTGTGCGATGAGCCGCCGTATTCCTCAGGCCAGCGCCTCGGTGAAGGCCGGGAAATGGGAAAAGGACAAGTTCATGGGCGTCGAGCTCTACAATAAAGTGCTCGGCATCATCGGCGCCGGACAAATCGGCAGCCATTTGACGAAACTGGCTCATGGGATCGGCATGAGCGTGATCGCGTTTGACCCCTATTTGGCCCCTGAGCAGGCGGAGAGAATGGGAGTCAGGATGGTCGGGCTGGATGATCTGTTCCGGCAAGCCGACATTATTTCCGTTCATACGCCGCTGACGCCGGAAACCAAGGGCATCGTCAATACCCAAGCCATTGCCAGGATGAAGCCGGGTGTGATGATCGTGAACTGTGCCCGCGGTGGAATCATCAATGAAGGGGATTTGTGCGAGGCGTTAAAAACGAAACGCGTGGCGGCGGCGGCATTTGACGTCTTTGAAGAAGAGCCGGTCAAAGCGGACAATCCACTGTTGGCGCTGGACAATTTTATCTGTACGCCCCATATCGGGGCGCAGACGACCGAGGCGCAAGAAAACGTGGCTGTCGGGATCGCGGAACAGATCGTCGACTATTTCACCAGAGGCGTGGCGAAGGGTGCCGTAAACATCCCGTCTGTTCCACCGGAACTGCTGGCTCGCCTGCAACCATTTCTCATACTGGCGGAAAAGCTGGGGTCGCTCCAGACGCAATTGTCTCAGGGTGGGATTGAGCGAGTGACCGTCGAATATAGCGGAGAGGTGGCAACCTTATCCGTCGCTCCCTTGACGATCGCGGTACTGAAGGGGCTGCTCTCGCCGATTATGGAGCATCCCGTGAATTATGTGAATGCTCCGATCGTGGCAAAGGAGCGCGGGATCGAAGTCAAAGAGGTCAAGAGCTCAGATGCCGGAGACTTTACGAGCCTCGTGCGGGTACGAGTCGAAGCCGGCAAGGCGTCGCACCAAGTGGTCGGGACGCTCTACCACAAAAAAGAGGCGCGGGTCGTCGAGATCGATCAGTTCAAGGTGGAAATGGTGCCGGAAGGCCACTTGCTGTTCATCCATAACATGGATCGTCCCGGCGTCATCGGCATGGTTGGAAACGTGTTGGGAGATAACGGCATCAATATCGTGCGGATGCAATGTGCGCTGGAAAAACGGGGCGGGGATGCCCTGCTGATCATCGGTTCCGATACGGATTTTCCGGCCGGCGTGTTGGGCCAAATCAAATCCAGCTCCAATATTTTGTCAGTCAAAGTTGCAAATCTCTCCTGACACCGGGCGAACCACGTAGACGATTATGGCTTCTGCTCCACTGACGCGCAGCGTTCTTTCGGGGCAGAATCAGCCGCTGAGAGAACGGTCTCTCGTTCCAGCCGGAATGGCGACGATCCTTCCGGAAGCCGCAAGGCGGTTCCGGAAAATCGAGACCCAGTTGATTGAGTCACTGTCCGGAGAGGGCTATGACGAAATCATCTTGCCGACATTCGAGTACCTGGATGTCTTGGCGCCAGGTCTTGAACCTGAGCTCGTTGAGAAATGCTACAAAATCCCTGATCGGACGACGGGCCGGATTCTCCTTCTCCGCCCGGACGCCACCGCTCAAATTGCCCGTACTGTGGCTATGGGTATGATGGGAGCCCGCACGCCGTTGCGGTTGTCCTACCGCACAACGGTATTCCGTCATGAGCCCGAGCATGCCGGGCGGGATCGTGAGATCTTTCAGGTCGGGGCGGAACTCATCGGGGTGGATGATCCGGCATCGGATCGGGAAATCATTTCGCTCTTGATCGAATGTTTACAACGAATCGGTCTGCGATCGTTCAAAGTCTCAATCGGACATGTGGGATTTTTCAGACGATTGCTGACTCGTGCCGGCTTGTCGGAAGAAGGAAAGAAACGCGCCGAGCATGCGGCGGCGCGTAAAGACCTTCCCAAACTCCAGGAAATATTGGAGCAGGAGCGAATCTCACAGCGTTTTGGTCGGATTATCCTGGAATCGCCGGAGCTTTCCGGTAATGCGGAGGTGATTGCGAGAGGGCGCAAGTTGGCCGGGCATGACACTGTGCTCATCCGGTCGCTCGATCGATTGGCCAACGTCTATCAATCCCTCTGCGAAAAGGGCTATCAGAACGCGCTTTTTCTCGACTTAGGCGAGTTTCGCGGGTTCGACTATTATGACGGTATTGTGTTCGATGTGTTTGCCGAAGGCATCGGTGTCGAGCTCGGCGGCGGCGGCCGCTATAACCATCTGATCGGCCGATTCGGCAGAAATCTTCCTTCTACCGGGTTTGCACTGAATGTTGACCGGCTTTTCCGAGGAATCGGATTGTCTCAAAACCATACCGCGCTATCCGGAGAACAACCGGTCGCTGGCGCCAAGTAGAGGCATCGATGAAATCGTCCGTGGGTGTTGACCTTTCACAACCGAAGCTGCCGCCTCAAAACCTGGAAGCGGAGCAATCGGTGTTGGGTGCAATCCTACTGGACAATACCGCCATGCCGAAAGCGATGGAACTCTTGGTCGAAGAGGATTTCTACCGCACTGCCCATAAGAAAGTGTACCGAGCCATGCTCGATTTGTCCGATACCGGTGAAGTGATCGACCAGATCACGCTGACTGAGCGATTAACAGGACAAGGGGAGTTAGAGGCGGTAGGTGGCGCCGCTTTTCTTGCGGAGCTGGTTCAGCTCGTTTCCAGTTCCGCCAATATCCGGTACCACTGTAAAATCGTCCGCGATAAAGCAGTCGCACGGCAATTGATTAGTACCTCGACAGAGGTGTTGACCAGAGGCTACGAAGGAACGGCCTCGATCGACGATCTGTTGGACTTTGCGGAACGGTCTGTCTTCAGCATCGCTCAGGGCAAGCTGGAACGATCCTTCACCCAGATCAATCAGATCATCAAGGAAAGTCTCGATCTGGTCGATAAACTTTCGAAGCGGAAAGAGCATGTGACGGGCGTGCCGACCGGCTATTATGACCTCGACGATCTCACTGCGGGGCTTCAACCGTCCGATCTGATCGTGGTGGCCGGGCGGCCGAGCATGGGAAAGACCAGCCTGGCACTGGGGTTTGCCACTCATGCAGCCATTCATACACAGGCCGTGGTGGGCATCTTCAGCCTGGAAATGTCCAAGCCTCAGATTGTGCTGCGCATGCTGAGTTCCGAGGCCCGTGTCGATTCACACGCCTTACGGACAGGAAAACTCCAAAAAGAGGATTGGTGGCGGTTGGCTGAAGCAGCCGGAAAGCTGGAACAGGCGCCGATTTACATCGATGATGCCGGAGGCATTACAGTACAACAGATGCGCGGGAAAGCCCGCCGCTTGAAAGCCGAGAAAGGTCTCGATCTGCTGATTGTGGACTATCTGCAATTAATGCAGGGCCGAAGTGATTCGGAATCACGCCAGCAGGAAATTTCCGATATCTCTCGTTCACTGAAGGCATTGGCCAAGGAATTGAATGTGCCGGTGGTAGCGCTATCTCAGCTGAGCCGTGCCGTGGAAGCCCGCAAGCCTCCGATTCCCATGTTGGCTGATTTGCGTGAGAGCGGCGCGATCGAGCAGGACGCCGATGTCGTCATGTTCATCTATCGAGAGGATGTCTACGATCAAAACTCAGAACGTAAGGGGATCGCCGACATTATCGTGAGTAAACACCGGAATGGGCCGATCGGGAGAAAAGAGCTGTTCTTTCAGGACCGATTTGCCAAGTTCGAGAGCCTTGATCTTCGTGAGTCGTGACGAGTTTGCGCATCGCTCTGCCGGTCGGTATAATTCTTCCACACACATCGGTGTGCGCGTATTCCAATAAAGGCACTTGTGTCTCAAAGACGACCGACAATCCAGCATCGACGGCATCAACGAAGATGGCATGCATTGCTTCCCAAGATCATGATGGGAGCCTGTTGGGTGGTGACCCCTGGCATCATCATGGCATGCGCGGTAACTCCGCATGCGCAGGAATCATCCGTCCCGCCTGCGCGATCCGCTAACGCACACGCTACAGTGCCTGCTCCGGATTCTGCCGCCACCTATCATTTTATGCTGGGTTATCAAGCAGAACTCGCACATGACTTCAATACGGCATTGAAGGAATATCGAGCGGCGCTTGCGGCCGACTCTGCCTCATACGAGGTAAAAGCTCGTCTCGCCGGACTCTATTTTGGTCTAGGGGACTTGGCAAATGCGGCCCAGTATGCAGAAGAGGTTGGTGCCGGGACGGATCAAGACGTACAGCTATTGACTCAAATGGCCGGCATTCTCACCGGGTCGGGCAAACCAGCTCATGCCCTGCGTCTATTAGACAAGGCCATTCAGCGCGCCCCTGAACGGGGCGACGCCTACTTCTCCAAAGGAATTATTTTACTGAATCAAAAGCAAGTTGCCGAAGCTGAGCAGACTGTCAAAGAGGGGCTGAAACATACCTCGGATTCTCCGGTGGGCTACTACTACCTGGGACGTATTTCCATCGACTCCGGTAATACAGAGCAGGCGTTAGACAGTTTCGAGCGTGCGATTGCCGCAAATTCTTCCTTTGAGCCGGCGTATCTTGCCTTGGCCGCACTTCATGAGTCGAAGCAGGACAAGGGAAAAGCGATTGCTATTCTCAAGAAGTATTTGCACCAGGTGAATCCCCGCAATAAGGATATCCGGCAGCACCTCATCCAGCTCTATGTGGCAACAAAAGACTATGCAGGAGGACTCGCTGAACTGGAGAAGATGCTGGAGGAGGACCCCAGTGATCTCGATGCGCAATTGCGACTCGCACTCATTTATGGTGAAAAGAAAGAGTTTTCGAAAGCGATCGAACAGCTCACATCAATTTTGAAAGCGAGACCGGCTGAGCCTAAGGTGCGCGATTATCTTGGCTATCTCTACGAAGAGAGCAAAGATTTCCCCAAGGCCATCGAAACCTACCAATCCAATATCCAGCTGGATCCGACCTATACTGAAAGTCATGTTCATTTGGGAGTCCTCCAGTACCGTCTCAAGAGGTTTCCTGAGGCGATCACGCACTTAAGAGAAGCCGTGCGTCTTACCCCCAAGCAGCCTGAACCCCATGTTGTACTTGGACTCGCTCATTTGCAGAGTGAACAGTACGAGAAGGCATCAGAGGCGTTCGAAGAGGGGATTCGCCATAATCCAAAGCATGCCGACCTGCATTTCAACCTGGGGACAGCGTATGACAAACTCAACCGGTTCGAGGATGTGGTCAAGGCGATGGAGTCGGCGTTAACCATAGACCCACACCATGCCGATGCTTTGAACTACCTTGGCTATAGCTACGCAGAGCGAGGTATTAAGATCGACCAAGCCTTGTCACTAACCAGGCGTGCCGTCGCGCTCAAACCTGAGAATGGGTACTACGTCGATAGTCTTGGATGGGCCTTCTATAAATCGGGTCTCCTTGCCGAAGCGCTGACCGAAATTAAACGCGCCGTGTCGCTTGTCGGCGACGATCCGGTAATCTATGAGCACCTCGGTGAGATTTACGTGAAGCAACAGAAGCTGTCTGATGCCCGAGAAGCCTGGCTCCACTCTCTTGAACTCGATCCTTCCAATGAGAAGCTGATCCAACGATTCCAAGAACAGGGTATGGGCGATCCCAGCAAAGAAGAACGTATCCAACAGGCCAGGCGCCGTGTATCGGAGAAGATACAGCCACAGCCAGTCAATCCGTAAGTTTTACGATCTCCACATCGTTTCTTCTCAAAATTCACTGGCAGATTCATTTGTGACGGTATTATTCTCAAATCTGCTCCTGTTTCTTACGCCACAGCCCTCTTTCCATATTCAGTTTTGGTCCAGACCTTGAGGGGAAAATGCCAATTCTCGGCTGCCTCGAACAGAATGTGGAAAACTACAACGCCAACCTTCCCTAACACGCTCCCCACCGAATTTTCATAACTCATTGCTTTTCAAGAGTTCAGTGGTAGGCTTGCCAATATCGCTGACGGGCACCAAACCTGCTAATGGCACAGGTAGGCGGCAACATGAACGCCGCAGGTTATGGAAATAGACGAAGTGAGTCGGGCCGTCAGTGAACCATCAACAAGGAGGCAGTACGATGTGTAAGGTATTCAAGAAACAAGAGGGTTTTACCCTCATCGAGTTGATGATCGTTGTGGCGATCATCGGGATCCTGGCGGCCATCGCCATCCCGAACTTCCTGCAGTATCAAATGAAGTCTCGGCAGTCCGAGGCTAAGACGAATCTGCAGGCCATCAAGACGTCAGAAGTGTCGTTCCAGGGGGAGCAAGGCTGCTACGTCGGTATTCCTCCCGAGGGTGTGATCGCACCTGTCGCCGGTACAAAAACAGTTCCGCTGCCCTGGGGACAGGGCGTGGCCGGACGCGTCCCTCCGACGACTTGGTGTATTGCTGGTGGTTTCTTGACTGGGTTGGGTTTCAATGACATCGGGTTCCGCGCGACAGGAAACGTAAATTACACGTACGCCGTGGACTCAGTGCTGCTTGCTGGTGCGGGTGCAGCGCTGACCTATCATCCTCAAGGTGCGCTTGGTGCCACAAATTCCTGCACGGCGGCAATTGCCGGTGCAACGGGAGCTGGTGTGGCTGGTGCGAACAACTTCTTCGCCCATGCCAAGAGCAACCTCGACGGCGATGGCAACGTCTCTACGTGGGTGTCCTCGATTGACCACGGGGCATCCGACTGCACAACCGGCCAATTCTAAGTTGGCGTAGCAGGGTAAGACGTGCGTGATCTGGCCCGCCGGTATCACAACCGGCGGGCTAGACTGTTTCATGAGAAAACTGCCTCATGATTCCTTTTACGATGCCAGACCACGTTTCAACCAATCCTATAAGAGCGCTCACTCGAACTGTATGGGTTATTGCTGGATGTCTGCTCATGCTGAGCTCCATCATTTACCTCCAGCAATCCCTCGATACCCGTACCGATCAATCAACGAAACAGATTGAAGAGCTCGCCCAACTTCCCCAAGGGGAACATCTGAAAATAGCTTTATTGGGCTACCACCATCTCGGTGCGGATGGAGTGTGGTTAAGGCTGCTTCAGGTCCTAGGTAAGAAACGGAATACCGCTGATGAGTATGAGTGGATCTACCATGCGCTCGATATCATCACGACTCTCGATCCTCAATATGACTACGTGTACTATGTCGGCGGTGTCGTGCTGACCAACCTAGCTAATCGTGTTGACCTAAGCAATCGCCTGCTTGAAAAAGGATTCAACGCAAACCCGACCGTTTGGAACATTCCTTTTTTACTGGGCTACAACCACTACTTCATCCTCGGAGATGCAGCTAAGGCTGCCGAGTATATTGCTGCAGCGGCGCGATTACCTGGTGGTCCGGCCTACTTGCCTGGTCTTGCGACACGGATGTACGCAGAGGCGAACAATCCTGATACCGCGCTCCAGTTCATTGAAGCCCTTTGGCAACAGACGCATGATGAGGGTATGCGCGAGGTCCTAGCCAAACGGGCAAAGGAAATCATGATTGAACAGGATATTCGTTTGTTGGAGTCAGCAGCCCTACGGTATCGTGACACACAAGGACGCTATCCAAATACATTATCCGAACTGGTGATCAGCGGGTATCTTGCCCGCCTTCCCAAAGAGCCATTTGGTGGAGTCTATAAACTAGATCCCAAGACTGGCAAGGCCAGAAGTTCGACCCATCCTGATCAGCTGAAGGTATTCAGGCTAGACAAGCAGGGAAAGATATAACTGAGATCGGAAACCATGAATGAAGTAGGCCAAACCATTGTACAAGTTCAAAATCTGCGTAAGGTCTTCCGTGTCGGCTTTTGGGGCCGGCGCGTAACAGCGGTTGATGGGTTATCACTGGACGTGCGGCGCGGCGAAGTGTTTGGATTTCTTGGCCCGAACGGAGCGGGAAAGACCACCACGTTGAAGATGCTCATGGGGCTGATTTATCCAACGGGCGGCGCGGCATCGATCTTCGGCCATCCTATCGGTGCACCTGCGGCGAAAGCTAAGCTTGGGTTTCTCCCTGAATCGCCATATTTCTATGACTATCTCACGGGGCGAGAGTTTCTCCGATTCTATGGTCACCTGTTCGGGCTCTGGGGGGCCGCGCTTGAAAAGTACGTTGATGAGCTGTTGGAGATCGTTGGAATGACTCACGCCCGCGATCTGCAGCTGAGAAAATTTTCCAAAGGCATGTTGCAGCGGGTGGGGATCGCACAGGCATTGATCAATGACCCTGAATTGGTGGTGTTGGACGAGCCGATGTCAGGGCTCGATCCAATTGGACGCAAAGAAGTCCGCGACCTCATCCTCCGCTTAAAAGAATCCGGCAAGACAGTGATGTTCAGTTCCCACATCCTGCACGATGCGGAAATGTTGTGCGATCGCGTGGCCATGATTATGAAGGGAAGGTTAGTTGCCTGTGGACCTGTGTCGGAATTGATTGCGCAGGGCACCACCAACGAAGTGGAAATGGTTATCGATCGACTGCTTCCAGAAGCGCTCGAACAGATCAGACCATTGGCGGGCAAAGTCGTCATCCAAGGAGAGCGGGTCATGATGGTGTTGACCAGTCAGCAGGATGTGGATCGGGCACTCGATGTGGTCCGGTCAGCCAAGGCCAAACTGGTGGCGCTCACGCCGCACAAGGCCTCGCTTGAAGATCTCTTTATCCGCGAGGCGAACGTGATTCAGGCTGCGAAGGAGGCGCCGGTGTCATGAAGGTCTTGTCGATTGCGCTGAACACATTTCGCGAGAATCTCAGAGACAAACTTTTGTACAACCTCCTGATCTTCGCATTGTTGATGATTGGCAGTTCCCTTCTGCTCATGCAGCTGACGCTGGGCGAATTCCACCGACTGCTGCTGGATATTGGTCTTGGAAGTGTGAATGTTTTTAGTGTCCTGATCGCCATTTTTGTCGGCATCGGATTGGTCAGCAAAGAAATCGACAAGAAAACGATCTATACCATCGTATCCAAGCCGGTCGCCCGGTTCGAATTTCTCCTCGGAAAGTTTTTTGGACTCACCTTTACCTTGCTTGTAAATATACTCATCATGACGGCCGGCTTGCTCGCTGTGCTCATGGCTCAAAGTGTGCCCATCGAAGCGGTCCTCTTTAAGGCCATCGGACTCATTTTACTTGAATGCATGGTCGTCACCGCGGTCGCGCTTCTCTGTTCAACCTTTACCAGCGCGACACTGAGTGCCATTTTCACGCTGGCTATCTATGTGATCGGTCATTTGACAGCGGATTTGAAGGCGTTCGCCCAGAAAATGGACGGTATTGGTCGAAATGTACTGGAAGGAATGTACTATCTATTGCCCAACCTGGAGCGATTTAATTTGAAGGGGCATGTCACACATCAACTCGATGTGCCTCTCAACGACTTGGCGTTGATTGTGGCATACGGCATGGCCTACACCGCCTTCCTGCTCCTGCTTGCGTCCGTCATTTTTCAACGGCGCGACTTCCGCTAACGTCATATTCATGACTTACTGAGAGAAGATGTACCTGGCACAACTGACAATCGGTCTGCTGCTTGTAGCTGAAACCGTACAGGCCAAGGATCTCGGCCCGCGAGAAATTTATGAGCAGGTTGCGCCTGCTGTCGTGATGGTCATGGGCTATCCTGCAAGCGGCACACGTGGCAACGGAGGAACCGGTTCCATTATCCAATCGGATGGATTCGTGCTGACCAATGCCCATGTGGTTATCGAAGAAACGACGGGCCGTCCTTTTCCAAAACTTATGGTTTATCTGAAGCCTGATAGAGTAACCGGCGATCAGAAGCATGATCTTTCACGCGGTATAAAAGCGCGCGTCGTGGCCTATTCACAGCCGTTGGATCTGGCCTTGCTGAAGCTGGATGCGATCAAGACGCCTCTCCCGGTTGTGATGCTTAGCGATTCGGAGACGACACACATCGGGGATCATGTTGTGGCGATCGGTCATCCTGAGCAGGGTGGGCTCTGGACCTTGACCACCGGGACAATCAGCGCGGAGTTTGACCATTTCAAGGGTGTCCCAGGCAAGCATGTTTTTCAAACGGAGGCGGGGATTAATCGTGGAAACTCAGGCGGTCCCTTGCTTAACCAGCAAGGCCGGATGGTTGGAGTGAATACTGCCATTGCGCGTATGGCGGCCGATGGGATGCCGATCGCAAGCATCAGTTTCTCCCTCAAGTCAGCCGTGGCAAAGCAATGGCTTAGCCAGCAGAACGTATTTGCTATGACTCCCGCTACTCAAACTGGTGTCTCCTCTACAACTGCCGCAGCTGAACCTCCAACGCCCACATCAGCTCAATCTCTTCCAGCTCAGCCAAAGGCCGGCAGTTCGGCTAGCTCTTCAACCAATCCTGCCACGATTGTACCCTCCACACCGACTCGACCCTATAATTTAGATCAACTCGTGAGTGAACAGAGTAGGGCGGAAGCGGATCTGGAAAACATGATGATTGAGATGAGGGGAAGATTGAAAGAACGATAGGGTTTGTCACGGTATGGTGATAAGAGACCCGGGGGTTGACCGGATGTGGCCATCTCCCCACCCGGGTTTCGGCAAGAGACCATGATGATCAGCTCGTGACGGCGCCTTCCGAGGCGGAAGAGACATGCCTCGCGTATTTCGCCATCACGCCGGAGGTATAGCGAGGTAGCGGCTGCTTCACCTTTTTGAGCCTGGCGGAAATTTCCTTCTGCGTGAGATTCACATCCAGCCGGCGTTTCGCAATATCGAAGGTAATCCGGTCACCGTTTCTAATTGCCGCAATAGGGCCGCCTCTCACCGCTTCTGGAGCAACGTGGCCGGCCATCAGGCCATGTGTTGCGCCGGAGAATCGCCCGTCGGTCAATAAGGCTACGGAATCGCCGAGTCCTGCCCCCACGATTGCAGCCGTGACTCCCAGCATCTCGCGCATACCCGGTCCTCCCGAAGGACCTTCGTATCGAATCACCACCACATCGCCGGCCTTGATCTGCCCGGATTTGACCGCGACGAACGCGTCTTCTTCCCGATCGTAGACCTTTGCCGGACCTTGGAATTTCATCATGGAATGTCCGGCAACCTTGACCACGCAACCTTCTGGCGCGAGATTACCTTTCAGAATGACCATGCCGCCGGTCGGCTTGATCGGACTGGACAACGGACGGAGCACCTGCTGATCTCGCGTCTCGATGGCTTTCGTCGCTTCTTCTCCGATCGTGAGCCCTGTTACCGTCGGTTGATTACCGTGAAGAATTCCTGCGTCAAGTAAGCGCTTCGCTACCAGTGTTGTCCCCCCAGCCGCGTAGAGATCGGCGGCAGTAAAGCGCCCTCCAGGCTTGAGATCGGCGAGCAACGGGACTTTACGATTGATCTTGTCGAAATCGTCGATGTTCAGTTTAATCCCCATTTCGCGCGCCACGGCAAGAAGGTGGAGCACGGCATTGGTTGATCCACCCGTTGTCGCAACTGCCGCAATCGCATTCTCAAGTGACTTGCGGGTAATGATCTGCTTGGGTCGGAGGTTCTGTTTGATCAATTCCATGACCATCTTGCCGCATTCGAAGGCGACATCATCCTTCTGTTGATCCATGGCAGGCACGCCGTTGCGCCCCATGGGTGAAATGCCCAGAAACTCGAAGGCAATTGCCATGGTGTTGGCCGTAAACTGTCCGCCGCAGGCACCGGGGCCGGGGCAGGCGTGGTCTTCGAGGTCTTTCAGTTCAGCGTTGGTCATGTGGCCGGATGCGTGTTTGCCGACCGCTTCGAAGACATCCTGAATCGTGACGTCATGCCCTTGGAATGTTCCGGGCATGATGGAACCGCCGTAGAGCATGACAGATGGCAGATTTAACCTGGCAAGCGCCATGACCGTGCCAGGAATCGTCTTATCGCAGCCGGACAGCGCGACAACTGCATCGAACAAGTGGCCGCGCGCGACCAACTCGATCGAGTCGGCAATCACTTCCCGGCTGATGAGCGAGGCCTTCATGCCCTCGGTCCCCATTGAGATGCCGTCCGAGACCGCGATCGTGTTGTACTCAATCGGTGTTCCACCGGCGGCACGAATCCCGGCTTTGACCCGCTCCGACAGCCGGCGGAGGTGGTAGTTGCACGGCATGACCTCGATCCAAGTATTGGCCACCCCGACGAGAGGTTTGGACAAATCATCGTCGGTAAACCCCACGGCTTTCAGCATCGCTCGAGCCGGCGCCCGTGACGGACCCACCAGCAGATCATGACTCTTCAGTAGTAGCTCTTTCGGCATAGCCTATGTACGCGTCCTTTCTTTTCATGCGTGTCGTACGCAACGCATCATCGTCGAATGTGATGCGCTCTGCAAGACGGCAATGCTATTGCACAGACATGTTGCTGGGTGGAGAGGGTGGGGCAGCCTCGCCATACCCCGCATGTGGATTCTTGCCATGGGGATTGGCGCCATAGGGCATGCCGCCGCCATGTGGATTGCCGTGGCCCATACCACCACCTTTGTGCTGGTGCATCACTTTGTCGTGTTCGGTCTTTTCCTTCTCGCGCTGCTCCGGCGTCAACACCGCCATCACGTCGCGCCGTAGCTTAATTGCGGTCAAGCGAAGCAAAACTTGTAAATCTTCGCTCTGTTTCAGTTTCATTTCGATTGCAGCAACATCCGACTTATCGTCATCGGCGAGGGACTTCAGCTCGCGCTCGGCAATTTGAATCTCAGCTTCTGTCTTGATACGAACCTTGTCCAGACTCAATTGGAAGTCTTTCAGTTTCGCTACTTGATCCGCCGTCAGCCCGATGTCTTTTTCATGCTTGAGCAAGTGCCGGATCAAATGGCCGGTCCCACTATGCAGCATGCCTTTCCCGTAACCACCCATTTCGCCATGTCCACCATGACTGCCAGCATGGCTGTAGCTGGGATCATTGGCCCATACACCAGTGCCCCCCAAGACCAGTATAAACACCGCTACAACACCACATGACACAATCGTCTTTATTGCTCGCTTCATAGACGCCTCCTTTTTCTAAGAATATCGTTACGGAACGGCTGAAAACGGCGCACGTCAAACATCGGCCATATGAGTCATGATCGACTCGCCATTTACGCGCTGTAGCTTGCCATACAGACCAAGGCAACGCAAGCAATCGCCATGCGCTGAATCGTCACTGTACAGCTATCCTTGTTGAGCTTTGACGAACAACTCAGCTCGCGGGTCTTGATGGGGCTGCCGAGCAAGTTGTTCGTAGAGTAAACGTTCCTCATTTGACATGGAAGACGACATAACGATTTGCAGGGTGAGGAATAGATCGCCATGGGTACCGGTCGCTGTCGGAAGGCCCTTTCCCTTGAGGCGCAGTTTGCTATCCGCTCGACTTCCGGCCGGAATTTTCACGCGCACTGGTTCTCCCAGTGTCGGCGCCATCACTTCAGCTCCCAAAGCAGCTTCCCAGGGCCAGACGGGGAGAGTGGCATGGAGATCGCTGCCTTGTCGGCGAAATATTTTGTCCTCTTTAATTGAGACATGGAGGTAGAGGTCTCCGCGCTTTCCGCCGTTGCTGCCAGGCTGGCCTTTCCCACCCACACGCACTCGCGTGCCGTCGAGCACACCGGCCGGAATCCTGACTTCGATCGTCGTCGGTTCCATACTGGTGCCCGATCCGTGACAGACTTGACAGGCGCGGCCCCGAAGCGATCCGCTCCCTCGGCAGGATCTACAGGATACCGGTTCCATGAGGGAGACCCGCTTCGTCACGCCCGATAGCACTTCCCGTAACGACAGCGCGACGTCGGTTTCCATATCCTCACCGTGGGCGGCAAATCCTCGTGGACCACCGGCTCGCGCGCTACCGCCAAAGAGATTCTCGAAAATGTCTGAGAAGTCTCCTGTGCTGTACTCTGCACTAGCCCTGCCGCCGAATCCGCCCCCGGTCTGCCGGCGCGCCTGCTCAAATGCCTCGGCTTGGTCCCATTGCGAACCGTACTGATCGTACTTTTTCCGCTTGTCAGGATCGGACAGCACTTCCTGTGCTTCATTGAGTTCTTTGAACTTCCGTTCCATCTCGACTTTTTTCGAGCCAGCATGGAGATCGGGATGGTACTGGCGGGCAAGACGCCGGTAGGCCTTTTTAATGTCCTCGGCGGAGGCCTCCCGTGATAGGCCGAGAATCTGGTAATAGTCGCGTGAAGGAGAGGCCATTCGTTTGCCTATATGATGTCAGTGTGAGACAGCGCTTTTCGCCCGCGCCATGAGTTTGCAGTACGAACAACTTTCGGCGGTCGTCGGCTGACCGCATGACATGCAGGGATGCAGTATCGACTGGTCTTTTTCAGCCATTGTCGTCGGCGCGGAAGGGGCACCTTGGGTACGCTGTTTCTCCAGAAACCCCCAATAGAAATACTGCTTTGTGCCGGGAGATTCAGTCTCCAGCCTGTTCAAGACTTCCTTATAGAGAAGCGTCTTGGCCCCCTGAGCCATTGGACATTCATCCACGATATAATCGATTTTATTCAAGACGCAATAGGCAGCCAGCTCACGTTCCGTCAATCGATAGAGCGGCTTCACCTTTTTGGCAAAGCCTTCCACGGAGGCAGGCAAACTGGGACCTTGTTTATCCAGATATTCCTCTTGCCAATGCAGCACATTGCCGAGGAGGCGAGCTGCTTCGTCATCGAGATTATGGCCAGTGGCCATGACATCGTACTCTTTTTCAATCGCTGTCCGGTTGAACTGGTAGCGTTTGATGGTGCCGCACGTCGAACAGGTAGGGCGATGGACTAACTGGGCCAGTTCTTTGATGCCGGCGCCTGCTTCCTGTTCAACGATATGCGTATGCAGCGTGGCGCCCAGTGGCGCCGCACTCATCGTCGCATAGTATTGGACCTTGTCATGGGATCGCTCCGAATAGCCTGCGATGCCCAAGTGTACATATAACGCGTCTGCGTGGTAACCCAGGGCAAGGAGAATATGCCAGAGCGCCAGGCTATCTTTTCCGCCCGAGACAGCCACAAGAATGCGATCGTCTGGACCGAACATGGCTTGAGACTTGATCGCCTTCGCGACTTGATCATGGACGAAATGATTGAAACAGGGCTTGCAAAAGGCGGCATTATGCCGTGGCAGTTTCATGACGGCTTTTGTTTTGCACTTCGTGCAGTTCATACTGCAAAGGATCATACGGGCAGCTCGGGATGAATGCAAACTTCTTTGCGCATATAAAAACGGAGTCAGTTATACGATGAAGTCGAAGCAGTAATCTGGTATGGTACGTGGCGAATGCTAGTGAAGTGGATGCCTTCAGGATGATGGCAGGACAAATCTACAAGTTGACATAATCTATCTTATCGGACTATGAGTCTTGAATTCTTCGGCCGTCTTCATAAAGAACTATCGATCACTGGCAGCGCGCTGTATGAAGTAGTTCTATCAATTTCTGAGCGTGTGAATCGCAAGACAGAGATTATTCGCCTTCACTGGCACGCGTCGGGAGTACTCCAACAGATTGATGAAGTCACCGCCGAGGTCGGTCGACAGATCGCCGACCACATCAGCCGCCCGTCCTTAAACCAGTCTCAGCATGACTCTGCAATAGACACAACTGTGTCGCAGGCGGCGACCCGGGTACAGGCGTTGAAGCAGTCATTAACACAGATCGATGGACAAATTCGCGAACTTAAACTTGAAGCGATTCATGAGGATTCTCTCAAACTTCAGCAAGACCTCACAACTCGATCTGCCAAGATTGAGCGACTGACAATTACCAGGCATGCAGCTGCCGTCGGCCAAACTATCAATGCCATGCCGCGATCGTCCTCGGTCCATATTGCATCCGTCTTACGCGGGCCATTCTTACTCGCTCCGTCCGAGGGGTTGACCTTCCGGACCGACGATATCGTCATCCTAATTGGAAGAGAATCCGAGGTAGATCGGCTCGTAACATGGTTTACCAGCAAACGCACACTCAATGCTGCGGCAACTAAATCCGCGTAGACTGAGGAACAGTGACGTGCGTTCTCAAACATACGGTTCTTTCTCATGTTCACGCGATACTGTGCTCATGATAATCTACGTCGGCAGGTAATCCTGCCCCTTCTTCTGCTGCTTCCTGCACTGGTACATCCAGAGCTGGTTCGCGCAGAACCGAATGCAGACGCCATTCGTGCGGAGCCGCCCGGCATTCGTCTCCTTGAAGAAATTCAGGCCGTGATTACCAACCTGGCTGAACAGGCCAAGCCATCCGTTGTGAATCTGTTTCCTCTTCCGAGTACAGGCCGATCTCGCGAAGGATCTGGAGAGCGCACGCCAAATGCCTCAGGGTCAGGCTCTGGCCTGATTATCGACAGCGATGGATACATCATTACGAATAACCACGTGATCGGCGATGCAACCGAGATCGAAGTCCGGTTTTCCGATAAGACCAAACTGGTGGCGAACGTGGTCGGGAAAGATCCTGATACTGACCTGGCTCTTCTCAAAGTGACGGCAAGTCGTCCCCTCCCCAACGCTCGTTTTGGCGATTCCGCTTCCGTGAAAGTCGGGCAATGGGTCCTTGCGGTGGGGAATCCCTTTGGGCTCGACCGCACGGTAACTCTCGGAGTCGTCAGCGGCATCGGACGGGAAAACATGAACCTATCACGGTACGAAAACTTTATTCAGACTGATGCGTCGATCAATCCCGGTAATTCCGGCGGACCGCTGTTCAATCTCCACGGCGAAGTGATCGGGATCAATACGGCCATCATCAATTTTGCCCAAGGCATCGGCTTCGCCATTCCATCAAACATGGCCAAGCAAGTCATCGAGCAACTCCTGGCAAAGGGCAAAGTGGTGCGGGGATGGCTCGGTGTCGGCATTCAACCGATGACACCTGAATTAGCCAAGAAATTCGGCGTGGCCGAAAGTGAAGGAGTTCTCGTCAATGAGGTCTTTGAGAAAGATCCAGCCGCATCGGCGGGCATTAAACCGGGCGACATTATAGTGAAAATTGACGGGAGTCCGGTTGATTCGCCGAACAAGTTGTCACGGCTGATCGGCGCGCTCACTCCCGGCGCAACTGCGCACATTGAAGTCGTTCGCGACGGCAATCGCCTCGTCTTGAATATCCCATTGAGTGAGCGGCGTGATGCCGTGCTTGCCTCAGCCACTCCACCAACCAAGGCGGACGTAAAGCTTGGCCTCGATGTGCAGGATTTAACTCCGGGGTTGGCAGAGACCTTGAATTTACGCGAGTCGAAGGGCGCACTCATCGCAAAAGTTGCCGCCGGCAGTCTGGCCCAGGCCGAAGGCCTCCGAGAAGGCGACCTCATCAAGGAAGTGAATCGCGCAGAAATAGCCTCGGCCCTGGAGTTTCACGCGGCGATCTCGCGGATCCGGCGAGGAGACACGATTTTGCTCCGGGTGCTGCGTGAGAATCGGGCCTTCTATGTCGTGCTCAAATCCGCCGAGTGATCGCGTTCAGCATCTATCATGACGTATGCAGGGCAGAACTGAACGAACAGGAGTCCCCTCTTGGTTTGCGAAATGCAGTTTGCTTTGCGTACCCTCCTGAACGTAGTCGAACCTTCGATCCCGCTCAGGCTCGACCCCGAGCGAAGCCGATGGGGCGAAGGACGCCCCTTCTTCACACACGATGAACGGGCATCCCCTCAATGCGCTCCCACAGCTTGCCGTTCTGTCTTGTGCTGTTCGACAATCTTGACTGCCAGCTCGCGCGGCACTTCCTCGTAACGGGCAAACTCCATCACATAACTTCCCCGCCCGCCTGTCATGCCATTCAGCGCCGGCGCATACTTCAGCAATTCAGCAAGCGGCACAAGCGCAACAATTTGCTCGGCATGATCATTCGCGTTGACTGAGAGGATGCGACCTCTGCGCGCATTCAGGTCGCCCATCACGGCTCCGACAGCGTCCGTCGGAGCTTCGACCTCAATCGTCATCACCGGTTCCAGCAACACCGGCTGCGCCATTTCCGTCGCTTTTTTGAAAGCCATCGACCCCGCAATTTTAAATGACATTTCCGACGAATCCACCACATGGTACGAGCCGTCGTACACAGCGACTCGGACATCGACGACGGGAAATCCGCCCAGCACCCCTTCATGCATCGCCTCGCTCACTCCTTTTTCCACCGCGGGAATGAAGTTTCGGGGAATGGCTCCGCCGACGACACGATGTTCGAAGGTGAATCCGCCGCCACGCGGCAAGGGCGACACTTCCAGCCAGCAATCCCCATATTGCCCGTGGCCGCCCGTCTGTTTCTTGTATTTACCCTGCGCACGCGCTGTCGCGTGCACGGTTTCATGGTAGGGAATCTTCGGCGTATGCAGGATGACGTCGGCCCCAAATTTCCGGTGGAGCTTCTCCAACGCCAGATCAATATGGAGTTGACCGAGACTGCTGAGGACCATCTCTTTGGTCTCGGCATTGCGAGAAAAAGCCAGCGTCGGATCTTCCTCAATCAGCTTATGCAGGCCGAGACTGACTTTCTCGATCTCCGCCTTCGACTTGGCCTCAATCGCAAATGACAGGACCGGCCGAGGCAATCCGATCGCCGGATAGCAAATCTGATGCTTCTCATCACACAGCGTGTCACCGGTGCGTGTATCATGTAACTTTCCGATGGCCACGATATCTCCTGCCGATGCCGAAGCAACAGCGGTGTGCCGTTTTCCGAAGAGCGTATAGAAATGTCCCAGCTTTTCACGTATCTGTCTTGACGCGTTCCACACGAGAGAATCAGCCTGGACGGTTCCTGAGAGAAGACGGCAATACGATAACCGCCCCACGAACGGATCGATCTGTGTTTTGAATACGAAAGCCGAGAATGGCTCCTGCGCACTCCCCTTCCGTTCGCATGGCAGGCCTGTCTGGGGATGGACGCCATGCAACGGATTGGCGGCACAGCGTTCGCCTGGTGATGGCAGCAAGGCGGTCATCGCATTCATCAGCGGCCATATCCCTAGATTGCGCACTGCAGAACCGGCGTACAGTGGAAACACCTGTCTTCGCAGGATGCCGGAACGAAGTCCTGACAAAAGCACGTCATGACTCAGATCTCCCTGGGCGACATAGGTGTCAAGCAAAGTATCCTCGGTCTCCGCGACGGCCTCCATAAGCCTGGTACGCCTCTCCTTCGCAACAGATCCCAGATGCGCTGGCACCGGCAGTATCTCCACCTTGGCAGTAGACGGCCCGGACCGTATCAATCGATCCTGGAAAATGTCGATCACGCCCTCCATTTGGGAGCCGAGGCCGACCGGTACGACCATGGGAATAGGAACACAGTTGAGTTGTGTACGGCAGATTTCCAGCGCGTGTTCGATCGACGCATTCTCTCGATCCAATCCGTTGACGAAAAACAGGCAGGGTAGACCGAGCTCTCCGATGCGCGCCCACAGACGCGACAACTCGGTTCGAACACCGGCCTGTCCATCGAGAACGATCAGTGCGGCATCGACGGCCCGCAATGCTGAGAGCGGTTCGCCGAGTAGACTGAGTGCGCCGGGAGGATCGAGGAGTGAGATGGTGGTCTGATTCCAAGAGAACTGCAGCACGCCGGTACTGACGGAACTGCGATGGTACAGTTCTTCCGGCTCAAAATCCGATACGGTCGTACCCTGGGCAATGGAACCGAGGATAGGAACGGCTCCGCCGGCGAAGAGTATCGCCTCACTGAGGGATGTCTTGCCCGCGCCGACGTTGGACACAATCGCGACATTTCTGATGGGCCCCACACGGATATTGTCCATGGTCTGCCCTCCTCATCGATTGAATACGGTTTAGAGCATGTATCCCCTCCCGACCTTAATCCCTGCGGTGTTGTCCTTTGAGCCAGCCCTGATCCGCAAAACTCACGTGCCGGCCGTCACCGATGATCACGTGATCCAGCACGGGAATACCCAGTAATCGGCCGGCCTCCGTCAAACGATCTGTCAAGTGTCGATCTTCCAGGCTTGGAGTCGGGTCGCCGCTGGGGTGGTTGTGCAAAAAAATCACGGCCGCGGCAGACTCACGAACCGCAGAGGCGAACACTTCTCGCGGATGCACGAGACTGAGAGTCAACGTTCCTTCCGACACGGTAGATTCCTTGATAACAGTGTTCTTGGCGTCCAACAGCACAACCTTGAAGAGTTCCTGCTTGCGATCGCGCAGGATAGGGTGAAAATGCTTGAAGAGATCGGCGCTTGAGGAGATGCGCGTACCGGTCGAGAGCGGAGCAGCCAGTGATCGGCGCCCTAATTCTACTGCGGCTTTTAACTGGGCTGCTTTCGCAGGTCCTATCCCTTGAATTGCACAGAGTTCTTCAATCCCGCACATGGCCAACCCACCGATACTTCCGACTCGGCCAAGCAATTCGATTGCAACTTGTACAGCGGAAGAATCGCGGCGACCGGTTCTCAAGAGAATGGCGAGTAGCTGTGCATCCGACAAGGCATCGGGGCCCTTCGCCATCAGCCGCTCACGCGGACGTTCAGTCTCAGGCCAATGCGTAATTCCCTTTGCCAACCTCTTGCCTGTCATCGTAGCCATCTTTGACGCACAAAAAATGACACCTCGGACGTTTTTGTACTAGCCGGTCATGCCATTTTTGCCATTGTGTGAACTACGTAGAACGTAACCCATTGAAATATCGTAGCGCGACAAATTGGTGCACCTCTTGCTATGTACGTCAGCAGCTGTAAACCTAGCCACCTGGGAGGAAGTGATGGAATGTCCGAAGTGCAAAGGCATGATGATGTTGGAGCGGTTTTCCGATTTCTTTCTCATTTTCTACGCATGGAAGTGTATTAACTGCGGCGCGATCATCGATCGCACGATCTCCAATAATCGACGAAAAAGCCTTGCAGCTCGCGACGCGCAACCCGTCACGACTCGGTAGTTATAGAGGCCAACATCGACCCGATCCGCTCTACGGTTTCCAGAGTGCGGATCAGACGGATCGGGATACGACGGGACCAGTTTCTCATTCGCCCTGCATTATAGTCTCTCTGCATTCGACCGTCAAAATGATGCAGCGTGTACCTGGCAGAGTCATCCATCCGCGGTCAGCTGTATAAATCCCTCAATACTTCACTTTGACTTCTGGATGAAACTCATCCAGACGACCGTTCTTGACCCCTTCAAAAACGCTATGTTAGATTCTCCCGGACCGGACGAAATCGTAATCATTTGCTATGCGCGTCATTGCAGGAACCCATCGAGGCCGTCGTCTTCGTGGGCCCCAAGGATCTCTAATACGTCCGACCTCAGACCGAGTTCGGGAAGCATTGTTCTCGATTCTTGGCAATCGCCTTCCCTCTGGCCGAGTACTTGATCTTTATGCAGGGACCGGAGCGATCGGGATCGAAGCCATAAGCCGAGGCGCCGCCCATGTGACCTGTGTTGAATCCGATATTGAAGCACTGGAGCTTTTGCGTCAGAATATGCTGGACTGTGGGATAACCCATCACATCGCCGTGTACGCGCACACTGTCAAACAATTTCTCAACCGACCGGAACAGTGGAAAGGCCCTTACGATATCGTATTTGCCGATCCCCCCTACGCTCTCGCACACGATCTGGAATTGTTGTTGACTCAGACTGTCACCGAGCGCCTCCTTACTGCCGACTCCTGGCTCATCGTTGAGCATGCAGAGAAAACCATACTTCCTGTTTCTCTGGGCTCCGCCGCCTATATGCGCCGGTATCGCTATGGCGACACTGCCCTCTCTTTATATTCCTCTTCCGGCACGGCATTGCGATGAAGATCGGTGTCTACCCCGGAACATTTGATCCCGTTACCCATGGCCACACCGACATTATTACGCGAAGTTTACGTGTCTTCGATAAAGTCATCGTCGCGGTCGCACCCAATCCATCTAAGCATCCACTCTTCAATCTTGCTGAACGACTTGATATGGTGACGCTGGTTATGAAGGATGTCGATCAAGTCGAAGTGATAACATTCGATGGACTCTTGGTCGACTATGTCGAGCGGGCCGGCGCGCATGCTATTATCCGTGGACTGCGCGCCATCTCGGATTTCGAACACGAATTCCAAATGGCTCTCATCAACCGCAAATTGGCAAGGAATGTGGAAACCGTCTTCCTGATGCCGAGCGAGGAGTATTCATACTTGTCTTCTACGATCATCAAAGATGTGGCGCACCATGGCGGCAGCTTGGCTGAATTTCTTCATCCCGAAGTGGCGCGTCGGCTCCACGAACGAATTCGGAGCCTCAAATCATGAAACTTGCCGCACGTGTCGGTCGCATTACGCCTTCCCCGACGTTGGCTATGACTGCAACAGCCAAAGCCATGGCGGCGCAAGGACTCGATGTCGTCGACTTTTCATCAGGGGAACCGGATTTCGACACCCCGGATCCGGTCAAGGCCGCTGCCGAAGCGGCCATTCGGGCCGGTTTTACAAAGTATACGCCATCATCGGGCACCGATGAATTACGCCAAGCCATCATCGACAAGTTACAGAGTGAGCACGGGCTCCGGTATGAGAAGTCGCAAATCTTGGTCTCGTGCGGCGCGAAGCATTCGCTCTACAACTTAGCTGAAGCGCTTCTTGAAGCCGGCGATGAGGTCATCATCCCGACGCCCTATTGGGTCTCGTATGCCGACCAAGCGATGTTGAATGATGCGACGCCGGTTCTTCTGCCCACACATGAATCAAATGGATATGCCATCAATGCGGATGATCTACAGCGGATGGTCACGCCACGGACGAAGGCAATCATCATCAATAGTCCATGCAATCCAACCGGCGCCACCTATAACCGGAACACACTCGAAGCCATTGCCGATATTGCGATCCGGCATAAGTTGCTCGTCATTTCAGACGAGATTTATGAAAAGGTCTTGTACGATGGCGCGAGACACGTGAGCATCGCCACACTCAGTGCCGAAGTGGCGGCGCAGACAGTGATTATCAACGGGGTCTCGAAAGCCTATGCGATGACCGGCTGGCGAATCGGCTATGCCGCAGGTCCCAAAGACCTACTGACGGCAATGGCCAATATTCAAAGCCAGAGCACATCGAATCCCTGTTCCATTTCACAAAAGGCCGCCGTCGCAGCATTACGGCTTGGCCAACCCTTTACGGAAAAGATGGTCGCCGAATTCGATCGCCGTCGCAAAGTGATGGTCGGTCGGTTGAATACGATGCCCGGGGTGACCTGCCGCATGCCGACCGGCGCGTTCTACGCCTTTCCTAACATTAGTGGAGTTCTTGGCCGAAGCGCCCCGACCGGCATCATTCGAACACCACATGAACTGGCGCAATACCTATTGAAAGACTTCCATGTTGCCGTTGTTCCCGGAGAGCCTTTTGGAAGTCACCAGCATATCCGGCTTTCCTACGCGACCAGCATGGAATCGATCGAGCGTGGGTTGGACCGAGTTGCAGCGGCATTTGGCAAGTTAACCGCCTGAGTGACAATCCTATTGACGAGGGGCGGTTTGCCCCATAGAGCTGAACAGCGCATGTACATAAGGAGGCCCGGTGCCGATCTACGAATATCTCTGTCAGGATTGCTCATACCGGTTTGAATTGAAGCAGAGCATGAAAGACGATCCCGTCGCCGCCTGTTCCAAATGTGGAAAATCGGTCAGCCGGATTATTTCTGCTCCTGCGATCATGTTCAAAGGGAGCGGGTGGTATGTGACGGATTATTCCGACAAGATGAAACCGCCAACGGGCGAATCATCCGACTCGACGTCCGGCACAAAGAAAGAACCGGCAGCGACTCCTGAGAAGGCGACGCCAGCCTCCCCGGCACCTGCCACGACGGCTCCGGCAATCACCCCCTCGACAACCGGCAGCACCTCGTCCAGCAGCGCCCCCTCATCAGGAACGTCGTCAAGTTCGACTTGACAGCTCTCTGCTACCTCTTAGGGACCGCCTGTTTTTTAACCGGTTGTTTAGCCGTGGGTTTCGCCGCCGGCTTGACCGGCGATTTGGCAGATACCACTGCCTTTGCTCCTTTGGCGCGCAGCGCATCGACTTGGTGTTGCAGACTCGTAATCATCACGGTCTTCTCTCGACTGACCCGACTCATCTCATCAAGTTGCGATTGTAAATCCCGCCGTGCATTCGACAGATCGTTGATCTGTACCTGGAGTTGCGCCTTCTCTGTTGCCAAGGTTTGTGTCTCCGATCGAAGTTGCTCGACCTGAGCTTGCAACGCCGGAGGCCAATAGTCGCATCCCGTCATACCTACCAAACAACCGAGCCCAAGCGCGACGCCGGCCAATGACATCGCCGGTCTTCTCCCCATGCTCATCATTTCTATCCTCCTTATCTCGAATAACCCGGAATGTGAATTCGATAACTATGGCAAGATCTACACAGACCTCACGTTAGCGAGATTCCATCTGTCTGTAACACGTCCAGTAGCATCTGTCGAGTGACGGCGCCTTCGCGAATCACGCATGCCGTTTCACGTGCATCGATGACAGTCGATGGCGGTCCGCCAGGGGTTGGGCCTGCATCAACAATGAGACTGAGGTCTTGTCCCAGACTGTCCTGTACCTGGCTCGCATATTGCGGAGGTGATTCGCCGGCACGGTTGGCGCTCGTTCCTGTGAGGGGACCTGTCACTGCTAACAGTTCAGCTAATGGACCACAAGAACTGAGACGCACGCCGATCGTGCCGGTCCCCGCTGTCAGATTGCTTGGAAGCGAAGGCGCGGCCGTAAAGAGGATTGTGAGCGGACCGGGCCAGAACTGGTCCATCAAAAGTGAGGCGGTGCGAGAGACCTTCTGGACCAGCATCGCGAGCTGTCCACGGTTTCCAATCAACACCAGAATCGGTTTGCCGTCTGTCCGGCCTTTGACGCGTAACAATCGGTCTACGGCCTGCGCATCGAACGGATTAACGCCGAGGCCGTAATAGGTCTCCGTCGGCACAGCCACGATGCCGCCGCGTACAACTACTTGTGTGACCTGGTCTGATAACCGGTGCACGTCACCGGCACTGTATGGAAGGATTTCTGCCATCCGTACGGAAACCAACCCGCAAATCGCGGACTAAGAAGTCAACGCGCGATGGGCGATATCCTTTCGATAATGACACCCTTCGAATGAAATGGCGGATACCGCCTTATAGGCTTGAGCTTGTGCTTCTTTCAACGTTGCTCCCTGTCCGGTAATTCCCAAGACTCGTCCACCGGCTGTCACAACAGCATCATTCTTCCTGGCGGTTCCAGCATGAAAGACAAGGGCATGTGCAGCAGCGTCGCCCTGCAAGCCATGCAGAGGAAATCCGCTCTGATATTGGCCAGGATATCCGCCCGACGTCATCACAACGCAGACTGCCGTGTCATGATGCCATTCGACTCTGAGTTGATCGAGCCGATGCTCGATGACCGCCTCAATGACGTCGATCAAATCGGTCTTGAGCAAAGGCAGCACCACCTGTGTCTCCGGATCACCCAGTCGAGCATTGAACTCCAACACATAGGGCAGACCATTTACGACTATGAGGCCGGCGTAGAGGACACCCTGAAAGGGCGATCCCAGTCGCGACATCGTCTCCACGATCGGTTGTAACACCGTACGGGCGACGTGCTCACGTAGCGCCGGTGTGCCCAACGGCGCCGGACAGTAGGCACCCATGCCGCCGGTATTCAGTCCGGTATCGCCATCCCCTGCCCGCTTGTGATCTTGCGCCGGCAACATCGGTACGACGGTCTGGCCGTCCGTGAATGCCATGATCGTGAGTTCTTCGCCGTTGAGGAATTGTTCGATCAGCACCTGTTTGCCTGCCTGGCCGAAGACGCCTTTTCCCATGGAATCGACGATCGCTTCGCAAGCCTGCTCCCTTGTCGTCGCGATGATGACGCCCTTCCCTTGGGCCAGACCGTCTGCCTTAATGACCACGGGCAGTTCATGTCGCTCAAGATGGGCGAGCGCCTCAGTCATCTTGTCGAAACTTTTGGCCCGCGCAGTTGGAATCTTGGCTTGCGCCATCACATCTTTTGAGAAGATCTTACTGGCTTCCAACCTCGCTGCATTCTTGGTAGGACCGAAAATCTTCAGTTTGGCACGGCGAAATTCATCGACGATTCCCAGCGCCAGCGGCGCTTCCGGTCCAACGACCGTGAAGTCGATCTGCTCACTGATGACGAAATCTTTCAGCGCCGCAATATCGTCGGCCTTGATCGGCACACAGGTGGCTATCGATTCGATGCCGGCATTGCCCGGCGCGCAGAATAAGACTGGTTTGCGCGGACTCTGCGCAAGCTTCCACACAATCGTGTGCTCGCGTCCCCCGCCACCGACGACAAGAATTTTCATATGCTGGTTTTTCGAAGTGGCATCTACCGACGAAATGGTTCCGTTCCGCTCATTCCAGTGTCGTGGATGGGAGGCGTCTCAAAATGATCAGCCTGCAAGGCCGCAGGTGAGTCAAAACCGGAGGCGCACCCTCTGGGGTGCGTTGAGGATTTTGACGAGCCGAGAACGACGCAGGGGATCATTTTCAGAAGCCGTCTAGTGGCGGAAATGGCGCATGCCCGTCAAAATCATTGCCAAACCATGTTCATCCGCAGCTTTGACAATTTCGGCATCGCGAATCGACCCACCCGGCTGAATGACCGCAGTAATCCCCGCTTGTGCCGCCGCATCGAGGCCGTCTCGGAACGGAAAGAACGCGTCGGAGGCCATAACGCAACCTTTGACCGGCATCTGCGCCTTCATGGCGGCAAGCTTCACGCTATCCACCCGGCTCATCTGTCCAGCGCCGATTCCAACTGTTTGCCCCGGCTTGGCGTAGATGATGGCGTTTGACTTGACGTGTTTACAGACTTTCCAGGCAAAGGCGCAGGCCGCATACTCTTCGTCCGTCGGCTTTCGGACAGTCGGCACTTTCAACGATCTCAGATCCGTCAGGACACCGAGATCACGATCCTGCACGATTAATCCACCGACGAGCTTCTTCAGATCGTAGCCTTCCTGGTTGACCTTTGTCAGTTGTCCAACGTCTAAGAGACGCAAATCCTTCTTCCGCTTCAATTCGGCCAATGCATCCTCGGCAAAGCCGGGGGCAATGACCACTTCGACGAATGTGGAGGTAATCTCCTTCGCTGCCGCCAGATCAACCGGTCGATTGAAGGCGATCACACCGCCGAAAGCCGACACAGGATCGGTTTCCCGCGCCTTCACGTAGGCCTCAACCGGCGTCGATCCGAGCGCCACGCCGCAAGGATTGTTATGTTTGATGATGGCGACGGCACACTCATCATATTCTTTCGCCAGTTCCAGGGCCGAATTGGCGTCGAGGAAATTGTTATAGGACATCGCCTTGCCGTGTAAGATCGTGCCGCGAGAGACCGATGGTTCATTTGAACTGAGCTCACGATAGAAGGCACCCTGCTGATGCGGATTTTCGCCGTAGCGGAGCGTCTCTGCCAGCTCAAACTGGAGTGACAGCACCTTGGGGAACTTCATCTCTCCGCCCTGCACCTGTTTCTCCAAATATCCGGCGATCAACCCGTCGTAACGCGCCGTATGCTGGAACACCTTCATCGCCAATTCACGGCGCAGCGTGCGCGTCACGGCATTTCCCTTGATGGCATCCAACACTCTGGAATAGTCCACCGGATCGACCAACACCAGCACATCTTCATGATTTTTTGCCGCCGAACGGAGCATCGACGGCCCGCCGATGTCGATATTCTCGATCGCATCATCAAAATGGCAATTGGGCTTGGCAATGGTGGCTTCGAAAGGATAGAGATTGACCACGACGACATCGATCGGGCCGATATTGTGTTGCGTCATCTGGTCGACGTGGGCCGGAAGCGATCGACGCCCCAGCAAGCCGCCGTGAATCTTCGGATGCAGCGTCTTCACGCGGCCATCCAGAATTTCCGGCGAACCGGTATAGGCCGCCACATCTGTGACCTTGATACCCGCCTCACGCAACGCCTTCGCCGTTCCACCAGTCGACAAAATTTCCGCGCCGAGCGCTTCGAGCCCCTTGGCCATCTCGACAACACCAGTCTTTTCAGAAACGCTGATCAACGCCCGCTTGATGCTGGCCATGGTTCCACTCCTTGAATTACTGTATGGAAGGTTGCAATCTAACGTACGAAAAGCGTGCGAAGAATACCAAATGGGTTGGGGAAGTTCAAGGCGAGGAAAACAGCACAGACAAGCGGGCGCCTTCTCCCGTTGCGCCCATGATCATCTTGAGGCCGAACGCTCCATTGACAGGAACCGTCTCGGTTCTATAGGCTAAGTGTAACGTATTGAGCCACGCCGACTGTCCTATCGCTCGCGCATCCCTCCCCTTCCCGCGCGCTTGATTCCCCGGTCTCCGCCGCTTCTACGCCTGAGTCTCCGTCTGTAACCAACCTGACCGACGCACATCCTCTGTGGATGTTGATCGGTGCGGGTTGGGAGGCTCCCACCAATTCACCTAAGGAGTGCATCATGAATCAGGAGCAGTTCGGACAATTCTGGAATCAACTCAAGACACCGCTGAAGGCGAAATGGGACAAGATTACCGATGCGGATCTCGCTGAAATTCACGGGAATTTGGCGCAATTCGGCATCGTTCTGCAAAAACGGTATGGAGAGCTTCAGAAAGAGGAAGTGACCACGTGGGCCAATCGCCGGTATTCTCATTGGACCGGGAACTATATCGGTTACAAAGACCCGGCGCCTGGCGCATAACCGCCACCGATTTCATGGTGTGGCCTGCGATCATGTCACGGCACTACGGTGTAATGCCACCTTGTGTACAACGGGAGACCTACGATGAAAAAGATCGTTATCAATAAGAGCTGTGATCAATTTTTTGTGAGTCATAAGGCCTTCGCGCGGTTACGTGAGCTTGGGCAGTCGGAGGCGCTGCAAGAAATCGATCGAGGGGCCTATTGGCCCCATGCGGCGGCGCCACAGGAGCCGAGTTTAAATCGGTGCGGCGCACTTATTCCACGGGATGACGAGAAACTCGTGCGCGTAGTGGAAGAATTGCGGGCGGAAGCCAATGGGCATGCGGCTGAGTTGAAAGTCGTTGCGATTCCAGACGACGTGCAATGGGTTATCGTTAAAACAGACGGTAGGGAACACGTGAGCGAAGCGCATCGCACATGGGATTGAGCCGGCTAACCCGAAAAAATGCGATCGGAGATCAGTGAATGAACAGCATTCGCCATGACGACAAGGCCGGCAAGGTGCCGCAATCAGGCGGGGCAGACAAACCGGCGCACGATGCAAAGGACCTGACTTGCAATGAAGCGCAGGTAGAAGAGCTGCTCTCGGAGGGAGAGTCCACCGAAGACGAGGCCGAGGAGGAGCAGCAGGCTTGACAGACCACTCCTGTCTTGTCATCGCAGCGACGCCGTACTGCTACTAGACACTATGGAGTCTGCATGCGGCAGGCAACCGGCGCGAATGGGTAATCCAATCAGCTGACGGTGCATCCTTTCCCAAAAGAAGGCACTGGCTCTGCACCGATCCCTTCATTGACTTCACCTTCTCCGGCCTCCTAGAATCCTGCATGGCATCATCATTCGTGCATCTCCATCTGCACACTCAGTTTAGTCTGCTCGACGGCGCCAATCAGATCGATCCCCTCGTACAACAAATCAAAGCATTCGGCCAACCGGCTGTGGCCATGACGGACCATGGCAATATGTTCGGCGCCATCGAGTTTTATCGAAAAGCCAAAGCTGCCGGGGTCAAACCCATCATCGGTTGCGAAGCCTATATGGCGCTGGGAAGTCGCCACGCAAAGAAGGACAGCGGGCTTGCGCACAACGACTACTACCACCTGATTTTGCTGGCGAGAAACCTGACCGGGTATCAAAATCTGATCAAGATTGTCAGTAAAGGATATCTTGAAGGATTCTATTATAAGCCGCGCATAGATAAGGAACTTCTCAAAGAGCACCATGATGGAATCATTGCCCTCTCAGGCTGCCTGAGCGGCGAAATTCCCTACTTGATCGGCCAGAAAGATATGGCCGGCGCAATGGCTGTCGCCGGCGAGTTTCAGGAAATTTTCGGCAAGGACCAGTTCTACTTGGAAGTGCAGGCGAACGGCCTCGATCATCAACGAGTCGCCAATGCCGGATTGATGGAGATCCACAAAAAGCTCGGCATCCCGCTCGCCGGCACAAACGATTGCCACTACCTGAAAAAAGAAGACGCCCGCCCCCACGAATTGATGCTCTGCCTCCAGACCGGGAAGACGTTGAGCGACCCCAACCGAATGAAGTTCGACACCGATCAACTCTATGTGAAGTCGACGGAAGAAATCTCGGCAGCATTCGCGGAATTCCCAGGCGCCGTCAGCAACACAGTCCGCATTGCCGATTACTGCGATCTGGAACTCGTGCTCAATAAGACTCACCTTCCTCAATACACCGTGCCGCAGGGCTTCACGAACCGGGAAGCCTATCTGGAGCACCTCGCAATAGCGGGATTGAAGGATCGGCTCAAGGAGCGTCCGAGCAACAGGCCTTCCGCTCTGTATGAGCAGCGTCTGCGGGAAGAGCTGATGGTCATCTGTTCCATGGGATTTGCCGGCTACTTCTTGATCGTGTGGGACATCATCCGGTTTGCGCGCTCACAGAGCATCCCTGTCGGGCCCGGGCGCGGGTCCGCCGCCGGCAGCCTCGTCGCCTATGCCTTACGGATCACGGATCTCGACCCACTCGAATACACACTCCTGTTCGAGCGATTTTTGAATCCTGAGCGAGTTTCCTTACCGGATATCGATATGGACTTTTGCATGGATCGGCGCGGCGAAGTGATCAACTACGTCGTGGACAAATACGGCTCCGACCATGTCGCGCAGATCATCACATTCGGGACACTGGGCGCCAAAGCCGCCATCCGTGATGTGGGCCGCGTACTGGAACTACCCTATGCGGAGGCGGACAAGGTCGCCAAACTGGTGCCGAACCAGCTGAACATCACCCTGCAGCAAGCGCTCGACCAGGAACCGCGCTTGCGCGAACTGACACAGACTGACGCCAGGGTCAAAGAGTTGATGGATGTGGCGCAGTCGCTGGAGGGCCTTGCCCGCCACGCGTCGACCCATGCCGCCGGGGTCGTGATCTCCGAAGGCCCGCTGACGGACCATGTCCCGCTTTATAAGGGGGCCAACGACGAAATCGTCACGCAATATTCGATGGGGGATGTCGAGAAGATCGGATTGGTCAAGTTCGACTTTCTTGGTCTCAAGACGCTCACCATGATCCGGCGCGCGGAAACCTTGATCAATGAAGCCAGGCCTCACCAGCCTCCGCTGATTGTCGATCAACTGCCGTTCAACGACCAGAAGACCTTTGCGCTGCTCTCCTCCGGCAAGACGACCGGCATCTTCCAGTTGGAAAGCTCGGGCATGCGAGACTTGCTCACAGGGTTTAAGCCTGATCGGTTCGAGGACATTATTGCCATCATCGCCCTCTATCGACCCGGCCCGATGGATCTGATTCCCGACTTTATCAAGCGCAAACAGGGCAAGGTGCCCATTGTCTACGAAACACCTGAACTGGAGCCGATCCTGAAGGACACCTATGGTGTCATTGTGTACCAAGAACAGGTCATGGCGATCGCCAACAAGGTGGCGGGATTTTCGCTGGGGCAAGCCGACATCCTCCGGCGCGCCATGGGCAAGAAGAAGCCAGAAGAGATGGAAAAACTCCGCGTCCAGTTCCTGGACGGCGCGAAGAAGAATGCAATTCCCGAGAAAAAAGCCGAGAAACTCTATGAGCTGATTCAGAAATTCGCCGGCTACGGCTTCAATAAGTCGCACGCCGCCGCCTATGCCGTTGTCTGCTACCAGACCGCCTATTTGAAATCCCACTACCCGACCGAATTCATGGCGGCTCTCATGACGACGGACATGGGCAATACCGATAAGATCATGGGATACTTTACCGAGTGCCGCGATCTTGGCATCAAGGTACTGGGCCCGGATGTGAATGCCAGCCAGAAAAACTTCGCCGTGGCCGACGGCGTGATTCGCTTCGGTCTGGCCGCGATCAAAAACGTTGGTGAAGGTGCCGTTGAGTCCATCGTGGCGATTCGCAATGAGAGCGGTCCATTCGCCTCGTTCTTTGAGTTCTGCAGACGAATCGATCTCCGCAAGGCGAACAAGCGGATGTTGGAGGGATTGATCAAGACCGGGGCCTTCGATTCAACCGGCGCCAAGCGTGCGCAGCTGATGGCGGTCCTCGATCAAGCGATCGAAGAGGGTGCCGCGGCCCAGCGGGAACGGGAACTTGGACAGACCAGCATCTTCGGCGATGAATTCTCCGGCCAAGAGACAGCGACAATAGCCATGCCGCCCCTGCCCTCTATCCCGGAATGGGATCAGGCCCAGCGCCTCACATACGAGCGTGAATTGACCGGGTTCTATATCTCTGCCCATCCATTAAGCCGGTACGAAACGACGATCGGAGCCTTGTCGACCGCCACAACGACCGGCCTCACGGAGTTATCGGACGGTAAAGAGGTTAAGCTCTGCGGCATTGTTGCTTCGGTCAAAACGACGCTGACCAAGAAGGGCGACCGGATGGCCTATCTGACGCTGGAAGATCTCCAGGGCACGGTGGAAGTGATCGTATTTCCCGATCTCTTTAAAGCGGCAGGTGACCTGATCGCGCCTGAACGGCTGGTCCGCCTCAGTGGAACGATTGATCGTGGTGACAAGGGCACGAAACTCCGTGTCAGTAAAATCGAACCGCTGGCCGAGGTCCAAAAGCAGGCAGTGAAGCGAGTTCATATCCGGCTCACGGACCGCCCTGAAGTCCAGGATCAGCTCCTGCGTCTGCGCGAAGTGCTCCAACGACATCCCGGCGGGACTACGGTCTCACTTTCATTTCAGATAGATACGGCATTAGAGGCCGAGACTGCCCCCCTTCCCAACCTCACTGTATCTGCCAGTGAACATTTTGTATCCGATGTTGAAGAAGTGCTAGGCAAAGGAGCTATGTTTTTGCTATCTTAGACGGACTGTTTCCAGAGATGGGGAAGGCGGCAGTGTTCCACATCTAAAAGTCTCTGTTCACCATCCGGGGGGCTATGCGGGATTATCTAGAATTTGAACAGCCGCTGCGCGAGATCGAAGAAAAGATCGAGAAACTTTCCGCGGCGGCAGCCGGCGGAAAAACTTCTGCGCAAAACGACATCCGTAAGTTACGCGCCAAGTTCGCGCAAGTCGAGTATGAACTCTATCAGAACCTCACTCCCTGGCAGCGAACCCAACTGGCACGCCATTCACAACGCCCCAGCACGCTCGACTACATCAATGAATTGAGCCGTGACTTCTTGGAGCTGCACGGAGATCGTACATTCGGAGACGACCGCGCTATTGTGGGAGGATTTGCACGGTTCAATGACCGAACTGTGATGATGATCGGGCATCAAAAAGGCAAAACGCTCAAAGAACGGATGCAGCGGAACTTCGGCATGCCCAACCCGGAAGGTTATCGAAAAGCGCTTCGCCTGATGAGGATGGCGGAAAAGTTCAATCGGCCGATTATTACCTTCATCGACACACCGGGAGCCTATCCCGGCATTGGAGCCGAGGAACGGGGACAAGCGGAAGCGATCGCTCGCAACCTGCTTGTCATGTCGCGGTTGACTGTCCCGATTATTTCCGTCGTCATTGGTGAAGGCGGAAGCGGCGGCGCACTGGCGCTGGGAGTATCAGATCGTGTCTTAATGTTGGAGCATTCGGTCTATTCGGTAATTTCACCGGAAGGGTGCGCAGCCATTCTCTGGGACAATCCTGCAAAGGTACTCGACGCCGCGTCTGCCCTAAAAATAACCGCAAAAGACCTTCTTGAGCTCGGTGTCATCGACGACATCGTGCCGGAACCGTTGGGCGGCGCACATCGGGAACCCAAAGCGGTCTGCACGCTGGTCGGCAAAGCCCTCACTAATCAGCTTTTCGATCTGACCGACCTCTCCGCCGAACAACTTCTTGCCCGTCGTGAGCAGAAGTACCGCAAAATCGGCGCCGTAGATGGACTATCTCCGGCAGAGCCCCACGAGGCCTCGTCAATCTAGCCCACACTATCGCGTGAATTCCTGCTCCTTCGATGAGCTCAGAGTCCTGAGTGCACTAGAAATGCTCATGAGTGCGGTGGGCTGGTAGTGTTATTGGCGTAACAGCCCGGCTCCGATCAGCCGGCATTCGAGCGCAGAAAGTATCCTGAGTGTGAGTTCGAGACGATAGGGCTCAAGTGTGGAATGTTCCAGATATCGATCAAGCGTTCGCGGCAACTTGCGCCACCAGGCGCGCGCAGACGTTCTCGCCTGTTCAGCATCAGCCTGTTCGCCGGAGAGAATCTTTCGGATCTCGCGCTCGAAAAATCCAACATGCACCAGTTCATCTTTAAGAATCGACGAGAGATCGGGACGGACATCGGCCAATAGGAGCGCAAACTCCAGCCCGAGGGCTTCATATCCGAACAGTTGCACGGCAAGCGCCGGCCATTGCCGTGGCACGGACGGAAGCTGTTCACGCTCATGCGCCTGATGACCGAGTATCGTCTCAAACTGCTCAAGATGCCGCTGCTCGTCTTCTTCATGCCGCTGTAGAAATAGTCGGACATTCGACGGCACGTTTTGCAGCTGTGACGCCCGCACAGCCCAGAGCGCCATTGCCTCGGCCTTGAGAAACCGTTCCAGCAAAGCCGGCTCACAGGACGACGGCAACCGAAATGGCTCGGTCAATGAATCTTTTTGTGTCGCGCCTGTCATACCCGGTGGCATAGTACGCGAACTGCTTCATCCTGTCCAAGACGTCTGCTTCTAGTAGAGAGGTTCGAGCGAGGTGTAGCTAATACCTCTCGCTTCTTTGCGTGCTGCGACCTAGCCGCTAGGGAACATCCTATTTAGTGATGTGGTGGCTACGTGAAACTTCAATTATTTTATGGTATTACAAATCCACAGGTGTTCTTTTACAGCCCGCTGGGCACAGAAGACAGGTGACAGTCTTATCCGTCTAGTCTATACTTCCGTTGTCAGAGGCGGCGTGTTTTGAGACACAACTAGAGTGACGCACGAGATCGACAAGAAGACCGCGTTGCCGGTTGAAGTCGATCCATCACCCAGGACGGAATTCATGATGCATCATACTGCTGTGAGCCTGTCTCTTGCCGGTCGACGAATCACCGGCTGCTTTCTTGCCGGGATCTTGCTGATCGGAACCGGCTGCGTCAGCCAGCGCGCGTACGATCAGATCAAGGCCGAACATGACGAACTCACCCGCGCGCTCGATGCCGAGCGCGCCAGCATGAGCGAATTAGATCGACACATTGCAGTGCTTCAATCCGCGAACAAAACCGAAGACGAGGCTGCGACCAATTATCGCGCGGCGATCCAGCGCAACCAACAACTCATGCGGCTCGCAAGCGAAGACATGACGTCGCTGCAGACACAAGTGGCGAATCTTGTGTATCAAGGCAAGCAGCTGGCTCGACAGGTTGCCGATGCCAAACGGGAGCACCGTTCCCTGACGACACTCGTCGCGCAATATAAAGAAGAAGTCGAAGAAGCCCAATCTCTCGCGGAGTCGTCTGTGCCGCCAGAGTCGGCAAATATGCCGGCTGCTGTTCTCCCGCCTACGGCCGAATCGGATGTCTCACAACCGCCGGCTCCAGTTGCGCCCACTATGGCGGCTCCCAATCCGGTGAGTCCTCCTCAGCAAATGGCCCAAGTCACACCGGTGACACCGGTAAAACCGCCGGCTTCGACGCGCCCCGCCCAATCACAGCCGGAACCGCTCGAAGAGTCGTGGATCGATATGGTCATGAGCTGGCTGTCCAGCATTTGGAGTTGGATATTCGGGCTGTTCAGTTAGACGTGACGCTGCAGGATCATGGTGATTCGGATCGACGCGCTGTCAACCACTTGAGCGCGCCCGCTCCGGCTGCGTGGCCGGTGGCGAGGCAGGCCGTCAGCAGATAGCCTCCGGTTGGAGCCTCCCAATCCAACATCTCCCCCGCACCGAATACGCCGGGCAGCCGGCGAAACATGAGCTGTTCATCCAGTCCCTCGAACTTCACTCCCCCCGCAGTACTGATGGCTTCCTCCATGGGACGTGTGGCGACCAGTCGTAACGGCAGTGATTTGATCGCCGCCGCCAACCGGACAGGATCTGTAAACTCTTCCTTGGAAAGTACTTCACGAAGCAAACCTGCCTTCACCCCGGCGACACCCGCGCGGCGTTCAAGCTGTGTCGCCATCGTGCGCTTGCCGCGAGGCTGCGAAAGATCCTTGATCAACCGCTGAACCTCGCGATCCGGAGCGAGATCGAGACGCAGTGTGGCTACGCCCTTCGCAGCGATCACGTCACGCAAGCCGGCCGACACCGAGTAAATGACCCCACCCTCCACACCCGATTCGGTGATGATGAATTCACCCTGCCGTCGAATGACCACATCGTCGACGGTCTTCACGACGACGCCCACGGTTTTGACAGGGTGTCCAGCAAATTTTGTTCGGAAGTGGTCTGTCCACTTCAGATCGAACCCGCAATTGGCAGGTTGAAGCGGCTTAACCGGCACCCGTCGTTCTTCGAGAATCGGTATCCATGCAGCATCCGAACCAAGTTTCGGCCAACTTCCTCCCCCCAGGGCCAGTACCACGGCATCAGCGAGAATCGAGCGTGTACCCTGTGGCGTGGCAAACTGAAGCTGTCCCTGCCCGTCCCATCCGCGCCACCGGTGCCGAACATGGAACTGCACACCGGCCTTCCGCAACCGACGCAGCCACGCACGCAAGAGCGGCGCCGCTTTGAGATCGGTCGGGAAAATACGGCCGGAGGTTCCGACGAAGGTCGTAATACCGAGTCGCTGAGCCCACTCACGAACTTCGCCTGGCCCGAATGATCGAATGGTTGGCGTAAGTTGCGCCCGGCGTGAACCATAGCGAGTAAGGAAGGCGTCCAGCGGCTCGGAATGCGTGAGGTTCAATCCGCCCTTGCCGGCCAGCAAAAACTTTCGTCCGACAGACGCCATGGCGTCATAGAGTTCGACCTGTGCGCCTCCCGCGACGGCTGTTTCCGCCGCCATGAGTCCTGCAGGTCCTCCGCCGATGATTGCGATCTTCACCGGCGACTCCTGGCCGGTTGTGACTGGCAGGGGCCGCAGCCGGTATCCCGCACTTCAAACTCCCTTACCCCGCCTCGGCGATCCAGTTCAATCAAGCAACATTCGTCCAACAGCTGTTTGAGTTGCTTGCGCCCTCGCTGGACGCGGGATTTCATCCCGGACAACGAAATGCCCATTCGTTCGGCTGCTGCCTGCTGCGTCAGTCCATCGAGCTCAACGAGAGTGATCGCGTCCCGATAGTCCTGAGACAGCCGCTCAATCATGGGGCGTAAGCATCCGGCGAGTTCTGCGCGAAGCTCGCCGGCATCGCCCTCAAGGGTACTGCGGGTGCTGGCGGGCTTGTCGCCGGACTCTTCAATGTCAGAGCCCAATCCGGCAGGAATCTCCCGCTGTCTTCCCGGCTTCCGGTAATAATCGATGATCGCATTCCGCGTGACCTGATAAATCCATGCGATCAACCGGCCGGGATCGTTCACCTGGCCCACCTGCCGATGGACGCGCACGAACACGTCTTGCAAGACATCGTCGACATACGCCTGATCGTTCACTCGTTTGGCAATGAAGGCACGGAGGCCATCATGAACGAGTTGCCAGAGCTCCTCCGTCTTGGTTGTCATGATGGCCTTTCCGCCGTGAATGTCCATACGGTACTGTTTTGACTTAGGCTCCGCAAGTGGCCGGCTCAGGAGAACCGGCCTTCTTCGGTACGCAGCAACCCGTTTGACTCAGTCGTCCCGTGACTTCCAATTGCTCATGGACGGTAAAGATCTCCCAGGCGTTGCCGTCCGGGTCAGTAAACCAGAGTTTATCCTGCCGGGCAAAGCAACAGGCGATGTTTTCTTCGACTTTCTGAAGAATGCCTTCTAGTTGTAATCGGGCCTTCCACTCGGCAATCTCTTCAACCGTCTCGACCTCAATACCCAGGTGATCCACCGCACTTACCTCCCCGGAGGAAGACACCAGGGAAAAGTTCAGCGCCGGGCGCTTCACATCGAACTTAGCATAGTCAGCCACCTGCTTCTGGGGCGGCACACCGAACACTTTTTTGTAGAATGTCACCGACTTGGACACATCGCGGACATCAAGTGAAATATGGGGACGCATGGGAAACCTCCTCGGTATAGAGCTGCGGGTGATTCCGCACTCATCCCTATAGACGGAGGAGGTCCAAAAAGGACGCAGCTCAGGCTGTCATCGTCTAAACCATTGAACGGGAAGCATCCTGGGACAACGGTGGGTGAAATGATACCGCCAGACAGCAAAGAACTGTGATAACAACGATCAACCAGCCTATTCCCGGCAGTGCTGTTCGCAGATAGAACACTGTGGGGTGACAACAGACTTACTCATAACGCCGGTCTCTCTTGGTAAGTCTAGCAGAAGCAGGAGTTAGCCTCCACGGGCACACGCTGGACAAACGTACTGCGGAAATTCAGGAGATGGCATTTATGCTGACGGTCATCGTTGTCACGGCTCACTGGATGAAACGACACCTGCTGGTTAATGCTCAAGCAGGGAGAAGAATCACCGTCAGGCCATGGCTATGAAGGTGGCCTTGCAGCGGATGTGGTGCCGGGCATCACCCTGCTCGGCCTATTACTCAGAGACGTGTTCTTACGTCGTGGTCTCAACTCCGGCACTGGCTACTATTTGAGCCTGCTTCGTTTTGTCTTTATCTGAGCTGCTGCCGGTTTCAAAGACATCGAGTTAGGTGTATGAATGAAACCGGAGGTAGGTCATGGAGCGACGCAAGTTTACACGAGAGTTTACGCGGGAGGCCGTGAAGTTGATCGAAGACCGTGGGGTCACCGTGGCGCAAGCCGCTCGGGATTTGGGTGTGCATGGCACGCTGTTGCGCCGATGGGTGCGGGAGGGAACCGCCGACCCGCAGCAGGCCTTCCCCGGCCAGGGGCAGATGAAACCGGCTCAGCTGGAGATCGAGCGCCTCCGACGCGAGGTGACGAAGCTCAAGGCGGAGCGGGACATTCTAAAAAAGCCGCGGTAGGTTCAAGCGATCAACGCAACACCAACTGGGATACAGTGGGGTTGGAGGGTGATCGACATGGCACAGATGGGGCGTCCGGGCTTATCCGCGGCCCAGAAAGCGGAACTCTGGCAGCGATGGAAACAAGGGCAATCATTGAGCGAGATCGGTCGGGCCCTCGGCAAGCACGCCGGCTCAATTCATGGGGTGGTGTCCTCGAACGGAGGGTTCATTCATCCCCTTCGGCGACGGTCGCAGTGGGCGCTAACCTTGGCGGAACGAGATGAGATTTCTCGTGGCCTGGCAACGGCATGCTCGATCCGGCAGATTGCGGCCACGCTTGGTCGAGCGCCGTCGACCATCAGTCGGGAAATCCATCGTCATGGTGGGGCCCACAGCTATCGGGCTTCTGAGGCTGATATGCGGGCTGGGGAACGCGCCCGACGGCCCAAGCGCTGTCGGCTCGCGATACAGCCGTCGCTCCAGCGACTTGTCGCAAGCAAATTGCGCCTGGATTGGTCGCCTGAACAAATCGCGGGCTGGCTGAAGCGGGAATTTCCAGCACAGGACACCATGCGGGTCTCCCACGAAACGATCTACCGCAGTCTGTTTATCCAAGCCCGAGGGGTGCTCAAGAAAGAACTACTGGGGCATCTCCGGTCCCGACGCATGATGCGGCGGGCACAAGCCGCGAGTACAACGGGCCAGCCGCGCGGCCAAATCGTTGATGGGGTCTCCATCCGCGACCGTCCAGCTCATGTGGAAGATCGGGCGATTCCCGGTCATTGGGAGGGGGATCTGATCACCGGTGCACAGAATACGCACCTGGCCACCCTGGTGGAGCGGCAGTCACGCTTCACGATACTGGTGAAGGTACTCGGAAAAGACACCGCCAGCGTGGTGACGGCGTTGAGCGCGCAGATCCGACACCTGCCCGCCGCATTGCGTCGGTCGCTTACCTGGGATCGTGGGATGGAATTGGCCCAACACAAACAATTGACGCTTGCGGCCAAGGTGCAGGTCTATTTTTTTGTGACCCGCAAAGCCCGTGGCAGCGGGGCACCAACGAAAATACGAACCGCTTGCTCCGGCAGTATTTCCCGAAAGGCACCACCTTGTCACAGTATTCCCAAACAGACTTAGACCGAATTGCCTTACGCTTGAATCAGCGTCCACGAAAGACGTTGGGATTTCAAACGCCAGCGGCTATATTGGAGGCAGGTGTTGCACTCACCAGTTGAACCTACCCCTCCTATCCTTGCTTTCCAGGTATGGAAGTCTCAAGAACTTCTTTTACAGTCTTGGCAACCTGGGCAACTAAATCACCAGGCGTAGCCACTAAATTATGTTTGTCATAGATTCTTCCGGGGGGATCCGCAATTGTGGCGAGCGTGTTGTCGTAAAGCTTGGCAAGCGCATTAGTTGCAATGTCAGTCCCAACTTCGGAGAGTTGCTTATGGAACCCCATGAACGATGATGCCATCGCCACTTTGTAGCCATATGCTTCCTCCAGCCTCTTCCCAAGTGCTGCCTCATGAGCAGCATGATACGCCAACAGTATCAACGGAGCGGCCATCGGAAGACGTGCCAGCCACATTAGAAGGGTGTCAGACCAAACATGAGTAGCTTCATGAAACATAAGCCAGTTGCCAATAGCTAAGACGGCGATACCAATCAATGACCCCACAAACACTTTCTCCCAATTCCTTCGTGGCTGCAGAAAAGTCTCTCGTCGTTCGGCAAACCCGTGGGCAAGGCCCGCACTTGCTGCACCAGGGAGTAAGCCCTCTATAGTCTTAAGGAGAATCTTTCCTTGATCGTCCAACTCCGCGAGCCGAGACTTTCCTCGATCTTGGATTTCTGTCATGCCTTTCTCATATTCCGCAAGTCGCTTCTCAATAGTAGCCGACCTTTCAGCAAGTACCTTAACCTTGTCTGCCGACTCTTCGGCTTCATCCAATGCCCCTGACACTTCCTCAGCATGAGCATTGACCGTATTCTTTCTGGTTTCTACTTCTACCAAAATCTTGACCAACTCATCTGCTACCGCCTGTGCGCGGGTCTTTTGCCCCTCCGCCTCTGCGGTTAACTGTCTGGCAGTGGCAAGTTCCCGGTCAAGCTCGCTCATTACTTCATCACCGTGTTTCCGAGCGTCTTCAATATGCGCCGATTTCGTTGCAACTACTGTTTGATGGTCCTCAATCTTGGTCTTAATCGCCAATACCTGTTTCTGAACACTTGTGATCTCAGAAAGTGCCGCCTTGACCTTCTTCATTTTGGCCACAACAGTTTCAGTTACATCCATATCGGCTTGGATATCCGTAGAAGTTGTATGTCCGTTTCCAGTCGATCCAACTGACTGCTCATTGGCTTCCAGCATGATGAGATCCTTTCGTGGTTTAAAATGATGAGTCCTCTTCAAGACTCCTAGGGCATTTTTGTGACCTGGTTCCACCTACGAGCAGCTCCAAGGATATGTATCTCCTTTGCGACGGTTGTTATCCCACTGGAGAGGTTGAAGATTGCTCAAATCATCATCACCCCCCTTTGAAACTGGCTTGATGTGATCGACCTCCCAGCCATGCTCAGAATTTACGTTGCCATATTCCGACTGCTTTATTGGCGTCCCACACATATCGTATCGCCAGACCTTTTCATCGTACCCACTGACTGGTCTACCTTTCTTCCAAACAGCACCAATCGTGGTCGTCCCGAATGATTTACCGGTCACATCGGTATTCCTGTTACGGCCCATGTTCATTTCTCCATTCTTACAAAAAGTTAAGTACGCGACCAAGAGCAGCACTTGCCCTTAGATTTGGCCTCTAATAATGCCGCTCAGAAAATCCTGCTAAGCCCATGACTCACGAGATGTGATGCAATTGTTTTGCATCCCCGACCGCATCGGGGGCTTGAGTAAAGAATTATTCCTGCTACCACTAGGGCTAGATTGATAAGCACTATCCTTGCTACTGCCACCTGCATTAGAGACTCCTTTCTGTCGATAGCGACCACGATAATACTATCCGCGGATCAGCATACTCTTTAGTCAAAAAAAACTATCCCCACAAAGCCGACGATGTACTCACTCCTCGCTCAACTAACCACCCCCTTTGAATTAAACGAACTCGAGCCGCATCCCATGATACTTCGTATACACTCATAACACATTGAATCAACGCCTCTGATTCTGAGGTTTCAGGATAAAATGGAAATGGTCCTGTCCCCTGCCTCAGCATAAACTCATGACAAGTCGAGCGCAAATCACCTATTGGCATCAAGAACGCACCACAACAGTAACCTGCCTGCCATTCCATCCAGTCGTATGCACCAGCCCCAACAATCTTTTCACGCTTACAGACCTGAGCGGCATCAGAATCACCTGAAAATAAATATTCTTGAGCGGCCTTAAGCTCCCACAAGTATCCATGATGCCTCACATGACCACATTCATGAGTCAACGTAGTACGCAATCGATTCTTCATTCTGGGATCTTCACTTAACAAATTAGAGATCTTGACCAGAGGTTTTCTCCCGTACACAAATTCCGTGACAGCTTCTACATCAGAGCCGTAGGAACTAAGATCCGCATACGGGTTCAAATCGGCTCCGGACTTTTCGATCATCACCATTAGGTCATCTGTAGTGATGGGGAAGCGAAGCTCCCCCTTGTTTCTCTCTCGCAAGATGGAATGAACAACTTCTTCGCAATCGAGATCCAGCTCCTCTCTCTCAAAATGAGGTCTTTCCCTAAACCGTCCAGTCTTATCCGCTATCCACTCCATCTCAATCCTCTTGCGGCTTTTTCCTAAAAGCTTGGAATACCTGCTGAGCTCTTTCCGGACTTCTCGCAGCAATGTTCCTAATCTCTTCGGGAACTCTACCAGCAGCTAAAATCAAAGCTTCCGCATGGAGATCCAAAGCTTTGGCATACTGCCGAATCATGTCCTCTGAAGGTGGATCCCGACGATCGAATTCTATATCGTTCTCGTACTGCGGAGAAATTTGCATCCCATCTTCCTTCTTTATCTTCGATGCAAGCTCCTTTTGGCTAATACTAAGCTCCTGCCGTCTTTCGCGGATAATTTGTCCAAATGTTTTCTTCTCTACCATCACATGCTCCAAGAATCTGCGGATTTGAGTATCATAAAAATACGGTACTCGTCAAGCCCACCTGCAGTTAAAAGGAAAACGTGGCAAGATCTATTGCTGCGGCAGCTACCCCCTTGGGGGAAAGAAAAATGTGGCAAGAACCACACCCTCTCATCAGCAGCTCGGCCGTTCATCGATTCGTCGCCACCGTCATGTACCACTTCGGCATCATTCTTCCGAAATCCCTCCTTACATGACTTTTTAGCGATCTCTTTGAATCTAGGACCCGCTCCCCGTCCGAGTCTCGCACAAAGACCACCCAGTGCCAGCATGCTTGCCCCTGCTCACGATGCCATTTGATTGCGAGCAAGGCCAGATTGGGCAAACTGCTCCAAGAATGAAAGGGTTGCTCTTTGGAATCTGTGCGTAGGCAATATTTCCGAAGAAGGCGGCGGACGTGACCTATCTCTGACCAGAGGCGACGATCATTAGCGAAGATGCCGAGGTGATTCGCGGTCCGTTGGGCTTGCCGATAGGACACGCCGGCTATGCACGCTACAGCAGCGATCCCGCAGCCGGTCTGTTCCATTTGAACAACGGGTTTCATGCCTCTACCCGCCGTCGGCGTATTCCCACCTGCAACAACTACTGCGTGCTTTTTGCCTCTCGTACCGTGTCTGCCCACAGCCGACCGCTTCACCAAAAAGCTCCGAAGCGCAACGGCCTGATTGTACTGTTCGTCCTTGGCCGAATAGAGCAGCGTCACGGGACGTGTTTGTGCCTGTTCCTTGATTGATACGAGCAGTGCCGTCTTCTGCTTCAGCTCGGCATGGTAGCGCTGGCGGAATGCTTCCCACCTGGCAGGATCGTGGTTGAACCATTGCCGGAGTGCAGTTGACGGCCCGAGATCGGGAAGCCAGAGATCGAGCTTTGCGTCAGATTTTGAAATGCCCCTCGGCCAGAGGCGATCGACCAGGACACGGAAGCCATCGGACCTGGCCGCCGGTGCGTAGATCCGCTTGACCATGACTTTCATATGGGCCGCTATTGTCCGATGGTTTCGATCACGGCCAGCTCATCCGGCGAGAGGGTAAACCGCTCGCACTGGATGTCTTCCTTCATATGTTGCGGGTTCGTTGTGCCGGTTAAGGGCAGCATGCCGATCTGCTGGGAAAAACGGAAGACGAGCTGAGCCAAGCCGGTTTGATACTTGGCTGCTAACGTACGCATGTCTGGCTCGGCAAAGATCCCCGAATTGGCTGTGAGAAGCGAGAATCCCTGATAGATGATCCCGTGCGTCCGGCAGATCTCCCGCACGTCTTTATCCCAGCCAAAGGCCGCGTAGCACCGGTTCTGCACAATCATCGGCTTACAATTCGCTTTGGCACAGAGCAGCGTCAGCTGGTCAGCGGAGACGTTGCTGATCCCGATCATCTTCGTTTTGCCGGCAGCATAGAGGGCTTCAATTGCCGCCCAGACTTCCCAATCCTCAGCCCCCAAACCGCGTCGCGAATAGGGCCCATGCAGCACGTAGGAGTCGAGAAAGTCTGTGTGGAGATGGACGAGTGAGCTCTCAAAGGACTGCTGTACCTGCGTAGTGATACTTGCCCGCCCGTCGTAGGGCAACCGATGGTCCTGGCCATTGACGGGGGTGAACTTGGTCTGCAGAAACAATTTATCTCGGGTGATGCCTTGCCGTGCGAGTTGCACAAGTGCCTCCCCCACCCTTGCTTCATCGTAGTGAACGAGTTGATTGGCCGTATCGATCGCGGTGAATCCGGCCTCGACAGCCTGAAGGACCAGCCCGGTGGTGGCCTCTTTCTTCCAGGCCGTGCCGTACATGAAGGAGGGAATGGCAAGATGATTGTAGGTGGTCAGTGACATTTGGACAGCTCCTCTCGTTGTCCGTACCATACACAGGTCTGGCTCACGGTCTCAACGGGCTGCTCGTTCGTGTGACGCTCCCTCTTTCCCTGCATGTATGAACTGTGCCAACTCGCAGGAATGTACCAGACGGGTCGGAAGCCTGAGGCCGATCCGACCTCAGACTTCCAAGTTCTCTCTTCAGTCGTTTTCCAACGCTAGAATCGTGACGCTGTCAGCGTCACGTCTGCCCCTGCCCATGCACGACGAAACCGTGCTTCCTCCGCAGCCGCTTCGTTCTGCTTGTCCTGAGCGCGAAGCGCCTGCGCAAGCCCAAACAGGGACCAGCCATTTTCCGGAAAGCGACGAAGGTCCTCCCGATAGACCTTCTCAGCCTCGGCATGGTGACCTGCTGTCAAGAGTGCGGCACCGAGGGAGTGCCGAATCGGGTAGTACCACTTGGGCGGTTCAAAGTAGAGTCCCCCGTCCTCGATTGTGGCCGCCTCCCGAAAGTGGGTAATGCCCGCGTCGATGTCGCCGCGACGCGTTGCAATTTCGCCAGCCAACGCATGCACGGCAATCAAGAGCGCCGTCTTCCCTTCGGCACCGTCTGGTGTCGCGGCAGAGACGGCCGTCACTGTGTCGAGTGCGGCTTGCGCTTCCGCCCACTCTCCTTTGGCGGCGTACGCCACGCCGCGGCCATAGGAAGCCATCGCGTACGAGAAGCGGATGTCCTCAGGCGGAAGGGGTTGGGCCAGCACCTCGTCCCATTTTCCGAACGTCGTGAGGGTAAGTGCGTGATACGGCAGCATCTCCTGCAGCAGTCCCACCTGACGCGCGGCATCGAGGTTCACCTTGGATGTGAGAGTATTGGATGCCTCGATCGCCTGGGCACTGCGGCCAGCCATCGTGGAGGCAAAGGCGAGAAAGTGGATGTTGTGCGGATAGTATGCGAGCGGATAGACGCCCACCGGGTGCTGACCTTCGATGAACACCTCGTCGGTGTGGATGGCATGCTGGTTGGCCTGGATGGCGTCGTTCCATCGACCAACGCGGATATAGACATGCGCCGGCATGTGGATCATGTGCCCCTCGCCCGGCATCAGCCGAGCGAGCCGTTCGGCACAGGGCACTGCGGCCTGTGGATTGACCGCTTCGACCGCGTGGATATAGTAATGACAGGCGCCGGGGTGATTGGGGTTACGCGTGAGAACCCTCTTGAGCTGGCGCACGATTTCGTTCGTGCCGGGGTACGGAGTCCCGTCCGAGCGCCAGTAATTCCATGGGCGAAGATCCATCAGCGATTCAGCATATAAAGTCGCCGCATCGAGATCTTTGGGATAGGCGTGAGCCACTTTACCCATTGCACTCGAATACGACGCATCCAACCGTGTACGATCGGCCGGTGGGACCGCCTCGTAGCGCTGCGCGAGCGCCTCGATGTAGGCGCGCTCGGACGCCGTGGCCTGGGATTTGAGCGATAACGCTTTCTGCGCTGCTTCATACGCCGAGACGCCGCTCGTTTGGTCCATAGGAGCGTTGACGTGCGGACCGTAGGCAAGTGCGATCCCCCAGTAGCACATGGCGCAAGTAGGATCGATCTCCGCGGCGTGCGAGAACGAGCGGATCGCTTCCGCATGATTGAATCCGTAGACGAATCGCAGCCCCTGGTCGAAGTACTGTTGTGCAGCGGGGACTCTTGTGGAAATGCGTTTGTGATGGGAGCCAAGGTTTGCGTAGAGAGGAACCGCGCCAGAATTGTTTTCCTGGGGTACAGCAGCGGTCGTCGATTCTATGGCCGAACCGGGCGCGGCACAGGCGAGCAGAGCCGCCGTAGCGAATCCGATGATGTGCTGGAACTTCATAACCGACCTCCTTGTAAAACGTGAAATGGATATTACTATGTTTGCGTTTTCATGTTCGAGGCATCGGCATTGTCAGAAGCATTCCGCCATGACCGATCTAAACCAGAGAGCTAACAATTCGATGTCGTGCATGATCGCGTGTTCTTTCATTTTCTCGACGTCGGTTGAACCTCGTTGCTGGTTACGGCCCTGTGCTCGTGTTCCGTTCCCGCCTCCGGGTTACACCCGAATACCGATGACTTCCAAATACTCCGCAAAGACAGTTGTGCAGTCCGCCCCAGCGCGATTGTGCGCGGCCCATAGCATTTCGAGCTCCTGCCGCAACCGCGTTTGCCCCTCGTCGTCAAGGGAGGCGAAGGCTCGGTTAATCGGCCCGTAGTACCGCCTGAAGAACTCGACGACCTCCGTTGGAGGAAAGGGGTAGCTGAAGAGATAGTGCCGCCTTGTCAGGCTAAGCTGCGAAAGTCCATGGCCAAGCCGCTCACGAACGGTCGGCTCGTCCCCCCACAGCACCGGTGACGGCATGCCGGACGGGGAGATGAACTTCGCGATCGTCTTGAACATCTGCCCAATGAATCCCTGTGGCGTCCAATTGACCATGGCAATGGTGCCGCCAGGTGCACACACTCGCAGCAATTCCTTCGCGACATGGTCAGGCCGCGGGGCAAACATCGCGCCGATAAGACTGACGACCACGTCGAAGCGCACGTCGTCGAAGGGAAGCGCTTCGGCATCGGCCTCCTCAAACCGGACCTTCAGCCCTTCCGCTTGCGCGCGAGCCCGAGCGCGTTCCACTAATGTGCTTGCGATATCCACCCCCGTGACATCCATCCCATCTTTCGCCGCCATCAGTGCCAGTTGACCGGAGCCACAGGCGACGTCAAGCAGCTGGTTACCCGGCGCGATGTCGAGGCGCTCGTAGAACTCTCGCGCGCTTCCTTCCATGTACCGTGAAAAACGATCGTAGTCTCCGGCCGTCCAGATCTCTTTGAGCCGAATCTTTAGCCTGTCTATGTCTCCCACCGCCGCATTCATCATGATAACCTCCTCCCATAGACTGTCCCGACATCACCGGCGCCGTCCCCGGTGTCACGCTGTCTCTGTTTGCACTCTACATGACAAGTTCTGTAGCGTCTTAGCCACGCGTCTAGCTCTCTTATCAGAAGAGTGCTAAGCTCCCAAATTATTTATCCTGGCGTCCGGCTTGTTTTGCCGGAACGCTTCTGGCTAGAGATTCATCTGATGGATGTGCTGTCTGAAGTCCTGAAGGCCGTAAAACTGGACGGCGCGGTCTTCTTCAACGGCCAATTCTCGGCTCCGTGGTGTACGCGTGAGCCCGACTCACACACCATGGGGTCCTTTTTCCCCTCTGGCCCCAAACACGTCTTCATCTTCCACCTTGTCACCGAAGGACAGGGCTATGTTCGCCTCCAAGAGGGTGACTGCGCCGTGCCCCTGCAAGCCGGCGATGTCGTCATCCTTCCTCACGGGAACGCGCATTTTATGGGCAACGGCCCTCCTGTCACGCCCATTGACAGCGGGCCGCACTTGAAGGAGCTCTTGACTGAAGGTCGTATCCTGTCTCAGGTGAGCGGCGGAGGAGAGACCACGAAGCTGGTCTGCGGATACCTCACCTGCGACCCGCAACTCTCGCAGATCTTGCTGGCCGGGCTGCCGAAGATTGTCAAGATCCATATTCGGGACAACCCGTCTGGACAGTGGATTGAAGATACTTTCCGCTATTCAGTCGATCATGCCGAGGCCTCGGGCCCGGGTGGTGCCGCAGCCATCGCGAAATTATCCGAATTGCTGTTTGTGGAAACGTTACGCCGCTATATCGCCAAACTGCCGCAGACACAGACGGGCTGGCTCGCCGGTGTGCGTGATCCGGACGTGGGAAAGGCGCTGGCGCTCCTGCATCGACAGCCGGCTCACCCGTGGACGATTGCATCGCTGGCCAATGAAGTTAGTCTCTCCCGTTCCGTGTTGGCGGAGAGGTTTCGACATTATCTGTCAGACACGCCGATGGGGTACCTGACACGTTGGCGTTTGCAACTCGCCGCTCAAGTGCTCACGTCTACGTCCAAAAGCGTGGCCGAAGTGGCGGGCGAGGTGGGATATGAGTCTGAACCGTCATTCAATCGCGCCTTCAAGCGGGAGTTTGGAGTGCCTCCGGCGCGGTTCCGCAGCCAGGCAAGAAGTTCTCAACGTAAGACCTGATCGTGTATGGTGATGGAAATGCAGCAAGACTACACGATCACCGAGCTTCGGTTCAGTGCCGGTTACATCAAACAACAGCCCTGGATCGTGACAGCTGTGAACCCGGCCTCGACGGCCTGCCGCACCAGGACATCTTTCATTCATGGTGGCGATCTCAATGGAAACATTGCTAGAGTGTGGCGATGGACACGCAAGACAACGTTACCGTCACCGAACTGCGGCTCAGCTACCGCTACATCAAGAAACATCCCTGGGTCGTAATGGCTGTGAATGGCTTTCTGTCGGCCTATTTTATGGAACAGCCGAGCTTTCGGGTCCAGCGGCATTTTGACGAGTTGGAATCGGGCATGCACGTCTGGTTCTGCGAAGTGCCAGGCACGATGAAAATGGAACGGCTTCTCAGACGCCTGAAAGCCGACATTCCCGCGTTTCAACTGACGACAACTCCATCAACCTCCGACACCTGCCCGCAATACCTGATCGACTCTCCAGATCCCGCCACCTAGCCCATCGACTTGGCGAAAATTTTCCGCCACGTACTCCAAAATTCCGAAGAGGAGTATACTAGAAACCAACGAGGTATCTGATGCATCGAGTGCTGGTCTTAGGGGCCGGGAAAATCGGTTCGCTGGTCGCCTGCTTGCTGGCGCAACGCGGGACATACGAGGTACATCTCGGCGACATCACGCTGGACTCCTCGAAACATCTCGTCGAAGAACTTCGATTGGAGGGCGTCACGCCCTGCACCCTCGACGTCCGGCACCCCGACACAGTGAGCGCCTATCTCTCGGCCCATCCCGTGGACGCAATCCTGTCGAGCCTCCCCTATTTTTGTAATCCCACAGTCGCAGGACTGGCATTGACCCATGGCCTGCACTATTTCGACCTGACGGAAGATGTCGAAGTCACGAGCCAGATCAAGATTTTGAGCGCCGGAGCCGCTCATGCCTTCATGCCGCAATGCGGACTCGCGCCGGGCTTTATCAGCATCGCCGCCCATGACCTGATGACGCATTTTGAAACATTGGATACGGTCAAGATGCGGGTAGGCGCGCTACCGGTCCATCCCAGCAATGCGCTCAAGTACTCACTCACCTGGTCGACCGATGGGCTCATCAACGAGTACGGCAATCTCTGTTACGGCATCGAAGCCGGTGCGAAGGTCCCGCTCCAGCCGTTGGAGGGCTATGAGACGATCGAGCTGGACGGACTGCTCTACGAGGCCTTCAACACGTCGGGAGGATTGGGTACGCTTGCGGATAGTTATACCGGAACCGTCCAGACGATGAATTATAAGACCCTTCGTTACCCCGGCCATTGTGAGAAAATCCACTTATTGATGAAGGATCTGAAACTCAACGAAGACCGCGAGACGCTCAAGCGTATTCTTGAACGGGCGATTCCTCAAACCCTCCAGGATGTCGTGCTGATTTATGCGTCAGTCACCGGGACACAAGACGGCAGCCTCTTCGAAGAAAATTACGTCAAAAAGATTTATCCCCAGTGCATCAAAGGCAGGCTGTGGTCCGCGATTCAGGTCACGACGGCATCGAGCGCCTGCTGTGTCATGGATCTTGTGTTGAACCAGCCGTCTCAGTACCATGGGTTCATCACACAGGAATCGGTCTCCTTGAAAGAATTCCTGAGCAATGATTTTGGAGCATGCTTCCGATGAATAGCATTCAGACCGCCCTCAGAGATCTCGGCATTCAAGCTGTCAATTCCGGTGGGAGCACCGGTAGTGGCTGGTGGTCCGGCAGAAATGACGGGTCGCTCCTACAGTCGATCAACCCTTCAAGCGGCGAGCAGATCGCCGGCATATATCCCTGCTCGTCAGAGGATTATCAACGAATACTGAAAGAGTCAGTTGAGACTTTTCGTATGTGGCGTCTCGTCCCGGCGCCAAAACGGGGTGAGCTCGTTCGGCTCATCGGCCAAGCACTCAGGGAGAAGAAGGATCAGCTTGGTACGCTGGTGTCGCTGGAAGTCGGCAAGATCAAGGCGGAGGGTGATGGCGAGGTGCAGGAAATGATCGACATGGCCGATTTTGCCGTCGGTCAAGCGCGCATGCTGTACGGCGCGACCATGCAATCCGAGCGGCCGGCCCACCGCATGTCCGAACAGTGGCATCCGTTGGGACCGATCGGTGTGATCACCGCGTTCAATTTTCCCGTAGCCGTCTGGGCGTGGAATGCGTTCATCGCCGCGATTGCCGGCGACACCGTCATCTGGAAACCCTCGCCGAAGGCGCCCCTCTGTGCCATTGCCGTACAGAATATTTGCAACCGTGTCATGCAGCAGCAAGGCTACGCGGGTATTTTTTCGCTCTTTATTACAGACCAGACGAACCTGGCCGAGCTGATGGTGCACGATACCAGACTGCCGTTGATTTCATTCACCGGATCGGTGCCGGTCGGACGCCGTGTGGCCGCGGCTGTAGGCCAGCGCTTGGGGCGAACGCTGCTGGAACTGAGCGGCAATAATGCCGTGATTGTCGATGACACTGCAGATTTGGATATGGCCGTGCGTGCTGTCTTGTTCGGCGCCGTTGGAACGGCCGGCCAGCGTTGCACAACTACGAGACGCCTCTTTGTCCATGAGTCATGCTTTGAACAATTGGCGGGCAAACTGGTCAAGGCCTATGCCCAAGTCCGCATCGGGAATCCTTTGGAGCCCGACGTCTTGCTGGGACCACTCATCGATCAGGCCGCGGTTGAGAGTTATCGCGCCGCCCTCGATGAGGTGAAGAAAGAGGGAGGAGAGATTCTTTGCGGCGGCCATGCGCTGAATCGCCCGGGATACTTTGTAGAGCCCACCATCGTCCGCGCGCAAAACCATTGGTCCATCGTCCAGCGTGAAACCTTCGGCCCAATTTTATACGTCACGACTTTTCAAACGATCGAAGACGCGATTGCCATGCAGAACGACGTCCCTCAAGGGCTGTCCTCCGCCATGTTCTCCAATGATATTCGCCGCGCCGGACTATTCCTTTCAGCGTCCGGCAGCGACTGCGGTATCGCCAACATCAATATCGGTACGTCCGGGGCTGAAATCGGCGGGGCGTTCGGCGGTGAAAAAGAAACGGGCGGCGGGCGTGAAGCAGGATCGGATGCCTGGAAGGCCTACATGCGCCGCCAGACCAATACGATCAACTGGGGAACAGAGTTGCCGCTGGCCCAAGGCATCAAGTTTGGAGAATGAAGACGACATCCGTCATGCGTCAATCGTGAAGAGCCGAAGGTTCCTCCCGCGATTTACGCATGACGTTTGACCATCCTGTTCGGGAGGTTGCCATGATAGATCACGCTGTCGCATTGGACGCACGTATCGAACGGATGGTCGCGGACTATGTCGCGCGCAATCGGGCTGCCGGAATGCTGAAGACCATGCTCGACAATGCCGGTGTCGGGCTCTCCCCTGTGATCGACCATCTGACCATCCGGACATTTGATATCGATCGCGGAGCAGAACCGTTTGTTGCCTTAGGCTATACCTACGATGAAACGATCGAGTACGACGACTGGTATGCCAAGGTCTATCGTAAGGCCGGGTACCCTGCGCTGTTTGTCGATCAGGCCTATAGCGACGATCGAGGGAAAACCAGCATCATTCCCGGCTGGGTCGAGAAATTCGGCGACCAGATCTTTCACCATATCGCGGTACGTGTCGAAGATATCGAGAAGGCCGTAGAGCGGCTCAAGCAGAACGGCGTCGTATTTGCCGGGAATATCGTCGGAAACCGCGGGGACCGCCTCCGGCAAATCTTTTCTGCCCCTGAGACTGTCGACGGTCAGCCATTCTCCGTCTTAGAACTGGCGGAACGGCATCGCGGCTATCTCGGCTTCCTGCCGCCACAAGCCGACAGCCTCATGAAATCGACTGCGCCGCGCTGATTCTGAGGAAGATAAAGGTGTCAGGAACCATTCTTTCACCCAAGTCCCTGTGGCATCGCTCCATCGAAGCTGATCATTTGCGCGTAGTCAGAGCTGTCGCTTCCTGCGCAATCAATGGTTCCTGTGTGGGTTCAAGATTCTAGTGCAACACCAGTATCCTGGTTGTCCCAGGAACCAAGGAGTTGCACATGGCCCTCTACCAACGCCTGACCCTCATGGAACGGGAAGAACTGAGTCGTATGTTGGCTGCCGGGTATAGTCT